>JABABA010000001.1:0-305894 GCA_014238415.1 Planctomycetota bacterium | reverse complement strand
CCGAGGCACCTGCTGAAGCCGAGGCACCTGCTGAAGCCGAGGCACCTGCTGAAGCCGAGGCACCTGCTGAAGCCGAGGCACCTGCTGAAGCCGAAGCACCTGCAGGTGAGCCAGCCAGCAGCGACGATCCTGATGCCGAAGAGGGCAAGCAAGAGGCCTGAGGCCCTTCTTGTCAACAGACTCTGCGCGTGACCAGCGGGCATGGTAGATGTAGGCTCTCCTGAGAGAGCGGATTCAGAGGGGGACGACAGCCCATTGGGCGCAGTCGGCCCCCGCTTTCTTGCTAGGTCTATTCAGGCACACTCCATGAACCACCTGTCCCAGCATCTCCTGCGCGGTCACCCCACGGGTCAATCTCATGATCGTGCTGCCGGGAGGTTCGCGGCCGCTCTCGTCATGGTTTTTCTGACAGTATGTCTGTGTCTTGGCTCTTGTGCCTGCGCCGCAAATCAGGACAAGGAACTGTCCCTGCAGGATTTCGGTCCCGGTCCAGTTCCGCCGCGTTACCAGGGCGACTTAGACGCTTTGGGCTCGGCCCTTGCGGAAGAACTCGACATCATGGCCTGGAATATGGTGCGCCGCCTGCGCTCTCGTTTGGGCCGGGATCAGGCCTTGGGCCGGCAGGATCTAAGGGGCACGAGAGCGTTCGTGGAGGGATGCGCTCGTGTACTTGAGGGTCGCTCAAGGGTCAGCGCCTGTAGTTTTCGGTTGGAGTTCCGACGGAATTCCGAGGCGCGCGAACTTGAATTGTTGCTGTTGATTCAGAATCGCTGGTCTCGGGATCTGGCTTTTGTTTCTGGTGCGGTTCAACTGACTGTGGACCGGTCCTTCATCGAGGCCAGTGGTGAGATGGTCAGCGTGACCCGTAGAGTCGCTTTGCCCACCCAGCCCGAGTGGTGGGCCAAGAGTGGCGAAGGGACTGAAGTTTCTTTGGGTCATTGGCCCATCACCATGGCAAGTGAGAGCCTAGCCGGGCGGATTGCGGTCAGTCTCAAGTTGATTGCGCCCAAGGTGCTCGATGGGGAGGACCGGTTTGCTGTCGGCGGGTTTGGGGTTGAGTCCATCCCGTATGTGGAGCTGGCTGGCTTTCTGCCTACCCAGGCTCTGCAACCCAAGGACCTTGTGCCAGCAGTGCTCGACTCTGACATCGGAATTCACGGGCTGATCGAGCGCGTGGTGCGCTTGGATCCCGCTGCATATGGTGCTGCGGAGGCGGAAATCCTGGCCTTGATCGAGCGCGCCACCGATCTGGAAATCACAGCTCGCATCGCCCCGGTCTTGCGCTGGATCACCCGGGGGGTCTGTCCCGGGTCGGATCCCCGGGAGTGGCGCCTGTGGGCTGTGGAACAAAAAAACAAGACTTCTCACCCCGGGGCCTCTTCCGTGCTGGACTTGCCGGGCTTGTGATGCGACAAGAGGGACTCTATGGCTAGCAGCAGACGACTCAAGGGGACCCTGGAGGACCATCTGGCCGCCTTCCAACGCGGTGCAGTGGAATTGATCGATGAGCGCGAACTGGAGAAGCGCGTGGGCCAGGCCCTGGCCGATGATCAGCCCCTGCGCATCAAGTTCGGCATGGACCCCAGCTCACCTGATTTGCACCTGGGGCACGCGATCCCACTCTTCAAGTTGCGCGACTTGCAGGATTTGGGTCACCGCATCGTTCTGATAGTGGGGGATGCCACCGCAATGGTAGGTGACCCCAGTGGCCGTTCCAAGCTGCGGCCCGTATTGACCCGCGAGCAAGTTGCTGCCAATCTCGAGACCTACACCAGTCAGGCGGCCTTGGTCTTGGATTTGGAGCGCACCGAGATCGTACGCAACGCGAGCTGGTTTGATGGGATGGGTTTTGAGGGCATCCTGCAGTTGACCACGCGCATGACCGTTGCACAGATGATCGAACGGGACACCTTTCAGGAGCGATTGGGCGCAGGCGAACCGGTGGGCATCAATGAGTTCCTTTATCCATTGATGCAGGGCTGGGACTCGGTAGAGGTGCGAGCAGATGTGGAGCTAGGTGGAACAGATCAATTGTTCAATCTGTTGGTGGGTCGTCGCTTGCAGGAGCAGGATTCTCAACGGCCCCAGGTGATCGTCACCACGCCCCTGGTGAATGGGCTAGACGGACGCAAGATGAGCAAGTCCTATGGCAACGCTGTGGGTTTGACCGCCAGCGCACGCGAAATGACTTTTGATTTGATGCGCTTGGATGACGAGTCCATGGGGATCTGGTTTATTCAATTGACTCGCTTGCCTGAAGAGCAGATCGCTGAGTTGTTGGAGGGGCACCCCCGAGTGGCCAAGGCGCGGCTGGCGGCTGAGATTTCTGCGTGCTTCCATGGCCCCGAAGCTGCAGCCGCTGCTGCCGAGGCCTTCAATAGGGAAGTGCGGGACAAACAACTACCTGCGGACATACCAGAGGTTCACTGGGATCCGGCTTTCGGCAGTACCCGAGCCCTGGCCAATCTGCTCAAGGATGTGGGCCTCGTCCAGACCACCAGCGAAGGGCGCCGGGCCGTGGATCAAGGGGGTGTGCGCTGGAATGCTGAGGTGCAAAAGGACCCGCGCTGTGAGATGCCTGAGCCCAACGAGCCCGTCCTGATCCAAGTGGGCAAGAAACGTTTCACGCGTCTGCTGCCAGCTGCGCCGGCGGACTCCTGAGGCGCAAGCTCTTTTTAGCGGGCTCTCACGAGGCCGGTCAGTGGCCGGCTGAAGCTAGGATAGTTCGGGTCGTTGGTCTGTACTTCAAGGGCCGCATCAATGCGCCCCGGAGGATGTGTGTCCCCCAGGGTCAAGATGATGTTCCAGTAGGGGCTCTGGCCCCGGTCGTCTGGATCCAGGGCTTCAAGAGTACAGGTCAGGTGTTTGGCGCTTGGCCCCTGTAGAACGGGAGAGTGCACCTTGAGCCGCTGCCCCGGTAGAAGGGACCGCAGCACTGCTTCCAGTTGCTGCTCGCTTCCCTGTGGCACTGCGGAGAAACTCAAGGTGTGTGGGCTGATGGTCACATCCGGCACCACTGTTCCGTGGAAGGGAATCGTAAGTCGCCCCTGATCGCCCAGCCCGTCTCGGTCGGTGGTGCTCAGCACGAGTTCGCCATCGATAGGCCCGAGTTGTAGGGGAGGTGCCAACTCGGCTGTCAGGTGCCAGTGCAACTCGCCTGCGCCAGCAATGGGTTCCAGGGTCGCGCGCACCCGCTTTGGTGTCGAGAGAATTGCAAGCACTCGTGCCGCAGAACCGGGAATACCGGTCAAGATGTTCACCTCGCTGCCGCCACCCCCATTGGCCGGAATGTCTCCAAGGGCGAGCGACTCCCGTCCCAGAGAAAACAGGCGGTCGACCTTGAAAGAAAGCTCCAGCATCAAGAAGGGCGTGGCTGTCGATGTGCAGCGCATGCGTATGATGACCAGTTTGTCCTTGTTCTGCTGGCCGCTGGCCACCAGTTCCGTGTCCACCCGCAGGGTCAGATCGGCCGTGGCCCCTGCAGGAATGGTCAAGATGGAATCTGAGCTGGAGAGCGCACCCTCTACCACCTCTGGGGCGGTCACGCGGAAGGAGAGGGGGCGTACGCAGGCGCAAGCAGGTTGGATTGCCTGAATGGTGATCGCTTCTGAGTCCTTGTTCTTGAACGTGAAAGTGTGCTCTCGCCGTTGTCCGTAGCTGATCGGACCCAGGCGGTGGTAGTAGGGTCGATCCGAGCGTTCTGGATTGACGATCACCAGGCCCCGACCGGCGTGACCGAGTCCATGGGTCGCCGCGGTGGATGCCTGACCCTGTTGGTTGGGTTGGGGGTCGGGCGGCTCGGGAGTGCAGGCACTCAGCAAGAATCCCAGGAGGATCAAGCAAGACCCAAGGCCCATGAAGGCGCGTGAATTGCCCATTTCAGCTGCCGGACTCCTGGTGCTGCTTCCCCGGCGGCGGGTCTTCGTTGGGATTGTCTTGGTCGAGCTTGTTCGGGTCCTCATGGTCTTGGATTGAATTGTCTTCAGCATCCTCGTCGCCACCGTACCCCATGGCTCGAAGGGCGGAGGCGTCGGGACCATCTACCGAATCGTCCATGGCCTGGACCCTATCGGGCTTGCGCTCCATGAGCCAGGCGTGCAGTCGCTGGGCTTCGGGGTGGTCTGGCCGATAGAGGTTCTCGGATTCAAGCGGATCCTGGGCCAGATGGTAGAGTTCGGAGTGCTCCGGCTTGGTCTGGTGCCAGACGTACTTCCAGGGCCCGTCGCTTGCGGCGAAGAGGTTGTCGAACTGATGTGGCGGCAGGTTTTTCTCTTTTGGGCTGTGGTCATCTAACAGGTTCAAGGCATCGGCATAGGCGATACGGCGCTGCGGCTCGCTTTCCCCTCTCCAAAGGGGTAGCAGGCTGCTGCCATCGAGTTTGGTGCTACTGCCGAGATCAAGGAGTTCCAGGATGGTGGGCACCAGGTCGATTGTGCGTACTTGGGGCTCAATTCGTTGACCCGCTGCCATGCCAGGGGCCTTTATGAGCAGGGGCACATGAATCGACCAGTCGTAAAGTAGGCGATGCTTGGCCCAACCGTGGCGTTTGAGTCCATCGATCAGACCCTGCCCGTGGTCGGCAGTGACCAGAACGATGGTGTTCTCCCACTCGCCTTGCTTCTCAAGTTGGTCGATAAGCCGCTGGATCTGGAGGTCCATCCACTCAAGCTCGGGGTCGTACATGCGGTCCCGCCACTGATGGCTGAGGTCGCCCCTGATAGGTGTGCCAGGGGTGGGATATTCGATGCCACGTTGGGCGCTGAAGGCTTGCGGCGGCACCACGCTGGTGTCGTGCACATCGAACATGTGCACCCACAGCATCCAGGGGTTGCCAGCGGCTTCGTCCAGCCAGTCGAGGGCTTCGTCCACGGTCAGGTCGCCCCTCCGCTGCGTATTGGTGAGCCCTCTTTGATCGAAGCTGGTCTGGTGCTTCTGCTGATGGCTCAGGTCCAGGTCTCCAGCTGTAACTCCGCCGGTGCTGAACAGGTCGAAGCCCTGATTCAAGCGGTAGAACTCACTGACCGGGTAGGAGCTGACCGTGGCTGCGGTCTGGTAGCCGTTGGCCTTGAGTTGTTCCGGCAGGGTGGTGATTTCGTCGGCCAAACGGAAGCCGGCTCTGTCTGAGTGGAAGACCCGCAGACCGTGGTTGTAGTTGTTGAGGCCCGAAAGAATTGACGCATGGGACATCGGAGTGATGCCAGCGGTGGAGATGCAACGATCAAAGCGCGCGCCCTCATTCGCAATGCGCTCTATGGCGGGAACCTTGGCCTTGCCACCGTAGACGCTCAGATGATCTGGGCGGGTGGTGTCCAGGGTTATCAGCAGGACATTGGGGCGCAGGTCCGGATTGCTGCAGGCGCTGATCAGAGACAGGAGGAGCAGGGCCAGTAACCGTTGTGCTGAAATGGGTGTCATGAGGTATTGCATGGTCATGCGGGTTTTCGTTGGGGCCGCTTCATTGTCCTCGGGGGATGGGGCCAACGCGAGCTTCACGTGCTGATCTCAGCAGGCGCATTGAGAGTTCTGCGTGGGGTGGGCTCTCGCCTCGAAGGGCTCGTCGGTACCAGAGTAACTCCAAGTTGTCCAGACGCCTGCGGCCGCCCACTTGCTTGCCGCCGACCTTGCGCCGGTAGGTTACATATTCAAGCCACCAAGGCCCATCCATGGGCGGGGGGGTGCGCCCCAGCACATGCTGTTCCTGCGTAGCGGGGACGTTCAAGTCCGTGTGCCGGGACAGCCTGCAAAGGTCAATGCTCAGGGCAAACTCGCGCAAGAGGGGATCATCCTCGGCCAGCAGGGTTTCGCTGAGTTGCTGCCCCTCTGCTCGCGAAAAACCCTGGGGGCGGTTGAGAAGAATGTGCATTGCTTCCAGGGTGTCTCGACTGGTCGGTAGGCTGGCAGTGGACTGTTCCCCTGGCTGGAGCAGGTGCGCCAGTTCTGTACGTAATTCGTCGTTGCTGCGGTGGCTTGCCAGATGCAGGGCCACAAGGCCTGCCATCAACAGCATGAGAACAAAGTGTCCGCGCCAGGCTCTCATCCGATTACCTCCAGGCCTTTGGAGGCGGCTTTGAGCAGGCCCCATGTAGTGGGCCAACCAATGATCCAGAGAGCAACCAGGATCAGGCTGCTGCCAGCTGCCAGTATCAGTCTGTGCCGGGGCAGGGGGCGGAGTCCCATGCAGATCAGGCTAGCGCAGCCGATCAGCAGCAACGGGACCAGTGGCAGGCGGAAGCGAGACATGGCTACCAGGGAGCCGGTGGCCAGATAGTACGCGCCCTGCAGTGCGAAGATCCCAGCCGCCGGACCCGCGGGCAGACGGCTGGCCAGACCAATCAGACCCAGAAGCAGGGTCAATGCTGAAGCCCCCGCGGCCCAGATCACCAGCATGGTCCGCCAGCGCGTCAGGCTCGCTGGGTAGTGCCCCAGGGCCAGGTGCCGAGTCAGGAAACTGACAGGGGCAACCAGATCGCTGATTTTCTGCAGGCGGCCGCGCAGGAACCAGCCAGGATGGTCGCGGGTGAAGGCCAGGCCTCGGCGACGATTTTCATCCAGTCGCTCGGGCAGATTGAGCACTTCTTCTGCCCGCGGCCAGGGACTCAGGTTCTCGTTGCTGCTGCGTAGGGACGCGCGCACCTGGAGAATTGGCTGATTGTTTCGCTGCAGGGCGGTGTTGACCGGGATCAGGTCAAAGTTCCGGTGGCTGGAGTTGAGGCCGTTGTAGATGTTCTCTCCCAGGGTCGAGGCTACCGTGAACCGTCCGTAGGTTTCCAGATTACGCAGGCTCCAGGGCAGCAGAATCAGGGCCAGGAGCAGCAGGGGCTGGCTGATGATCCGCAGGATCTTCAGGGTATGGGTTCCTTGTCGTCGAAGGGTCCAGCCAAGGGGAAGGAGCAGAAGCGGGGTCAAATAGAGGCTGGCTTCCTTGAGGTGTACACCGATTCCGGCCAAGAGGGCATAGCCCAGCAGTCGGCGCCCTCGGGCCGGATGATTGGGCTCCTGGCTTGCGGCGATCAGCAGGGCAAGGGCGGGCCCCCAGAGGGCAAGGAACAGGGACTCGCTCCAGAGCAGGTGGGAAAAGGAAGCTAAGGGCAAGTGCACGATCCAAAGCAGGCCGCTTACCAGTGCGACTGAATCGTTGAACAGGCGCCGCGCAATACTCATGGTGCTCCAGCCGATGGCGAGCGTGCTGAGAACTTGGAGGCTGCGCGCCAGGAGCAGGCCTTGCTCGTCTGCCAGGAGGAAGCAGAGTCGTAGGAACCCCGGGTAGAGGGGTGGCCAGAGGAAGCGGTAGCAATCGAAGAAGAGTCCGAAGCGCTCAAGCCCCAGGGCCAGATACACATAGTTCGCTTCGTCCGACTGGAGCTCCACTGGCAGGGCCAGGCCCAAGAGCAAGAAACGCAGGATCAAGCCAGCAGCCAAGATTCCCGCGAATTTGCGCGAGAATCCCTGGACGGTCTGCTTGTCCTCCTTGGGGCTCTTCATGGATGGCTCGGGTCCCCATTCAACAAGGCCTGGGGATGACGCTCCAGCAAAAAGGTCTGCTCCAGGTGTTCTCTAGAGGCAGCAGCTGGGTGCCGCTGCTGCTGGTGCGTTTGTTTATCAATCAGCCGATCAGCGACCGTCGTCTTGGTCGGATTTCTCGGGTGGCGGGGCGGGCCCCTTGGCGAGATTTTCGGTTCTCATCAGGGCTGTGCGCACCATCCCCTGTCCCTTGGGGCCCAGTACTTCCAGGCCGGCTTCACCTGTGCTGGTGGAGAGGGCGTAGAGTTCAAGACGATTGCTTTTGGTCATGAAGGCCACATAGACGCGACCCGTATTGATTCGGCTGGAGACCGCTTCCAGGAGCTGGCTGGCTTGTGCACCCAGTCCGCTCGCGAGCAGCACCTCATAGTGGTGGGCAGCATCGGCCACAACGCGGCTGCGAGTGTCTGTCAGGCCGTAGGTCAGGAGCGGCGGCGAGGCTTCCAGGTCCTCCTGGCTGTCCTTCAGAGCTTTCAGGCGCTTGAGGATCTCTTCCTTTGGTTGGGGGACCAATTCGCGCACGGCAGCATAGTGCCGCCAGGCTACAATCTGCTCCAAGTCGAGCAGGATCAGGATCTGTCGTACGGCGCGGTGGGCAGGGGAGTCATTTGAGAGTTGAGCGAAGAACTGCGTGGTGGCAATCTCTTGACGCAGCCAGAAGTTGAAGCGGGTGAGCTCGAAAACATCGTTTGGCGTTGCTTCTCCCGCGAGGATACTCCGCTGCAGGTCTGCCCTGCGTTGCAGCAGGCGCGGAGTTGCAAGGTCCGTACCTAGCTTGAGGAATGCGACGCGCTTGAGAAGGAACTCGAGGCTGCGGGCGCGCAGACCTGGGTGGGTCTTGTCCGCATTGTCGAGGACCCACATATAGGCTTCCAAGCACTCTTCCGGCTTGTTCCCCAGGGTGAAGAGATGATTGGCCCAGGCCAGCCAGGCATAGGGGTCATTGGCGGTTTCTCCCTCAGGCAGGGCTGCGGCACGCAGGCCTGTCAGGGCAAGTTCAAAGGTGCTCAGGAACTTGTCAGCATTCACAGCCCCATCGAGGCGTTCGATCATTGTTCGGTTGCTGTCAATCAGCAGGGTGCAAGGAGGAGCCTGTGCGCCGTAGCGGGCAGCCAGCTTGGCTTCCTCCAATGGGTGCACCTGGATGCAGACCGTGTTTTTCTTGATCCAATTGAACAGGTGCTCCTCGCGGAAGATGCGCTGCATTCGGCGGCACGCGGGCAGTTCGGGATCGCTGAACCAGATCAGGACTGGCAGGCCCTCCGCCTCGGCGCGCACGAACGCGTCTTGACTCTTGAGGGGGAGGAAAGGGTTGTCGGCCTGGGAGGCTATCGTTGGAGCGACCGCCGACAGGCCGAGGCTCAATGTGAAGAGGAGGCTGGGGATGTTCATGGAATCGTCTTGGGCATACGGCGCCCCCGGAGGGGTGTTGGTTCCGTCTGGGCCGCCAGGGGGCCCCTGGGCGGTCAGTCTACTGCGTGAGCAGTCCCGGTACGAGAAACGGGGGCACCCCATGGGGTGCCCCCGTTTCCATTGGGAAGGCTTTTGCGAGCGAAAGGGGCTCAGCCAGCCTGGCGGTTACGCTGGGTCCGCAGGTCGTAGCGCTCGATCTTGCGATAGAGTGTTGCCCGGCCGATTTTCAGGCGCGTGGCGGTTTCTTTGACGTTCCAGCCCGTGGTGTAGAGGGCATGCAGCAGGATTTCGCGCTCATAGTGGGCGAAATGACGGATCTCTCCGGGCTGTATGAAGGTCGGGCTCGGGCCGTTGACGGGGGCCACGGTCTGGTTCCCATCGATCCGTGCCTGCAACTCCTGGCGCTCCAGGACGTGGTCCACGGCAGAAACCAGCCTGGCCTCTTCCATGGGGCAGATGACAAAGTCGTCCGCGCTGCGATCGAGCATCGAGGCGGCTTCGTCCACCTCAGCGCCCTGGGCCAGCAGGACCACGCCAATGTCCTTCCGCAGGGAGCGGAAGTGTTCAGCGGGGCGTTCTGCGGGCAGGTCGGAAAGCAGGACTGGTGTCAGGATAACGCCAGGATCATCCTCAAGGATGACTCGGCGGGCTTCTGCGGCGCTGCGCGCACTGCGAACATCGTGACCACCTCGCTCAAGGCGTGCACTAATGCGCGCCAGGGCTGCGGGGTCGTCGTGAATAACAAGAATGGTATGATTCATAGTGGTATGGTTTCCCAATGGGGGACACCCTTCACTTCGAGACTCCAGGGGGCAGTTCTTGCGTAGAACTCAAGAAAACCCGCTGAGGTGAGCCCTGGGGTGCTTCTTAGACTGGAGGTATGCAATCTGAAACCTGTGGTATGGGCCGCCTGAGGGGCTTTAGAGGCCATCCTGCGTATCATTGGGCCATCCTTGCTGGAATTGCAAAGAGGCCCCTTTTTGCTCTCGATCTGAGACCCGACGGGACAGCTGCGGGGATTGCGTCATGGGAGTAGTGAGACTGGGCACTTCGAGTTGGTCCGAGAAGGGGTGGCTGGGGAGCTTCTATCCCAATGGTCTGCCTGCAGAAAAGTTCCTGGGGCATTACGCCACACGCTTTCCTGCGGTGGAGGCGGATGTGACCTACTACCGCGTGCCCTCCGAACGCATGGTGTTGGGATGGGAACGCCGGAGCCCCCCTGGTTTTCGTCTTTGTGCCAAGTTTCCGCGCTCGATCGTGCACGCTGGTCGGGGGCCCAAACCTGATGGGGAGAAGGTGCTGCATCCGCAACATGCGGCTTCCGATTGCCGGGCCTTCCTGGCGGCCATGGAGACACTAGGGGAGCGCGCGGGTCCCCTGATTCTTCAGTTCCCCTACTTCAATAAGAGCGCTTTTGCCGGATTGGATCGGTTTCTCGAGCGCTTGGAGCCATTTCTCGCCCAGTTGCCCACCGACCGGGCCTTTGGGGTGGAGGTGCGCAATCGTCAATGGATCTGCGAACCCCTGTTGGAGGTTCTGCGCCAGGCAGGAGTGACTTTGGTTCTGGCGGATCTGCCCTACATGCCCCATCCTGATTCCCTTCCCTCGGATATGGATCTATTGACAAGTGATCGCATTTATGTGCGTCTTATAGGAGACCGCAAGTTGACCAATGCCTTGACCTCAACCTTTGATGCCCCGGTGGTGGATCGTCAGCAGAGGTTGGAGCGCTGGGCAGATTGGCTGGTGCCCATGTGTGCCCGGGTCAGGGAGACCTATGTCTTCGCAAACAACCACTTTGCCGGCCATGGACCTGCCACGGCAGACGCTTTGGGCAAGTTGCTCGCCGCTAGGGGGGTTGACCCTGAAGGGCCTGCAAGCAGACCTCCGGGGGAATTGTTCTGATGGCTGACTCCAGGCAGGAGGGGCGTCTGGACGTCTATCTGGACCCAGAGAACGCACGCTCCTATGACCGGCGCTGGGCTGCCCCGCGCGGTGTACGCCGGGATCTGCGCAAGCAAAGGGCCCTCGGGCGGGCCCTCAAGTTGGTGTGCGCTGCTCTTGGTCGCTCCCCCCAGTGCATCTTGGATGCTCCCTCGGGAACCGGGCGAATGGGAGGGGTTTGGGAGAGGGAGGCTGCTCCCGGCTCACTGGTTTTTGGTTTGGACGGTTCTCACCCCATGTTGCGCGAGGCCCAGGCCAAGGGCTGGAGCATGCCTCTGGTGGCCGGGGATCTGGCTCACATGCCCCTGGGGAACGGAACCGTGGACGTCCTGGTTTGCATCCGGTTCCTGCATCTGGTGAAGTCGCGCGAGGCTCGGGTGGCATTTCTGACTGAGGCAGCCCGGGTGACCCGTGGTGGGCTGATTGTGGACTATCGCCACGGCCAGACCCCACGCGGTTTGGGGCGGCGCCTGAGGCGGGTCTTGGCCCGCCTGGGGGGAAAAGCAGGCCCCAGAATCTGGCCTGGGCGGGCCCAGGCATTGGATGAGGTGCGCCAGGGGGGGTTTGAGGTGCTGGGAGTGGTTCCTGTGCGCCTGCCCTGGTGGATTGGGGACAAGATGCTCATCGTAGGCCTCCCGGTGGGAGATTCTCGCACGCCGCAGGGAACTTAGGCAGCCGGACCCCCGTCCTAGGGCTGGCTTGACGAGCCGTGTACATCCATTTGTAGTCGGAAGGGGAGACCCCGATTCGGGCCTGGCCCGAGAGAGGTTCGTCAGGCTCTTCCAACAGGCCCTGCTGAATCCAGACGGATACCGCAGGGCCTGTTTTCTTTTGGGGCAAGGCTGCCAGATGCCAGAGTTTCTCGGCAGAATGGGCCCAGCGAGAGCCCTCCTGCAGTCGAATGCCAACCTCAGGTCCGTTCCCCCGTAGGCTAACTGTCTGCCCCAACTATGCACTTTCCCTCCCTGATCTTGCCCCTGATTCTGTCTTGGGCCCCGGCTCCGGTCCTTCACCAGCAGCCCACCCCAGCTGAAGGTGAGGTGATCACCGTCTTGCACCCTTCAGGGCAGAAGGCCCGTGAAGGACGCATCGTCCATGGGCGCCGCATTGGGCTTTGGAAGGGCTGGCATGAGAATGGCCAAAAGGCTTACGAAGGGAACTTCAAAGATTATCAACGCGTGGGCACTTGGACCTTTTGGCGCCCTAACGGCAAGCCGCGTTCAGAAGGTGAGTTCCTGGAAGGTAAGCGCAATGGATCCTGGGTTGTCTATCACTCAAGCGGCAAGA
Organism: Planctomycetota bacterium; assembly: GCA_014238415.1. Lineage (GTDB taxonomy): Bacteria > Planctomycetota > UBA1135 > UBA1135. The sequence goes on along the minus strand of JABABA010000001.1, from coordinate 293,729 downwards.
AGCAGGTGGAAGGCAGTTGGTTGAATGGTCAGCGGGTTGGGGTGTTCTTGCGTTGGAACAAGGATGGGCAGCTCATGGTACGCCACACCTTTCGGGCAGGCGTGGCTCACGGAGCTTATGTGGCCTATCACACCAACGGCAACAAGTCGGAAGAGGGGGCCTATGGAGAGGGCCGTCGCATGGGCGAATGGAGCAACTGGCATGAGACCGGCAGCCTCCAGCGCAGGGGCAGCTACTTGAATGGGAAGGAGGGTGGCCCTTGGAAGCTCTTTGCCGAGACGGGCAATCTTTTGGCCAGCGGACCCTATGTCAACGGGATCCAGCACGGGGAATGGACTAGTTTTCACCCGAACGGCAAGCCTGCGGCGCGTGGTCCCATGGTCAACGGGGTGCAGGCTGGGGATTACGAGGAGTTCTGGCCTGATGGTGCGCGACGCGGGCAGGGTGTGCTCAAAGATGGCTTGCGTGAGGGACGTTGGGTTGTCTGGGACCGACAGGGGAACCGGGATGAGAACAGGTGTGGTCTCTATGAAAAAGGGAAGAAGGTGCTCTGATGCGAATCAAACTTCTCATGGCCTGGCCGCTGCTCTTGACTGCTTTTGGCGTGCCTCAGGGGGAAGTCTCCCTGAATCTTGTTCCCCAGAAAGGGGTCCTGACACGCCGGGTCTATGTGGCCCAGCATGATCTGTCTCTGGAGGGGTTTCGTCAGAAATTGGACGAGGGCGAACCGGTTGACCTGCCCGGCGGGGCCCGTTTCACCTCTGAGCAGCGCTTCGTCTTCGATGATCTCGCCGGGCCCGCAGAGGGATTGGTGCCCTTGACCCTGCAGCGTAGGTTCATTGCTCTTGAAAGCCGGGGCTCGCTGGCACCCCCCGATTCTGAAAATGTTGTCCGTGCCACGGCCAAGTCTCCATTGGTGGGAGCCAGCGTGCAAATGACCTGGGTACCAGAGGAGCAAGACTACGGACGCTATTATGATGCCCGAGAGGAGGCGGAGGACCTGCTGCTCAGTATGAGTGCGGATCCGTGGCTGACCTGGATTGCCCCCCGTGAGGTCGAAAGTAACGGTGCCTGGAAGATTCCGGCCGCAGACCTGCAGGGCTTGATCGCCCCCGGTGGAAGCCTGGGCTTCTCCCCTGGCACCGAGCGGATTGGACGGCGTCTTTCTCGGACCCTGGTCAATGGCGTTGGTGGTGGTTTGGAGATGGCCTTTGGGGGACGGAGTACGGGTGAACTCACTGTGCGACCTCTTGGGCAGCAAACCGACGCGGAGGGAGCAGTTCACCTGGCTTTCGCCTTGAGTCTCCATGCTCAATGGATTTCGGATGTAACCGAGCGTCTCAACCAGACGCTACTGCCTCGGGAGCGGGAGCAGGGCTCGAAATTTGAGCGCGCTTCTCTCTCCCTGGGCCTCAGTGGACGCGGCAAGTTGCTTGCGGACCCCAAGACAGGACGGCCTCTCTCCCTTGAGCTGAACTGCACCGAGACGGTATCCATGAATCTGACCGAAATCCTGGAAACTGGTGCCCGTTTCAATCAGGAGATGGCCATGCGCGGACGGCTGACGCTCAGTCAGCGCGTGCTTCAGGACAAGTGACTGCCTGGTGCCAGGTCGGACGCTCCCTGGCTTGCAGCCGTCTGTTCGGTTTCTAGGGCTGGATCTCGACCACCAGGCCGTTGCTGAGGGCGGCGCCCGCGCTCACGGCCGGGTCCAGGACCCAGGCCTGATAGTACTGCAGAAGTCCAGGACCCGCGCTAGCGATCGGCACCTGCATGAGGCCTTCGCCGTTGCTGTCGCTGACTGTCCAGAGGGCGCGTTCCAAGGGACCGGCAACCAGCAGATTGCCCAGTGGCGAATTCAAGCTGGCGGGGGCGTCCCCGCGGAAGAGGATAACCGCTGCTCCGGGTGCTACTCCGTCAAAGGAAACGCGGAAGGTCCCTGCGGAGGCGGCGGGCAGACTTTGCCATTGCAGTTGGAAGACACCCGCGCTGGTTGTTCCTCCCACACCATAGTGTTCGGGTGGCGTCCAGCCGAAGTCGACTCCCGGGTCATAGGGAAAAGCGTTGGAGAGATCCTGGGCTGAAAGCCCAGGCAGGCGAACCACCACATCACCGGCGCCCGCGTTGCCGGGGGGCAAGAGGGTGATGCGCGTGCCCTGCAGACTGGAGGGGATGCCGCCCTTGCGCAATATATGTCGATGGGCAGGAGCTTGAGCCTGGGTGAACCAGATCTCGTTGGCTGTGGGATGAAAACCGGCGCCTTCCAGGGTGACGAGACTGCCCTGCCAGGTGACACCCGTGATGGTTGGCTTGGTCGTGCTCTTCTGGCCGTAGATCGCCTGCACGCCAAGCACGTCATCCGCGTGCAATGAGCGGTGGCTGATGGCGAGATCGCCGGGTACATTGGCGTGCATGGTGGCTTCAACTTCAGCGCTGTGCTGCAAGCCAAGGGCATGCCCGTATTCATGACACGCGATGCCCTGGATGTCCATCGGGTCAACCCCGGAAAGGATTCCGTCCGGGCCATCATTCCAGTCCTTGGGGTCCTCGAAGAAACGGATACGCCACCCATCGGATGAGGGAATCTCTGTGAAGGCCAAGATCGAACTGAGCACATTGATCACCGAGAATATGTTGCCGTTGGTGCCCCCGGGAACGCCGGCCCGACCAGAATAGAAAGCGTCGAAGTTCGCGCCCCCCGAACCGATCTGGTCTTGGGTGGGGTCACTGCCGCCGGTGCCATGGGGGCCAGAACCCCACTCAGCCACGGCCTTGCGAATCGCAAGCTCAGCGCCCAGGGAGCCGGGAAAATCAGGATCAGGCACAAGATTGTCATTGGCTTCGGGATCCAGGAAACCGTTCATGATCCGGTAGTGGCGCTGGGTCAGGTCCAGCACATCCCCTGACAGGGTGTAGGTCTGCCCCCTTTCGGGCAGGCAAAGGGCACCCAGTCCAGCCACCAGGATCAGGCTAGGTATTGATTTGAGGCGCTCGGATTGGACTCTCATGCGGTTTGGGACACCCAGGCGGGGGAGTCCCATCTCAATCATAGCCTCCTTTTGAAGGCTTGGGGCAGAACCCCTTGCGCCCTGGGATCTTGGCGTCAGAATGGTCGGCCGATTCTCGACTTGAGAGGTGCCCACAGGGGCCCCTTCACCCGATTCAGACATGACCAAAACCGCCCAGACGCACCAATTTGAAGCCGAAGTCAAGGAAGTCCTCGACCTCGTGATCCACTCTCTCTACTCCCACAAGGATGTCTTTCTGAGGGAGCTTATATCCAATGCCAGCGATGCCCTGGACCGTCTGCGCCACGCAGCCCTGACGAATGGGGATCTGATGGGGGATGGAGGGGAACTGGGAATTTTCCTGGATCCCGATGAGAGTCAAGGGGTGTTGCGCGTTTGCGACAACGGCATCGGCATGACAAGGGACGAGCTGGTCAAGAACCTGGGCACGATTGCCAGTTCTGGTACGCGAAGGTTCCTGGACGCCATGAAAGAGCATGGCTCTGATGACTTACCCGAATTGATCGGACGGTTTGGCGTGGGCTTCTATAGCGTTTTCATGGTGGCTGATGAGGTGGTCGTGGAGACTCGCAGCGCCGAGGATGAAACCGGTTGGCGTTGGGTAAGTTCCGGCGGCGGTGAGTACACCTTGGAAGAGGTCGAGGATCTGCCGCGGGGAACCGTGGTCGCCCTCCATTTGAAAGAGGCCGATGCTGGGGCTGAGGAAAGTGCGGATGAGAAGGCTGCCGATGAAATGGATGATCCTCGTCGCTTCTTGCAGCCCTGGGTGTTGCGGGAGCTGGTACGCCGCTGGTCCGATTTTGTGGAGTACCCGATTCAGCTGGAGGTGGAGAAGCCTGCTCCAGCGCCAGAAGAGGGCGAGGAACCCGGTGAACCCGAGCTGGTTCTTGATACTCTCAACTCCCGGCAGCCCCTTTGGACTCGTTCCAAAGAAGAGATCACCAGCGCGGAATATGAACAGTTCTACGAGCATCTGGCTGGCTGGGGCAAGCCTCTGGAAACCCTTCACCTGAAGACCGAGGGGACGCTTGAATACAGCGCTCTGGTTTTCATCCCCGAGCAGGCGCCATTTGACCTCTCGGATCCAGCCCGGGCCAAGGCGCGCATCTCCCTCTATGTGCGTCGGGTACGCATCCAGGAGGAGTGTGAAGAGTTACTGCCCTCCTGGCTGCGGTTTGTGGTGGGAGTCGTGGAATCCAGCGACCTGCCTCTCAACGTGAGCCGTGAGACGATTCAGACCGACGGCCGAGTGCGTCAGATTCAACGTCATCTGGTGCGCAAGCTGCTTGACACCCTGGCCAACTTGTTGCGGGAAGACCGCAAGCGCTATGAGCAGTTCTGGGAGGCTTTTGGCACCGTTCTCAAGGAGGGCATCTGGGTCGGGGACGACGACAACAACCGTATCTCCAAGTTGTGTCTGTTTCACACCAGCAAGGATGAGGGCTGGCGTACTCTGGGAGAGGTCAAGGCTGATCTGGCAGACGATGCGGACTCAATTGGAGTGCTGGCGGCCCCCGACCGCAAGACCGCCCTGGCTTCCGCGCACCTTGAGGCTCAAACAGCTGCCGGCCGCGAAGTGGTTCTGCTTACCGATCCCGTTGACGAGTGGATGTTGCAGCGTTTGACGACCTTTGAGGAGACGCCTCTCAAAGCAATCGATCGTGGAGATGCGGACCTCGACGACGAGGATACGCGTAAGGAACGGGAAGCCAGAGACGAGGACAAGAAGGACTTTCTGGAAGCCCTGCGCAGTGCAATCGGTGACCAGGTCTCGAAGGTGCGTTTCAGTTCACGGCTGAAGGATTCTCCTGCCGTGTTGGTAGGGGATGAAGGCGCCTACTCCGGCCATATGGAGCGAATGTTGCGCCGTGCCGGGCATGAGTTGCCACCCAGCCAGCGGGTGCTTGAGATCAACCCGGACCACGCGCTTGTGCGTGCCCTGGAGAAACTGCATGTTGCAGACGCTGCGAGCCCGCGCGTGCATGATGCCGGGGAGTTGCTGCTTGGCCAGGCACTGATTCGGGAAGGGGGCGTACCCACGGATCCCGCGCGCTTCAGCGAATTGCTGACCGGGTTGATGGGTGAAGTGCTCAGCTGAGGATTTTCTCGCCCTGCTGACTCGTGACCTGGGCATAGAGTTCGGCCACCTGTCTCGTCAGCTGGCCGACCTCGCCCTGGCAGATGGTGCGTCCATCGATGGTGACCACCGCTGCGATCTCGCCCATGGTGCCCGTGCAGAAGACTTCGTCTGCCCGGTGAAATTCTGCCAGGGAGATGTCCCGCTCCTGGCAGGGTATTTGGGCTGCGCGGCATAGTTCAAGCACCGTGGCCCGGGTAACCCCTTCGGGGCAGGCCACCGTGCGTGGTGTGTTCACTTCGCCATTTGCCACCAGAAAGAGGTTTGTGGCGTTGGTCTCGGCAACAAAACCGGACATGTCCAGCAGGATCGCATCATCGGCCCCTGCGGCATTGGCTTCCATTTTGGCCAGAATCGACTGGAGCAGGTTGTTGTGGTGAATTTTTGGATCGAGGCAATCAGGTGGGAAGCGACGCAGGGAAGAGGTCATCAGTGTCAGGCCGGTCTTGGAGTAGACCGGACTCTTGTGCTCTGCCAGCACGATCAAGAGTGGGCCTGCCTGATTGAGCCTGGGGTCCATGCCTGATGTGATCTTCTCCCCGCGGGAGAGGGTCAACCGAATGTGCACCCCATCGGTCATCCGGTTGGCTTCCAGTGTGCGTTGGATCTCATGTCTGATCTCTGCAGCCTGAGGGATAGACTCAAAACCCATTGCCAGGGCCGAGTGCCGCAAGCGCTCCAGATGTTCCGTGAGCTTGAAGATGCGTCCCTGATACAGGCGTAGACCTTCCCAGCAGCCATCGCCGCCTTGGACGAGAGAATCAAAGACGCTGATCTTGGCGTCGGATCGTGGCAGGAGTTCGCCGCCGATGTTGACGATCAGGTCTTGGTTGAGGGGATTGAATGACTGTTTCATGATTGTGTTGCTGGCTGTCTTGTTTGGCCTCAACTGGGTCGCAGGCGATGTTCAGCGAGGTGGCTGTAGAGGTCCTGGCATTTCCCAGCAAGTGATTCTAGTTCCGTTGGCAGGGAAACCGGGGCCTGGCGTTGGGCAGGCGAGAATCCCGTGGAGCGGTTGGTGTTGCCATACCAATGACAGCCCCAGATGCCATCGGTACTGCGGGCCCCCGGTTCCCAGGTCAGCATCTGGTCAGAAAACGGAATCAGCAAGCCGCGGCAGAGGCTCAGAAGCATGGGCCCCGGATCGGCAAGCAGGTCGCTGGAGTCCACCACAGGGGGGACCGCGTCGGTGCCTTGTCGTAGTTCCTCGAAAAGCTGAACCTGCTGAGGCAGGCCCGTGTCTTCCAGTTGTACTCCGTCCAGCTTGGCATTCAAAGAAGCCAGCATGGCGCGCGGTTCGCGGATCAAGAAAGCATGGCGCATGCCCTGCATCCAGGCTCGATCCATGCTGGGCAGGAGGTGATGGGCCATGTGTTTTTGATAGCTCAGGCTTTTGCCTTGGGGCAGTGTCTCCCGCAGACGCCTGCATATGCTGTCCTGGTCGCAGTCCATGGAAGCCGTGATTTCCCGCGCCATGGGATGAGCCTTGCCGCTCTCACGCAGATAGTGTCCATAGAAGGGTTCATCCACAACCACCGCATCAGAGCGGCTGTCAAAGGAGCGCATCAAGGCCGTTGAGATGTTGCGTGGTCCCGACCACATGGCTATGTACACACTTTCCATGGGCTCAGGGTAACGAGCGCTCTTGCTGCGTGCTGATGGCAATCCCGCCCAAGATCAACGGCGCCGCCCAGTAGACCGCGGTTGGGGGCAACTCACTTAGGAAGATGGCCGCGAGCAGAGTTGCGAATACTGGCTCCAAGAGGACTGCCAGGGACACCACTCCCGTGGGGAGACGCCGGATTGAATGATTCAAGAGGGAGTGCCCCACCAGCTGGGGTATGAGGGCCAGGGCGATCAGAGCAAGCAGGGTCCCCTGATCGGGAGGGAGCAGTGAGTCGCCGTTGGCTACAGCCAGCAGGATCAGGACAATCGTGGCTGCGCCATAAGTTAGGGCCAGATACTTCAACAGGGGGAGGCGTGTTGCCAGTCGCTTGCCCACCAGGGCGTAGCCCGCCCAGGCCACGGCTCCCAAAATCGCCAGAATGGCACCCAGAGGACTGCCACCTCCAAGACCTGTTGAGATGGGCAGCAGAGCGGCTCCCCCAAATCCCAGCAGGATTCCCAGCAGCATTCTTGGGTTTCTGGCTTCTCCGCTGATTGCAGGACTTAGAAGCAGTACGAAAAGGGGCGTGGTGTTGACCAGCAAGACGCTGCTGGCCACTGAGAGGGTTTCCAGGGAGGTGATCCACGCTGCGAAGTGCAGAGCCATCAGGGCTCCCGCAAGCAGGCAGGGTTTCCAGGGTAGAGGAGTCTGAATCCTTGAGCTGGTCTCGCGCCAGGCAAATGGCACCAGGATCAGGGCCGCGAGACCTGTGCGCCAGGCCGCCTTGGTCAGAGGCGGACAGTCCGCCAGGCGAACAAGCAGCGCCCCAGTTGAGACTGCCAGGATGCCCAAGCCCAAGAGGCCTGCGCTGTGTCCAAAGGGAAGGGCTTGCTTACTTGGCTCCACGGCCTAGCTATACCAAAAGGGGCTCGCCATGCTCTTCAAAAAAATCAGCGGGCCGACCCTGCAAAAGGGTCGACCCGCCTGATTGAAACCCTTGCGGGTCGGGACTCTACATGAAGGTGATCGAAAGTCCGTTGGTGAAGTTGCTTGTCGTCGTTCCCAACACCACATCTCGATACCAGGCAACGAAGTTCCAGGTGCTGCCTGGAAGGACAGCCGTGTTCAGAGGGGCCGGGAGACCGTTGGTGTCCACCGTGATGGAGAAGGCGCCCGTAGACCCGGAATTCTTCACCTGATTGATGAAGCGCCCCATGGAGCCGGACAGGCAAAGGTTGCCGCTTGAACCGCCTGGGTTGATAATCAGACCCTGGGTTGCTGAGCAGACAAAATAGCCGAACTGGCTGTTGGGCAGGTTGGAGGCTGTCAAGCTCACATCATTGTCCGAAGCGATCAGAGAGCCGAAGCCAGAAGCAAGACCCGCAAGGCCGACTGAGTTGTTCACTGCCGTGCAGTAGTTTGTGCCTATGGGGCCCGGGCCACCGGTGAAGGTGTCGTTGATCCATAGGTCGGTGCCGTTGCAGCGGCCGATTACCAGGTCATTGTCACCGTCCCGGTCGATGTCGAAAACGGCCACATCGTGGGTGCCGGACATCTGTGAGCTGGTCAGTCCGCGTATGCCAGTGAAGCCTGAGCCAGACTCCTCGTGCATGCTGACTGTCCCTCCCACAGCGCCGCCGCGGTTGTGGTAGATGTGAAGGCGACGGCCGCAACTGGGGATGTCCACGTCCACATCGCAGATCAGAATGTCGTTCCAGCCATCCATGTCCAGGTCGGCCATGAGGTTGTTGGATCCGAATCCGTCATCGAGGTTGAAGGACAAGGCTGAACTCCAGGTCGCTCGCCCAAATTGGTCGTTGCCCTGGTTCAGCATGTAGCGGTCCGCACCGTCATCGGAAAGTACGATGTCGAGCTTGCCGTCGTTGTTCAGATCGCCAACATTTGCGTGATAGGGCGCACCAAAATAGGGCTCGTCATAGAGGGTGAAGAACCCTTCGTTGCCGGGGTCGTTGTAGGAGATCAGCAGTTTGGGGCCTGTAGCTCCGGTGGAACCGAGAGCCGTGTCCTTGAGAACATCCAGTACGCCGTCGCCATTCATGTCGGCGATGACCGCCGATACACCAAAACTGGAATCGAGCATCGTATTCGTCATGCGAGAGGAAGACTCATCGCTGAAGAATCCGTTGCCGTCATTGATCAATAGGCGGTCGTCGAGGTCCACATCCGCAGCCTGCTGGTAGTGAACGAAGTAGAGGTCCGGGTAGCCGTCACCGGTCAGATCCCCAAACCCTACACCGCAGAAATTTGGGAAGGTGCCGAAGTCCGGGATGCGTGCGTTTTCGAAACGCAGGCCCAGCCAGTTGCCGGCGCCATCGTTGCCGCGGTTGATATAGACCCGCGGGTGGGAGATGTGCTTGGGGGAACTGGTGCCGATGGCGGCACTTGTGACCACGTCATCCCAGCCATCGAGGTCCACATCCACGATGACCACATCGCGGTCGTTGGTGGGGGTCAGGAAGCCATTGTCCCCCGCAACATCTGAACTGGCGGCGTATTGGGCCGTACGGTCGGTCAGCACTCCGCCTTCGTTCATCAAGAGCACATTGGGGTAGGGCCCACTGGTGGTGTAGGGCTGCTTGCGCACGATCACCATGTCAATCCAGCCGTCCCCGTCCAGATCACCCCAAGCGTAGTCTTTTTCCTGGGAGTCATTGAGCAGAGTGCTGCCGGAGCCCGAGAGCAGGCTGTCGTCCTGGTGAAATTCAACCCAGTTGATGTTGTTCTGGGCTTGGGCGGCGCCGGTAAGAGCGGCAGCGATCAAAAGGGTGCGGGTCGCTTGGAGCATGGTCGTCGTGTTTGTTGTGTTGTCGTGGGGGGCCTGGTCGGGGTTTCTTCCAGGTGACGTGATTCGTTGTATATGGCGGGTATCCTAGGAGATCAGGAAGGTTGGTTCCTGATCATCCAATAAGACACTAATAGAACCCCTGGGACCCGCCAGCGCCAGCCTTATCCTTGGGTAGGATCAGAAGCGGGGCACTTTCGGGCAGCTAGGGGGCCTTTTGATTCGGTATCGGGGCATTATCCTCTCCCGCTGCGCGGTGAGGGTTGTATCGATGTTGTTAGGGGCAAATCGTAAAGCTGAGGGCATCAGTCATGGCTACTCCGGTTCCGTCCGAGTGTCCCGGGTCGCGGTACCAGCACTGGATTGAGATTACGTCGCCCGCCAGCAGGCCTTGGTTGTTCATCAGGGTCTGGGAGAAGAGTTGCTGGAATTGGCCATTGCAGTTGGTTCCGGCGGGGCCAAATCCACCGCTGAAGTGCACGCCAAGACGATGCAGGGGAGGTGCCACGCAGAGAGTGCCGCCCAGCCAAGGTAGGTTGCTGGTTCCGGTTCCCCAGAACATCAGACCAAAGCGCTTGTTGACCACATCGCTGGCGTGGATCACGAAGTTGTTGGGCCCTGTCAGGGTTGCTGCGCCGGTGGCGCTCAAGGTCGCGATGCAGCCCGTGCTGTTGGTCTTGCCCGTGCAGTAGCTACTTGCGGGCGCGCAGTCGGAAACATGCAACACAAGACCCTGAATGGTGCCAGCGCCCGCTCCGGACACGGTCCAGAAGGGGGTCCCTGTTGCGCTTGCATCGATCACATTGGCATGCAGGTTGTTGGGTGAGAGAAAGTAGGTTCCGCTTGTCAAGGGCGTTGTCAAGGTGCCAACGGCCAGCAGCTCGGGGGCACCCTGGGCAGCGATGCCAGTCATCACCAGGCCGGTGGGGGCCGCGGCGAAGGACTGGTTGATCGTGTTTTGGGCTCCGCCGATCTGGATCAGGTCTCCGTTGTTCACGGTGCCGCCAAAGCCTGCCGGGTTATTCAAGCCAAGGGGCGTGGCAAAGTTCAGCATGTTGGCTGATACGGGCGCCTGGGCTTGGGGCAGATCTCCGCCATCAAATTCAAGGTCAAAGGCGAAGAAAGCCAGACCCTGGTTCAGGTTGTCGGTCAGCTCACCCCTGACTTCGTAGGTTACGCTCTGTCCGGTCTGTACCCAGATGACGTTTGCACCGCCGGAACTGACTCGCAGGTCGAAGTCAGATGCGTGGGCGGTACTGGTCGCTAGTGCGCAGAGAGAGATGGAAATGAGATGCTTCACGATTCCTGTCTGGTAGGCGGAGTGGCTGTTGGATGGGTTTGAGAACATTGGAATCACTGTCCTGTAAAGGTGCGTTGAAATGCTCCGAACTCCACCAGGTCAAAGTCTCCGTCCTGGTCAAGGTCACAAATTGCACCCACGTCGTCCGGGCCGTGGGTTGTGGCGGGGAATGGGCCGTTGAACTGCTGATGGCAGAAGAACCAATCGAATTCATCCACATCGTGATCGTCATCGGCCAGATCGAATTCCGCCTGTCCCAGGCTGCGCAGGAACTTGGCGAGGGCGGCTTGATCGGCTGCTGAGAGAGCTTGATAGGCGATACGGGAGGCTGCGGCCTCACCGTCGTGCATGCCAATTGCCATGTCAATGTTCTGGGCGAAGGTGCCGCCGCTGGCGCTGCCGTCGTGCATCAGGGAGGTGCGCATGTTCAGTCCCCATAGGGCCCGGGTCATGTGTTGGGTCTCGGAGACCGGGCCGTCCACAATGCCGTCCCCGCCGGTTCCCATGTCGTGGATCAAGAAGTCGCTGTAGGGCCGGATGTGTCGGCCAGCCAGGGCTCCGATTGCGTGGGGGCCGGTCAGGTAATGGGGCCGGTGGCAATCCGCACAGCCCACTGCGTCAAAGAGCGCCTGTCCAGCCATTCCGTTGCGTGGGGTCTGTGGCGGCGCTGCCAGCATGGCTTGAAAATGTGTGATGCGGTCGATGAATGTAAAGCCTGCAGCATCGGGCCCGTCTTCGGGATCGGCAACTGCGTCGCAGGCTGCGAGCAAGGCCTGGTCGCCGTTGGGGGCTTGTTCATTGGGCAGGAAAACGCTGGTCAGGCCCATTTCCATGAGGGATGCGTCGATGGAGAAGCTGAGCACCGTGGAGGGGCCGCCTTTCCAACCAAAGCGTGAGGCCCTGGCTGCGCCGCCTTCGATGGGAGCAAACATGCGTCGCACCCCGCTGAGGCCGAGGCCGGGTTGGTCGAGTTCATTTTGTTGGATAGCGGCTTCAGGAATCGCCTCCAGCAGGCCGGCACCAAAGCAGATGGGGGTCAGGCGCAAGGCGGTTACGTCGGCTTCCGGAGGTACGAACTCAGCGCACGGCGGATCGATGGTCTGTGATTGGAGCAGGGTGCCTCCCAGGGCGGCCAGCGGGTCGAATGGGTTGCCGCCAACGGCCGCCTTGCCGAAGCGTGTGACTGCGCTGGTGCCCCAACCGCCGACTGCGGGAATGTTGTGGCAGGAGGCGCAGGACACATCGTTCATGATTGGGCCGAGACCATCGAGTGGATCGAGGTTCTGCGCGAAGAGGACCTTGCCCGCTTCAAAAAGGTCCCGCTGGATTGGATTGAGGCCCGGGACCCGGTCGCCCATGCGGGGCTGGACACTCTGGGCGTATGAAGAGCCCATGCCGACGGCAAGAGCAGCGTAGGTTGTAATCAGGTGCTTGAAGGTCATGGTTTGGGGTGACAGATGTGCTTGTCCAGGCCTTATTGCAGATTGGGACTCTCGCTAAATCGTACCCTACTTCGCGACAATCGGTCTCTTGGACGAAGTGCCCCGTGAAAAGGTTCCGGGCCTTCGCCCCTGCTAGGGGACTGCTCCTCCCCGGTTTCCCAGGACTTTGGTCCGACTGGAGGTTCTCGAAAGGGATCCCATTCCCACCTGGCCGTCGTTTGGACGGGTCCCAGATGCTGTCCGCAGCCCTCCTTGGGCTGACCTGGTGCATTCGAGGCCCCCAGGTGGGTGTCTGGCAGGGCTGGTACGGGAATCTGCCCCCGGTTGGTGACAGGTTTGCCTGCTCCCAATACTGGGCAGTTGTCCTGCTTTGGGGCGCTGTTGGCGCCAGAAATGGTTCCCGGACTTGCTCTCGATACAGGTTCCTCTCTAGCGCCTGCGGATTCCCTCAAGGAAGGCCAGGAAGGTCACATAGTTTCCTCCATGGTCTCCCGAAGCGCTCGCCACTCGCTTGAGCAGTTGATTCTCAATGCCATTGCGGTTCTTCGCTCCCGATCCCAAGCGCAGTGCCCGTCCCAATACATACTCCCTGGTGAGACCCTCCTGCTTGCCCTTGGGGTCGCGCAGATTGGGGGCCAGAACCATGCAGTAGGCCAAGGTATCCCATGAATAGGTGCGTTCGATCCCACCGGCGCTGCCCCCCTCTGGAAGGTAGCCCCTGCCCCAGCGGGCCTGATCGCTATAGGGCGGGCCTGTTTCAGGATCCAGGGGTGCCAGGGCCCACTTGCCCCAGGGCCCACGCAAGGAGGACTGTCCATTGCCTGTGTTGGCCCACACCGGTGGGCTGAGGAGGGTCTTGGCAATCGTCAGAAACTGCTTCCGCAGGGGAGGGCCGGGGCCTTTGTTCGGGTTTGGAAATACTGACTCGATCAGGCTGCGACGAGTGTTTTGCAGGAAGAGCACCTCAAAGGTCTGGCAGCCGTCATAGTTGCCATCCAGGATCGTCTCGTGGCGCCGCCGGGAGACAAGACCGTTGGGCAGGCCCGCCATGGTCAGGGTCTCGGCAAACATCGCAAGCCAGGGGCGCAGACTGCGTCGTTTGGCAGGGGTTCCAAGGGCGTAGGAGGCAATCAGAGTGTCCACGCCCCAGGCGTAGGCCCGGGTGATTGGCAAGCCTTCCCCCGGGTGGGCCTTGGCTCGGGCGTGGAGTTCTCCCAGGCTCTCCCCTCCGGCCCAAATGTCAGGGGCCAGAGGTTGCTTGTGCACCATCAGCTGGAAGAGCTTGGCGGTCAGGTGCAGGTCGTCCTTGGCCAAGTGATCATTTCCAAGCCAGACCAGGGCCTTGGGGTTTTTCGTGTAGCGGATCAGGTGTTCGCCGTCATGGGCCATCCAATTCCAGATGGACCCATCTCCCGTGCCCAAATTTCCCCCGCTTTCATGGGGCGTGCCCTGGTCATAGTCGGGACGCAGGTTTCGCGCGTGTACGACACTTACGGAGTCATGTGGGGCAGGACCTCCCATGGCTGGCAGCTTGTGCCTGGGAGGGCACATGCGCGCGTGGGTACGGAAGAAGACCGCAACGCGTCCCTCTTTGTCGAGCCAGGCTTCGGGGCCCAAGGGTTCTGCCTTGCGGTTCCAAAGGGCGCGGGGGTGGCGTGCCGTGTTCATGCGGTGGAGCAGGATCAGGCGCTCGTATCCGGCGCTGGAGGCCCCTGCCGCTGTCAGATGGCCTTCTACAAAAGTGATGTCCGCGCCCCCTGCAGCTCCTGCGTAGGCGTAGAACCAGGGCTGGGACCAGCCCATGCACTTGCCCACCAGATGCCCGTCGCCCTTTCCGCTCGTCAGGGCATCCCGCAGGTGATTCCGCCCGGCCTCCAGATCCGCTCGAATGGCTGCAGGTCCGCTGGCCGAACCCGAACGGGACTGATAGCGCCGCAGAGTGGGCAGGGTGGCGCATTGCGGGAAGTAGGCGCGCAGATCATTGCTGAACCAGCTCCAGAGTCCCGGCGCTGGTCGGCAAAAGCCAAGGGTGTTGATGAGTGGGTGACTGCCCTCAGAAATGACCACTGCCTCGTGGTGCAGGCTGAGGCGTCTCAAGAACTGACCCTGGGGCGGCATCACGTGGCAGCGGCCATTCTCTTGACGTCGAACAATGGGCACTCGTACTCGTTGCTCTTGTTCTCGTTTCGGACCGAACCACGGATCGCGTACCAGAGGCGTGGCGCTCCAGTTGGCGGGTAGATCCAGTTCCAGAGCTTGGAAGTAGGCGATGCCGAGGGGGCTTTCCAAGTCATGCCCTGGGCTTGTTCCATGCTCGAGGCCATTGTGAATTCGTAAATCGAGACTCACCCGGTTGTCCTTCGCCAGAAATGTCCAGTAGGCGTGCACTCCAAACAGGTGGGGTAGGGCTGGGGCGGTCTTGGCCCCCCCTTCCACGGGGGCCATGACTGCCGCTGTGCGCCAACCCCGGGCGGCATAGCCCTTGCGGTTGGGGCTGCGCTCGCCAAGGCCTGGATGGGCGGTGAGTCCCAACAGGTCCGCTTCAAAGCGGTTGCCCATGGCGTCCCATCCGATCAGTTTGGGGCCGCCGCCAGGAGCCTTGAGCATGGCCCGAACGTGCGCTTCGAGCTGGAGTTCCGTGGGCAGGGGGAAGTCACCGTAGAGGACAAGAAACTCAGAGCGACGTCCAGGGGCGAGGCCCTTGGGCATGGTGAAGGGGGCCAGGAGTTCGATCACCAAGGGCTTGCCCCTGGCGTCGCGGGTGACCACTTCCACCTGGGCTGGGACGGGGGCCAGTTCGCTCCCAAGGAGCCGGACTGCGAAGGCGGTGCGACCATCAGAGCCCAGGGAGAGCCCAGAAATGTCCAAGGGCAGGCAGCCATGGAAGACAAAGCTGCGGGCTTTCGGCAGGATCAATTCGAACAGGCCCAGGGGATGAGAGGCTTCAGGTCGGCTGGGCTGCTGCCCAAAAGCTGCCCCGGATACTGCTGGAGAGGCAAGCGCAAGAACAAGGCCCAGGCCCATTCGAATCCAGGAAGGCGGCCCTTGGGCTCTTGATCCGTGCAAAAACATGATGTGCAGGATAGCCCTACGGGCTCCCAGCAGGGGCTACTTGGATTCCCGTCGGCCCAAGAACGCACCTTCTGGTGTAGCGCTACGGCCTCTGGCCACTGGGGGCCGGTTGGGTTAGTGTCCCCGCAATGCAGACCAGATCCTCACGCCTGGTGGGCCTGGACCAGTCCCCGATTCGCACAATGACGCGTTTGTGTCATGAGCATGGCGGCATCAACCTGGGCCAGGGTCTCTGCCAGATGCCCACTCCTCCGCAGGTGCTCGCGGCAGCCTGCCGGGCGATTGAGGAAGACCGCAATGCCTATTCCTACCCCGAGGGGTTGAGCGAACTGCGTACCTTGATTGCGAACAAGTTACGCGCTTCCAACGGGATCGAGGTGGATCCCGTCAAGCAGATTACCGTGACAGCAGGTACGGCGGCGGCCTTCGCCGCAACCATCCATGGTCTGCTTGAGCCGGGTGATGGCATTTTGCTCTTCGAGCCCTACTACGGCTATCACCTGGCTGCCGCCAAAGTCGCGGGGCTGCAGCCAGAGTTCATGGGTCTGACTGCGCCTGATTTTGTGCTGCACGAAGAGGCTCTAAGAGCAGCGATTACTTCCAGGACCCGGGCGGTGGTGGTCTGCACTCCGGGCAATCCAAGCGGGCGCATGCTCAGAAGATCGGAACTGGAAGCACTTGACCGTGTTGCTGCGGAATTCGATCTTCTGGTGATTACCGATGAGATCTATGAGGAGATCCGTTACGACGGTCGGGAACACATCAGCCCGGCTACGGTTGGCGAGTTGGGAAAACGCACGGTGACCTTGATGGGGCTCTCGAAAACTTTTGCCATCACAGGGTGGCGGTTGGGCTATGCGGTGGCACCAGCGGAACTCTCTTCTGCCATCACCCTTGTCCACGACCTGTTCTATATCTGCGCTCCTACACCCCTCCAGCATGGGGTCGTGGCAGGCTTTCAGTTGCCCGCTTCCTTCTTCATTGAGCAACGGGAGCAATACACCGCCCGGCGTGCTGTCCTGTGCGATGCCCTCGACAGGGCGGGTCTGGCAGCAATTCGGCCTGAGGGCGCCTACTATGTGCTGGCAGACGTTTCCAGCCTGGCGCAATCTAGCTCCCTGGCTGCTGCGGTGGAGTTGCTGGAGCGCACAGGTGTGGCCGCAGTGCCCGGTTCCGCTTTCTATCAGGGAGTCGAGGGGGATCAATTTGCGCGCTTCTGCTTTGCTCTGCCCATGGAGTCCATCGAGGAGGCGGCGCAGCGCTTGGGGCGCCTGTGAGTCGAAAGGGCTGTGACGGCTCTGACGGAATTCTGACTCCAGTTGGGGCTTGGCACCACGCTAAGATCGTGTCATGGCCCAATCCAAGTACAAACATCGCCCGGCCCCTACTCGCAAGGGAACCGTGCAACTGCTCGTCGGTTCTCGTAAGGGGGCTTTTCGCATCAAGAGCGATGCTGCGCGCAAGACCTGGAAGGTGGCGAGCACCTGGTTTCTGGGAAATGTAGTTCACCACATTGTGGAGGATCCACGGCGTAAAAATTACTTGCTCTGCGCTGCACGCACCGGGCATCTGGGCCCCACGATCTTCCGCAGCGAAGACGGGGGCAAGAATTGGAAGGAGGCCTCCAAGCCTCCGGCCTTCGCCCCAGCGTCTGAAGGTCTGTTGCAACGCACGGTGAATCACACCTTCTGGCTGACTCCGGGACATCCCGACGAAATGGGCTGCTGGTACGCGGGCACCAGTCCCCAGGGGCTCTTTCGTTCCCGGGACGGAGGTCGTACGTGGAAACCGGTCAAGGGTCTCAACAGCCATCCGGATCTTGACCTTTGGACCGGTGGCGAAAAGGACGGTACTCCCGATGGCCCCAAGTTGCACTCGATCCTGGTGGACCCACGTGATGCGCGGCATCTCTATGTGGGCATGAGCGGGGGTGGTGTGTTTGAGAGCCTGGATACTGGCCGCTCCTGGAAGCCCCTCAACCAGGGTTGTTCGATGGACTTCAGCCCTGGGGATCTGGACTACGGACACGATCCCCACTGTATGTGCATGGCGCCCACTGATCCGGATCGCCTCTGGCAGCAAAATCACTGCGGGGTCTATGCCATGGATCGCGAAGAGGGGAAATGGGACCGGGTGGGGGACAACATGCCCAAGAAGATCGGTGATATTGGCTTCGGCGTAATTGTGCATCCCAAGGACGCAGATTGCGCTTTTGTGTTTCCAATGGATGGGAGCGGAGTCTGGCCACGCACCTCACCCAACGGTGAGCCGGCGGTCTATCGCACCACAGACCGTGGCGCGTCCTGGAAGCGCCTGGACAAGGGCTTTCCCAAGCAGGACGCCTACTGGAGTGTCAAGCGTCAGTGTATGGCCCATGATGGCCACGATCCCTTGGGAGTCTATTTGGGAAATACCGGAGGCGAGGTCTGGGGTTCGGTCAATGGGGGCCGCAGTTGGAGGAACGTTGCCAGCCACCTACCTCATATTTATTCAGTTGAAGTCAGCGGAGTGCACCCTTGATCGTGCACCTGCCCGCGGCTTTGGATGATTACACCGGTGGACAACGGCGGCAAGATGTGAGCGCGGTGACCCTGGGCGATGGCATGCGAGCCCTGAACCGTCGCATGCCGGGGATCGCTTTTAGGATCCTGGACGAGACGGATAGCCTTCGTGAGCACATCCGGATCTGGGTCGACGGGCAGGAACAAGCAGACCTCAGCGTCAAGGTTTCCCCTGAAGCTGAGGTGCATGTGATGCTGGCTCTGTCGGGTGGTTAGTGGCCGCAGCCCAGGAAGCGTTGGTTCTGGTAGACAAAGCGGCCTGGATCCTGGGTCCAGTAGCCACTGGCTGGCGCAATCTGGCCCCAGTGTGTTCCGCAATCGGTTCGGATCCATCCGTACTGGGCGGGGGTGCTGACCCAGTGCCGCTGCCCCGCGACCCAAGTCCTTTGCCGTCGAATTGAATAACATCCAGAGTGGTGGTGGTGCCGGGGAGCGCGGATGCGAGGGCGGCAGCCGTGGGACAGCCGTACGCGGCCGCGATTGTAGGAGACACCGAAGGCGCCGCTCTGGAAGCTGGCGCTGATGCGTGGGCGGGTCTGGCGCTGGGCCTCGGCGGGGGCGCTGGCGCCGAGAAGGAGGGCCAGGGGCAGGGCAATACGAAGGAGTTGGTTCATGGTCGAATGGTTGGGTTGGCCGGTGGCCCCCGGCTCGGGTCTTGTCCCGATGGAGCTTCTAAGGCGAATTCCGTGCCAAAGGCCTGCTTCCCCCTTAGAGCGGGTCTGACGCCACCGGGGTGCAGGATGATGTCTCTCCTGGGCTACGGAGTGTCCTCTGGCTTCCGTCGTGCTAACTCGTCAGCACGAACTGCTTGCGCGCCACCGCCCAGGAGCAGCCTCCGAGCAGCACGATAGCGAAGACCGCGAGGCGCAAGAGGGCCTGGCCGGGTTCCAAGAATTCTGCATCGTCGAAGACTCTCTTCCAAGCGGGATTCTCCATGTCCACTAGCAAGGAGCGCAGGTGATACTGAACCGAAAGGACCTGTGTGGAGCCCGGCAGATTGGCAAGCAGTCCCTCTACAGCAAAGGCATAGGCCAGCCCCAAAATCATGGGGCGTTTGTAGAAGATTGAAAGTCCGGCAGTGATCAGAGTGTAGAAGGCCGCTCCCAGGCTGGCGGCCAGAATCAGGAGGCCTGCAAAACCCGCGGGCAGGTCCATGTCTCTTGGGATCGACTTCACCGCCCTTATCCGTTGCGGGCGTCCCTGTGGGTTCGCGGGCAGATCGATCACATCGCCAGGCTGCATCCAACTGACACGCTCGCGTCGGGACCGGCCTTCCTCGTCCTTGTACCAGGCGTTCTTGCTGGTTTGGCTGATCTTCGTCTTCCAACCGGTTGCCCTCTCGGTTTGGAGTTCCCACTGGATCTGGGGCTGGGTGTCCTGAAAGGTCGCGTGGCTGCTGCCATAGACGATCCCTGCTGCGGATCCCGCCATCAGCAGGCTGCTTACCAGGGCAACCGCAATCCAACGGCCCATGAACAGGGCTGAGCGATGGATCGGTCGGGTGAAGAAGAAGGTGATTGTGCGGCCTTCCACTTCTTCGGCAATCACCACGGAACCGAGAATCAGGCCCACCAGGGGTGCAGCGAACTGCAGTGCCATCATCGAGAGGCCCACCGCCAGCTTCTCCGCATCGGTCACTCCTCCTGCGGCCAGAGAGATGCCTGCTGGAACCAGGGCCACAAGCAAGCAGATAACGAAGCGTATCGACTTGATCAGCACTCCTGTCTGGAGCGCTGCGATCAACAGGGTTGCCTTGATGAATGCCATGTGTGCTGTGGTCTAGCCCACCAGGTAGTCGAAGACCGCCTCCAGGTCTTCATCGTCAGAGTCAAGGGATGTAATGCCCGCCTGCAGACGCGTTGCTATGGCGGGCAGCTCATCAAAGAGCTGCTCCGCATTCTGGGTCTCCACGGTCAGGGTGCGGTTATCTTCTGCAATTCGGGTGGCGCGCATTCCGGGCAGCCGCAGCAATTCCACTGCCAGGTCGACGGGCGCGTCGGAGGCAATGCTGATGCGTCTGGGGTGCTTGGAAAGCAGGCGTCTGATATCGCTGATTCCTCCCTGGGCCAGAAGGCGTCCCCGATGGATCAGTACGATGCGGTTGGTCAGTCCCTGCAATTCATGCAGTACGTGACTGGAAACGAGCAAGCTGCAGCCTGCGGAAGCGAGCTCATTGAAGATGGTTCGAATCTGGTGACGCGCGATAGGGTCCAAGCCGCTCAGGGGTTCGTCAAAGATGATCAGCTTGGGTTCGTGGGCAATAGCCTGGGCGATGCGTACTCGTTGGCGCATGCCTTTGGAATAGTTTCCGCATTTGCGGTGCATAGCCTCGGTCAGTCCCACCCGTTCAAGAGCCTTTCCAGCTAGCAACTTGGAATCTCTGGCGCTTTTGCCTGTGATGCGAAGCAGGTGGGTCAGGAATGCGTACGCGCTCAGGTGGTCATACAGCGCGTCCTGCTGGGGGCAGAAGCCCAGTTCACGATAGAGCGTACGGTTGGCAAAGGGTTTGTGCCCCATGACACGGACGCCGCCTCGGCTGGGCTTGAGCTCACCCACGATGAGTTTCATGAAGGTGCTCTTGCCTGACCCGTTGGGCCCAACGAGGCCCGTGATTCCAGGCTGGATGATGACCGAGAGATCCGAGAGCCCCACTACCTCTCCGTACCAACGGCCCAGTTCCCTTGCTTCGATCACGCAGGAGGTCGGCTCTGAAGTCTCGGCGGGCTTGTCTGTCAGTATCTCGCTCATCCAACCACCTCCATCTTGCGCACATTGCGCCAGAGCAGCAGCATGCCGCCTCCCGCGAAGATGCCCAGTGCGGTCAGCGACAGGGTCGGGTCGGCGCCCAGTGAGAGATGCTGATCGAATAGCCAGTCTGCGAAGACTTCGAAGTTGTAGGGCAGGCTGAGCAGTTTGAGTTCACTTTTTTCCAGCAGTTCCGCCGCCACGTCGGCTGCTCCGTGGACCACGATGATCGTGCCAAACACCAGGGTCAGGGCCAGGGTCTTGCGGTTCACCAGGCTGGAGAGGGCCAGCACAATCGTCGATACGATCAGAATCCAGGTGCATCCGAAAAATGCTGTCTTCCAGATCACCTCGGATTCAAAGCGCAGGAAGCTCCAGTCTGGGGAGGCAAACACTGCGGTGCTCACGATCACGAACGTGGGAATGCCCAGGGTCAAGAGCCCAAAGAACATCAACCCAATCAGCTTGCCCAGCAAGTAGCCTCCGCGGGTCAGAGGCCGGGAGAAATAGAGCAGATTGGCGCCCATGCGCCTGTCGTCGGCGATCATGCCTGCGCCGAACCAGGTCATGGCCAGCAGCGCGAAGTAGGCCGAGGTCTTGACGAAGAGCACCACGTTCGTGGCCACGTCCCCCAAGACTTCTTGCATTGCGGCGGTCATCTGCACACCCGTCAGGCCGCCGTCTTCCTTCAGCATTTCAGAAAAGGAGTACATCAGGTAGACGCGGATCGCGCCAACAAGGGCCGTGATCACCGCCGGGGCGAAGAGCAGGAAGGCTGGCAGCTTCTTGCGTAGGCCCAGGCGGATTCCCGACCAGGCCAGGGTCAGGGGCCGCATGGGATGCTTGCGCAGCTGGCCGGAGAATGGTCTGTAGACTTCGGCGTGGGTGCTGGCTTTCATGGGGTCACCTCTTCGGTGCTCGTATCGCCGTCTGCCTGGATTGCCGAGAGGAATACATCTTCAAGGGAGGACTTAGCAAGCTCGACGCTCTCCAGGGAGGCGCCGCATTGGGCGGCCACTCGGAACAGCACATCGGCGCTCTGGCTCTCGTCGGGTAGCAGGATCGTGCAGCGGTTGTCCTGCTGGCTTTCCAGGATCACCCCAGCTGCGGGCAGTGCTTGAATAAAAGCCTCAGTACTTCGGGGCACAATCAATCGATAGCGAGCCCCATCTGCCTTGGTCAGGGCCGCCACAGAATCGGCCAGCTTGACTTTCCCCTGCTGCAACACGATTACATGTTCGCAGGTGCGCTCCACATCGGGCAGCAGGTGTGTGCACAGGAGTACATTCTTGTCGTGGTTCTGGGCCAGATCCGCCACCAACTCCAGCATCTGCCTGCGACCTTTGGGGTCAAGGCCATTGGTGGGTTCGTCAAGTAGCAGCACCTGTGGGTCATGCACCAGAGCCTGCGCCAATTTTAGCCGCTGTTTCATGCCCGTAGAGAATCCTGTCACCGGTCGGTAGCGGGCCTCCTCCAGCTGACAATAGTCCAGCACCTCGTGTGTGCGGGTCATGGCGTCTTCGGCGGTCAACCCTGTCAAGCGCCCAAGCATGGAGATCAATTCCACGCCGGTGGTGTTGGGTAAGAGGCAATCACCTTCGGGCATGTAGCCCACGTGCTCGCGAATGGTCAGGCGGCCGCGTCGGGTTTTCGGGTTCTGTCCCACGATACGGGCGCTCCCGCTCGATGGAATCAGCAAGCCAAGCAGCAGTTTCAGCAGGGTAGTCTTGCCCGCACCGTTTGGGCCAAGCAAACCCACTGCGCCCGTGGGCACGCTCATGGAAAGATCGTCCAGGGCCTGGACCTTGCCGAAGACCTTGCCCAGACCACTTGTCTCGATCAGGCTTTGCATCTCTGGCGGGGCGGCACTCATGGGAGCAGTCTACGCAACCCGCAACCGGCGGCGCACTATGCGACTTAGCAGATCGCTGATCAAAACGATGGTTGCTCCGCAAAGGACGAGCAGGAATTGTTCGGGGACATCCTGACGGGCGCGGGCTTCCACCACAAGATAGCCAATCGAACCGATACCCACCATGCCCAGGACCGTGGCATCTCGCACACAGGTTTCAAAGCGATAGAAGGTGAGGGAAAGCGCGCGTGTGAAGGCTTCGGGCCAGCGTGCCAGCAGGGTTGTCGATGCAGCCCCTGCGCCAATCGACCGCAGGCTTGTGGATGGACCAGCGGGGACGTTCTCCAAGGTCTCGGTGAACAGCCTGCCCAGGATTCCACCATTGTGCAGGGCCAAAGCAAGCACGGCTGGCCAGGCAGTGTGGGGCAGGAGTGCCACCAACAAGAACGCCAGCAGGTATTCGGGCAGGCTTCGTGTGAGACCGAACCCGAGTCGCAGGCCGCGGCCGATCAAGGCATGCTGACCACCCTCGCCGGGGCCCGGAGCGGCCCGCTTGCGGGCGCCCGCTGGGGTAAGGGAGGGGCCTGCATCGGAGGCAGCATCGCCCCTGCTCTCCGTGGGTCTGGATGGCTTCTGAGGGAAGTCTTCTCGAGCCGCCAAGGTGGCCAGTAAGGCTGCTGTTCCGGCTGCGATAACAATTGCCACCAGTGCGAGGCCCAGTGTCTGGGCGCTGGCCAGGAGCGCACGCTCTTGCAGCACGCTCCAAGCCCATGCGAGCCAGCCGGTGAGACCCGAGCCATCGCGCTGCACTGATTGGGGCAGCAGGTCCTGGGTCAGGAAGCGGTGCAGGTTTGATCGGCGCTCCAGAGCAAACAGTGTCTGCAGGTGCAGGCTGGGACTGATCAAGGAATAGAACACAAGTCCAGCCATCAAGATGCCGCCCAGGCGCAGACCAAATGATCGGGGCCTTTGGCTGTGCAGTTCCTTGATGCGTTGGTTTCTGGGTTCGGGTTTCACGCCTTCAACCTCCGCCGCATGGCCGCGCTGCTGAGTTCAAAGACCACCATCAGGATGATCAAGGCATAGAGATGGGTCCAGACTGTGGGGTAATCGCCCTCTTCGAATGCCAACCTGAGGCCCAGGCCCAGGGTAGGGAAGCCAAAGAAGCCAAGGATGAACGAGCCTCGCAGGGCGCACTCCAGACGGTAGAAGGTGTAGGCTGCAAGGTCCGGCAATGCTCGGGGGAGCGTGCCAAAGAGAACCGCCGACGGGCGTGAGGCGCCGAGGCCTTCAAGGGCCAGGAATTGCCCGGGCTCCACTTCATCAATCAATTCGGCAAAGACCTTGGCCAGGACTCCCGCGGCGGGCAGGGCCAGGGCCAACACGCCAGCGCCGGGGGTAAGCCCAAGGGCCGCCAGGAACAACAGTGCCAGCAGGTATTCATGTACCGAACGCAGGAGGGTGATCAAGATACGCGTGGCCCTGGGCAGGATCTTGGAAAAGGGGCTGGAGGACCCCGACCAGGTTCGTTCGGACGCCAGCAGGGCCAGGGGCAGGGCGGCGGCCAGGGCCAGACCCAGGGCTGCGAATGCGATCAACAGGGTGCGTTTGGTTGCCTGCAGAATGGAACTCAAGAAGCTCGGGGCATCGTCCGGCACCCAATTCGTGTGTTCGAGGGCCGGGCTGAGGGCTGCCCCAAGAAACGCCTTCCCGGTTCGTGCGCCGCTTTCCCGCGGTACGAGGTCCGTGAGTGTGAGTCCCATGGCTGCGGCCGAGGCCAACCCTACCAAAGCAAAAACGCCCAGGGAGATCATGCGCCAGGGCTTGGGCCGCTTGCTGTGCAGCACTGGGTTCACGGGGCCTCGTTCTCCTGGCTTGCCAGGGCATAGAGTTCCTTGATTGTGCTCTCTGAAACCTCCCCCGGTGTGGAGTCAAAGAGAACCCGTCCGTTGCGCAAGCCAATCAGGCGGCTCATGTTGCGCCGTGCCAGTTCCAGGTCATGCATGGAAATCACCAGGGGGATGTCTCGCGAATCCGCCAGGTCAAGCAGGAGATCCATCACCTGCTGGGCTCGGGCAGGGTCGACCGAAGCCACTGGTTCGTCTGCCAGCAGCAGCGCGGGTTGCTGGTACAGGGACCGCGCGATCGCTACCCGTTGCTGTTCTCCCCCCGACAGGTCTGCCGTGCGTTGAAACAGGAGGTCTGCGATGCCAACCTGCTCAAGGACTTCGTGCAGATCCCGCAACTCGCTGGGGCTTGCCAGGGTCAGTCTCCGTATGTGTCCCAGGTTTCCAGGTCGGCCCAGGCGTCCGACCGCCACGTTTTGCCAGACACGCAGGTTTGGCACCAGAGCATGGTCCTGGTGCACGAAACCGATTTTGCTGCGTAGACGGCGCAGCCCGTTTCTCTTGAGTTGCCAGGGGTTCTGGTCCAGGACACGCACCCCTCCCTGACTCGGTGGCAAGCCCGCGCTGAGCATTCGTAAAAGGGTCGTCTTGCCAGCCCCGCTCGGACCCAGAATCGCAACCTGTTCCCCGCGACCGACTTCGAGAGAAATCGACTGCAGAATGGTCCGGTCACCCAGGCTCAGGCTGACTTGATCCAGACGGCAGGCGGGAGGAGGCTTCACTCGGGGAGCATACCCACCACAGCCATGGTCTGGCGGACTGCGATGAAGTCTTCGTTGCAGGCAGGGATCAAGCCTTCAGGTCTCTTGAGGGCTGCCAGGACTTGAGGGTCGCCGCAATTCACCAGAGCGTCTTGTAGAGCAGTTGTCATGCCTGCTCCGAAAATGTCGTCCAGATCGCCCCGGACTGTCCAGTTGTAGTCCGGGTAGGGTGGGGTCTCCCAGATTTTCAGGCAGACTTCTGGGTCGATGCGTCCATCAGTAACCATGGCGTCGTAGGTCTTGTAGTTTAGGGCACCGCAGTCCACAGCCTTGGCCTGCACCTGCAAGGCCGTCTGGTTATGCGAGCCCGAGTAGCGATTCAGGTGACCGAAGAACTCCTGGGGTGTCCTACCGGTTGCCTGGCGCAAGAAGAATTCAGGCATCAGCCTTCCCGAGGTCGAGCCAGGAGAGCCGAAGGAGAAACTCCTGCCTTTCATGGCCAATGGGAATTCTTTCGAGGGTCTGATACCTGAATCCACATGGGCGATGAAGTAGCTCTTGAATTCTGGATCCACTTTGCCCTGGGCGATGGCCCTGGACCCGGGCATGGCCATGCGGGCTTGGACGCCGGTTACGCCCCCAAACCATGCCAGGTCGATGTCCTTGTTCTTGAAGGCCTCCACAGCTGCCGCGTAGTCGCTCACGGGCACATATTCGCAGTCCAGATCGAGTTCCCCCTGCAGGTATTTGGCCACCAGGGCCAGTTGCTCTGCCATCGCGGAGCTGCGTTCGTGGGGAATGGCCGAGAAACGCAGAGGGCGGCTCGCGGCATGCGCCCTCTCGGAGCCTCCGCAGGCGGCTGTAAGGCCAATGGCAAGCAGGCAGGTGATCAGCAGGAAGGGTCTGGAAGCGCACATGGGCGCAGGAGCATATCCCACGGCCCTGCACGGTTGGGTCGGAATCTCACCGATCCACTCTGCGGATACAAGCTGCAAACAAGCTAGAGTCTGTGCTCCGCATAGGATGCCCGCACCGGCTCATCATCGGTCAGATTCATGGACAATACCAGAGCACCTCTCTCATCAGACCAGCCTCCCCAGGACAGAACTTCATCTGAGTCAAGCGGCCCTTCCCGGCGGGCTTTTCTTGGGGGCTCAAGTGCCGCCCTGGCGAGCACTACTTTGGCGAATTCCCCTGGCGTTGCTGGGGCGAGGCCCCAGGACGGTGCGCGGCTCACTGGGCTCTCCAAGCTGACCCTGACCATCAACGGGGAGAAGCGTTCGGTGGAAGTTGAGCCACGCACGACCCTTTTGTCCCTGCTGCGCCATCGTTTAGATCCACCTCTGACCGGAGCCAAGGAAGTTTGCGACCGTGGTAGCTGTGGTGCCTGCAGCGTGATGATTGATGACCAGCCGGCCTACGCCTGTATGACCCTGGCGGTGGATCTGGCCGGGCGCGAGGTGCGCACGGTGGAAGGTTTGGGCACGCTTGATGATCTGCATCCAGTTCAGGCCGCCTTTTGCGAGCACGATGCGAGCATGTGTGGTTTCTGCACCCCTGGCTTCGTGGTCTCCACGGTTGCCTGCCTGGAACAGGAACCCGAGGCAGCCCCCAGTCGCATTCGCGAACTGTTGTCGGGCAACCTCTGCCGTTGTGGAACCTATCCTCATGTGTTCGCTGCCGCGGAGACCGCCCAGGGAATGATGGCCGGAGGCGCGGTCGATGCCGCTGGCGGCCGGGAGGACAAGCGCTGATGGCCGACCCCACGATCCGCTGGAAGTCCCGCCAGGAACTCAATCTGCTCAATACTGATTATCCCCGGGCGGATTCACCCGCAAAGGTGACCGGGAGCGCGCGGTTTTCACATGACATGCGCCTGCCGGGTATGGTCTATGGGCGACTCGTGATGATCCCCGCCAGCCGGGCGACCATTGAGTCAATCGATCTCAGTCAAGCTCTGGCCACTCCTGGTGTGGTGCTGGCGGAACTGGCCGAAGAGGGCAAGGATCAGGTGCGTTACCTGGGGGACGACGCCGTTGTGGCGATTGTCTGTGGTACCTCTCCAGAGGCTGCTCAGGACGGGATGCGCGCGGTTCAGGTTGAGTGGACTCCCGAGGACAACATGCTGATCAGCGAGGAGCAGATCAGCGCCCCGGGCGCGTCCAAGATCAACCGCCGCGGTAACCTGCGACAGTCAGGTGAAAGGGGGGATGCGGAGAAGACGGTGCAGGCTCTTGCGTCGGCGGATGTTCAGGTCTCGGCCACCTACAGTATGCCCGTGCAGCATCACCTGTGCCTGGAGACCCATGGTTGCGTGGTGGACTACAACGGTGGAGATGAGGCCACGGTCTATGCTTCCACCCAGGCGGTGAGTGGTAACGCCGGTTCCTTCGCGCGTCATCTGGGACTGAAGAGCAGTCAGGTGCGGGTGGTCTGCCAACACATGGGCGGGGGATTTGGGGCTAAGTTCGGTATCGGCCTGGAGGGGGCAATGGCATGTCGCGCGGCACGCCAACTCAAGCGCCCGGTTCACTTGTTCCTCGACCGCAAGGCTGAGTTTCTGATGACCGGTAATCGTTCCGGTTCACGCCAGGTGATGCGGGGGGGAGCGTCCAAGGACGGGCGTATCGTTGCCCTGGAGGTAGAGGCCTTCAAGTTCGGTGGCACCAGCGGGGGAGCCTTGCCCACGCCCCCCTACATGTATCAGGTGGAACAGGCCTACGCGAAAATCAACACGGTTCATCAGGCCTTGGATGGCAATCGTGCCATGCGCGCGCCGGGTCATCCCCAGGCTTCATTTGCCATGGAGTCCGTGGTGGATGAGCTGGCATATGGTATTGGCATGGATCCCCTTGAGTTTCGCATCAAGAACCTAGGCGATGAGGTCCATCACCGTCAGTTGCGGCGGGTGGCCAAGGAAATCGGTTGGGATATGCATCCCAACCGCATCGAGCCCGGGAAGAAGCCCTTGGCATCGGATCAGCGTGCCGCTGGTGCTCCTCCGCCTCCTGCCGGAGATCACTGGTGCGAGGGCATCGGATTTGGAGTTTCTCGTTGGGGCGGTGGAGGCCACGGAGGCGCCAGATGTGAGGTGCGCATCGATTCTGATGGATCGGTGACCTCAAGTTGTGGGGTGCAGGATCTGGGTACGGGTTCGCGTACCTATGTGGGCAGTATTGTGGCCGAAGAGCTGGGACTGGGCCTCAAGGATGTGAAGGCCCGTATCGGCGATAGCGCCCTGCCCCCGGGAGTTGCTTCCGGTGGTTCGGTGACCACGGGATCAGTTGCTCCGGCCGTGCAGCATGCGGCCCTGTTGGCTCGTGAAGCATTGGAGAAGAAACTCGAGCCCGTGCTGGGAGCACAGCCCGGGGCCTACACCTTTGACAAGGGCCGGGTGTTTGTGACGGACGACCCCGAACAGAGCCTTGGTTGGAACGAGGCCTGCGCTCTCTTGGGCCGGGATCCTTTGGTGGTGACAGGCAAGCACCAGGGCGAGTTGGCCGATGGCGGTGTCCACGGGGCCCAGGCTGTGCGGGTCGCTGTCAACACTCGCACCGGGCAGGTCAAGGTACTCGACATGGTGGCGATTCAGAATCAGGGGCTGACCCTGAATCGTCTCACTACCAAGAGCCAGATCAACGGGGGCATGGTGGGGGCAGTGTCCTACGCTCTCTTCGAGCAGAGGGTGATTGACGCGGACTTTGGCAACACCCTCTCGAGCAACATGGAGGACTACAAAATCGCCGGCACCAAGGATATTCCACGCATGCGGCCCCTGATTGACGATGACGACATGCGCCCCACGGTGAGTGGTATGGCCGAGGGGCCCGGAGTTCCCGGGGCCGGCGCCATCGCCAACGCGGTCTTCAACGCTTGCGGCGCGCGAGTGCGCCACCTTCCCTTGACTCCCGATCGAGTGCTTGAAGCCCTCAAGGATGCCTGATGAAGAATTTTGAAATGGCACTGCCGAACTCGGTGGATGAAGCAGCGGGGCTCCTGCCCAAGACAATTGGCGACGACCGGGCGCGTCTGTTGGCTGGCGGGCAAGATCTCTTGACGGAAATGAAGGAGTACCTTGTTGAGCCGGATCTGGTGGTCAATCTGAAATCCATTCCTGATCTGAATGGAGTGGTCTGGGCCAGCGACGGAAGTTTGGAGATCGGCGCCTTGACCACCTTGGCAACCCTGGAAAAGGACGCTTCCATAGCCGCCGCTTTCCCGGTTCTGGCCCAGGCGGCAGCCAGCATCGCCAGCCCCCAGATCCGTAGTGCGGCTACGGTGGGTGGCAACCTGAATCAACGGCCCCGCTGCTGGTACTATCGTTCTGAAGACTATCCCTGCCTGAAGAAGGGGGGCACAGAGTGTTTCAGCTACTACGGCAAGAATCGCTACAACGCCATTCTTGGCGGGGGCCCGAGCTACATTGTGCATCCCAGTGATCTGGCCCCGGCCCTGGTGGCATTGGGGGCAGAAGTGCAACTGATCAGTCCCAGGGGTGAGCGTGTGCTGACGCTGGAGGAGTTTTTTGTTCTGCCAAGCGAAGGAGATGTCCTGCGGGAGACCCGTCTCGCCGCGGACGAGGTACTGACCCGCATCCGTGTTCCTGCCCCCGTTGCAGGTCAGCGCTCGATCTACCTCAAGTTCAAGGAGCGTGACGCCTATGACTTTGCCCTGGCGGCGGTAGCATTGGTGCTGCAAACCGACGGTGACAGGCTGGCCAGTTGTCGCCTCGTGCTTGGAGCTGTGGCTCCCGTACCCTGGCGCTGCACACGCACGGAACGCAAGCTGGCTGGGCGGCCGCTGGGCGAAGAACTCGTTGCTTTGGCGGCCCAGGATGCTCTGGCTGATGCGGAACCACTTTCTGAAAACGGCTACAAGGTGCCCCTCACACAGGGTCTGGTCGCCGAGGCCTTTGAGGCTCTCACAACCTAGGAGTACCTGAATGGAAACCAATCCCAAGCTTCCGGAACTGCTCTGCGCAGACCTGTGTAGCAAGAAGTTGTTGGTGCACGGTGGGCAGGCGCGCTGTGCTGAGGATGTGCTCGATCGCAGTCAACACTGTTGGTGCGCGCGTACGGAAAAGGCTCTTGGTCCCGATGGGGAACTGGCCTGGCCTGATGACTGCGATTCCCAGCGTTCGTGTTATCGCAGCCCTTTTGGGGATCTGCTGTAGGGGTGCGTCCTCAGCCATAATGTCCTGGCGCCGTTCGAATGCGGCGCAAAATCGATCACGGTGGAGTTCTAGTGGCGCGCAAGAAGACCAAGACCAAAAGGGCGACCAGTTCTTCCAAGGGAGACTTGCAGGAGATCATTATCCTGCCGGTGCGGAACATGATTTTGTTCCCGGGCGTGGCTTTGCCCTTGATGATCGGCCGCGAGCGATCGATACGGGCGATTCAGGCGGCCATGCAACAGGGCCAGTACGTGGGGCTCCTGTTGCAGAAGGATGGAGAATTGGAAGTGCCGGCCCCAAAAGACCTGCACCGGGTCGGAACCTTGGCGGAGATCCTGCGCTACTGGCCCTTGAGTGAAGACCGTCACAATGCGATCTGTCAGGCCCATGAGCGGTTTGAGGTGGTCAAGTTCCTGCAGGAGGAGCCGTTCATCATCGCCCGCATACGAATCGTGCCCGCCAAGGAGCGAATCACGAAGCCGATCGCCGCGCGCTTCAGGGCCCTCAAGGATCGCGCCCGGGAAGTGCTTGAGTTGGCTCCAGGGGCCCCCGAGGACCTGGCTGAAGCAGTTGAGGGTATCGAGTCGCCTACCCAAATGGCCGATCTGGTGGCGACCTTCATGGACGCACCCGCTGCTGCCAAGCAGGACCTCTTGGAGACATTTGATCTCAAGCAGAGGCTCGACAAGTTGATGCACATTCTGGGGGAACTGGAGGAAGTCCTGCGCCTCTCCAACAAGATCCGCCAGGACACCCGGGGCAATCTTGATCAG
Source organism: Planctomycetota bacterium (assembly GCA_014238415.1). Classification (GTDB taxonomy): domain Bacteria; phylum Planctomycetota; class UBA1135; order UBA1135. Next base: position 262,628 of record JABABA010000001.1, on the reverse strand, counting down.
GCCCAGCGTGAGTATTTCCTGCGCGAGCAACTGCGGGCCATCCGCCGCGAGCTGGGCGAGGATGAGGACTCGGACTCGGACCTCGACGATCTTGCCGCCAGAGCCAAGGCCCTGCCCTTGCCTGAAGAAGCGCGCAAACGGGTGGAGCGCGACTTGCGCCGCCTGGGCCGTACCCCAGAGCAGTCAGCGGAGCATCCCATGCTGCGTACCTGGCTTGAGACCGTGTTGGAGCTCCCCTGGGGACAGACCACGCAAGCTCGAGTCGATCTTCGGCGGGCAGCGCGCATCCTGGACGAAGACCATCACGGATTGAAGAAGGTCAAGCAGCGCATTCTTGAGGCCCTGGCTGTGCGGAAACTTTCCGATGAGGGCGCTGGAACAATCCTGTGTCTTTTGGGGCCTCCCGGTGTGGGCAAGACATCCCTGGGACGCAGTGTGGCCCGTGCTCTTCAGCGGCCCTTCGCCCGCATCGCGCTTGGGGGCATGCATGATGAGTCCGAAATTCGCGGGCATCGACGTACCTACGTGGGGGCCATGCCCGGGCGAATCGTCAGTGCCATGAAAGACGCTGGCAGCATGGACCCGGTCTTTCTGCTGGACGAGGTGGACAAGTTGGGCCGGGGTTTTCAAGGGGATCCTTCTGCAGCGCTTTTGGAGGTGCTCGACCCGGCCCAGAACAAGACCTTCACCGATGTCTATCTGGGCCTTGCGTTTGACCTGTCGGGGGTGTTCTTCCTGGCCACGGCCAACGTGCTCGACACAGTGCCGCCGGCCCTCAGGGACCGGCTGGAAGTAATTGAGTTGCCGGGCTACTCCGAGAGCGAGAAGCTCGCCATCGCGAAGGCGCACCTGTGGCCACGGCAGCTGAAACGAGCGGGCTTGACCGCGGCACACTTGAAACTGCGCGTGGGCGGACTGCGCGAAGTGATTCGTTTCCACACCCGCGAAGCTGGCGTACGTCAGTTGGAGAGGTGCCTGGCGTCGATCTGCCGCCATGCAGCCTTCAGGGTGGCCAAGGGTCGCAGGCGCAAGCCGCTGGTTGTGGACGCTGCGGCGGTTGTCAAGATTCTCGGCCCCCGAGAACACGAGCATGATGTGCGTGAGAGGACCGCGAGCAGCGGAGTGGCCACGGGTCTCGCCTGGACCCCAACCGGAGGGGAGATCCTGTTCATAGAGGCAGCGCATATGCCTGGTAAGGGTGAGTTGATCTTGACTGGTCAACTCGGCGATGTGATGCAGGAGAGTGCACGAATCGCCCAGACCCTGGTGCGCTCCGGAGCCGAGGACCTTGGTTTGGATCCCAACCCGTTCCTCGACAAGGACCTGCACTTGCACCTGCCCGGCGGTGCTGTACCCAAGGACGGTCCCAGCGCTGGAGTTGCCATCTATGTGGCAATAGTGTCCTTGCTCTCAGGTCGTCGAGTGCGGGCGGATGTGGCCATGACAGGTGAAATCAGCCTGCGCGGTCGCGTCCTGGCTGTCGGCGGGATCAAGGAAAAAGTCCTCGGCGCCCTGGGGGCGGGTATACGCACGATCCTCTTGCCAGAACGCAACATGCAGGACTTGCATGATGTTCCTGAGGAGGCACGTGAGCGTTTGTCCTTTGTGCCCCTCAACGATGTGAGAGATGTGCTTGATTACGCGTTGGTGGACGGGCCGGGTTGAGTTTCTGGGTCAGTCTGCTGCTGGCGACTCTCTCGGGCGGGGTGTCGTCGCTCGCAAGTCATCCTGATTCCCAGAGTCTGACTGAGATCTGGGTAACAGACGAGCACCTCAAGATTCAATTTCAAGTCCAGCTGGAGAGTCTGGCAGAGGTAATTGAACTGGTTGATCCTGATCAGGACGGTGCTCTTTCAAGCCAGGAGCTGTTAGTTTCTGAGGGTTCGATCCTCGCGTATCTTGATCAGCACCTGCGCCTGACCGGAGCGGCGGGAGAAGACCCTCAATTGTCCCTGCCCCTGGTTCAGCCGGAGCTGAACTTGATGAACCAGGGCGAGCCCCTCGAACGAGATGGAAGGGTCTGGCTGGAGGCAGCCTATCTGTTGCCATTGGAATTTGAGTTGGACCGTCTCTGGGTGACCATTGACCCATTCTTTGAGACAAGCCCCGGACACCTTTCCACCTTGATTGTGCACTGGCCCGATGCCCTACCTGATCTGGAAATTCTGTCCAGGGGGCAGGCGGACTGGAGCGGAACCCGCGGACCTTCTTTGCGGAGTGCAGCCCTTCAGGACGGGTTGTTGGCGGGCCTCTTGGGTGCCGCTCCCCTGATCGTTCTGTTGTTGGCGGCGGGGAGCGCTCGGGCTCGCTGGGACTTGCTGATCTGGTTTGTCGCGGCACTTGTTGCTCCCCTTTGGGTTACCCGGTTGGGGTTTGGGCTGGAACTGCGCACCTTGGGTTTGGCTTGTGCTGTGGGTGCTGTTTATTTGGGCAGTGATGTGGTGGTCAATCCGGGTGCGCGCATCCGTTGGTTGACGGCTGGGATCATGGGCACGGCAATGGGGGCCCTTCTGCTTCAGCATCCGGCCCTTCTGCCGGAGGTCCTGGCCCCCGCAAGTACGCGCTGGATTTTCCTTGGCGTGGCACCCTTGGCCTGTCTGCTGGTTGTCCTTCCCCTCGTTCCCCATGCGCGAAAGCAGATGACCTGCGTGGGCTGGTTGGTGGGGCTCCTGGGCCTGGCATTGTTCTTGGCGCGCGCCAGCGGATTCTTGCCAGCGGGTTGCTAGCTCAGCAGTGCGTTGATGTTGCGTAGGCGTTGAAGTGAATCCTCGCGACCCCCAGCCCGTGAACGAAGAGGCCAGGCCTCCGCATGTTGCTGCAGTGCCTGGTCGAGCTGCTCTTTGAGTACGGCCTGTGTCTTCTTGTCGAGGTCTGTGAGCTCGGCACCCGCTTTCCCTCCCAGTCGTGCGGCTGCAAGCGCCTCGCCGAATCCGCTGATTGCGCAAGCGGCTTGCAGTTCCTGGCTGATGGTGGTGCCCGTAGGGAGGAGGGACAATGCGTCGAGCCTGGCTTGCTTCATGCGCGCCAGGCCCTCGTGGGTAAGATTCGGCGCGCGCTGGAGTGGCATGGGACTGTGGGCGTAGCGCAGGTGATAGAAGGGGCCGGTGCCGTTGACTGCTGGCGCGTCAAGGGCCTCGTGGGCCTGGCCCAGGGCGACGATGCCCTGGCCATGACCCTCGGCCTCAGGGATAGCCAGCTCGATCTGGCTGGCAAGGTCGCCGGTGGTCTGGCCCGGATTCCACCCTTCCGCGGCACCCAGGATCAGCCCGGGCCAGGAAATGGGCCATGGCTGCCAGTGGCCGAAGTCGCCCCAATCGGCCACCATCCAGCCCCGAGCCCCGTGCTTCACGGCAGCCTGGGCTGCTTCGGCCAGATTGGCGCGAGCGTTGTTGATTCGACCCAGGAGGCTCTGCCATGAACTGGTTCCGGGCACGATCCAGAAATCGAGTCCAGAATCGGCAAACAGGCGGGCCTGTTCTTCAAAGGGATGGCTTGCTTCGTAACCCCACAGCAGGGAAAGCGCGTTCCTGGGCAACTCCGGCACCAACTCGGGATGCTGGCAGATGATGTCGCCCCAAAAGAGCATCTGGGCTCCATGGGATTCCAGGTGTGCGTGGATCTTCTGCAGGTACTCCAGATAGATCCGTCCCTTGCCGCGCTGTTTACAGGCGTCAGCGCTGCGCCCTTGTCCCACATCAAAAGTCTCGTCGAGTCCTACGTTGATCAGCCTGGACTGGTGGCAGGCGAGCAGCTGGTCGATCAGATCTGTGGCAAGATCCAGACTGCGCGGATCCGTGGGACACAGGCTGAACGGTTCCTTGGCCACACTGAAGGCGTGCTCCATTCCCTTTGGGTCTTCTGCCAAACTCTTGTATTGCGACAGTGTCAGCCAGCGGTGCATGTGGCCGAGGCAGTTTTGGTTGGCCACCAGGTTGATGCCCAACGATGCGCAGGAGCGGTCCAGTTCGCGCACCTCGTCCGCTGTCAGGGGTGAGGCGTCTCTCCAGACGCTCTCATGACCCCGATAGGCAAATGTGTGTTCGGTGTAGAGTTCCAGGTGGTTGTACTTGAGCCCGGCCAGAGTACGAACCAGATCGTGCAGTTGCTCCATGCTGGGCACGCGGTCCCTGGACACATCCAGCATGAAGCCGCGGGTGGCAAGGGCAGGAGCGTCTTTGATCAGTCCTCGGGGCAGTGGATCGTTCTGGGCAAGGCGCAGCAGTTGCTGCAGGGTGGCCAGGGCAGGGTGGGGATTTTGGGCGGCACAACTGATCCGGATGCCGGAGGAGGTGATCTCCAGCTCGTATCCTTCTGCTGTCTGGTGTGCGCTGGAGAGGCTGATCGCCTGGGTCTCGCCCGCTCTCGCTGCCCGCACAAGATCCGGGCCCAAGAAGGAAAGGCAAGGGTCGAGGCACTCGCTCGGACCGCCCGCCGAGATCGCTCCGTTCCGCTTCAGGTCCCATACCCCGCCGGTGAGGTGGAGGGACCGGGGCTGGGGCACAAGGTTGCTCAGGAGGTGGGGCGGCATCGTGGGAGATTCTAGGAGCGTGGGCGATCAGCTTGCTAGGCTTTGGCCCGTGCGGGATGCGGATCAAGGGAATGGGGACAAGCGAGCGCGGGACCAGGGGCGGATTCCCCGGGCTCTGATCGGTATCGCCGTCCTGGGGGTGCTGCTGCGGGTGGCTCATGTGCTCTTCGGGGAGGCTAGCCCCTATGCCCAGGTGCCGATCATGGATGCCCGCTATCACCTGGACTGGGCTCGGGCCTTTGCACTGGGGCAGGAAATTCACACCGAGGCCTATTTTCGCGCGCCCCTCTACCCTTGGTTTCTTGGGGTCTTGAACTCGGTCTTCGGAGAGAATCTTCTGGTCTGGCGGCTGGTTCAGTGTCTGTTGGGGGGGGCGACGGTTTTCTTGACAGGCCTCTTGGCCCTTCGGATTTTTGGCCGTGCACAGGGGAACTTGGCGGCGCTGATCATGGCGGTGGCCTGGGTGCCCCTGCATTTCGACACGCAGCTTCTGATTCCTGTGTTGTTTCTGCCCCTGGTGTTGGGGGCTTTGATCACCACTCTTGGTCTGCATCAGCGCCCGGACGGAAGGAGTGCGCTCTGGTCTGGAGTGCTGTGGGGGCTGGCAACCATTACCCGGCCCAATGTGCTGCTCTTTGCGCCCGTGTTTTTCTTCTGGGTGCGCGGTCGTGCGAAGGGTCGGGCAGGCTGGATGCTGGCGCTCTTGTTCAGCATCGGATGGATCCTGCCGGTGCTGCCCATCACGGTGCGCAATCGGGTAGTGGGGGGCGAGTGGACCCTTGTTGCTACCCAGGCCGGGGTCAATCTATGGATTGGCAACAACCCGCAGAGCGACGGCAGCACCGCCATCGTGCCGGGAACTCGTGCGGGTTGGTGGGAGGGCTCGGAGGATGCGCGTCGTCAAGCGGAAGTTGCAGAGGGCGAAAGCCTGACTCCTGGTGGAGTCTCGGCCCACTACATGGGGCGTGTGTTGGACTGGATGAAGCAGGATCCGGGGGCCTTCCTTCGCCATCTGGGAACGAAGACGCGCTTGTTTCTGTCCTCGCGCGAGTTGGGCAACAACCTTGAACCCACCTTCTTTGCCACCCACTACGACCCCCTGGCGAATTCCTGGTTGCTGCCCTTTGGGGCGCTTCTGGGATTCGGCCTTGTGGGAGCCTTTCTTGGCCGGAAGAGGATGCGTGAGCAGTTGCCCCTCTTTGTTTTTGTGCCCCTTTACGGGGCCGGGGTCGTTGCCTTCTTCATGTGCTCTCGTTTCCGATTGCCGGTCTGGCCTGTGATGGCGGTTTTTGCGTCCCACGGCATGTTGTTGGGGGTCTGTGCCATCAAGGGGGAGCAGGTGCGACGAGCCGCCGGCCTGCTATTGCCCGCTTTTGGAATCTGGGCTCTTTCGGTTTGGATCACGCCGAGCAACCTCCTTCCCTCCGAGTCCATTGGCGAAATGCAACTGGGTGACGCGGCTATGGGATTGGGCCAGCATGGGCTTGCCGCGGAGCACTACAGCCGGGCCACGGCCCATGAGCGGGTATCGCCCCATGCACGCTTGGGCCTGGCGCGCGCGTTCTTGGAATTGGGGCGCATGGACCAGGCACAAGTGATTCTCGATGAGTTGCTCCAGCACCAGGGTTTCCCTGAGGCCCGCGAGGATCGCCTGCGCGTAGAGTTCAAGGCCGGGCGCTACTCGAACGCAGTTGCCCTGGCACAGGAGTACCTGGACACTGGTGCCCCCGAACCCGGGGTGCTGTATCAGTTGGGCAGGGCGCGTTTTGCCCAGAAGGATTTCCGGGGTGCGGAAGTGACCCTGTCCCGGGTTCTGCAACTGGACAGACGCCATGTGGGCGCGGCCTTCGTCCGGGCCAGAAGTCTTGACGAACTGCAAGAGGACAGTCTTGAGGCCTGGGCTCTGGCCGCAGACCTCTATCTCTCAACATCAAGCGAGGCGGCCTTTGTGGAGCAGGCTCTTTCGCGAGCGGTAGAGCTAACCCGTGCCCGGGGCCAGCAACAGCGGGCCGAACACTACGCCGCTAAACTCCGGCGCTGGATGGCGAGGCAGCAATCGAATTGACCTCAGCGAGCCATGTAGAGCTGCCCCGCAACCCCTTCGATCTCGCTGGTCACGATCAGGTCCAATCCCCCGTCCCCGTCCAGGTCGATCAGTTCCAGGTTGTGCATGTCCACGGCGTCCAGGCTCCAGATCGGAGTCACGGTGTAGAAGTTCCAGGGACCCAAGCGGGCATTGGTGGGGCCACCGAAGTCATGGGTGCTGACCAGATCGCGCACACCATCTCCGTTCAAGTCCTTCCAGGCAAGGTCGGTGGTGTGGTTCTGATGAATCTGGGCCATGAACATGAACACGCCCCCACCGTCACCCGAGCGCATCACATCCGCGCCTTCGCTGGCAGGTAGAAGGTCAATCAGGCCATCCTGGTTGAGGTCTCCCAGAATCAGGTCATAGGTGGCGGACGATGAGCCAGGGCTCATTACCTCCAAGAATGTGCAATCCCCCTGGCCTAGCCAGGTGGTGTCTGCTTCGTTGACCCCGTGGCCGCAGTAAATGTCGAGGCTGCTGTTTCCGTCCAACTTCGCCAGGGCAACCTTGTGGGTCATCTTGGCGGACATCAGTTGGCTGGTTTCAAAACCGAACCAGGTGCATGGAGGGACCGTGTCCCCTCCGCCGCTTCCCGGGTTGGCTGAAGAGGTGAGGTTGCGCAGGACCATGTCCGGGTGTCCCCGCAGGGCGCCCAGTACAAGGTCGAGATCCCCGTCCTGATCGAGATCTCCAAGGGCCATGGAATTGCAGGGCGGAGTGGCGGGGTGGATACCAGCAGGGGCCGGATCATAGACGCCATCGTTGTTCAGGAAAATGTGCAGCCCGCTGACTGTGCCAACGGCAAAGAGATCCAGATCTCCGTCCTGGTCGATATCCACAAAGGCCAGATCCTCAACTCGATTGAGGCCCGTTGTGATATTCAGCACTTCGACCAGTTCGCCGAAGTTGTTTCGCCAGAGCTCGACTGTTCCCAATTCGGCCAATGCCAGATCCAGATCCCCGTCGCCATCAAAGTCCGCACTGGTCATGGCGGAGACTGGTCCCGCCCCCAGGTCCAGGGGTGCGGATACCGGAGTCCAATCTCCGAAGGTGCCGCCCAGGGAACTCAACAGAAGTCGAGGTTCTGTTCCTAGGACCAGATGATCAGTGTCCCCGTCCCCGTCCCAGTCAGTGGCCACAACCTCCAGGGCGCTCCCCGACAGAAGACCGCTCTGTGCGCTGCTCCAGTCCGAACCTTCGGGGGTCAACAACTCAAAAGCTGTTGCTCCATTCGTGGCTCCCAGCAGGAGTACCTCGGGGTGCGAGTCCCCATCCAGATCCACGCAGGAGAGTGCCTGGGTTGGATTCAGAGAGAGGACTTCCGCAGCCCAGAAACTCCCGTCACCAATTCCGTGAAAGACACGTGCACCCGCAGGGCCGGCTCCCAGCACATCCTGGATGCCATCGCGATTGACATCGGTCACTTGCAGATCAAAGGCCGTACTGTGGGCAAGGTTGGTGCCAAAAAGATAGCCTCCTTGGCAGGTTCCCAGCAGGACCACGGTTTGGGCATCGAGGGCTGCCACAATGTCCAGCCGACCGTCCTGGTTTGCGTCGATCAGGGCCAGGTGACGTGCTGCGTTTGCGTTGATCAGGGTGGGGGGGGTCGGTCCTGTTTCGGTGAAGTGTGTGATCCAAAGACCAGTGATGCCACCGGCCACCAGATCGTCGAGGCCATCGCGGTTCATGTCAGCCATGAGCAGGGCCCCTGACCCTTGACTGCCAGGAAGGGCTATTGCTCCGCCCGCATTTGCGGGGAAGTCTGTCAGCAGCAGGTCAGCACCAAGTGTTCCCACGACCAGATCCGTCTGGCCGTTGCCCTGGACATCGCCGCCAGCCAGAGCAAGTCCCTCATCGGGCAGGGCAATGAGCACCCAGGGGGAAAGCGGGTTGCCACCATGATCCAATGCCTGCCAGCGCAGCCAGCCAGCACCGGGGGTGCCGCCGGTAATCGCCAGATCTTTGGTGCCGTCATGGTTCAGGTCCATCATGAGGGCGGCAGCAGCGTCAAACAGATCGCCGGATTCCAGCGGTGCGGGGACGAGACCAGGAAACACATCCATGTCCAGGTCTTCGGCGGAAAATGTTCCTGTGGCCGCGTCCCGAATCAGACTGTCTGCAGGAATGCGCAAGGTGCTGGGCTGTCCGATGAGAGGGGGACCAGGAACTCGTCTGCCGCGGCTTCGCAGACTGGCTTCGGCTCCCAACCAGACCCGGAGTGTAGTGGTGTCTTCTGGGTTCACCTGCGCGCTCCATTCCCCAAACGAATTCCCGGGTGTGGGCAGGCGCAGATCGAGTTGGGTCGGATCCGAGACGATGATGTCCCGGTCGAAACGAAGTTCGAGCAGGTTGCCTCCAGCACTCCTGCTGCTTCCGCTCAGGTCCAGGTAAAGGGCAGGGCCCATGCCCAGAGGCCCCTGCGTTCCACCTCCGGGGCCACCTGATCCGGTGGAGACGGAGGGCGCTGCGTTGTAGCAGGAAATTGTGAGCGCTGCGAGCAGGCAGCCCAAGCCCGTGCTCTTGTTCTGGTGCGTGCGATAGTCCATCCAACCAGCCTAGAAACAGGCCGCGGGTAGTTCTAGATCATAAATCCAACTTCTTATGAACGGGCAATTGCTGAGGATCAGGGCCTAGATAAAAGAGGGTGTCTGCGGCCTCAGGGGATGCCTCAGCAGCCCGAGTCAGAGGGATCGTACGCTTGCCGCCTCGTCGCAGGAGCAAGGGTACGGCGGCCTCCCCATGGTGTTCCATGAAGGCCTGCAGGGGAAACTCATTGCTCAACTCTGTGGCTCGAACTGTTTCGCCAGCGGCCATGCGGCGGGCCAGCTCGGAGTAAGTCAAGCCTTCTGGAAACAGGCTGCGTCCAGCGCTTATGTCCTTGTCCTGCCGGCCATCTTGCAGGCGGTAGACCTCTGCTCGGCCAAAGAACTCCGCGAACTGCTGGGTTGCCAGGCGGTTGACTTGTTCATTTGGGGTCAAGGCGAGCATGTGGCCAAGGCCGCCCATTGGAATGTGCTCCGCTGGATGGGCCGATGTTGCATCTGCCGCAGCGGTAGTGATGCCCGCCATGCGCGCGTCACTCAAGCGCCTTGGATTGGAGTCAACCAGCACCACGGGAACCCCCGCCTGCCTGAGGGCCTGGGCCAGGCTCTCCGCAAAGGCCGATGCACCCACAAGCAGGACTCCACCAGGATCCTTGCTGGACAGCTTGAGCGCTCGCGCCAAGGGTGCGGCTCCCAAACCGTAGACCAAAACTGTTCCGGCGGCTACGGCAAAGACTGTGGGCACCAGTCGATCCGCATCGGGCAGGATGCCTTGCAGTCGTGAAGCAAACAGGGCGGCTACTGCAATGGCGACTACTCCTCGGGGTGCCACTCCGGCTACGAAGGCCTTTTGTTGCCACGGGAGCTTGCTGGTGGAAAGGGACAGGAAGGCTGCCGCTGGTCGTACCACCAGGATCAGCGCGAGTACGAACAGAACTGTAGCTCCGTCCAATTGGGCCAGCTCCGCCGGCTGGATGCCCGCCGCCAACACGATGAACAGGCAGGCCAACAGCAAGGTGGTCAGGGTCTCTTTGAATTCTGCGATGTGTTGCACCCTTACAACACGCTGATTGGCCAGCAGGAAACCCATCAGGGTCACAGCCAGCAATCCTGCTTCGTGCTGAATCGAATCGCCCAGGGCGTAGGTGGCGAGTACCAGTCCAAGGGTCACGGGCACCTCCAACCGATCGGGGATCCAGCGCTGGCGCAGTGCCAGGATCAAGAAGCTTGCGCACAAGGCGCCCACCAGGAGGCCGGCACCAAAAGTCTTGAGCAATCCCAAGCTGATGCCGCCCAAAGTCAAGGTTCCGTCGATGTTGCTGATCGCGCCCAACACCAACACCGCCAGGGTTGCTCCAATCACATCTGCCACGATGCCTTCCCACTTCAGCAGGGGCCCGCATTCTCCTGTGGGACGCACATGGTTGAGCAGGGGCGCAACCACGGTGGGGCCCGTGACTGTCAGGAGTGCGCCGATCAGAATGGCCAGGCCATCAGAGAAACCCAGGATTCCACTGGCGGCCCAGGCGATCAGACCCCACGTGATCAGGACTCCTCCGATGACCAACCCGGTCACCGGGGTCAGCAGCGCTCGGAGTTCGCGCATGTCCAGGGTGAGGCCGCCTTCAAAGAGAATGATCGCCACCGCCAGGGAAATCATCGGGCTCTGCAGGGGACCAAACAGCTTCCCGGGATCGAGCAGGCCCGTCAAAGGCCCCAGCAGGAGTCCCGTGGCAAGCAGAAGCAGGATTGAAGGCACTCTCAAGCGCCAGGCCAACCACTGGGCTGCCACGCCAGCAGCCAGGATTCCCGCCAGGGCGGGCAGCGCCCCTGGGGGATCGATGGGCAAGGTGGAGAGCGCGAAAAACACGGCCCGCAGGGTACCCTTTCTCATCATGCGGAAGCCAAGGTTCCCCTTTCGTTGCCAGTGGAAACCGTGCGCGGCCTAGTCGTGGTATATCTTTACAGCAATCCATGAAGCCCCCTGCCGCCTTCCTCGTTGTCACTGTGCTTGCTGTGGGTGCAGCCGGTCAGGTGCACGCCCAGGATGGTCCCGGGACCACCGACGAACTGGCCACCCCTCAACAAGAGCGCAATGAGCGCTTAGCGCCCAACCGCGCCGATGAGCCGCGAGCCAAGCTGTGGTCGATGGCACGAGGCGAGGACTTTGCCCTGCAAGCGTCCATCCAGTGGAACGAGCAGCGCAAGTGTATCACCTGTCACACCAACGGACTCGCGCTAGCGGCTCTCGCAGGTTCCAAAGACAGTCGCTATCAGGAAATGAGGAACTTTGCGCAGGGGTATCTCACGCGTTTCATCATTGACGGAGAGAAAACAAGGGGGAGGCGCGGCGCGGTCGAAGGTCTGGTTATGACAACCGCGATGCTCACGATCTCCGATATGGAGACCTCAGGCAAGCTCGCACCCATTACCAAAGCAGGCCTGGACTGGTGTCTGGAGTCGTTGTCTGCGTCAGGAACATTTGAGGGTTGGCTGCAATGCGGTTGGCCACCTTTTGAGGTGGATCAGCACTTCGGAGTCGCCGTGCTCGGATTGGCGCTCGGGCACGCGCCTGTCAGTGACCGGCGAACTGAATCTGCACGCCGGGGCATCAAGCGATTGCTTGGCTGGATGCGAGAGAATCAGCCCATCAATCTCCACCAGAAGGGCATGCGGCTGTGGGCGGGCAGTCACCTTGACGGGGTCCTTACCGCAAAGGCTCGGCGACTGTGGATTGCCGAGCTGCTGGCTGCCCAACGTGAAGACGGCGGGGTCGCCTTGCGGGATCTAGGAGAGAACTGGAGGCGTGCAGATGGATCGGAGCTTGTCAACTCATCAGATGCCTACGCCACGGCTTTCACCTTGCACGTACTTCGAGAGGCGGGTGTGCCTACCAGCAGGCCGGAGCTGAAGAAGATGGCCGCCTGGCTGAGGCTTGCGCAACGAGAGAGTGGGCGCTGGTTTTCTCGCTCTCCTCATCACGATGGCAAGCACTTTATCAGCCACGCGGCGACTTGCTTTGCTGTCATGGCCCTGCGCGGACTAGGTTGAATCAGGAGCAAGTAGCCATGAACTGTCGGCGCACCCGTCAGATCCTGGGCGAAGGCTGTGCGCTCGCTTCCTTGGGGTTATTGGTCGCTCTTTGGCTCTTCCAAGAATGGTGTGGGGCAGAGTACTCTGTCTCCGGCTGCTGAAGTCGAAGAGGCTCCTTGTTTGCTCCTCTTTTTATTGAATCCATCCAGCGAGACAAAACCATGATGCTGATATCCACTCTGATCCCTTCTCTTCTCAAGTCCAACAGGCTGCTGATGATCACCACAGTTGGCTTGGTGGCGGGCTGGTCTCTCTCCGCCAGCTCTTCTCTGCAGGAAGATGCGGCGGGCAGTCCTTCCGCTCAATTGGAAGCCAAAACCTACGAAATTGATCCGGTGCACTCCGGCGTCCTGTTCAAGATCCAGCACCTGGGTCTTTCCTGGTGCTGGGGCCGCTTCTTGAGTTTTGAAGGCAGTCTGGCCTACGGCTCGGATCCTGCGAGCTGCAGCGTGCAGATGGCGATCGACCCGTCTTCCTTGGACACAGGTAGCGCCGGGCGGGACCGGCATGTCAAAGGGGCCGACTTCCTTAATGTGGCCCAGTTTCCCGATGCAGGCTTTCGATCCACAAAGGTCAGTGCGGGCAAGGATGGCGAACTCAAGATCGTGGGCATGTTCAATCTGCACGGGGTTGAAAAGGAGGTCGAAATCGTGTCCAAGATCCTGGGACAAGGAGATCGGGGAGAGCGTTTTGGGGAGCGTATTGGTTTCGAAGGGAGCTTTCGCTTCAATCGGCGCGACTTTGGCATTACGACCTATCCCGATAGTGCCGTGGGGGATGAGGTTGAAGTGATCATCGCCATCGAGGGCATGCTCAAGTAGGCGCGCTCCCTTGGAACTCAGCACGCTCTTTTCTGGCCTTGTGGCTGCGAGTCTGGTCCTGCTCTTGGGGGAGGTGTCCCCCCCGGGCCGTGGTCGAGCACTTTTGCCCCGTGTTCTGGCGATTGGCCTGACACTTCCCCTTGCCCTCCTGGCCGGCTACCACGGACTGAACGGGCAGGCTCCTCCCTGGCCGCCGATCGATGCGCTTGGAATTCTGGTCTACTGCCTGCCCTTGACCGCGTTCGTGCGAATCCTTCCGCGTCGGGGGCTTGGCCTGGGCTTGGCGTTGGCAGGTCTGGGCCTCTGGCTTTGGTATGGGCTCGAGCCCTACCACGACAGGCACTGGCTGGGCTCCCAGCCAATGCTCCGGTTGGGAGGCGCCGCGGTCATCTTCCTTGTGCTTGGGTTTGCACTTGATCGTTGTCTGTCCAAAGAAGAGCAGGGCTGGTGGCTACCCGTTGGCCTGCTCGGTCTGCTGGTAATCGGCGCCCTTGTGGTGGCTCAGTCCAGCGGAGCAAGTGCGCTCCTCCTCGGTTGCCTGGGAATTGCCCTGGGCTCCAGTGCAGTGGTGTGTCTCCGCGCCAGAGATTCCGTGGCCCTTGCAGCGCTTGCCTGGCCGGTGACCCTTGGGGCAGGGGGGCTGCTGCTCAATGGGGTGCTGTATGCATCGACCCCCGCTTCTTCTGGCCTGTGCATGGCGGGAGCTCTTGGAGTCCTTTGTGCTCCCGTGCCCTACAACAGGGCTGCGCTTCTCCTTCGCTTGCTTCTCGCTTTGGCCCTGGCAGGTTGGGGCCTTTGTTTGGGGTGGCCCGAGTCCGATCCCTACGCCGCGGGTTGGTGACTAGCCCCTTGCTCCTCCGCAGGAAGGACAGAACTTCGCGTCCGGAGCCATGGCTTCGCCGCAGCCGCTGCAGGCCAGGGGACTTGCAGCCACCGGCGGCTTGAGAGCGCCGCCGCATTGGCTGCAGAATTTGCCGGGAGCAACGCTTGCCTGGCAGGAGCCGCAGACAACTCCAGCAGTGACCGGGGCCAGCGTATCGCCCCCTGCGTTGTCTTTGATCAACATCTGCGCCATGCCTAGACCGATGCCCAGGCTGGCTCCAGCGGCAAGGTTGCCACCACCACCGCCGCCACCATCGCCACCACCGCCGCCCATGGTTCCAGCGGCCATGCCCTCGCCTGCGCCCATGAAAGCCTTGCCTGCGGCGAAGCGCTGGTATTTTTCCACGCCACCAACGGTGCGTAGATAAGCCGCATCTCGGTAAAGGGTCTTGAGGTGCTCTGAGTCGTCCTCGTCCATGCCCACCACGAAGTTGCCCAGTCGCACGATGCTCAGGCCATAGGGGGCCACATGGGCGTCCAGGCCCGTGAGCACCTCTTGTTCCAATTCTTCGGTGTACGCGCCGCTGGTCACATCGAGCAGCGGCCACTTTCGCTTGACCAGGGTCTCTGCGACGCGGTCGCGCATGACCTTGAGGACCTGTTCCTTGAGCCAGGCTTTGACGGCGAAGGATTCCGCGCGGCCCATACCTACCAGGCCAATCACCAGTTGTTCAGGATCAACGACCCGGAAGCTGAATTCTCCATGCACCAGGGTCTCCACGGGAACGCCCGACTTGGGATCTTCCACATGTCCGATACGGCCGCCAAAACGCGCGCCCACGTGTTCGCGGGTGTTGACGAAGAACACTTCGGAGATCAGCACGTTGCCGCCGGTGAAGGAATCGATCAGGTTGGAAAAGAAGGGAATGTTCGCTGTGTCCAGGGTGTGGCGGCCTGGCTGGAGGGTGCCCACTACTTTGCCATCCTTGAAGAAGAGCGCGACCTCATCGGCTTCAACTGTCAGTTGGGCCATTGTGGGGATGGTGGGGTCAGGGTGCTTCCAGACCACCTGGGCCTTGGCGCCATCCGGGCGCGCCACCATCAGTTCCGATGTGCCTTGTTTGAACCAGTCCATCACGCCCATCTCGCTATCCTCTTTGTGGGGGTCAATCCGTCCTGCGATCCCCGAGAGTGGGGGTCGCCCTGTACATTCTACGCAGCGGAGGCCCGGGGCATTCATTCTCAACTGCTGGTCCCCGTTCAGAGCGTATGTTGACGCCTTCTGAGGGTCCAAAGTGGCTGTTTGCCAATAGAGCGCTCTTCCCGTCCTTGGGGTTTTGCCTTCTGTCAGGCATCATCGAAAACCAGCACTGAGCGAGACCATCCTTCCACCTTTTACCCAATACTGCCCGCTTCCGAGTTTCCTTGGGGCCGCCCCTGACTCCAGCTGCTGGAGAACTCCTTCCCGGGACCGGCCCGTCCAGTTGCTGTGGGCCTGCTTTCCATTCCCTTGACTTCACTTCAATTCCAGTCCCTTCCTGTTCAGGTCTGTCTGTGCTTCTTGGTTTCCGCCTGCGTCGGTCCAGCGCCCCAGGTAAGCAAGCCCATTCTGCCTCTGCCGGCCACCTGGTCTGCGCCCATGGGGGCAGACCCACAAGCGCCTTTCCAGTTCTTGGATCAACTGGGTGACCCTCGTCTCGAAGCCCTGATCGTAGAGGCTCTGGGGCACAACCAGAGCCTGATGGCGGCAGCCCAGCGGGTTGAGGCGGTGGCAGCCCAAGGTGTGATCGCCCGGGCGGGCCTCTATCCCAGCGTCCTGGCTGGTCTGGATTTTCAACGCAACCGGCGCAACTACATCGGCCTGCCCATTCCGGGAATCGGGGACTCTGTGTTGACGAGCACAACTTCCAGTTGGAATTCAGGCCTGTCTGCCTCCTGGGAGGTGGATCTCTGGGGCCGGGTGCGGGCCGGGGCACGGGCTGCGGACGCGGATTCCCGAGCCGCAAGGATAGAACTGGAGGGAGCGCGCCTGTCTTTGGCGGGCCAGGTCTGTCGGGCCTGGTTTATCCTCTTGGAGGCGCATCAGCAGCTGCTCCTTGCCGAGCAGACCCTGGCCAGTTGGGAGACAAGTGAGCGCTGGGCGCGCAGCCGTTTTGATGCGGGAGTTGGTCCGGCCCTGGATCTGCGACTGACTGCCGCCAATACGGCCCGGGCCCGTGCGAGCTTGTTGGAGGTGGAACAGGCCAATGATCTGGCGGCCCGCGCCATGGAGGTCCTGCTGGGGCGATACCCCGCGGGGGAACTCAGCGCCGCCCATACCTTCCCTGATATTCCCCCGGCTGTCTCGGCGGGGATTCCTGCTGCCTTGCTGGGCCGTCGCCCGGATCTTCAGGCGGCGCGGATTCGCGCTGAAGCCGCAGCGGCACGTTCTCAGGTGGCCCGCGCAGATCTCTATCCGCGGCTTTCTCTCAGCGCTTCAGGGGGGGCCTCATCTGATGAACCCGGAGATCTGACTGATTCGGATTTCGGAATCTGGTCCCTTGCGACCAACCTGACTCGTCCGGTCTTCGACTCAGGGAGCCTGCGGGCCGGGGTAAGAGCTCAAGATTCCCAGACCCGTGCAGTCCTGGCGGAGTGGGCCGGGTTGGTGCTGCGTGCCTGTGGAGAAGTCGAGTCAGCACTGGTGCGTTGCTCTCTTGTGGATGCGCGGTTGGTTGCCTTGCAGCAGATGAGCGAGGAGTTCCTGGAGGCGGAGCGCCTGGCCCAGGAACAGTACATCAGTGGCTTGGTGGGCATCGTGATCGTGCTCGATGCCCGGCGAGGCCGGCTGGCTGCGGATGCGGAGCTGCTGCATGCCCGGCGGGCTGCGTTGGAGACGCGCCTTGATCTTTGGTTGGCTCTTGGGGGGGAAGAGGCCAGCGGTGTGGCGGAAGCTCCCGCCGATAGTTCCACCCGCTAGACCGCGCCTGGCCTTGTGCTCCCGAGGGAATGGTCCCACAGGGCCCTGGACTTTCAAGCCTCGGACGCCGGAAGCACTGGGATAGGGTTGCAGGTTCAGACCAAGCGTTCCGGTGGTCCTTTCACAGGGTCAGTCTCCTCTGAGAGGCGCGCCTGGGGAAGCATCTTGCTCGGCCAGGGACCAGTCACTGCCTTGCTCCCGGGCTTGTGAAGAAGGGGAAATGCCCGCAATTTGAGGACCGGTCCGGCCGACTCCGTGCACTGGATGGGCTTGATTGCTTTTCTTGATTCAAAAAAGCCCCTGGGAACAACACGGATTGTGGCAAATAGGGTATTCCTGGTACCTCCTGCCATGTTTCGCCGCCCCAAAGCACCTATGCGGGTGATCCACCCGATCGTCCTAGAGCGCCCCTCACGCCCGCTTGCTGGCTCCAGAGAGGGCTCCTGGATGTTGGTTCCGGCTCGTACGGAAGCCCCTGAAGCTGAAAAACGGGTTCCTTCAACGGCTCCACGTGCCAAGGGTCCACATGACAGAAGGGAACCGGATCAGAAGCTCCAAAAGCGGCTAGTCAGCCTGATGCGGAGGGTAGAGGATCAAGCGAGTGAACTGGAGAGCCTGAGAAGTTCACTCGGTTCACGGTCTGTTCTCAAGCCTGTGCCCCCTCCGCGAACCTTGATCCCCGGGCGCGATCGCAAGACTGGCAAGCGCCATGCGGCCGCCATGCGCGCGATCTTTGTGGCCAACGTGGCCCTTCGCAAGGAACTTGCTCAGCAGGTCCTGGATTCTTAGGGGCCAACGGCCCAATGGGCTGCGTATGATTCGCAGGCGGTTCCCGTGATCCGGTCCATTGCCTGATCTGGGGTGGAGCCAAACCTGAGCATCAACCATGACTGAAGAGCCTGCCGACGGCGAGGACAAAGGCGTCCTCTATCTTGGAATCGACCTTGGTACTTCGCGCACCAGCGTGACCGCATCCAATGGTATGCGTGAAACAGTGGAGTCCTTCGTTGGATATCCCAAGGACCCCGTGGCGCGCAAGCTGCTGGGCAAGGACGTGCTTTTTGGCCAGGAAGCCAGGGACAAGCGCCTCTCCTTGCGCTTGCATCGGCCCCTGGAGCATGGGGTCCTGTCCTTCAACAAGGATGATGAGGAGGACGAGGAGAGCCTCAAAGCTGCAAAGGACCTGGTGCAGGAGATCGTACGCCTTGCTGCGCCGCGCCCCGATGAATTGGTCTATGCGGTGATCGGTGTTCCTGCCCAGGCTTCGATTCACAACAAGGACGCGATTCTTCAGGCCGCCAGGGAATCCGTGGACTCGGTCATGCTCTGCTCCGAGCCCTTTGCCGTGGCCTATGGCCTCGATATGTATGACGATGTGCTGGTCATCGACATCGGCGCGGGAACGGTGGACCTTTGCCGCATGCACGGCACCATGCCTGACGATACCGATCAATTGACCCTGCCCAGCGCGGGTGACTTCGTGGATGACGAACTGGCCAAGGAGATCAGCCGTGCCTACCCCGACGCTCAGCACACCAAGCAGATGATCAAGGCGATCAAGGAACGCTATTCCACGGTGGAGCCCACTTCTGGGAAGATCATGGTGGATCTGCCCGTCAACGGTAAACCTACTTCCTTCGACATCACGGAGTGCATGCGGAAAGCCTGCGGGGAGATGATTCCACCGGTGGTGGAAGGCTTGGGCAAGCTGGTGGCGACCTTCGATCCTGAGTTCCAGGACAAACTCAAGGGACGGGTTTTGCTGGCCGGGGGCGGAAGCATGATTCAGGGCCTGGACAAGGCTATCGAAGCCTATATGCGGGAGCATCTCGGCTCCGGGAAGGTGGTCCGAATCGAGGAGCCTATCTACGGAGGTGCCAATGGAGCCCTCAAGATTGCCCACGACATGCCTGCGGATTATTGGACCGAGTTACAGGAGTGATGTTGTTTTCCCAGGGCTGAGTCTGGCTGCAGACAAAACCTTGCGCCAGCCATTGAGCCTGGCCCCTGTCTCAATCATGCGAATTAATGGGCTTGTGGACGCCTGGAAGGGGGCAGTGACTTCCTGAGCTTGGCAAGAGCAGAGACAAGATGCTGCCTGGAAACCTCATCCCTGCATGGACAGCCATGCAAGGGGGTGACAGTTGGCGTACCCGTCCTATGGACTCTGCATGGGAGAGAGTATTTTTAATATCGTTGGCCCCGGGACCGGTTTTGGTCTTTTGATGGGCTTGGGCATGCTTGGTTGGCTGGGGGGGTGCGTTTGCGCCTTTGCAGTCGGCTGGCGATTGAGAGGAACCGCAAGGGATGAGGCTGTGCTAATGGAGAAGCAACCTCTGACCCCACTTAGAGCTTACCAGCGTTTGTTCTAAGGCGTGAGACTGGGGACGCGGATTGGAGAGTCCTCGTCCCCTTTCACATTTTATTCAGGCCCCATGGGCTTGAACAAAGGGCGCGGCTCGAAGGAGCCGCGCCCTTCTTTTGTTGGACCGCGCTGTTCCTTTCCGAGCTAGGGGTATTTCCTCTGGAGCCGCCTCCGTAAGCTGGCGATCATGGAAACCAGCCCGGAATCGGGACCCAAGCGCCTCCTCAAGTGCTCGCTGGGCCTGCTGCTTTTGAGCGTTCTGCTCTTCGCGCTGGGCCGAGCTTTCCCGCTCCATGCAGAGCAGGTCTACGGGGGCGTTTTTCCAGTGATAGCCACTGTCCAGGCTCTGCTCCTGTCCCTGGTGCCCCTGTCTGTCAGTGAGTTGAGCATATTGCTCATCCTGGTGCTCTGCCTGCGCTGGCTGAGTCGTGGCCTTGTGCCCTTGCTGTCTGGTCTTGCCTGGTTGATTCCCCTTCTTCTGGCGTCGGGAATCTTGTTCTGGGGCCTGAATCATTGTCGTCCCCCGATTGCCCAGCGTCTGGGGTGGAGCATGGATCAGCCCCAGCAGGAGGAACTCGTTGACTTGGTTCATGAACTGGCTGGGGAGTTGAGGGCGCTGGAGGGATCTTTTGGGGAGGCCGAACTGGCTCCTTCGACGGATGCCCTGGAGCAACTTTTGACCTCGACTTTTGACAGGCAGGCCAAGCAATGGTCTTGGCTGCGGGGTACTCAAGCGCGTCTAAGGGTTCCCCTTGCCAGGGGCCTGCTGGCGCGCCTTGGAATCGCGGGGGTTTACTCTCCTTGGACCGGCGAAGCGCATCTGGAGGGTTTGCTTCCCGCGCCCGTCATCTGGCACACCGCAGCCCACGAGGTTGCGCATCAGCGGGGGATTGCCCGGGAAGAGGAGGCCAACTTCATCGCATGGGTTGTGCTCCGAGACGCGCCCGAACCAGCTGCTCGCTACTCTGCCCGATTTGCCCTCTTGAATCAGGCCCTGCGTGCCTTGGCCGGGCAGAATCCGGAACTCGTGGGGGAGCTTCTTTCGACGTTGCATCCCGCCCTTCAAGAGCGTCGAGTTCTGGTACGGCAATTCTGGCGCCTTCGTCAGGGCCCTCTCTCACGGGCAACAGGGCGGGTCAACGACACCTATCTCAAGGTTGCGGGCCAGGAACAGGGGATCAGGAGCTACGGTCTCGTTCTCGACCTTGTTCTTGCTGAACGGCGTTAGACTCATCGCTCCCCATGGCTGTCCTCACCTTGCTTCTTCTCCTCCACTTCCTGCTTGCACTTCAACACCCTGCTCAGGGTGCGCAGGAACCGTATGTCCCTGATATTGCCGAGGCCAGCGATGAAGCAGCCGCGGCTTTCGCCCGTGTTCGTCTGCCGCTTGATCTAGAGATGAAGCTCTGGGCCTCAGAGCCTGATCTGGCCAACCCCGTGTGTTTGTATGTGGATCATCGTGGCCGCGTTTTCGTGGCCATGAGTTTCCGGCTTCACGCTGGGGTCACTGACATGCGCGACCATATGGACTGGCTGGAAGACGAACTGGCTGCCCAGAGCGTTGAGGACCGGCTGGCTTTCATGGAGCAACATGAGGGAGAGAAGTTCAAGGAATACGGCATCGAACACGAGCACATCCGTCGCCTGGCCGATACGAACGGAGATGGGACCTGTGATGAGTCGATCGTCTTTGCCGAGGGGTTCAATCATCCCGGGACAGGCATTGCCGCGGGACTCTTGGTGCGAGGCTCGGATGTCTGGTACGGATGCATTCCCGACATGTGGAAGTTGACCGATGCGGATGATGACGGTCGCGCCGAAGGCCGCGAGGTCCTGCACACGGGATACGGGGTCAAGATCGCTCTCTTGGGACATGACTTGCACGGACTGCGTATTGGGCCGGACGGGCGACTGTATTTCTCCATCGGCGACCGGGGCCTGCACATCAACTTTGAGGGAGAGACCTTTCATCTCCCCGATCGCGGCAGCGTCTTGCGTTGCGAACTGGACGGTTCTGGGCTTGAGGTGTTTGCAAGTGGTTTGCGCAACCCTCAGGAGTTGGTTTTTGACGATCACGGCAACCTGTTTACAGGAGACAACAATTCAGATGGAGGAGACAAAGCTCGTTGGGTCTATGTGGTTCAAGGGGGCGACACGGGCTGGCGGCACCACTACCAGTACGTGACCCAGCCCAACATGCGAGGCCCATGGAATGCAGAGGGTCAGTGGAAACCTCTCCATGACAAGCAGCCCTGGTTTTTGGTGCCGCCCATCGCCAATGTGGCGGACGGCCCTTCTGGGCTCTGCATGGTCCCCGACGTGGGTTGGAGCGAAGAGCAGCAAGGAGCCTTTCTGTTGTGCGATTTCCGTGGTTCTGTGCCCCACTCGTCGATCATGGAGGTGCGTCACCACCCCGTTGGTGCTGGCTTTGCATTGGAGCATGCGCGCCCTTGGGTGCGTGATCTCCTGCCCACAGATTGCGATGTGGGCCCGGACGGTGCGCTTTATGTGAGTGACTGGGTCAATGGTTGGAACATGACCGGCAAGGGGCGTGTTTTCCGATTGGCTCCTGAGGGCCTCGACCAGGATCCCGCAGTTCAGGAGCAGAAAAGTCTGCTGGCGGAGGGGATGGGGGATCGGGATTGGGAAGAGCTGGCCCAACTTCTTGGACATCCGGGTCGTGTCGTGCGCCAGGAGGCGCAGTTGGAGTTGGGTTTTCGCGCTATCGGAGGGGGACTGGGTTCCGAAGCCCTGCGCAAGGGAATGGGGGCTCTGCTGAGTGCAGCGTACCACTTCCAGGATCGGCCTCTTGCACGCCTGCACGGGATCTGGGGTGTGGGCCTCATTGCGCGGATGGAGCCGGAGGCAGGCGGATTCGCGGCAAGCCTCTTGCCCTTGGCCGAAGACATGGATCCGGAGGTGCGCGTGCAGACGCTCAAGGTTTTGGGCGAGTTGCAGGATCCTCTTGGATTTTCTGTTCTCAGGCGGAGTCTGCTTGCGGTTGAGTACCGCGAACGGGCGGCAGCAGCACATGGGCTGGCGAGCCTGGCTGAGTATCTTGAGCCTGAGCAGCGCAATGCATGCCTGGAGCCTGTGATCGATTTTTTGATCGAAGCTGGGGCCACGGATCCATGGTTGCGGCACGCGGGCGTACGTGCCCTTGGGGCTTTGGCGACCCCCGAGCAGCAGCGCAGCCTGTTGCTGCACGAAGATCCCAATATACGGCGCCTGGGGGTGGTGGTTCTGCGCCGCAAGAGTGACGGGTTCATTGTGGAGGCTCTTGCAGACTCAGACCCGGCGGTGGTGGAGGAGGCCGCTCGGGCGATCCATGAGGTGCCCCTGTCCCACTGCACCGAACGGTTGGCTGATTTGCTTGTGGGGCCTGTGGATCGAGATCTCTATCTCCTGCGCCGTTCCCTTGCAGCTTGCAGGGAATTGCACCGCCCCCTGGATGCTCAGCGCATCGCTGCTTGGATTGTGCGTCCGGGATTGGACCGGGTGCTGGTGCACGAGGGCATCGCGATTCTGGCCGAGTGGTCTGCACCAAGTCCCATTGATCGCGTAATTGGATCATGGCGCCCAATTGATGGGGCCCCGGTTCCCAAGGGATTGGACCTGGCGGCGCTTCTGGGAGCCGCCCGTAAGGCGGGCA
Organism: Planctomycetota bacterium; assembly: GCA_014238415.1. GTDB lineage: Bacteria > Planctomycetota > UBA1135 > UBA1135. The sequence goes on along the minus strand of JABABA010000001.1, from coordinate 239,756 downwards.
AGCCCGCTATTCAGGCTTGGCTTGATCTTGAAGGAAGAGATGAAGTAGGAGCAAAGCAGGAACTTCTGGATCTCCTCCATCAGGCCGCAGATCAAGATGTTCGCGTGGCGGCTCTCAGAGGTTTGCTGCGTCGAGGGTGGGCGGATCAAGCTCTGCTCGAGGAGATGTTGGACGATCCATCCGGCAAGGTGGTCAGCACTGTCCTTGAGCATCTGGCCACGACCCAGCCCCAGCGAGCGGCCGCTGCGCTTCTGCAACTAGCGGGCAAGGGCCCGGCTCAAGAGCGTCAGGTGGCGGTGGAGGCTCTTGCCCAGCTTCCCGATCGCGCCGGGCACGGGGCCCTGGCGCGCCTGTTGCGGGCTGAGGCCAGCACGAAGGGGGCGTCGCCGATTGCCCTTGAACTGATGCGTGCACTGGCGGGAGATCCAGGTCAGGACTCGGCCACGGCGCTGATGGCGTGGAAACAGCGGGCGGCTGCAGATCCTGTTGGTCCCCGGGCTGCGCTTCTGCGTGCAGGGGGCGATGCGGGGCGCGGCCGTCAGTTGTTCCAGGAAAAGGTCGAGGTCTCCTGTTTACGCTGCCATCGGGCAGGCGAGATGGGCAGCAGTCAGGTGGGGCCTGACCTGACCGGGGTAGCCTCGCGGCTTGATCAGGACGCTCTTTTGTGGTCAATTTTGGAGCCAAACCGTGAATTGGCTGAGGAATTTCAAGCCTGGACCTTTTTGCACCAGGATGGGACCATGGTGGTTGGCCGTGTGCTGGAGGAGGGACCCGAAAAGCTGGTCATATTGGACGCGGAGGGCGTCAGTCACACCTGGGAGCCGGGTCTGGTGGATGGGAGGCGCAGGGATCTGTCGTCCATGCCCGAGGACCTTGCGGAAAAACTTTCCGACTCAGAGCTGCGAGATGTCCTGGCGTTCCTCTCACAATTGAAGGAAAAGCCGGTGGAAGACGGAAAATAGGCCTGGAATCTCAAGTCAAGGGACCTGGAAGGGCGATTTGGAAGTGCAACTGTCCTCCAGTTGTACCCCCAGATGACTGCCGATTCGACACATTCCTTCGCCCGTAGTGGAGGCAATCTATTTTCGCCGCAGGAGGTGCGTGCGTTGATGGAGGTCGAGTTCAAACGTGGACAGCGCCATGGGTATCCTGTCAGTTGTCTTGCTTTGCATCCTGATCGCCTCGATCAGCTGTGCTTGATTCACGGACAGGAATCAAAAGACGAAGTTCTCCACGCTGTCGTAGACCTTGTCCGGCGCACGATTCGTGCAGGCGATCTTCTCGGCTTTACTGAAGACGAGCGCTTGGTCCTGATCTTGCCGCATCTGGCGCCTGACGCTCTTGTGGTCCTTTGCAAACGGGTCATCGCGGGCGCAGGTACTCTCGTCTTTGAGGGCGGGACAGGAACCCACCGCATAAGTCTCTCAATCGGTGCGAGCCACAGTCGTAATCCTCACGCACTTGACTTTGCAACTCTTGAACGGGTTGCTCTTGACGGATTGGCCGTCGCAGAAGCTGGTGGTGGGGATCGGTGGGTAGAAAGTGAGCTCTATGAACTCGAGTCTCTTCCAACTGCAGAGCCCGTCAGTGCTCCAGTCGAGACCGCTGCAGAGCAATTGTTCCCTGACTATCGAGAGCGCTTGGTCGAGATGGTTTCTGCTGGCGGTGGGCTAGAGGATTCAGCTCGGGAGCTGGCTGACGAAATTGTTCGTCGTGCCCTGGAGGGACAGGTTGTTCAAATGGATGGACGCCCTGTGACCGAGAGCGGTAAGGCGGAAGTGGACCTGCTGCGGCGTCGAATTGCCAAGCTGACCCGCAGTTTGGGGATCAATGAGGAGGAGCTGCGGGAACTGAGGGCTTTCAAGCAGGCCTCCCTTGATCGCGATGATTCCCTGGAGGGAGCCGCCGGAGGACGATCTCTGGGTACTGAGGACGCCTTGCGTGCCGACCTGATGCGCACTATTTTTGAGGCCAACCGGGACCTTCAGCGCCGCTCCAGGCGTGATGCGGGTTGACTTCTCTGCTTTACGTGTGTCCGGCTTGGTTGGCGCCTTCTGACGGAGGCCTGGTGTGACTGCGGTTGGCCCACGCGCCATTCCTGGGGTGAATTGATCTAGGTGCCCAAAATGGGTGACGGTCCAGCGCTGCATCGCTGAAAAGGCCGTGTGGAGCCGGACAGGGGACGTTGGCCTCCTCTAGGAGCGTGTCCTGGGCCTCGAATTGAGCCTATCTCGGAATGTGGAGAATACCCCTCCCCAGAAGCCTGGATTCGGGAGACAATTTGGGAGGCGCTGCCTTCCAGCGCCGAGTTCTCCTTTCTCCATATTCCCTTGAGGCTGCTCAAGGGACCACCCTCATTCGGCAAACTTCAATGCTAACTAACACGATCCTACGTCTGCTCCCGGCCTGCCTATTGATTGGCGCCGCGGCAGCAGTGAACGGTTCCGACACTTGCGCAACGGCAACCCCGATTTCCGGACTCGGTGTCCACAATTTTGATAACACAGGCTTCTCCATCGACGGCCCCCATGATTGCAATGGACAGCCTGTCCGTAGGGACATGTGGTTCATCTGGACCTGTACGGCCACCGACGGTTATTCAGTCTCCACCTGCAACGGCACGACCCTCGAAACACGAATCGTGATTTATGATGGTTTTGACTGTGCGACCTATCCCCAGATCACCTGCGCAGCCTCAACCTGCGGTGGCCAGACTGAGGTGGTATTCAACGCCGTCAGTGGTCAACAGTATTTGATCCGCCTCGGCTCCCGAGCAGCGGGCGCTTCGGGTTCGGGCACCTTTGAGATCTCTACAGACTTCTGTGTCACTGACCCGACGGATCCCCTCGATCCCAACGGTGATTGTGCTTCGGCCGTTCCCATTGCGAACACTTCCTACACCAACCTCTTTGTTTCAAAGGACGATCCCGACTACTACTACTTCGAGCTGGCGCCGGCAGCAACCTTGCAGATGGATTACACATTCAGCCATGGCTCGGGTGACATTGATGTATTTGTCTACGATGATTGCGGTGTGAATGTGATCGCGGAAAGCCTTTCCGGCTCCAACAATGAGCAGATCATCTATACCAACACAGATACCTGTGACATGCTGATTTCAGTGCGCACGGAGATCTGGACCGGAAGCGGCAGCCCCTGCAACACCTATGACCTGACGGTGTCTGGAACAGGTGGTACCGGGAACCCCTGCGGTGGCGGAGGCAGCGTGACCTACGCTTGTGATCCGGCCAACAACAACTCCACTGGAACTGATGCCAAGACGGATGTGACTGGTAGCTTTGATTCTGCGGACACCTATCCGATCCACATCGAAGTAACCGATGGTCCCCCGACCCAGTTCGGCTACTTCCTGGCTTCCGCATCGGCGATCGATCCCGGCATCAATGTGTCTCAGGGTCAGCTGTGCGTAGGCGCGCCCCAGGTGCGCTACACCGCTGCCACCGCAACAGGCGAAGGCAACCCGGACTTCAAGAGCGTGTCGGTATTCGATGCCAGTGGCGTGTTGCAAAACCTCTCTGGCACTTCGACTACAGGCATGGGTTATGACGTTCCCAACTACATCCCTGGACCGATCTCCCAGCAGGTGGTTCCCGGTTCCACCTGGGTTTTCCAGCTGTGGTATCGCGATGTGGGCGGTGTGTCGAACTTCTCGACCGCTGCTGTTGTGACTTTTAGCTGATCCGTCAGCTGTTTGTCGGAGGTGATTCCGGCGATCACAGAGGAGCCCCCCCGGCGTATTCCGGGGGGGCTCCTTGTTCGTTGCCGTTTCAGGGACTCTGCGCATGCGCGGAGTCCACCTAGGAGATCCTTCACTTGGACCGCCTGCGGGGTGCCTGACATTAGAATGCTTTCATGGCTCTGGCACCCGTTGTTGCTCTGCTCTTGCTGACTGGACCCGGGGTCCAGGAGGGTACCCCTGTGGATCTGCCCTCTGACCAAGGCCTGGATCCAGCTCTGGTTGATGAACTTGGGCGCTTTGAGCCCAGCCGGGATGGTTGGAACAGCGAAGTCCTGGCGGGCAGGGTGCTCAAGTTGGGCCGTGCTGCTGGGGTCTGGATGCTGGGGCAGGCCGAGGCCCCTGCCAATCTGCGGGATCCCTTGGTCTGCAGGCTGCCCGGGTCCGACTTGACTTGGAACAAGACAGGGGCCTTTGAGTTTGCTCGCTTGCTGCTTCCTGCTGACGCCACCGGGCAGGTCCATGCCCTCGATCAGGCGCGTGACAGGTTCACAGGGTTGCTCAACAGGGGCCCCAATCTGGTCTTCGAGGGGGCCAAGGTGATCGATATCCAATTAGCTGGTGAGGATGTCTCGGCACTCCTGAGCCTGGCTTGGGTCAACCGCTCCCGCACGCTCCAGGCCATTGCCCGCATACGCCTGTCACTGATTGGGGAGCCTGACGATCTTTCCGTCCTGGAAATCGACCTGCAAGAGCTGCAGTTTGCCCGGCGCGCCGGAGGCGTTCCATTGATGGCGGATCTAGGGGTGAATTGGATCGCAGATCAGAATGCCCGGGATCAGCTCACACATTCACTTGCGGACTTGAGAACCACCCTTGACGCTCGGCTGGGGGTCGGCCTCTTGGGGCACCATGGCCTGGCGCTGGGCGATCTGGATCGGGATGGACTTGAGGACATCTATGTCTGTCAGCCGGGTGGGCTTCCGAATCTGCTTCTGATGCGCGATCACAAGGGCGAGTTTCAGGATCGTGCGGCAGAGCTTGGAGTCGATTTCTGTGATCCCTCGCGCAGTGCCTTGCTGCTCGATTTTGACGGGGATGGCTGGCAGGATCTGGTTCTGGCGGCCGGAGCAGAGTTGCATTTCTTCTGGCGCCAGCCGGGCGGCACTTTTGTGTTGAAGTCCCGGGCGAGTGCGGGTTACTTGACATCCCTCGCCGCCGCTGATTTCGATGGAGATCAGGATCTGGACATCTTTGCCTGTGGTTATCTATCGCCCTACCAGGGGCAGCAGGTGCCCCTTCCATACCATGACGCCAAGAACGGCGCGGCCAACTTCCTGTTCTCGAACCAGGGAGACTTTGAATTCGAGGATGTGACCCAATCCGTGGGTTTGGCGGCTGACAATCAGCGCTTCACCTTTTCAGCGAGTTTCTGGGACTTTGACGAGGACGGTGACCAGGACATCCTGGCGGTCAATGACTTCGGCGCTAATCAGCTGTGGCGCAATGATGGTGGGCGCTTTGTGGATGTGGCCAGAGCACAGGGTGTTGAGGATGTGGCCGCGGGCATGGGTTGCAGCCTGGGCGATGTGAATGGTGATGGACATGAGGATCTCTTTGTTTCGAACATGTTCTCTGCAGCTGGCAGACGCATCGCCTCTCAGGAGAAATTCAGGCAGGGAGCGGATGCTGCTGAGCGCCAGGTCTTTCTGCGCCATGCCCAGGGAAACAGTTTGTTCCTGGGTCAGGGTGGTGGACCTTTGATCGAAGTCTCAGGAGCTGGCGGGGCTCAGATGGGGCGTTGGGCTTGGGGCGGAATTTTCTGCGATTTCGACCTGGACGGACGACGCGATCTCTATGTGCCGGCTGGCTTTGTCACCGGGCAGCGCCCGGATGATCTCTGAAGTTACTTTTGGCGGCAGGTCGTGTCGCACTCCCCTGATTCGCTTGAGCAAGAGCAGGATGCCTACCTGCTCGGCTGGCAAGCTCTCTCCCGCCACCTACGGAGGGGGTTATCGTGGAGCGGTCACGAACGGGATACGGCCTTCGCCGGCTTGGGGGACGGTTCGTTTGTTGACGTGTCTGCAATCAGCGGGTTGGACGTGGTTGATGACGGCCGGACCGCGGTGGTCTTGGACTTGGATCTTGATGGTGACCTGGATGTGTTGCGGGTTGGTCGGGGCGCTCCACGCTTGCGTTGCCTCTTGAACCGGGGTGAGCCGCACCGGGGGTTCGTGGGTTTGCGCTTGGTGGGGCAGGGCTCGATGGTGGATGCAATCGGAGTTCGGGTCACCTTGATCTGCGAGGGTGCGCCGGAGCAGCATTTCGTGCGCCGAGCCGGCGAGGGGTTCTTGTGTCAGTCGGGGCCCTGGACCCTGATTGCCAGTGCTTTGGGACAGTCGGTCATAGCCAGGGTGTCCTGGCCCGATGGCAGGCACGAGGATTTCTCTGGTTTACGGTCAGGTCGCCGATACACCCTGCGTCAGGGCACGGGCGAGGCCCAGCGCTTTGTCCCTCCTGGCCTATCCTCCCAATGGGCGCCTGGCCCTGTTGTGCCTGCTCACCAACCCGCTCGGCGTGGTCGCCTTGTGGGTGCTGCTCCTCTACCTGTGCCCAGTCTGTTGATTCGTGATCAGGATGGTCTCCGACGGCGCATCCTTGGTACACGAAGGGAAGTGGCGGTTCCTTCCGATCAACCCACCCTGCTGCATGTATTCAGCGTGGACTGCGCGGTTTGCGTAGCCGCCTTGCCGGGCCTGTCCCAGAGGGCCCGTGAGTGGTCCAGCAATGGGGTGGCCGTGATCGCTCTGTCCAGTGATCCGGCTTCGGAACAATTGAGGGTCAGGGGGCTGTTGGACAAGTCCGATTGGCCTGGAGCCAGGGGACGTATCCCTGAACAGTCCCTGCGCATTCTGGACGCCTTGGGCGGCTACCTGAGCGATAGCGATCTGCCCATGGTTTCACCCAGCACCTATCTTTTTGATGGGAGTGGGCGATTGGTCGCTCTCTATCAGGGGCGGGTGGATGAAGGGCAGATCCAGGTGGATCTGGGCCTGGCTGCCCCCTGGGAGCCAGCACGCCGACAGAACTTCGCTGGGCTGCGTCCAGGTCGCTGGATCATGTCCCCGTCCGAAGAGTTGGGGGTCGGGTTTGCTCGGGTGCTCAAGCGTCGGGGATTGCATGACGCCGCGCAGGAACTCGAGACCTTGGCGATCCGGGTTCGTGATTTTGATATGCCCGGCTATCTGGTCGAGATTGCCATGGCCCGTTGGCAGCAGGGTCAACGGGAACAGGCAGTGGCATCAATGAGGCAGGCTCTTGGGCTGGAAGGGGCGGCCGATTCAAGTGAGCGGCGTGCCCAATGGTTGCGATCGTTAGCAAGCATGGAAACCTTGATGGGGCACGATGAGCAGGCCCTGGACCTCTGGAAGGAGCTGATCGGGCTCAGCACCGAGGACTACGCTGCGTGGGTGGGGCAGGGGGTGATCCTGCACCGTCTGGGGCGAGAGGCCGACTACACGGCCTTGCTCAAGGAACTTGAATCCATGGCGCCCCAGTTTGCTGCCCAGCTCAAGAGTCTGGTCAAAGATGAGGCGCCCTGAGCGCGAGCTCTTCAGCCCAATCCCCAACATACTCTTTTGAAGTTGGTCGCAGCTCAATCCCGGACCTGCCTGGTGCGATGGGACCTTTTGTCTGCGGGCTCGACAGAGATTTGGGAGCTGAAGCTAGAACCTTGCTGGTAGCTCTACAGGCGGTCCTGCCCTCCTGGACTGCCACCCTCTCCAGCCGGGCACTCCTGGAGCAGGCCATGCAAGGGGCACCAAAGTAACTTTGCATCCCCTTTGATGGTGGAACCATCCCCTTTGGGACGATAAATAGGGGACCCATGGCCAACATCCTGCTGAGCTTCCTGCGGCGGTTCAAAACCTTGACCCAGCCCCGCGCCAAGACCCTCGATGAGTGGGCCGATGCCCATGCTGAAGTGGTGCATCGGGAGCTTCAGCGCATTTTGCCTCACGTGCCTGCGGACGCTCTGGTCTTGGATGTGGGGGCAAATGTGGGTCTCTTCAGTGAGGCCTTGTTGCGTGAACGGCCATCGGCCCGGGTGATCCAATTCGAACCGGTTGCGCGCTACCATGAGGCCTGCAGGCAGCGCTTTGATGGGGACGAGCGGGTGGAGCTTCACCGGCTGGCGCTTTCCGACAGTCAGGAGCAGCGTCCGATCTACAAAGCCCGACATAACTACGGCGCCAATTCGGTCCTGCCCGAGATCATGTTTGATCGGCGCGACAATGCCATGGTGCGTCCCGACACAGTGATTGACGAAGAGTTGATTGAGTGCATAACCTGGGACGCTTTTGCGCGCGAGCACGGCATCGAGCGAGTGGACTTCATCAAGACAGATACCGAAGGCTTTGACTATGCAGTTCTGCGAGGTATGTTGCCTTTCTTGGAGCGTACGGATTGCCTGCCTGTGATCCTGTCCGAGTTGTTGGAACAGGAATACCATCCCCATTGGGACGAGCAGGCCGAGGTCGTGGAACGCCTGTTTGAACTGGGCTATCAGCGTCAAGACCTCTCCAGCATGGCCAAGGTCGACGATATTCTCTTTCTTCCAGTTCAACAGGTCTGAGGGTGCGGCCTATGCTGAGGCGGTTGCTGGCGAGTCGTTTTGTTCGGGACTCCACGGTTCTGCAGGCAGGCAGTTTGACTATTTCCGGATTGGCATTTCTGGGGACCGTGGCTCTTACCCATGTTCTGGGGGCTCACCGCCAGGGTGAGTTCTACATCGCCATCGCCGCGTACTCGCTGCTTTGGTTCTGCATGAACCTTGGTCTCTATCCAGTGACCATCAGTCAGGTCTCCCAATGTCTGGCGAAGCAGGACCGTGAGGGGGCCGTGCGGTGGTTGGCCTATCTGTTCAAGAGCGGCGTCCCGCTCGGCTTTCTGACCCTTGCCACGGGGACCTGGCTCCTGCCCCTGGCCCTGGGTTGGTGGACCACCGATCCCGGCGCGGATGTGCAAAGAATTGCGTTTTGCGCGTCTATCCTGGCTCTTTCACCCCTATTGGAGTTGCCCCGGGTTGTGGCCCTGGCCGGATTGGAGGGTGCCCGCCGGATGCTGGCGGTGACGCGGGTGGAGAACGCCCAGGAAGTTTTGCGGGTGGTCTTGGTTGTGATAGGTGCTCTCTTGACCGGCAGCGCAGTAGGCCCAGCCATCGGTACTGTGAGTGCTTCGGCTCTCGGTTCCCTGGTTGCCTTGAGGGTCTTCAAGCGCGAGCGTCTGGCCTCTGCCCAGGATCTTCCGGGCATGGGGGAAATTCTTCGGGCTGCGGTTCGTGTGCCCTGGACGATGGGCCTGCGATTGGGAATCAAGATGGGCATCGTTCGCAACATCGACGCCCTGGCGGTGCAGGTCCTCCCCGCTCTGATCCTTGGCCGTTTTTCCAGTCCTCAGTGGGTGGCCTTCCTGCGTATCGCCCAACGCCTGGTTGATGTGAGCCGCATGTTCATGAAGGGGATCAGTCGCACTGCTTTGCCCGTGCTCAGTGGGTTGACCGAAGTTCGTGACCGAGCCACGCTGCGCCGGGTCTATTGGCGTGCCACCTTGGGTTCAGGCCTGTTGATTGCCAGCGGTTTGGGTCTTTTGACTCTGGTGCTCCCTTGGGCTATCAGGGCCTTCCTGCCATACGCGTTCCACCACCCGGTTTGGATCTCCTTCTTGATTCTCCTGCCAGGCACAGTGGTGGTTGGTTTCTCGGTGGCCAATGACACCTTCTACCTGGTAACCGGTCAGCTGCGGATGGCCATTCTCCTGTCGCTGGTGGGCTTGGTTGTCAATACGAGTGTCCTGGTGTTGGCCTGTATGCGCTGGCCTGACTACGGCGCGGCGGTGGGCTTGTCGTTCACCTTCTTGTGGAGTCTGACCCATGTTGGCTATGCCGCCTTGTGGTTCCGTCGTGATCGCACGAGTGAGGCGCCCGCATGACTCAGGCAAGGGCCGTGATTTTTGATCTCGACGGAACCCTCTATCATGAGGGTCCCCTGCGCCGGCGCATGTTGATCGAGCTGGGGCTTGGTACTCTGCGGCTGGGGCTCAGGCTGCCCCGCGTCATTGGGGCCTGGCGTCAAGAGCGGGAGGACTTGCGCGGTGAGCGGTTCGCCACTGGGGAGCAACTCGCCAGAGAGCATCTTGCTCGCGCTGCCCGGCGCTCGGGGATGTCCCAGGAGCAGATACAGAGTTGCGCGCATGAGTGGTTGGAGCAGCGCCCCCTGCGCCATCTTTCAAAGTGTGCCCGTGTGGATCTGTGTTCAACTCTGCAGGCCTTGCGGGCGGGAAATGTAAGGGTTGGAGTCTTCAGCGACCATCCGGTGCGAGACAAGCTCAAGGCTCTGGACGTGGACCAATGGGTGCAAGCCTCGTGCTGCGCCACCAGCGAAGAGGTGGGAGCCTTCAAGCCAGACCCCAGAGGCTATCTGTATCTGGCGCAGGTCCTGGGCGTGGCACCCGAAGAGGTGCTGGTGGTGGGGGATCGGGACGATGCGGACGGGGCTGGAGCGCGGAACGCAGGCATGCAGTTCCGCTTGCTGGGCCCCGGAACCGAATCCATTGCTCGCTTGCAGGAAGTGCTGCCACTTGTAGGGCTTGGGCTCTAGCCGGAGAGTTCGGCCCAGGTCCGTCCTGGCTCGGGGGTGACGCTCTGATCCAGACCGCAAGCGGCCCAGCCAGGGACGGCGATGCCTCCCATACCGTCCGGTCTGCCGTGGTAGCCGCCGTCCATGTTGGCAAGGGATTCATAGCCACCCTGCTCCATGATTTCACAGGCCATGGCCGAGCGCCCTCCAGCCTTGCAGCCCACCACGAAGCGTGTGTCCGAGGGGAAGTGTCGCTGCACTACGGAGAGGAAGGTCTCGTTGGGTTCCATGCCCGCTGGACTCATGAATGCCACTGGGATGTTGTATGCGCCGGGAGGATGGCCCTCTTCATACTCCTCGCTGCTACGCACGTCGAGGTAGACCCAGCCGGAGGTCAAGCGGGTGCTTGCACCCGTGGGGAGAATTGTTTCATAGCTCATGGTGACAGGATAGAACAGATGCTCCCTTGGTTTGGACCTGATTCTCTAATCCTCGCTGCCTTGGGCGGCCTTGAAGAGCAGTACTTCGGTGCGGCTCAGGTCCTCCCCTGTCAACCAGACGAGGGCGTCCAACTCAGGCGCGGATACCTTCTGCCAGGCAATCAGGCGCACCCGGGCAGCGGGGTCATCGCATGTTGAGCTGCCCCTCTGGACCTGGGCGCCAGCAATCCAATTGCGACTCGTTTCGCTGGACAGGCTGGCGTCGTTGGCAACCGGCGTGAGACCTGCTCTTGAGATTTCCTCGCGCAGGGGGCGTGCGCTGGTCCTGTTGGGCCCGGTCACGAGGACCAGGGACTGGGGAGATAGCTTGTTGAGCTCTGCCAAGATCACGGTCAGGTCCGGGTTGGACAGGTCAGCCGTGGGGCGCAATCTCAGGTCCGAGGCCTGGGCGGCACTATCGCTCACTCCAGGGTTGTTGAATAAACTGGTGAATCTCGCCCCGTAGAATGTAATGGAGAGAAGCCCCATCACCGCCAAGGCAAGGGCCTTGAAGGGGCCGCGGCGCTTGCGGCGTCGTGCCGTACGGCCCAAATGCCGTTGGCCCTGTGGAGTAGGGGAGTTCCATCCGGCTGCCTGGGCTGCCCGAGTGACTGGTCCCAGGTCATCCGGCTCGGAAGGGACTGCGGCCCAGTCGCTTCCACCCATTGTGCGATAGGGGGCCTGGGCGGTGGCGGGTGCCCGGTGGGACACCTCCATCGGCGTGGCAAGGCCGCCGCGATAGGACGGCAAGTCCGCAGGCAGCACACTCCATACATCTTCTGCCTTCAGCAGGTATTCCAGATCCTGACTCATGTGGGCTGCTGCGCTATAGCGCGAGTCCATGTCAGCCATTGCCTTGCGTACCACGAATTGAAGGGCCTTGGGGCTGGGGCGATTGAAGCGCGAGAGGCTGCCGTGGGCTGGAAACGAGTTTTCGAGCAGGGTGTAGAGCACAGCGCCGCTGCCGTAGATGTCGAACTTGGCTCCGTCAACCTGGTGTACTTTGACTCCTTTCATCGCCAGGCGTACAAGTTCAGGGTCGCGGTAGTACTCGGTACCGTGGGTGGTCAAGGTCATGGCTGAGGCGAGGGGCGTGACCAGGCCGAGGTCCACCACTTGCAGGCCAGTAGGTCCAACGATCAGGTTGCTTGGTTTGATGTCCTTGTGCCAAAGTCCTTCTGAATGAAAACGAGCAAGGATGCGGGTCAGGTCGTACGCGTGACCTATCGCATCCTGCAGATCTCCATGTTGCAGGCCATCATCGTCGGAGCGCTCGTGCAGGCGCTTGGCGGTCACATCGAGGGTGTCCCCGGCCATGAATGGCATCACGTAGTGGAATGAAGATTCATCCAAACGATGTTCCAACACCAGGCCCAGCCGACCAGCGGCTTCAAGGGCACGGCTCTCGCGCACGATTTGCGGCAGGGTGGATCCGGTATCGAGGGAGAACGCCTTGATCACCACACGGTCGGGAACGGAAACTCCTCTGCTCCGGAGTTCCGAGGCCTTCTCTGGGGTGGCCCGGGCCACATGTAGCAGGGCTCCTGAGCCTCCCGGAGGTAGTTGGCTGAGGACGCGATAGCCTTCGAATTCACCCGGGGTGCTGTTCGTGGTTTGGGGCATGGGCACGTCGTGCCCCTGGGTCTCAAGGTTTCTTGGTCCGGCCAACATTTGAGGCATGCGCTCTTCCAGATTCGCGAGAGCAGGCCCCATTCCGAGCAGCCGCAGGGGGTGTCCCAGGATCAGACGGTACGCGCATTGCACGACTGCCACCAATTCGTCCTCCAGCGCGGCAAAGTAATGACGTACCGTTCGGCCCCGTAGGAGAAGGATGTTGGTCAGTCCCATGGCCAGAGCCAAGATGGCGGCCACCAGACCGCTGACCAGACTCAAGGCATCGTTGAGCATGCCCTTGACGAAGCGCATCAGATTTCCGCCCCCGTGACGGAGTGTGCGGTTGCTCATCCCAAATATGCGAAACACCAGTCCAACCAAGCGCACAGCGACCCAAACCAGGATCGCCGGTAGGATCACGGCCATCACGGCCAAGAAGAAGAGGAGCAGGATTCCGCCGCCGATCACGTTCATTGGGAGTGCCGTTGCTTAGGTCGTCAGGACCTTCCTTTCTGCTGGCGGCGCCGGCTTGCCCGCAGCCAGACCTCGGCCAGGGCTTCGTCAAAGGAAGCGTCTTGCCCCTTCTTAGGATTCAGCTCCAATCCATTGCGTGGTAATTCGTCCCAATCTTCCTCAGTGAAGCTGTATTTGCTGAAAACATCGCTGAGGGCCCCCCGCAAAGCCTCCCGTACACGCCCTGCTCGGCGGCTGATGGTGGCTTCGCTGGTGCCCAGGGCGGCGGCCACGGCGCGCCCCCCCTGGCCCTCCAGGACCCGTTGCCGAAAGGCCTCGAAATCTTCAAACCCTGCACTGCGCTCCACCTGGCGCAGAGCAGCGTCCACTTTGGCTTCAAATACCTGGGCCTCATATTCTTGATCCGGGCGCTCGCCTCCTTCCACGTCAAAACGGGGTCCATCATCGTCCTGGGGGCTGAGGGACAGGGGTTTGATCCCGCTACCGCGTTTTTGGGCAAAGCGTTTGTCCATTTCGTCGCTCAGGGTGTATTTCGCGATCGCCAGGAGCCAGGTGCTGAAGCGCGCCCCCTTGGAGGGGTCGTGGCGATCGATCGCCGAAGAAAGTGCCGTCAGAGTCTCTTGGGACAGGTCAGCTACCGTTTCAGGGCCAATGCGCCCTCGGCCCCAGCGAGCCAGTTGGGCCCTCAGAATCGGTCCGAATGTCTCCCAGAGTTCGAACCAGGCCTGCGGATCCCTGGCCCGCAGACGTCCGACGAACCGCGTAGTGAGATCATGCATGCTCCCAGCATACGCATCCGGGGCTGTGACTGCTTCCCGGGGGTGGGAATCCGGGGAACTGATGAAAGACCCAGCCGCGTTTCCCCAGAAAGAGGGACAGCCACCCCAGATCGGGCCCCCAGGCCCTTTCCAGACCGGATGGCACCATCAGAGCGGTCCTATTTTGTCCGCCAAGTCAACTAGCCCTGGAGAACCAGACCACCATGTTCCGCATCATCAAAGGAATCACCAAGACAGCCGTTTTTTCGCTTCTGGCCGTGACCGCCATCGCTGGAGGCACCTACCTGCTCGCGGGCCCGGGCCGCGCAACGGCAATGGCCCATCAATTCAAGGACCGGGTAAGCCAGGTCATTGACATCAACCTGGACGACCCGAACGCCATTCGGCGTCAACTGGTGACCATCGAGAAGGAGTACCCCGAGCGCATCGCCGAGGTCCGTCTGGATCTTGCAGACTTGCGCGAGGACATCTCCAAGCTCGAAGAGGAACTGGCCGTCTCGGATCGGGTTGTCGTGCTAGCGGGCGAAGACCTGGCTCAATTGCGGTCGCAAGCCTCAGGTGCCCAACTCACCAGCCTGAGTGGCGGCACACTACGAGCCCAAATCAGCCGTCAAGGTGCTCGCGAGCGTAGCTTGGAGCAGATCATTCTGGCCAATCAAGGGTGCGCTGTAGAAGCTGTCCAGGACCTTGAGGTCCTAAAAGGACAGGAGCAACGGCTCGACGGCATGGTTCAGCAATTGGAGTCTGAGCGTGCTCAGTTCCAGGTTCAGCTCAGCCAGCTTGAGCGTCAGGTGGATTCGATTGCGCGCAACGACCGCATGATCACCTTGATGGAGAAGCGCAACCGGACGATCGAGAAAATCCGCTCTTGGGATGCCGTCAGTTTGGACCAAATCTCCAGCCACATCACCAAGATCCGCACCCGTCAGGAAGCGCGCCTCGACGTGCTCACTCAGGACGAGGAGCATGTGAACTACGAGGATCTTGCCCGTGAGGAACTGCGAGCCGGACGCCTGAGTAGCGCTCACGAGAGCTCCCTTGTGGTGCTTCGAGCTCAAGGACACTAGGCCCCCAACTGGATGGTTCTCCCTCGCCGGGGGTTACGATTTTCGCATCGTAGCCCTCGGCGATCGTCTACTTCAGGCTGCTTGCTCTCATCTGGTCTTCTATGGGGAGCATCGATGCGGTCACCCGCCAGGGATTTCGGTTCCGGCTGCAGGTATCTGTGATCGACATGGAAGCGGTGCTGTGCAGGGGTTAGACTCCCTCGATGCCCTTCCCAACATTTGAGCAGGATGGCCCAAGTGCGCGCGATCGGGTGGACTATGAAAGTTCACCCTTGACCCGTTCCGAGTATATTTCCGCCCTGGTGCACCTCTACAGGGGCGAGCTCTACCGTGCGAACGCGTGGCGACTGCGCTTGGACAACACCACCAATTGGGCGGTCTTGACAAGTGCAGGCCTATTGACATTTTCATTTGGGGAGGGTGCCCACAGCCATTGGGTTGTCCTCGTGGGGATCCCGATTGTGACGGTGTTTCTGCTCTTTGAGGCCCGCCGGTTCCGCTTCGCAGATGTCTGGCGAAGCCGAGTACGCCTGTTGGAGGAGAACTTCTACGCGCCTATCCTACGGAGGGACCTGTCGAGCCCTGTGGAGCGCTGGGGCGATCTTGTTGCGGACGACCTCTTCAGCCCACGCTTTCGCATCACAAAACTTCAAGCGGTCAGAGCGCGCTTTGCTCGTAACTACTGGCCAATCTACACAGTTCTGCTGATCAGTTGGATGATGCACGTGCAACTGAAGCCTGTGCCCGCAACCTCCATGGCCGAGGTGCGAGAGCATCTGGCCGGGGGCTTGCTGCCTTGGTGGCTCCCCCTGGCTCTGGTGGGGAGTGGCATCTTGGGGGGCCTGTGTTTGCTACTGGGTGTCGAGCGACACCAACTCACAGACCTTGAGGTCTGGGAAGACCCCGTGCAGGGGGTTTCCGACCAGATCGGTGATCTCTAAGAGGTTGAAACCTGGTGGGCTACCACAAGATCCCGCTCTGATCTCACTGCTGCCAGGTCATACCAAATGCGCTCAGGTAGGGCGAGATCCCGCTGGTGGCATTTGAGGTGAAGGTCAGTCGCACCTGGTAGTAGAAGGACCCGTTGATTTGGGACACGTCATCTTGCCAGCTGTCGTTTCCGGTGAAAGTGATCGGTGTGTTGACTTGCAGAACACCGGTCAGTGCGCTGAAGGCGTCATGATCGATGGAGTTGTCACAGATTGAAGAGGTGTCCACATAGTGGTCCCCATACCGGTCAAGCATGGTCGCAGCCTCCCGCACTTGGAACGCGGGGTCGGTTTCGATCGGCGGCGGACCGGGGCTGGTAGTTACACCGCTTGCACCACGGAAGGAGGCTTGAATGCTGGTGCCGACCGGCCGCAGTTCCGCGCGGGGTTCAAGGACCGGCGGATTGAAGCTCGGGTTGTTGATCAGGCCATTGGGGAAGTTCTCGCCATTGGCATCGAGTACCTCCCACCAGATCGAGTGGCTGCGGCTGATGCGCACCACAAAATCGAGACCTCCGATGTAGACGTAGTTGTCCAAGCCCGGGGTTGGGTCGCCCGGGGGCACCGAGTTGGAATCGAAACCGCCATTGGCGAAGTCCTGCAGGTCAGGGTTGACGATGAAGGCATCGTCACTGCCTGCGGGGTATCCACCAGTGGAAAAGGCCCGGAAGTAGGGCTGCAGACCGGTGTAGACCGGCGGGGGGGCGATGTTCGTGTCAAAGTCGTTGGCGCCGGAGGCGGCCAGGTCACTGAAGCAGCGCACTTCAACCAGGAGAGGAAGGGCAATGCTCTGGATCTGTTCCGTGCTGTAGAAGGGGTGGAACACCGGCGGATTCATGGGGTCGTCGCAGACGACGATTCCCGGAGGCGGCTGAATGGGCAGGTTGATCTCCGGGTTGGTCTCGAACCAGCGCTGCATGTCGACCCCGCCGTTGCCTGGACCACCGCGTGTGCGCAGGCCCGTGTCCCGCCAGGTGTAGTAGCGGTGCTCGCTGGGCGGAATTGTTCTGTTCATTGGCCAGGGCATGAGGGTTGTATTGGTGCCCACCAGGATCAATTCACCCGGCGAAATGATGTAGCCCAGATCCCGGGTGTGGACAATGCGCTGGGGATCTTCAGATCCGCTCAGCATGTTGTTGGTGAAGGTGGGCACCAGACCCGAGTCAGCAAAGGGCACGATGTAGGGGGGGCCTACTACCCACTCGTCGGGCTGGAAGAACCCATGGGACATACGCATTTCGATCACATCGAAACTGTCGATCACCGGTGTGCCTGATTTTGGAGCCCACCAGAGTCCTTCCACATCCAAGTTGTAGGTGCTGGGATCGGGTATGTAGAGATCGTCCGTCGGGTCGTCTACATCGAGCCCCGGCCCACGTTCAATAATGTTGAAGCCCACATCCATGAAGCGCCAGATGAACTGGGTCTTGGAGCCGAAGCGCGAGAGCGGGTCGATGACACGGGTAGGGTTGACGGGCATTGCATTGACCGTTGAGAAGCCACTGTAGGCTGGATTGCCGTTTGCCGTCTCCGCGGGCTCCCGAGCCACCACGCCCATGAAGCGCGAGACCGGTCTGGGGCGGATGATTCCCAGTGCGGACTGGAAGACGATTTCACCGCCCCATTCTGCGTAGGGGAAGGCGGCCGTGATCGGATCGGCGATCTGCAGGTCTTCGTCATGGGAGGTATAGCGGCTTGCGCGACCTCCGTTGACCACCGCTTCGCCTCCTGTCCAGAGCGTGATAGGAACCTCGGGCAGAGTTGAGCTGAGCGGGTTACCAGCCAGATCCGTGGCCCCGTTGTCATCGGGATTCATTGAAAAGGTGTAGACCTCGGCCGAGCCGGCGGCATGAGCAAGGGGCAGATCCGGTGTAAGTTCGAAACTGTCAAGGCTCGTATTTGCCAGGATCGCAGCAACCACCCAATCGTGGGAGCCGAAATCGGGGGCGCTCAGGGATTTGCGAGTCAGTCGCAGGGATTCGAAGGCCTCCATCGTGTCACTGGCCATGGGCTCGCTGAAACGTACGGAGACTTTGGTGGAAACATGTGCCTGGCTGGTGGGGTTTTCCGGCGCGCCCAGAGCCTCGGGACGCAGGGTGATGAAGCAGGCCTCATTGCCCGTATCCAGGTCCGCATCCCATGCTGAGTGGATCTTGACCGGTTGTACCGCTATGGATGTCCATTCGGAGGGGTTGTCCCCCCAGGCTGGCGGCCACTGGAGCAGTTCCACCCGGACCGAACCGATGTCCGGCCCCAGGGGCGCACTTGAAGGCTGCAGCACCTGAGCCACCACCGCCCCCTGTACCAGCACGTCGCCATCAAATAGCTGCTGGGCACAGTTTTGGGAGTCAAAGCTCATCACCGGGATAATAAACTGGGTTTGCTGTGTCTGCTGCTGGGGAACTTGCAGGATGGTGCCGTCAAAGACGCCCACAATGCTCGGCGGGTGGTTGTCAATCAGGAATCCGTTGTAGGCGTCCCCGGTCAGGCCCTCGCTGCCCCCAGAGCGCGCGTTGCGCATGATGGGCTGCAGAGGATCGGAGTAGTCCACTGTTCCGGCGCCCACGGCTTCGATGTGGTGCGCCGTCAGGTTGGAGACCAGCACATCCTGCCCCAGGATCGGATTGATCACCGTGGGGATGCGCAGTTGGAGATTGGCGACGCTGGCGGTGATGCTGGCGGGTAAGCCAATGGCATTGGGCGCCAGGGGCGGGTCGGTGGAGAATGATTCGACCTCGCTGATGGTCAGGTCGAGCACAACCCGAGTGGGGTGAAACGCAAGAGCGCCGTCGTGATTGGTGTCGAGCACGTCCCCGTGGTTGGGGTCCACGATGATGCGGGACTCAAAGGGCACCGTTGATGGTGCTCCCACCAAAATGCGCAGGCTTCGCTCATTGACCGTGCTGGGGTCAAGCAGGTCGTTGAAAGTGATTTGCAAGGCTGCGTTGCGTGGGATGGCGGTAAAGAAACCGCTGGTGATGAAACCCACATCGGCCACGGGTTCAAGACCCTCGGAAAGCTGACGAAGCAGGGTGTTGAAGGACTCTTCCTGGGAGCCGCCATCCAGAGTGCGCAAGATGGTCAGCTCATCCTTGCCTGTGAGGGTGGTGGAGTTGAGTTCATAGAAGCCTGCACTGGTTTGCACGCCCGGGTCGATCACCAGATCCACATTGGTCAGAATCTTGGGGTCGCCAGGCTGGGCCCCGAGGGCAAACACATTCACCAGTCGGCCCCAGGAGATGCGTTCCAGTCGCAGGTCGGGGGTCAGGCCGCCGTAGGACTGATCAACGATCACCCGTCGACCGTTGAGTGGATTGACAATCACCTCTCCTGGATTGCTGGTGATGATCGTGGGGGTAACTGTGTCATTGCAGGCAACAGCAAGAGCCAGCAAGGAACCGCCCATGGCAAACTTGGAGAGCAGCGTCCGGACCGAATTCCCGTGGGGCCTGGGCAGGTGCTTGGTGGAGGTGGCGTTGGCCATAGTTGATTGCGTAGTGCTCGTGGCTTGACGGGTCATCGGAAAGGGCCCGCTCGATCAGGCGGGAGAGGGTGCAGAGAATGAAGCTGCTAGGGAGACGCCCGACGGCTTGGGCCGGGGGATTGGATGATGTGCCGGAGGTTAGAGGCTGGATTGTCGGATTCTGGCGTGCCCGGTCAGGAATTCCAGAACCTGCGTCCGGCACAGGCAAATCCTGTTCCAGCACGCAGCGGCAATGGGGCACATACCATAGGGCTCCAGGGGCCATCAGGCAACGGTTTCGAGCACTCGTACATGACACTTCTTGGGGCCCATCGTGCGATACCGCACGGCTCAAAGGGTGGTGGGGAGCGACCCACGAGTGGGTCCATGCGGGGGAGTCAGTGGGGCCCAAGGTGCCCGGGAAGCGCTCAAATCAGTTGTGGGCTGCATTCATGCTCACAGGGGGCAGAATTGGGCCCTAGGATCGTGCATGCTGCCTCCCTGCAATGTCCCCCCTCCGCCTGTTATCCGCTCTCGCTGCCCTGGTCGTGGGTCTGCTTCTGCTGGGCTCCCAGCGGGCGGGCAGCCTGGATGACGTGTTTGTGGTCCTGAGTCAGGGGCGCAGCTTGCTGGAGGGCTCCTGGGGCAGCCTTGAAGCCGCCGGGCTCCCCGCTTGGGGGGCGACCAGCAGCCTCGACCTTCTGCTCAAGGCCCTTCTCCAGACCCTGGGCGATCCGATTCTCATGGTTTGGTGGGGCAATACCGTCCTCTATCTGATGACCTGCTGGGTATTCGTGAGGGTGGCGCGGGTCTTGACCGAGGGGGGGCAGGGAGGCGCCGGCGCCGATGTGCGCGTGCCTTGGATGGCTGGACTCCTGGGCCTTGGATTTGTCTGTGCACCAGGGTTTGCCGAGGGTAGCGCCTATTTGTTGGAAAGCGCACTCTGGGGCCTCTGTATGGGGCTTGTTGCTCTGGGCTGGCTCCAGAACTGGCGGAACCAACGGCTTGGGATGGCCCTGGTTGCCCTGGCCTGGTGCCGCCCTGAAGCAGCCCTGCTTGCTCTCCTTCTGGCTGCCATCCGCCCCAGACTGCTGCCCTGGGTTGTGCTCGCGGTGTCCCTCGGATTCATTTGGCGTTACTGGGCGGCAGGGCACATTCTGCCGGATACCTTCTACGCCAAGAGTTCGGACTCTCGGTTGGAGGAAGTCCGTGACGGAATCGCTTACATGCGCGCGTTTCTGGTTACCCCGGCGGGTGCCGGGATCATGCTGGGGCTCTGCCTGGCGTGGTTGCCAGGTGAAGCAGGGCTGACCCGTGCACGGAGACTCTCTCTGTTGGGTGGAGCAGCCCTGGCCCTTGTCCTGCTCGAGGGCGGAGACGGTTATGTGGGGGCCCGACTGATGCTTCCGGTCAGCTTGCTGGGTTTGGGGTGCGTGGGGCTCATGCTCAAAGGGGGCAACCGTGTTCAGAGCTGTGGTGCCCTTGTGGCACTGGCCCTGGTACTCCTGCCTGCCCTGGCTGCAGCCGGAGGAGTGGCGCGCCAGCTGTTCGAAGTCTCCAGTTTTGAGCCGCTCCGAACCCGTGATTTCGATCTGGAACAGTCCGCCGGTCGGGGTCTCGCCTGTGCTTCCCGTGCCCTCGGGGGTGCAACTATTGGGGTGCGTGACATGCAGAGTCTGCGTTGGTTTGAACCAGACATACCCTTGCGCGATGCATCGGGTTTGACCGATCGCAAGATCGCGCGCTCTCCTGCACCCGGGCGCGTACGCCATGGCCGGGACGCCTTTGGATTGTTGGCCCTCGATGGTGTGGAGATTCTTCATCTGGACCACCAACGCCTTCGTACGCGGCCCTGGGCCGGACTGGATGTGCGTCGCAGCTTGACCCAGGATAGCGCCGCTCACATTGGTCTTCCCCGCAGCGCCGAGGAGGCACAACTTCTGGCTCGAGACTATGTGGCAGTCTCCTTGGAAGTGCCAGGCGGATGGTTGAATGTGTTGGTTCTCAAGGGCCTTGCGCCGGGACTGGGCGAGTGCGGGTTTCACCTGGAACAGCCCCAATGAGCTAGATTGGGCCCATGGGCAAAAAATCCAAGGACCAGGGCAGGCGTGAACTGGACGGGCCAGCCGAGGGCTTGCAGCACAATCCTTTCACACAACTCACCGGGGCCAAGGGGGGATCGGGCTCGGATGCTCCTGATGCTTCTTTCGAGCAACCCGCCCAGCCTCCATCCAAGACTTCCAGGGTCCAACCGGAACTCATCGTGCGTCGTGAGCGCAAAGGCCGCGCAGGCAAGGGCGTGGTGCTCGTGCAGGGCCTTCCCCAGGATCGGTGCAAATCCATTGCCAGGGCAGCCAGCAAGGCTCTCGGCAGAGGCGCACGGGTGGAGGGGCAGGAAGTTGTGATCCAGGGAGAGATCGCCGATCCGGTTCTGGACTGGTTGGTGGGTCAGGGATTCAGGGCCCGGCGTGGGAACTGAACTCTGCTCACCCCTCGCCGGCACCGCAGAAGGCGCTCATGGCAGCCACCATCCAGCCCGGGTCACCTGAACCACCGAACTCCCGGGCGCTGTGCATGGCAAGTTGGGGGCAGCCAACATCCACCACGCCAATTCCCAGGTTCATTGCGGTCAGGGGCCCAATAGTTGAGCCGCAGGCCATGTCGGATCGCATGGCCCACTTTTGGAAGGGCACTTCAGCCTTGCGGCAAGCCCGTTCGAAGAGCGCCTGGGTCTCGCCCTCTGAGGCGTAACGCAGATTCTGATTGACCTTGATCACAGGACCTCCGTTGAGCGCTACCTGATGGTGCGGGTCGTGCTTGTCGGCGTAGTTGGGGTGCACTGCGTGGGCCATGTCGGCAGAGACGCAGATCGTGTCCGCCAAAGCGCGTAGGTAGTCCTCACGTTGCCCACCCCGTTGCATTATCAATCGCTCAAGTATCTGGCGCAGATGGGGCCCCTGGGCTCCGCTGCGTGAGCCGGACCCGACTTCCTCGTGGTCGAACAGGGTGATCACAGTGGCCCGCTCTGTGCCCTTTTGCGCACACTCCAGCAGGCTCATGGTTGCGGCCCAGGTTGAGAGCAGGTTGTCCAGCCGGGGGGCACTGAGGAACTCCTGGTTGGGTCCCGTCAGGCGAGCGGGAGTCAGGTCGTGGGTCATGATCTCGAAGGAGAGCGTGTCCTTTGGGTTGACCTCCAATCGATCACAGAGCCACTCCTTGAAGACTCCCTCGCGTTGAACGCCTAGGCCAAAGACTGGGGAGAGGTGCTGTTGGGGGTTGAGCCTCAGGCCATCCTTTCGCAATTCCGGATGCAGATGGATTGCCAGTTGAGGCACCCGCAGCAGGGGTTCATCGAAGTGAAAATCCAGTGCAGTGGGCTGACTGTCTCCATCGATCCAGACCGTTCCGGAGATTCCCAGGTCCCTGTCCAGCCAAGAGTTCAGCAGTGCCCCCCCGTAGATCTCAACGCCCAACTGGCGGTAACCGGCTCGGCCACTGTCCGGCTTGGGCTTGAGCCGCAGGTTGGGGCTGTCCGTGTGGGCCCCAAGTAGGCGAAAACCGCCGGCCTTGTCCAAGTTCGGCGGCTCGAAGCCGGCATGCAGGGATCCGGCTCGGCGCACAAACCATCCACCCTCAATGTCGGCCCAAGAGTCGCGGTCCTCAAGTTCTTGAAAGCCTGCCTGACTCAATCGTCCTGCCACTTCTTTGCAGGCCAGCCGGGGGCTGGGGGATGCGTTGATCAGGGCAGCAAGGTCTTCGCTCTGGGCCAGGTCGGGGTCTAGCATGGGTTTCGGGGTTGGGTCTGGAAAATGGGAGTCAGTCCACGTGCTGCACGCGCGTCACGCCGAGCATGGCTTCAAGGGCTGGCATGCGGCGTCCCAAGAAGGGCACATGCTCGATGCGCGCAACGACTTGACCTTCCCGTCGCACAACCAGGGATCCGCCGCCGAGGAGCAGGATCAACTCCAGCATGTCCGGTACCTCTCGGGTAACGGTGCTGCCAGCGCGGGGAATGCTCTGCTCTCTGCCAAAGGGCTGCACGTAATGTGTGAACTCATTGGGTTCAAAGCGCCAGTAATTGAGCCGTGGCCGCATCATGCCAATTACGAAGAGCGAAGAGATTGCCGCCAGCAACAGGAAGAGGGTGTCCGTGTTGTAGCTGGGTTCGAGTCCTCCGAGCCAGACTGTGAAGGCCCCGAGGATTGCCCACTGTTTGTCGTGGGCGACCCACAACCCGATGCACACCAGAGCCAGGACCAAGAGGCTGATGACGAACTTCTTCTGGTCCAGGTCCACCACGGTCACCAAGAGGTTGAAGGTCAGAGTGGCGCTCACCAGCCATCCGATCGTGACTTCGGAAGTCAAACCCAGGCTCTGCAGCAGGCCACCGGCCAGCAACATCACCATGGTCGGCCAGAAATAGATGATCGGCGGAAATGAAGCCACGGTCAGCGCCTCCCGATGCCCGTCAATCTTCTTGGGCCAGTAGACCTCCCAGACCGACTCTTTGGACCGCTTTGACTTGTCGGGTGCATCCTCGGAGGGCTGGGGCCCGGGGTCGGTTTGTGTGCTGCTCATGGTCTCCTCTTGGTTGGGGCTGAGTCCTCTTCGTTTGGGAGGTGCTTCTATTCGTAGCTGCCAAGATGTCGATGGAAGAAACTGTGTTCAAGTTTACCGGCTCGCATCAGAGCCCCGTCCATCAAGTAGTCGGGCAGCCGGATGTCCCCCTCAAAGCGCGGCACCGCTTGCATGGTCAGCTCCAGTTTGTCACCGCAGCAAACCGGGAAGGGGCGCACCGGGAACCAGGACTGACGCCAGTGGGTGGCGGGGGCTTCGGGAGCGCAGGTCAGGGAGGTTTCCGGGGCGAGGTCCACCTCGAAATAGCCCCCTATCCCCTGCACCGTTCCCTTGCACTCGATGGGCAACTCGATTTTCTGGTCAAAGAAGAAATCCTCTGCGCTGCAGAATTCCAGATCAAGGTCGAGCAGGGACATGTGGGGTCCCAGGGCTCCGCTGGGCAGGATCGTGGGGGCGGTAGTGACGAGCTCCGCATATTCGTATTCCCTGAGGGGCCCGAAGTCGAACCCGTAGACCGGGTCATCCCAGGATCCGGGGCCATGAACCTGATGCAGCCCCTCGTCCTGGATGGGGAACAGTTTCAGGCGGAAGCGGTCGGGCACCATGCGCCCGTCTTCTGCAAGAAAGCGGTCGCGAACATCGAGTACGGACTCAAACATCCGTTCGGCGATGCCAAAATATCCCATCCACTCGGAGACGATCAGATCCACCTTGCCATCAAGTTGCAGGTCCTCTGCCCGGCAGTGGTGGACCTTGATGATGTTCTCGTAGTTATTGGCCTTGGCCAGAGCCTCGATCACCGGTGCCATGCTGGAGGCCTCCACCGCGTGGACTCGCCCTGCGCCGGCTTGTGCGGCAAAGAGGGAAAGGATTCCAGATCCAGAGCCTACGTCCACGACTTCCATTCCCGGCTGGATCAACTCGCTGAGCGCGTCCCGGTAGGCTTCCGTGCGTACCGTGTCCTGGATCATCAAACGGTGCACACCTGGGTCGGTGTAGCTCTGAAAATAGTCGTCTGCTCTCGGCATGGGGCAAGAGGATGCACGAGAGGGTGGGCTCCGTGAGGGGACAAAGGTCGGATTCGGCGGGTCTTTCTGGAATCGCAGCCTGGTAGATGTGGATAGAGGTGTGCCTCGACTGCCCGCGGAGGATGCGAGTTCGGTCCCCAGTGGAACGGGCCACGGACTCTCGCCCCATCTCGTTGGCCGGAGGATGCTGGGTTGGTGCCTGGCCGTCTGATCTTGAGGCTCGTCTCCGAATCTCCATCGCTGTCAGGAGCGCAGGGACTCAGTGCACCTGCCAAGGGTCCATGGTGCTATCCAAAAGCAGGCGCCCAACCTTCTCCTGAGAGAACGCTGGGCGTCATGAATGGGGCCCTTGGGCCGAAGACTCTTGTCTCCTATCAGGGAGCGAAGGTCACAGCCAGACCTTCAGTAAAGTTGCTCACGGTGCCCGGGTTCTGGTCCCGGTACCAGGCCTGGAAGTACCAGGTCTCGCCAATCTGGCCGCTGACAGGAGGGTTGACCGGGATGTTGGTTACGCTCAGGTTTCGTGCAAAGCTACCGAAGGCATCCACTTGACCAACTTGAGCGTTGTAGCGGCCAAGACCCCCGCTGAGGCAGATATTGCCCTGGGAGCCGCCAGGATTGGGTACGAACCCCTGGTCCGGCGCAACAATGAAGAACGCGAACTGTCCCACTGGCATTTGGGTTGCCATGAGAACCAGGTTCTGGTCCTGAAGGCGGGTTGAGCCCGTCATCAGAATTGTGCCCGCCAGACCTGTGGAGTTGGGAGCTGCGACGCAGTAGGTGCTTGGGGCCGGATTGGTCCAGTCACCGTGCAGCGTACCGCTGATGGTGAAGTCGGCGCTGATGCCCGTGCCCGGGTCTATGAAGGAGAAGGTTCCCGTTGAAGGGGCATGCAGGGTCACCGTATTGCCTGCCTGGCTGATTTGCCCGTTCAGGGCCTGGGGATCTCCGGAGAGTCCGGTCAAGTCAATCACGCTGACACCTCCGGTCAGGGGAGTAACTGTCACCGTGCCCGAAAGTGCGGTGGTGACATTGCTGGTGCTGAAGCTGCCATTGCCGCTTACGACGAACGGGGCCGAGGTGAACTCAAGCGTCAGGCCTACCACATCGATGGTGGCAAGAGGCGGCAGGAAGGGCAGAGGGTTTGGAATCATGCCGTGCAGATCGGGGAATACATTGGCAACCCCACCGGAATTGAACTGTCCAGTTGAGATGGGCAGTACGCCCGCTCCCAGGGTCACGACCATGTCGCCGTTGATTGCAAAATTGGTCGATGGGTTGCCCACAATCGGGCCAATGCTAGAGGTGCCACTCCAATTCCATTGGCTTTGGCTTGACGAAATGGTCATGGAGATGGGGCTTTGGGACAGAGCCGGGCCCGCGAGCAGGAGAAGGGGGAGGAGGAGGCGCATGCTGGAATCTTTTTGAGAATTGGGAGGGTGGGGGTCTGTTGGAGACACCTCAAATCCTACGCCTCAGGGCATGTTCTGGGTAGGGCGGCGAGCAAACACTCGCATGAAAGGGCCTTCTGGGGTACAAGAGAGGCCCCGCGATCTCCCAATGAGAGCTTCTTCACTCCTCAATCTTCTAATTGCAGTCTCCTTGCTGGCGTCCTGCGCTGCCCCCTCCGGTTCTGTGACGAGTGCGCCTGGTTCGTCCCTGCGCCCCTATATGCTTTTCGATTTGGGCGAGAGCATGCACGCGGACAGCCATCTGGCTATTGCAGATCTCGGACCCGACGGGTCCTTTGATTTTGAATCCACCATCGACGGTCGCTGGGGAATGGGGGCCGGGGTTGAGTTCGATCTGGGTCAGAACGTGGATGCACGCGTGGGTTGGATCGTTCGGCGCTTGCGTGCGTTGGATATCGAGGGCCTGGCTTTTCAATCCATGACCCAAGTAGAGGCCATGGGTGCTGTGCTTTGGGAGCCCCTTGGCGAGCAGGCCTCATTGGCTGGCTGGGTGCCCTTCTTGGAAATGCGTCTTGGGCTGGTGCCTCGCACGCGAATCCCAACCACCTTCGGCCCTGGAACTGCTGACATCCCCCTCCATGTTGATGCCTCGTCCTATTGGAAGTGGGGCCTGGGTTTCGGAGTTTCGCGAGCAATCAATTCTGGCCTTCGTTTTGAGTTGGGGGCGATCTACGAGGAGGCCATCGAGCCCGCTGAGGCGAACTCTTTTCTTGTGGTCAGCGACGTATTTCAGGTCCCGACCTACACGGAGTTCAGTCCGCGGGGATGGATTTTTGCAGGAGGTTTCACTTGGACCCTGTGAACTCTGATAACCCAAAGGGGGTCACCTGTCGCACTTCCCACCCCGATCCTGGTCGTTTGCTTTCGCTGGGTGATGCGGCTCGTCGTACCCGCACTCCTCTCTTGAAGGTACGTGAGGCCATTCAAGCTGGTCGCTTGCGCACTCTGCCCGCGCTGCACCTGGGCCAGCCGATTCGCCTGGTGGAACCAACCGCTTTGCGGGAAGCCTTTCCCCAGGCGACTCTGCAAGCTGGACCTCCATTGGATCCCGCTCAGCGAGGCATTGATTGGATTGGCGTCAACGAAGAGGATCAGCCCCCTGGATCTCTTCCCGTTGAGTCGGTCCTCGAATCCAAGCCGGAACTGAACGAGGTTGTTCCAGAGGACTCGAAGGATCTGGAAGGGGAATCCAGGGTACCTGTTCCGGAGCGGATCGAGCAGGAGCCTGCGCTGGAAATCACCCCGGGCCGGGAGGATTTCGACGTGGATCCCGCTCCCGTTTCAAAGGAGACTGCCACGCCTTTGGATCAGGGCCCTGACCCTGAGCCGCAATCCAGCGGGCAGGCGCTCCCGACGGTAGATCCCATGGGCCGTCATGCTCCGTCACCAGACTGGACTTCGGACCGTCTGGCGGATCTCTTTGGCGACGGGTCGGCACCTGCCTCCGGGAACGAGGTTCAAGGATCGCAGCCAGCGGACCCGGATTCCTCTGCAGATGAGGGTCTGGTTGATGGCTCCTATTCAGGTGAGCCCCTGCTCGGGCAAACTGCAGGCGTTCAAGCTCAAGCGGTCCAGCTCGAGCTGGATGTGCGCCGTTTCGAAGCCCGTAAAGCTCGGAGACACTTCACTGGTCAGGTTTTGTTGGTGCTGGGAACCGGGGTGATGGTGAGCACCTGGATGTGGTTGCGCACCCAGTCCTCTGACGAAGTGTTGGCGGCTCCAATTGGTTCACAAGGAGAGGCGCCCCTGGCGTCAGGAGGCCTGGAGCAGGATCCATCCGAAGACACGGGCGGGTTGACATCAAAGCGAGGAGACCAAGGTGCTCCCGGCCTATCGTCCTCTCCGGATTCTGGGGTGAGTCATTCGGTCGGGGCCCCAGTTGTCCGGCGACCTGATTTTGTCATCGACCCTGAACCTCCCCAGGCGCTCCGAGAAAGCGGGCCAGCTTGTGCCTGGTGGGATGTGACACAACCAGAGGGTGCGCTGCGGGAGCTGCTTGGCCCCTGCCAGGGCCCATGGGACGAGGAGCGGCTGGCCGTTGTTGGTCTGCACCGTCATCGCGGGTCGCAAACCTGCACTCATCACCTGGCGTTTCTGAGGGATCGTGGTGGCGACCTGGCCCGGGAAAAATCGGCCGCAGCGGCAGCAAAGCGAGAGGGATTGCCGGCGCCTCTGATGACCCAACGGGTTGAAGGCGCAGCGCGCCGCATGCTGCGTCAACGGGTAGGTGCTTGGGTGGACTCGGGATTCGAGGCGGGCGGCAACCACAGTCTGGCTCAATTGGACCAGGGGGGCTGGCGTGTTGATTCGTGGGTGCGTTTGCTGGAGCAGGGCAGTCAGGTTCGCTTGCGCCGTTTCAGCTTGGAGCTCGTGCTGGCGGATGGACCCCACTTTGATTGGCTGGTCGGCTTCGAATGGACCGCAGGGGTAGACGCAAACGGGCGTTGACTTGACCTGAGGGACATTATCCCTGTGCAGTAGACACGAAACCCAAACCTTCCTTCTTACTGATGAGCAGTCCAACTGGGCAAGCAGATACTCCCGACGCGCGAATTGTGGAGCTTGAGTGTCGCTTGACTTTTCTAGAGGAAAATCTGGACCTGGTCTCGCGCGAAACCGCTGCCCAGGGGGAGCAACTTGCCCAATTGCTGGCGCGCATGGAGGCTCTGGTCTCCAGTCTTCGTCAGGGCAGGGAAGGGGAGTTGCCCGCAGTATTGGACGAGGCCCCGCCGCCTCACCACTAGGACCTGGAGGAACGCCGGGGCTGGACTATTTGGGCGCACCCTTTTGACCGGAATCGGTGCGATGAAGGGCCCAGCTCTCGGGACTGGCCTGGTGCAGGGCCGCCGCCATCTCATCGGCCACGTCGCCGCTG
Source organism: Planctomycetota bacterium (assembly GCA_014238415.1). GTDB lineage: Bacteria > Planctomycetota > UBA1135 > UBA1135. The sequence continues at coordinate 210,606 of JABABA010000001.1, read as the reverse complement.
CTGCTGTCTTGAATGCGGTTGATGCGTTCCCCGGGGTCTGTCTTTAGGTCAAACAAGAAGCGTTGGCCCTCGCCAAAGTCGCTGTACTTCCAATTTCCTCGACGCATACACCAGTAGCCCGCCACAGGGGGTGAATCTCCGGGCTGCAGTTTCAGTTCACTGTCTTCGGGAAGGCCTACGGACCGGGTCAGTTCCATGCGAGCTTCGTCCTGCCAATCCAGATCAGGATCTCCGGCCAGCAGGGCCTGCAGGGGTCTTCCAGGCAGAGACTGTTTGCTCTTCGTGCCGGTCCAATCCATCAGACTGGCGGTCAGGTCCAGGTGGCTGGTGACCCTGGGTCGCAGTACCCCTTGGGGTAATACTCCAGGCTGTCGAACAAGCAGGTGCACGCGGCTCGCGCTGTCGAAAAATGAGCGCTTGCCGAACAATCCGTGTTCACCCAGGGTCTCCCCGTGATCGCTGGTGTAGATCACTATGGTGGAGTCACTCATTTTCTGGTCCGCGAGTCCCCGTAGTAATTCGCCGACGCAGTGATCGGTCCAGGCGAGGCTCGAGTAGTAGGCCCGGGTGGCGTTCAGTGCCATCTTGTCGTTGACGCGCAACATGCGCGTGGTTCTTCGCCGCCGTCCAAGGTCTTTTGGCAGGCCAAGTTCGCGTAACAGACGATCCTTGGGCAAGGGTAGCTTCGCGTCCCTGTAGAGTTCCAAGAAGTCACTTGGCGGAAACAGGGGCGGGTGGGGAGATAAGTAGCTGGCTACCATCAGAAAGGGCTTGTCCTTTGGGCGTTGGGCCAGGGCTTTGAGAGAGGTTCGAGTGACATGTTCTTCCATGTGGAAGACCTTGCCGGAGCCGGCGTCCTCGTAGCGCGTGTTGTAGGGCTCCATGAACGGCACTGGAGTGGGCCGGTCGGTGATGATGCGTTCGGCTCCTGCGAGTTTTGCCTCAGGATGTTCCGCCTGGAAAGCCTTGAAGAGATCGTCCTGGGATGCCACCTGGTCAAAGCCGGAGACATTGCAATGGGTCTTGCCAAACCAGCCTGTGTGGTACCCACCCGCAGTGATTTCATGGAAGACCGTGCGCTCTCCCGCCAGGAGGGCATGTCGGTTGCGGAAGGTTCCATGGGTTGATGCGTACTGGCCTGTGACAAACGACTGCCGGGCCGGAGCGCAGAGGGGGACGCTTGCATAGCAGGACTCGACCTGGACGCTCTCCGCAGCCAGGGCATCCAGGTGGGGTGTGGTCGCGTAGCTGGATCCGGCACCAGAATAGCCCGCAAGGTCGTGACGGTGCTGGTCCACCATGATCAGCAGTATGTTGGGGCGACCCTGCGCGCTGCCAACGGTGGCGGCCAGGGAGAGAGCGCTGGCTCCTCTGAGGATGTCGCGTCGATGGGGCTTCGGTCTCACTGGGTTCTCTACGGGAGTCAGGCGGCCTGGTTGGTGGCAGGGATCGAGAACCTGCATGGTCGCAATTCGGGGTCGACCGCGCCATCATGTCTCCCATGGACACTCGTTGCACCTCTCAATTGCTCTTTTGGATCCCAGCCATGGCCTGCCTGGCCCTCAGCGCCTGTGGTGGTTCAGATCAAAACCCAGCTGGGCTGGAGCCTCAGAACACCCCTCCTGATCCAGTGAGTGCAGAGCCCGGAGAACCAGTCGAGGATTCATTGCCGCCTCAAGTGGTTGCTCCCCGCAAGACCTTGGGATTTGAACCTGGCGGAGCCGTGGGAGATGAGGCGCTCAAGGACTATCACGTTGTGCTTGGTGTTGACATCAATAATACGGACGTGGGAGAGTTGGTGATTGAGCTCTGGCATCAGGAAGCACCGCTCACCACCCGTAATTTCTTGCGTCTGGCAGATGAGGGCTTCTACGATGGACTGACCTTTCACCGTATCATGCGCGACTTCATGGTGCAGGGTGGCTGTCCACTGGCAAACGGTACAGGTAGCTCTCCCTACGGAAACCTGCAGCCCGAATTTTCGGACAAGCCAGGGAGGGATCACCGTTACGGGGTACTTTCCATGGCGCGCGGGGGATCGGACATCAATTCTGCATCTTGCCAGTTCTTTATCTGCTGTGATGACGGGCCAGCCCACTGGAATCTTGACGGCAAGTATTCCAGCTTTGGTCGGGTGGTCAATGGGGTGCCCACTCTTGAAGCGATGGCCTCGGTCGGGGTGAGTTCGGATGGCCGCGAGACGTCCAAGCCCAGGGTGCCCGTGGTGATCCGGTTTGCCAAGGTGGTGCGGGGACCGCCACCCGTGGGAGAGATGCCCCTGGTGCGGCCGGGCAGGGACGAAGCATCTGGGTATGTGGCTTCCCGTGTAATCGTGCAGGCCCTGGTGGTGCAGTGCAGCGCTTCCGGCCAGCCCCGCAGTGCCGCCGAGGCGCAGGCCTTGATGAGCGCCTATCAAGAACAGATCAAGGGGGGTGCGGACCTGTTGGACCTCGCTGCTTTGCATTCCGATGCCGGCGGGGTGCGAGATGATGTCCGTCGGGCGGTGCACCGAATTCTGGCCCCGGGTGTGCGCGATCGAGAGGGGGACGTGGCCATGCGCGAGTTGCAACAAGCCCTGGAGGAGCGTCTGCGCCAGGCGGGTCAGCAGCTCGCTGCCAAGGAGCTCAGCCGGGAAGAGTACGTGGAGATCTCCAAGGGCTTGAATTCCGAACTTGGTGAGTACCTGACCACGGTGCGCTGGCGTCCCGCCCATGAGTTTCCCCAGGGGTTTCTGGATGTGGCCTTCGGTCTGGAGGTGGGGGCCTTTGGACTGGTGGAGTACCACCCGGCCCTCGCGCCGCGAGGTTTCACATTGTTGAAGCGCATTGAGTGAGTGTGGAAGGAAAACACAACTGGTGTGCACCCTCCGTTGAATTATTGGCCAAGCTTGTGGGTCGTGCTGAAGTGCATGGCGGCCAGCAGGCAGAGCATCGACAGGGCAAGGGGCAATGGCGCCGCATCTTCTCCAAATATCCAGACGGCCACCAGTGCCGCCAGGGGTGCCTTGAGGTTGTTCATGACAGCCAACCTGGACACGGAAACCTGTCGCGCCCCCTCGTTCCAAAGGTAGAAGCCCAGGCCGGTTGCACCAATGCCCAGATACAACAGAGCGCCGATGCCTTTGCCGTCAATTTGATCCAGGCTTCCCGGAAGGTTCATCAAGGCCAAGGGTGCAAGTACCAAGGCTCCTGCCAATAGCATCCAGGCGTGGGTTGCCATGGGGTGCTGACGCTCGTTTTCTTTTGCGGCACGCCAGCGGAGTTGACCAAAAGCAAAGGCCGCATTGGCCAGTTGGGTCCAGGCAACCCCGATCCACCAGTCGGGGTCTGGATCAAGATCGGCGGTCGAGAGCAACATTGCGCCACTGACAGCAAGGACCACTGCCAGAAGCGACCTGCCTCGCCAGAGGTGCCCCTGCCTGTGCAGAATCAGGATCCAAAGGGGCGTGGTGGATGTCAGAAGGGCAATCGCGTGTCCTGGAAGGTACTGGTATGCGCGCAGATAGGCTCCATAGCAGACGCCAAATTGAATGGCGCCCACCAGCAGCCATGATGTCCTGGGCCGTGCGGCTCGCCCTCCGATCAGGACCGTCAAGGCCAGTGCACCGAGGCCCAGCCGCGTGATCGCCAGTACATCCGGATCGACCTGGAGCAGGTATCGCGGGATCAAGCCAAAGGGCAGGGTCCAGAGCAGGGTGGCGATCAAAAGTCGAGGCATGGGGTGATCCTACGGGAAGGCGAGGGCTAGACTCGGCCCATGGGATTGTCTCTTTGTCTGAGTCTGTGTGTCTTGTTATCCGCCACCGACCCTGATCCCTCTGGGGAGACTCGGGTCTGGACCGGGGCCCAGCACTGGGCCAATAGACTGGCTGATTGGCGACAAGGGGAACAGGGCCTGCTGTGTGTGGAGGGACGCGCGCGCTGGCCCTTTCGGAGCCTGCATCGTTTGACGCGAGCCTGGGAACCAGAACAGGGCCCTGGTTGGGTGTCCGTGACTCTCTGGCCTTTGGATGAGGGCCCGTTCCGTGATGAGCAAGCGGCGGGTTTCCTGATCGGAGCAGGAGGAAACGGGGTGCATGTCCTGCGCAGCGCCAGTGTGCACCAGACTCCGGCTGCGGATGGGGGCACCCTGGTGCTTGTTCAGGGTGACGGACAATTGGTGCTGCGCGACTTCAGTCGTCCCCAGTCTGGGAGAGGAGGCGGTTGGGTCATGAACAACGCCACCAGGCTCAAGGACCTGCCATTGCTGGCTTCATCAACGGATCGATTCGAGCATGGCCTGACCGGCGAGATCCAGCTGCGAGTGAAAGGCGAACTGGACGCCAGCGGCGCAGTGAACCTGACCGCGGAAGCCCGTGGGAATCAGGGGCAGCGGCTCGTCCTGAGTTGCACTCTGCCAATGGATGCGGTGGACGGTTCTGTGGCACTCTTGAGTCACGGGGGCCCAAAGGGGTCATCCCGTGGCCACGGGTTTCGTGCTTGGACTTTTTCTGAGTCTGCCCTGGTCGAACGACCCGATCGGGCGCTCGGACCGGTCTATTGTGTGCAGTACACCTACGATCGCGACCTGCTCAAGGTAACTGCTCAGTTGCCGCCCCTGGGTCCCGGGGACAGGCAGAACTGGAGTCTAGTAGACCTTGATCGCTACCGTGTCCTGGACAACGCGAACTGGGACCAGGATTCTTTCACCGTCCACTTCCGCGTACCCAACTGGGATGCCACGAGTCCCCGACATCTTTCGGTTACGGGGACCATCGACGGGGTGACCACTTCCTATGCCTTGTATGTAACTGCCAATCCTGACCCCAAGCAACCCTTGGTGCTGGGAGCTCTGTCCTGCGTAAAATCCTATACCGGTGATCTGGCCTGGAACGATTCGGGGCTTTGGTTTCCTCACAATGATCTGGTGGCGGCCGTCAGCGCTGCCCAACCCGACCTGCTCTTTTTTGCTGGAGACCAGATCTACGAAGGGGATCTGAGCTCTGCGATTTCCGGGCCGTTGCAGGAGGCCTTGCTCGACTATCAGGGCAAGTGGTTGCGCTGGTGCGTGTCCTTCGCCAGCCTGACCCGACGCCTGCCAACGGTCACGATTCCAGATGACCATGATGTCTATCACGGCAATGTGTGGGGCAACGGCGGCGTGGTGGAAACCGCGCCGGATGGACGCAAGTTGCGGGCTCAGGATCGGGGTGGCTACCGAATGGGCCCGCGTTTCGTCAACGCGGTGCATCGCACCCAGGTGGCGCACTTGCCTGATCCTGCTGATGCGACGCCCCTGCCCAATGGTATTTCGGTCTACACCACCTCATTGATTCATGGTGGTGTGTCTTTCGCGATCCTGGCAGACCGTCAATGGAAGTCCAGTCCTTCAATCGCCTGCCCCGAGGGCGAGATCATCAATGGCTGGGCCAGGGCGGAGGACTTTGATCCCCTTACCATGGGCGATCCAAAGGGTGCCACGCTTTTGGGGCAGCGCCAGTTGGATTTTCTGGAAGGCTGGAGCGCTAGTTGGCCCCGTGAGGTGGGCCTCAAGGGAGTTCTCTCTCAGACCATTTTCTGCAACCTGGCAACCCTGCCCGCCAGTGCCAGGCATGACGGAGTGGTTTCATCACTGCGTTTCGCTGACCCCGGTGAGTTCATCAGGGGCGATCTGCGAGCTGCGGACGGGGATTCCAACGGTTGGCCCCGCACCCCCCGGGACCGGGCTCTGCGGGAGATCCGGAGGGGCTACGCGTTTCATGTGGCAGGGGACCAGCACCTTTCCTCGGTTGTCCAGTACGGGGTGGAACAGGATCGTGACGCCGCTTTCGCCTTTTGCGTTCCAGCTGTGGCCAACACCTTTCCCAGGCGTTGGTTCCCCGAAGTCCCTGGCCGTGACCGCAGTCCGGGCGCTCCTCCCTACCTGGGTTCTTTCCGGGATGGCTGGGGCAATCTTGTGCGCGTTCATGCGGTGGCGAATCCCCGCCGGCAGGGGCGGGTTCCCGCTGGCTTGCACGACCGCATGCCGGGTTGGGGCCTGGTGCGCTTGGATCCGGTTGCGGGGACTGTCCGTTTTGAGGGCTGGCCTCGTTGGGCTGAGCCGGGTGCAGATGTGAGCGACATGCTTCCCGGCTGGCCTGTTGAGTTCCACGCTCTGGAGCAGGGGCCCAAGCCCTTTGCCCTGCTGGATGCGGTGGAACTGCAGTCTTGTGATCGCCCGGTCTTGCAGGTGATCGACGAGAACAGCGGCGAAACGCTCTACACCGTGCGAGTGGGACCAGGGGCAGTTCGGCCCTGGGTCTTTGCTCCTGGCGATTACACGGTTCGGTTAGGCAATAGCAGCGCCGACTTGCGCACGGTTGCTCAACACTGCTCCGTGGGGCCTCGGTAGTTCAGCCTTCGTCTGTGAATTTTTCGTGGGCCGGATCTTCTTGTTCACGGAAGCTCTTGAAGAGTTCCTGGGCCCCGTCCATATCGCCGGCAATGAGGGCGGACTCGACTTCGATTGCAATAATCAGGAACTTGAGCATGTCTGCTCGATAAGCGAGCACATAGGCGGCACGTTCGGCTTCCGGCAGATCCTTGGTATTGCGTGGAATGCGGGGCTTGGCGGCAAGCACATGGGTCTGGAGAATCTGCAGGGACTCAAGTGATGCCTCATTTTTGTCAGGGCTACGCAATGACCGTCGCAGCAGACGCACTTGAGCCTTGACCTCGAGCATGTCCCGGTCAAGATCGGTTTCCTCCTGCACGGGAGCCTGCTGAGCGTCTTCGTCTTGAGAGGTGATCATTCCGCTCTCACTGACACGGGCGATCCCGTTGCCTGTGAGGCTGAGAGGCAGGGTCAGGCAAAGGGCACCGAATCCAAGGCTTGATAGAAAGAGGCGATTCATGATTGCTGATAACTGAACTGAGTCGATTTCACAGAAGGAAGGGGTCAATAGGGGGGCGTGATCCCCGGAACTGCCCAGGGGTAGGAGCCGTCAGCGTTGGGCATGACTTTTGGGGTTGCATTCCAGGCGAAGCTCTCGGGCAGAAGGTCCGTGTCGGATGCAATAGCACCGTCCCAGGTGACCTGTTTGCCGGAGTAGGTGGCCATGCGTCCCATTATAGCGGTCATCGTGGAGGTGGCGCCGTACTCGGCCTCGTTGTGGTCTGCCCCCGAACGTATGGCAGCGAACAGTTGGTCATGTTCCACCTGGTAGGGGTTCTCGGACTTTTCCCTGTAACGCCACTTGTCCCCGTCCGTTGTCGAGATTGTGTACCGGTTGAACTGGGCCGTGCCCTTGGATCCATGGGCGTGTTCGGAAACAGAGCCGAAGGTCTGAGGCTGGTGCCGGCACTCGGACAGCATCTTGGTGCCGTCGGCGTAGGTGTATTCCACCATGTGGTGATCGAATATCTCGCCCGTATCGGGGCCTACGCGCACCTGACGGCCGCCTACTCCCTGCGCCTTGACTGGTGGACCTCCCTTGAGCCAGTTGCAAACATCCAGGTTGTGGATGTGTTGCTCGACGATGTGGTCACCGCAGATCCAGGTGAAGTAGTACCAGTTGCGCATCTGGTACTCCATCTCGGTCATGTCTTGTTTGCGCTGGTAAGTCCACACTCCAGCGGAGTTCCAGTAGCAGCGCATGAGGAGCACATCACCAATGGCGCCCTCTTGAACGCGGCGCATAGTCTCTTGATAGCCCGAGTCGTGGTGTCTTTGGAGGCCCACGCCCACTTTCAGTCCCTTGCGCCGAGATTCCTCGGCAGCGGCAAGGACCTGGCGAATGCCCGGTGCATCTGTCGCCACAGGCTTCTCCATGAAGACATGCAAGCCCTTGGAAACCGCGTATTCAAAGTGCATGGGGCGGAACCCCGGAGGGGTGGTCAGGATGACCACGTCAACGCCTGCGTCCATGGCCTTCTGGGCGGCGTCGAATCCAGTGAACTGGCGCTCCTCGGGCACATCCACCATCTCTGGGTGCTCCTCTAGGGTGCTCTTGAGGGCGCGTTGGAGGCGGTCTTCGAAGGCATCAGCCATAGCCACCAACTTGACAGGACCCGCGGTGGAAAGTGCTTGGGATATTGCACCGGTACCTCGGTTTCCGCAGCCCACCAGGGCGATGCGCAAGGGCTCATCGCCACGAGCGCGCCCACTGGGCAGTGCCAGGGCGGGGGAGCTAAAGCCAAGGCCCGCTGCAGCCAGGCTGCTGGACTTGACCAGGGAGCGTCGGGTGGATGTTGGAGAGGGGTGGGGTTTGCTCATGGTGACTAAGGGGGGTTGGGACAAAATGCTGGGAGAATCGATTCGCGGCTAGCGGCCGCCACTTCGTTGTCTTGTTTCAATTATGCGCACCTCTTCGAGGCTGGTTTCCCACCAAAGCTGGGTTTCTTCAGTGGTGGGTTCCTTCAGGGGGCGTACCACCCGGAAGCCCAGGAAGGGCGCGTCCGTAAGGAACCAAATGCTCTTGGGGATCTGTGGGTCCTGCACCTTCCAGCCCGGCTTTGAGGGCATTCGCCGCGCGCAGCGCAGGTCTTCTGCATCGTGGTCCCAAGATCCTCCGCGCACCGCTCTGGGGTAAAGTTCGCTTGGCCAGTTGATTGGATCCAGCGCCCCTTTCTTGAGTGTGCTGTAGAATGTGGGGTCGAAGGCATCCAGGCACCACTCAGCAACATTGCCGTGCATGTCGTAGAGGCCAAAGGCGTTCGGGGGCAGTTCGCCGCACTTGTGGTAGGTGTCGTCTCCGTTGTCAAAAAACCAGGCGTGGTCTTCCAGGTCGTCCATATCAGCACCGAATGAAAACGAAGTGCTGCTGCCAGCGCGGCAGGCGTATTCCCATTCGGCCTCAGATGGCAGGCGATAAAAGCGTCCGGTCTTCATGGAAAGCCATTTTGTGTATTGCCGCGCGGCGAACTGGGTCATGCATACCGCGGGAAAGCCATCCACTCCCATGTTGAAATCCATCGGCACATAGGGCGGGGTGGGGCGACTGACCGCGTCTGCCCAGGGGTCCTGTGGTGCTGATTCTCCGCGCCCGGCCCGCCTTCGGACGATGTCCAGTGCGCTCATGAACTCGTGATACTCATCCCAACTCACCTCCCTTGTACCAATCCAGAACGGAGACAGTCGCACCTCGACCTGTGGCCCTTCATCGGCCTTGCGGTCGTCCTCGTCCTCGGGGCTGCCCAGCAGGAATGATCCCCCCGGCAGAGGAACCAGGTCGAAACCCATCTTGGTTCCAGGGATGGTTTCCCGGTATGGCTGCATATCCTGGGCCCGGCTGGCAGCGGCCTTTTCGATTTCGTGGAGAGGGGGCCGCCCAGGTGGCATTTCCTTGGCAGTGCGCGGTCCCTGGGCCTCCTGAGGGGTACTTGTGGGAAGAGATGTCGCGCAACTCAGGGACCACAGGGCGCAGATCAGGGGGGGGATTGAGGCCATGACTGGAATGAGGGTACCCTCTTTGCCCTCATGTGTGCCCCCGTGCTTTGGATTCCCTGGAGTTCAGCTCTGTGCGCCTTGTTGGTCACCGTGTTGGGCGCTTGCGTGGGAGCAACGAATGCACCAGAGAGCTTGCTCTCAGCAGGCGGGCAAGAGTCGTTCACGGTGGAACGGCCTGCCATGGGTACCATTTTTCGCATCGTGGTGTGGGGCAAGAAAGGCTCCGGCCGGGCGACCGCTATCGACGACGCCTTTGAAAAAATCGCGGAGCTCGAGAAGGTGTTGACGGATTATGACGCCCAGAGCGAGGCACGACAGGCTACCGGCCACGGGACCGCCTGGGTTGCAATCTCACCGCCCTTGGCGCAAGCCTTGCAGCGTGGTCGCGTGTTGGTCCTGCAAACAAACGGTCTGGTGGATCCCACGGTGGGTCCCTTGACCCGGCTCTGGCGGCGCAGCGCCCGACAGGGTTCTCTCCCAGATCCGGACCTGCTGAAAGTGGCCCTGGAACGGGTGGGGTTTGAGTTTCTTGAGCTAAGAACTGCTCCAGATCACATGCGTTGTCTGAAGGAAGGCATGCGCTTGGATTTTGGCGCCTATGGCAAGGGATTGGCCATTGATCAGGCCTTTGATCTCCTGCGAGCGCGGGGCTTCAATTCAGTCCTGGTGGATGGTGGTGGTGATTTGAGGGTGGGCGCTGCGCCCCCGGGCAAGAGCGGATGGCTTGTACGCCTTGAAGCAAGGCACGGGGATGGGGCGCAGATTGCGATTCAGGACCGTGCCCTTGCAACTTCGGGCAATCGCTTTCAAACGGTCCGGATCGAAGGCGACTCCCATGGACACATCATTGATCCTCGCACAGGCCTTGGAATTTCCAGCAGCCGTGGGGTGACCGTGGCGGCTGACTCGGCCTGTGCTGCTGATGGCTGGGCTACGGCGCTTTGCATTGTGGGTGTGGAAGGACTCGCCCAATTGCCAGCCGGCATGGGTGCGCGATTGGTTGAAGGCAAGGACCGAGCCGACTTGACGGTGGTCCGATTCCCAGACACGCACTTTCCTTCGAGGATGCAGGGGGAGCGCTTGCAAGGCCAATAGGTGGTGGGGGCGATCTTTGCAGGTTGCTGGGGACTTGCTATAACAAAGGCATGACAACCTCCCCAGACAATGGCTCACGCCGTCAGTTCTTGCGTGCCGGTGGAGCCCTCGCGGCTGCTGGCTCTACCCTTTCCGTGGCGCTTGGGGGCCGCCTTGCCCCTGACGGCAAGGAGACGATCAAAGTCGGTCTGGTGGGCTGTGGTGGTCGCGGTGGCGGCGCGGCCGTAAATGCCCTGCGTGCTGATCCCAATGTCAAGCTGGTCGCTCTGGGGGAGGCGTTTTCTGATCGGCTGACTAGAAAACTCAAGGACCTTAAGAGCCAAGGCGACATCGCTGATCGCATTGATGTGCCCGAGGATCGCCAGTATGTAGGTTTTGATGCTTACAAGTCGGTGATCGACCAGGTGGATGTGGTTCTGCTTGCCACTTCGCCCTACTTCCGTCCTCTGCATGTGGAGTACGCGGTAGATACCGATACCCACGCTTTTGTGGAGAAGCCCATCGCCACGGATGCGCCTGGTGTGCGGCGTATGCGCGCGGCCTGTGACAAGGCTGCGGAGAAGGGCCTCTCGATCTCCTCAGGGCTCTGCTATCGCTACGAATTCAAGAAGCAGGCCACTCTCAAGCGGGTGCACGACGGCATGGTGGGGGATATCACCGCAATGCAGTGCACCTACAACACGGGCGGTTTGTGGCACCATGGCCGCAAGCCCGAGTGGAGCGAGATGGAGTACCAGATGCGCAACTGGCTCTACTTCACCTGGCTCTCCGGCGACCACATCACCGAGCAGCACATCCACTCACTGGACAAGCTTGCCTGGGCCATGCAGGACGAGCCTCCGGTCAGAGCCACTGCATCCGGCGGTCGGATCGTGCGTTCCGACGAGCAATGGGGCAACATTTTCGACCACTTCAACACGGTCTTTGAATGGAAGGATGGAATCAAAGGGTTCTCTTCCTGCCGTCAATGGGTTGGGGCCGACGGAAATGTCTCGGACTTCGTGTTTGGTACCAAGGGCACCGCTGCTTTACAGGCCGCCCGTATCCGTACCGCTGATGAGAACTGGCGCTATAGAAGCGATGAGCCCGACGACATGTACCAGAATGAACACAACGCGCTCTTTGCCGCTTTGCGTGCGGGGGCTCGCATCGACGACTCGGACTACATGTGCAAAAGCACGATGATGGCGATCATGGCCCGCATGAGCGCCTACACCGGCAAGAGCATCTCTTGGGACATGGCCTGGAATTCCGAAGAGGATCTCTCTCCCGGGGCCTTAGAGTGGGGCCCGGTTCCCATGCGCCCCGTGGCACGGCCCGGCGTTACGCCTTTTTCCTGAAAAGGCTATGCGTATTCGGGGATTCGGTCTGCAGTGCCTGGTTCTGGTCTTGTCCAGTGCAATGGCCCAGGGCCAGAAGGCTGTCGAGGGGTCGGTCGAGCCGCCCAACGTGATTCTGGTGGTTGTGGATGACATGGGCTGGCGCGATGCCGGCTTCATGGGCAGTCGGTTCTACTCAACACCGCACATGGATGCCCTGGCCCAGGAGGGCGTGGTGTTCAATGCTGCTTACAGCGCTGGCCCCAACTGCGCCCCTAGTCGCGCGAGTTTGCAGACCGGGCGCTACACTCCCCGCCACGGGATCTTGACCGTTGGCAATCAGCGTCGGGGAAAGCGGGCACGGCGCAGCCTGCGTGTGCCGGATTCGCTCACTGCGCTCGCGCAAGAAGAAATCACTTTGGGTGAGGTTTTCAGCGCGGCCGGCTTTGCGACTGGGCACGTTGGCAAGTGGCACCTGGGGAAGGACCCTCGTACTCAGGGTTACGCCTTCAACTATGGGGGCGGCAAGTGGGGCCACCCTCCGGCAGGCTATCACATGCCTCTCCAGTTGCCGGGTACCGAGGACGCGCGGGAAGACGCCTATTTGACCGAGTTGGAGGGTGATGCGGCCTTGGAATTCATCCGGGAAAACCAAGACAGGCCATTCTTCTTGCATCTGGCCCACTACGCTGTGCACACCCCGATCCAACCTCCCAAGGGAGGAGCCGGCGCCTTCAAGGACCGACCCGAGGACCAAGGCCAAAAGAACCCTTCCTACGCCGCGATGCTTGCGTCCGTGGACCAGCAACTGGGCCGCATCCGCAGCCTGCTCAGCGAACTCGACCTACGCCAGCGCACGTTGTTGATCCTCACAAGCGACAATGGAGGCCATGGAGGTGTGACCTCGATGCTCCCCCTGGCAGGTTGGAAGGGGACCCTTCGTGAGGGAGGTATTCGGGTGCCTTTGGTGTTCTGTCAGCCTGGTCATCTTGGTCCGGATCAGCGGCACAGCGAACCTGTGCATCATGTGGACCTGTTGCCCACCCTGGTGGGGTGGTGCGGAATTCGGGGTCCTGGGGAGTCCGTCGTACTCGACGGGCAGGATCTTTCTGGACTCTTGCGGGGGGAGGGTCATCTGGCCGAACGTTCCTTGTTCTGGCATTTTCCGCGCTACCTGCAAGGCAAGGGCCCCGACGATCCGAACTGGCGCACGACCCCCTGCTCGGTTATACGGCGGGGTCGTTGGAAGCTGGTGGAGTTCTATGACGATGGCCGCCGCACCCTGCACGACCTGGACGCCGACATGGGTGAACTCAAAGACATGTCGGAGGCTCACCCCGAAAAGGTTCGGTCCATGGCGCTGGAATTGGACACATGGCGCAAGGCAATCCACGCTGCTGTGCCACAAGAAATTGATTCCTGATTCGTCCCGGGCAGCTTGTTCTCGCGAGGGGACCCGCGAGATCGCTATTCTTCAGTGTTGCCACCCGCATCCGTCATGAGCGAAACACCCGAAAACGAAACAGAGGCCCCGCGTGTATCGCGCAATTTCATAGAAGTGGAAATTGATCGGGACCTCGCGCAAGGCCGTAACAAGGTTGTGCATACCCGTTTCCCGCCTGAACCCAACGGCTATCTGCACCTGGGACACGCCAAAGCGCTCTGCGTCAACTTTGGCCTGGCTCAGCAATACGAGGGGCTCTGCAATCTGCGCTTCGATGACACCAACCCCTCCAAGGAAGAGGACCGGTATGTGGATGCGATCCAGGAGGATGTGCGCTGGCTTGGGTTTGATTGGCAGGACCGACTGTTTTTTGCCTCGGATTTTTTTGAGGAACTCTACGGCTTCGCCCAGTACCTGATTGAAGGCGGGCATGCCTACGTTGACGACCTGGGCGTGGAGGAAATGCGAGCCCAACGGGGTGGCCCCAATCTGGTTGGCACCAACAGTCCGAACCGGGACCGCCCAAATCAGGAGAGCTTGGATCTTTTCGGTCGCATGCGCGCTGGCGAATTCGAACCGGGCAGCGTGGTCTTGCGGGCCAAGATCGACATGGCTCACGCGAATCTTCTGATGCGGGATCCAGTGCTCTACCGCATTCAGGATTCAGCGCACCACCGCACGGGCCGAGACTGGTGTATCTATCCAACCTATGACATGGCCCACGGTCAGTGCGACGCCTTGGAAAAGGTATCCCACTCCCTCTGCAGCCTGGAATTCGAAAACCACAGACCGCTTTATGACTGGCTTGTGGAGCGCCTTCCCATTGACAGTCCTCCGCGCCAGATCGAATTCTCGCGCCTCAATCTGACCTACACTATGCTCTCCAAGCGTAGGCTTGTGGAACTGGTGGAAGATGGTCATGTGGACGGCTGGGATGACCCTCGACTGCCCACATTGCAGGGACTGCGCCGCCGCGGCTACACCCCCGAATCTGTGCGCAATTTCTGTGCGCGAATCGGCGTGACCAAGGTCTCAAGCACCGCCGAGTTGTTCTGGCTGGAGGACGCCCTGCGGGAGGACCAGAATCGTCGCGCACCCAGACGCCTGGGAGTCCTCGATCCCCTCAAGGTCACCATCCGAACCATTGCTGAGGGGCAAAGCGTGGTGTGTCAGGCGGTCAACAACCCAGAGGATGCAGATGGGGGGACCAGGGAGGTGGAACTCACCCGCCAGATCCTGATCGAGCGCAACGACTTCCTGGAGGACGCTCCACGCAAGTTCTTCCGCCTGCGTCCTGAAGGCCAGGTGCGTCTGCGCTACGGGCCTATTCTGACCTGCGAGGAGGTCATCAAAGATGAATCAGGGCAGGTCATCGAACTGATTTGCAGTCACGACGAGCGCACTTTCGGAGGTGCGTCGGTGGAGGGGCAAAAGCGCGTCAAGGGGATCATTCACTGGGTCAGTGCCCACAATTCCGTGGCCGCCGAGGTCCACCTGCTGGAACCCCTCTTTCTGTCAGAGAACCCTGGCGCTCTGGAAGACTGGATTGGGGATTTGAACCCGGACTCTCGCCGGGTCATTTCCACCGCGCGCCTTGAGGCGTCTTTATTGGCAAGCTCTCCGGGAGAGACCTTTCAATTCGAGCGCCTGGGCTACTTCACCCGGGACGCATCGAGCCCGAGCGGCCCACCGGTCTTTCTGCGCACAGTGACCCTCAAGGATCGCTGGTCGAAGAAAGGCTGAGCTCGTTCCCGGCTGGTTTCACTGGAACGTCACCGCCAATCCATCACTGAAGTTGCTGGTTGCGCCCGGGTTGTTGTCCCGGAACCACAGCTGGAAGTTCCAGGATTCTCCGGGCACCACCGAATGGGAGAAGGTAGGGGGCAAGGGCACTGCTGTCAGGTCCACTGCCAGGTTCACCTGTCCGCCACTGACGACCAGAACGCTGGCATTGAAGCGGGCAATGGGCGACCCAAGGCACAACACGCCTTGGCTGCCGCCCGGATTGGGGGTATTGCCCTGGGTTTGACTGGCAACGAAGTAGCTGAACTGTCCGTTGGGAAGATCACTGACGGTCAGAGTCAGGTTGTTGTCCAGGGCGGAGGCGGTTCCGACACCTGCGATGCTGGCCGATTGCCCGGTAGAGTTTGCTGTAGCAGGAGTGCAGTAATTGGCCCCCACGCTGGTCGTGCATTCAAGGGTCTCGATCCGGAGGTCATCGATGGCGGCCTCGACTGTAGAGTCGTTGACCAGATCGCTGACTATAAAGGTCAGCTGCATTTGGCCCGTGAGGGGCAGGTAGTCGCTCAGGTAGAAAGTTGATTGCACCCAGCCTCCGCTGGAATCTTGCGTGGGGCCAATGGTCTCCAGAAAAGCCCAGCTGGCACCTCCGTTATTGGAGAACTTCACCTTGAGGGTGTCCTGGATTGGATGGGGCCCCGTGTCGTTCGAGAACCAGTGCCAGTAGGAGACGCGCGCTGCGCTTGCTGTGCTCAGATCATAGATCGGCGAGAAGAGAGTGGTGGTCCCCCCGTCCACATCGGCGCTGTCTGGTGCCCCCCCCGGAACCCCCTGGCCGGTGACCCAGCAGTGCGTACCCAGGGCCGTGTGGTCATCACCGGGTTGAGCAATCGTGCCTTCGGGGTCCACGAGTTCCCAGATTCCTTCGCTGGCGTCGTCGCTGGGACTGCCCACGGTCCAGCCGCTTGGGCTTTCGAGGTCATCCACCACAAAGGGAGCGGGATAGCCCACATTGGCGGTGTAGACGATCCACGGGGCGCCCCCCGGCAGCGTGACACCGCCGCAAACGGGGTCGTCCAGACTGTAGTAGTACGCAGGGGTGTCTCCGCAGGTGCCTGCAGGCAGATCGGCGGTCCAGGTATCGGGGCCTGAAGATGACATGGGAATCGGCTGATAACCGCTGCCTGTTGCGTCGTAGTGCAGGGTCGGAGGAGAAGAGGGCGCCAGATTGGTCGTCAGGGTCACTGCCGTGGGCATTCCCGGGGTCAGCAACTGGGGCGAATCCGCAGTGACGGACGCATAGATGTCCAGACAATCTGCTGCTTCCTGCCGCATGATCGAAGCCGTAACCGTATGGAAGTAGGTGGTGATGTTGCTGGTGCGCCCCGGACAATAAAAGCAGTAGGACATGATCGTGCCCTGATTGCTGCAGACCTGCTGGTTGTGGCAGCCACCGAAGAATGGCGGTGGGGCGCACTCGTCCAGTGGCGGACAGAATTCATGGGTGTGGATGCTTCCGAAGTTGTGCCCCAGTTCGTGCGCGCAGACAAAGAAGTCCCAGTTCAATGGTTGCTGCAGCACGGGAAATTGGACTCCCCCAAACAGATTCCCGGAAACCGCGAAGTTGTAGTTTCCGCCGCAAATAACGCTGACCCAGGCCACTCCACCAGTGAGGATGGCGCCCGACATGAAATGCGCTGTGGTGCAGTCGTTGGGGATGTTCCCTACCCAGGCGGCTTGAAATTCGGTAAGTAGATCCGAGCTCGTGCCTCCGTTGTCCTGGGAGGTCCAGGGGTCATTGCCCTGGGTGGGTATGTTCAGGTATGGGTGCGTCAGGATCGTATTGACCTGTGTTGCAAAGCGGTCCCCTATGAAGGTCCATAGGCTGACCGCATAGGTGGTCGCCGCGTTCAGGTCGTTGAACAGCGCAAAAAACTGATCATCGCATTCGATCGCCACACTGCCGGTCCTGACGTAGCAGGTGCCTCCTGACTCAAGCGGGGGATCCGTGTTGGCGGCTTGGGATTGGATCGTGGAAATGTTCGATCCCGGAGGGGCGACAGCCGCGCATTCGATTTGTGGCGCGTGCCCGCGATCATTCAACATGGTCTCTGTGACCAGGAGGCAGTGACCCGCTGCCCAGTTTCCCCTGGCATCGGGCCGGGGCATGAGGTGTGTTGTCTCAGCACCGGCCTTGATCCAGCCGTGACAGCCGTGAGGCGCGAAGGCCAGCATTACATCGCTGCTGGGCTGCCCTACAACAACGCCCTTCCAGACCGAAATGTCCAGGCTCTCTATGAGCCCGGGCGCCGCTACCCCGTCCACATGCAGACCAAATCGATGGCGATCAATCGAGAGTCGTTCCAGATCCAAACTCACCACGCGCCCATCAGTCAGGGGCACGCCCTCCATGCGCAGGGTCTGGTTGGACAGCAATTCCGCGATCTCGATCAGGTCCGGGGTGAGAATCAGGCCGCCGGTGACAGAATCACGGCCGACGTGCTCGAGGGGGAAGTCGAGGGTCTGTGATGCCTGGGCGGTATGGGCTATCAAGCCCGCGAGAATCAGGGATAGGATTGGTTTCATCTGCTGACGGTGGGGATTGCATAGAGCATACCGGATCCACGAAAGTTGGTACGGCTCCCAAAGTGAGACACCCCCCGACCAGCGCAGCGAGGCCAAGAACGCAGCCCTGAACAGGTGCGCCCCCAGATCACCCGAGAGGGGCGATCTGGGGGCGCTTGATGAGGTGCCGTAGGCCTATTCAGATCACTGGAATGTGATCGTCAGCCCGTCGCTGAAATTGCTTGTCGGGCCTGGGTTGTTGTCCCGGAACCAGAGCTGGAAGTTCCAGCTCTCACCCGCCACAACCGTGTGGGCGAATGTAGGGGGCAGGGGTACCTGGCCCAGATCCGGACTCAAGCTCACCTGACCTCCGCTGACAACCAGCACACTGGCATTGAAGCGTGCAATCGGCGCACCCAGGCACAACACCCCTTGGCTGCCACCCGGGTTGGGGGTGGTTCCTTGACTCTGGCTGGCGATGAAATAGCTGAATTGTCCGTTGGGCAGATCGCTCACGGTCAGGGTCAGGTTGTTGGCCATGGCCACATCGCTCCCGGTTCCGCCAATGCCTGCCGGCAAGCCGCTGGAGTTGGACACTGCTGGTGTGCAGTAGTTCGCGCCCACCGAAGAGTTGCAGGAGACATCCTTGATCCAAAGATCATCGATAGCCGCCTCCACAATTGAACCGCCTCCCAAGTCGCTGGCCACGAACCTGAGCTGTACCTGAGATGTGATATTGACAAAATCGGTCAGGGTGAAGATCGCCTCGATCCAGCCCCCGCTGGAGTCCTGTGTGGGCCCGACAACTTCCAGAGACACCCAGGATGCGCCCCCGTCATCGGAGATGTCCACATTCATGGTGTCCGCTGCGGGGCTGCCTCCGGTGTCGTTGGAGTACCAGCGCCAGTAGGAGATGAGTGGGTTGCTGCCCCCGGTCAGGTCATAAATCGGCGTCAGCAAGGTTGTGCTCCCACCGTCTACGTCGTCCGCACCTAGTGATCCGCCGGGCGCGCCCTGGCCAGTCACCCAGCATTGGGTTCCGCTGGGCGAGTGGTCCGTTCCGGGGGCGGCTTGAGTTCCCTCGGGGCTGACACGCTCCCAGATCCCTGTGGTTGCATCATCTCCTGGCACACCAGCTGTCCAGCCACTTGGGACCTCGCAGTCATCAAAGACCGAAGTGATGGAGTTTCCTACCAGGGCCGTGTAGACCGCAGCGGGGGCACCTGCGGGGAGAAAGATAAGGCCGCAGGAGGGATCGTCCAAGCTGTAATAGAAGGCAGGAGTGTCGCTGCAGGCCGCAGCGGGAATGTCAGCGCTCCAGGTTCCTGGGGCACCGGGTGTCATGCTGATCGCCTGGAAGCCCGTGCCAGTGGCGCTGTAGTGCAGACTCGGTGGGCTGGTCGGGGTTGCAGTAGTGGTCAGGGTTACTGGGGTGGGTACACCCGGAACCAGGATGCTGGGGGCATCCGCGCTGGCATCTACATAGGTGTCCAGGCAGGCGATCGCGTGTTGTGTCATGACCCCCGCCGCCGTGGGATGGAAGAAGGTGGTTATGTTTGCTGTGCCTCCGGAGCACAGATGGCAATAGGACATGATCGTGCCTGCGCTGGTGCATACCTGTTGGGTCTGGCAGGATCCAAAGTATCCCGACGGGGCGCACTCGTCCAAGGGAGGGCAGAAGTCGTGAGTGTGGGGACTGTTGAAGTTGTGCCCCAGTTCGTGGGCACAGACCATGAAGTCCCAGTTGGACGGCTGCTGGACCACTGGGAAGTTGACCCCGGCGCCGATGTTGCCGGATACGGCGAAGTTGAAGGTGTCGTTGCAAAGCACGCCCAGCCAGGCGACTCCTCCGCCGAGTGCGGCCCCCGACATGAAGTGAGCGGTGACACAGCCGTTGGGAATGTTGCCAACCCAGGCAGCTTGAAACTCATAGAGCAGATCAACGCTGTTGCCGCCCGTTTCTTGGGTGGTCCAGGGATCGTTGCCGAGAGTCGGGATGTTCAAGTAGGGATGAGTCAGGACCGTGTTGGCTTGAGTTTCATAGCGGTCGCCGATAAAGGACCACAGGGTGGTCACGTAGGTCGTGGCCGCGTTCAGGTCTCCGAAAATGTCATAGAGCTGGTCGTCGCATTCGATGGCTACCGGGCAGACGCGCATACTGCAGGCCCCGGGGGCCCCCTGGGGCGGAGCGAACCCGCCGGGGTTGCTGATGAAAGAACTCCCCGCATTGGGTTGAATGGCGGTGGAGCAGTCTCCGTCCAGTGCAAAGCCTCGTGAGTTGAGGGCCTCTTCAGTGAGCAGAAGGACATGACCCGCTCCCCAGTCTCCATTGGCGTCCGGTTGGGGCATCAGGTGAGTCAACTCCCCTCCGATCTTGATCCAACCGCGGCAGCCATAGGGAGCAAAGGCCAGCATTACATCGCTGTCGGTTGCGCCCACGACCGTTCCCTTCCAGACGGACAGGCCCAGGTTTTCGATCAGTCCCGGGGTCGGTACGCCGTTCACATGCAGGCCGAACTCGTGGCGTGCGACCGAAAGGCGCTCAAGATCCACGCTGACCAGTCCGCCACTGGAAAGGGGCACCTGCGTCATACGAACTGTCTGGTAGGTCAAGAGTTCCGCAACTCCAGCCAGATCCGGCTCGAGGATCAGACCGTCCAGGGCAGCCTCGCGGCCGACTGTTTCCAGGGGAAAGACCACGTCCTGGGCGTTGGCCTGGAGGTTTGGGATCAAGAGCGTGAAAGTCAAAAGGGAGAAGAGTTTCATGGTCAGTTGAAGAGGTTTCCGGGGGGTAGGGTTGTCGGGCGCGAGGCCCGCTGGGCCCCAGCATGCCAAGTTTCTTGTCATGTCCGTGGCCGATTCATGTCCACCGCAGCCCAAGGACCGTTCCAGCCCCCTGTGGCCTCCAATCTGGCCTCCAGGGAGTCCAGATCTCTCCCAATCCGAGCCTGTGCCAAAAAGTTCTTTGCGCCCCGCTTGACTCGCTCCGCTTGGGCAATACTCTTTGCGCACCTTCCCCGATAGCTCAGTTGGTAGAGCAATCGGCTGTTAACCGATTTGTCGCAAGTTCGAGTCTTGCTCGGGGAGCCATTCAAGAAGGAGTGCAGGATGCCAAGATCCCGCGCTCCTTTCCCTGTTTTCTGGATGGGGCTGTTCGGGGTCCTAACGCCGTCGCCGCGGAAAACGGGGACCGCCCCGTTCATTGGGCAGCACGTCAAGCAGGGCCGGATCCAGGGCTTGCAGGCGTTCCAAGGCATCGCTCATATCTTGCACCAGCTTCGGCTGGTCCTGGGCCCTGGCCCTACGCAGGAGTTCTCGTATTGTGTTGACTGGACTGATCCCCAGGCCGTCTGGGCTGGCGGCAGACAAAGGGCGTAGTGCAATTGCCTCGATCAGCAGAGCGCTGCCCTCGCTCAGGTTCCCCTGGTTGGTTAGTACCCGCCCGCGTCCTGCCATGGAAAGCATGATGAAATGCAGGGCAGAATCTGCCTGACTGGGATGCCGCTCTATCCAGGCAGCGTAGGATTCTTCCGCGCGTAAATAGGCCGCTAGGGCCTCGCCCTGTGCCGCGGCCTGGGCTTCGGGTGCGGGAGCCGTGCGCCAGACCTCTGCCGCAATCACGGAAGCCTGGGCGGCGAACCAGTCGCGGTGCTCTCCAGCACTGGGTTGCTGCGCACGGTTGCGGTAGTGTTCTTCAAGGCGAAGGGGACCGCCAGCGCGCAGCAAGAAAGCGCGCAGACGTTGATGCAAGGGCGGTGAAGAGTGAAAGCGTGTCAGTCCCGCCTCGAGAGTTTGTTGCGCTGGCGTGTTGGCGCCGAGGTCCAGCAGGAAATCGTAATGGTCAATCACATGCTGGGCGTTGGCTTCGGGGTGGCTGGCGAGAACTCCGTATGCCGCGTGAATGTCCGCCAGCCATTCGGGCGGCCAATCATTGCCTCTCAGGGTGGCTTCGTTGATGGCCTGTTTGCGGCCGTGGGCAAACAGAGACAGTACGGCCATTGCATTCCAGGACTGTTGACCCGGTGGAATATCAGCGACTGCTTTGGTGGCAAATTTGTGGGCTTCGGCTGGGTGCCCGAGATACCACTTGCAAAGGGCCAGGGCCGTATCCGTCCGCCAGTTGACGAGCCCGCCTTCAATTGCGTTCTCGGTTGCCGCCTCTGCGTCTTTGAAGCGTAAAGCGTTCAATCGTTTCACCTGACCGCGACTGTTCCAGGGGGTCCACAGGGCCGCAGGATCCAACGCCATGGCCAACAAGGCCTCGGCCAGTTCAAGTTGCGCTGTCGCATCATCCGGTTGTGTACCGGCAACAGCGGATGCATAGGAGACCCGGGCTTCTACTGCCCTGCGGCGTTCCTCAGGGGCAGGCCGGGGAGCTTCCGGTGCGACCTGCCTCAGCGACTCGTTCCAGCGGGCGGCGTCCAGACTGGCCGATTCACTGCCCAGCCCCCTATGAACCACCGCGAGGGTCTTTCCTCGTGGGTCCGTGGCGCCCAGGCGCTCGAGGGCCAGCAGCAAGCTCTCCCGCTCTACCGCGGGCATGGGCACTCCCAGGGCCAGGGTGATCAGGTCGATGGCGGCGGGGTTCTCACTGACTGCGAGGGACTGTCGCGCCAGGGATGCGAGTTCTGTATCCAGGCCAAACAGCGCCAGACGCAGCAGCTGCAAAGGAGCCTTGGAACCCAGGACCTGGGCTTTGAGCAGCATATCCTTGCGGACTTTCTTGTCTCCCGTGGTGTAGTGCGTTTCGACAAACGTCCGATCGGCCTGGTCATGGCTGGCCAGCCGTTCCTGCAGGGCTCGATCTCCCTTTGGTTCAGGATTCGGCTTGATCACCCGTTGACTGATCCCCGTGCGAATGCGCGTGAACACCGATGCCGTGTCGAAGGCGTAGTACACATCGTAGACCTCTTGCTTGTCCAGCTCGATCATGATGTGGCGCGGGGAGACCCGGGTGCCATCAAAGTACTGCTCGTAGAGGATCGGCTCTATGGCAATGTGCTCGCCGCATGTCACGCTGCCAAAACGGGGGCAGAGAATGCGCTGGCCCTGTTCATCATGGTCCCGTGGCGTATGACGATAGACCGAAGCGATTACTGTCACATAGGGTTCGTAGAGGTCGGCGATTTCCTGGCTCCGGTAACGCACGCCCGCATAGTGTTCGCTGGCGATTTCCCCGTCCATGTTGACGCACACCAGGATCGCTCGGCCCGTGCGCAAGGACACGGCCAAGGCATCATTGAAATTGCGCTGCCAAGGAATCAGGCAGGGCTTGGCCCAATCCTCTGTCGTAGGGGCGGCCCACATTTCTTCCCGTGAGACGCTGCCCTGGGCGTCCTGGGACTGGCCCTGCGTGGATATGGACGCGAGGGCAGCAGAGCTCAGCAGGTAGGAGAACAGTGCTCCGGTGGCGATCAGATTGGGAGAGGTGAATTGCATCGCCCTAGAGGATAGCGTCTGGCGTCGCGCTATACTGGGGACCATGGGCCTCAGCCAGTTGTTCTTCCTGTTCGGCCCTTTCTTGGCTTCGCCAGTTCAGGCGGCGGATTCACTTGAACTGCGTATCGAAGGCCCCCAGGAGACTCTCTATGTGGGTCAGAGCTGCCGTCTCAGGGTGGTTCTGGAAGGGCCTTTGGATCTTATTCGCTCGGGCCTGACCCAGTTGTTTGCCCGTTCTGTGGAGGTGCCTCTGGACTGGTCTGTGCCCTGGTTCGATGAACAACGGGCGGGCCCGGTGGTGCGGATTCCTGGAGACGGAGCTCTGGCCGAGGTCGTGCTCAATGGGGAAGTGGAGCAACTCCAATTTGAGCAGCTCAGTGGTTTGGACGGCAGACTCCAAGCTCGCTTGTCCCTGGATGTGAGTTGGATTCCGGATCGACCCGGGACCATAGAGTTCCCTCCAGTGGCCGTTTCCTATGCCCTCAAACCCGCCATCTCTGGTACCTCGGGGGTGCTCGGGATTGCTCCAGGGACTCAACACAGGCTGGCAGCAGGGCTGGCACCTTTGGTGGTGAACAGCATTCCAGAACTGGGTCGAGATCCGGCTTGGAGTGGGGCTCTTGGACGGTTCAGTCTGCACCTGGAACGAGGTCCACCACCGACGGTATTGGACGGGGTCAAACTGCCTCTCGAGATCCTCGTTTGCGGCGATGGTGATCCTGGCAAGCCTCCCCATTGGGAAGGCAGCCAACGTGCGCGTTTCACGTTCACTGGGGTGGAGGTCCAAGAGGACTGCGTCCTGTGGCTCTACAGCCTGGTTCCAACGGGACTCGGTCCTCTGGAGATTCCGGCCTTTGCTCTGCATGTATTCGATCCCCTCACGGGGCGATTTCACGAGGAGCGCCTGCCAGGCATTCACGTGAACGTGCTGGGGGAGGCTTCTCGGCAGGGGCCAGAAGATTCCCAGATTCCAAGTCTGGCGGAGAAGATCCTGTGGTGGTCTGGAATGGGCTTGCTGTTGGTCCTCGCGGTCTTCCTACACCGTCGCTGGGCAAGACCCTGATCAGGGGCTAGGATGGGAGACATGCGTGTCCTGATGCTTTCTCTTACCCTCTTGGCAGCCTGCACTGGCTCCGAATCCAGGTCAGCTACGCCTACCACCATGCAAGATCCTAAGGATGCTCCCCAGGCCCAGACTGAAGGCCAGACCCCACAGGCAGAAGCCCAGACCCTGAGTTTGGGAGCGGGTTGTTTTTGGTGTACCGAAGCGGTCTACGAACAACTGGACGGAATCCTGGATGCGGTTTCTGGGTACATGGGAGGCCACATCGAGAATCCCACCTACGCCCAGGTCTGCAGCAAGCAGAGCGGCCATGTGGAGGTCACCCAACTGACCTACGACCCCTCCAAGATCAGCGCGGGCACAATCCTTGAGTGGTTCTGGAAACTGCATGATCCCACCTCCATGGACCGCCAGGGAGGTGATGCCGGCCCCCAGTACCGCTCGGTGATTTTCTTTCATGACGAAGAACAGAAGGCAGAGGCGGAACGACAGATTTCAGCCCTCAACGCTGCGGGCAGTCTTGCTCGCCCGATTGTCACGGAAGTCCGTCCAGCCGCCACCTTTTGGCCCGCAACTCAGGATCATCAAGACTTCTATCGCAACAATCCCAACCAGGCTTATTGCCGCATGGTGATCTCGCCAAAGTTGAAGAAGCTCAATCTCTAGGGATTGAGCGCGCCGGGCGGGAAGCCCCGGGGTTTCTCCATCAATGCGCGGGGGCGGGGTACTGTCTCGAATTGAATGCTGACGAGCAGGTCGTCTTAAGGTTTCCAGGGCCGTGTAGCCTGTGGCGTTTGACAGGGGCTTCTTGCGACTCAGAATGGGACATGGAGAAAGTCGGTGTGATCATGGTTTTTTGGGCAGGCTAGCCTGGGGACATGAGGACTCGCTCCGTTCTGATCGCCTCTCTTTGGCTGTGGTGTGCATGTGGAGGTGCTGAAGCGCCCCCTCCGGTCCCTACAGTTCACTTCTCAACTTTCGTGGTGCAACCCCATCTCGCGGCTGCACAAATATCATTCAACACACAGGAGCAGGTT
Source organism: Planctomycetota bacterium (assembly GCA_014238415.1). GTDB lineage: Bacteria > Planctomycetota > UBA1135 > UBA1135. The sequence continues at coordinate 185,499 of JABABA010000001.1, read as the reverse complement.
CAGGCCGGCCTGGAAGTGGTCAGTGCCGATGGGAAGATCCTGCGCCGCCTGGAAACCTCGTTGATCGGTACCCGGCACAGCCTGCTGTTGGACGGGCTTGCTACCGGAGAGGTCTACCATGTGCGGCCTATTGGGACCCGCCTGGACGGCGCCCTTGGCAGAGGGCTTACGAGCGAGGTACAGACGCTATCCCCGTCCTCTGGCCAGGGGGACGAATTTGCCAGTGCAAACATCGATCTGGAACGTTGGCATCTGCAGGATGTCCATGGCTTCGGACGCGCGCGTCATGTGACCCAGGGCGACGAACGCCTATTGGAGTTGCGCGTGCCCGGTTCGTTGCCCTACCAGAACTGGACCACGGGCGACCAGTCCCTGGCCTTGCTGGAAAATGTGATTGATGAGGACTTGCGGTTGGAGTTCCGCTCATTGGGCTCCAACGGTCCAAACAGTACGGGGCACGGCTTGCTGATTGAGGAGGGGCCTGGAACATGGCTGCGCTTTGAGTTCGTCACGACTAACAATCGCACACATCTTTTTGCTGCGGGATTCAGACTCGGCCAAGCGGTGGTGCAGGAATCATTCGCGCTGCCACAGGAGATCCACGACGGAAACCTTGACCTTTGGATGCGCGTGATTCGGGAGAGTGACACCTGGACCCAGGAGTGGTCCCTTGATGGGGATACCTTCTCCGCTGGACACAGCTTTGATTTCTCCATTCTGGTGCGGCGTATGGGGCCGGCTGTTGCTCACTCGGGTGGGCACGCGAGTCCTTTCCGGGCACGCTTCGACTGGGTGCGCACTCAAGTCAAGCAGCCCGACATAGACCCTGATCTGGATCCAACAGAGGATTCGTGCGCTCCCTGGTGTCCGCGGGCGGAAGCCTGGGCTGTGTCATCAGGCACGGTTGGCTTGCGTTTTGAGACCGACGAGGCCGTGACTGCGCTTGTGGAAGTAGGTACGAGCCTCTCCGCGTTCGAATCCCTCGGCAGCCTTGTTCCAGACGCAGATGGCTTCCTGCTATTGTCCGGCCTTCAGGCAGACACCTTGCTCCACCTACGGGCACAATTGATCGACGCGGCCGGAAATGCTACCTGGAGCCCTCCGCTCAGCGCATCCACTCCTCAGCCGCATTCAGCTTCGACACCACGTATGTCTTTGTGGGAAGGCACAGAACAGGCCGAGGGAGTCTGGGCGTTGACCAGTGGAGAACTGGGAGATCCCCAGGCCGTATGGAATCTGCGTGGTTCCATTGAGGGGATGCCCCATCATTCAGAGGTGTCTGAGGTCGACTTGGTCGCGCGCGTGGATGGAGGCCCCTGGATCTCCCTGGGCCTGGGTGAAGACCCCCTTGAAAACTACCTGCCAAAGCGGCTGGCCCGTCAGTGGGACTTCAACGTAGAACTTGATGTGAATGCTTTAGAGGACGGGCTGCCCATTGATGGACAATTGCTTCATCTGGTGGAGTTGCAAGCCAGCCTTGCCCCAGGGGGCAGCGTGCGGGCCCTGGCGCATCTGGCTCACCCTCCGAGTGCTACCTGGCAATTGCCGGTGAGCCTTGATTTCACCTCTGACCCAGGGCCAAGTCCGCAGTCTGGAGTCGGGCTTGTAGACGGTCGCTGGCAGCATGTACCTCATGGGCTGCTTGGAAATGCCCTTTGCAACGATGCTGACACGGTGGGCTACCAGCGCATGATCACCCTTGGTGAGGGCCATGGCCCCCAGTCCTGGCAGGACTATGTGGTGGAGTTGACCCTTGTTGTGGACGCCTTTGACGAAAATCCGCCCCCGGACGGAGCCCCTTTCCTGGGTATCGGGGCCCGCTGGCGTGGCCACAGCCATGTTGGGAGCCAGGAGCAGCCTGCGGAGAATCCCCATCCAATGGGGGGGCTGTTCGCATTGCATTGGAGTGGCGAGACACCCTATTGGAGTCTGACCACTGAGGAGACCCAGCCGGTAGTCGAGTGGAGCACCGGGCCAGCCATTCCCCTGGGAGTCTCGATGAAAATCAAAATCCAGTGCGAAAGCCAGCTAGATGGTTCTTGCCTCTATTCACTGAAGGTCTGGCCAACTGGTTCCACCGAACCCGGGGAATGGGACCTTGTGCACGGCACGACTGACAAGGGGCAGACCAGCGGAGCCTTTGTCCTGATCGCGCACCACATTTGCCTGGCACTGGGTGAGATCGCGGTTACAGAACTCTAGAGCTGCGGACCTGTCCAAGGGCGCTTGCTATTTGTCGTGCCCAGCTCCGCACTGCCTTCTTGCCTTCACCCCAAGTACGCATCACGCCGTTCTCCTGAATTGGTGAGCCTGCGGCTGGAGTGCGCAGGATCAGGACCGGGTCCTCGTGTCCAGGCACTGACAAGCTTGCTTGGATCCAGACCGGAGTCTGTAAAGCCGAGGCCCTGGCCTGCCCCTCCAAAATCACTTCAAGGCGGTAAAGACCAGGGCGGGGCCGGTTGACGATTTCGAAAGCCTGGTCGTGCAATTCTCGGCGCAAGGCAGATTCAAAAGCCTGGCAACCCCACTCCACATCCAAGCCGGTCTTGATGGAGCCAAGACCCGGGGCCAGGCGCGTACTGACCTTGGGGATGAACAAACGCCAGGTGCGTGCGGAGATCTGCCAGGTCGGATCCACCCACATGTTCACTGTGCCAATGGAGTGCGAAGCATTGAGGCCAGCGGGTGGCGAATAGCGGTTCTCTGCTCGGTGGCGCGAGCGAGTCATTTCGGGCGCGGCTCCGCAGCCAGCATTGGAGCCAAGCAGGGTCAGCAGCCCGAGAAGGAGAGGAATGTTTCGCACGCATTCGCAGTGTAGCGGGCCGCTGCGCGAAAGCCAGGGATGCAAGGGAGCGATGCCGGTCATGGGTCCTGGGGACTGGGTGGGGGAAAGGGGCCAGCAGATGCCCGGGAGGGCCACCAGTCCTCTTTTGGGGGCAGTGTATAGGCCCGCAGATAGTCTCCCGGCTCCGGTCCGTGACTTTCAAGGCCCGCGATTTTGGCGGCCCAGATGACCAGGTCTCCAGCCTGGCCACCCGCCTCCCGGAACCCGGCAATACTGCTGGCCCCGGTGCGTTTGGCCAGGCGCTGGCCTTGTCGGTCCAGGATCATCCCCAGGTGCACCGTGCTGGGGATGGGGTAGTTGAGGTGTTGGCGCAACAGATTCTGCCGGGCAGTGCTGGGCAACAGGTCACGCCCCCGAACGACCTCCGTGACCCCTTGATAATGGTCATCAAGTGTCACGGCGAATTGGTAGGAAGGCAGATCTACTTTGGTCCACAGCAGGAAGTCGCCGCACTCCTGTGCGATTTCGGCCTCAAGCGGAGCTTGCACGCGGTCTTGAAGCAAAACACTACCCGCCTGAACTCTCAGCCTCTGGCCATAGGACTCCTCATTGGAGGAAGTGTTCAGGTCAAGCTCGCTACAAGTGCCAGGGTAGCGCAGTTCGTCCCCAGGATGTGGTGCCAGGACGAGCCGAATGTCGCGTCGTGAACAGCGGCAGGCATAGGTCAAGTCCCGCGACGCCAGGTCGGCCAACACTTCCCGATAGCGAGGGAACTGTTCCGACTGACGTAGCACTGGCCCGTCCCAGTCCAATCCCAACCACTCAAGATCCAGGAGAATTCCGCGCTCGAATTCCAGCGTGCAGCGCTCGGGATCCAGATCCTCCATGCGTAGTACCACGCGTCCGCCCTGAGATCGCGTTGTCCACCAAGCATGTAGGAACGCGAAAGCATGGCCCAGGTGCAGTGGGCCCGTGGGGCTAGGTGCAAGGCGGCCAACGGGTTTCACCCAACCAGCATTGCTTCCTCAGGGATCGCGCTCAAGCTCTCAGTCAGAAGATCCCCTAGAGCCCCGCCAGGGCAGCCCTCAAGAGGTCGTAGGCCATAATCGCCCGGGGGGAGAGGGGGCCAGCGAGCAAAAGGTCGGTCTGCTCCTGAGGGTCATTCCAAAGGTCAAACAGGCGCGCGCGGAAGAGGTCCTGGTTGACAATCAGTTTGTAGCGATCTTCCCTGGCCGTGCGCCGCCAGCGCAAGGGGTTGTTGTGGGGATCAGTCCCGGCAGGCCCACCCCTCTCGGCTATCACAAACAGTGGAGAGGTCCCCGAACCTTGCAGGAGGGACGCAAAGGAAACCGAATCGGGGCCATCAAGAGGACCCTGGGAGATTCCCAGCAGTTCCAACACGGTGGCATAGACATCCACCACTTCAATCAATGAGTTGTCGACCCCGGGAGGGATGCCCGGGCCCAGAGCCCAGAGCATGGTGTGCACGCCGCCATCGTACACGGTTCCCTTGAGCCCCCCCAGTGGACCCGCCAGACCATTGTCGCTATAGATGATCACGGTGTACCCCAGTGCCAGGGCCACGGGGGTCAAACGCGCCAGTTCAGTATCGAGGGCCTGCAAAGCTGCTCGGGCTTGATCCCAATGGCCTATCAAAGGCAGGGGCAGGGTATGTAGATGGGGTGGTGGATCGTGAAAGGGGCGATGGGCCGCGTGGTAGCTAAGTGAGATCAGGTCGTAGCCCGCAGAGACTGCGAGGATCCCCAGGTCTGTCTCACGGGTGGTCAGGTACAAGGCGCTGACCCAGTGGGAATTGCCGCTTCGGTTCTCTGGGTAGTTGAACCAGTCTCCGCTGCCTACTCCGAGATTACCTACATTGCCCATCACCCCTACATAGGGCTGCCAGCCAAGGGTGGGGGGGTGTTGCAGCAGGTCGTCTGGACTGAGATGCCACTTTCCAATTTTCATCGCGCTCTTGCCAGCCCCTTGCAACTTTGTGGCAAGAGGCGTCAGGGGACCGATCGGCAGGCGGTAGGTGTTGCCGGGTCCCACATTGCCGGTGCAACGAACTTCTGGGCGGCTGCCCCTGGCTCCCAATTGAAAAAGGGAGCGGGAGGGGGTGCACATGGGCGAGGTGTAAAAGCGCGGGTAGTAGCGGCCTGCACTGGTCAGACTGTCCAAATGCGGGGTTGGTGTTGCCTGCAGGAGTTCGATGCCTACGTCATCGAGGTCGATAACCAACAACTTGCGCGGCGGCGCCTGGGCAGAACTCTCCCCACCGGCAAGCATCACCAGACCAATCAGGGGCATCCATACCGAAGACCAGGGCATCGACTCAAGTCTATCCCTCCAAGTGGGACCCTGCTGAGAATGGGCACCGGTACACCAGAGACTGCCTCTAGGTGTCCCGCTCTGAAAATGGGGATTTGCCAGGGCGCCCTCAGGCACTCCCCGGGTAATTCCCTAGTAGCGGTAGTGGTCCGGTTTGTAAGGCCCTTCTTTGGGGAGTCCCAGATAGTCCGCTTGACTGTCGGTCAATTCCGTCAACTCAACTCCCAGCTTGCCCAGGTGCAGACGCGCAACGCGCTCATCCAAGGCCTTCGGCAGGGTATAGACCTTCCGCTCGTAGTTGCCGTGGTTTTGGAACAGCTCGATCTGGGCCATCACCTGATTGGTGAAGGAGTTTGACATGACAAAGCTGGGATGCCCTGTGGCGCAACCCAAGTTGAGCAGGCGCCCCTCCGCCAGCACGATTACCGAGTGGCCATCCGGGAAGGTCCAGATGTCCACCTGGTTTCCGTGTTCCACAGGGTTCTTGAGGTTTGTCTTTTGAATGCCGGGCAGGGCGGCCATGCCTGCCATGTCGATTTCGTTGTCAAAGTGGCCAATGTTGCCAACGATTGCGTTGTGCTTCATACGCCCCATGTGGTCGGCAGTAATCACATCCTTGTTCCCGGTGGTTGTGATGAATATGTCTGCTTCAGAGACAACGCTCTCCAAAGTGGTGACCTGGTAGCCTTCCATGGCGGCCTGAAGGGCGCAGATCGGATCGATCTCGGTGACAATCACCCTCGCACCTTGGCCGCGCATTGACTGAGCGCACCCCTTGCCAACGTCGCCGTAGCCGCAAATCACTACGGCCTTCCCCGAGAGCATCACATCTGTGGCTCGACAGATGCCGTCCACCAGGCTATGCCGACAGCCATAGAGATTGTCGAATTTGCTTTTGGTGACAGCGTCGTTGACGTTCATTGCAGGGAACATCAGCTCGCCATTCTCAACCATCTGGTACAGACGGTGTACGCCGGTTGTGGTCTCTTCAGAAACCCCTCGGATACCAGCGGCAATCTTGGTCCACTTGTCCTTCGATACAGAGAGTGAAGCCCGGAGAGCATTGAGAACCAGGCCGTATTCTTCAGAGTCATCCGCAGTGGTTTCAGGGACGGATCCAGAAGCTTCAAACTCAGCGCCCTTGTGAACCAGCAATGTAGCGTCCCCGCCATCGTCCAAGATCATGTTCGGGCCACCATCGGGCCAGGTCAAAGCCTGGACAGTGCAGGACCAGTACTCCTCCAGGGTTTCGCCTTTCCAGGCAAAGACTGGAATGCCCATTGGGCGCTCGATGCTACCGTTTGGCCCCACAGCGATTGCCGCGGCCGCATGATCCTGAGTGGAAAAGATATTGCACGAAGCCCAGCGGACCTCTGCCCCCAGATCAACCAGGGTCTCGATCAAGACTGCGGTCTGGATGGTCATGTGCAGGGAGCCTGTAATGCGTGCTCCCTTCAGGGGAAACTGGCCCTTGTACTCCTCGCGCAGGGCCATCAAGCCGGGCATCTCGTGCTCGGCCAACTTGATTTCCTGGCGGCCAAATGCGGCCTGCTCCAGATGCTTGACTTCAAAGTCAGTTAGGACGGTATCAGTTGTTGTGCTCATGTTGATGCTAGTGGGTTCCATGGCGTTGAGCCATGCACGTTGATTCCGGTTGAATGCTGATGGCGACGTTTCCCAAATGCTCTCGCCTATTCCAAGACCAAGGGTGTGACACTGAGGACTTCGACCTGTTCCTCACCTGAAGGCAAGACCAAGTTCGCGGTTTCACCTGCGCTGGTGCCCAGGAGGCCAGCAGCCAGGGGGGCTCGGTAGGATACGACCTGCACGCCTTCCCAGGATTCACCATCCCAGGGCCCGAGGATGGCGACTTCGCGTTCACGGCCGCTGGCCTCGCGATACATGACCTTGGTTCCCGGAGCGGCTTCACCGTCTGGCAGGGCAACGTTCTCTAGAAGGTCGGTCTCGCGCAGTTCTGCCTCCATGTCCATTGCCCGCCTGGTCAGGTTGCGCTGTTCCTCCATGGCTGCTTCCCACTCGGCGTTCTCAGAGAGGTCGCCGTAGGCAGCAGCTTTTCCGATAGCCACCTCGTTGGCGGGTATCTTTGTTTCGGTCAATTCCCGGAGCTCGCTCGATCGGCGCTCAAGGCCGACTTTCGTGGTCCAGATTGTCTTGCCCTCCCAGAAGGGGCCGGTCTGCACAGCGAAGAAGTGTCGGTCATGGGAGAGCGCTGCCTCGGTCACTGCTCGATCCAAATCCGGATCCACTCCCCGCGTACAGATCAGAGTCGCACCGCGCAGGGAGGGCATGTCGCTGGTTTCAAGCAGCCGCTGAACCAGAGAGGGTTCGCCTTTGGAGAGTACATCGGTCAGGCGTGTGCAGACTCGGGTCAGGTGCGGGTTTCCGCGGCGAGTCGAGAACAACTGACTCGCCAGGGTCAGCAAGGCCTGAGCGCGCTGGGGCGGAGTCGGGAAGGCATCGGACAACTCCTCTTTTTCAAAGTTGGCCGCAAGAGTCACCAGTAGGGCAGGTGCCCGCAGCGGTCGCGCAAGCAGGCCCCGGTAGACTTCGCGTACGTCATCCTTGAAGCCGGCCTTGACCAGCATGTCAAAGAGTGGGCGGACCATGCCCGGAGCTGCGTGGGACAGATTGTCCAGGGCATGATCCATCCAGGCATCCTTGAAGACCTCTTGCAACAGGTGTGTGGCGCGCTCCTGATCCTTTGCGCTGGGCAATTCCTGAAAGAGCGCCCAGAGGGGATGGGGCGTGCTGGGATCTGAGCCGGGTTCGACGTTGACCAGATCCTCGATGGCGGGCATCAACCCCTCGGGGGTGGTGCCAGTGCAGTCGCGCAGCAAGAGCCATGCGGCCAGGCGCTCTGCCAGGGGCTCCGTTTCATTTTCTGTGGCTGCCGCGAGCTCATCCAAAGCAATTGTTCGCAGGGGGTCGCCCTCTTTTGCTGTGCCAAGGAGGTCGCGCACGCGGCGGTGCACATCTGCCAGATTGGCGCTCATCTGCAACTGTCGACGTAGGGCCTCGGAGGGATCCTTGGCTGCGGTCAGGAGTCGAATGATTGCCTTTTGGGCCGAACCCGAGACCTCGAACCACTCGGAGTTCTCGGCCAACTTGCGTGCTTTACGCCACCAAGCAGACCAGGCGCTGCCCTCGATGCCGATGTTGGCCATGGCGGTCTTGATGTTGTTGGTGGTGATGCTGCCATTGGCCTGCTCGGCCAGAGCGCGCAAGACTTCCAGGGGCTCCTTCTTGACATCTTTCTTGAGTCCGTCCGCGTCCCGGAAGTGACGTGCTTTGAGATCTTCCTCCTGCAGGGGATCAAAGATCTCAACCGCCGTACGAAGGGGGAAGTCGTCCTTGCGTCCATCGTGGAAGCGGACCTCAATTTCCTGGGCGGAATCATCTCGGGACAGGATCTCGCCAACGCCCCAGCCACCGGGGTGCAGGATCAAAGTCTGCGGGGTAAAAGCGAGGAAGCGTGAGAGGGCTTTCCAAGGACCACGCAAGTCATTGCTTTCCCCGTCAAAACCGGTCAGGGTACGGCAGGCTTCCCACCAGTCCTCTGAACTGAACGCCACATCCACCAGACGGCGAAGGTGTTCGGAGAGTTCGGGCCGGTTGCCGCCTGCGAGCAGGGTCGCACCAATGATGCGCGCGGCATTCTCCGCCTGGCCATCAGCTTCCAACAGGTTCGCGTGCTCCCGGGCCAGAGGTACGCAGCGCGCGATTCGCTTCTTGCTGGCTGCCAAGGAGAGAGCCGCCAGCACGTCTTTGAGATCGGTCTCGGCCATGCCGTCCTTCCAGGCACTGTCGAACTCTTGCCACTTCTCTTGGGAAACGAGGTCGGATAGTTGCATTGTGGTGATAGGTGGCTGGTGAATTGTGGAGGTCGGCGAATGTCGGCTCATTCACCGGGGGGGCAGCCCCGCTGGGCGCTCAAAAAAAGCGGACAAGGGGAACGCCCCCGGGGCATCCAGATGGATACCCACGGGGGCGTCCTCCTATTGTGGCACTGGGGCCCACCGGCTCCAAGGAGAAAGCTGCCCAATTCGTACCCGATGGACTTGGTTCTGGCCTGGAGACGCGCCCCAGGGCCCTGGGGCAGCATCAGTCCACAAACAACAGGGCGCCCTTCAGGTACCTTGAGCGTGGAAAGTCAGGCCGCTGGGGATGGTCCGGACCCGCCCCCTGGATGGCCAGGATCTTGACTGTTCGCTCGGCACGGCGAGCCGCCTGAAAGAGGAGTCCCAGGAAGCTCGGCAGGTCCAGGGCTCCCGAACAGGAATAGGTCGCCAGCAGTCCACCTTGGGAGACTGCGCCCAGGGCCAAAGCGTTCATGTCCAGGTACTTTTCTTTGCCCTCTTCCAGGGACGAGCGTCCGCGAATCATCTTGTGCGGGTCAAGAATCACCACTTCCGCTCGCTGGCCTTCGTGGGCCCGTCTGCGCAGGTGATGGAATATGTCCTCATGTTCGAGGGTTACTTCGAATTGGTTTTTTTCCACGGCCATCCTGGCGCGCTCCAGTACGTCTTCGTCCAAGTCCACCGCCGTCACGGAGTGTGCGCCATGTTTGGCTGCCTGAAGGGCGAATCCCCCTGCGTTGCAGCATAAATCGAGCACCACTCGTCCACGACAGAGGGCCCCTATTGTCTGACGATTGTCGCGCTGATCGCAAAACCAACCTGTCTTATGGCCGTAACCTGGAATTACGGGATAAGAAATCCCGCCCTCGTTCAGCCAACGCCCCTCGACCGTGACATCTTCCTCTTCAGGTTCGAAGTTCTCAAGATTGCGTACGTTCTTAGGCACCCTGTGGATCACCGTGGCTTCATCAGTAATCGCAAGCAACGCCTTCTCGACTTCATTGCGCAGGCGCCAGAATCCCAGGGCGTGGTGCTCCACCACATAGCAGTCGCCCATGCGGTCAACGATCAACCCAGGCAGGTCATCTCCCTCCGCATGAACCACACGCCACATGTCACTGTGGTCTCCCAGGCGCAGGGTCTTGCTCCTCAGGCGGGCGCTACGGGCAATCATCTGGCGCAGGGCCTCGACTGGACGATCCCAGGCAGAACGCCGACCGCGGTTGAGCACCCGTACCCGAATGTCTGAACTGCTGTTGTAGAGTCCATGCCCTACAAAACGGTCCGAGGCGTCCTGGATCTCTACCAAAGAGCCATTTTGGACGCCGCTGGGTTCATCTACCTGTCGGCCAAAGATCCAAGGGCCCGGGGGCAACCGATCGGTGAGCAGACGCACTTGGGGCAGGGTCATGATCCGCACAGGGTAGCGCCCAGGCCGCCGTCGCTGGGTGAGGAATGCAGCTCGAAATTCGTGGCCTGCAACCAATGACCAAAACTAGCGCGTCATTGGGACTTGCGCCGGGCCCCTGGGGGACCGATCCTAGAACCATGTTTACGATTGGAGAGATTGCCCTGATCGGGGCCAGCTTGCACGGCATGGCTCCGGGAGTACCCAGTGTTGGCACGATTTTGGTGAGCGAAGGGAGTCTGCGGGTCCTGGCGCCAGACCAAACCCTGCCCGTTGATTGCGTCCAGGTGGACTGCACCGGCCTGTTCATCGTTCCCGGTTTGATCGATGGCGCCGCCGGTCACCAGGTAGAGCACGACATCCTGTACGTGGCTGCTGGCGTTACGACTCTGCGTCACACGGGTGCCGAACTGGCCCGAGGCCTCGCAGAAGCACGGGCTTCTACAAGGGATCAGGTACCAGGCCCCCGAGTTCTCTATGGCGGTCCCAGAATGGCTTCGGAGACCTCGGCCCCTGGTATGCAATGGCCCATGGCGGCCAAGGGGGAGGACGCAGTCCGACAACTCGCTTCCCTGCTAAGTAGTTTGGCCGCTGAAGGAGCCGGCCTGGACGGCCTGGTCAACGATGAGAGCTTGGCACTTTCCTCCTGGCGTGCGCTTGTACCTGCTGCCAAGGAACAGGGGCTGGAACTTTGGGGTCCCCTGCCTAATGGGGCGACTCTGGAGGAGGCGCTTGAATTGGGCCAGGGAGGCATCATGGGTATGGACGCCCTTCTGCCCCCTCAAGGATCCTGGGAAGAATCCAGCAACCAGGAAGCGATTGAAGCATCGATCCAACAAGTCGCCAAGGGCAGTACGGCAATTGTCCCCATGCTCGGCGTCCTTGGACGCGTACTGCTTGACTACCCGGCTGACTCGTCCGAACTCAGTTTTCTCTCGGTGCATATGGTGCCCCTGTGGACTGCTGAAAGAACACGCTGGCGGCGGGAGGTGACCCCTGAATTTCGTACCCGCCTGGAACAGGCCCAGCGAGCACAGGGGGTCGCGCTTGCAGGCCTGCTGGCCTCGGGCGCACGGGTGGTACCGGGCTCTGGTACCCCCAATCCCTGGCTGTTCCCCGGGCGCTCCCTGGTGGAGGAGTTGATTCTCTGGCAGGCAGCGGGAATCCCAGCCGAGCGCGTGCTGCAAGCCGCCACCCGCGGGGCCGCTGAAATCCTGCTGCCCGGCGAACCAAAGGTTGGCACCCTGCTCGATGGGGCACCAGCCGATCTGCTGGTGGTTGTTGAGGATCCCACCCTTGACATCTCCGCGCTCAGGAATCCGGCCTATGTGATGGTGCGTGGCAAGCTCCTGACCCGTGTAGATATCGGTGCCCGGTTGTCAGCCCTTCGCAAGAGTCAGGCCGATGCACGCGCAGTTCTGTCGCAACACCTGGACATTGAGCCCCCCAAGCTCCCTGAAGATGCCAGCATCTTGCTTTCGGGGGAAGCGGAAGTCTATGCAGCGGGTTTGCGTTTGACCCAGGAACACTGGATTGTGGGTCGCTTGCCGGATGGAGCGCGCCTTTATGGAAGCCATCTTGTACACCTGCAATCCGCAGGGCACGGTGGCCGTGAAACCATGCTGGTGCAGCGCATTACCAAGGGTGTCCTGGATTCCTTTGATCTCTCGGTCAAGGACATCTCCTCAGGGAAGGTAATGAGTCTCATAGGACGGCGGATCGAGGACTCAAGTCAGATGCAGGTGGAACGCCGCCTCGATGGGGCCTTCATCAGCAACACGCCCATACGCGAACAGCCGGCTTTCTTGGATGTTTCTCCCGCATTGACCACAATGATTCTTGTGCAGCACTGCCCGGCCGGCGAAAACCCTGTACTGACCATGGAAGGAGCCACTGCTGAACCTCGCATCTGGCCCTGGGATCTGACCCTGGGAGAGGATGGCCTCTTGCGAGTACGCAGCGGTGCCGGTGGGGTACTTTGTGGAGTCGATGAACACGGGGCTCCACAGGTGCACAGTCGCGTGCGCGGAGACAGGCGTAGCGACTTCATCAGCCTTGGGGTCGACATGCATGGGGGGCGCGGAACGCCCCCTATCAAGTCACGCGTGTCCACCATAGAGCTCGAACCGACGCCTCCGGGCGATACGAGTGAAGATCAGCCGGTGCCCACGGAGGACGACAAGTTGTGATGGGGGGCCCCGCCGAGCGCGAGCCCCAAGAGTCAAGTCATGCTGGCCGGGTGGCGAAGACCGGGGAGTTCGCTCCCCTCCAACTGGGTCCACTTGCGGTCTGGCCTCCCGTAATTCTGGCCCCCATGGCGGGGGTCACAAATCTGGCCTTTCGCAGCCTGTGCAGGGAGCAGGGGGCGGGGCTCTTTGTGAGCGAGATGATCACCGCCCGTGGATTTCTGAACGGCAATCGTCTGACCAATCTTCTTGCCTCCAGCGATCCCAGTGAGAAGCCGCGCTCGGTGCAGGTCTATGGTTCGGACCCCATAGATCTGAGCGAAATGGTTCGCACCCTCGTGGATCAGGGGGTCGACCACATCGACCTCAACCTGGGTTGTCCGGTACCCAAGGTGACCCGTACGGGGGGTGGCTCGGCGATTCCGGTCAAGCCTCGGCTTGTTGCGCGCCTGGTTCGCGCAATGACCAGTGTGGCCGGCGAAATCCCCGTGACCATCAAAATGCGCAAGGGCATCAGCGCTGATCTGATCACCTTTGAAGACGCTGCCAGGGCTGCTGAGGATGAAGGGGTGGCGGCGATAGCATTGCACGGGCGCACGGCAGAAGAACTTTATTCAGGACAGGCAGATTGGAGCTCCATCGCGCGTCTCAAGCAAACCGTCGCCGTGCCCGTACTTGGAAACGGGGACATCTGGGAATGCTGGGACGCCCTGCGCATGATGCGCGAAACCGGTTGTGACGCAGTTGTGGTCGGCCGTGGTTGTCTGGGTAGGCCCTGGCTGTTCCGCGAACTGGCCCAGGTCTTTGACGGGCGGGAACCGGACCCTCCTCCGAACATGGGGCAGGTAGCACTGGTCATGCGCGACCATGCGGCGCGCTTGACGAGCCTCTTTGGGGCCACTACAGGATTGCGCCACATGCGTAAGTGGAGCACCTGGTACACCAAGGGCTTCCGTGGCTCAGCTGCAATTCGTGGCCGCTTGCATCTGATTGAGAGCCTCGCTGAGCTCGACAGCCTGCTGTCCGAATTGGACCACGATGAACCCTTCCCCCGTTCAGCCCTGCGGACCTCCCGGGCCAAGCGTGGCGGCCGTCAAAAGGTGCGCCTTCCGGAGGGCTACCTCGATGACTTGGATGATGACACGCCCCCCAAGGGGCCTCACAGCCCCTCCGAGATCGCCGCCTATGAACGCGCCCTGGAGGGGGGTTGATGGGGGAGGTTCAGTCGGGAGCGGCCTCCAAGACAGACCTGAATTCAGCGGTCATTGTCCTCGGGGCTGGAGCAGCGGGGCTTTGGTTCAGCTGGCGCGCCGCCCGGGCTGGAGCCCAGGTCTTGCTGCTCGAAAAAACTCCGCGTACAGGCACCAAGATCCTGGCCAGCGGTGGCACGCGATGCAATGTAACCACCAGCCTCGATCACTCCCAAGCAGCGAGCCTCTTTGGGCAAAGGGGCTCGCGGTTCTTGAAGCATGCCTTTGAGGTGCTGCCGCCCAGCGCGGTGCGCGAGGCATTCGCCGAACTGGGGGTTCCCACGGAGGAAGCTGCCCTTGACAAGGTCTTTCCCTGTTCCGGTCGCGCCCGAGATGTGCGTGATGCATTGGAGGTTGCCGCCCGGGCAGGGGGAGTCCGGATCATCTGCAACGCTCCCGGCCAGGCAATCCAACGGGATGGAGACAATTGGCTGGTAGAGACGCCGTTGGGCACGGGTTGCTGTCAGCACCTGGTGTTGGCCGTTGGGGGCCGCAGCTATCCCTCCACGGGAACCACGGGGGAAGGGTATGGCTGGCTAAAAGAGTTGGGCCTTGAGCTGAATCCCACAACTCCGGCCCTGGTGCCACTGACCAGCGATGAGAGCTGGATACAACAGTTGAAAGGGATCGCCTGGCAGAACGGCGAGGCGCGGCTTGAAGATGACGAAGGCAAAGTCCTCGGGCGCCGCCGCAGGCCATTGCTTTTCACTCACCTTGGTCTTTCTGGCCCCGCAGCCATGGACCTGTCCGGTTACGTGGCGGAGGGAACCCAAAGGGGACTTCGGCTGTTGCTTGACTTCTTTCCCCAAGAATCCCGCCAGGAGACCAGGACCCGCCTGATCGAAGGGGCTGGGCGCAAGGGTTCCCCGCGTGTCTCCCGCTGCCTGCAGGAGCCTCTGCCCCGGCGGTTGCTCAGTGCCGTCGCCCGTGCAGCGGAATTGAGTGGCCCCGACCCTCGTGCGATCAGCCTGGATCGCGCTGCCCGACACCGCCTTGTGGAGACCCTCCATGGTCTGCCCATGAAAATCAGCGGCACGCGGGGTTTTGAAGCCGCCGAAGTCACCCGGGGCGGTCTGGCTCTTGACGAGGTGGATCCCTTCAGCATGCGGGTCAATCGTCTGAGTGGTCTGGTCGTATTGGGGGAGATGCTCGACCTGGACGGACCGATCGGCGGATTGAACTTTCAGGTTGCATTTGCCTGCGCAGAAGTGGCTGCTCTCGCTCTGTCCAAGTCCGACTGACGACCAGCCTGATGCAGATTGCTCTGCCTCACCTGTTCTTGAGAGCGCCCCACTCGCGCAGGACCCAGACCATGATTCCCCGCAGTCGCCCTCCCTCTGCTCGTAAGGACATTCGGCGCTGAGCGGCTAGTTCGGCTAGATCCGCATCCGTCTGCAATAGGGCCAGACTCTCCCACCAGTCGTCCCACTCGGAACTGACAGGAAGGGCTGCTCGACTCTCGTCCAGGGCGGAATCGTGTTTCGTCCAGAAGAGCTGCAAGCGATCTGTGGCCGAAGAATAGGTGGGGTCGAGTTCTGGATCCGCATCGAAGTAGCTCGCCGCCAAGGCCTGAGCGAGGCCGCGTTCGCGTCGGATGCTGTGAAACATCTTGCCTATGCGCTTGTAGAGGGAGGCCTGTTGGCCGCCAGGCACAGGAGCAGTGAAAGACCTCCAGTCGTTTTCCACATCGTGCAAGATCCCCAGGCACTCAATATCTGGCATCTCAATCTTGACCCCCGAACCCCAGGCATCATAGAGGCTGATACCGGAATAGGCTGTGCCCGTTCGCGAAGCGTATGTATGACCAAAGGCCTTGTGAATGGGGCGCAGAGTGCCCAAGTCCAATGCTTGCTCGATCAGTGCGATAGCCAGATCCTGCTCCGGTGCCCGACCGGCCAGGGCCAGTTCAAAGAGGTGATCGGGGGCAAAGGGCTTATCCCGTTGCAGGACCATGCCTGTGGCCCAGTCATAGACC
This sequence comes from Planctomycetota bacterium, assembly GCA_014238415.1. GTDB lineage: Bacteria > Planctomycetota > UBA1135 > UBA1135. Next base: position 169,686 of record JABABA010000001.1, on the reverse strand, counting down.
CAGGCGGGGGCGGGCTCGACCTGGGTGAGGCCCATGCGTTTACGCTCGGCCACAACCTTCGGGTTCTCGGGTGGCAGCATCTTACGCAGGATTGGTTGAGCGGGAGCATGCTTGGCCCCGTCGTAGACGCTCGCTTGTTGCAGTTGTCCCCAGTTGCCCCGTGCTTCTCTCAATGAGTGGAAGACATGGCGCTCCAATTGGCGTGCAAGGGTACGACGGCGGTCACACTCCGCTCGGTACCAGGCTGAAATCTCTTCTCGCTCCTCAATTGGCAGAGCCGTCCAGATCTTGCGCAGCCTCTCATCGTCCACATCTTGAGGATCCCCGTGAACCTCCGAGGCGGGCGCAACAGCCCGAGGCGCTGATTCGGTGGAACCCGGGTGCGACCAACTCATTGGCAGAGTCATGGCCCAAACCAGAACAGACGCAAGGCGCAACATGGTCCCATGGTGCCACCTGCATGAAGGCTCTGCCTGAGAGCTCCCCATAAAAATGATTCGTACAGCAGCACGCAACTGCCCTGCAGGATGCCCTATGGCAAAAAAGAGGGGGCGGTCCAAGAAGGACCGCCCCAGCATCTTCGCGACGACCCGAGGGCCGCCACTCCTGCGCCGCAGGGGGGCTGTGGCGCAGGTTGGAACCAGGTGCTTCCCGCGAAACCTCCTTGGACTCCTCTTTCCGTCCAACAATGACTCACCGCATTGGTCAAGGTCGGGGGGGGTGGAGAGAGGAGTTGGTGGGGCCTCATTCCCGGTTCCTACCGCACACGGGAACAGTACAGCAGAACGAGGCCTTTGCACGGGTGAATCGGGAAAATGTTGCCCGGTTTTGCAAAGGAGGCTCCCTGGCGTCTCAAATTGCCCCTTGCCCCTCAGGGTCCCCCCAGAGAGACGGCTCCATGCCAAGGAACGGAAAGCGGGCCCCAGCTGTTCCTGACTTGAATCTAGAAATGATCACCTCGGCTTGGAGCGGCCACGACCCCCCCGATGGGGTCTGCGGCTCCGCCTGCGTCCCCGGGTGCGCTTGCGTTCGTCCTCCAGTTCCTGCTCATCGGCCTGGAGGGCTCGGGCCCGACGCTCCTCCCAGGCCTCGAACACATCCCACCCCTTCCCTCGAGCTTGAACCCTGAGGCCAAAAAAGGCCAGGGACTCTTCAAATTCAGAGGTCAATGCAAAAAGCAGAGGACTGAACCGCCGCTCTGGTGGCATCACGAACAGGGGGTGATTGGCCAGGATGCGTGCGGCCCGCCCGGTGTCACGCTTGGCCAGGCGCGCACTTTCTGCGGTGGAGGCCAGGCAATCCTCAGCGATGCGCAGCCGATCCAGCTGATTGTGCGTTGGGAGGAAGGAGTTCTCCACCAGAGGCGCAAACAGAACCGCCAGCAACAACGCGTTGGTGGGCTCGAGCCCACTGTGCACGCGTTGATCCAGGGCCTCCAGTAGGCGCCAGAAGAATGCGGCGCGTTGCTGGATTTGGTGGTCATCAGCGTCCCGTTCTCCAAGACGCTCGTCCAGGTTCGGAAAAATGACCTGCAGGCACCCAGCGGCGCGCAGCATCTTCATGGCACCCAAAGCCGAGCCGGAGCGCAACAGCCGCAAGATTTCTTCGAGCACCCGCGGAGGGGCTGAACGACCCAGGTGCTCTGCCAGTTCTACCATGGCCTGCCAGGTGGCCTCATCGATGTCAAAGTCAAGGCGCGTCGCAAACTTGACCGCTCTGAGAATGCGGACAGGGTCTTCCGCCAGGCGAACCATTGGATCACCGATCGTGCGAAGCAGGCGGGACTCGAGATCGCCCATGCCTTCCACCCAGTCGTGGATCTTGTAGGTGCTGGGGTCCAGAAAGAGGGCATTGACGGTGAAATCCCGGCGTTGCGCATCTTCCTCGGCGGTACCAAACTCATTGTCCTCGACAATAAGAAGATCACCATCGCCTTTTTGCTCGGGCGGTTCACAACGGAATGTACTGGTCTCGATGATGTTGTCCCCGTAGTGAACATGCACAAGTCGGAAACGCCGGCCAATAATGCGTCCGTTGCGAAAGAGGCGTCGGATTTCATGGGGCGTAGCGTCGGTCGCGACATCGAAATCCTTGGGCCTGCGACCAACCAGCAGGTCCCGGACGCAACCACCTACAAAGTAGGCCTCAAATCCATGCCGCTGGAGACGGGTCACCACGCGCCGAGCGTCCCGGTCCAAAGCCCGCGGGTCTATCTCATCTTTGTGCATCTTGTGCACTTCAGCCTTGATCTGGGATCTCTTGCGCGGACGACGGGCTGCTTCGCGTTCGGAGCGTCGCTCCGCTCTACGTTTCTCGCGATGACTCAAAGTCCCTTGAGGCCCGGACTCAGAATTGCCCTCAGTGGCACCACGGTTGCCGCCCTGCGACTTGGCCGCTGAACCTCTACGGCGTCTGGGCCGACGTCTTCTGGGATTGTCCGTCATGAATGGGTCAGGCCACGGATCAAGCAGGCTTCCGGAGTCCAGGTCCATCGTGGCGCGAGCAGAGGGTACCTAAGGGACTGCACCCTCTCCGTGTCAATATTATCTATCAGGACTGAAACATAAGCAGGGTGGGGATCCAAGCGGCTCAGGGGATCTGGGCAGGTCACTTCATCGTTGCACTTGGGCCCTCTGGGACCTAGGCTCCCTGCCCTGAAGGGGCGTAGCTCTAATGGTTAGAGCGACTGATTCCAAATCAGTAGGCTGGGGGTTCGAGTCCCTCCGCCCCTGCCAGCCCTCCTTCCGTTGCTGGCCCTGATAGACCCGCGTGATTCCGATTCAGCATGCAACCAAATCCCCCCGCCGCTGAGGAGCCTGACGAAGTGGGGGACGAGCACACGGCCGAAGAATCCTCTGCCAAGCCTGAGGAAAACCCCGATCAGGATCTTGAGCCCATATGGGAGGGCCCGTTGCCCTCCCGTAAGCAGATCATGTCGGCCCTGGTGGGCGCCTTCGCGGAAGAGAAGGACGTGCCTCCAGACTATCTTGAGCGTTGCGCGGATCATGCCGAATTGCTCCTGGATTGGAATCAACGAGTCAATCTGACCGCTATCACCTCTCCCCAGGACATGGCGGTCAAGCACTACCTTGATTGCTGGAAGGCCGCTCGGCTTCTGCCTCTGCTTGGTCGCAAGGTGTTCGATCTGGGTTCTGGCGGTGGCTTCCCAGGTTTTCCTGTGGCGTTGGCAGAACCCAACTGCTCGGTCACCCTTTGCGAGTCACGCGGAAGAAGAGTACGCTTCCTGGAAGCTGCGGCAGCCTCCATGGCCCTCCCAAATGTTTCCGTCGTAGAGGCCCGTGGAGAGGATCACCTGGGCGAGGCTGGAGTCGACGTGGTTATGGCCAGAGCCCTCTCAAGTGTACGAGAAACCGTTCGCCTCTTGCGCAAGGTGCGCCACCGCTTCAACGAACTGATCCTCTTCAAGGGCGCCACCTGGTCCCGCGAGATGCGTGCAGGGGAGCGCGAGGCGCAACGCCTGGGATTTCACTTTGACACGGTGGTGGAGTACGAACTGCCCAATGATGCGGGCAAGCGTGCCCTGCTGATCTACAGGGCCCCTGGTGGCGCCGGACGTTGAGACTGAAACTGGCGCAGGTCAGTTCAGGGGACCCTGCAGCCACCCTGTCTCTGGAAACATGGCCGCAACTCCACGCCAGATCAGATAGGCGAGGGCCACAAACACTCCCACAGCGGTCAAGACCACCAGGTTGGCACGCAGCAAGGCCTTGAAGCCGGGAGCTGTGGGTTGAGTCGGGATCTTGGGATTGCTCATGGTTCCGCCGGGAGGCGAACGAAATCAATGCACCGCTCGATCCAAAGCGCTCGCGGTCATTCAGTGAGGACCAGGTACGGTTTGGCGGACCGCCGTTCACCCATCTCCAGAGGGATGTGGTGCCCGAGGGGGGAGTCGAACCCCCACTCCTTTGCAGGAACATGGACCTGAACCATGCGCGTCTACCAATTCCGCCACCCGGGCTAGGGGCGGGGACCTTACAGAGACCTGCCCCAATCCGTCAACGCGGGCCCCTGAAAATCCCAATGGGACTTGAAGGCACGCACCTGGGCCCAGCCCTGGCAAGATAGGGGCGCACATGAAAAAGACCGACCCCGATGCTCAACGTCTGGTGGCCCAGAACCGTCGGGCGCGCCATGAGTACCTGATCCTGCAGGAACTGGAGGTGGGCCTGGTACTGCTTGGCAGCGAGGTCAAGAGCCTGCGCACTGGACGTTGCAGCCTGGCCGAAGCACATGTGCGTGCCAAGAACGGCGAACTGTTTCTGGTGGGAGCCCATATCCCTGAATATGTGCACGCTGGCAAACAGAACCACAAACCAACCCGCACACGAAAGTTGTTGGCCCACAAGCGTGAGATCGCGAGCCTGGAACGAGCCAGCCGAGAAAAGGGGATGACAATCGTGCCCTTGTCCCTGTACTTCCTACGCCAACATGCCAAGCTCAAGATCGCCTTGGTCAGGGGAAAGAAAATGCATGACAAGCGGGCGGCCACCCGAGAGCGGGACGACAAACGCGAGATCGCCCGTGAGGCGAAGCGTCACGACCAGCGATGAAGACGATGTCAGGTGAGGCTGGGAAAGGGCCCAGTTCCACGCGCGGTGCTGCGCCTACGCTTGGTCGAGTGTTCAGATCCCCCGAAAGGGCGCACCGACCCCTCGCCAACTGGCCCCTACCGCTCCAGGAGCGGTTCAGGTTCCATTTCGAGAACGAAAGTGGACAGCACCCTGCTTGACCTTCTGGCTCAAACTGCCGATAATGACAACAAGCAACTGGGGGCGCACTGGTTTCGACCGGTTCTCGTGCGACTTCGGACTGCGCGTCGGGGATCCCAGGTCACCCCGCCAACATCCCGGGACGGCACTTTATACCTGCCAACGATTTTGAACTCGCGGCCTGATTTATCAGCCGCCGTCTCTGCGGGGAGCGCCCGTGGCCCCGCAGAGACGACAACAGCGGGCTGGTCGGTGAGTTGCGCCTCAGGGCAACCCGACGAGACTTTTCTGAGGCTGGTCTGAAAAGCCGCCTGTCCGTGGGCAGCTGGAGGACGAGAAACTGAGCACGGAACACACGCGTAGACGTCCGGGGCTGGCGGCTCCGGGACGGGGGTTCAATTCCCCCCGCCTCCACCATTGCCTGCTCTGCAGAATCGGCGGAGCTGCAGCTCCGCTCCACCCACAAGGGCATTGACCAAAGAACTCTGCGGCCCCTTGGACCTCGTCCACCGAGTTCCTAGACTCAACTGATGGGCAGCACCCGTCTACAATTGATCCCCGCCGCCACCCTGGGTGCGCTTCTGACTTCCTGCGTTTCTGGCTCCGCCGCCTCCCACAATCTCGATGAGCTCTTGGACAGCAATGACCAATTGCGGCATGTGGTCGAATTGCGGGGCATCATGGATGACCTTCTGCTGGATCTGACAGGGCGGGTCGCTGCCCTAGGGGCAACGGCTGCGGTTGCGCACGCCATTGAAGATGACGATCCAGACGCTCTCGATAGGGAACTGCAGGACGCGGTGCAAGTGGGGGCGGTAGGTGTCGCTGTCCAGACGGGCCAGATCCTCGATCAGGTCGCATCAGATCAGACCGACCTTGTCCATGTGGGCGATCCAAGTCTGGAAGCCTTGCATCAACTGCTCGATCTTCTCAAAGCACCCAGCGACAGCCTGGCAACGGAGTTGCGTCTGACCCGGCAACTTGCCCGCTATGCAGCTTATTGTCCCGGCCGCCTGGCTCGGGAGCGGGCGCTGCTGGGCATGGGGCCATGGCTGCTGAAACTCGAGGTGTCTTCCCCTGCGGACCCCCCAAGGGTTCCAGCTGAGGAGGAAGATGTGCGCGAGCTGCTCAGCCGGTTCATCACTACTTGGAGCGATGCCCCGCGGGTGGGGGTCCAGGGCCTGCAGGCCGCCGCGGATGATCTGCTCGACCGGGAACTCGACTTGCAGGGTCTGTGGCGTGTCCTCAAGGCTCTTGAGGCCGTGGCTGAGCGCGATAATGCCACCGAAGAGATGAAGCCGATTCTGTTCCGGGTTGCACGAACCCTCGAAGGACGTGCGTTGGCCCTGGCCCTGGGTTCGGGCTTGAGAGACTTCGACCCCTTGGTCCGCGCAGCAGCCATGGAAACCGGAATGAGATTCCTCGGTCCTGGGTTCGTTCTGGACGCCCTGGACAGTCTGACTCCCCGTCAACCAGATTCACAAGGCCGCGTTGCGCGCACCCGTGTATATGGTCTGTTCCCCATAGTGCCGGGGGAGGGGCTCGTAGTGCAGCGTGTACTCGACCAGCTGGCTGCAGGGGGCCTCGACCTTCCCGCAGACATGGATCCGAACTTGCGCAACGTCACGCGCCTGCGCGTACTCAGCCTGGTAATTGCCATCAGTTATGACGTGGTCACCTTTGATGAAGCCTCGCGAGCATCGGCCTTGCGTGCTCTGACGGCGCTGGCTCCGGAAGGCCCTGGAAGCCGCCGCAAGGAGGAGTGGGAGGCCTGGTGGCGCGAATTTGCCCGAAGCGCCCAAACCTCTCCACCAGAAGGCAGCCCAGAGGACACGGCCGTCAACGACCTAAAGAATGTCTGAGCAATCGAGTGCTTCGGGTCGCTCCTGGATGCGTTGGGTGGGCATCGCCCTGGCCCTCTCATTCCTTTGGTATGCCCTGGCCCAGGTCACCCTAGGAGACCACCTGGTCTTGCGTGTCTCCAAAGATGGAGGCGCCCCGGTCACCTGGAGCGCCCCCTTATCACTGCTGGAGGGCAACTGGCGCGGCCAGGAACTCAAGGGCGACATCGAGTTCGATCCAGAGGCAGCGCCTCCGGAGGAAATAGGGGCCCTGCTTCCGGAACTCGCCAGCGGTAGCACCCTGACGATTCAGGTGGGTGAAGAAGGCACGGGCTCGATCGACGGAATCGAACTGGATGGAGTCGAGGTGCGGCCGGGGTTGAGCAGCATCCTCAAGAGCGCCGACGGCAACGCTCTGCCCCTGGGGCTCGCAGCTCTCATGTTTGCGACCCTGCTGATCAACACCCGCTGGTGGTTGCTGCTGCACGCGGCGGGCTGTCCCACCTCTTGGTTGAACGCCCTGCGTATCACCTATACCGGCCTGTTCTTCAATGTGATCCTGCCAGGTCTTTCCGGTGGCGATCTTGCCCGCGGTTGGATCGCTGCCCGGGGCCATCCCGAACGACGCAGCGCAGCGGTGGTTACGGTGCTGGCGGATCGGGTCTTTGGGCTCTGGGCCATGACATTGGTGGCCCTGGCCGCGGTGTCCATCAGCGACTCGCGCTTCGAGAGTCTGCGCCTGCCGGTAGCTGCTGCTGCGGCGGGATTGACTCTCGCCTGGGTGATCTACTCCCTGGAGGCCCCACGCCGTTGGCTGCGCTTGCAAGAGCGTCTACAACGCATGCCCAAGGGATCGATCTTGGTGGACCTGGATCGGGTCGGGCAGGAGCTGGCCCAGCGGCCCAAAGTCGTTCTCAGTTCCCTGGGCCTCTCTTTCGCCAACCATTTCACCAGCGCCCTGGCGATTTTCTGGCTGGCCCGAGGGCTGGGAGAAGAGGTCAGCTTTCTCGAGATCCTGGTAATCAGCACAGTGGCCAATACCCTCAGCGCGATTCCGTTGGCTCCGGGTGGACTCGGGGTGGGCGAGATCCTCTTTGGGGGCCTGTTCCGCATGGCGGGGGGATCCTGGGCTTTGGGAGTGGGGACAAGCCTGGCCTGGCGACTTGAGTTGCTGGCGGTTGGACTGATCGGTGGTCTGGCCAGCCTCCTGCCCGGAGGGCGAGAGATGCGCCAGGAGTTCAGAGCAGCGGCCAAGGGCGAATCCGTGGCGGGGGATTCTCCGGGGAGCCAATCAACGTCCGAAACCGACGAACAGGATCCTCCAATAGGGTCAGAAGACTCCACAACGGTCTCCAGCCCTTGACCTCCCTAGATCGGTAGCTTTCAATGCTCGCCTCTGGAATCTCCCAGGCCATCTGGCGTTCGGTCCAATACCTAGCCTGTCTTCAACTCTCCCAACCAGTCCACATCCATGAGCCTGCTCGTAATCGGAACCCTAGCCTACGACACGGTTGAAACTGCATTTGACAAGCGGGACAACGCACTCGGCGGGTCTGCCATGTACTTCTCTCTGGCCTCGGCCTTCTACACCAAGCCTGCCTTGGTGGGAGTGGTGGGCCAGGATTTCCGGGAAGAGGACCTGGCCATGATGCGCTCGAAGGGTGTGGACTGCACAGGGGTCGAACAGGTGGACGGCAAGACATTTCGCTGGGGCGGCCGCTACGAGCCGGACTGGAATACACGCCATACGACTTTCACGGAACTGAATGTCCTTGAGCACTTTGATCCCAAGGTGCCAGAGCAATCCAGGAATGCCAAGTTCGTCTTCTTGGCCAATGCCGCGCCAGCGGTGCAGGCCCGTGCGCTGGACCAGGTGGACGCGCCCACTTTTGTGATGGCGGACACGATGAATCTCTGGCTGGATATCGCCCTGGACGATCTCAAGGGTTTGATCCGCCGCATCGATGGTCTGATCCTGAACGATGAAGAAGCGCGCATGCTCACAGGCGAGGACAACCTGATCCGCGCGGCGCAGCAAGTGCTGGGCATGGGTCCTCGCTATGTGATCGTCAAGAAGGGCGAACATGGCGCCTTCCTGATGGGCGAAAACGTTCACTTCGCTCTGCCCGCATACCCGGTAGGCACGGTGGTGGACCCAACCGGTGCTGGAGACTGCTTTGCTGGTGGTTTCATGGGCGCCGTGGCCGAAGCCGATTCAATCGAGCCCAACGTCCTGCGCCGGGCCATGGTGCACGGCACGATTACCGCGAGCTTCTGCGTGCAGGGATTTAGCGTGGAAGACATCGGGTCCCGCACCCGAGCCGAAATCGACGAGCGCTACAACGAGTTGTTGAGCATCGTGACGGTTTAGGGGCTGAGAGTTATCCACAAACCATAAGTGTTCATGAGCTTTGTCTCGCGCAAAGCAGAACTCCTCGAATCTGCGATTTTGCAAGCAGCGAGTTGCAGCCCGGGGTAGGCCCCCTGTAAATCCCAAGACGCCTAACGTGCTTGTGAGCATATGGTTAGGAGTGATGGAGGGGAGCCATGTGGAACCTTGTTGCCATCTTAGGCGAGGCCCAAGACCAGGGCTGGGTACCTTTTTCGTGTCGACCAGCCCCGCGAAATACGATGCCGGTCGGGCAACCACTCACTCTACCAAAGCTACCCGGAAACACCATGAAACATGCTCTTGCAGCTACCAGTCTGATCTTCGTCCTGTCCGCTTTTCTGTCTCAAGGCGTGACCGCCAGTCCTCAGCTTCCGGGGTATGACCCCAATGTGCCGTTCTGGATGCCCCCCCATTGGAAGCAAACTGAATTGCACTTTGAAACGGATTTTGAGGGAGGCAATGAAGGCATTTATGGGGGCCTGGTTCCGGCTGGATGGGCTAAGTGGAATGTTCAGGCGAGTTGGGCCTGGGGATACACCGAGCTGGAGGTCGGGGACGCTGCTCCCGGCATTGAAGCGAGCGCCTATGTGGGCGCTACGGGGTACCTGTATGAGCAGTGGAAGTTCTATCCCCAGTGGACGAACTGTCGCGGTGAGGTCGAGGCTGGATTTGAGATGCGGTACAACGGAGGAATAGCGGAGTTGGAGGACGACAGCATGATCGCCTCGATCATCGGCACTCATATCGACCACAACATCGGGGAAGCATACAATCAACAAATTGTCGGACAATTCGCGCGGGCTACGGGGTCCAAGAATCATGGCTCGATCACTGTCGCCATTTTCGGTGGAGTGGATGTGACTGTGCCCATCACCACCGTGACTGGGGATGGACAATTCCAGATCGAAGAGTCAAATCCGATGCTCAGTGATCCAGCCTCAGAGCAAAATGAATACCACTTCATGCTTGCCGTGACTTGCCACACGGAAGGCAGAGCGGACGGCTACAATATATGGAGTGGCGTTCTCGCTGATGCCTGGGGCAGAGTCGAAGCAGAGGCAGAGACCGATCACTGGCACGGTCGAATCATCCTCTGTGGACCCTAGATCCGCGTGAGTCGGTCCATTTATTGCTTCGCCCCCCAGAGATCCAAACCAAAGCCAAATGCCTGCCATGCAAGACCCAAGACGCCTGCTCCTCCTCGCAGCCCTCATCGTGGGCTCTGCTTGGGTTCTTTGGCCGGAGACAGAAACCGCAGAATCGCTCCGGACAAAGACGGCCGAGCCTCCTTCGACGGCTAGAGATGCCGGTTCAATTGCTTCCATTGGCGGTCGCGTGGTGGGTGATCTCGAAATCCAAGTGGAGGGACTCCCAGACCCCGGGGCCATGGAGTGGAAAGCGGTCAATGGGAGCTGCCAGATTGAGAGTGGATTGGTCAACTCCGGTGGGATCTTGCGCACGTCCCTGGCCCTGCCAATTTATTTGGAACTGCAACGGGGGGCTGAGTCCGAGTGGGCTTTTCTGCTGGAGGAGAGTTCTACCTCGCCCCTCGTGGTCCGGGTCCCTCCCACGGGAAGAGTCGAACTGCGTTTTGCAGGACCTCCCAAAGACATTCCCACCGAGGCCATCGTGCGTTTGCTCGATGGACCGGGGCTGGAGGATTTGGACCTGGTGGGGAAGCTGAGGCCGACTGACTCCGAGAAAGCCCGGGCTGCTTTGTCCGGAGCCCTTGAGGTTTTGCCGCCCTATCCGCTTCTGATTCCCCTTTGGATGAAAGAGCTCGCGAGCGACACGCGCCGCGCCTGGCCGGTGGCAGAGCGCGTGCTTTCTCCCGATGCCGATGGGCAGATTGACTGGCTGCGTGTGGATGCGAAGCGCGATTTGCGCTGGGCAATCCGAAGGGCCCCGGGGGTGATTCCTGTTCCAGCCCATGAATCCTGGGCCAAGGCCATCGAGGCTGGTTTTGGCTCGGGCGCGCCCCAACCCACCCGCAAGCTCTCGGGTATTTTTATGGTGCAAGCCGGAAAGACCAAGCGCATCGTGGTGGGGGGCAGCAGCGGGCCTGTTTTGGTGGCGGTTTTCCCGGGCGATGCCCACGGGGCCAGTTTGCGCGTGCTGAGCAATGGCTGGGCCATGGGCCCAACTGGGCACATGGAGGCCTACCACTCCACTGTGGCTCAGGCGTCTGCTAATGGGGATGGCATTGCCCGGGTCAGCGGGTTGCCCCCGGGTAAGTACTTGTTGCGCGGGCAATGGCTGTCGGATGAGGGCTGCTTGAGGTTTGGTCAGGCACAGGTCACATTGCCCAAGAGCCGAGATCGGGTGGTGCCCATCCAGGAGGTTGAGGGGCATGAGCTGACCCTCCGGACCCGTTTTCTTGACATGGAAGGGAATGAGCTAGATCTCGATCCAGCTTACTTCGGGATCAGCCAGCTGAGCATCAGTACCACGGGCAAGGGGCTCTTCGGTTTTCTGGGGGAGAGGATTCCTTGGCGTTACGCCGAGGACACCCTTCGCTTGCAGCTCCAAGAAGGCGAGGTCCAACTTTGGGTGCGGGTCCCCAGGGAGTTCCGCCTGCCCGGACAAACTGGCAAGGAACAGGGACTCAGCAGGCTCCCCGGAGAGATCGGTCGAACTTTCGATCTTTCGGACGACTCCACGATCACTCTCGACGTGGTGATCGTGGATGCCAAGCAGCGCACTCGAGTGCTGATCACTGCTGATCCGGGAATCGAATTGGGCAACAGGAATGAATTTTGTGTGTTCGGAGCCGGCGGAAACTTGAGCGCCACTTGCCGTCTCGATGACAAGGGCCGACTCGTGGGGGAGTTGGCCGTGAGCCCCGGCGAGTACCTCTATCGATTCCACGGCCGCGATGGAGCCTCTAAGGGGCACGATGGAAAGGGTGATTGGCTGATCGCCATCGGTGGGGCCACCCTTGGACCGGGAGAGACCGTGCACGTACACGCGGAGCGGGCGGCAGCCATCTACGGCACGGGCCGAAACGCTCCCGGGGCCCCCCCCCGCCGGGTTGTTCACGCTTGGCCGGCAGACCTCCCAGAGCACTTACTCCAGGAGACTGTAGCCCCTATTAGCGATTCCATGGACGAGGACGGGCGCTTCTCGTTTGATTTCCTCGTGCCGAACTCGGTTTTGGCCTTCAGGCGCACGGAGCAAACCGTGCGGGTGGGCCCGGCGGGTAGCGTGACCGATGTGGGGGTGGTGACCTTCGGCGCAAGATAGGGTGCCCTCCGTTGGGGTGCGAGGTGCCCTGGGGGGAGCGTCCCAGAGGGGGGCCGCTGCGGGCGACCCAGAAGAATCTCAACCCAGGGGTGAAACCTGAGGGATCGCCAAACGTCTAGTTAGTTCCTGGTTCCTTCCTCGGGTCCAGACTGCTAGGCTCGGGGGCTGAAGACCGGTTTACCAACCGAAAGTTGATTCTGCGGCAGGCACCGCGTGATCCATGAGACGAAGAAAAACACGACTATGAGCAAGAAGAAAGGAAATGGCCCCAACTCGGGTGCCCCCGAGCCGATTGGAGCACCGATTCAAGGAGCTGCACGGGACAAGGCTTTGACTGCCGCCCTCGGTGAAATTGAAAGGGCCTATGGAAAAGGATCGATCATGCGTTTGGGTGACCATGCCAGCCAGATGCGCGATGTGTCTGGCATTTCGACCGGATCGGTAACTCTCGATCTAGCCCTTGGAGGCAAGGGTTTGCCCCGCGGTCGGGTGGTCGAGGTCTATGGCCCGGAGAGCTCTGGCAAGACAACCTTGACGCTGCACGCCATCGCCAGCGCCCAAAGGGCGGGCGGCATCTGCGCCTTTGTGGATGCGGAGCACGCGCTGGACCCGACCTATGCCCGCCGCCTAGGCGTGCAACTGGATGACCTCTTGGTTTCTCAGCCCGACACGGGTGAACAGGGACTGGAAATTGTCGAAGCCTTGGTTCGTTCTAATGCTGTGGACATGGTTGTCATCGACTCAGTGGCTGCGCTGGTGCCACGGGCCGAAATCGAAGGCGAGATGGGAGACGCCTTTGTGGGCCTGCACGCGCGATTGATGAGTCAGGGCCTGCGCAAGCTGACCGGAGCCATCGCAAAATCCAACTGCCTTGTGGTTTTTATCAATCAGATCCGCGAAAAGATCGGTGTCATGTTCGGCAGCCCCGAAACCACCACCGGTGGTCGAGCGCTGAAGTTCTACAGCTCGGTGCGGTTGGATATCCGTCGCATCGGTCAGCTCAAGTCCGGCGAAGAGGTGGTGGGCAACCGCACCAAGGTGACGGTGGTCAAGAACAAGCTGGCGCCCCCCTTTCGCAAGGTCGAGTTCGACATCCTCTACAACCAAGGCATCAGCAAGGAGGGCGAGCTGCTTGACCTGGGTCAAAAAGCTGGCATTGTGCTCAAGAGCGGTACCTGGTTCAGTCTCAAGCATCCCACAGACGGAGAAATCCGCCTGGGTCAGGGCATGGAGCGTTCACGCACTTTCTTGATCGACAACCCGGATCTGGCCGCGTCGATTGAGGAGGCGATCTTCTCCAAGTGGGCCCCCAAGCCCGATGAGGAGGACTCCAAGAGCACTGCAAAGGCCAAACCGATGCCAGATGAGAAGGCCGAGGCGCCCACGAAGCCGAGCCCCAAGAAGGCTCAACCCGCTTCCAGTGGCAAGGCCTGATGGTCCAGGGTGCCGGAGGCGAGGGCACCTCGTCTCCGGATACTTCTTCTGACACCTTTCAACTGCCGCCCCAGGCCGGACGGTTTCGGAAGAGTGTGGGCGGAACATCCTGCTCGAGGACCTGAAGTGGGTCTCCGGGTGGGCACCATCGACACCCTATGCTGCACAATTGACACCAGGCTTGGGGGCGCAGCGAGCGGCGTCCGCCACGGCCCTGGTCTTTTTCACCAGACCCGAGCCCATCTTCAACGGCCTACCCTGAGCCATGCAAGGCAGCACTCTTCAAGACACCAGTTCCGCGGCCGTTCGTCAGTCCTTCTTGGATTACTTTGCTGAACGCGGCCACAAGAGCGTGCCCTCCTCACCGGTCTTCCCCAAGGATGACCCGACACTGCTGTTTACCAACGCGGGCATGAACCAGTTCAAGGACGTGTTTCTGGGCACGGGCAAGCGTGACTATCGCCGGGCCGTCGATGCGCAAAAATGCATCAGGGTGCAGGGCAAGCACAACGACCTTGAAGAGGTTGGGGTCGACACGTACCACCACACTTTCTTTGAAATGCTTGGCAATTGGTCCTTTGGAGACTACTTCAAAGAGGACGCGATCACCTGGGCATGGGAGATCCTGACCGAGGTCTGGGGTATGCCCAAGGAACGGCTCTGGGTCACAGTATTCGCCGGCGACGAAAAGGACGGTCTGGGCCCAGATGAGGAGGCGGAGGCTCTCTGGCGCAAGAACACTGACATCGACCCCGAGCACATCCTGCGTTTCGACCGCAAGGACAACTTCTGGGAAATGGGGGACACAGGTCCCTGCGGCCCGTGCACGGAAATTCACCTGGACCGGGGAGGCCCGGACTCAGACCCTGCCGATGGGGCAGATTCACAGTGCGGCGTCAATGCGGGCAATGAGCGTTTCATTGAGCTTTGGAACCTGGTCTTCATGCAGTTCAACCGCATGGACGATGGCAGCCTGGTTGATCTGCCCGCAAAACACGTGGACACGGGAATGGGTTTCGAGCGGGTTCTGGGGGTCCTGCAGGGCAAGTTGTCCAACTACGACACGGACCTTTTCCAGCCGATTTTCAGGGCCCTGGAGAAACTCTCGGGCAAGGTGTATGGCCAGGGAGACGGTGATGTCGACGTCGCTATGAGGGTCTGCGGCGACCATGTTCGAGCGGTGACCGTGGCCCTTTCCGATGGCGCTCTGCCCTCAAACGAAGGCCGTGGCTATGTGTTACGCCGACTGATCCGCCGCGCCAGTCGCTACGGCTTGCAGAACCTGGATCTCCAAGAGCCCTTCCTGTTCGAGCTGGTGGATGTTGTCGCATCGATTCTGGGCAAAGCCTATCCGGAAATCGCCCAACGCACAGAACACGCTGCGCTGGTGATCAAGAGCGAAGAGGAGAGCTTCCGCAAGACCCTCGACCGGGGTTTGCTGCAATTCGAGAAGCTGGCAGGCAAGCTGAAATCGGGAGCGACGCTGCCCGGGCGCGAGAGCTATGAATTGTATGCCACCTATGGATTCCCCCAGGACCTGGTTGAGTTGCTCGGACGGGAGCGAGGGCTGGAACTCGACACAGAGGGCTGGGAAGCGGCACGGAACGACCACTCTGCAGCCAGTAGAGGCGAAGGATCATTCAAACAACTGCTCTCCGCAGAGGAACTGACAGGCCTGCAGGAGACAGATTCATTGGCTTACGGCGCCGAAGTTGGCGCTCCCGCGGAGCTTCTGGGGGAAGCCGGCCAGGGCAATGTCCTCAGCCTGCTGGCTGATCAAGGACGCGGAGAAAGGTTGGTGCTTGACGCGACTCCCTTCTATGGCGAAGGCGGCGGTCAGGTAGGCGACCGGGGCAGAATCACGAACGCCAATGGCACCTTTGCCTTCGAGGTGCATGACACTCAACGAGTGGGCGGCGTTTTGGTGCACCTTGGTGTGAGCGAGGGCGTGATCGAGACTGGATCGGAGGTCTCCTGCGCGGTGGATCACAGCCACCGACACAGTGTGCGTGCCAACCACACAGCAACACATCTACTGCACACGGCCCTGCGGGAAGTACTCGGAGACCATGTGACCCAGCAGGGGTCCTATGTGGGGGCGGACCGCCTACGTTTTGACTTCAGTCAACCAAAGGGCCTCAAACCCGAACAGATCGAACGTGTCGAAGAACTCGTGAACGATGCCATCTTGGCCAACCACGTGGTCGCTTCTACCGAGGAGTCCTATGACGCGGCCACAGAGCGCGGAGTCATGGCGCTCTTCGGTGAAAAATACTCGGACACAGTGCGTGTAGTGGATATAGGAGGCTGGAGCATGGAACTCTGTGGGGGGACGCACGCCACCCGCAGCGGCGATCTAGGCGGCTTTGCAATCCTTTCAGAAAAGGCCATACAAGCCGGAGTGCGACGCATCGAAGCGGTGGCTGGGCGATCAGCCCAGGAGCATTTCCGCGAGCAACGAACTCTGCTCAACCAGGCCCAAAGTCTGCTCAAGTCCTCGGCCGAGGATGTTCCCGAGCGCATTTCGGCCCTGCAGAGTGAGTTGAAAGATGCCAGAAAGTCAGCCCGGCAGGCCGCCATGGGAGACATTGGCGCGCTCGCGGACAAGGTCAAGGTGGAATTGACAGAAGCGGACGGCGTCCTCTGGGGCGTGGTGTCATTGGGGGAAATCGACGCCACGGGGTTGCGGGAACTCTCCGTCCGGGCCAAGTCATTCTCAAAGGATCACTGCATCACGCTGCTGGGGCAGGCCGAGGACAAGGTGCCTTTCTTGGTGCTCTGTGGCGGCACCGCCCTGGAGAAGGGTCTGGCTGCCGGTGAACTGGCCAAGACCCTGGCCGGCTTTTTGGGTGGCGGCGGCGGTGGTCGGCCTGACGCAGCACAGGGTCAGGGCTTGAAGCCTGACGGTTTGTCCGAGGCAATCGCGGCGGTCAGAGCAAGGGTGCTGGAAACCCTGGGTTGAGAACTCCATTTGTCCAAGCCCAGTCGTGGCCCCCGCGTCCTGCTGCAGGCCTGATCTGAGCCCGCCGGCGCTCCAAGGCCCTGAATAGCTCCTCCAGGCTCTCTGGTGTTCATCTTTTAGGGCAGAAGTTTGACCCCTCCCTCTGCTGCGGGTACCCTCTGGCGCTTCAATGGCGGGAGGTCCAGTCCTGTCAACCCCACCTCAATTGATTTTCCGGGGCTCCAGCCCCTTCAAACCATGCCCCATCCCAAGCGCCGCACATCAAAAGCTCGCAAGGGCGTCCGCCGTTCGCACCTTGCGATCAAGCCTGAAGCCCTACAACGTGACCCGCGCTCGGGAGCGCTCACCCGGCCCCACCGGGTGAACGAGAAAGAGGCCACCCATTACGGCTTTGAGAAAGGCGGCCAAGGCGGCCACCAGGTCTTCGAGCGCGAAGACTTCTGATCCCCTCGACAATCTCCCAGGATGACGACAGCCGGTCGTATAGCCTTGGATGTCATGGGAGGCGATCACGCCCCCCGTCAAATTCTTGAAGGCGCCGTGCGTGCAACCGATCCCACTCGGGATGATGGTTTGCATGCGGATCGCATTCTGCTCGTGGGGCCCAAGGCACAGCTTACGCCGATCCTTGCGGAGCACAACGCTCAGGACCGTTTCGCTATCTTGGACAGTGTCGAGGTGATCGGCATGCACGAGGAGCCCGGAACGGCTCTGCGAGCCAAACCCCAGGCGACAATCCCCATGTGCATCGAGGCTGTTCGTTCAGGCGAAGCTGCCGCGGCGGTCTCCATGGGGAACACCGGAGCGATGGTAGGTGCCGCCACCATAATTCTGCGAACCCTGCCCGGCGTCCGCCGGCCGGGCATAGCAATCACCAGCAACCTGACGGGCAAGCCCATGACTTTGCTGGACATGGGCGCCAACGCCGCGCCATTGGGTTCTGATCTGGTCGAATACGCGATCATGGGCGCGGCTCTTCAAGAGGGCGTGTTGGGGGTCAAAAATCCGCGCGTGGGCCTGCTCAATATTGGCGAAGAAGACAAGAAGGGCACAAGGCTGACCAAGGAGGCTCGTGAGCTGCTGAATGGGAGCGGCCTCAACTTCGTCGGCAACGTTGAACCAGGCGGGATCTTTACCGATTGCGCCGAGGTGATCGTCACGGACGGATTCACAGGCAATGTGGTCCTCAAGCTGATTGAGGGGTTTGGATCTTTCTTGCTGGACAAGCTCATAAAAGAAGGCAAGCGAATTGGCCAGCCCCTGTCGGATGAGGTTCTGAGCAAGGCCATGCGCAGCGTGGACTATTCCGAATACGGCGGCGCCCTCTTGCTTGGAGTCAATGGCGTGGTGGTCATCGGTCACGGACGCTCGGACAGCAATGCGGTCCTCAACGCCCTCAAAGTTGCCGCGAAGGATCTGGATTCCAATGTAAACAGCAGGACCGTGGAGGCGCTCGCCGAGATGGCCAAAGAGAACCCTGGTCCGTAGGCGTCACAGCACTGGATCATGCCTGCTCCACATGTCCTGCTCAGCAATCTACGCCCATTCTCCCTCGATCCAGTCACTTTACGGGGCTAGACTCAAGTGGACCCCACGCCTTCCAGAACCCAATCATGACCAACCTAGTAGCTGCTGGAATAGCCGGAACTGGCCTCTGCCTTCCTGAGAATCGGGTCACCAATGATGATCTTGCCAGGGTGATCGACACCAGCGACGAGTGGATCTCCAAGCGCACGGGCATCCGGGAGCGGCGCTGGGTGGAAGACGGTGTCCAATGCTCAGACTTGGCCACGGGTGCTGCCCGACAAGCCTTGGCCAATGCTGGGCTTGAAGCCAGTGACCTGGACTTGATCGTTGTTGGCACAGTGTCGGCAGATTTTGTCTTTCCGGCCGTGGCTTGTCAGGTGCAGCACAGCCTGGGAGCGACCTGCGCCGCCTTCGATGTAAATGCGGCCTGTACCGGATTCCTGACCGCAATGCAGGTGGGCAGCACCCACATCGCCGCTGGACAGGCAAAGAACGTGTTGGTTATCGGCACGGAAGCCCTCTCGCGCATGGTGAACAAGACCGATCGAGGTTCCGCGATCATCTTCGGTGATGGTGCCGGCGCGGCGATCCTGCAGCCCTTTGATGTTTGCGGCCGGGGCGAAATCCTACGCAGCACGCTTGGTGCCGATGGTTCGGGGCATGACCTGATCGCAATTCCCATGGGAGGCACTCGTCACTTTCACAATATGGACTCCTATGTCAAGGAGGACCACTTCATCCAACTCAAAGGGCGCGAGGTGTACCGCTTCGCCGTGCAGAAAATGGCCGAGTTGATTCGTTGGGCCATGGAGGGCATCGATCAGGATGACCTGTGCTGCGTGATTCCCCACCAAGTAAACCAGCGCATCATCGAGGGCGCGCTGGATCGGTTGGACTGGGACCAGAGCAAGGTGATGGTCAACATAGACCGTTACGGGAACACGTCTGCCGCCAGTGTCCCGATTGCACTGCATGAGGCTCTTGAGCAGGGACGCATCCAAGAGGGCAAGTATGTGGTGCTGGTTGCCTTTGGTGCGGGGCTGACCTGGGGTGGATCCCTCTTGCGCTGGTAGACGCTATATTTCTCATGACTGCAGCAATCCTATTTCCTGGGCAGGGAGCTCAATTCGTGGGCATGGGACAGGAGTGGGCCGAGGCTTTTCCTGCGGCCCGCGAGACCTTCCAGCAGGCTGACGAGGCCCTAGGCTTTTCTTTATCGGAGGCGATCTGGAGTGCTGACGCAGATGTCCACCGAACCGACATCGCTCAGCCTGGAATTCTGGTCACCAGTGCTGCGATCATGAGAGTGCTTGAGGCCGAGGGCCAGGTCGACCGATCCCAGGTGCCCCTCAGCGCTGGACTGTCCCTGGGGGAATACAGCGCCCTCTGGTTGGCGGGTGCATTTTCCTTCGAAGACGCGCTCCGCTTGGTGCACTTGCGGGGCCAAGCAATGCAGCAAGCGGCCGAGGCAACTCCCAGCGGTATGCTGAGCCTCCTAGGGGCGACTCAACAGACCGCCACCGCCCTTGCTGAAGAAGCCTCCCAAGCAGGTGTCTGTCAGGTGGCAAACCTCAACAGCCCCAGTCAGATCATCCTGTCAGGGGAAAATACCGCCATCGATGCGGCCGAGGCGGCGGCCAAGGACCATGGCATCCGGCGGTGTATCCGCTTGAGCGTAGCTGGAGCATTCCACTCGGAGGTCATGCGGCCTGCCGCCGAGCGCCTGCAGGAGGCCCTGTTGGACGTGGAAATCCTGCCTCCAAAGATCCCTGTACTCTCCAATGTGACCGCTGAGCCCGCCGGGAGCCCGGACATGATCCGTGAACTCCTCGCTCGTCAGGTCTGCGCCCCCGTCCTCTGGGAACGCTCTATGCGAGCTGCGCTGGCCCTTGGCCAGACAGAATTCATTGAGCCAGGACCGGGCAAGGTGCTGGCAGGACTGATGCGCAAGACCGATAAAGAGGCCCGCGTGCGATCTGTTGCCGCTCTTGGCGATCTTTCAGCATGACTCAGACGGTTCCCGACCCCTAGAATGTGCATCGTTCGATGACCTCCTCCACGACACAACTGCCCCTTGAGGGTCAGGCCGCGCTGGTTACCGGTGCCAGCCGAGGGATTGGCCGTGCCATCGCCATCACCCTTGCGAGCCAGGGCGCGCGGGTTGCCTGTGTAGCGACCAGCGTCAACAGCGCAGAGGCCAGCGCAGCCGAGTGCGCCGCTCTTACCGATGGTGCCCTGGCCCTGGGAGTGGATGTAGCCGACAATGCGGCAGTCAAGTCGCTCGTCAAAGACGCAGTGCAACAACTCGGGGGCTTGAACATCCTGGTGAACAACGCGGGCATTACCCGTGATGGAATACTCCTGCGCATGAGCGAGGAGGATTTTGATCAGGTGATCGCGGTCAACCTCAAGGGCGCTTTCAATTTCGTGCAGGCTGCAGCCCGCCCCCTGATGAAAAGCGCGGGGCGCATCATCAACATCTCGTCTGTGGTGGGGGTCACCGGCAATGCGGGACAGGCCAACTATGCCGCCTCCAAAGCCGGAGTGATTGGGCTTACCAAATCCGTGGCCAAGGAACTGGCAGGACGCAAGGTGACCTGCAACGCCATTGCCCCGGGATTTATCGAAACAGACATGACCGCAGCCCTGAGCGAGGACCAGCGCTCAGCCCTCCTGGCAGGCATCCCTCTCGGCCGTATCGGCATATCCGCCGAAATTGCCGCTCTAACAGCATTCCTGGCCGGCCCCGCCGGCGGGTATATCACAGGCCAGACTTTAGTGGTGGATGGAGGCCTCTCCCTCTAGACTAGACGCTGGTCCATCTCTCTCTGCCGCGTCATTCGGCCGGCAGATCAACTAAGAATTACCGATCACTCGGAGAACCCACGTGAGCGACACTACTGCCTCAATTGAATCCCGCGTCGTCAAGATTGTCTGTGACCAGATGGACAAGACTGCCGACCAGATCAAACCCGAAACTGACTTCGTCCAAGACCTGGGCGCCGACTCTCTCGACACCGTCGAGTTGGTGATGTGCCTTGAGGAAGAGTTCGAAATCACCATACCCGACGAAGACGCAGACAAGATGCGCACCGTCGGTTCAGCCGTCGAGTACATCGGCGGAAAGCTCTAGGCCAGCAGCCCGGAAGACCCCTGTGGGCTCAAGGCCCCAGGGCTTGACCGGATATATGCAATCATG
The DNA here is from genome assembly GCA_014238415.1 of Planctomycetota bacterium. GTDB lineage: Bacteria > Planctomycetota > UBA1135 > UBA1135. Next base: position 148,358 of record JABABA010000001.1, on the reverse strand, counting down.
CGCCGTGTAGTCATCACCGGCTTGGGGACCGTCAACTCCCTCGGGCTCTCGGTGGAGGAGACCTTCCCTCGCATCCTCAAGGGTGAGAGCGGGGTGCGTCTCATTGAGTCCTTCGATACCAGCGACCATGCCACGAAGATCGGCGGGATGGTCGACTGGGATCCTGGTGCCCATGGATTCGGTAAACCGGACCTGCGCAAACTCGACCCGTTTACCATGTGGGCCCTCATCGGTACCGACGAGGCTCTGCGCGATGCGGGCCTTGAAGATATCCGAAGTCTTCCCGAAGAAGAACGGGAGCGATTCGGGACCATTGTCGCCACCGGGATCGGTGGGATCATGGGCATTATCGAGCAGCAGGCGGTGCTGATAGAAAAGGGCCCGCGCAGGGTCTCGCCCCATTTCATCCCCCGCATCATGTCCAACGCGGTCTCAGGACAGGTGGCCATACGCCACGGCCTTCTGGGGACAGCCTTCACAACAACAAGCGCCTGCGCGTCCGCTGGTCATGCCATCGGCATGGCCTGGCGAGCGATTCAATGGGGCGACGCGGATGTGGTGGTTACGGGCGGCTCAGAGTCAGCCGTGACGCCACTCTCCATGGCCGGGTTCTCCTCTGCACGCGCCCTTTCGAAGCGCAATGATGATCCCGCAGGTGCCTCACGGCCATTCGACAAGGACCGCGACGGGTTCGTGATGGGGGAAGGCTGCGGCATCCTGATACTGGAGGAGTTGGAACGTGCCCGGGCGAGGGGTGCGCGCATCTACGCTGAAGTCAAGGGATATGGCTCCACCGACGACGCCTATCACATTACCGCTCCCCGGGAAGACGGCAAGGGACCCGCCCGGGCCTTCGCCGAGGCCCTGCGCCATGCGGGCCTACAGCCCGAGGATGTGCAGTACATCAACGCTCACGGCACCAGTACGGCCTTCAACGATGCAATTGAGACCACAGCCATCAAACGGACCTTTGGGGACCACGCCTACAAGCTGGCGGTTTCCAGCACCAAATCCATGATCGGACATCTGTTGGGGGCCGCCAGCGCGGTGGAGCTGCTGTATACGGCCCTGGCCGTGCATACCGGGCAGGTTCACCCCACGCTCAACTACACCACTCCTGACCCGGATTGCGACCTGGATTATGTGCCAGGTGAAGCCAGGAGCATGGAGGTGCGCAACGCCCTGTGCAACTCCCTCGGGTTCGGGGGGCACAACGTTTCCATCTGCATAGGGCAGGTGGACTCGCGCTGATGAGTTGTACCCGCTGAAACCCGGGCAGGAGGGCATTCGGGAAGGTGGGGGGCTGAGACCAGTCAACTGCACCCTTTCCCTTTGGGCGGTCCAGCCATACAATGGGGGCATAGGGGGCATGTCGCCTCCCGTATTCACAACCGGAGCCCAACTTGCATCAGAAATTCAAGGATTTGCTGCACCAGTACAAGGTCGATGTCTTCCATACCGCTCACGACCGGCAGAACGTGGAGGAAATGACCTCAGAATGTATGAGCATTACTGAGGAGATCCTCGAGGACAAGTTTCATTACCACTTCCACAAGCTCCCCAATGCGGACCGGGCAGAGATCATCAACATGATCAACAACTATGTTCGTGAAGCCATTCTCCCTCCGGTGGTGGAGAAGCTCGTACGCCGCCAGGTTCTCGCCGAGAAGCGCATCGACGCCCTGGTACACCTGACAGAGCAGATGTTCGAGCTGCTCTCAGCAGAACGCGAAGCAGTCTAAGAGCAGGCCCTTTCTAGGGGCAATGCAGGCCTGCGGCTTCAGCCCAGTCCGGGACGCTCCTATATGATGGAGCCGTCCACAAGCGAGGCGTAGGTTTGCGCAATCCCTGGAGCAGAGATGGCCTTCGAATCCGAGGCCTTTTGGCGTTAGACTCGGGCCATGATGCCAGAATCTAAGAGCGACCTTGCTGCTGCCCTTGAGGCCGCTGGGCAGGGACATCTCATGGGCACATGGAGTGACCTGTCCGACGAGGAGCGCACTAATCTACAGGCCGCTCTCGAGGGGCTCGACCTGGATCAGGTCCAGCGGCTGAGGGAACATTTGCGGTCTCCCAATGAGCACACCGCGAAGTCTTTCGAACCGCCGCTTACCTTTCCCCTGGGAAGAAGTGCGGAGCAGGGAGCCCAGGCCGAACATGCCATTTCCATCGGTAAGCAACTGCTACGCGAAAGCAAGGTAGGTTTTGTACTTGTGGCTGGCGGACAGGGCAGTCGCCTGGGTTTCGACGGCCCCAAGGGAATGGTCGGGGTTGGACCGGTAAGCGGCCTGAGCCTTTTTGGCTGGCACGCGGCACGCCTGACTGCTGCGCAGCAACGCTATGGCACCAACATCACCTGGTTTGTGATGACCTCCTCCAGCAACGATGGGGCCACTCGCACGTTCTTTGAAGAGCAGAATTTCTTCGGCCTGGGTCAACAGAACGTGCACTTCTTCACTCAAGAGATGCTTCCGGCCCTTGATCAGGAGGGGCGCATTGTGCGCACGGCCTCGGATGCCCTCTTCCTGGCTCCAAACGGCCATGGGGGGACCCTGGCAGCCCTGCGCTCCGAAGGCATGCTCGATCTGGCCGCCTCCCTTGGAATCGAGCAGTTCAGCTACTTCCAGGTGGACAATCCCTTGGTGCGTCCTGCTGACCCGCTCTTCCTGGGTTTGCACGGCCTGGCCGAAGCGGACATGTCCAGCAAAGTTGTGGCCAAGGATGATCCCGCAGAAAAAGTAGGCGTCCTGGGTCTGGCGGACGGCAGGCTGGGATGCATCGAGTACTCGGACCTGCCAGAGAACTTGCGAACAGAGAGGGATGCCGACGGCAATCTGCGCTTCAGGGCAGGCAACATCGCGGTGCACATGATCCGCCGGGACTTTGTAGAGAATCTCACAAAAGACGGTCTCCTTGACCTGCCCTGGCATCTGGCACAGAAGAATCTGAAGGGGCTCGATGCTCAGGGCAACCTTGGCGAGATTCCGGGTGTCAAGTTCGAGACCTTTGTCTTTGACGCTTTGGGCGCAGCAGCCAACAGCGTGACCTTGGAAGTCCACCGGGAAAGAGAATTCTCACCGGTCAAGAATGCGGAGGGTTCGGATTCCCCCTCAACCTGTCGGCGGGCCCTGACCGAGTCCTTCGGAAGCATGCTACAGGCTGCGGGCCTGGATCTACCGGAAAGGAACCAGGATGGGACTCTTCCTTTGGAAGTGGATCCCCGGGTCGCCGAAGACGAATCTGAGTTCCGCGCGGCCAACGAATCCGCCGGAGGCCTGGAGGTCCTCAAGGGAAAACATGGCTGGTTGTATCGCTGACTCCGCCGGAGCCGATCGGATGACTGATCTGACCCAGCACACGGTGATCTTGCTGGTAGGCGGGAGTTCCGGAGAACGGGAAATCTCCCTTCAGAGCGGCGCCGCCCTTCAGCAGGCCCTGGAGGGACTGCAGGACGAGGGCCGCATCAGGGGCCTGCAACGCATCGAGTGGCTGCAGGATGGTCGCTGGAATGATGACTCCACGATTGCTCCCCCGGTTGCCTATCTCAGCAATCTGCCTCCCAACTCAGTCTTTCTCCTGGGACTCCACGGCGGCCTTGGAGAAGACGGCAGTCTTCAGGGTCTTCTCAGCAGTCTGGGGCTGCCCTATAGCGGTTCAGGCGTGCAGGCTTCAGCGCTCTGCATGGACAAGCATCAGAGCCGCCTGTTGTTTTCAGACGAAGGTCTGACTGTGGCCCCCGGAGCCCTGATCACCAGCCAGCTCGTGGGGCCAGGCCAGGCCAAGGCCTGTAGGAAAGATGGGGGAGGTCCATGGTTCGTCAAACCACGCCGAGGTGGATCATCCCTGGCCACCACTTGTGTGACCAACTGGCAGGACATCGGTCCCGCTTTGGACGCCGTGCGTGCGGCGGGCGATGAGCCCCTCGTAGAAGCCGCAATCGATGGGGTGGAGGTCACGGTTGGACTCTTGGACCAGGACGAGGATCTCCCACGGGCGCTGCCCTTGGTGGAAGTCCGCCCCCAGGGTGGGCACTTCTTTGACTTTGACGAAAAATACACCAGTGGGGGCGCTCAGGAGTTTTGCCCCCCCCAATCCCTGGAACCCGCACGCTGCGCAGAGGTCAGTGCCCTGGCCCAGCGGGCCTTCCGCCTGGCCGGTTGCGCCGGCTACGCGCGCATGGACTTTATCGTGCCCGTGGACGGTCCACCGGTCTGCCTTGAGATCAACACCCTGCCCGGCTTCACAAAGCGTTCGCTGCTGCCTCTCGCTGCACATGCAGCGGGCATTGGCTTTCAAGATCTGGTGGAGTTGATTCTTGCACGAGCTCTCAAGGACAGAACATCATGACTGCTCAAGCCAAGATCCGAGTGGCGGTGATCGGTGCAGAGGGGCGCATGGGGCAGTTAGCCTGCGCTCGTATTGAAGAGGCTCACGACCTGGAACTGGCAGCCCGAATCGTGCGTCAGGACGACATCGGCATCTGCCTGCGCGAGTCTTCCAGTGAAATTGCACTGGACCTGACCCGAGCAGGTCTAGGCGCATCCCACGGGCGGGCTATCCTGGAGAGCGGTGTCAGAGCTGTGATCGGCACCAGTGGCCTGCAACCCAGCGAACTCCGGGACCTGAAGGCACAGGCGGAAGAGGTTCAACTGGGCTGCCTGGTGGTACCCAATTTCTGCCTCGGGATCACGATCCAGCAACTCTGCTCCCGACTGACCTTGAAGTTTCTGCAGCCCCAGGGCCGCGATGATGTTGAGGTCAGCCTTGAGGAGCAGCACCACCTCGAAAAGGTCGATTCCCCTTCAAGCACCTCCCTTCGAACCGCCGCCCTTTTGGAGGCCGACGGAGCACATGCCATATCGATCCAATCGGAACGCCTTGAGGGAGTGTTGGCCAACCAGACCGTGGCCTTCAAGTGGGGCGCAGAGAGTCTGCGGCTCAGCCATCGGGTCAGCAGCCGCGAGGCCTTCGGGCCTGGGATTCTACTGGCTCTGCACCATGTACAGACCTTGAGTGGATTCGAGCTGGGCCTCGAATCGGCCTTTGGGGCTTGCCTGTAGGAAAAGGGTACCTGGGGCAGCTTCTTCCCCGCTCCTTGGTCAAGCCGCTTGCAGGATGAGCGCAGGCTCCCTACCCTGCTGCCTCGCGCCGGGCTGGCGGAATGGTAGACGCGACGGATTCAAAATCCGTTGGAGGCAACTCCATGAGGGTTCGAGTCCCTTGCCCGGTACCACCCGCTTTTCTTTTGGGCGGGCAACACGCGAATCAACCCGATCCAATGGACACCCTGGCCCGAGCGCTGTTGCCTACTCTGCTGCACGAGTTGGCCAACACCACCCAGTTGCTGACGGGTCTGCATGCCCTGACCACTATGGCAGACGGCGAAGCACTACTCGCCAGCCATGAAGATGACCTGGCCCGGGCAGGAAACGATGCACAACGACTGGGCTGGCTGCTTGGAGTGCTCGGCGCGGCGGGGGGCCATGATGTATTGCTGGCTCGACGCGAGCAGGCGGGCCTTGATTGGATTGTATCCCTGGTTACAAAGGCTGCCAGGCGTGAGGAACGACCCCTGCCCACAGCCCCTGCGTCCCTCCCACGCTTGATGGGCTGCACCCCTGATGGTTGGTCCGTCCCCTGGGTTGTGGGCAGTCTGCTTTGGCAGGTGGGAGATCAACCCTACCCCGGCGCATGGCATTTCCGCGCTGAAACAGATGGCTGGCGCCTTGTTGTGCCCGGATGCAATCCGGCCGAATATGTGGAACAAGTGCCGGGAGCCACGTTAGTAGACAGAACCGACGGCCCGGGAGCCGACCTTTTGCTACCAGCTCAATACATGAGTCACCCATGATGCGTTTGGACAGAGTCCCCCTGCTGGGCCGCTTTCTCAAGCAGCGCACTCCAGCCCATGACGCCAACGGTGCCGCAGTGGATGAAATCCTTGCGGAATTGCGTCCCGCCTTCCAAGCGGACGGGGGGGACCTGACCCTGATTCGCATCACTCCAGATGGGAGGGTATTGCTGCGAGCCCATGGCGCCTGCAACGGCTGCGGAGCCAGCATCTTGACTCTGCAAGGTGCTGTGGCGCCTAAGCTGAAGGAGCGCCTGCCCTGGGTCACCGCAGTCGAACTCGAAGAGTAAGCCCGGCCCCTGCGCCAGAGAATAGGCCGGCCCGCACATAGGAGGAAGGGCGGCCCGGTGGAGTGTAGCCGTAGGTGCTCCTGGGGCCGTGTGTGCGGGCGCACGCTACGATTACCTATAATGCAGTACAGGTTCAGGAGAATAACGCAGGCTAACTCCCACCAGGATGGGCAGACCAACAACGAAGACCAGCAATAGCACGTTTCTGGCCGACCCCGGTACTGTTCGACAAAACACGATTGGATGGTAGGCACAAGGGACTCTCAGGTGGTAGCCAGAGTTTGACCAGGCTTGTCCATTCTTCATTGAGAACAGTGGCCCATCCTCACACATTCCCCCGGGGATAGGCAGTACAAGGGGCCCCGCCGAGCGACCCCAGCGCGGCCTTGGACAAACTCCTGGGTGACGAGGCCCTGGGCCGACGCTTCGTGGACGCAAGCCTGACCCGGCGGGATACGTTCACTCGCGAGGGCACCTTCACGGAGGTCGAGGCCGTACTGAAGCGACCCGCGGGCGAGGCCTAGGGCTCTTCCCGCAGCTTCCAAATCTCGATCGGAGGCCCGAGTCGTTCCTGGCTCAAGGTGCGCCGCAGCATCTCGGGCTTGTTGCCGAAATCGAGGAAGGGGTTCTGGGGTCCCCTGCGTGGAAAGGCCCGGTGCACGATGCGGCCCTCGGCTTTCAAGACCGCGCGCAGGTCCCTGAAGGCCCTCCCCAGGGCGCGAGTACGCTGGCTGTCCTCGAGGGCTATGTAGGCCACCCCCAGGTAGCGCAGCCACGCGCGGCCGGAGTCGGGCTTGACCAATTGCCGGGCGACCCGCTTGTCCGCTAACAGGAGGGGCACGAGGTGGCGTCCATCGATCGAGGCAAGGTGCTCGCCGAGGTCGACCTGGTACCGAAGCCAGGAGTTGTCGGGCCAGCCCGCCAAAACGGCCTCGAGGTCGTCGGGATGGACAATCAAGGGCAGCGCCACCCCGGGACCGACGCCGACGGCTTGGTCGGCGGGCACGTGCTCCTGAATCCAGCGCTGTGCCATTTCGCTGGTATCTGGGCGCAGCCGGAGCCGCAGCAACGCAGCTTGTCCGATGACGGGCACGGTCAGAGCTAGCGCAGCGGAGCCGGCGGCGATCCAGGCTTGGCTGCGGTGCAGGCGACTCCCCAGCGCGCGCACGAACCAGGCGACGCCAGCGGCACCCAGCACGGAAAGGTGCGGGAGGAGCGGGAGCATGTAGCGGTCGGTGGTCTCGTTGTAGATGGCCAGGCACACCAGGTAGGGCAAGGCGTGGGCTAGCAGGACGGCTGCGTCTCGCCGGCGCTCTCGATCAAGCCCACGTGCGGCCATCAGCGCCACGACCAGCCCGGCGCCCGCCAGTACCAGGAGTGCGGGGTCGTTCCACCAGAGCCAGGTGAGCGGTCGTAGCGGGTGCCTCATGGTGAACAGGCTGAGGTCGATTCTGTGTCCAAGCCCGATCAGGGTGCCGTCCTCGATCCGGAAACCCTCGTAGGACTGTTGGCTGCCCTCAGGTGGTGGAATGAGGAAACCGGGGCTGGACCACACGTACACAAGGCACAGCACCACGACGGGGAGCGCCCACATGAGGACGCGGGCGCCCTGGGGGTGGCGATCGCGCAGGAAGAACGCCGCGGCCCCCGCACCGAGCAACACCCCGCTGTAGTGCATCGAGCAAACTCCGAGGGCGAACAAGAGTCCCGCGCCGAGCATGGCCGCGGGACCGGGGTGGCGCCGGAGACAGGTCGCGCCCCATAGCCCCCATGCGATGGCGGTCGCGGCGAACGCGTGGGGCTTGGCCTGACCGGCCGCGACCAGGTGAAGCAAGGACGTTCCAGCCAAGGCTGCAGCCAGGAGTGCTGGCCAAAGCGTCAAGAAGCGCCGGGCCAAGAGGAACACTGCGGGCACGATCAGAGCCGAGGACCAGGCGCACCAAAGCCTGCCGCGCAGGAGAGGTTCCCGCGCGGCCGCAAGGTGCTCGGGGAGAGTCTCGGCTTCGAGCCTGACGGCTGCGGGCTTTGGCGGTGACCCGAGCATCCACAGGCGCGCGAGGTGCAGGGGGTAGTAGTAGAAAAATCGCTCCTTGCCCGCGCCGAAGTACTCCGTGACCCCCCCGACCTCGCCCGCCGCCCGGGCTTGCAGGAACTCTGCTTGGTAGACGCAGTAAGGATCTGGTTCCCGCTGCTGGGGCAGCATGGCGCCCAGGCCCAGGGTTCGTGTCCACCCGAGCAGAAGGGTGATTCCTACTAGCAGGGCCCACACCCAGGGCGTCGAACGCTTGCTCATAGGCCCACAATAGCCAATCACGTTGGGGATAGGCGGTACAAGGGCCCCGTGTCAACGTCCCCCGGGCCCTGCAACAGGCCCCGGGCCAGCAATCCTGGAGGATGCCTCCTAGATCAGTCGTTGATGACGATCTCGCTGGTTCCCACGGGTACACCCTGGGCGTCATGGATCACGGCCTGATAGCCCACCACGCCGAACATGAAGTCTGGCTGGGTGTAGGACAGTTGGACCTCGCCACTGGTACCCGCGGCCAAGGGGATCGTGCGGCGCAAAATCAGCGCGGGCTGGGTCATCAAGAACGCCGGCACGCCCCAACCCAAATCAACCTGATACTCGCGAGATGTCAAGAATGCCGTGCGGGTCAGCATGATCGAGGCACTGCCGCCCTGGGGCACATCGCTCACGGTCACCAGGGCGGGCCCAGTGGCAGGGCCGCTGGGGCCACTGAAGGAAATACCACAACGCTTGCTCTCCAGAATGAGCCGTTCACTGACCCCGAAGTTGAAATCCGTGCTTCCCAGCCGCAACTCAGCCCCCAGAGGTTGATAGGGGGCCAGAATCGAAGGGCTCGCTGAGGGCACCAGTTCAAGGGCGTTGAGCCAGGCAGTGGCCGCAAGGACATCGTCCTGCAAATTGCCCGCAAGGTCGTAGCGGCGCAAGATGTTCTCTGCGCCCCCGGAAGGGTCGCTTTCCACCACAAACATGCTCCCGCCAGGCTCATCGACCACGATTCCGCTGGTGCCATCCAATCGACTGATCAACACAGTCGCGTCCAGTTCAGTCAGCAGGCCCGGACCCTGAAGATCACTGGCCTCAAAGCGAATCAGGTTCTGGGTATCCGGGGGCACGGGCCACCCGTCGTACTGAGTGCCGTAATAGAGGTTGCCAGCCCTGTCTGTGGCCAGGGGACCCGATGGGCCCACCACATGCGCACGGGGAGTCAGAAGTCCTGTAGCCAGATCGAGTTCCAGGAGGTCGTTGCCTGCACCCCAGCCACCCAGGGCGGCCGAGATCCAAGCCCGACTCCCATCCGGGTCGTAGCACACGGCGTAGTTGAAGGTCGCCTGGGCCAGCAGCAGCATGCCGCCGCCGTTGAGGTCAATGGAGTAGATTTCTCCATGGGTGCTCTCACCCAGAATGGCCGTTGTCTGGTCCGGATGGACTGCGATGAAGCTCGCAAAAACGGGACTTGGGAACGACCCGAGACTCAACTGGTGTGTTCCAGCAGAATCCCAAAGATCCACAGTCGCCCCATCAAAGGTCACATAGCGGCCATCGGTCAGGGAACTCACGGCCGCGCCCAGGGGCACAGGTGAAGTGTCCATCACTTGATAACCGGGGCGAGCAACAGTTTGGGCCTGGGCGCCTGGTGCGAAAAAGAGAATGGCCGACAAAGCCGGCGCCAAAGAAAGGGTGCCTCCAAGGACACGAACTGAGAAAGAGGGTTTCATGGGTGATCCAATCAGTGCTCCGCTGAAAAGACCCGGGAACCTGATGCTGTACCGCCCCAAAGAAACACTCTTCAGACAAGACTGGTACTGAACAAGACCCCGGGGGTCCCGGTGCCACAGCGAGAATCCTGGCTCAGTCCAATGGATGGACTTCACAGTGGCGGGACCGCGTTCGAATCACACGAACTTCCCCCGCATGGGGCACCTGACAAATTTTGAAGGGACTACTCTCACATCGCCCCTTGCCTAAGTCAACCCAAGATCGCCCTAGCCGTCAATCTTGTTTGAGTCGCTCGCCGCAGGGTTGTCCTCGCCGGTTCCCAGATCCTCAAGATCCACTTGTTCCTCAGCTGCGTCCAGGGCCTGTTGAGCCAGGACCTGGAATTTTTCCAACAGTGTGCGCGAGTAAGTGTCTTCAAGGGTGCCCTTGACCCAGACCTCGGGGGCCAATACGGACATCACAAACAAGAGCACTGCGTGCAGCAGCAAACCGGTCAGGCAACCAGCCAGGGCTCCTCCAGCCCGATCCCAAAGGCCCAACTGCATGGCTGCCAGAGCCTCCTGGCCCAGGCGAGCCAGCATGGCCACAAACAGCATGACCGAGATGAAAATCAGAAACCAGGCCAAGGTCCCGGACAAGGTAGTGCCCAACCCCAGGCCCCACCCCTCCAGGACCTCCCCAAGCGGAAGGAACAATTGTCGAGCTACAGCCACTGCAACCACCAGACCGAAGAGCCGAAGAACCTGACCCCACAAGCCACGCCAGATCCCAAGCACCAAGAACAGCCCAGCCAGGCCCAATCCCAGTTGGTCGACCCAGGCCAGAGCAACGACGCTGGAGGCCTGCAAATGCTCAGAGATTTCTTGGGCTTGCACGGGATCATCATGGCATTCCCCCCTGATCAATCCAAGAGCCCCATCGATTGCCCGAACGGCTCCCTCTGGGCTAAACTAAAGGGCTATGGCACCCCTCATGCCCACGGAATTGGAACTAGGTTTCCAGCAATTACTGCTCCTGGCCCGCCAAAATGCCGCCCTCGAAGCCGAACTGGCCGGCAGTGTTGGGGATTTCTTCTCTCACATGAGTGCGCCCTCCGAGATTCGAGGGGACGACCTGCTCAACGCCCGTCGACATCAGGAATGGTTTCTGTTTGAGCGCCACAGCGCCCATCTGGAGGGCGTGCCCTGCGAGCGCCTGCTCGGTGAATGGCGCAAAGCGGTTGCGCAACATTTGCCCGAACCTGAGGTGGGGGAGCGAGCTCTCTTGGATTCCTGCGCTGGAATCTTCTCCGTGCGAGGAGTGGCCGATGATGGTGCTGCCTGGTTGGAGGATCTTGGTTGCCTGCAGGAACACTCTCTGCGCCCCAATTCCGAAGCGCCCCCCCTGGAGATAGGGGACCTGATCATCGGACGCATGCATCCGGATGGCGATGGTGCAGTTCTTGCATCCCCGGCAGCCGGGGTCTTCCGCAGCGCAGACGTGCATCAAGCGATTGAAGCGGATCTTGCGCGACGCCGCAGCGATGGGGGGCCTGCTCTTTTACGCTTCGATCAACAGACCCTTGAACAGGCTTTCTTCTGTTTGACCCAGGATCCGGTCCAGAACGATGAATCGCCGCCGACAGGCAATCTCCTTGACTCTGCCAGAGACTTCCTGAGCGGAGCCGGGATGCCCGAGTCCGCGATTCAGGACACATTCGCACGCCTACGCTCGACACCCATGAAGGCCGACAACCTGGTTCTGGGGTCCAATGACCGCCTAGGAGAGATCCTCGATGAGCTGGCTTTTGACACCGAAGTGGATTTGACTCGCGCCCGAGCAGTCCTGGCTGCGGCCTGGCACAGTTTGCGCTTGGAGTCCGCAGAACGCAGGACCGATCCACGGGATGTGACCAGTGCTCTGGCAGACTTTGACCAGGGACGTGCAGAAGGCCGGGACGTGCAGGCGCTGCTGGACGATCTTGAGCGCGACCTGGGACTTGGGGAGAGCGGTTCAGAAGGCGCGGAGCCCGTCAGCACCCTGCCCTCGGGTGGAGTCACAAGGGCTATAGTGACAGAGTTCCGTTGGGAAGCTCAAGCGTCGAAGGAATTCCAGCTGACCGGGGAACAGCTTGATTCCCTTGACCTGTTGATTGAGTTTGGCGCCGGCTTTGAACAGCCAGAAGAACTAGGAGGCCAGGCCATGCGGCAGTTTCTCTTTTTCTGGTGTCCTGAGCAGCGGGTCAAATCCGTCCAAATCGAAAACCTGGTTCCAGCGCTCGAGGCCTTTTGCCGGTGGGCCAGCCAAGAACAAGACCTTGAGGTGGACGATTGGCAGGGCAGTGAAGGTGAGTACCTTGTCGACCTGGAGCGGATTCTGGACCTCAATCAGAGCCTGCCCTGCAGGCCTGACCAGGATGGGGAACTGTTCGAGGTCATTGAAGGCGAAGACCCCCGGGGCCTGCCGGGTTTGATGGTCTCGAGTCCAGGGGGCATGCCCTTTCGTACCGAAATCAAGAGCGAAGCCCTTCGCTCGGCTCAACAGGGTGATCTGCTACGTGCCAAACTTCTGGACGACAGCCAACTGGAAGTGCGCAGCGTCTATCCGGGGAGCGCACATCGATCGGATGCATGAGTCCCCGATGTGACGCTGCCAGGGTGCGAAATCGGCACCTGGGACCAGCCACCGATCCCGCACCAGATCCTCCGCACTGTATTTCCCTTAGCGCGCACTACGCACGGGAACCTGAACCTCGCTGATCAGATCCGCAGGGGTGGGGTCAGTTCCAGGAGCCACAAGGTAGATCTCGCGCAGCGGCCCGTCAGGGACCCAATCCTGACCTTCCACATAGTCAAAGATCCCTGTCCATGCCTTGCGCACATCCGATCTGACGCCCGAGGCAAGGCCATAGACCACTGTTGTGCTGGGCAGGACTCCGAACTCCAGGGGCGCCAGCGGCTCAACCTCCCTGTGCACCGGCATGCAAACCCTTGTGCTGGGGAATTCGGTGGGGGGCACACCAGGGACGACATAGAAAAGACAGAAAGGTGGTCCATCCGCAACCAGACCCTGTTTCTCCAGTTCCTGCTGAAGGATCGGAATCATCGACTCCCTGTCCGCCTCGTTGCCGCGGATTTCAAGGTAGACATAAGGCACTTGTCTGCGGTCCTTCCAGTTGGCGTGCACCGTCTGAAAAGGCGGGTGGGAAACCTGCAGGTCGCTGAAGCCAACGCTCCAGCGGGAACTTGTGGGACCGAGCCCGGTGGGGACCGTACCTTGCAGGGCGCAAGAGGAGAGAAGCAACAACAGGGTGCTTGGGATCAGTTTCATGTCACCAGTGGGCATGCTTTCCCTATCGGCTCCTTTTGGCGAGAAGATCACGTGCATTCCCAGGAGCCTCCCTTGCTGGCCTATTTGGCGCAGTTCGAAGGAACGCCGATATTGGGGGCTGCCCGAAGAATGGCCCTAGGCCTGGTTATGAATCCGAGCAACAGGTCCTCCAACTCCAGGGAATGGGGTAGACGAGAAGTTTCCCTCAGATCCGGAGGTCTGGGAGGTCTAAAGGACCAGGCCACGGTGCATCTCTGCGGGCATCACCGGCTGCTCGCGGCGTCTACCAAGGATGCGGGATCCAAAAGTTCGTCATCTTCTGAGCCGCGCGCGTCTGGGGATACTTCTCGACCAGCTTCTCGAACCGAGCAACGTTCTTCTTCCAGCCCCGGCGCCAGAAGGATTCGACCAGTCGCTCGTATTCCTCAGCGGCCTCGAGCTCGACGGAGTAGGTCTCGTCATCGCTGAAGCTGGAAATTCGCGCCCGGACCGCGTCGCCAAGGGGGTGTTCCTTCAGCTCCTTCGCCAGGGCCTCCAACGCGCCCTTCGCCGGGAGGACTTCTCGCCGCTCGAGCATCTCTTCAATCTGCTTCATGAGCGTGGCAAAGTGGTTTTCCAGCGCCTTGCGTAGGACAGTTGATTGCTCACGGTCATCCTCGCTCGCGCTGGTCGAAGCATCGATCGCGTCGAGGGCCACGAACGCCTTCGCCAGTTTCCCCGCCCCAGCTAGCTCGCGGACCCGCCTGACCCGCTTGCCGTGGCCGCCCTCCGGAATGAAGCGCAGGCAGGCCTTGGCACCGAGGCGATCTGAGCCCTTGAGCGCCTTGAGCAATTTGCCATTCCAGGTGCCGTTCGAAGTACCGGCGCGGTGAAATACTTCGCCGTTGGTGTCGAGCACGACCTGGCCGTAGTCACCACCCGAGCCCCAGGTTGACTGCATGTCGCTGGCGGCGCCCACCGGGAAGGGCAGGGGATAGTTGTCGAGTAGGTTCTTCACATCAGCGCGCGAATCGCGCGTAACCGCCAATATCACCAAGCCCTTGTCCACGTGGTCGTGGTGGAATTTGAGCAGGCTGAGCCAGGCCGCCTTCTTAGGCTCCTCGCACACGAAGAAGTGCACAAAGACTGCGCGGCCACTAAGAGACTCCAAGGTCGGACCGTCTCCGATCCAGTTGAACCAGTGGCCGGCCGAGATGGGGGGTGGCCGAGTGCCTATGTCCGGAGGGGTGATAGCCGTCCGGAATGAGGCGCAAACCGTGACAGTCAGTCCGGCTAGGACAAAGGAGATCAGGTGCCGTCTTCGCACGCTCCCAGGATACCGCCGCGCGGCCCACGGCACTAGCTGGCATCCCTCAACCCATTGTGTCGGATAATGTATGTTATGTATACCCAAGCACGCCCTAAGGGCCCGCCAGGGCGGCATTGGCTGTACGCCGGAAAAAACGCGCTCACCCCCAGATCCCAGCAACAGGCCGCAAAACCAGAACCGTCACCGGGGCAGATCCACTTATCCGGTTGTGTACGGACCTCCCATGCGCTCGAATGTCCGTCACCCAAGGAGTCCCCATGCCCCGACTATCCAAGACCACAGGCCGTTTGCCTGCAGGCCTCTTCTTCGAGGACTTCACCCTCGGCAGCAGCTTTGAGTCATTCGGCCGTACCCTGACCGATGCTGACCTGGTGCTTTTCGCTGGTCTCTCCGGAGACTTCAACCCTGTTCATCTGGACCAGGAGACCGCCCAGGCCACACCCTTCCGGGGCCGCGTGGCCCACGGCATGCTCGTGCAGTCGATTGCCACCGGCCTGGCGGTTCAAATGGGCATTTTTCACGGCACTCTGGTCGCCCTGGCAGCCATGGAGATCGCCTGGAAGACACCTGCCCGAGTTGGTGACACCATCCGGGTCATTATGGAGGTGGCCCATGTGGATTCCAATCCCAAGTCGAAGCGAGGAGCAATCGAATTCCAGGTGCAGGTGATAAAAGCCGACGACACGGTGCTTGTGGAATCTCGCTGGCAGACGGTGGTCTCCCGGCGACCCAAGTCGACGAACTGACCCTGAGCGGCATCAGCCGAGCTCGACCTCGGACCCTTCGGGGGCTTCAACTCCGAGAAAACCAAGGCCCCCGTCTGGGGTCCACTGGAAGTCCGCGCGTACGCCTGGTCCAACCTGCATGCGGGCTGTGTCCTGCCATGGTCGGTCCAGGCCCATGCAGAGAGCAATGCGCAGAACCCACATATGTGCGACGATGGCGATCGTTGAACCTGTATGTTCCTCGGCCAGGCGCAACAGGCAGGCTGAGACTCGTGTGGCCATGGCCTGCACAGTCTCACCCCCTGGCGGTGTCAATAGGCCGCCGCTCGCCTTCCATGCTTCGAATCCTCCTGGGTTGTTGTGATTGACCTGCTCTGGACTCAAACCAGCCCAGGAGCCGCGGTCGATCTCCAGAAGGTCAGGCTCATCGCGCCGCGACAGATCCCTGCCCAGACGCAGGTGGGCGGCACTGGTTTCGGCTCGCTCCAGGCCAGATGAGATCACGGCCCCCAAGGCCACACCCTCCAAACTGCAGGCTGCCCAGCGAGCCTGCTCGAGCCCCGTTTCGGAGAGCGGAACATCAAGACGACCATAGATCATTCCCTGCCAGACCTGAGCCACCTGCCCATGCCGAAAGAGGTGGATGCGAGTGGCAGGGTTCGGCATGGCCACACCATAACGCGGGCCTCCAACCAACTCCCCCACCCTTCGCACTTCACCTGCCCAGGGCCCCGGAATCTCGACCAAAATCGGCTTCTGGGGCCAAGAAGCGCCGCTACCGCCTAGAACTTTGGCCCCCCCATCGCTACGGTTCTCAACCCTCCTGTTCCCAGGTCACATCCATGCATGCGCTCAGACGCTTCCTTGAAACATCGGTCGGCCGCAAGACCGTCCTGGCCCTCACTGGCTTGTCCTTGTTCGGATTTGTCGTTGTCCACCTCTTGGGCAACTTCACGCTCTTCAGCGGCACGGAGGCCCTCAACGATTATGCCCAGAAACTCGAGGACCTTGGACCGGTCCTGATGGTGGCAGAAGTAGGGCTGCTGACGATTTTCGTGGTGCATATGGGGCTGGCCCTGAGCCTGCATAGACAGAGCCGGGAAGCCCGACCGGATGACTACCGCCTGCGCGCCAACATGGGGCGCTCCACGGTCGCTTCGCGCTCCATGATGATCACCGGTTTGGCTTTGGGCGTGTTCCTGGTGATTCACATCACGGACTTTCGCATCAAGAAGATCATGGGCGATCCGGCGGTGGCGGACCTGGGCCAGGCGGTGGTTGACAGGATCACCAGCCCGCTCGGATTGGTCATCTACCTGGGAGGAATCCTCGTCCTGGGCCTACACCTACGCCATGCTCTGCAGAGCTCGTTCCAGACCCTCGGATTGAGTCACTCGCGTAGCGCAGACAATGTCCGCCGCGCCAGCGTTGCCTGCGCAGCTCTGATCACCCTGGGTTTCGCTGCGATCCCCCTCTACCTGCTGTTCACCGGCCAAGGAGCTTCATCATGAATGCCCCCCACACGCTTGATTCCAAGGTGCCCTCTGGGGTTCTGAGCGACGCCTGGACGAACCATAAATTCGCCCTTCCACTGATCAACCCCGCCAATCGCCGCAAGTTCAAGATTGCGGTGGTGGGCACAGGTCTTGCGGGCGCCTCCGCTGCCGCCACCCTGGCAGAAATGGGCTACGAAGTTCAGTCCTTCTGCATTCAAGATTCCCCCCGCCGTGCGCACTCGATTGCGGCTCAGGGAGGCATCAACGCCGCAAAGAATTACAAGGGCGACGGCGACAGCGTGTACAGACTGTTCTACGACACGGTCAAGGGCGGCGATTACCGCGCTCGAGAGCACAACGTTCACCGCCTGGCAGAGGTCAGTGTCAACATCATCGATCAGTGTGTGGCCCAGGGCGTGCCCTTTGCCCGGGAATACGGTGGTCTGCTCGACAACCGTTCCTTTGGAGGTGCCCAAGTCTCGCGTACGTTCTATGCACGGGGCCAGACCGGCCAACAGTTGCTCCTCGGCGCCTACAGCGCCCTCATGCGTCAGGTTTCAGCGGGCCGGGTGGAAGTAAGAACGCGCTGTGAAATGGTGGACGTGGTCACCCTGGACGGAATTGCCAGAGGCATCATCACGCGAGACCTGGAGACTGGTGCCTTCGAGCGCCACGCCGCAGACGCTGTGCTCCTGTGTACTGGCGGATACGGCAACGCCTTCTACCTTTCAACCAATGCCAAGACCTGCAATGTGACCGCCGCCTGGCGAGCCCACAAGCGCGGCGCGTTCTTTGCCAATCCCTGCTACACGCAAATCCACCCAACCTGCATCCCTGTCAGCGGCGCGTACCAGTCCAAACTGACCCTGATGAGCGAGTCCCTGCGCAATGACGGCCGCGTCTGGGTGCCAAAGACCAAGGGCGACCAACGCCCGCCCGCGCTGATCCCCGAGGGCGAAAGGGACTACTACCTGGAGCGACGCTATCCGAGCTTCGGAAATCTCGTCCCTAGAGATGTGGCCAGTCGCAACGCCAAGGCAGTTTGCGACGAGGGCCGCGGCGTTGGTTCCACAGGTCTCAGCGTCTACCTCGACTTCGCCGACGCCATCTCCAGAGATGGCCGCGCAACCATCGAGTCGCGCTACGGCAACCTCTTCCAGATGTACGAACGGATCACTGGCGAAGATCCCTACTCCCAACCAATGAGAATCTTCCCGGCGGTGCACTACACCATGGGTGGTCTTTGGGTGGACTACAACCTGGAAAGCACATTGCCCGGGCTGTTCGTGCTGGGCGAGGCCAACTTCTCAGATCACGGCTCCAATCGTCTGGGTGCGAGCGCACTGATGCAAGGTCTTGCGGACGGCTACTACGTGGTTCCCGCCACGGTCACAGCCCACCTGGCGGGACGCAAACTCGACCGCATCGACACGAATCACGACGCGTTCGCTGAAGCCGAATCCGCATCCCGGGCACGTTTTGACAAGTTGCTCAATATCAATGGTTCGCGCACGGTGGACCAGATGCACCGGGCCCTTGGGCAGTTGAACTGGGATCACTGCGGTATGGCACGCACCAAACAAGGGCTGGAGCAGGCCGTGAAGCAGGTTGTCCAGTTGCGCGAGGAGTTCTGGAACGATGTGCGGGTTTTGGGAGATGGGCGCTCCCTCAACCAGGCCCTGGAGCATGCGGGGCGGGTCGCGGACTTCATGGAATTCTCCGAGCTGATGATGAAAGACGCGCTGACCCGAGAGGAATCTTGCGGGGGTCATTTCCGCGAGGAGTATCAAACCGCCGAGGGAGAAGCCAAGCGGGATGACGAGAACTTCTGCCATGTAGCTGCCTGGGAATACCGCGGGCGTGATCAGCAGCACCAACGGCACACCGAGGCGCTCTCCTTTGAGAACGTCCAGTTGACTACAAGGAGCTACAAGTAATGGGCGGGCACAGCAACGAGACCTTGACCTTGACCCTCAACATCTGGCGCCAGTCCGGTCCAGATGCTGCAGGAGAATTTGAGACCCATAGTCTGGAGGCCAGTCCCGCCATGTCCTTCCTGGAGATGCTTGATGTGGTCAACGAGAATCTCCAGCGAGAAGGACGCGAACCCATTGCCTTTGACCACGACTGCCGCGAGGGCATTTGCGGCATGTGCAGCCTGGTAATCAACGGCAAACCCCACGGCCCTGAGTCAGAGACCACCACCTGCCAGCTCCACATGCGCAGCTTCAACGATGGGGATGTGATCTGGATCGAGCCCTTCCGAGCTAAGGCCTTCCCTGTACTGCGGGATCTGATCATTGACCGCTCGCCCCTGGACCGCATCATCCAAGCGGGCGGCTACGTGTCAGTCAACACGGGCGCCCCACAGGACGCCAACGCCCTGCCAATTCCCAAGCAGAACGCAGATCTGGCCATGGATGCCGCAGCTTGTATCGGGTGCGGAGCATGCGTTGCGGCCTGCCCCAACGCCGCCGCCATGCTTTTCACTGCCGCCAAGGTCAGCCAGCTAGCCCTCCTTCCTCAAGGCGCGCCGGAGCGCGAGTCCCGTGCGCTGGGCATGGTTGAGCAGATGGAGACCGAGGGCTTTGGGCACTGCACAAATCACTACGAGTGCATGGCTGCTTGCCCCAAGGGGATCTCGACCGACAACATCGCGCGCATGAATCGAGAATATGTGCGAGCCAGCATTTTGTCCCGCTAGGAAGCAAACGCCCAGGGGCTTTCGTTGAGTGCCCTTCAGTGAGCGCCGCTGTGGACCACAAGGTTCACGTGCTGACTGCCCCAACCGCCAACCAGGCGGACCAGCCTCCCCAGCCCAGGCGTGCCACGCCAGGCATGCACCTCTCCCGCAACTTCAGGGATCAGAAGTTCCATCCAGCGGATGGCGTAGTCGAGGCGTTGAGTGCAGAGCGCCAGCGCATCATGGTTGGCTGCATTCCGAGCCAGACGCCCCGCCAGGGGATCAAAATGGATCCGCCAGGATCCCTCAAGGTGATCAGCATCGAGGCAAGCCAACTCAAGGCGCGTGAACCCCTCTCTCCGGGAATAGATCAACTCGCCTCCGTGTCGACGAGCACACTCGATGACTCCGCTCAAGCCATGACCGCTGCCACCGTTGCTGGCCCCCGGTTCGGTTGCGCCCGCCGGCAGCCCCCGGCCGTCGTCCTGCACCCAAAATCCGCACAGACCGCGTGCCTTGGTCAGTCCGACCTGCACGCTGCCACGGGAACCAGCTGCTTCAGCGGCGTTGACGATCAGGTTGACCAGAGCATCCTCCAACAGAGTGCGGTTGGCGAAAACCTGACCTCCAGCAGGCAGGTCATTGATGACTTCCGCGGGCAATTCCGCTGACCCTGCCCGGGACGTTGACCTGGCACGCTCCAGGGCCGACGCAGCTACCTGGCAAAGATCAAGCCGGCTGGCAGCAGGGCATGTTCCCAGGGGAGCGCTCGGACCTGGACCTTCAGAATCCAATACCCGACCACAGAGTTCCGCAGCCTCCATGAGATGATCCTCCAACTGCCCAAAGTCCACGGCTCTGTCGTCCAACCGCATTCGGCAGGCCTCAAGCATGATCCCGGTCAGACGATTGCGCAGGTCATGGGCCAGACTTGCCGAACGGGCACCCAGTGCGAGCAGATGTTCGGATTGATGACGCGACCCCGTACGAGCCACCAACGCCCCGATCCCATCGGCCAGTTCTTCCCAGCCAATGTCCTCAAGGGCACCCTCGGAGCGGCTTCTGAGAATCAGGTGGCCCTGCGGAATCTGCCCATCCTCCCCCATCGCCGGCTGCACCCTCCAAGAACCTGAGATCCTCGCGGGGGGCCTTCCCCCACAGCCAGGGCGGGCCCAGGCTGCCTCTCCCAAGAGGCCATTGGTCTGCCGCCCACAGCCAGGGGTGCGCCAGGTCTGGCCGCCCATGGGCAGATAACCGAGGGCCAGCAGCCCTGGAGAGGCCTCCAGAAGGTCATTGAGAAGGGTGTCCGGTGCGGGCAGAACCTGGGCGGAACTCCGCGCCAACAGACATCTGAAAAGGGGCTCCAGCTCCGATTGGGTCCTTGTTTCACCTGCCATACGCATAGTCTGCCCCCTCATAGCCCCCAAGGCGACCCCTCCAAAGGGAACACCTGTGTTCCCCATGGGAAACACGGACCGGCAGATGCGCTAGACCCCCGTCCACAGTTACCAGCAGCCACCCCAGAAACCGCCTCCCAATAACCCCACGCATTGCGCTGGAGCTCCCGCATTCCCATTTTTGAACCCCCACCACAGGTACCTAGCGGCACGCCCCTTGCAGTGAAAGACACAGCCCTGGCAACTTTGCCGGGGCCATACTGCCCTGGACTGGCGCCCACTCAGCCCTGCTGCAAGCCAGCCGGGCTCCCAACTGAGAAGCCTCAACTGGGGCAGAAACCAAACACACCGCACTGAATCAGACAGAAGCTGTTCAATCAGCACAGAAGAGATCACCTCAGCCCGAGACACCCATTCCCAACGAATGACCATGAAAAAACTCATCCTTATCGGCGCCTTGATGACAGCCAGCACACTTGCCCTCTGCGACTTTTCCGTGGGCCACGGAGGCACCTACCGAGGTCCTGGCGACACGGTGCCCCCCGGCGCCGGTGGCGGCGGAGGTGGCGGAGGCGCTGCCCCCGGAGCACCAGCTCCTGGTGCCCCCACCACACCTGCACCTTCCACCCCTGG
The DNA here is from genome assembly GCA_014238415.1 of Planctomycetota bacterium. Taxonomy (GTDB): domain Bacteria; phylum Planctomycetota; class UBA1135; order UBA1135. Next base: position 126,920 of record JABABA010000001.1, on the reverse strand, counting down.
CACCCCCGCTGCGGCGCCCGGCACCCCAGCCGGCACCCCGGCACCTGGCCAGACTCAAGGACCCACCACCCAAGGGGGCGGCGATGCCGGACCCGACCTGACACGCTGGGACTTTTGGTGGGGCTTCAACAAAGACCCCTACCTCAACCTGAAGAGCCACATCCACGACGGCAACATTCAAACCGGTTCCGCTGAGTTCTTCCTGGGCCATGGTCAGAAAGAACAGGCCAAGGAAACCCTGCGCCCCACCAAAGAACAGATCGACAATCTGGTGGTTCCTGCGCTGCTCGAAGCCCTGTCAAAGGAACGCCACAACGACATCGTCACGGGATCCATGATCGCCCTGGCCAAAATCGGTGACGAGCAGGACGAAAGCGGCGAGTCGCGTTTCCAAAAAGAAATCGTGAAGTTCCTCAATGACTCCAGTCAGGAGATCGCCGAGACCGCTGCGGTGGCCTTGGGCATCTTGGCGGATGAGGGCAGCATCGATATCTTGGTGGAATTGATGAACGATGGCCCCTTGGGCCGCAAAGCCGTGGGTTCCACCCAGGTGTCACTACGCACCCGAGCCTTTGCCGCCTACGGCCTGGGCCTTCTCGGTTACCGCTCAGGCGACAACGAACTGCGCAAGCAGATCGCCGAGCATCTGGCTGACGTCTTGACCTCTCCGAACTTCTCTTCCCGGGACATCAAGATCGCCGCCATGGTGGCCTTCGGTTTGACCCGTGTAGACGCGGTGGAAGCCGTCCCGGAACTCAGCGAAGACGAGATGAAAGGCAACCTGCGTCATGTGGTCTCCCGCCAGGCCCAACTCGCCTTCCTGCTCGACTACTTCAACGAGCGTAACGTTCGCGCCAACAAGAGCACCCGCCACTATCTGGTGCGCGCCCACGCGCCCCGCTCCATGGCCATGCTGCTTGAGGACCTGACCGGCGAAGAGGCCAAGACTCAGCGCACGGCAGTGTCCGAAATGCTGCTCGAAGCCATTCGCGAGCGTAGCGACTACACCCAACGCGAACTGAAGATGAGTGCCGCCCTGGCCCTGGGCCAAATCGGCACCTGTGACGACGATGGTGGCAAGGCCATCGACAACAAGATCCGTGCTGGCCTGCGTGAGGCCTCATCCAAGGGCCGTCAACAGGTCCGGCGTTTCGCACTCATAGCCCTGTCGCAAATCGGCGCCCGCGCCGGCATCGGCGAGAAGCCTTGGGGCGGCCGCGAAGAAGTGGAATCAGCCCTCACCAAGACCCTCGGTCGCGGCAAGGTTCAACTCAAGCCCTGGGCCGGTCTGGCCATTGGCGTACAGAGTTGGGACCTTTTGGAAGCGGGCCAGAGCCTGGACACAACCTCGATTCTTGCCCTGCAATCGGCCACCAAGGATTGCCGTCGTCCCGCGGACATCGGCGCCTATGTACTTGGCTTGGGTATGAGCAAGAACGTCGACGCGATCAATCTGATCATCGACAAGCTGGATTACTTCACCGGTGACGACGAAGCCCGCGGCTATTGCTGCGTGGCCCTCGGCCTGATCGGCGATCCCCGCCCGGTGGAGCAGATCCAAGCTCTGATCGAAGAGTCCAAGTACCGCCCCGACCTGCTCAAGCAGGCCGCCATCTCACTGGGTTTGCTGGGCGACAAAGCCATCGTGCCCAAGCTGGTGGATATGCTGGCGAACGCCAAGGGAATGGCTACTCAAGCGGCCATCGCCACGGCCCTGGGCCAGATCGGCGACCGCAACTCTATCGAGCCTTTGGTGGAGATGCTCCAGAGCCCCAAGATGACCGGCGGCGCCCGCGGCTTCGCGGCGGTTGCCCTGGGCATCGTGTGTGACAAAGAGATGCTGCCGTGGAACTCCAAGATCGGCAAGAACATCAACTACCGCGCAAACTCCTCGACCCTGACCGGCGGCGGCACGGGCATCCTGGATATCCTTTGAGCGCATTGGACTACCGGGTCCACCCCGGGAAGTCATGAGAAGCTGCCCGCTGAATTCAGCGGGCAGCTTCTTTCATGTGGGCATACCCGCAAGGCTTCGGCTCACAACCTCAACTGAAGCGTCGGGACCTTCGACTTGCCGCAACCACCACACCCAGGGCCAGCAGGCACACCAGGGCAACGGTCAGCTGGGCCCGAAGCAACGCGCTGGAACGAGACTCCTGGGCGTGACGGGCATCAATCGCCAGAGCCAGGTGCTTGCGGGCCTTTGTGCTGTAGAACTCACGGGTTTCATGGGGCAGGTCGGGGGCGTTGGCAGCCAGACGAGCGAGGCTCTGACTCCAGCGAACACCCTCTTCAAGTTGCAGCAACTGCAGGGCCAGGTCCGCCCCCGTGTTCAACAACTGCAGGTCATCGGGGTGGGCAGCGAGGGCCGTACGGGCGGCGGCGAGAGCGCCGCTCAAATCCCCGCACCAGTAGCGCGCCTCCACCTGGGCCTGCTGTCGTGCAAGCGCATCCTGGATCCCATCAGCGGCGGTGATGGCCTGTACATATTGACCGCCTGCCAGCAGAGCGCGGTAGCGAGCGACCTGGTCTTGAGGTTTCAGTTGGCAGAGCCACCCCCCAAGACAAAGCAACACGGTTGCGGTGATCACGGCAGGCTCTCCTCTGCAAGGCCCTGCTTGCCCCAAGCCCTTCTGCCTCGGGCGATGGAGGCCCGTTGCAACTGCTCCAAGGGCGCACGGTCATCAGTCAGCAGATCATCTGCGCTGGCGGGCTCGACCCAGCGGAAAGTTCCCGGCGCCCCCACGGATTGCAAGAGGGTCTGAATCGGAGCAGGTGATTCGAGTATCGCCGCTTCCGAGCCAAAGGGGATTTCCCCGTCCCTACGAACGAACACCATGGTGTTCCGGCTGAAAGGCACTTCCAAAATCAGGGCTCGGCGATCCGCCGCAGCGGCCAAGGTCCCAGCCAAGGCAACGATCAGAGAATCTTGAACGCCGAAGCCCGCGGCATTGAGGGTCAACCAGCCTCCCGGGGCGAGTTTGTCCAGGGCTTCGGAAAAAAACTCTACGGTGGCCAAATGGAACGGGATCTCCATGTTGTTGGCGTAGGAATCCAAGATGATCTGCTCAAACGGGCCGGGCAACACAGCCAGAGCGGCCCGGGAATCCCAACCGGTCAGTATCTGGCTTGGAGACTCCGCCGCCAGATCCATGTGCTCCTGGCCCAAGCGTACAACCGCAGAGTCAATCTCGACTCCGGTCCATATGAGATCCGTGTCCTCGGGCAGCACCCCGCCCAGCACTCGCACAGCAGTGCCAGCTCCAAGCCCCAGCACCAGCAGGTTCCAGGTAGGGGGCACTTCCTGCCAGGCCAGGGGCAGTGTGAACAGATCATAGTAGTGGCCCCCTCCGAGCAAGCCTGGACTTGGTGCCCAGACACTCTGAAACGAATCCAATGCCTCATTGACCACCATCCGGCGGGATTGACTGTCTGCCTCCCCCGATTCGATTACGCGGATCGACTGATAGGCCGACTCGGCCGCCCCCAGGAGCCGCTCTCCCGTTGAAATTGCAGGACCATGTACATCAATTTGCCCGAACCCAAGCAAAGGCAACCAAAGCAGGAGCAGGAATCGGAACTCTCTCGCGCACCAGAGCAGGAGCGTCGCACCCACCATCAAGAAAACCGCCGCCAGCAAGAATGTGCCGCGCACACCAAGCACGGGCAAGAGCAGATGGCTTGTGCCGAAGACCCCCAGCAGACTTCCCAGGGTGGCGGCTGCCAACACGCGTCCACCAGCCTGCCCTGCGCGAAGGTCCTCCAAACGCGCCAACACCTCCGTAGCAAGAGGCGAGACCGCACCGAGTAACACGGCGGCAGGCAGGAACAACAACAGGGACGCCGCCAGGCTGCCCCAGGTGAAGAGCACCAGGGCTTGATCCAGGGCGGTGGCTGCAGGCATGAACAGGCGGCATATGCTCTGGGCCCCAAAAGGAAGGAGGGCCACCCAAACCGCGGCCACACCAATGGCCACCCCCATCGAGCGAGCCGGTCGCAATCCACAGGCCAGACGCCCACCCAACACATAGCCCACGGTCAGAGCAAGCAGCACAACGCCGATCACATTGCTCCAGACCACATGGCTGGCACCGAACCAAGGTGCCACAAGGCGCACCGCCGCAAGCTCCACCACCATGGTGCCCGCTCCCGCCAGGGCGCAGCAGACCAGGACAAGGGGGGCCGAAGCGCCCCTGGGGACAGGGGGTTCGTCCACCGTCACTTGTTCGCCCGCGGAGGAACCGAGTAGGTCTTCATGGCAACAAAAATGCGGCCTGGATCGTTCGTGCCCCGAAAGATCAGCTTGAGGCAAGTGCGATAGCTACGGGGCAAGAGGTCGGTGTGCTCAACCCCGTTGATGACCACCTTGACCGGCTTTGAGAGGTCCACCAGAAGATCATTGAACAGCAAGGTAACCGAAGGCACGAGAGTTGCCTCTACATGGATCGTGTTGCTATCCCGCTCCACCCTAGCCTTGACCAGCCCCCCATCCTCATCTCCGGCAGGAACCTCTACCCAGTAGGCGCGGGTGGGAAAGGGCCGGCCCGGAACCAGCGTGACCTCAGCGGGCACCCCGTTTCGGTGGGTGTCGTTCAGCCAGCCGAGAATTTCTTTTTCGCGGCCCGAAGGATCGACAGTGCAGTTTTCCCAACCCTCCGCTTTGATCGCCTCTGCCCAGGCAGTCACTCCTGAGCCACCACCACTGAACCAGGTAGGCAGATTGGAAAAGTTCTCGGAAGTCGCATGTTTGGCATCACCCGCTCGACCGATCACGCCAGCGAACAACTCAGGGAACTTGCCGGCGATGGAGAGCGCCGCATCCACCCCGGCACCGCGCCCAGCCAGGAAAACCTGATTGTAGTCGATGGCCCAATCCTCATAGATTGCGCGGAAGAGGATCAGCATGGTCCCAACGCCAGGCATCTCGTCCCACTTGTCCACGTCCTCGGGCATTTCCGGACAGACCAGGATCACTTCCTTGTGCAGGTCCCCGTCGGCCCAGTTCTCCAGGAGGGTTTCCCTGTGGTTCTCATCCACATCTGGGATACAGAGCACGAGGGGCCAGCTTTTCTTCTTGCCCTTGTCATAGGCAGCGGGCGCCAGGATTGCGTACTTGAGGGGACCGTCGCCACCCGGAACGGTCACATCATATTCACCATCCTGGATACTGCCGAACTTGACTCGCTTCTTGCCATATTCCCGGGACATCCAGAGAGCGCGCCCCAGGTCAAGAGGGCTGGCGAGGACATCCTGCACCGGCGCCTTGCGCAGCTTGCGCCCAAGCTTTCCCAAGGCCTTCTCCACCTCGTTCTCCGCGTTCAGAACGCCCTCTCTGGCCACCGAGGCCTCAATGTAGTCATTGAAGGTCTTGGCCAACCTCTTCAGGTCATTGTCTTTGAGATAGGGGCCGTCCATGGCGGGAGCGATGGCAGGGCTGACCGCTGAGAGGCACAGTAGAGGGGCGGCAAGAAAGGCTAGTCGCAGCATGGTTATGGGGGGCTCAAGAAGAGGAGCCTCTAGGATCATCGGACGGGGGGTGAATGGCAAGCACCAGGACTGAAAGTGGCCAGGAAGGTCGAATTTCCATTGTGCATGATGCCCCTGAGGCTCTCCCCCACATCTAGTTCATCTGGGCAGCAAGGACACACCATAACCACGCAGAGCCCAAGGGGGATGGGGCTCCCCAGACCTTCGGCTGCTGTCCAGAAGCATGCCAAAGTGGGTACTGGAGACCTGCCACTGCCGCTCCAGCAGGGCTTCCAGGCCCAGGATCTGATGTGCGTCCGCCGCCCCTGTGGGCAGCAGCCTACCCAGATCAGCCCGCGCCAGATCACGGCGGCCAGCCCCTGCGTGAATGATGGCCCGACGCCCCATCAAAGACTGCCAGGCAGGGCCGCGAGAGGCGGAGACGTTATCCAACATCTTATCGATGGTCTCAAGGGCCAGATCAAGGTGCCCCAGGCGGCGCTGAATTCCCTCCAGGCAGAAGGCAGACCAGGGGGCCTTGGCCCGAAGATGGAGAGCCTGGGCTACCAACAGGGCATCGGAACTCCACTCTCCCTCGAGAGCGATGAAGAGCTCAAAGCCGGACTGCAATCTGCGCCGGGCCTGATCGGGGGTCAGATCGTCATCACGGAGCCCATGAATCAGGAGCTGCACACGATCCTCAGGTCGAAAGCGGGCGGCAATCCACGCCTCCGGGGGAGTGCCCAGATGAGTGGGGCTCGGCAATGACAAGGGACGGGCTTCCAGGCCAAGGGCATTGCGCGCCAGTTGACGGCGGTAGGCCTCCTGGGAATCCCCCTTTGCTGCCCGCACATTCAAACGGTGCTCCCAAACACGCACCAACCTGGCCCTTTCCAGGGGACTGGGGTCTTCGGCCAGGGCGTACCAGAGCACATCCCATGATTCATCTTGCGGCTGGCGCAGATCCATAGGAACCAGACCCATGCAAAGCAGGAGCCCAGAACCAAGACAGGTCAGAATCAGGCCCACCGCACGCGGCCCTGCCCAGACTCATCAGCCGCAGCTTCAGTGCAACCGATTTCCAGGACTGTCTCGCCGACGGATTCCAAATGCCCTCTCACGCTTGCAACCTCGTCGGTGTCGACCATCAAGACCATACCGATACCCATATTGAAAACCCGGTGAGCCTCATTCACCTCCAAACCACCTTCTTCAACCAGCGTACGGAAGAGAGCAGGTCGCTCCCAGGAATCCAAATCGATGCGCGCATCGCAGGAACCAAGAATGCGGGGCAAGTTGTCTACCAACCCCCCACCGGTGATGTGAGCCATTGCAGCAATCTGGCGTTCTTCCAAAAGGGGCCACAAGAGGGGGTAATAACAACGATGGGGAGCCAATAGAGCCTCGCCCACGCTTGGACCTCCCAGACTGGTTGGGCGGTCGTTCACATCCAAGCCCATGCGCTCAAAGAAGATCTTGCGGGCCAGGGAAAAACCGTTGGTGTGCAAACCGCTGGAGGTCAAACCCAACAGGGTCTGGCCAGGCTTTACCCGTGAACCGTCCAGGATCTTGTCGCGCTCCACTGCGCCAACCACAAAACCCACCAAATCAAAGTCGCCCTTGGCGTAGAGGCCCGGCATCTCAGCAGTCTCGCCTCCGAGCAAAGCCACGCCGGATTCACGGCAGGCAATCGCGCAACCGCCAATCAATTCGCTGACCACCGTAGGCTCAAGCTGACCGGTGCCCACATAATCCATGAAGAACAGAGGTTTCGCCCCTTGCACCAGGATGTCGTCCACGCAGTGATTGACCAGGTCCTGGCCCACCGTGTCGTAGACACCGACCTTCTTGGCTACATCAAGCTTGGTGCCCACGCCGTCGGCACTGGCCACCAGGACCATGCCCTCGCAGCCCGCCTTGGCCAGGTCAAAGAGACCTCCGAAGAGACCCACATCGGAAACAACTCCCTCGGTGAAAGTCGAGCGAATGGCATCCTTGGCCCGACTCAAGGCCTCGTCCTGGGCGTCAATGTTGACTCCCGCGTCCTTGTAGGAGAGTGAAGGGTTCTGGCTCACGTTGTTATAGAGGTGGCTCGCTCGGCCGGGTCAGACGAAAAGGCTGCAGATTTGTGATTCGAGAGGTGGCCACAAGGACCACGCCCAGGAGAACAGGATAACGATTGCAGAGCAGATGTCGCCAGGGAAGCCAGATGTCCTACACTTTGTTCCCCGGGACGTCCTCTCCCGGCCCCCTCCCCGTGAAACCCATCCTCGTCCTAGGAAGCACCGGCTCCATTGGCACCCAGACCCTCGATCTGGTGACCCAGCCCAACTCGGGACTTGTGGTGGCCGGACTGGCGGCAAACTCCTCCTGGGAGCTGCTACGGGAGCAGATTGAGCGTACCAACCCGCCCCTGGTGGCGCTCTCGGATGCCGCGGCTGCCGAGGCCCTGCGCCCACACCTGCCTCCCCAAACGACCCTCTTCAGCGGCCCTGAGGCTCTCATGGAGTTGATCGCTGCGGCCGAGTTCGAGGTGGCAGTCCACGGGGTCATGGGTCGTGCTGGCCTGGAAGCCTCCTTTGCCATTGCCCAAGCTGGCAAGACCCTGGCCCTGGCCAACAAGGAATCCCTGGTGATCGCGGGCGATTTGCTCATCGACGCGGTTGCTCAAGGCGGAGGCCGGCTGATTCCGGTCGATTCTGAGCACTCCGCAATCGAGCAATGCCTGCGGGGTGAGGACCTGGCTTGCGTCCGCCGTGTCCTGCTCACCGCCAGTGGCGGGCCACTGCGCGAAGCAAGCCTGAGCGAGATCGCAAATGCCCCCCGGGACAAGGCCCTGGCCCATCCCACCTGGGACATGGGCCCGCGCATCAGCATCGGTTCCGCAACCCTGATCAACAAGGCCTTCGAGATCATTGAACTGCATCATCTATTTGGTTTGGAAAGGGACCGCATCGAGGTGGTCATCCATCCCCAGTCCCTGGTGCACTCCATGGTGGAATTCATCGACGGGTCGGTGATCGCCCAAATGAATCCTCCGAACATGCGCGGCGCGATTCATTACGCGCTTCACCACCCTGATCGCCAACCAGCCAACCTTCCAGGCTTTGACCTGTCGAAGTTCAGGAAGTTGACCTTTGAAGCACCTGATCTTGAGCGCTTCCCAGCTCTCGACCTGGGATTTCGCTGTGTAACCGAGGGCGGGACATCAGGTTGCTGCCTCAACGCAGCCGATGAGGTGGCTGTAGAGGCCTACCTGGCCGAAAAGGTGTCCTTTGCGGAAATCACACGCATCAGCCAAGCGGTCCTGGACGCGCGCCCAACCGAGCCAGCAGGCCCCTTGAGCTTGTCGTCGATCCTGGCCGCCGACCGCTGGGCTCGTTCACTGGCCCGAGAATTGATCACCACCAGAACAGCCAACGCCACCTGATGGACCTGATTTCGATTCTACGAGTAGCCGAAGTAATATTCGGAATCGGCCTTGTGATCTTTGTGCACGAGGCGGGACACTTCATCGCCGCGCGCATGTGCGGAGTAAGGGTCGAGGTGTTCAGCCTTGGTTTTGGGCCTGCGATCCTTGCTCGCCGCAGGGGGAATACGATCTACCAATTAGCACTGATTCCCTTCGGTGGCTATGTTCGCATGGCCGGGGAAGGTGTTGCTGGAGGCACCCCAAAACCTGACGAATTAGGATCCAAGACCGTGGGGCAGCGTTTCTTCGTGTACTCAGGCGGCGTCCTGATGAATTTGATCTTCGCCCTGGTCGCTTTCCCCATTGCCTACCGGGCGGGCGTGCCCGTAACCCCGGCAATTATCTCCGCTCCTACTCCTGGAGGTGCCGCCTGGCAGGCGGGCCTGCCCGCTGGGGCGGAATTGCTTGAGATCAATGGTTATCACCTGCGCGACTTTGAGGACCTGATTGGCGAAGTTGCGCTGGGCGGCCCGGATCCTGCCCGGGTGACCTACCGCGATCCCCGGGATGGCCTGCTGTACGAAGAAACCATGACACCAATCATGGATACGGATGTGGGCTTCTATCGCCTGGGTCTGGGAGTCGGCGTCGATCCCGCGCACACCCTGCGCGTGGAGCCGGAAGGCCCTGCAGACCGCGCTGGACTTCTAGAGGGATCGGTCCTTCTGGAAGTCGAGGGCCAGCCTGCAGAACAACCCCTGGCAGTGCAGATTGCCTGGGCCATAGACAGCGGCAAGCCCATGGTCTTGACCGTGGACCAGGGTCAGGGTCCCGAGAAGATCACCATCCCTCCGATATATGAGGATCTACCCGAACGCCTCTTGTTTGGCCTGGGTCCCCCACGACGGCTGATCTCCCAGGTTCGGCCGGGGGGGCCGGGAGAGAGCATTGGCCTGCGGGCCGGTGACTACTTGCAGCGCATAGGTGATGAGAATCTGGTGGCGGGGCACGATCTCTTGAACGCCCTTATGACGGCCCCAGGGTCCTCTGAACTGATCGTCGAACGCTCCGGAGAGGCTCTCAGTCTTGAGTTGCCGGACAGCCACACCCAACGCTCCTTCCTCTTCCGTGACCTCTACTTTGAAGCGGAAACAGGTAGCGGCCAGGTCTGGGTGGATCCTGAAGGAGCAGCGGGCCTGGGCGGTATGCCCAGTGGGAGCGAGATCGTTTCTATTGCGGGAGCCCCGATCAGTGATTGGGAGTCGATTCAGCTTGCCTGCGAAAGGGCCTCCGAGCGAAACCAGAACGCCACCATCCAATTCAGGACTCCATCGTCTGCCGCCGATGCCGAACTTGCGTCCATCACGATTGTCCCCCTCGCCGCGCGCATGCGCGTATTGGGCTTTGACATGGCCCGCCCCACGGCGATCTTCCAGACGTCGAGTCTGTGGACCAGCGTACGCGAAGGGGCCCGATCCTCTTGGCGCTTCCTGTTCCAGACCTTCAAGACACTCCAGCGCATGATCAGCCAGGATGTGAGCCCCAAGAATCTGGGAGGGATCATCACTATCAGCCGGGTCTCCTTCCATGTGTCCACCATGGGTTGGGCCAAGCTCCTGACGTTTCTGTGCATCCTCAGCGTCAATCTGGCCTTTCTCAACGTGCTGCCGATCCCTGTGCTCGACGGAGGGCACCTGTTTTTTCTGCTGATCGAAAAACTGAAAGGTTCGCCGGTCAGTGCCCGAACCCTGGGATATTCCCAGGTGGTGGGGTTGGTCTTGATCGTCACCTTGATGGTCTATGTGACTTACAACGACCTGCTGCGTTTGATCGGCAACTAGTCTGGAGCAGGTCCCTTGCAACGTACGGACTTCTGGCGACTGACCCGCATCTCCCTGGCCCCGACCGCCATCGGGGATTCGATTGCTGGCATGCTGCTTGCGAGCCACGGAGACCTGCCCGAGGCCAAGCTGCTCTTGTTGATCCCACTTTCCCTCTGTCTGTTCCACGGCGGAATGGTGCTCAATGACTGGAGTGACAGGGGCCCGGACCAGAACACACGCCCGGACCGCCCGATCCCCTCTGGGCGAGTGAGCCCCTCCTCGGCCTTGCGCCTGGCCCTGGGACTGCTCCTGGCAGGAGTCCTGCTGGGCTCGGTCCTTGACCCCAGGACGGGACTCGCAACCCTGGCATTGGCCCTGATGATCGTTGCCTACGACCTCGGCCCTCGAGGGAACTGGCTAGGACCTTTGACCATGGGTGCCTGTCGGGCAGGGAATGTGGCCCTGGCCTACGCCTGCAGTCTGTGGGTCATGGGTACCCCCACCAACCTGTTCATGGAACAAACTCTGCCCGGGCGCTTTTTTGTGCCTCTGGCCTACGGCTGCTATGTGTTTTTGATCAGCCGTCTGGCAAGAGCGGAGGACGGGGACGCACAAATTGAACCAACGGTTCTACGAGGCAGATTGCTGTGCGCCATGACTTTGCTGCCCCTGCCCGCCCTGGCAGCGGGAGTCGCCTTGCACAGTCCCGTGGGTGGAACCCTTGGGGCCTTGTTGGCATTGTCGGGAGCTCCCGGCCTTTGGCAGGCCGCACGCGACCCTTCACCTTGGACCCGGGAGCGTGTGACCCATTGCGTCGGCCTGTTGCTGCGCCGCCTGCTATTGATCAGCGCGTCAATTGCCCTGTCCACCTCGGCTCTGGGCTCGGTCGGTCTCTGGGCTGCGCTTGTGATTCTTGCGGGCTATCCCCTGGCGAACGCCTTGCGCACCGTAGCGCCACCGAGCTGAATCCCGCCCACGGGCTAGAGCGCCCGTTGCACAAAAGCCCGAGCTTCGTCCACGGTTCCCACCGAGCCGCGCAACTGCGCAGACTCCAATTCCTCCAACAAGATTCCTATTCGCGGGCCCCGTTCGACTCCCAGTTGCTCCAGGTCGGCCCCAGAAAGCAGGGGCTCGACATCCATGATTGCGTCAGCCGCCCAGCTGGCCAGCCGATCCAATTCACGAGCGTCCTCCCCCTTGGCCCGACAACTCGCCTGGGCCAGAGCCAGACCGCCCGCGCCTTGCGCACCCCTCAGGGCCCGGGCCAGATCCGCATGGTCCTCACTCCCGACACGGGCTAATTCTTCAATACGCAGCCGGGTCTGCCAGATGCCTTGCAGGCGTCGACGCAACTCCCGCGAGAGCGGCAGAGAATCCAGCAGAGGCCCCGGGTCCGCACCCCCCGGGTCGAAGAAGGCCGCCAGCACCAAGGAAACGCCAACCCCGTTCCCTCGCGCAAGTTCTTTCAGAGTGCCTTGACGCAACGGGTCATCCCCTCCGGAAAGGGCGGGCAGAGCATATTGCCAGAGGTCGCACTCCAGCAGGACACCTAGGGCGCGAGCGGGATCCGGTCCCCCTGCAATCTTGGTGAGTTCATCGAGCACCCGCTCGGGGCTGACTCTAAGCAGACCCTTCGCCGCCGCCCGGGCAGCTCCATGCAAACCCTGAGCAGGAGTCAGATCCAGACCTGCTTCAAAGCGCGCCATGCGCAGCAGCCGCAGGGAATCCTCTTGAAAACGCTGCCCGGCATCGCCCACCGCCCGCAGGATTTTCGCCTCCAGGTCTACCAACCCATGAGCAGGATCGAGCCGAGTCCCGTCCAAGGGATCGAGATAAAGAGCATTGCAGGTAAAATCGCGCCGGGTTGCGTCAGTCTCGGCCGATGACTCTAGACGGACTTCTTTAGGGTGTCTGCCGTCTGAGTAGTCTCCCTCGGAACGGAAAGTGGCCACCTCGAATTCAAAGTCCTCCATGAGCACGCGCATCACGCCAAAGGCCTTCCCCACCGCCACCGTACGCCGGAAGAGCCGCTGCACCTCATCCGGCGTTGCAGCACTGACCAGATCCAGGTCTTTCACCGGTCGGCCCAGGGCCAGATCGCGAACGCAGCCGCCCACAAACCAGGCCCGATGGCCCGCCTTCCCCAGCACTCGCGCCACCTCGCGCGCCGCCTCAAGGGCTTGGGGGTTCAGCCCCTGGCTCCATGATTCTTGCTGCATCCTGGAAGCCTAGCCCCCAGCCCTCTACTGTTCACCCTTCGTGTCCCCACTTTGGGCGCGCGCACTCACCAAGATGATCTCCCAAGCAACGATCCCCTTCGAGGCCCCGGCCTCAAGTGCCTCGCCTCGTACGACTCTGGCCAAAAGCCCTCCCACAACCCTCCTGCTGGCGGCAGTCGGCCTAGTGGTGGTCCTGGTTTCCATGCCCCGCCTGGCCCAATGGGCCGCGGCGGGCAATCAGGCGGATGCGGCCCAGGCAGCCCAGGTTCTGGGGCCTCTGCTGAGCGCGGCCCCGGCTGCACACACACTTGGGACCCTGATGCGCTCCACCTCTCCATTGCGCCATCGATTCAGCAACGCACGACCCCTGGGCGCGGGATATCTGGTGGAGCACCATGGCTACCTGCTGGCTCGAGCGGAAGGCGGGATCCTCTTCGCCTGGCCCCTGCAGAGCGGGCGCACGGGCGAATCAGCCTACGCTTGGACCCCGGACTCGGGCCTGCTTGTACACCCCAACAAGGACCACCGGTGGACGGGCAGGACACAAGTGCCACAGCCCCGTGATCTCGAGTTGCGTACTTGGCGCAAGGCACCCTGATTGCCCCTAGTCCTTGCCCTTAGGACCAGCGCCTTGGGAGGTATCAAGATCAGAAGCCACGCTGTTGGCCAGATGCTCTTCCCCATTGCGCTTGAGATATCCAGCGATCGCTTCCAAGGGACGCTCCGGATGAATGCGCAGCCACTGACCACCGCTCAACCGAGTCGGGTAACGACCCAAGGTCTCTGAACCCATTGCCTCAAGATCCCGTAGCACCGCTGCGGCAGAAACATCGGGCCCCAGATGCAGCACCGCCAACCGTCCGGTTGCATCAAATAAAACAACGATGGGAAGCTCAAGGGACTCATAGGGACCAATAGAAAGGCCCACCAGCACATCCAGAAGCCCACGAGTGCGCGTGTCCGCACGACCGCCGACCTCTGACAATCCAGTTTTCTTGATGTCCGCCTGGATCCAGTCCAGAGCTTGTGGTTCATCGAGAGAAAGGGGATGCAGATGAATGTTACCGGCGGCGAGACGCTCCCCCTGCGCTCCCAATTCACGCAGCAACTGGCGTGATGGATCATCCCAACCGGCCCAGGCCACCAAGGCCATGGGACCCGCCGTGGATCCGGTGGCAACAGAGCCGCCATCAAAGCGGGGTAGATTCCAGCCGCTCCACGGGATGGTGACCAGCAAAGGCACCCGAGAACGTACTGGCCGCAGACCCTCTGGAATCACCTTGCTCCTGGTCACAGCCTTGGGGGCCTTTGTGCTGGATTCCAAGACCCGTCCATCCTGGTGCAGGCGCACCAGTTGCCCCATGGGCAAGGCACCGTACTCCTTGACCTGACCATTCGGCCAGCGAACCTGTACCCCCTGGATCTCAACGGCATTGCCCAGGCCGAAGTGCAGACGCTTGCTGGCAGAGGCCAAATAGCCCTCCCCCGCGTGCACCGTGCGCACATTGGAGTGCCCTGATGCTCGTACTGTGACCTGGGCCCCGACGCCCTCTGTATTGGGGGCCTGCCCCACCAGTTCGATGCTGACAAAGTTCCCAGCTGAGGGGTGCGTATTGCGCAACACGCGCACCAACGGCGCAGTGCGGTTCTTGGTCACAAGATCAAGCTGACCATCTCCGTCCAGATCAACTGCCAGGGCCGAGCGGCCGTCTTCCACATGATCAAGCCCCAGGGCCACGCTCACATCCACGAAACGACCCCTGGCATTCCAGTAGGCATAATTGGGTTCGTTGCCCGCCAAGGACCAGGCCTCCACTTGACCAAGGTGAGTCAAGAACTGCCAGTTCCGTTGATACTCCGAAGTGAGCGGCGGCTTGTCCGGAGAGGACTCCACCACCACGCGCCAAAAGTAACTGGCGGCTTCCTTGTCACTGCGCATGGTGGTGAACCCATTGGGCACAAAGGCATCGCTCCAACCATCATTGTCGAAGTCCATCAGAATCGAACCCCAGGACCAGCCTCCAGGTGAGAGGCCCATGGCCAGGGAGGCGTCACGGAATTTGCCTTGGCCGTCTCCCAGCAGCAGCGTGTTTCCCGCCGCATGATGACTGTACATGCGCCGCACATCTTCGGGATGCCGTTGCATGAATCGTGCTTCACGAGTCACTCGGGACCCTGCCGCGGACCACATATTGGAAATGTACAGGTCGCTGAATCCGTCACGATTTACGTCAGCAGCAGATACCCCCATACCTGCGGCCATGTCGAGACCTCCAGCCTGGTCGGCAACATCTCGGAAAGTTCCACCATCGTTGCGGTAAAGGTTGTTGCGACCGAAGTCATTGGTCACATACAAGTCCAGATCTCCATCACCGTCCAGATCGTGCCAGAGAGCCGCCAAACTGTACCGGTCGTTGCCCTCCGATAACCCCACCTGGGCAGTCTGATCCTGAAAGCCGCGCTGCCCATCGTTTCGCCAGAAGTGGTTCTCAGCTCCGTTGCGAGCATCGTGGTAGGGCAGAGGTGGACTGGCTTGATGGTCTCCACGGTGATAACGCGTGTCGTAGAGATCCAGGTCCCCATCTCCATCTGCATCTCCAGCAACGATGGAATAGACCTGGGCACCGCCCTCGCATTCGAGAGCCGTGTGCACGGGAAAACGCCCTTGCCCGTCATTCCAGAACACAACCACTTCATCAAAAACCGACAGGGCCAGATCCCGTGCCCCATCCCCGTCCAGGTCACAGATCAGGACGCCAGCAGTATCTTCCAGGAGATCAGCTCCATGCCCCGGGGGAGCATCTCGAAAACCACCGCCAGCCTGGGCCAGCAGATAGTGATTGGGTATCCCCGAGTGGCGGGCCACATAGAGGTCCTCCAGTCCATCCCCATCGAGGTCCCCAACACCGATGCCATGCATGCCAAGAGCAACCGCCGAAGCAGCCACCTGCACATCCATGCGACGTGTGTGTTCCACCGCGCCGAACAGGTTTTCCGGTCCTCCCAGTGAACTGCCCGCCAGTGTGGCGCGAGTGATCTCCTGGTAAATTGGGGCCTTGAGATGAGTCTCTTCCAGGCTGCAGGATTCAATGCCCAGAAGAAGGAAACGCTTGGCAACTCGCCATTGGATGACCATGGTCGCCTTGCGCTGGAGCATTTCACCGGTGGCGGTCTCACCACCGATTCTCACACCCAAAGTTGTGCGCCAGATTGCCGCCCCCAGATCCTCCGCTGCCATGCAATGCACCGTCAGACGCGCCGGTTTTCCCTGCCAGGGCTGTATCAGGTCGCGGAAGAGCCCCACGACTTCTTGTGCGGTGAAGGAACCACTGCCGATTCCTTCGCGCACCGACAGATCACCCAGGGGGCCAATCGCCGCCCAATCCGTGGGTACCAGGGCACAGGCCTCCGTGAATTTGGCCCCCACCAGGCCCTTGAGATTCTCTGCCCGGTCCGCAAGCAAGACCCGCAACAGATAATTCAACGCCTGTTCACTGCGCTCAGCCACCGACTCGGATTGCCATGCATCTCCGCGCGGCCCAGGATCAAGACGCCCGCGCAGATCGTCCCAACCAGCTTTCGAGCTGGCCAGACTATCGGGAAACAGCCTGGCGGGCGCTACTGGGCGCTGCGAGTTGCCAGTGCCGCCTGCGGCGGGAGTGCCTGGCTGGGGACTGGTTGAACTGTCGCTGCAGCCCATCCAACTTGCAAGCAGAAGGGGGAGGATAAGTCGCTGATCCATGAAATTGCCGGTGGGAAACCGGCCTATTGTTCACGCATGAAACGCGTGTCACCATACCACTGCCACAGCAGGCATTGTAGGGCTGGCCGCACGACAGCATGGGTGGATTCCTTGTAAGCCCACTCAATTCGCGGCGCCATGCGACTGGCCGGGCCCATAACAGCCAACCGATCGGCCAGGTAAAGCACCTCGAAAGGCCGGGCTGCAGGATCGGTTCCTGTGGGCTGGTCAAGCAGAGCCTCAACCAGCACCTCGCGGCTCTCGTCTGAGCGGTCCTGCCAGATCCACTCAATCAGATCGAGCCGCCTGAAGGGGTCTGATTCCTGACCGAGCCTGGTTCGGAGGAAAGCCTGACCGATGGGACCCGTATTCCAGATCTGACCGCACAGGTAACGAAAGGGCCCGAGCCCCTTGACTCTGCCTGTCAAGGCCGACTCTGACCCCCAAAGCACATCCACGGCAGCCTGTGACGGAATCATGGCCACAGCCTGCAGCAATGACAGATGACGCGATCGCTGGGGATTGGCAGCCAACTCATCGGTGAGCAGCGCCAAGGCCTCATCCAGCGCTTCAGGATTGGCTGACCATGCTCTACGCAGGCGTTTGATTCCCTGTCCCCTTTCGCCATCCGTGCCTCGCAAGAGCTGCAGAGTCCGCTGGCGAGCTTCGGGATCCCCAAGCATGAGGAGTTCCTCAAGACAAAGGTCACGAACCTCGACAACCTGATCGGCCAACCCCAGGCGAAGGAGGCGTTTGCGCTCCGACAGATTCTGGATGGTGCGTAGCACACCCACCGCAGACAGGCGCACCTCCATGCGCTGGTCGTGCAAGAGAGCCTCTTCCGCTGGCGCAAAGATCCCGACCCGGCCCAGAGCGTCGAGGGCCAGAGCGGCACGGGAAGCATGCTCCCCCTGCGCGCTTGCCAGCAGTTCCTCCATCAGCACTGCATCCCCCAAAGCTGCTGCAGGGGCGATCAAGTAAATCCGCGAGGCTGAATCCACATCGTGAAAATCGCCTGCTAGAGCAAAGGCCTTGGCCCTTTCTGGATCGATGACATCAGTTGCATGCACGGACAAATAGCCATACAGGTCCGCGTGCCGACCCATCTCCAACCAACGCAGGAAGTCAACCAGGAAACGGTCTGAATCCATGGCGCGCAAGGCCTTGCAGTAGGTCACCTTGGTGGAGGTGTTCTGGCTGGCGTTGACCCAGCGCAGGACGTACTCATAGTCCTCGGCCAGACCATGACGGGTCATGCCGTCAGCTGCAGCCATGCGCAGAGGTTCTGCCGCGTGGTCTAGTCCACTGCGCAAGATGGGCAGGCCAGCTGAATCATCCATCAGGGCACATACTTCGACCACGTTCTTGAGCACCCCTTGCAAATAGGGGTCAGATGAGCATTGGTCGAACAGGCGGCGAAGTTCGGGCACCGCCGGGGCGCCGATGGCCGCAAGCTCCCTGGTGGCGGCCTGCAGGGGCTCCCTGCGACCCATTTCCAACTTGGAAACAAGGACAGGAATCATGTTGGAAGTATCGCCCTGGAAAGGCAGGCCGATGTAACAGTCATCGGTCAGACGCCGAATCCGCAGGTCCGACTCAAGCTGATCCGTCAACGGCACCAAGACCTCTGCGGGATCACGCCATCCCTGCCAGAGCACAAGGCCCAGGACGGCGAACAAGAGCACTGCAGGCCAACGGGTGGCACGGTTTTCCTTGATGAGATTATTCATTGTGTGTCTGTACGACCATCCAATATCCCTTGGGCTGCCAGCAGTCCCGTCCGGGCCTTTACATACTCCACCCGCGCCTGGCGCTCATTGCGCCTGGCCTGGACAAGGTCCCGCTGGAACTCCAGTACCTGATAGTTGGTGGAGAGCCCCTCATCATAACGCAACTGCTCAGCTTCGAACTGCCGCTCGGCCAGTGCCAGGCTGCTGACCGCAGCACGTACCGCCTCTGTGCGATAAATCAAGTCCCGCACAGCTCCGCGCACCTCGGCCAGGGCCGCCATCTCGAGTCGATCGTACTCCAGATGAGCAATTCGAAGGCGCGTCTCCGCGGCCAATGCAGCGCGCGTGGCCGAGACATTGCCGATAGGCATGTTCCAGGTCAATTTTGCCGACCAGCCAGGGTACTCCCAGCCAATAGTGTCCTCCACTGCATCTGAAGCGGACTCAGACTGACCATCACTGTTGGCCTGCAACTCCAGATCGACGCCGGAAAGCTGCTCAGAACGCGCGCGTACCAGAGTGATGCCCACTCGCTCAACGGCCATGCGCTGAAGCCTCAGGTCGCTGCGCTGATCGAGGGCGGTCACAAAAGCATCGGCCCAGTCCCCGACCCCCTCCGTGGAGACGGTCTGGGGCAGACCCGTTGTGGGCAGCAGGTTGCGATCCCAAAGGACATGCTCCCCTTCGTCCAGCAGGATCAGCTTGAGTTCGTCCGCCCGGCTTTCCAGATCGTTCTCGGCCAGAAGCAGGGCCTCGACACGGGTCGCCGTCTCAGCTTCGGCCTGCAGCACCTCGACCTCGGTGCCCACCCCCGCCTGCCATTCCCTGTTGCGTTTGGCCAGCAGTTCAAGTCCAAGCCGCAGGGAACTGGCCGCCACCTGCCACTGTTCACGCGCCGCAACAAGATCCCAATAGGCGTTGTGCACGCTTTCGATCAGGTCGTGGCGTTCCCCCCGGCGTGTCTCGCCCGCTGAGACCCAATCCAAGCGTCGCTCACGCTGGGTTGCGGTGGCGTACTCCTCCCAGGCACCGCGCCGCAGGGGCTGCACAAAGGTCACCCCCAAGTTGCTCCGATTGAAATCAGGGCTTACCGCAAAGGCGCTGTTGGTGGTCTGGTTCATGGTGTTGAAATTCAGACTGAAACTGCCTCCACTGGCGAGTGGGCGCAGCAGACTCATGTTGGCAATAGCAGTAGTGGAGTCAATCACGGAAGCTTCGATCGAGTTGCTTCCTGGAGACTGGTTTTCTCCATAAGAAGCCCAACCGGTCAGATCCCATGCAAAGGCTCCCCAAGATCCAAGGTGGTCATGCCGAGTGGCTTGTTCCTCGAGCACGGCCTTGCGCAAACCGATATTGCTCCGCAAGGCAAGATCAACCGCCGCAGCCAAAGTCAGGTCCATGGAATGCGCTCCCTTGCTACGCGGGCCTGAAAGCAAGAGTTCCGCCTGCTGATGGGGTGCCCCAGGCTCTGGGTCTTGATCGGAAATGAGGGTCCCGACTATCAGGCAGCTGCAGAGAATCGCTTGCATGGGCGCAGATTAGCGCCCACCGGGGCACTGCGCCCATCTTTAGCCACTGGACGTGGTCGAGATACAAGCTGAAGTGCCTATTTTTACCGGGCAAGAACGCACACAGGGCGAGCGCAAGCGCTCCATGCCGCGCAGCCCCAGTTCCCTCCGGACTCCTACCCTGCCCGACTCAGTCCTGCGCGCAAAGGGAACTGGCAAGGCCTGTCACAATTCCACGACGATCGAGCCCTGCTGCCAGGGCCCGCTTCCATGCGGGACTCAAAGGGCCTCCCTTGCGGGGGCCCGCTGCCAGGATCGGATCCCGGGGTGCCAGCCTGCGAATTTCAGCCAGGAGTGACTGCCCGGGCCCAGCCAGCAGGCCATGGGCATCCACCCGCGCCAGGGCCGTTCCCAGCAGACGCCGGTCCACTGGATCTCCTCCATCGGGCAGATCCTCAAGTAACTGGCCCAGCAGAGCCTCAGGGTCAGGGCCAAGGCTTCCCCTGGAGAGCACATCCAGACAGGCTTCGATGGCCAGAGCCCTCACGAGAGGATCGTCCCGGTCTGCGGTGGCCAGAATCAGCAGCTGCCCCGCCGGTGCAGTGGGATCAAGTCGTTGGGCTGTGAGCTGATCTTCAAGTCCCTGCGGCTCCTCCAAGGGGCTCGGCTCCATGCTGTTCAAAGCTGCGAAAGGGGGTAGATCGCGAGCCAGGGCCCGCACCTCTTCCCGTCTCAGATCATTGCTCAACTCCCCCAGAATTCCGTCCAGCGGCCGCTCCGGCAAGAAGGCCGCAAGGGGTTCCTCGATTGCCTCGCGCAGACCGGACTCGACCGGCTCTTCGATGCTCAAATACAGGGTGGGCTCTGGGGTTCTCGGTCGCAGAGCGAGATAAGCCAACACCCCAGGAGCGAACAACAGCTGCAACATCAGTAGCGCTGCGGCGGCACGTAGAATCGGCGAGTCCTCCATGCGTCGACGCACAAAGAGACCCAGCAGGCGAACATCCCCTCGCAGGGACAGATCCTCCCGGGTGGTCTTGGCCAGGATTGAATTCACCAGATGCGGCGAAGCCTGCTCAAACGGCTGCGACCCGGCCCGCTCGAACTCACCATAGCGCTGCTCTCTGATCTGCTTCAGTAACACCTCAAAATCCGCAATCTCCTGGCGCTGTTTGGGAGAGCAATGCTCCAAGATCTGAGCCTGCTCGGTCTCACCCATGGCTGCAGCCAACAAATCTTCCGACTGAATCGGTTGGCCCGGATGCCTGGAATCACTCATTCTGCATCCCCCATGAATTCACGCAGCCGGCGCACCGCGTTGTACATGCGTGACTTGACCGTCCCCACTGGAATACCAAGCAACTCGCCTATCTTTGCGTAGCCCATCTCCTGCAGTACGCCCAATTCAAAGACCTCGCGTTGGCCCGTGGGAAGGTGGGCCACTGCCTGCTCAAGGCTCGCCATTTCCTCGCGTCCTGCAACCACCCGTTCGGGAGCAGGCTCTCCCGTCACCAATAGGTCATGGGCATCAGGGCTGCTCTCGTCCTGAGTCTGATGGGGTGCGTGCCAGGGTCGAATCGCCACCCGGCGGCGGCGATCGATCCATGCATTGCGGGCGATGCGCAATGCATAGGCCTCGGGCTTGCCCTGTGGTCGGTAGCTCTGTGCGCTCTGGAACATCTTGAGGAAGGTCTCCTGGCAGAGATCCTCCGCCTCGGGGCGCTGGGCCCCCAGGGAACGGAAAAACCCCACCAGGCGGGGTGCCTGGGTGTGGACAAAAGCCTCGAAGGGTGCCGTCCTGCCCTGGGCGAGGGCCAGCAGGGGGTCCTCGTCGGGGTGGCTAGGGGCACTCAACAGTCCCCCAACGGCTGAGCCGAGAAAGGGTTCACGGGGATTCTCCACTCTCCGGGAGGCACTCGACCAGGTTCAGGAGAACTTGGGTCAGCCCCTCCGGGGCTCCATCAGGCCCCAGCACCCGCAGCTCCAGTCGACGGGTTTCAGGGGTACGGTGCAGGAGTCTCACCCAAAGTCGGGGGCATGGCAACCACTCTCGCACGCGTTCAGCCCACTCCACCACACAAATGCCCTCCCCCGCGAGCCACTCGCTGCCCCCGTCCCGCAGGAAGGCCACCTCGCGCCCTTCCATCCAGGCGTCACAGTGGGAGAGAGAAAGGCGCCCGCCCTCATGCAGATCGTGCAATGTGAAAGAGGGACTGCTGACCGGATATCCACCCAGACCCTGACCAATGCCCCTTGTCAGAGTTGTCTTGCCCGCTCCCAGATCTCCGTCAAGAGCCAGAAGGGTTCCCGACGGAAGCTCGCGCCCGAGCCAATCACCAATGGCCAGGGTCTGCTCACTGGAGTGGCTGATGATCTCTCGCAGGATGACCTCACGCACCATGCAACCACCCCCCAGTCCCGCTCCATGGATCACAACGATCTCCCTGACACAGAAACAACCCGGGCGAGGGGCTCTTGCGGGCTTGACCGATGCAGGAAAATTGCTCTAGCAAACCTCCTGGCTCCAACAGGCCTCGCTTGGCAGGAGGTAAAAAGGCCAACAGCTCATAGTCTTCCCCGTCATTCAAGGCATGCTCCATGGAGCTGCGACCATCGCTCTTGGCAGCTCTCCGGGCATCAGCATGCACGGGAACCCGGCCGAGGTCCAAATCCACAGCCAACCCAGATTGGCGGGCCAGGCGATCACAATCCAGCGCCAACCCGTCCGAGACATCCATCATCGCCCGCACTCCCGCCTGAACCAGCATGCGGCCCTCTTTCAGCCGCGGCACAAAGCTCAGGTGACGGGCAGCCCGAGACCCACCCACGGGACCAGTCAGGAGAAGCAGGTCACCTGCTCGGCCCCCGGCTCGGGAAAGCGCTTTCTGACCCGGCGCAAGAGAACCAAGGGCGGTCACTGTCAAACCCACAGGTCCCGGTGCACAACATGCGTCTCCACCAACCAAGGGTGCGCCGTGCTCCTGACCCAACCGATCAAGCCCCACGATCATGGCCTGCAAGCGACGGCTCCCGGCCTCGCCTGGAGCGCGCAATCCCAGGAGCAGAGCCCTCGGAACCGCACCGCAGGCAGCCAGGTCAGAGAGTGCACGAGCCGCCGCCTTGCGCCCCACCTTGGAAGGCGCAGTGGCCGCATCAAAATGCACGCCCTCCACGCAGGCGTCCACGCATAGCACCGCATCGGCCCCCCCCCTCAGCTGGGCCGCGTCATGACCCAGGGGCGTCTTCAGGCACTTGGGACGTGGCCGTTGGGCCAGCCAGCGGTGCAGTTGATGCTCACTCCAGGCCATCGCTCCGCAAGGGTACCTCAGCGGCCCCCAGAACCAGAATGACGCGCCCGCGAATTCGATCCACGCCAACCTCCAGACCGCTCAGAGGAACCTCGATGAAGGGTGCTGGGGCCAAAATCAGCTTCGCGCCGGACTGACGAACGGTCCAGCCCTGAGCCAACAAACCCGCCCGGTCACGGTACAGGAGACGCTCGCCAACGACTCCGGGTCTTGCCCAACGATCCACCAGGACCCGCTGGACCGGACCGCCGGCTATCCCAGGTGCCAGACTGCCGTCAAAACGAAGGTAGAGGTAGGAGCCACACCCAAGCATCACAACCAAGAGAGCGCGGCGCGCGAGAACAAGGAATGCCTTGCGGGTCATTGGACATCCCCCCATGAACAACGCAAGGCCATAAAGGCCTCACCGGGATTTGACTGGGCCAAGAGCCCGCGCAAGCAGGCAGCCCCCGCCATGCCACCAGCGCGTAGAGCTTGCAGATCCTGAAGACCAACACCGCCAAGTGCCCATGCAGGGAGGGCGCACTCACCAGCCCATTCGATCATCCCCTCCACCCCCAGAGGTTGCCCCTTGCCCTGAACAGCGTGCAACGGAGACAGGAAACAGTAGTCTGCATCTGACCCATCTTCACGCGCATGAGACCGGTGGTCACTGATCCCAATAGCCACATCAGCACCCACTAGAGCGCGCGCTTCTGACGCGGTCAGAGCCCGGTGCGAAAGATGCACCCCATCCGCTCCGCTGGCCCGTATCAAATGGGGCGCATCGCTGAGCCCCAACCAGCCTGCTCCGAGCACGCGGCGCAGGATGCGTGCAGTTTCCAGCAAGAGCCCATCGCTCCACGCCCGCTCACGCAGAAGAAGACCCTCAAGGCCCGCCTCAACCGCTGCTTCCACTCGTGCCACCAAATCTGCGGGACTGAGGTTCAGCGCCTGGCCACAGCTCAAGGCCAGGATCGGTGGTGGCAGCCGAGGAGTCACTCGAGTTCCACCAACCAGCCGAGTTCACGCAGGAGCGCCCCAAGACGCTTGGGGCTGGCATCGGCTTTCATCTGAATGCTGAACTCATCCTTCCGCCTCAAGATCAGCGGACGCACACCTGGGTCAGCGCCAACCTGCTTGGACAAATCCCCATTTGTTGTGCTCAATACAAGGTCTTTGGAGAGGAACAGAAGCCCCGCCTGAACCGCCCAATCACGAATCGAGTAGAGCACGTTCTGAGGAACCGGCGTACGCGAGTTCTGCTCCAGTACGGCCTGCACTCTGCTGAGGGGAAAGCCCTCACGCAGGGCGCGCTTGAGCGACCGTTCAGTAATACGGAAGTGACGCACTTTTCCGCTCTTCTCGCGCTCACAAAAACGGTCCAGATCATGCACCAGAGCCGACTGGTCTTCTTCGGGAAAATGCACCACTTCGAAGTCCGGCGTCACCACCAGGCTGCGCAGCAAGGGGCCTTCCCCTTCAGCGCACCGGATGCCGAAGTGCCGGGCACCAGCCGGTGTAACTTTCATGGCTACCGGATGCCCCTTGGCGTCGTAGCCCAGATCAATCAAGCCCAGCAGGTAGAGACGCTTGCGCATCCAGCCCACCAGGTTCCAGGAAAGCCGTTGCAGATCTTCACTGCCCACGGATGCACCGCCAGCAGCAGTACGGGCCCTGAACCAGTCCTCCACAGCGAGCTCGTCCAGATGGGACAGGTATTGGTTGCGGGCCAGGAAAGGCAGGTACATCAAGTCGTACCAGATGCCCGGTTCCACCCGGCGCATCAAACGCAGGAGGATGCGACGCATGGCGATCTGATGGTAGGGCTCACCCCCCAAAGATGTCTCTTCCAGCACGTACTCAAGCAGATCTTCGAGCTTTTCGTCCAGGCTGCGAGGTTCCCATTCTCGGCCCCCTGGAGTGACCGTGATTGTCCGCTCTCCCGTTCGATCCACCAGCCCCCGGGTGTGGCTGAAGGCATACATGAAACTCAAGATTTCAGAACGCTCCAACTCCCGGCCGGGGTTTGGGATCAGGTCGTGCAGAATGCGCTTTTCGGTAGTCTTGAAGATCTGCCCCTTGACCGTGAAGCGCACATCGTTCTCGATCAGATATGCCTGAAACCGCGTCAGATTGGAAACCAGATCGACCCCCAGACCCGCTTCTTCCGCAGGGCGATCCGGATCACCGGGGACTGCTACGCGCTTGAGCCAGCCAAGAGCCACCTCATTGAAGACAATGAGAGTCTCATCGTTGTGTTGGATGCCATAGCGCCCCATATCCAGCGTGCTGACCGTGCCCACCAAGGATTCCTCCATGATCTTGGCCCAACGGCGCCCATTCCAGTGGGGCAACTCCGTGTCCATGCGATCAAAAAGGGCCTGGGGCAAGAGGCCGCCGAACTCCATGATCGCCTTGGTGACCAACTCCCGCAAACCCTCAGGCAGACGCTCCACCCGGGCCACCGATGCTGCTTCCCCTGAGTACATCTTGTAGAACTCGCGCAGCCGCTTGGGTGATGTGCGGCGGGTGCAACTTTCGTCGTCATAGATCCGGTCGAGGTGACCGCGGAGGGTGAAGCTGTCAAAGACTCCAGAACGCTGGGAGCGACGATATCGCAGGATCGCATCCGCCAGATCCAAAGGAACTGAGACCGCGCGCGCTCCCGCCGTGGATACTGAGTTGGAGGTGCTCTCCTCGATCAAGGCCCGCCTGACAAGGGTGGCCAAAGACGCCTCCAGGTCGTATTGGGAGAGGTGGGCCAAAGCCTTGGCTCCGGCAAGATCCACAAATGACAACTCATAACGCGGGGCATCCAAGATCAGATCAACGATGGCCACACTGCGCTTACCCAAACTGGCCAAGCGCTGGTCCGCGCGCTCACCATTCTTGGCCCAGGCCAATACTTGAGTGCGCAAGTCTGCCGAGGCACGGGGGAGAGAGCCTTCAGAGCCCCCGGCCCAGTGACGCCAGGCCTCCTTCAGATCCGTTGAGCTGAGATCGTCAAGGACCTGTTCCAGCCCGCGCCAATTCTGCCGCGCTCCGCTCTGGACGGCCGCGCGGCCATTCTGATTGCCATCCTTCAAGAACAGACCTCCTCATCAATGGCGCACATGCTTGCGGCCTCCGCAATCTCGTATGTGTAACCCTGCTCCGTCAGGAACAACTGCCGCTTCTCTGCGAACTCCTGGTCCCGTGTTCCGGCGGTGACCACCGAGTAGAAAACCGCACCGGAGCCGTCCCTCTTGGGACGCAAAATGCGGCCCAGGCGCTGAGCCTCCTCCTGGCGCGAGCCGAAGGTACCGGAGATCTGAATTGCTATGTTGGCATCGGGCAGGTCGATGGCGAAGTTCCCCACCTTGGACACGATCAAGAGACGCTCGCTACCAGTCCTGAAAGCTTCATAGAGAGTTTCCCGGTCGGCGTTGGGGGTCTTTCCAGTGATCAAAGGCGCGCGCAGAATGGTGGCCAGATGCTCGAGTTGTTCAATGTACTGACCGATGATCAGAATCCGACCATGGGGGTGACGCTTGATCAGGTTCTGCACCACCTCCCTCTTGGCAGGATTTTCTGAAGCCACGCGGAAGCGTGCCCTGGCACCAGCCCCCAGGTAGACCTGGCGGATGGCCTCATCCAAAGGAACGCGCACCTCTACACAGGATGCGCTGGCGATAAACCCCTTGGATTCCAGGACCTTCCAGGGCACGTCATAGCGCTTTGGACCAATCAGGCAGAAAACCTCGTCCTCCTTGCCGTCCTCGCGAATCAAGGTGGCGGTCAAACCCAGGCGACGACGGGCTTGCAAGTCTGCCGTGACCCTGAAAATCGGTGCGGGCAAGAGGTGCACCTCGTCGTAGATCACCAGTCCCCAGTTCTCGGAGGAGAAGACTTCGAAATGCTCAAACGCACCGGCCTTTGAGCGGCGCCAGGTGAGCATCTGGTAGGTGGTGATGGTCACTGGCTTGATGACTTTCTCGTCACCAGTGTACTCACCTACCTGATCGCTGGTCAGTTCGGTCTTGTCCAGCAACTCTTCACACCATTGCCGCACGGCCACGGTGTTGGTGGTCAAAATCAAGGTCTTTGCCCCCACCAGTTCCATCACAGCCATGCCGGTCACAGTCTTGCCTGCACCGCAGGGCAGCACCACCACGCCACTGCCGCCTAGTTCAGTCCCCCCCGCATGAAAAGCCTTGGCCGCGCCGCTCTGGTAGTCCCGAAGAGCGAAGGGCTCGCCCGAGAGGCAGGTCTGTCGTAGTTTGATGTCGAGAGGGTCCCCATCCAGATAGCCCCCGCGATCGTCCACGGGAAAGCCGATCCGGATCAGGGCCTGCTTGATCAGACCCCGCTGCAGATCGTCCAGAAAGACCTCGCCCTCAGCGCCCAGAGTGCAATGCTTGCGGACCGCCTCGTGGGCGAGCACATCTGGCACCAGCGCTGGATCAATGGAAATCAACTCAAAGCCCACTTCCCTGCGTTCGATGCGCAGAACGCCATAGCAACTGACCCATTCCCTGAGCTCCTGCTCAATGTTGGGAGGGATCGGAACGCAGGACAAGTCTTCCAGGGTGGCGAGCATCTCCTCCGCTGTGACCCCCAAGGCAGCTGCGTTCCAGACCGAAATCGTGTTCAAACGGTAGGTGTGCAGGTAGTCGGGGCTCTTGGCCAACTCGGCAAATACTGCCAGCCGATCCCGAGCCTCCTGGTAGCGCGGGTGCTCTTCCGTGAGGGGCCGACCCTCCTTGTCCTTACGTAGATTGCCATCAGAATCCAGCACATTGCGAACCGTATGCAGCATCAGCGAGCGGTCCGGCTGAACGATGAGCGGATTGTCGGACCTCATGCCCTGGACCCCTTGATCTGCTTGGGGCGGGGCTTCTTGCGGGCCTTGCGAGCTTTCTTTTTGGTGGAGGGAGGAGCCACTGGGGAGGTGTTTCGCAGAAGGTAAGGACCGCTGACAGACTGCGCATTGTGGCAAATTTCCTGGGGGGTGCCAGTAGCAATTGCCCGCCCTCCGCTGGCCCCGCCCCCCGGCCCGAGCTCCAGCAGATCGTCACACAGAAGCAACAAGTCCATCTGATGCTCCACCAGTACCACCGCGTTGCCCAGCAGGACCAAGCGCCTCAGGGCCCGGGCCAGGTGCACCAGATCGCAGGCTGCAAGACCCGTTGTGGGTTCATCCAGGACCAGCACACTGCGGCTGCCTTGCTCGGCTTTGAGCAGCTCAGCGGCCAATTTGAGGCGCTGGGCCTCACCACCTGAGAGGGTTGTGGAGGATTGGTCAAGACGCAGATACCCCAGGCCTACTTGCTGCAGAGAAGCCAAGGGGCCCTGGATAGAAGACTGGTGACCAAAAACCTCGCAAGCCGTATCGACCGAGAGGGCCAGGGCCTCAGCGATGGTCATCCCTCGCCAGCGAACCTCCAATACCTCGGGCCGATAGCGTTTGCCCTCGCATTCTTCACACACCAGCCAGATGTCAGCCAGAAATTGCATCTCCACCTGGGAACTGCCGCGCCCATCGCAAGCGGGACAACGACCACGACTGGAGTTGAAGGAGAAGTAGCTTTGGGTGAAGCCCAGACGACGGGCGTCTGGGGTGCGGGCGAAGAGTTCACGCAGACCGGGCAGGACTCCCGCGTAGGTGGCGGGCACGCTGTGGGGGGAACGACCGATGGGTGCCGCGTCCACCAACACAACTCTGGTGCCGGCTTCGGCGTTCTGGATCTCATGCCAACGGCCCTCGGGATCTTCTCCGCGTAGAGCTGGGACCAGACACTCCACCGCCAGTGTGCTCTTGCCCGCACCGGAAGGGCCCAAGAGACCAAGCATGCGGCCGTAATGCACTTCCAAGTCCACACCGCGCAAATTGAATTGTCTGGCACCAATCAAACGGATCGGATCGGAGGGTGGAACAGGTTCCCCTTGCAACTCGAGAGCCTGCACAGAGGCGGCTAGATCGATCTCACCCCGCAGGAGTTCACCCGTGGAGCCCCGTTTGGAGCGCGCCACCTGCGCAGGAGTCCCCTTCGCAACCACTTGACCCCCGAGTTCTCCGGCTCCTGGCCCCATATCAACGACCCAATCCGCCGCGCGAATGACCGCAGCGTCGTGCTCCACCACAAGCAGGGTATTGCCCCGATCGCGCAGGCGATGCAAGGCCCCCACCAGTTGATCCACATCGGCGGGATGCAGGCCCACGGTGGGTTCGTCCAGCACATAGAGCACTCCCACGAGTTCCGAGCCAAGCGCCGCGGAGAGTCGGACACGCCGGGCCTCTCCCCCACTCAAGGTGCCAGTGGAACGGTCCAAGGTCAAATAGCCCAGCCCAACCTGCTGAAGCATGGAGAGCCGTGCCAGGAGTTCTGCCTGAATCGGCCCCAGCACCGCTTTCCTGGCCCCGGGGATTCGCAGTTTCCTGACGAACCCAAGAGCGCGGTCCACATCCAGGGCCAGAACCTCTGGCAGGCGCTTCCTGCCCACGGTCACGGCCCGGGCGGCGCGCGAAAGGCGCTCACCTTGGCAGGTAGGGCAGGTCTGTTCCACCATCACACGTTCCAGGCGCTCGCGCCAGGAAGGGTCATCGCTTCGCGCAGACCAGCGATCGATCTGCCCGCATAGGCCCGTCCATTCCGCCCGGAATCGCTGCTCGAACTCGGCGGTCTTCCAGTTCTTCTTGATTTGAACCGTGTACTCCCGCTTGGCCCCCAGACCATGCAGGAGCAGGTCCCTTTTCTTTTGAGAGAGCTTGTTCAGGGGTTTGGTGAGATCGATGCGGTGCACGCTTGCAACCTCTTTGAGAAGATGCTCATGGAAGCCCTTGCCGCGCACCAGGTAACGGGGAAATGGTTCAGCCAAGGCCCCCTCCAGAACCGAACGATCCCAGTGCGCGATCAGAAGGTTCACATCACACACTGGTCTGGCCCCCAACCCGTGACAATCGGCGCAGGCCCCAACCACAGTATTGAAGGAAAAGTGGCGCGGCTCCATGGGTGCACTCAGTTGAAAGCCGCACTGGGTGCAAGCGCCCCGGGTAGAGTATTCCAAGCGCGCACCACCCTTGATCAGCACACTGACTCGTCCATGGGCGAGTGCGGCAGCCTGTTCGACCCCATCGGCAATCCGCGCCTTCGACGAAGCATTGAAAGCCACACGGTCCACCACCAGATCAATCTGCTCGGCTGCGACCAGGGGCTCCAGATCCGAGTCCAATCGCAATTCTTTCCCATCTGCCAATAGACGCAGAAAACCTGCAGCGGTCCACTCAACTCGGCGAGATTCGAGGGTTTCGGCCCGCTTGTCCGGGGCAGGCAGCTGATCTGTGATCGGGGCAAGCAGCCAACCCTTTGGCCTGGAGAGATCCGCGCAGTCCGCGAGGATACTGCGGGTCACCCCGGCAGCATCCCGGGGCGTGAGCTTCTGTCCATGTTCGGGACAACGGAATATTCCAGCCCGGGCGTAGAGCACCCGCAACTGATCATGCAGTTCAGTGCTGGTGGCAATTGTGGAGCGCCGTTGCGCGCCGGCCGCGCCTGCTTCCACGGCCACAGATGGGCCGAGCCCCTCGATGGAGTCAAAAGGCGGGCGGTCTCGCAGACCAAGGAACTGACGGGCATATGTGGAAAGTGACTCCACAAATCGGCGACGGCCCTCGGCGTGGACTGTGTCCAGAGCCAGTGAACTCTTACCGGACCCTGAGGGGCCACTGATCACGGTCATGGCACCACGGGGGAGATCCACATCCACGCCGGTCAGGTTGTGAGTGCGGGCCCCTCGCACCTCGATGAGTTCACCCTTCTTCGCGCTGCTCTTGCGCTTGATCTTGCCCCTTGCGGCCGGCTTCTTCCCTCGCCGTTGCTTGGCGATCTCACGCAAGGCCGCACCGGTATAGGAGGTTTCGCAGGCCTCGATTTCCTCAGGTGTCCCAGACGCCTGAATCCGTCCACCCAGAACACCCCCTTCAGGCCCAAGATCCACCACCTGATCGGCAGCTGTCACAAGGTCGAGGTTGTGCTCGATGACCACCACCGTATGGCCCCCATCCACCAGGCGTTGCAGGGCCCCTTCCAGCCGGGCCACATCGTCATGATGCAAGCCTGTGGTGGGTTCATCGAGAAGGTACAGCACCTGCCCGCGAGGCCGCTTGGACAGATGGGACACCAGCTTGAGCCGCTGTGCCTCGCCTCCGGAAATCGTGGTAGAAGGCTGGCCCAGAGTCAGATACCCGAGCCCCACCTCCACCATCAAGGCCAAGGGCCGAGTGATCAGAGTATGACCGTCGAACAATTCCAAGGCCTCCTCGGCTGACAAAGCCAACACGTCCGCTATGGAGTGCCCCTTGTAGGCCACATCGAGCAGCTGCTCTTGGAAGCGATGCCCGCCGCACTCATCGCAAGGCACGGTCACTGGCGCCAGGAACTGCAGTTCAACTTGCTTGGCCCCGGCCCCCAGGCAGGCTTCACAACGACCCGCTTCCACATTGAATGAAAAATGGCTCTTGGAGTAGCCCCTCAAACGGGCTTCCGGCAATGAAGCGAACAGATCCCGGATCGGAGTCAGGACTTTGGTGTAGGTGGCGGGATTAGAGCGTGGAGTACGGCCAATAGGAGACGCATCCACCACAACCAGATCATCGATGGCCGTTTGCCCCTCCAGCGCATCATGGTCTCCCGGATCTGCTACCTCGCGACCCAGATGGCGCTCCACGGCAGGACGCAGGGTGCGCTGGATCAGTGTGCTCTTGCCCGAGCCGCTGACCCCGGTTACGGCGGTCAGGGTGCCCAAAGCAATGGTCAGATCCACATCCTTCAGGTTGAAGGCTCGTGCGCCAGTCAGGCGCAGGAACTTTCCATTCCCCGGGCGGCGAGTGGTACGTGGCGCTTTGAGAGACTCTCCTCGCAACAGGCGTCCTGTGGGCGTGTCAGCCTTGGCGATCTCTTGAGGAGGCCCGAAGGCAACGATCTCGCCCCCATGGCGTCCCGCTCCGGGACCCACGTCCACCACCCAATCCGCGGCTCGCAAGGTCGCCTCGTCATGTTCCACCACAACGACCGAGTTGCCCATATCCCGAAGGCCTCGCAGGGCTTCAAGCAGTTTTGCGTGGTCCCTTGCATGCAGCCCGATCGAGGGTTCGTCAAGCACATAGAGCACCCCTCGCAGACCCGCACCCAATTGCGCGGCAAGCCGAATTCGTTGGGCCTCGCCCCCGGAAAGGGTGTCCGCCGCGCGATCCAGAGAGAGGTACCCAAGCCCCACCTGCAGCAGGAATGTCAGACGTCGCTGAATTTCGCTCAACACATCGCGACCGATTCTCGCTTCCCGCCGGTCGAGCTTGAGAGCTTTGAGAGCTGCAGGCAGTTGATCCACGGGCAGTCCAGTGAGTTCCGGCAGACGGACGCCAGCCACGCGCACGGCTCGCGGGGCGGGAGCAATGCGCGCGCCCTGGCAATCTCTGCAAGGTTCCACCGCCAGGAAGCGATCCACCATCTTGCGGCGGGTGCCCCGCTCCCGTGCCCGATCCAGGGCTGGAATGACCCCCTTCCAGCGACGCTTCCAGACGACCGAACCCGAGGACTTCTGCCCCGCCCAGGAGCTCTTGTCCTCAAAGCGCTTCTTGGAATTGGCGCCCCGCAGAATCACCCGTCGGGCGCTGGGGCCAAGGTCCTCCCAGGGAGTGTCGAGATCAAAGTCGTGTGCCCTGGCAACCTTTTCCAGAAACGCAAAGTCCGCCCGTGGAAACAGCAGGGCGCCGCCCTTGGAGCGGGTAACAGCCAGAGCCCCCTCACGAATTGTGAGGGTACGATCGGCCACCACCGAACGCTCGCTCGCCTGGCGCCGTTCACCGTGGCCGGAACATGCGGGACAGGCCCCCACCGACGAGTTGAATGAAAACAGCCGCGGTTCCAGAGGAGGCACATCGTCCCCGCAGGAGGGGCAGGTCCGTTGGGTGGAAAGCAAACGCACCTCGTCCCCAGCGATCAACAGCAGGTCGCCCGCGCCAACATCCAAGGCCTGCTGGACGCTTTCCCTGAGGCGGGCCAGGTTGTCTGAAGACGACCGCAGGCGATCAACAATCACTTCGATGTCATGCAACTTGTAGCGCCCCAGCTCCGGCACCTCTTCCAATCGATGGATCACCCCATCCACGCGAACGCGAACAAAACCACGCTTGCGCAGGTCCTCGAACACCCCCTGATGATGACCCTTACGGCTACGGACCACCGGGGCACCGATCTGGATTGCATCACCCTTGTGGGCATCCAGGATCTCTTGCACCAGGGCCTCAGGAGTGCGCGAGGTCACTGGCTCATCGCAGCCAGGACAGTAAGCGGTGCCGGCCCGCGCATAGAGAATACGCAGATGATCAGTGATTTCAGTCAGGGTCCCGACGGTAGAGCGCGATCCCCGCGGCACCGACCGTTGATCCACGGCAATTGCAGGAGCCAGACCTTCAATGGAGTCGACTTCCGGTTGCCGCAGATCTCCCAGGAATTGCCTCGCATAAGAAGACAGGGTCTCAAGGAAGCGCCGCTGACCCTCACGGAACAAAGTGTCGAATGCCAATGAACTCTTGCCAGAACCGCTGACTCCGGTAACCACCACCAGAGCATGACGCGGAATATCCACGTCGACCCCAACCAGATTGTGCTGCCGAGCGCCGCGGATGCGGATTTGGGAGGGGCCGGGGAGCTGGGTCATAGTGCACAGAGGGCCCTTGCTCCGCTTCCAACCATTCTGCCTGACGACCTTGATCGGGTTGGGATTCAAGAGGTCCAAGCTACGCATGGTACCCCCCCACCTGGAATTGAGCCACGCTGTTCTAGCAACCCCAACTGGGCCAGAGACCTCAGGTCCCGGAGCGCTCTTCCGTCAACCCGTCCAGATCCAAACCTGCCAGCATGAGGGAATGCAAATCCGGCCCGGCAGCCACAATGCTGCGCCCACGCAACCAGCCCGCCCCCCCCACTCCATCAGTCACAAGGCCCCCGGCCTCGCTCACCAGCAACCCGCCGGCGGCCACGTCGTAGGGAGAAAGGTGCAGTTCCCAATAGCCGTCCAGCCGCCCCGCAGCCACATAGGCCAAATCCAATGCCGCTGACCCAAAACGCCGCATCCCGCGCACATGGGGAAAGAAGTGACAGAAGTTCCCCAAGTTGGGGTTGGCCAACTGCCCCCGCCGATAAGGAAAACCAGTGGCCAGGATCGCATCTCCCAAGGACTTGGTGGGACGAACCCAAAGCCGTTTGGACTCCAGGTATGCCCCGCAACCCGCGAGGGCCCAAAAAGTCTCCCCCAAGCGAGGTGCGTGCACAACCGCGGCTACAGGACGGCCATCGGCGAACAGCCCCATGGAGACCGCAAAGGCAGGCAGGCTGTGCACGAAGTTGGTCGTTCCATCAAGGGGATCGAGAAACCAGCGAGGTCGGTCATCGGCAGGGTCCGAGACTTCTTCCTCCGCTTCGATCGCATGACCCGGACATGCCGCCCGCAGGCGCTGGACCAGGACTCTCTCCGCAGCCACATCCGCAGCGGTCACCAGATCCCTCTCCGCACTCTTGGAGCGAATCTCTGAGGGGTCCAAGTGCCCAAGGTGCCCCATCAGAATCTGCCCTGCTTCCTGGGCCGCGTCCAGGGCGACCTTCAGATCTGCTTTCCAGGGAGAATCCAAGGCCAGGGTGTCAAGATCGTTCCAGGTCAATGCGATCTTCCTCAGCGCTGGGTTGGGGGACTGGGGTGCGACTTGATCCAAGCAGCCAGTGACTGGGCGATGCGGTCCTGCATGGGCTTCCAGGCCCGGGCGTTGAGGCCGGCCTTGCGCGGATACTCCACCAGAATCGAGAACGCCAGTCGGGGAGCACCATCCTCCAACGCAACCCCAGAGAGCCCACTGGTGCCGCCGATAAAACCGGTCTTGGCCCGCACGGTTTCAAAGGCGGCACCCTTGCCCATGCGCTTGGCCAAACTCCCACTCCGTCCGGCCAACGGCAGGGCCTGGAGAAACAAATCAAAGGCGGCAGGATCCTGTTCCGAGAAACTCGCCATGGCTCCCGCCAGGAGGCGCGGGGTCGCGCGGTTCTCCCGTGACAACCCTGAACCATCCAGCATCACGAGGTTGCCCGAAGCCAGCCGCAGATCCGCGAGGACGGTCTTCACCGCTCCCAGGGAACCAGCGCGTGAGCCATCCCCAACCCGGGCGCCGAGGGTCAAGAACAGCTGATCAGCGACACTGTTGTTGGAATCAAGAAGGATAGCCTCCAATTGCCCAGCGACAGGCCGGGAAATCACCCCCAGGGGAGTCCCCTGGGGCGCATCTACCTGCAGGCGGACTGCGCCGGTGACCTCCACCCCATGCAGGCCCAGAGCAAAAAGGAGAGCGCCCCCAAAGAGTGCCACCGGATCGGGATGAGCGAAGCGAGCCGACCAGTTGGGAATCCCTGCGGGAATCGTGCCCCCCACGATGACGCGCGAGCCCTGAACTCCCACACGCACGTCCAAAGCCTTCTTGGCCGGCCCCTTGCGCACGCTGATCTCCTCCTGCAGGCCATGCCCCGGGGGCAGGACGCGCACGCGCAACATCCCCGGAACCGACTGAAGCACCGCGCTCAGGCAACCAGCGTTGGCACTGAAACCGCCAGCCAGTGCGCAGTATTCCTGCCAGTGCTCCCCTTTGCTGGGCCAGGCTGGTGCGGGCGCCGGCCTTGCATAGGTCCCCGTGTCCAGAACCAGATCGCCCTCAACGCGCTGAATTCCTGCGCGCGCAAGCAGCTGAGCCACATCCTTCGCCCAGGCGGGCATGGCATTCTCGTGGTTGCGGTCATAGACAGGATCTCCCCCCGCGCGCAGAACCAGCTGACCGCGCAGTGTCCCGGCCTCGATTGTCCCCAGAGCCTCGATCGGAGTCTCGAATGATCCATCGCCCCCCAGAAGTGCAAGGGCGGCGATGGCGGTCAAAATCTTATGGTTGGAAGCGGGCCGCTGAGCACGCTTGCTGCCGAGAGCCACCACCTGTTTGCCCCGCGCAAGGTCCAGGACAACCGCCGCAACGCGACAATCTGCGCTCTTGAGTTTGCCATGGGTCTTGGCCGCCTTGAGGCCCTGATAGACCGCAGCCTCCACCTCCCCCTGCAGCTGACGGTCGTATCCGTTCAATTGATCCCACAGCCGAGTCCCCGCGGGAGCCGTGCTTGCATCCTGGGCAAGCGCAGGGCCCTGAACCTCCAACGACCCTCTCGCGGACGGCTCGACGGCCTCCTGCTTGGACAAGGGCACATCAAAGACCAGGGGCGCCCCGCCCGACCCCCCCTCTGCCCCGCCGCAGGCCCCCAGGGCCAGCAGACCAAGGACCCCGAACCCACCCATCGGCACCAGAGGCCGCAAGCTGGGCCCGGGGCGCACCGGGAAGAACAGTGTTCTCACTAACTGTGCTGGGGAGAAACGCAAGGGGGAAAGGGTAACGAGCCCACGCCGCGAATCGAAGAACTCCCTCAGTCCCGATACCCGGTGGGGTGCTTTCGATGCCAACGCCAGGCGTCCTCCAGCAGAGTCCGCAGATCCGATCGTCGCGGAACCCAGCCGAGCATGGAGATCGCACGGCTGCCATCACTGATCAAGCCGGCGGGATCCCCTTCCCTGGCAGAGGTGTCCAGGGATGGAACTGGGTGACCGCTGACTTTGCGGGCCATGGCGATCACCTCTCGCACGGTGACCCCCTCTCCCGTCCCCAGGTTGCAGGCCAGGGACTCGTGCCCGGACTGAAGCACGGACAGAGCCCTGAGATGTGCGTCTGCCAGATCATCGATGTGCACATAATCCCGAATGCAGGTACCGTCCCGGGTGTCGTGGTCGGTTCCGAATACAGAGAGCTGCTCCCGTTGCCCAAGGGCCACCTGCAGGGTCAGCGGTATCAGGTGGGTTTCCGGGCGGTGATCCTCCCCATGCACGCCACTTGGATCGGCACCGGCGGCATTGAAGTACCTGAGGCATGCAAACCGCAGACCCACTTCCTTCTCCTCGGCCGCCAGCATGTGCTCGACCTTGAGCTTGGTCTCCCCATAGGGACTGATTGGGTTCTGGGGATGGTCCTCGTTGATGGGTAGGCCCAGAGGCACCCCATAGGTGGCACAGGTGGAAGAGAAGACAAACTCCTTGACCTCCACTTGCCGCGCTGCCATGAGCAGTCTTTGAGTGCCTTCTACATTGACCAGATGATAACCGTCTGGATCACGCACAGACTCACCCACATAGCAGCGCGCAGCGAAGTGCAAGATTGCACGGGGTCGGACCTCAGCAAAGACCTCGTCCAAGCGACGTTCGTCCAGCAGGTCCCCTTTGAAGAAGGGCACCTTCTTGGGCACCGCCGAGAGATGGCCAGCGCTCAGGTTGTCGAGGACCGCCAGGGGCACCCCGGCACGATTCAGCATGCGCACCGCGTGGGATCCCACATAGCCTGCACCCCCGGTGACAAGGATCGGGCCGCTAGGGACAGGAGTGGAAGCAGATTGGGACACCATGGGTGGTCAAAGCCTAGCTCCTTGAGGCCCTAGAACTGGACCCATTCCGCCCCTGCAGAGGCAAAGTCTGTCAAAAAGTCTGGCCAGGACTTGGCCACATGTTCCTGACCCCCTATTCGAAGGCCAGGAACAACCCATCCCAGCAGGGTCCAGGCGAAGAACATGCGATGGTCTCCACGGGCGTCCAGCAAAGGGTCCGCGACCGGGTTCCAACCCGGATCGAGGATCAATTCGCTTGCCCCAGCCCGCACTCCAAAGCCGCAGGCCTCCAGACCCTGGACCAGGCCGGCGAGCCGCGGGCTCTCCTTACTGTCCAAGGTTCCCAGCCCTCGGATGCGACTGCCGTGCCCGGCCTTGGCCGCGGCGGCGGCCAGAGGCACCAGCACCGGGGCAAGATCCGGCTCCCCTGACAGGTTCAAATCAACGCCACGGGTAGGGATTCCGCAAGCCCACAGGGCGGCCTGTCCGGCAACCTGCTTCTCCTGCGCCTGGCAGCCAAAGGCTTTGAGGTATTCGACCACACGAATATCTCCCTGGGACGAATCAAGCCCCAAGCCCTCGACCCGCACCTCGCCCATTGACAGGCAACCCGCAGCGAGAGCCACTGCTGCCGCGGACGCATCCGGCTCAACAACCAGCGTCCGCTCTGGGGCATGAACAGGTCCTTTGACATGGAACAATTTCTCATCAACCGACAAGGATTCAAGATGCACCTCAGCCCCGAACTCATTCAAGACAGAAATGGTCAGATGCACATAGGGCTCACTTGGAATCACTCCACGCACCCGTAGCAACCTGGGATCTGGCCAGGCCGCAAGAGCCTGGAGCAATGCGCTCACCTCCTGACTCGAGCTCGGATTCTCCAGCAAGATCTCCTCGGGCGGCTGCAAGGATTTCACCCGCAGCGGCCAGCCCCCCTGAACCCCCAACTCATCTATGCAGGCCCCCGCCGACTCCAGGGCGCTCATCAGGGCCGGACTTCTACGGTTCATCAGGCTGCCTCTGGGATGGATCTCCGTCGTCCCACCGGGATCCAATCCAATGGCAGCCAGGGCGGTGGCACAGCGGGCCAGGGTGCCAGACTCCCCCACAGTCCAGCGCCGAACCCGACTGACCCCGGCCTCCGGTGGAGTGCCCTGCAACTCAAGAACCGTGGGCACCCCTGCATCGGACGCAGGCCCTGTGCCCGTGGCCATGCCTATAGCCGAGCGCACATCCTCCCCGTCAGGCAAATACTTCAAACGGGTTCTCCCGTGAGCAACCATTGCCAGCAGGACCGCCCGCTGGGCAATCGATTTCGAACCAGGAACCCTGACCACACCCCCAAGGCGGCCCCCCACTCCCAGCAATCTGACCTGTTCTGCCATGGTTCGGATTGTAGCCTGCCCATGTTGGGGTCATACTGTCCGCCCCATGAGTCCTTCCTCCTCCATCACGCCTGCCTACCTCGGCGACACCCAGTGCCCTCCAAACCTGGACAAGGTCGCCAGCGGCAAGGTTCGCGACATCTATGCTCTTGACACGGACCACCTTTTGTTCGTGACCACCGACCGCATCAGCGCCTTTGATGTGGTCATGCACGATGGGGTGCCAGACAAGGGTCGAGTGCTGACGCGCATCGCCGAGCATTGGTTTGCCAGAACCGAGGATCTGGTTCCCAATCATCTGGTCTCCACCCGCATCGAAGATGTGAACACCCTGGACAACGAGTGGCAGGACCTTTTGCGCGGACGATCCATGATCGTCAAGCGCTGCATCCCCGATCCAATTGAATGGGTGGTGCGCGGTTACATCACCGGTTCCGGCTGGAAGGAGTACCAACAAAAAGGCAGCGTCTGCGGATTGCCCCTGCCCGAAGGCCTGCAACAGGCGGAACAGTTGGACGCACCCCTCTTGACCCCCACCACCAAGCACGAGGTCCACGACCAACCTCTTTCTCCCAGCGAAGCAGAAGAACTTGTGGGCAGCGAACGCTGGCTAGGGGGCAGGCAACTTGCGCTCGACCTGTTCCAACGGGGCACCGAAGAACTGGCCAAGATCGGAATCCTGTTGGCGGACACCAAGTTCGAGCTGGGCACGTACAACGGCGAAGTAACCTTGATCGATGAAGCCCTGACCCCCGATTCCAGCCGCTTCTGGCCGGCAGACCAGTACAGGATCGGCGGCTCGCCCCCGAGCCTGGACAAGCAGATCCTGCGGGACTACCTCGAGACCCTCGACTGGAACAAGGAAGCCCCCGCCCCGGATCTGGACCCGGCAATCCTGGGTCGCGTACGGGAGGGATACCTGGATATCTGCAAGCGTTTGACCGGCGAAGTGCCCGCAGGGGTGCAGTCATGAGCGTTGCTCTTATGATGGGATCCGACTCGGATCTGCCGCGCCTTGAGGGTTGTCTCAAGACCCTACGTGGTCTGGAAATCCCGTTTGAAGCACGAGTCATGTCCGCCCATCGCACCCCGGACGATGTGGCCTCGTTCGTCACCGAGGCACCTGAACGGGGCATCAAAGTATTCATCTGTGCCGCTGGAGGCGCCGCACACCTCGCTGGAGTCGTAGCCGCACACACGAGCCTGCCTGTGCTGGGAATTCCCATGGACAACCCGCCCATGGGGGGACTCGACGCCCTGCTGGCCACGGTGCAGATGCCCGGAGGAGTGCCCGTGGCCACTTTTGGAGCCAACTCCGGCGGACCTGTGAATGCAGCTCTGTTCGCAGCCCGCCTGCTAGCGGTCAGCGATCCGAATCTGGCGAAGCGTATTGAAGAGCATCGTCAGCAGCAGACAGAGGCGGTGCGCGCCAAGGATGCGCGCCTGCAGAGCAAACTCTGAGCCCCGTCGGCCAGAAAATTCCAGACCCCATTGCGCCCCGCCTGCCCCAGACAGCAGCGCCGGGCAGCGGGGGAAGAGTTGTCTCCGAAAAAATGGCCCTCGGGGTTAGAATGACTCCTCGATGAGCCAACACCCCGAGACCCTTCATTGGCACGGCGCCCTCGATGGGCACGTCCGCATGATCGAGCAGACCCTGTTGCCTGCTGAGCACCGAGTGATCGAAGTCTCAACCGTCGAGGACATGGTCGCGGCTATTCGCAGGCTGGCTATACGCGGGGCTCCAGCCATCGGAGTGGCGGCAGCCTATGGGGTTGTTCTGGGAATCGGTTCTCTGCCCGAATCCAGCGGGGACGAGGTTCTGGCCGCTGCGGAGACAGCCTGCGATCAGCTCGCCGAGGCTCGCCCCACTGCGGTCAACCTGTTTTGGGCATTGGACCGTATGCGGTCCAAAGCCCGCTCGGTACATGGGGAGGGCGCCACAGGCGCTGAGCTCTGCCAGGTCCTCTTGAATGAAGCCCTCGCCATCCACACATCGGACCGGGACACCTGCCGCCGCATCGGCGAACACGGAGCGGCCCTGCTCAGCCAGGACCAAACGGTTTTGACCCACTGCAACGCGGGAGCCCTGGCCACGGGCGGCATGGGTACTGCCCTGGCACCGATCTACGTGGCAAAGGAAGCTGGCAAGAACATCAAGGTCTATGCGGATGAGACCCGGCCCCTGCTGCAGGGAGCGCGGATCACCGCTTGGGAACTCTCCAGCGCCGGTATCGATGTGACTGTGATCACCGACGGCATGGCCGCCCGGGTCATGTCTGAAGGACGCATAGATTGCATCATCGTGGGCTCCGATCGAATTACCAGGGGTGGAGATGTGTGCAACAAGATCGGCACCTATGGGGTGGCGATCGCTGCACGACACCATGGCCTACCCTTTTATGTGGCGGCGCCCCTCTCCACGGTGGACGCCAGCCTGATCGAAGGAGCGGACATCCCCATTGAGGAACGGGATCCGGAGGAAATCGCCTCCGGTCTCGGTCGACGCATCACACCAGAAGGTTCCAAAATCTACAACCCCGCTTTTGATGTGACACCGAGAGATCTGGTCACGGCAATTATCACCGAGGTCGGAGTGATTCAGAACCCGACTCAGGGCAAGATGGAGCAGGCGCTGAACAGCGCGGGCATTCCCTTCTAGAACGAACCAGTCATGCAATTCAAAAACCACCACAGCCTGCCTGCCTGTGCCGGAGCACTCATGGCCTTGGGTTTCATGCTGCTGTCGATTGCCGGACCCCGCACCCAACGGCCCCGTGAGTTGGGCCATCCGGGGCCTGTGGAGGCCGATGATGAGGGGGGCGCCGATCAGGCTGCACGCCGACGGTGGATCGAAGAAATGCACATTGCCTCTCCAGGCGTGGACTGGCGCCGCATTGAGAAGGCCAACCAGGAAGCGGAGCGCCTGCGCCGCAATGGCCTGGCAGGCGCCCCGGAGGGCGCCGGCGGATTGAGCGGAGCCTGGTTTGAAGTAGGCAGCAAGAACATCTCGGGGCACACACGCTGCGCCGCCTATGGGCCCGAGCGCAATGGAGAACGGCTGCTCTATGTGGGATCCGCCAACGGCGGGCTTTGGCGCGGCACGATGGATGGGGCTGACTGGACGCCCCTTTCGGAAGGTCTCTTCGGGGGCTTTGATGGTCTGGTTGTGGTGCCGCCCAGTTCCTTGAGCGATGCAGACATTTTGATCGCGCGCCAGGGAAGCTCGATCTATCGCAGCGACGATCAGGGATCCACCTGGACCGTGCCCTCAGGCCTGGGGGGCATATCGGATGTGCGCAGCCTGGTCCTGCTGCCCTACGGACTGCCTACGGTCCTGATCTATGGACAGTGGAACGGAGGCAACGCGCTTCTGGCCTCCATGGATCTGGGCCAGACCTTCAGCGTGCGCAAGACCTGGCCCACCCCCTGGTCTGGAGAACTGTGGGTTCCCCAGGTGGGCAACGGCGCAGGAACGGATATCTTCCTCTACCACAACAACAAGATCCGAGTTTCCCTTGACGGAGGCTTTCAATTCACCGTCCGTGACGGCCCTGGCGGTGCCAGCCAAGGACACCTGACCGGCTCCGAAGCCGGTGGCGGCGCTCTCTACTTGACGTCTCGAGAGGGAAACAGCTGGGTGCCCTACCGCAGCCTGGATGGCGGTTGGACTTTCAACGCCATGGCAGCCCCGCCCGAATACTGGGGCAGCCAGAATTCAATGGTCGGTTTTTCATCCAACCGGGATGCCCTGGTTCTAGGTGGAGTGAATGGATACACCTCCAGCAATGGTGGTCAGACCTGGGAGCAAATCAGCAGTTGGGGCGAGTACTACGGAAATCCCGCCCAGCGACTGCACGCAGACCTGCGGGCAATCAATGTACTGCCCCACCCGGATGGTCCGGCCTTCGGCGACATCGTCTATTTCAACACCGATGGCGGCACCTACCGTTCCACGGACGAAGGGCACAACGTTGAGAACCTCTCACTGCTGGGTCTAGGAGTCGGGCAGTTCTATTCGACCCTGACCGACAGCAGCAATCCCAATCGGATCCACGGCGGCACCCAGGATCAGGGCTACCAGATCGGCATGCGCACCCATTCCACCGGGAGCGGGCCCTCCACGGGATTCAGCCAAATCATTTCAGGAGACTATGGCCATCTGACAAGCCCTGATGGTTCTCTGGACCGGGTCTACAGCACCTATCCTGGTTTCACACTGATTGCCAGTGGGGCCACGAGTTCACTCAGCACCCTGGACTTTCCCCAGGGCTCTTCGCACCTGTGGCTGCCTCCGGTAGTGGCAGATCCCGATACACCCAACAGCTTCTTCTTCCTGGGGCGCTATCTCTGGCGACAGTACAAGACTGGATCAAGCTGGAGCGAAGTGCATCACTCGACCCGTGACTTTGGCGTGGGATCGGGCAGCTACCTTTCGGCCATGGCCTTCTGTCCCACGGATCCTGACCTGGCCTGGGCAGCCAACAATGCGGGGCTACTGTGGTGGTCCACGGACCGGGGCGT
Source organism: Planctomycetota bacterium (assembly GCA_014238415.1). Classification (GTDB taxonomy): domain Bacteria; phylum Planctomycetota; class UBA1135; order UBA1135. The sequence continues at coordinate 83,332 of JABABA010000001.1, read as the reverse complement.
GACCTGGACCCAGGGCTCTGTGGGAATCCCTGGTTCCCACTACTTCTATGGCAACTGCATTGCCCCGCACCCCACCGATCCCAATCGCATCGCCGCCAGCGGCACAGGCTATTCCACTCCGGGAGTGCGCATCTCGGTGAACGGAGGTCAAAGCTGGCAGGGCCTGGCCCAGGGACTGCCCCAGACCATGGTCTATGGCGTGGCCTGGGCAGCAGACGGCAGTGATGATCTCTATGCGGCAACCGAGGCGGGAGCTTGGCACATGGATGCCAGCACCCAGGTCTGGTCCAATGCCATGGGCACCCAAGCACCGGCCACAACCTACTGGAGCATCGAGTCCGTCCCCGCCCAGGGGATCATGCGTTTTGGCACCTACGGCCGTGGAATCTGGGACCTGGTTCTCTCCAGCACGCCCGGCCTGGGCGAGCGGTTCTGTTCTCCGGCGGGAACGAACTCAACGGGCACGTCCGCCTCCCTGATCGCCGCCGGGTCTTTGGATCCGAACCTGAACAACCTCTCCCTGACGGCCCAGAACCTGCCCCTCAACAAGTTCGGCTACCTTCTTTGCTCGCGCAACGAAGATTGGAACGTCTTTCCCGGAGGCTCCAACGGAATCCTCTGCATGGGAACCCCCATCGGCCGCTTCATTCAGAACGTGATGCATAGCGGCACCAGCGGCAGCTTCACCCATCAGGTGGACTTGAGCCAAATGCCCATGCAACCAGTGGTAGCGGTGCTGCCCGGCGAGACCTGGAACTTCCAGGTCTGGTACCGGGACCTGCTGCTGCTGCCAACCTCGAACTTCACCGAGGCCCTGCGGATCACATTCCAATAGGGCTCGGGATCATTCAGACCTGGGGAACCGCGTGGGTTTGAGCAACCTCCGCAACTTCCCCCTTGATGCGCTCTCGCTGCTGCTCGTCAGCGGGATTCTCCAAGATGTCCGCGATCCAGCCCCCCATCTGCCGCATCTCTGACTGGCCCAGGCCACGGGTGGTAACCGCAGCGGTTCCAATGCGAATGCCCGAAGCCTCCATGGGAGGACGGAGATCGAAGGGAATCAGGTTCTTGTTCACTGTCAGGTTCACCGCATGCAGCAGGTCTTCGGCCTGGGCACCGGTCAAATTCACCGAACCCACATCAACCAGCAACAGATGGTTGTCCGTGCCGCCTGAGACCAGGCGCAGACCGCGTTGTTGCAGGGTTTCCCCGAGCACACGAGCATTGTCGACCACTTCTCGTGCATAGGACGCGAACGCTGGCTGCAGCGCTTCTCGGAGAGCCACCGCCTTGGCGGCGATCACATGCATCAGTGGACCGCCCTGGCCTCCGGGGAAGACTGCGGAATTGATCTGTTTGATGTGACTGGCACGGCAGACGATCAGGCCACCACGGGGCCCGCGCAGAGTCTTGTGGGTTGTCATGGTCACCACCTCAGCATGAGGCACTGGCGATGGGTGGACGCCCCCGGCCACGAGCCCAGCTATGTGGGCCATGTCCACCATCAGGGCCGCCCCCACCTCGTCAGCAACAGAACGGAAAATCTCGAAATCCAACAGACGCGGATAAGCCGATGCCCCCGCCAGCAGCACCGTGGGCTGGACCTCCTTGGCCTGCTTTCGCAGAGCCTCGTAGTCAATGCGCTCCCCATCCTTCTGCACTCCGTAGGAGTGGAAGTCATAGAACACACCGGAGAAGTTCTTGGGGTGGCCGTGGGACAAGTGACCCCCGTGATCGAGGGACATGCCCAGAACACGGTCATGGGGAGAACACAGGGCCATCAGCGCCGCCATGTTGGCCTGGGTCCCGCTGTGGGGCTGCACATTTGCCCTTTCCGCACCAAAAAGCTCCTTGGCCCGATTGCGAGCCAGGTCTTCGACCGTGTCCACGTGCTCGCAGCCACCGTAGTAGCGTCGGCCGGGGTAGCCCTCCGCGTACTTGTTGGTCAGGGGTGAACCCATGGCCTGCATGATTTCGGGAGAGGTGTGGTTCTCGGAAGCGATCAACTCTAGTTGTTCGGTCTGACGCTCGCGCTCTGCCTGAATCGCGGCCCATACATCGCTATCGGTGTGGGTCATGGTGGTCATGAGAAAGGGGAGTGGATTGGATTCGGGTGGGATCAAAGGGAATGAAAGCGAGGCTCACTGACCCGGATCAAAGTCTTCCCTGCGCGGAGCATCGGAAGGCCGGAGAGGGGGAGCGTCAGGCATGGCGGCCAGCTCTGCGGCCCGAACCACATCTTCCGGAGCCAGAGGACTGGTGCGGCGCTCGCCATCGTGAATTCCCGAGAGTGCTGCATTCAGGCTGCCGTCAGGCTTCCAAACAAAGAAGGTCCCCACTGGGCGGCCTTCGGGATTGACCTCGCCATAACTGAGCCGCTGCCCAGCGGGCGTCCACTGCTGGGCCAGGATACTGCCGTCGTCCCCATTGGCCCGACTCATGACCGCTTGACCCTGGGGGCCGTAGTCCAGCCAGGTGCCCAGGTTCGTGCCTGTCTCGTCGTAGGTGCGCAGGCCCTTGTATTCGCCACCGGAATGCCAGTAATGCCAGTCCCCGACCAGCTTGCCCCCCTTGAAAGTCCCGATGAATTGCAAGCCACCGCCAGGGTGCCGAGCAACCGATTCACCCTCGGCCATGCCATTTACCATGTTCTTTGCCCAGTACACTTCACCACCCTGGTGATAGACCACTTCCACACCGTGGGGTACGCCCTTGGCAAAGGGGGTTTCGGTCCGGATGCCACCATCCGGATAGAATCTCTGCTGCTTGCCAATGATCTGCCCATTAGCCCAGCTTGTGCGCGCAGAAATCACTCCTGTGGGATGGAACTCCTCCCAGAGACCATCCGGTTGATCCCCCACAAAGGAACCACGCCTCATTACGGCGCCATTGGGATACCAACCGGTCCAGACACCTGATTTCATTCCTGAGACGAAGGAACCCTGCCGCTCCAGGCTGCCGTTCTCATGGAAGTAGCTCCACTGCCCCTCTTCCCGGCCGTACCCCTGCCGACCCTCGCTCTTCTTGACCATTTTGGTCTCTGGGTCGTACCACTCGACAGTCAGGTCAGCGCCGGCTTCGGATTGTCCCTCGTCCGAGCAACCTAAGAACGTGGGAGCCAACAGAAGCAACAAGAACGCCCGGGAAGCGTAGGAAGAACCGAGTGGCTGGGTGCTGCAGTATCGCATCCGAGGCATGCTAGTGTCCCGGCACCCGGAAGCCCACGCCCAATTCCTTCGCGTCCTGGGCTACGCACCTTTCTCAGGGGCAGGGGGGATTCAGAACCCCCGGACTGCCAAAATCGCCTCCTGCCCAGGAAACCGGGGCCTCGCACCAGTGGTCGGGGGAGTCGTTCCAGTTGACTGCCAGACGATCGGTGCACAACTGCAAGCTGGCCCCCACCGGATCCACCCAGCCGGGCGCTGAGCCATAGGCCACAAGATCCACCAGGGACCCGTTGGGCCGGGCCAAAAGCACCTCGTCGGCCCCGTTGGCCAGGGTGAAGGAAGACCAGACCGCATCCACCAGGACGCCACCATTGAACTGCGGATCGATTTCACGGCCCAGGACCAGATATCCCCGGGCAGGCACGATGATGCCCAGGCCCCCGTTGTCCAGCAGGGTCATGTCCGAGCCCTGATCCGCCAGAATCCAGCCCTCCATATCAATTGGCCCGTTGGTGGTATTGAAGACCTCAAACCATTCCCCCTGGGCATCCGGGACCTGAGCCGGATCCTTCATGATCTCGCTCACAATGATCTCACCTGATCCCCGCGACCGCTCCCGGTCGGGCAGACTGCCAGCCATGACCCCCGGGGGTGTCCAAGGCTGGCCCGAGATGGACAGGTCCACACTGCAGAGGGCCGAGCCCAGGCCTCGCACCCTGAGGGTCCACCCGCTCAAGGCACCCTTGGGCAAGTTCAATCGAGCCTGCCCAAGACCGTCCGTTGGGATCAGGGCAAGTGTCTCCCAGGGAGGCATGAGCGAGGTGCCCGGATCTTCCCAGCGACCGTAGAGGCGCAAGATCTGGCCGGGACGAGTTCCCCGAAACACCAGAGTGCTGCGGTTCGGTGCCCTTTCCAGAATGCCCAATCTGGGACATTCGGCCAAGGCGGGTGCCGAAGAAACAAAGAGCGGGCCTGCTTCGGCAAAACAGGGCGGAGCACTGGAAAACAGCGCCAGAGTGAGCGCCATCAGGGTGCCCGGAGCAAGATTGTGCTGGGTATTCATCGATCAAGAGTTGGTTCAGGGGGCCCTTCCGCTCCAAATGGGGACGGATCGAAACCACCAACCCTCAAGACGCAAAAGGAGCCGCACGGTTGCACGCCAGCTTCGGCGCAGGAACAAAAACACCCTGGATGCCTCCGGCTCAAGAATGGCCCGAAAAGTATCCAGACAAGAGACCCGTCGAAATTCCCCTTGACTGAATTGGTGGGGTACAAACAAGATGGGGGATCGTATTCCCCTCGATGAGTCTCATGATGCGCCCCAAGACCACCCTGTCTGTGACTGCAGGTATTGCCTTGACCCTGATCTTCAGTCTGACAGACGCTACCCCAGGCAGCACGCCCCAGAGCAACATCCGGGCCTTTGAGGTGGCAGGCTCCCAGCCAGGCGAATTCGTGGACTACCTGCAATCGGGCCAGGCCTGCGCCCTATGTCATGGCAACTACGATCAACAGGTGGAGCCCTACGCCACCTGGCAGGCCAGCATGATGGCCCAGAGCAGCCGCGACCCGATCTTCTTCGCCGCCCTGGCGATCGCCGAGCAGGATCTGGATGGCTCGGGCTATCTGTGCATGCGCTGCCACATGCCCGGAGCCCATATGGAGGGCCGCACGATCCCCACTGACGGATCCGCTCTCGATCCCTTCACCAACGACTTCGACGGGGTCAACTGTCACTTCTGCCACCGCATGGTTGATCCAGTACTCGACCCGCTGAACCCAGCTGAGGACGCGGGCATTTTGGCGGGCATGTCGCGCCCCTTGAATGTGGAGCCCCATTCGGGGATGTTCATCCTGGATCCCGAAGACCGGCGCCGGGGACCCTTTGATCTGGGAGCCAACTTCCCCTACCACGAATTCCGCCAGTCACCCTTCCATCAGGAGTCCATGCTTTGCGGCACCTGCCACGATGTCTCCAACCCGGCCCTGGAAAAACGGCCTTCGGGCCTCGGCTACCGTCTGTCAGATCTAAACGCGGCGCATCCGACCATGGACAAGACGGACATGTACCCCGTCGAAAGAACCTTCAGCGAATGGACTCGCAGCGTCTACGCGGTTGCGCCCATCGACACAGGGGGACGCTTTGGCGGCAACCAACCGCTGGTCCAGTCCTGCCAGGATTGCCACATGCCCACCACTGACGCCACAGCCTGCTCACCCGGCTTGGGCGGCGCGTTCCGCCCGGACATGCCGCGGCATTTCTTCAACGGAGCCAATTCATGGGTCCTGAAAGCGGTGCGCGCCATCTACCCGGACTATGAAACGGGGCTGAGCGACAGCCTGGTGCAAGAGGCCTCCCAGCGCACAACAAACATGATGCAGAGCGCGGCAGAGCTCGAAACCTTTGAACGCGATGGCCAATTGGTAGTTCGCGTGATCAACCTTACGGGGCACCGTCTGCCCACCGGCTACGGTGAAGGCCGACGCATGTGGGTCCAGGTTCAATTCTTCGACATTGGGGACCAGCTGGTTGGCGAGCACGGAAGCTATGACGATGCCACCGCCGACCTGGACACATCCAACACCAAGGTCTACGAAATCCACCAGGGACTGGACGCCTACATGGCCGCCCAGACGGGCGTGCCCGCAGGCCCGAGCTTTCACTTCGTACTGAACAACACGGTACTGCTGGACAACCGCATACCTGCGCGGGGCTTCACCAACTCCAGCTACTCGGCCATCGACGCTGATGTGGTGGCTTACAACTACGAGGACCAGCAGCATTGGGATGAGACCATGTTCGCCCTGCCCACCTCTGCCGTGCGCGCAGAGGTCGCTCTCTTCCACCAGACAACCACTCGCGAGTACATAGAATTCCTGCGGGATGAAAACCAAACCAACAATGCTGGGCAGGACGCCTATGATCTGTGGCAGCTGTTCGGCAGGAGCACCCCGGTGGAGATGGCCAGCAGCACCTTGGATCTGAATCTGGGCGCCTGCGCCACGCCAATCCCCTATGGCCTGGGCAGCCTCAATTCCCAGGGCGAGCGGGCAAGCCTGATAGCCCTCAACGCCCCCGATCTGCCGATCCTGAACCTGCAATTGACCGGCGCGGTCCCGGGTGAGCTAGCGGTTCTCTGGGAAGGTCCCGGAACCGCCAGTGTGCCCCACCTGGGAGGCGTGCTGCTGATCAGCGGCCCCTATGTGCGGCGAGGCACCCAATTGACGGACAACTTGGGCAAGGCCGCCTTCAGCCTGCCCGTGGATGCCACCATGGTGGGCAGTTCCCGTGGCCTGCAGGTGATCTACCGTGACCCGGCCAGCCCCGCTGGTGCTGCTTTCAGCCAGGGGCTTTTCGTCACCTTCTGCAACTAGCTTTCGCCGGGCGTCAGAACTAGATTGATGGGCGAAGATACCCATGAAGATCATGATTCGTTTGGCCCTCCCGGGGCTCGTGCTGATTGCGGTTGCAGCCATCGCGCTCTACAAGATTCTGCCCGCCGCCTCGAAAGCCGCCGTCCAGTACGGCAGCCAATCTGCCCTTGGAGTCCAGGCCACCATTGAAGAGGTGCCCCTCTCTCTCTCCGCGAGTTCAGCTCGTGTGGGCATGAATGGACTCCTGATCCCCAACCCGCCAGGATTTGGAGAGAGCGCTTTTCTGCGGGTAGGGCACGCCAGTGTTGAGCTAGAGACTTTTTCTGTGCTGAAGGATGTAATCCAGATCAAGGAAATCCGACTGGAGGGAACTGAACTGCGTCTCTTGCAGAAGGGCACGGCCTCAAACCTGCAGTGGTTCTTGAAGCAGATCTCTTCGACCGGGGGCGATCAGGAAACAAATGAAACTCAGCCCGATGGAGATGACCCGGGGCCCCTCTTGGCTGTTGATCAAGTGGTGGTCAGTGGCCTGAGAGCATCCCTGACCATTGAAGATCTGCCCCTGGGCGTGGGTTCCTGGGAGGTCACCCTGCCCCCATTGCAACTGAACCTGAGCGCCGCCGAACCAGGAAACAGCAGCAGTCTGTTACGCGAAGTCATGCGCGAGATCGTAGCCGCAGGCCTCGATGCCCTGCGTTCCGAATTACCCCCGGAGATCTGGCAGGTGCTCAGCCCTGACAGCCTGCAGGGTATGCTCGATGGGGTCCTCACGGGCACCCTGCAATTGAATGAAAAGGTCCTGACCGACGGGCTCCAAGGAGAACAGGGCCAGGCAGTACTCGACGAAGTGCTGCGCAACCTGCCCGCGCAACTGCCCAAAGGCGTCAAGCTCAAAGACTAGCACCCGGACAATTCCAGCTAGCGCGGCCCATCCTCCGCGCCGCCTCCGTAACCCATGGCCTCCAGCCGCGCGCGGGTCTCTTCAAATTGTGTGCTGTTGAATTTCGAGGAGAGCGGATTCTCCAGTTCCTGGTAGGCACCAAGTTCACCGCGCAGATCAGCCAGGATCTCCGCCAGGGCGGGGTCATGAAAGAGGTTGTTCTGCTCCCCTGGATCTGCCTCCATGTCGAACAACTGTTCAAGCTTCAGGTAGGGCGCACGGATGTACTTCCAGCGCCCCTTGCGCACACTGTGGGGCTTCAGGGAATTGGCCCAGCGCCCCCGCTCACGGGCAGCCTCTTCAAGGCCCATCCAGGGCTGGGTGGCTTCGGAGAAAACCGCCCCACGGTCAAATTCCTCCCCCCGCAGAAGCGGCCCGAGGTCCACCCCCTGCACCCTGGGGCCAACTTCGATGTCCAACACACCCAGCAGGGTCGGGTACACATCCACAGTGGAGACCACCGTCGAAATGCGCCGTCCCCTGAAACGTTCGGCCTCGGGATGTTCCGCGGGCAGTCGAATCATGAGGGGCACATGGGTCGTGGTGTCATGCACCCATAGGCCGTGGTTCCAGCGATCTGCGTGCTCGCTGAAGGTCTCCCCGTGATCGGCGGTCACCACCACAATGGCCCGCTCCCACAAGCCCTCCTCGCGCAAGCCATCAAAAAGCACACCCAGAGAAGCATCGAGGGCCTCCACCTCAGCGGCATAAAGTGCAGCCAGTTGGGAATCCAAGACCGCGCCAGTTCCAGGATGGTGCTCAACCAGGTCCCTGGAAAGCCCCCCTCGAACAGTTCCAGCCAGTCCAGGGGCAAGCACATCTGGCCCCAACACAAGCTTCTGGCCTGCCCTGACCGCCCGCTCCACTGTCAGTGGATCCCCCACCGTCCTGCCGATTTCCTGCGCGCGAGCCTCCCTCATGGCAGCAGGCGGATCGTAGGGCGCATGGGGGTCAAAGTAGTGGGCAAAGAGGAACAAGGGCTCGTCTTGATCGTGTTCGCGAACTCGGGCCAGAGCCGCGCGGGTCACATGCTCGCCCAAGCGTTGATTCTGATCCGCGCCGCCAGCCCCCACCAAGAGATCAAAAGTCTCGTCAAAAACCTCAAAGCCCTGATCAAACCCGAAGCGACTGTCGAGCGCAAAGGAACCGAGCACAGCGCGAGTGCGATAGCCGCGAGCCCCCAGGGTCTCGGCCAGAGTCTGATTGACCGAGTTCAATTCAAACCCATTGCGCACAACACCATGACTGTGGGGCCAGGTCCCGGTCATAAGAGATGTATGAGCACTCAGGGTCGTGACCGCGGCTGTTTGAGCTTGCAAGAACAAAGCCCCCTCCGATGCAAGCAAATCGAGAGCAGGCGTTTGAGCTCTTGAATCGGAGCCAGCGATGCAAGAGAGATGATCGGCGCGCGTGGTGTCAAGAGAGATCAGAACCACATGCCACGCAGGAGGAGTTGGCGAACAAGCTGCAAACCCGAGTAGTAGGGCAATAGCCAACAAGAGCTTGAAGTAGGTCATGGAAGAGCGGCTACCGCAGAGGGCAGATCAAGGGAGGGGTTGTTCAATCGACCCCTACGGCCCTCAGCCATTGAGGTTTGCGCGCGCTTCAAGGCTTGCCCAGGGCCTCGACGCCCACAAGAGTGCCCTGATCCCACTGGAAATGATGCTGCGGGATCCCATCAGCATCGTGCTGCACCCAAGTCCCGTGCCGATTTCCTGCACGCCAGACCTCTTCGATTTCCACCTGACCGGAGGGAGAAAATACGCGCCAGCCGCCATTGCGCACACCCAGCTGCCAGGACTCCTCACCTGCCAGTGACCCGTCCTCGCGCCAGTTCTGCCAGAGCCCGTCACGCAACCCGTCAACCCAGGCTCCGCGCCGTTTCAGGCCGCCGCTCTCGAACCAGAATGTCTCAATTCCATCCAGGGCGTGCCCGTCCCAGTGGGACTGACGATAGGGTTGGCCACCGTCATAGCGGGTCACCTGCACCTTGGGAGCGCAGGCCAAAAGCCCCACAAGGCAGAGGGCGGGCTGCAAAGTCATTCTGGTCCGTCTCATGTCCAGGCCAAAGCCTCGTCTCAAAGCAAGCCCCGGTCAAGGCCCAGGATGAGGATCTGGCCTTGACCGGGGATCAAATACACCCAAATTGGCCTGCGGTGTCTACCATAGACGGCTCTCCCCCAGTCGGCTTCACAACCCACGAGACATGCAATATACCATCACGCGTTTGGCCTCTGCCATCGCCTTCAGCGCCCTCCTGGCCTCATCCTCCCAGGCCCAGACCCTCACCACCACTCTCCTGGCCCAAGGCTTCAGCCGACCGGTGCACCTGACCGCGCCGCCGGGCGACACGAGTCGCGTCTTCGTGTGTGAGCAGCACACGGGCCGCGTAGAGATTGTGGAACTGCCCTCCGGCACCATCATCGGCACGCCCTTCGTCGACATGAGCGTTTCCACCGGCAACGAACAGGGTCTGCTCTCCATGGCGTTCCACCCGGACTACGCCAGCAACGGCTTGTTCTATCTCTCGCGCACGGCATCACCAGGCGGCAACACGCGAGTCACCGAACATCAAGTCACCTCCAACCCAAACATAGGCAGTGCGACAGTTCTGCGTCAGATTGTCAATTGGAGCCAACCCTTCAGCAACCACAACGGCGGCCAGATAGCTTTCGGACCTGACGGTTATCTATATGTTGGCATGGGCGATGGCGGCTCAGGCAACGACCCCGGCAACCGTGCCCAGAACGGCAGCGATCTGCTGGGCAAGATGCTGCGCCTGGACGTGAACGCCGCGGCACCCTACATCCCGCCGAGCAACCCATTCGTTGGCAACGGGTCGGTACGCGATGAGATCTGGGCCCTTGGGCTTCGCAATCCCTGGCGCTTCTCCTTCGACCGGGCCACGGGCGATCTGTGGATCGGTGATGTGGGTCAGAACGCCTGGGAGGAGATCGACTTCCAGCCCGGCTCCAGCACGGGCGGCGAGAACTACGGTTGGCGCTGCATGGAAGGCGCCCACTGCACCGGACTCTCCGGCTGCACCTGCAGTTCCAGCGCCCTGACTGATCCGGTTTTCGAGTTCAACCACTCAGGTAACTGCTCCGTGACTGGCGGCGTTGTCTACCGGGGCTCGGCCATTCCGGCCCTGCAGGGAACCTATTTCTGTGCGGACTACTGCTCCAACCGTATCTGGTCCATGGAGCACAACGGCACGGGCGTCACCAATGTCGTGCAGCGTCAAGCGGAACTGAACCCTCCTGGCAGCGCCACAATTTCCCAGATCACCTCCTTCGGTGAAGACGCCGCTGGCGAGGTCTACATCCTGGAGCAAAGCGGCCAGATCTGGCGCATCACCCAGGACTGCGGCACGAGCACCTACTGCGTAGGTGCTGGCAACAGCTCCAACCCCACGGGTTGCACCCTGACATCCAGCGGCTCGAACAATATCAGCGACAACAGCTTCAACCTGATCGTCAGCGGATCGGTGCCGAACCAGTTCGGCATCTTCTTCTACGGACCGGGTCAAACCCAGGTTGTTGGTGGAAACGGCTTCATCTGCGTTTCAGGTGGACTTTTCCGCATTACGCCCCCGAGTTTCACCGATGTATTCGGAAGCGCATTCCGCACCATGGACTTCACCGCGCCACCGATGAGCGCGGGCCTTGGCGCGGTGGTGCCCGGATCGACCTACAACTTCCAGTTCTGGTACCGGGACCCGGCCGCCGGCTCCGCTGGCGGAGCAACCTACAACTTCTCGGCAGGGCTATCCGCAGTCTTCTGCCCCTAGGGTCCGGACTTTCGGGCCCCCTAGATCCAAGGCCGGCAGCCGCTCTCTGGGGCTGTCGGCTTTCTTGTTCCCAGTGGGGTCAGTTCCGAGCTGGGTCGATTCCTTTAGGGGGGGGCTGCCTGTGGTCAGGGACCTATACTGCACGCCAAGCATGGACCTGCCGATTCTCCAAGACCAGTTGCGAAGACCGATGCGCTCCCTGCGCATCTCGGTCACGGATCAGTGCAATCTGCGCTGTAGCTACTGCATGCCCGAAGAGAGCTACACCTGGCTCCCCCGCTCACGCATTCTCAAGTACGGACAGATCACCCACCTGGCGCGCGCGGCAGCTCTCCTGGGGGTCAACAAGGTGCGCCTGACCGGAGGTGAGCCCCTCCTGCGCAAAGAACTCTGGCGCCTGATCGAACAACTTGATGGCATCGATGAGATCGAAGATCTGGCAATGACCACGAATGGGGTTCTCTTGGTTGAACGGGGAGCGGAAGTCTTTTCTGCGGGCCTGCAGCGCATGACTGTCAGCCTGGACACCCTCCACCCCAAGCGGTTCAAAGAAATGACGCGCGGCGGGGATCTCAGCCGAGTCATGGCTGGGCTGGACCTCGCCCAGGAACTCAGCCCAACCAAGATCAAAATCAACTGCGTCGCCATGGCTGGAATCAACGACGACGAGTTGGAGAGCATGCTCGACTGGGCTCTGGACCGAGACCTTGAATTGCGCTTCATCGAATACATGGATGTAGCCGGGGCGACAGGTTGGACAAGAGACAAGGTGCTCTCGTCCGAGAACATCTTGGAACGAATCGAAGCGGCATTTGGTGCTACCCAGCCAGCCCCCAAAGTCGGGACTGCACCAGCAGATCGCTTCCAGATCGAAGGCCGAGGCACCTTTGGCGTTATCGCATCCACCAGTTCACCTTTTTGTGGCACCTGTGACCGTGCTCGCCTGACCGCAGACGGAACCTTTTTCACCTGCCTCTACAATGAAGACGGAACGGATCTTGGCGCAGCCATTCGAGCTGGCCAGACCAGCGAACAGTTGGCTCAGACACTCGCCGGGATCTGGTCTCAGCGCAAAGACCGTGGAGCCGAGGAGCGCCTGGCCCTTGCAGAGGAGCGAGGCATACTGGCCACCGCCAGCCACCTGCGTACCCGCCCCCAGTCCGAAATGCACAGCAAGGGCGGCTAGGTCTTTTTGGCTGGTCAGACAGGAGGCCCCCAAGTGGCCACCGTGAGCTATGCTGGCGCCAATCCCATGCTGATCCCAGCGCTCACTCTCAGGCCCAAGCTGATGGTCTCATTCGGTTTGACCCTGCTACTTCTCTCCGTAGCCAGGGCCCAGCAGGAAGCCGAACCCCAGAAAAGCGTTGCCCAACGGGTCAATGCGGCCATTGATCTGGGTATGGAGTTCTTGATCAAGGAACAAGACCTGGATGGCTCCTGGCGATTTCACAGCGGGGCATATGTCAACGGCCAGACGGCCCTTTGCCTTTACACCCTGCTGAAATGTGGTCTGCCCAAGGATCACCCCACAGTCACCCGCGCTCTGCTCTATCTGGGCGACAACGACGACCGTCGAACCTACACACTGGGTTGCTATCTCATGGCCCTTGGCGAACACGACCCTGTGAAGCACCTGGACCTGATGGACGAACTGGCCGCTCAGCTTGTCGAAGCTCAAACGCAGGGTTTTTCCTACCCGGGAGGCCACGAAGACATGTCCCTCTCCCAGTATGCGGCCCTTGGCCTGCGGTCAGCCGTCAAGGCCGGAGTCGAGGTGGATCCGCGAGTCTGGAGAAGACTGCTCGAGTTCACCCTCAAGCACCAAGAAGATGTGCACCGGGGGCCGGCCGGCTTTTCCTACCGCGTCGGCGGCACGATCAACGGATCCATGACGACCGCAGGCATAGCCTGCCTGATTCTGGCGCGTGAGCAGCTTGAAACCTGTGGACAATATCGACCAAAGGACGCCCGAAAGGTCGACAAGGCTCTCAAGCAGGCGAGCGAGTGGATTGCGGAATATGCCGACTTTGAGCACAACCCCACACCGAGCGTTGAAGCGAACTACCAACTCAAGCACAGGCGCCACTATTGGCTCTACGGCCTGGAGCGTGCGGGCGGTCTGATGGAAACTGAAGTATTCGGAGAAGTGCATTGGTACGACGAGCTGGTGCGCTCGGTATTGGACCAGCAGGGCAAGGGAGGCGCCTGGGGTTCGCCCTTCGGCGAGAAACAACCCAACACCTGCTTCACCCTTCTTGCCCTACGCCGTGCCACCGCCGCCAGTACGGGCAAGCGCACCCGACAGGGAGACCTGTACCACACCAAGAAAAAAGGCGCCGCCGTTCGCCTGCGTGCTGCAGGAGATGTGCCCCTCAACATCTGGATCGATGGCTATGGTCCCAAGGTCATTGAGACCTATGAGTGGCCCGAGGACAAGGGACGGGGCCCGCGGGTTGCACGGGTCGAGTACCTGGCCGGTGACGAAGTGATCGGCACGGTACAGGGAAACGTGCAGCGGCCCGCGGGCGGCCTCAAGCTGGCCATGCAGCAGCGCTTTCAGGAACCGGGCCAATACCTGATCCGCGCCAGGGTCTGGCTCGTGCACCCTGGAGAATCCGTGGAAGACAAGGCGCCGGTGGAGTCCCCCCCCATGGAAGTCAGCATTGACGAGGTCCTGACTCCCTGGATGCGCGAATACGCCACGGACGGCGGACGCAATCTACTGCGCGAAGCGTCCAAAGATGTACTTTCCAGTTCCGATCTCAACGGCGGTTGGGCGAAAAAACATGCGGTCGACGGGAGCATGGGCACAGGCTGGCTCTGCAAGGGAGACGACCCCGAGCGATGGATCCGCATCGTGCTTGAAAAACCTGTGCGCGCATCAGAACTGGCCCTCTGCCCGGCCACCCAAGCCCTATGGGAAACACGCACCATCGGCAGTGCTACGCGCATCTCGGTCTCAATCAACAAGCGGCGACCCACCGAGTACACAGTCAACCCAGACCCAAAGCGCAAATCGATTCTGGACCTGGGCAAAGAGCACCGTATCCGACAACTTGAAATCCGCGTTCTGGAGTCAATCGGCACGGGCGCCTACAAGGACTCGGTGGGCTTCGCAGAAATCGAACTGCGCCTCAGCAAGTAGAATTGCGCGCAGCCTGGTCCAGCACCTGATCGGGAACACCGATCGGCAGCACACTCACCTCGCCGCACCACGGTTCCGCCTCTGGGGTGTGCAAGCCCACTTTGGAGGCGGCCAGGGTCAGAGTGCGCTGGGCCCGAACAAGGGCGCCTGTCCCCAGGTCCGCATCCATGCCAGAAGGCAGATCGATAGCCCAGCAGTGAAGCTGAAGTTCCGCGCGCAGGGCCTCGGCAGATTGCAGCCAATTGCCCAGTTCCGCGCGCAGGGGTGGCTGAAAACCCGTACCCAGCACGGCGTCTACCATCAGCAGCTCCTGTCCTGCCCCGCGCAGAGCACGATCCAGTTCCTCCACCAAGGGGCAATCGACAATCTCCATCCCCAACGCCTCGCAAGCACGGCGCTGCACCTTGGCGTCTGCGCTGAGCCTCTCCAAAGGGCGAAAAGCCAATAACAAAGGGTTCTGCCCGCGCACGAGCAACTGACGCCCAATGGCAAAACCATCCCCACCGTTGTTGCCAGAGCCCACCAGAATCACAGCCCGGAGCCGCTCGGATTCAAGTACGGGCAGAATAGCAAGCGCCGCAAGGAGTCCCGCATTCTCCATCAAGACCAATCCGGGCAAACCCAGTTCCCGGGTGGCAATCGAATCCACCGCTCGACACTGATCCCGAGTAAGAACAGGTTTGCCCATAGACTATCTAGCGCAAGCCGCGTCTGGCGAAGGGTCAAAGGAGTCAGGAGAAGCACGCTCCCAATCAGCGCGCATGGTCTCCGGAACCGGATCAAACAAGAGGCTGCCACGCTCGATTGAATCATGCATGTCTGCCAGAGAGCCCACCTGGCCCGCGCGGACCCGGCGCAGAATGTGGCCTGGAGTCAACTGGCGTGGTGACTCCAGAGCCGCTGAGCCCAGCAACTCCATCAATCCCTCCACTGTTTCTCGTTGGAAAGCCGCCACTCGACGAGCCTTGTCCTCCACATCCAAGCCGCTGATCAGGTCTGGCTTCTGGGTAGCAACACCCACAGGGCAGTCATTGCTGTTGCAGCGTCGCGCTTGAATACAGCCCAGGGCCAGCATCATGGCCCGGGCAGAACACACCAGATCCGCGCCCAGGGCCAGACGCACTGCCATATCAAATGCGCTGATCACCTTGCCCGCGGCGATCAGGCGAATGGAGTCGCGCAGGTCAAATCCCACCAGAATGTTGTGGGTCAGGACGATGGCTTCCCGCAAGGGCATGCCAACCGAATTACTGAACTCAAGAGGTGCCGCACCGGTGCCACCCTCGCCTCCATCAATCGCAATGAAGTCCGGCAGATTACCTGTCTCGCGCATGGCCTTGACCAGCCCCATCAATTCCACGGGCTGGCCCACGCAGAGTTTGATTCCCACCGGTTTGCCCCCGGCCATTTCGCGCACCTCTGCTACCCAAGCGCACAATTCACGGGGAGTTCCAAAGGTCTGATGACTTGGAGGAGAAAGCACGTCCTGCCCAACGGGCACTCCTCGCATATTGGCGATCTCCTGGGTCACCTTGCGGCCCGGCAGAATCCCACCGTGCCCGGGCTTGGCTCCCTGGGAGAGTTTGATCTCGATCATCTTGACCTGAGGATCCAGCGCCCGACGCCGAAAGGCCTCAGCATCAAAGCCTCCGGTACTGGTACGGCAACCAAAATAGCCAGTTCCGATCTGCCAGACCAGATCGCCACCATGCTTCAAGTGGTAGCTGGAAATCCCACCTTCCCCGGTGTTGTGGTAGAAACCGCCGATTCGGGCGCCCTTGTTGAGGGCCTCAATTGCGTTGCTCGACAAACTGCCGAAACTCATGGCCGAAACATTGAGCAGCGCAGCGTCATAGGGTTGAGTGCACTGCCCCCCTCCGATGACCACCTTTGGAGGCACAGCCTTGTCCAGGTGAACAGCCCCAATCGAATGGGCCAGCCACTCATAGCCCGGTGCATATACATCCTGCTGCGTCCCAAACGGAACCGTATCCAACTGCCCCTTGGCGCGCTGGTACACCAAACTGCGCTGCTCTCGGGAAAAGGGCACTCCATCGGTGTTGGACTCGACGAAATACTGGTTGATCTCCGGTCGGATAGACTCCAGCAAGTAACGCATGCGCCCAATCAGCGGAAAATTCCTCAACACTGCGCTCCGGGTCTGCATCGCATCGGCCGTCGCCATCAGAGCAAAGATCACCAGCAATCCAAATAGGATCCAAAATATCGGAAAGACAAACGCAAATACGGCACACAATACCAGCAGGGAAAACAGGATGCTGAAGATCAGGGTTCGCATTGGATGTTGGTCTAGGCCGGGAAGAGCTCGGATCAGGCCAGCTCAAGTATTATCTGCAAGCGAATAAAGTCTACGTCCTTGATACGAACGCTGATTGCGTAGCCCTCGGTAAAAGACAAGCTGCGACGGCCGATCAGAACCGTCATGGTTGAGCCCTTGAGTTGGATGCGTCCACCGAGGCTGCGAGCAGGCATGAAGCCCGTCACGTTGAAATCGCTGAGTTCAACTTCCAATCCTCCTCGCGAGACCCGCAGTACCTTGGCACCAAGTTTCTCATCTATGTGGGGTTCCATGAACTGGCAGACCTTGAGGTCTTTGACCGCAATCTCAGCCATCTCTGCCATTTCGGATTGAGCGGAGGAATGCCCCGCCGTCACTTTCAGATCTTCGACCATCTCGTCGGTTCTGAGGTCATCAGAGGCTTCCCCCGGACCCGACTGGACCGCATGAAGCCATCGGTGCACGATCAAGTCAGGGTAGCGCCGGATGGGTGAAGTGAAATGCAGATAGGACTTGCGCGCCAGACCGAAGTGCTCGGCCACATCTTCGTGATCCTTGACCTCATAGACCGCCCGCTCGACCAGACCCATGATGCGCCCTATCAAGGCCTCCGCATTGGGCCTGCGGCGGGCCTGACGAATCAGACGACCCACATCCCGTCCGGTCAACCGTTCCTTGCTCGGAACCCGGATCCCGTGCTCCAGCAGCAGCTTGGCCACCGCCTCGATCTCGTCGGGGTCTTTTTCAGGGTGCACCCGATAAATCGTGGGAAGGCCTCGCTCGAAGAAGAAGTCCCCTACAGCCTGATTGGCCGCCAGGGCAGTCTCTTCAATCAGGGTATTGGCAAAAATCTTCTCCACGTCCACGATGCTTTCCACTTCCCCATTTTTATCAAAGAGGAATTTTTTCTCCTTCGAATCGATGCGCATGGAACCCTTGGCGTCCCGCAGCTTCTGCTGGGTGCGGGTCCAAACGGCAAAACCCTCAAGGGAATCGCGCAGGGCCTCAAGAGAGTCCTCCACGGGCTCGCCATCGAACAGACCCTGGACTTCGGTGTAGGTACAACGGCGCACCGAGCAGATCACGCTCTTGGCCACTGAATAACTCTGTCGCTCTCCCTTGGCATCAAAGACCATGAAGACCGAGAAAGCCAGCCGGTCGCGCCCTCCAACCAGGGAACAGAGTCCATTGGAAATCGCCTCCGGAAGCATGGGTACCACTTGATCCGGAAGGTAGACGCTGGTTCCCCGGGCCAGGGCTTCGTTGTCCAACACACTGCCCTCCTGGACATAGTGGCCCACATCGGCGATGTGAACGCCGATCTTGACCTGGCCGTCCTCCAACGCCTCATAGGAAATCGCGTCGTCATAGTCGCGTGCGTCGGCTCCGTCGATGGTGTAGATCTGCTGCCCTCGCAAATCCAGGCGCCCGATCTTGTCCTCTTCACTTGGATCACTGCTCAGGGCATCAGAGGCCTTCTTCACATCAGGGGGAAAAACCGTGCGCACCCGAAAGGAGCGCAGCAGTTCCAACTCGTCTGAGTCCTCATCTCCATAGCAGGCCGCACCTGCCTCCATGGGACCGTCGGCACGAGGACGCTGGCCGATGCGCGCACGGGCACCAAAATCGACATCCGGCAACTCATCCATGGCCCCTTCACTGGGCTCAACTTGTTCGCCGTATTCGTCCTCAAGGGTCCAACCCTTGTCCTTGGGCTCTTCCCTTTCATCAGGTGGTGTCTCGCCTCCACCCCTAGCCTTCATCAAATCTTTGAAGCTATTGAACTGTGCGTCCTTCCCGTCAGCCATGCACCGAGGATAGTCTTCTGGCCCCTCAACGCTGCAGGACTTCAGTGATGTTTGAGCCCGAATGACCAGCCACCACGCCGCCCCCGATCACAAAGATGCGATTGCCATCCACCACGGGGTAGATCCCGTGCCTGGGGGTGGGAAGGGGGGTATCAGCACTCCACTGATCCGATTCGGGGGTGTAGACCTGCACCTCATCAAAAACCTGGCCGCCGGAGGTCTCGCCCCCCATCACAAAGAAGCGCTCCCCGTGCCAGACCGCATTCCCCGTGCCGCCGCGCCCCTGGGGCATGGGGCTCAGGGGTGAAAGAGGCTGGGCACTGTCCAGCCAGATACCCGTGGCCGGGTCAAAGCGCTGCACATTGTCGAAGCCGGGTTGGGGCCAATTACCTCCCCCACGACCGCCGAAGACCCACAGATAGGTGCCATCGGTAGCTGATGCCGCATGATTCACCGGAGTCGGCATGGGGGGAAGAGGCCCATTGGGATTCCAACTATCCAAGACTGGATCATAGACCCCGGCGGTGCCCACGGTGTTCGAGCCGACAATGCCACCGCAAACATAGACCATTCCATCGATCACGGCCGAAGAACAGGACCCCGCATCCCAGGGCATGTCCGCACCAGTCGTCCAGCTGTCAGTCAAGGGATCGTAGATCTGTACCTTGCCCCAGGCAGTTCCCACCGAACCAAAGAGATAGAACTTGCCGTCCACAACT
This sequence comes from Planctomycetota bacterium, assembly GCA_014238415.1. Lineage (GTDB taxonomy): Bacteria > Planctomycetota > UBA1135 > UBA1135. Next base: position 64,089 of record JABABA010000001.1, on the reverse strand, counting down.
TCCGCTGCGTGGTGATGACCAACAAAAGGACGCTGGGCCAGGGTGTCGTCCCAAAGCCCCGTGCTCATATCCATTGCATAGGTCTTGGATGAGCCCTCACCCACCATGATCACACGACCAGCAACGACCCCAGCGGCCACCTCGCCCAATGGATCTGGCATGTTCGTGCCGCTGGACCAGGCACCACGGGACCAGCCCGGCGTTGCGGGCAGCCAGCGGAACGCCTCGGGCAGCTGCGCCTGGGCTGTGCCCACCTGCACTGTTATCCTCACCAAGGTGGCCGAGGCAGCCCCTGGAACAGAAGGCAGAACCCCCACGATACGAGTGGCCTCCACGCTCTGCAAACTGGCGGATACCCCGTCGAAGAAAACGCTGGTGTTGGACAGGTTTCCGAAGCTTCGCCCGCCGATCACGAACCTCCCGCCGCCAGTCTCAGGGGCTCGCCAGGGATGAACATCGAAGACTGCCAAAGGCCCTGTCAAGCCGGACGCAGGAGCAATGAAATGCACCTTGTTGGCGCTGAAGTCCGCGCTGATCAAGACCCCTGCGGGTCCTGTGGTCAAGTCCAAGCCATCCACATCGGCGGCCAGAACAGAAACGTTCTCGACGCTGCGTCCGTCGGGAGCCAACTCCACCCAACGAGGAGGGCTGTTCCATTTCTGGACCATCAAGTCTCCGCGCAGCTGACCTCCAAAGGCAGCCGAGCGATACTCGACGATTCCGTCTGCTGAAGAGGCCAGCCCGGTCAATGGCGACGTGTAGATCCCGGGTAGTGGCGGGGCCGTAGTTGAGTGATACACATTCTGACGCGCGTCCCAACGTCCTCGGGAACGATTGGGATGGCCAAAGTAGCGCCCATCTTCAAGCAGATCGAGTTCATCCTGATCAGTGGGGTGAGGCATCCCGCCCATGGTGTTCGGGCCGGTGCTTTCAGGCCCATAGCCCGCATTGGGCCCATTATCAGTTACATAGAGCAGCCCCTTGGTGCTCAGGACCAGGTCATAGACATTGCGCAAACCCGAAGCCACCACGGATACACTCCCACCGCTGACCTCAACCAGCTCGCCTTCCACCTGATTGGCACTCGGAGCGCCTGTTGCACTGAGCTCATAAGTGATCACGCCGTCAAAGCCAGCCCGCTTGATCCAGGCGCGAATCACTGCCGCGGAAAGCGGCGACTCGGGCAGATCACCTATCAGGGGCCACTTCACTCCAGCGTTGGTATTACCTCCAACAGTAATCAAGAGGTTCCCATCGTGATCAAACTCAAGTCCATTGATGCCATGATCGTGATTGGATACTGGCAGACCTGTAACAAGGGGAATCGGATTGTCGAAGTTGGGGCCCTCCAAAATGCTGACTTGTCCGGAGTATGCAGAAGGCCCCGAGAACGACCCGCCTCCGTTCGCATAGTGGGCCCCATGAGCCACATAGACTTTCAAGTCACCGCCGGCCACTGAGTCGTAGGGATCAAAGGCAATCCCCAACAGGTCGTTGTTCCACTGGCTGGAGACTCCCGGGTAGGTTGTCATGGAGAGCACATCCCAGTTCGTATCCAGACTGATGACCGTGATGTGACCACTCAACCGCCCCACGTAAAGCCTGCCGTCAGGGCCATAGGCCAGAGTGGTGGGCTGAGAAACGGAAATCTCCTGGTTGATCAGCTCATCCCAGACGATTGGCAATGGGCCGCTGGGTGAGTACTCAAAGTCAATAGCATTGCTCGACCCGGCAGGAGTCTCAACCCAAACGCTTACCGTTCCCGTCCCAGGAGGCGTTAGAAACATCAAGCCATCCGCAGACCAGGCCTCAAGCGCGCTTGCAGGAATACTCGCACCACCCCAGTGCAGGGTCATCTGCTCCTGGGGATAGAACCCAAACCCCTCGATCAAAATCGTGGTCCCCCCGGTGTCAATGCCCAAGGTTGGCATGGTGTGAATCACCGGAACGATCCCGTTCTCGTCGTGCACTACGCTATCCGCAAAGTCCGGAGCAGCAACGCCAGCGATCATGGCGGTCACATTGACCGGCAGATCCGCCAAAGTGCTCAACGCGAAACGCGCCGTCAACTGGTGCAGGCCCGGATTCAGCATCTGTGCTGCACTGTGAGCGAGGCCATCCACCAGGACTCTTGTTTCGCTGCCCCCAGTCGGAATGAAGTGATAGAGCTCTGGCTGGCTCACATCAAAGCTACAGCGCAGCTCCAGCATTACGTCCGCAGAAAAAGGCGAGGTCCCCATGCTCGCTTGAATCTCAGTGACCCCTAGAAGAGCAATCCGATCAATAAAATCCGCCCGCACCGGCGGCGCATCCAGAAGACTGTTTGGGTTGCCCGAAAGGTCGTGATAGTAGAGCGCCAATACCTCCGGCACCTGATCCGCAGAGTGCACCACCAGGGGCTCGTGCACAGTGGCACTGAAAGGCGGAGTGCCATCATCGGTGATGGTCAGTGACACATCCGCTGGACCCAAAGGCAAGTTCAAAGTCGTCTCCACTGCGCTTGCAAACGGGACCCCATTCAACTCCCAGTCATACCCCACCAGACTGCGCCCGGGCTCATGAGTGTGCGACTCTGCGCCACTCAGCAAGATTGTCTCAGACCCGTCAGCGTTGTAGTCCACAACAACAGTGGGGCTGCGAGAGATCGTGGGGTGCATAAACCCCCAAGTTGAGTCCGCATCACCCACACCTTCCACCTCGACCGCCACCTGATCGAATCCGCCGCTGAAGGACAGATCGAAGTGGTGGTGCGCATGCTCTGTGGGGGTGAAAGTCACGGGGACTTGTATGGTTTCACCAGGCTGGATCCAAAAATCCAGGCCATAGGCCACATCCAGATCCGATCCGCTGTAGTCAACTCCGTCCACCTGTACAACAAAGTCCTGGGCCGATCCCAGACTGGGTTCCATTGTCAGGCCGGTCAGATGGGCACCAAAGAGACCTGTATTCTCCACCCCCAAGAGCAACTGGGACGGCAGACCCTGGTCCACTGTTCCAAAGTCCAGGACGTCCGCCGGGGTAAGCTCAAGTACCGCGGCAGCCCGTACCTCAAGTGCTTGAAAGAGCGCCTGACCAACACTGGCAGTGAGGGACACATTCAAGACCCCATCCTGAACATGGACCCTGAGTGCACCTGTGGATGTCGCAGTGTGCACCTGACCAGCTGAGGCAATCACATCGTAGGCGGGCAAGAGAACCTGACCTTCGGCCGCAATTTCAAACACGCGCTGGCCGGTCAGGTTGTGCTCTGGCTCAGCAAAGTGGAAGGTCAGGTCGTAGGCTCCTGGGGGAAGATTGAATCCATATTCCAGCTGCCTGCCCACGCGCAAATCCTGGTAAAGAGCATCATCCTCGCTGCCAACGATGGGATCTGTGTGGGCGCTCTGGGTGCCCGTACCTGTCGAGCCGAATTCGGGCGCAAATTCAAGCCCCGCCACAGTGATCACAGGAAAACGGCCCGCACAGACCAAGAGATCCTCCCCCAATGGACCCAGGGCCAGACCATCGATGCGGATCAGGGTTTCGGGATCACCTGCTGGCGCTTGAATCACCCTGAGCAAGGCGCCATGTCGCCCAGATGTGTCTGGACTGGACCAGATCGAAACCTCGGTGGATTCCCCGGGGGCCAGGATGTGAGGTCCGGGGCCAGCAACAAGCATGGCGTCATACTGTTCGGGTCGCATGCCGCCCAGTTCAAAATCAAGCACCGTGTGAGAGGTGAGGCCTGTGTTGATGATTGAAACAGTTTGAGGTGCTGAAGTCTCGCCAGCCCGCGTCTGTGGCAACACCACCATGCTTGGTACCGCTTGCAAGCCCATGGGCGTAGCGCTCGACCGGGTGGATTCGTCATCCCTGATGCGCATGCGGTGCACCCAGGGAGAACCCATGGTCGCGCCACTCATCAAAGCAGGATTCAGCTCGATGCGCAGCACCTCCGTACCCTCCACATCACCATCATCCAGAAGATCAACCGGCACATCGTAGACCAACAGACCCGGGTCGATCTGAAAGGGCCCAGCCGGGGCGTTGTAGTCAACACCGGCGGTCGCGGTGCCCCCAACGAGTCCGCTGAACAACACGGGCAGAGCCGAGGGCGCACTGAGTTCCACGCGCACCATGACAGTACCCTGATTTTCCAGAACTAGCGTTCTTGGCTCTTCAAAGAACAGTAGCGGCGCTGAATCCAAATCCTGCAAGAGAAGAGAGTGCGCAGCAGGGGAACCCAAGTCCGCTCCAATGGGAGTCAGGAGGGTGACATCGAGGATTTCGTCTCCTTCATGTAGTCCATCCACCAAAGCAACCAGATTCAAACTCGCGCTAGCGCTTCCGGCAGGAATTACCAAGGGACTGGCTGGAGTAGAGACGTAGTCAGGGCCTGCCAAGGCGCTTCCCGATAATTCGAAGGGCACGATTACATCGGCTGATTGAACAGCAGACAGTTCCACGAACAGGTCGACCCCCACCCCACCCTCGACAAGGGTGGTGGGAAGAGACGGAGCAAACGCTACTGTGGGCGTACCCTGGAGAGCGGCGGCCAGACTCGGAAGAACCGAGAAGGCCACGAGGTACAACCCGGAGCGTCCAAGACTTGGGCAGGTTGGAGCAGACATTTTGACACAAGAGCGAGCGACGGACCCTCTCCAGGCCCCCCTAGTGTGCCTGAGTTCCCCTTTTGGCGCCAGTCACCAGATCTCAGTATGGATCACTGAATGAACTGAACTTCCCGGAAACGGGAGGGAGCGGCACCGTGGGTCATCTCAGCCACCTGCATGGGATTGCCCTTTCCGCAGGTTGCGATACCCCAGAGGTGGAAGTACTCAGCCGAGCAGATGGCGTCGCAGGAACCCCAGAAGGATGTCGTATTCCCCTGATACGTGGGGCGTCTGAGCAAGCGGCCAAGGCGGCCTCCTTGAATCTCGCGCGCCACCTCGCAGGTGAATTGAAAATTGACCCTGCGCTGGTCGATGGACCATGTCCGCACACTGTCCGCGAAGATCGCCCCGTCTTCGGTATCCGCCAGCATTTCATCGAAGCTCATGTTCCCAGGCTGCAGGCTCAGATTGGTGATGCGCACGATGGGCGGATCGTACCAGCTCTCGGCACGGGAACAACCGCGGCTCTTGTCTTCATCCACCGCTGAAGCAACTTCACGGTTGGTTTGGTACCCCTTGAAAACCCCCTCCTGCACAATGGGCCAGGAACCGCTGGGTACACAATCATCATCCCAGCCACGGGTATCCAAACCACCCGACAGGGTCGAGTCAGCCTGCAAGTTCACGCAGCTTGAGCCATAGTCCAAGGTCCTCAGGTGATTGCGGGTAGCGAAGGAAGCTCCCGCCAAGTCCATCTCATGACCCAGCACCCGGTCTAATTCGGTCGGATGCCCAACGGACTCGTGAATCTGCAAACACAGCTGGCTGCCTCCCAAGATCAGAGTACGCACGCCCTCGGGACAGAGAGGCGCGGAACACAGATCTGCCGCCTCATCCCGCATGCGACCGCCGTTCCCAGGCAGGTCCATGGCACGCACCACCTCGAACCCCCCAGAAATCTGGTTCCCAGAAAAAGATGCGGGATAAGAACGCCGTTCCACCACTCCGTGTGCGCTGGCCGTGGCAGCGAGCCCGGCACCCGTTCGCACCAGGACCTGATGCAACCGGGCTCCGTCGCTGCTCGCCTGCCACTGCTCTTCCCTCCTCAGGGACAGGTTGACCACGCGGGAAACGATCTCGTCTCTTCCGCACATGGACTCATCGGCCTGACGCATAAGCCCAAGCTTCTCTTCGAGGGAGACCCTGAAAGGGTCCTCCTCAACCGGCGTATGCCACTCACCCACCTGCCCTTCCTGGGGGGCGAGTTCTACCGGCGTCCTGCGCAAGCGACCCAAGTCGCGTCCGGTCTTCACCGCACGACGCGCGAGTCCAGGGGCCACCTCTGCCAGGTCCTTGTGATTGCCAGGAGCCGCGGCAAACCCCCAGGCGCCATCTTTGAGCACCCGAACGCCCAGACCAAAACTCTCCGGCGCGTCAGCGCCCACCAGGGAACCATCGCGCATGGCAAGTTCTTCCATCGACAAGCGCTGAACTCTCGCATCCGCGTAATCCGCGCCCGCCCGCAGGGCCTCGTCCACCGCCAACTGTGCTACTGCTTGCATGTCAGGAAGCTCCCTAGATTTCCGTGGTTGAGGTGAATCGAAAACCGTCCAGGCGCAGGGCCGGACAGACAATGTTTCCGTCAAAGAGGGCGCCAACGATCTCCTGTCGCCTGCCGATTCCCGTCACCTGCTTCAAAGCCTCCACCAGTGACTGGGTGAAACGCAGGTTGCAGACAGGGTCAGTTACCTCCCCGCCCTGGATCTGGAATGTCCCCCCGCGGGTCATGCCCGTCAGAATCATGTCACGGGGCTCCATCAGGTTGGTGTAGTGGAATTGACTGATCAGGAGGCCGTTGTCCACGCCGCTGATAAGCTGCTCTATACTCTCATTGCCCGCCGCCAACACGAGGTTTTCCGGCGCCGGCCCATTGGAACTCGGCTGAGGAGCCGAATGCCCCGTGTCCGGCAGATCGAGGATTTGCGCCCAGCGCGCATCAGTCACTGGCAGGCCAAATGCTCCGTCACTTATGAGAGCAACCCGAGAACGAGGCGTCCCCTCCCCATCGAAGCGCCACCCTGGATGATCCGCATAACCCGCGTCATCATGCAGCTGAAGATCCCCGGGAAAAATACGCTCACCGATACGACCCACCAGGGGTGAGGCTTTGAAGTGCAGCTCCTCAGCACCGAGGCCTTTATAACTCAGGAACAGCATCAGCGAGGAAACCGCCAGGGGTTCCAGCACCACGGTGTACTCCTGGGCAGCAATGGGTTTTGGGTTCCGCCCGCGAGCACCTCGATCCACCGCCCGGCTGATGACTTCATCCACATCGATCCGAGCAACATCACAATGAGTTTGCTCGGCCACGCCCGCATCACCGGAACCGTCAATGGGAGAAGCGGTCAGCGAAAAGTGAGCGCGACTGAGAGCGCCTTCCGCCACACGACCTGCGCTATTGATCAGGGTTCTTGTGTAGACCGTGGTGCGCGCCAATCCCGCAGGGGACAATTCCGCCTGGGCACAACGACTCATGGCCGCCTCGATCCACTCGGCCTTCTCCCGGAAGCTGTGGTCCTGGGTGGGTCGATGGGGCGCGCTGCCGGGAATCTCAACCGCCCCCGCCAGGGGCAGTCGATCAGGATCAGGGGGTGTTGCGCCAGCAAGGGCCATGGCGCGGCCCAGGGCGGCACGCGCATCCTCCTCCTCGAGTGTACCCACAGTGGCACGGGCTTCTTTCCATCCGGCCTCCGTGTGCAAGCGCACACGGATAGAGAGTTCATGACGCTCTCGATCCGCGTTCTGACTGGGGCCCTCGGGAGAAAATCGCGCGAAACGGTCCTCTTCCGATTGCAAGGTCACTTCGGTCTCGTCAGCAGGACTAGCGTCAACCAGGGCCTGACAGACTTCAAGGGCATGATCGGCACTCAGCAAAGTCATTGAGCTAACTGAAAAGGAATGAGTCGAAGATGCTCAAGGACTTCACAGCCCCAGGCAAGGCTGCCAAGCCTAGCGCAACCGGCGCCCTCAAGCAAAGCCCTGCTGGCCCCTTCTTGCAGGGGCCGAGGAAACTCTCCCAAGCGGCCAACGTCATTAGCTGACCACAAAGTTCACCAGCCGCCCAGGGACGACGATCACCTTGCGCACAGTGCTGCCCTCAAGACGATCAGCCACAGCCTGCCTGGCGAGAGTTTCCAAGTCGTCCTTGTTGGCGGAGCGGGGAGCATCAATGCGCCCACGCAACTTACCCATCACCTGCACTGCCAACTCGAAGGTATCACCGCCCAGGTAATTTTCGTCCACATCTGGCCAGGGAGCAAAGCTCACGGTCCCAGCTTCGTGACCCAGGCGTTGCCAGAGTTCTTCGGCCAGGTGCGGCGCAAAAGGCGCCAAGGCACAAACCACACGCTGCGCTTGATCCCGGCGGAAACCAGCACGGTTCTTGGTAGCGGTGTTTAGCCACTCCATAAGGGCAGCCACAGCGGTGTTGAAGTTGAAGTTCTCAAAGCTGTCGTTGATACGCACGAGGCAAGGGTTCCAGGCACGCTCGATTTCCAGGGCTTCGCCCACAAGTTCACCTTCGTTGGCCTGCAAGAGTTCCTCCCTGATGGGCGCGTCCCCCTCCTGGTCCACGAACAAGCGCCAGAGCCGCTCCAGGAATCGACGGGCACCAGGCACGTCCCGCGGATTCCAGGGCTTGGATTCCGCCAGGGGCCCCATGAACATTTCGTAGAGCCTGAAAGTGTCCACGCCGTACTCTGCACAAACCGCGTCGGGGTTGACCACGTTCTTGAGCGACTTGCTCATCTTGGCCACGACCTGCTCCAAAGGCGTGCCATCGGCGGTCAACTTGGCCGCATTCCCGTCAACAGTGACTTCATCCGAAGACACCAGGCGGCCACTGGGATCCTTGTAGGCAAAGGCCTGCAGCATGCCCTGGTTGAAGAGGCGCTGAAAAGGCTCGGGTGTGGGCACCAACCCCTCATCAAACAAGACCTTGTGCCAGAACCGCGCGTACAACAGGTGCAGCACCGCATGCTCTGTACCCCCCACATAAAGATCCACATTGCCCCAATATTCCAGGGCCTCCTCGGATGCAAAAGCATCCGGATTGTGCGGATCCATAAAGCGCAGGTAGTACCAGCAGGATCCTGCCCAACCGGGCATGGTGTCCGTGTCGCGCAGGTATTTCTCGCCGGTCACGGGGTCCGTGACCTCGACCCAGGAGGGGACCTTGGAAAGGGGCGGGCGGCCATCTTCGCTGGGAGCAAAGTCGTCCATATCCGGCAGCTCCACAGGCAGGTCCTTATCCGCCACGCGCTTGTGACTACCGTCTTCGCAGTGCAACACGGGGAAGGGCTCACCCCAGTACCTCTGACGACTGAAAAGCCAGTCCCGCAGACGATAGGTCACTTTTGGCTCGCCCAGTGAGCGCTGCTGCAACTCCTGAATGGATTTCTGCTTGGCTTCGTCCGTGCCCAACCCATTCCAGAGCGGCGAGTTGATGGCCAGCCCATCTCCCCCCCAACAACCTTCTGGCTGGTCGCCATCCTTGGGCGCAACCACCGGCAGAATCGGCAAACCAAAGCGTAGGGCGTACTCGTGGTCGCGCTCATCGTGAGCGGGCACACACATGATCGCTCCAGTGCCGTATCCCATCAGCACATAGTCCGCCACATGGATCGCAATGCGCGCGGCGGGGTCCTGTGGATCAAGCAGCGGGTTCAGACCAAAGGCTCCCGTGGGCACCCCGGTCTTCTCCTTGGCCAAGTCCGTGCGATCGAGCTCGGACTTGGAAGCGGCGGCTTCGCGGTAGGCATTGACTTCGTCACGCTGTTCCTGGCTCGTGATCTGATCAACAAGGGGGTGCTCGGGCGCGAGCACCATGAATGTCGCCCCATAAAGGGTGTCCGGGCGAGTGGTGAAAACGCGAATCTTGGCATCATGACCCGCAACCTGAAAATCAATCTCGGCTCCTTCAGAGCGACCGATCCACTCAGTCTGCATGGTCTTGACGGAACCGGGCCAGTCGACCAACTCCAAATCCTCAATCAGGCGATCCGCGTAGGCGGTGATCTTGAGCATCCACTGGCGCAAGGGGCGGCGAATGCACGGGTAATCGCCTCGCTCGGAACGGCCATTGATCACTTCTTCATTGGAGAGAACGGTCTTGAGATTCTCGCACCACCAAACGGGGACCTCGGTCTGATAGGCCAGACCGCGATCATAGAGCCGCGCAAAAATCCACTGAGTCCATCTGTAATAGTCCGGAGTACAAGTGGCAAACTCCCGGTCCCAGTCATAACTCAGCCCAATGTTCTGCATCTGGGCCCTGAAGGTGGCGATGTTGTTCTCGGTGGTTACCGAGGGGTGCCGACCGGTCTGGATCGCATACTGCTCGGCTGGCAGACCGAAGGCGTCGTAGCCCATGGGGTGCAGCACGTTGAATCCCTGCATGCGCTTCTTCCGAGCGATGATATCCGTGCCGATGTACCCGATGGGATGGCCCACATGCAGCCCCTCCCCTGAAGGATAGGGGAACATGTCGAGCACATAGTATTTGGACTTGGAGGCATCAAAATCCGTGTCCCCGGGGCCAGGGGTTCGGAAAGTCTTGTGCTCCAGCCAATGGGCCTGCCAGTTGGCTTCGAAGGTCTTGGGGTCGTAGGACTGGGTCACGGAACGGATGAGTCAGGCGCTGAACAAGGCGCAAGGACAAGGAGAACAGGACCGGACAGAGGCCCACCATGCGGGAGGGGCCAGGTGCTCCCTTCAGGAGCCGTTCCCGGGGGGCACAGAATAGGGTCACCCCCCCGGCGAGAGGCCCTTCGACTGCTCTTTTTTGCCCCAGCACCTTGACGAGAGGCTCCCCAATCACCATCCTCTGCGCCTCAAGTCGCCCCCAGGGGCGCAACCACCAGCCGTCCCGAGGGGGCCGGTCCATGAAGGGTGGAGTGGCTCGCCAGCCCCCGCTGGCCCACGACTACCCCCAAATGGGGCATTAGCTCAGTTGGTAGAGCGCTTGAATGGCATTCAAGAGGTCAGCGGTTCGACCCCGCTATGCTCCACCATCCAATCAGGGGGTCGCAAGCGCGACCCCCTGATTCTCTTTCTCGTAGAAGCGCAGGGTACCTTCCCGAGATTTGATTGGGGCAGGCCCCAAGAAACTGCCAATATCGTAGGGCACAGCCATGACCGAACTCACCCATCCAGACCGCATTGCAAAACTTGAGGCCATGAGGGACCAGGGCAGGGACCCTTACCCCGCACGGGGCCTGGACAACGCCACACCCCTGGCTGACTTGCACGCTGGCGCAGGCACTCCAGATGAACCCGGCCCCCTGCTCGGCCAGCGTGTCACCGCCACAGGCCGCCTGCTGGGTCTGCGGGACTTTGGCAAGCTGGTCTTTGCACCTCTGCTGGACCGCACAGGCCGTCTGCAGTTGGGCCTCAAGCGCAATGACCTGGAGGACTGGTGGCCTGAGCGCAAATGGCTCGACGGAGGGGATCTGATCGGTGTGCGCGGCATACTCGGCCACACCCAAAAGGGCGAACCCACGATCTGGGTGGACGAAGTGCACCAGCTAGCCAAAGCCCTCGCACCGCCTCCGGAAAAATGGCACGGAATGGTCGACACAGAAGCGCGTTATCGACGGCGCTATGTGGATCTATGGGCCAACCCCGACGTGCTCGGTGTATTCATCGCTCGGGGCCGCATCCTTTCCGCCCTGCGACGGACTCTTGAAGACCAGGGCTACATCGAAGTGGAAACCCCCACCCTGCATCCAATTGTGGGAGGCGCCGCTGCCAGGCCATTTGTGACCCATCACAACGCCCTGGGCGCGGACCTCTACCTGCGCATCGCTCCGGAGCTGTACCTAAAGCGTCTGATCGTCGGCGGTATGGAGCGGGTCTTTGAACTCAGCCGCAATTTTCGCAACGAAGGCGTCTCCTCGCGCCACAATCCCGAATTCACAATGCTTGAGCTTTATGAAGCTCAGGGGGATTACTTGCGCATGATGGAGATCACCGAACAGCTCTTCGAAGCCTGCGCAATGGCGGTCAATGGAACAACCTTGGTCACTTTCAGGGGCCAGCAATTCGACCTCAAGGCACCCTTCGCCAGGGCACGCTACGGCGACCTGTTTGAGCAGGCCAACGGGTGCCTCTTTGATGACCGGGATGCGGTGCGCGCCCGAGCTGAAGAGCTCAAGATCGACGACCAGGGAGACTACTGGAAGCTGCTGAACGATGTCTTTGAGGCGACTGTGGAAAATGACCTCAAAGGACCGATCTTTGTCACCGACTACCCTCTCGCGATCTGCCCACTGGCCAAGCAGAGCACGGAGGACGAGCGCTTCGCAGAACGCTTCGAGGTCTTCATTGACGGTATGGAACTCGGCAACGCCTTCAGCGAACTCAATGATCCTGCTGAACAGGAGCGTCGTTTTGCGGAACAGGTCGCCTCCAAGGACCCCGAAACCCCCGGTGAAGTCGACATCGATTACATCCAAGCCCTCGAATACGGCATGCCCCCCACCGGCGGCCTGGGCATTGGTGTCGACCGTCTGGTGATGGTCATCACAGGCCAGGATTCAATCCGCGATGTGCTGCTCTTTCCAGCCATGCGCTCTCTTGAAAAGGCTGAGAGCCAACCCCAGCAGGCCTGACACCTCGTCCGCGTGTACCAGACCTTCCTAAGCTTCCGCTACCTGCGAGCCCGACCGATCAGCTGGATTGGAGTGGCGGGCATCTTTGTGGCTGTTTCGGCCCTGATCCTGATCCTTTCGATCATGTCGGGATTCCTGGCCGAAACCCGCAACCACCTGCGAGGATCCCTCAGTGATCTCTTGATCCAACCCCACCTCGACCGGGTCCTGATGCACGAGGGCCAGAGCGTTCTCCCCAAACGCGACTCTGCCGGAATCCTTGAGGCTGTGCTTGAAGATCCCCTGGTGGCTGGGGCCAGCGCACATTACACCTGGTACGGCATGCTCGCCGCTGCGGGCCGCGAACGCATGCTGAGTGACGTCAACCATGGGGACCTGGCTCTGGTCAAATTGGTGGGCATCGATGCCAAAGAGGAGTACTCGGTCTCGAACCTTGAGGAGGATCTCAAGCGCGTTTCCCTGATCTCCGACGAACGAGTGGCGGACCCTGCTGACCCCTTCGGCCCCATCCCAGGCTACGAACCAGACGGACGCCCGCTTGACCCCATCCTGATAGGAGAACAACTCGCCAGCTTCTGGGGCCTGCGCCGGGGCCGCACCCTGGAGTTGGTGACAGCCGTCTTGGATCCAGAAACCGGCAATGCCCAGGAGGCGGTCTCGCGCTCCTTTGTGGTGGCTGGCACGTTTCGCTCAAAGAACAACAACTTCGACATGTCCACCCTCTACATGCCCCGGTCCGCAATGGCCGAGTGGTTCGGGGCGGGACGCGAGTTCACCGATGTAGCCGTCAAGCTCAAAGACTACGAAGGCACCAAGACCGCAGCCCAGGCAAGCCTGGCTGCACGTCTCCATGAGCGTGGCTACCTGCATGACCCAGAACTCACCGGCGGCACGGAAATCCGTCCCTGGGAGGACTTCCAACGGTCCATGCTGGCCGCCATCGAAAACGAGAAGGGTCTACTGGGAATCATGCTCAGCCTGGTCCTGCTGGTGGCGGCGTTTTCCGTCTTTGCCATCCTCTCCATGCTGGTCCAAGAAAAACGGCGGGACATCGGTATCCTCTGTGCACTGGGCGCCACCCAATGGGGCGTGATGGGCACCTTCCTTATGATTGGTCTGTGGGAAGCGCTGCTGGGGACTCTGCTGGGACTGGGAGCTGGGATCTGGGCAACCCTGAACATCAACGCCATCGAACAGGCCCTCTCCAATACCTTTGGTTTCCAGATCTTCAACCGCGAAGCCTACGCCTTCGACCACATCCCAACTGTGATCGAGGGCGGCGGCATAGCGGCGATCGTCTTGGGCGCCTTTGCCGCCAGCCTGCTGGCAGCTGCCTTGCCGGCCTGGCGCGCGGCACGACTGAATCCAGTGGAGGGCCTCCGTCATGAGTGAGTCGACGACGCCAATCCTCACCGTGCGCGGTGTACGCCGCTCCTTCCAGGCGGGCGAACGCAAACTGGAAGTCCTGCATGGTGTCAACCTGGACCTCGCGGCCCATGGACGCCTCTGCTTGATGGGCTCATCAGGAGCTGGCAAGACCACCCTGCTGAACATCATCGGCCTGCTCGACCGCCCGGACGAGGGAGAGGTGATCCTCCAGGGGCAAGACGCCTGGAGCCTGCCAAACTCCAGCCGCGCGGGTCTGCGCAACCGCGCCCTTGGTTTCGTCTTCCAGTTCTACCACCTCCTGCCTGAACTGGACGCCCTCGAAAACACCACCCTGCCAGCGCGTCTGGCGGGCGCTCGGGGAGCCAGATTGCGCGAGTATCGCTCCAAGGCCAAGAGCAGCCTGGAGGCTTTTGGTCTGGGCCAGCGGCTGCACCACCGCCCGGGCAAACTGTCAGGGGGCGAACAGCAGCGGGTGGCCATTGCGCGGGCCCTGCTGATGGAGCCTCAATTGCTGATCGCCGATGAACCCACCGGCAACCTGGATCGGGCCACGGGGGATCGGGTCCTGGATCTACTGTTTGAGGAACAACAAAAGCGAGGCTTTGCGCTACTACTAGTGACCCATGACCAGCGCCTGGCGAAGCGTTGCGAGCAAATCGTGCACATGGAAGATGGCCAGATCCAGGCAGACTCCACCACGCCGATCCCGCACTAGCAAGCTGCGCGCAGACCGGAAACCTGGCCCTCAGTCCTCGTCGCCGCCGCCGCCAGGGTGAAAATCAAGCTTGTCCAGGGGCATGCAAACTGAGCTGACCACATTCCCAGAGTGGCCCGCAACCCGCTTCATGAAACGCAAGCAAAGACAAGCAGTTGCACGATTGCGCGAGTCATCGGTCAGCCACTCAGAGACTTTATCTTCGCAAGCCCGCCGCAGTTTCTGCTCATCCACCAGAAATGCCTTTGCGGCATTTTCGTCCTGGGAGTCAAACAGGGTTGCCGCGCGACGCAGCAATTCAGATGTCTCCGTCGCCCGGGTGCCGATCTCAGCCCGCTCCTGATCATCGGTGCCCGAGGTGTATTTCGCCAAGTCGAGAAGATTCTTGGCATAGTCCCCGATACGCTCAGCGTCCTTGCCAATGCTCATCAGCACCAGGGACATGGGGAACACGGTAGCCCCATGGACGGTGGCGTGTACCACCAACTCGCGCCGCAACGCCATCTCATTCTGGTTGATGCGCCGGTCGGTCTCAAAGACTTCATCGCGTACGGCCGCGGGGTCTCCATCCGTCAGAATCACGGTCATGGCCGCGTCAAAAGCGTGACGTCCATCGGCCAGCATCGATTGGAAGCGCCGCCGCAGACGATCAGCCCCATCGGGGTCGCGTAAATTTTGAAGCCAGTCACTCATGTATTCAATCAGTCGCTTGGAACCGAATTCTCCTTAGTGAAAAACGAGGTACCCCGCTAAGGGTAACAAAACAAATACGCCAACAACATAGAGCAGGACCCAAAGCACATTGCGCTGAGCCCTGATCGCCAGAGTGCGGGCAAAGCGCAGGGGGATGCGGCGTACAAAGGGGATGGGGAAGAAAATGCAAACCCCTATCAGATTGAACAGGGTATGCACCAGGGCAATGGTCAGGCCGTTCTGGTTGTCAGCCGCCAGAGATGCCAGAAGCGCAGTCACTGTGGTGCCGATGTTGGCTCCCATCATGATTGGAAATGCGTTCCGCAAGCTCAAGACACCCGCTGCGCACATGGGCACCAGGAGGGAGGTGGTAATCGATGAGGACTGAACTGCGATGGTCATCAGTGTGCCCACCAATATGCCCAGCAGACCGGACTTGCCCAGGACACGGTTGAGCGCCCTCTCAAGGGGGCCCGAGATGAGAACGCGCATATTGCGCGTGACGTAGATCAGGCAAACCGCAATCAAGGTCAGGGCAACCCCAACAAGAACAATTGAGAGTGCAGCACCCTGCAAGTTCATACCACGGAAGAAGTCCAGGATGGGCTTTTCACCAGCCTTCACGGCTGCCTTGATCGGGCTCTTGTATTCGACACCACCGACCCCCTGCGCCATGTCTGAGAGGGCGATGGCGGAGGTCCTCAAGACGCCCGTCATCAACTCGATTGGCAAGAGAACCATGACCAGCAGCAAATTGAAGAAATCATGCACCGTGGCAGCGGCGAAAGCGCGTCGAAAGGCACCCCCCTGACGCACATGTCCAATCGAAACAATCGTGTTGGTGATGGTCGTGCCCAAGTTGGCGCCCATGATCATGGGAACCGCCGTCTTGAGGGGCAAAGCCGTGCCGCCTCCCTGGCCAACCAACCCAACTATGGTCGAAGTGGTGGTGCTTGAGCTCTGCACCAGAACTGTGGCCAGGGTGCCGACTGCCAGACCCGCGAAAGGATTGGCCACACCTGCGAACAATTCCCCTGCGGCATCGGCACCAAGCACCTTGACCGCCGAACCCATCAGGCGAATCGACACCAAGAACAGATAGACGCATCCCACCACAAACCCTATTCGCAGGAGCTTCTGGCTGACCGGAATCGCGGATGTCGCGAGGCTTTTATCCCTACTGCCCATCGTATTGGGGAGGACTATTCAGGACTCATCTCCGAATGTCAACGATGACCGGTAAATCTATTCTTCCTCGGCCAGGGAAGCCCTCCAACCAAGTCGATCCCGCAATCGGCGCCAAGGGTCCAAGCCCGCCGGAGCGAGCAGGGGATAGGTTTCTGGATGCCGTTCAATACGGGCAGCTTGACCCGCCTTGAGTACCTGGACCGCCTGCCCATCGACAGAAACCGCCACCGGCTCCCGGGCAGCCAGAACACGCAGGCTGAGAACGGCGTCCGGCCGCAGAACCAGGGGACGATGCGCCAGTGCATGGGCGCTGATGGGCGTCACGACCATAGCCTGCATGGATGGGGCCAGGATTGGGCCTCCTGCGCCCAGAGAATAGGCCGTCGACCCGGACGGAGTGGCAAAAATGAGCCCATCCGCGTGGTACTCCGAGACACGCACACCGTCTGCTTCCAATTGCAACCCCACCATGGAGCCGGCGGTCGGTCGGGAGAAAACCACATCGTTGAGAGCCAGCGCCTGTGCACCGTCAGGCATGCTCAAGCGCAGCCGCATGCGCGGCTCCACTGTAGCTCGCCCGTCCAGCACATCGTCGATGCCCACCTGCCACTGATGAGCCTGAACGGGGGCCAGGTAGCCCACACGCCCAAAGTTGATACCGAGAATCGGCACAGGCTGCTGGGCAAAGGCCCGGGCCGTGGAGAGCACGGTCCCGTCACCACCGAGCACCACGCAAAGGTCCGGCCTTGGAAGAGAAGCAGCACCCGATTCAAGCGCAGAGCAATGGCCGCGTGCGTCTTCGACCAGTTCCACTTCCAGGCCGCGAGCGAGCAGGAGAGCCTCAATCTCCTGGGCCTGGCGCAGAGACGCTTCGCGGGTCACATCGCTTAGGACCAACACGCTCTTGATGGACGCGCGAAAGGGCTCGGGGCGAGGAGCGGAACGAAGGTCGACAGAATCCGTCACTTGACGCGACTCCCGGCCACGAGAGCTCGCACCTGACGCTCCAGGCCAGCAGCATCGAGACCGACGCTCTGCAATTGCGTTTCGGGATTTGTGGCATGATCGAGATAGCGATCAGGCAGCCCTAGGGCTCGCACACGCGCAAGACCATCACCTTCAGGCAAGCGCGCCGCGAACTCCAGAACAGCGGAGCCAAAGCCCCCCATACGCTGGTGTGCCTCGATTGTGACCAGATGACTGAATGTCCGCAGGTGCAACGCCAGCACCTCTTCGTCCAAGGGCTTGACGAAACGCGTGTCGATCACGGCCACAGAAATGCCGTCCTTGGCCAGTGACTCCGCTGCAGCAAGCGCCTCACCCACCAACTGCCCCAGAGCCCAGATCGCCACGCCGCCGGGTTCCCCTTCACGCAGAACCTCGGCTTTGCCCAGTTCCATGGGACGGCGCTCCGCTTCGGGAATGGTCTCCAGCAAGGGACAATTGGCCCGTGGGAAACGCATGGCACCGGGACCATTGCGCGCAACAAGACATTCCAACATGCGCCTGGTGTCGGTGGCATCCCGCGGTGATCCCAGCACCATGTTGGGCAGTGTGCGCAGGTAGGCCAGATCGAAGACCCCGTTGTGGGTGGCCCCGTCCTGGCCCACAGGTCCGGCCCGATCCAGGGCCAGGACCACGGGCAGATCCTGCAGGGCAACCTCCTGGAAGACCTGGTCATAGCCCCGCTGCAGGAAAGTGGAGTAGATCGCCGCCACGGGACGCAAGCCTGCCTTGGCAAGACCAGCGCAAAAACCAACGGCATGCTGTTCAGTGATGCCCGTATCGTGGAAGCGCGAAGGGAAGCGCTCTGCAAATTCGATCAAACCGGTACCCCCCACCATGGCGGCGGTCACACCGTGCACACGCAAATCGCGCTCGGCGAGATTGCACAAGGCATCCCCAAAGGCCTTGGTGAAAGGAACGCCCTGGGGCTTGGAAATCTGCACTTCCGACTTGGGAGCTTCAATCTTGCGTGGCTTGACCGCATGCACCCGTTCGGGATGCTGAGGACCATCCGGATGGCCCCTGCCCTTTTCAGTAAGCACATGCAGGACCACTACTCCTTCTAGTTCTCTTACACGCTGCAGAGTCTCCACCAGACGATTGACATCATGCCCATCCACCGGCCCCACATAACGCACACCAAGCTCCTCAAAAACGTGCCCAGGCACGACCATGTGACGCATGACCTCTCCCAGGTCATCGAGGGTCTTGTCCAACTTGGGGCCGATCACGGGTACTGCATGGATCAGTTTCTTGGTCTCATGCCCAGCGCGCTGAATGAAACGCGTGGAACGGATCCGTGTCAGGTAACGGGATAGAGCTCCAACGGACTGACTGATCGACCACTCATTATCATTCAAGATCACCAACATGCGAGCGCCCAGGGCACCAGCGTGATTGAGCGCCTCAAAGGCAACGCCCGCTCCCAGAGCGGCGTCCCCTATCAAACTCACCACATGAGGCGGGTCCTCCTCTCTGCCCGCAGCAACCGCCATTCCTAAACCCAGGCTGATCGACGTCCCAGCATGCCCGGTATGAAACAGGTCGTACTCGCTTTCATGAGGGTTTGTGAAGCCACACATGCCTCCGGTTTGGCGCAGATTCTTGAAACCCTCCCTGCGACCCGTAAGCAACTTGTGAGGGTAGCTCTGGTGGGAAACATCAAAGATGATCCGGTCGCGCTTGAAGTTGTAGACAAAGTGCAAAGCCACTGTCAGTTCCACCACGCCCAGATTCGATCCAAGGTGTCCGCCAGTCTTCTGCACGCTCTCAAGCAGAAAGCTGCGCACCTCAGCGGAGAGATCTTTGAGCTGGTCCGCACCCAGGGCGCGCACATCCGCGGGACCCTTGATCCGGTCCAGCATCGGGTAGGAGGTTGTCGTATCGGTCATCAGGTCAGTCCCCAGCAAGCAGTTTAGCCCGGGTCCGTATGCAGACGGTGCTTCCTAGGCCCAAATACCGTTCCAGATCCGTTCATTGCTATTTCAACCCGCCCGGCCGGCAATCCAAGCCGGAAGCGACCCCAAGATGCCTTCCTGACCCTCAAGCTCGGCAACCAGCTGCGCAACCCTCGCACGAGCCCCGTCCACCCCCAAAAGGGCCACGATGGTGGCCTTTCCAGCGGCCGAGTCCTTGCCCGGAGTCTTGCCCAGATCAGCCGCCGAACCGATCACATCGAGGAGATCGTCCGCATACTGAAAGAGCAGGCCAAGCCCCTCACCATAAGCACGAGAACGCTGCCGCTGCGCCTGATCCGCCCCTGCCGCGAGGGCCCCGAGCTCCGCTGCCGCTCCCAAGAGCGCAGCGGTCTTGGCTTGGTGAATCCCATACACCTGCGCCTCATCAGCCACTTCACCTTCGGCAGCCAGATCCAAGGCCTGGCCTCCCACCATGCCCGCCAAACCAGCCGCGCGCGCAAGAACCGAAACCATCGATGCTGCCTGCTGTCCCCCGTGAGAACCAAGAACCTCAAAGGCCAGGGCCTGCAGCCCATCCCCCACCAACACCGCAACTGCTTCCCCGTGGACCACGTGGGTGGTTGGTTTGCCCCGTCGCAGATCATCATCATCCATGCAGGGCAGGTCATCGTGCACGAGACTGTAGCTATGAATCAGTTCGATCGCGGCGCAGGGAGCCCAGGTAACCTCTGCCGGGTCCGTGCCGTCTTTCCCAACCCCAAGTGATTCCGCAGTCCAGTGCACCAAGGCTGGCCGCAAGCGCTTGCCCCCCGCATCGATGGGATATCGCGCCGCTGCCAGCATCCCAGGCGGAGCATTCTGTACCAGGGCCAGAGCACGCTCCAGGGCGCGGTCCATGGCAGGACGCAGGGCCTGCAGTGCTCGACCCGGGTCACTCACCTCAGACATCCCCGTCGGCGGAATCAGCGCTCAGCTCCTCCACCTTGCGCCGGTAGCCTTCCAATTGCTCGCGGGCCACCCGCAGGATCTTGACCCCTTCCCCATAGCGCGCGAGGCTGTCCTCCAAGGTCAACTCACCACCCTCAAGTTCCGCCACGAGTTTCTCCAGGCGCGCGAGGCGCTCATCAAAGGTCGGCTCCTCTTCTGACGAGGGCTTTTTCTTGGAAGGTGCTGCCATGGGAGTCACTATACCCCCCCGACCACATCCCCTGAAGAGCAGACTCCTCTCAGAGCAGCCCGAAATTCCAAGCCACCCTTTTGTAGGATCCCAGCCCTGATGTCTGCCCCCAGCACTTCTCCCCCGGCACCGATAGATGTGCGCACCACCACCTGGGCCTGCTCGGTCTGTGGTGCAGACGCTCCGCGCCCCTATCGCATGGAGATGTACACCATCGGCTCAAGCAGATTTCATCTCGTGCGCTGCCGAGACTGCGGACTGGTCTATGTCAATCCTCGCCCTGACGAAACCACGCTGGCAGCCATGTACGACGACGAGTCCTACTACACAACGGGCTACAACCTGGGAGTCGAGGACCAGAACTACTTTGAGCGGAAGGACGAACTGATCGCCCTGGGGGGAATCGCCTGGGAACGCATCGAAAAAGAGACTGCAGGCCAAGGCCGAGCCCTGGAACTTGGAAGCGCGGGCGGGTTCTTTCTGGAAGCCGCCCGTCGCCGTGGCTGGCAGGTTGCCGGAGTAGAACTGTCTCCACCGGCCGCGCGCTATTGCAAGCGAACCTTCGAGTTTGAGGTCTTTGAAGGCTGGCTGGAGGACGCGCCCTACGAGACGGGATCCTTTGACCTGACCATCGCCGACAATGTGCTTGAACACACCACCGATCCCCGGGGCACCCTGCGCCAGTTGCGCTCCCTCACCAAACCAGGTGGCCATGTGCTGGTGATCGTCCCCACCTATGTGAATTCGGGCTTCTTCCGCTTTCTCAACCTTGCCAGGTTCATCCTGCCGCGGAGGTTGCTGGGACCCAAGCTCTGCGCAATGCTCAAGCTCGATGAATCGGACAGGGGCTATCCCTATCACATCCTGGAATTCAATCGTTCGAACATGATCGAGCTCGCCAAGAGCGCAGGGCTGGAGATCCTGTCCGTGGAAGGCTCTTTGCCCAGACCGGCGCATCTCTTCAAGGTCAAGGACCTCTCGCCCATCAACCGCATCTGGAGAGGCATCTTCATCACCCTCGATCACCTGATGGGACTGCGACTGGCCCCGGCTGCGCGCATCCGCCTGCTGGCCCGGCGGCCCGCTCACTCGACAGAGTAGCCCGTTGCGGGCAGTCCCCGATCAAACACTCTCGCGCCACTGACTTCGTCCAACAGGATCATCTTTGAGCTGAGCAGTTCCGAAGCTGCATTGCCATCGCCTCTGAGACGCGGCACTATGCGCAGGGGCGGGTCGAGAGCCTCCCCAGCATCGCTGGCCAACAAGAGCGGCCGCCCTCGGGGACTGGCACGCTCCCCAGCAGTAGCGGTCTCCACAAGCACCAGTCCCGGCTCAGGGACCAAGAGAATGCGCCCATCCAATCCCACAGTCACCCGATCAAAGGCCACGTCGCGCCCCTTCGGATCCGCCGCCCTGGGACGCATCCAGACAAAGTAGTCACCGATGGGAATCCGATGGGCAGAGTTCCACAGGATCCCTCCCTCCCTCCGCAGGTCCAGGGACAAATCCAAGCGTCCTCGGCTGCCATGGAGGGTCAGAAGATGAGGCCCGCGGCTGCGCCAGGTCGATGCCAGATCCACCTCCAGGTCCACCGCGGGAAGGGCAACCAGATCAAATGAGCAGGCGGCTTCCGCACCCAGTTCCAGGGACTGCTCGCTTTGCCCCTCAAGCATCCAGCCAGCAGGAGCGACAATGCGCAGACCCCAAAATCCTTCATCCAAACCCCGCACTACCAAGGTCCCATCCGCCCGCAGGGGCAGGCGCACGGTAATGCCTGGTTGGCCTTGGAGAAGCGCGCCCTGGCTTGCAAGTTCCAAGTACATCAACTCGCCGTCCAGGTCACCCTGCACATCAAGATCAAGCGCAACAGACAAGGTACCCCCTTGGGGATCCGGGGCGTTGTAGCTGCCCAGCCAGGCAATTCGGCCATCATCCAACTGCAGGTCAGACACAAATTGCAGGTCCACCGGGTGCTTCTCAATCGGACCCAGGAGGGCAAGGCGAGCCGGCCCCGGAGTCACTTGCTCGAAGAACGCACCGCGCCCTGACAGTTCGCGCTGCTGGGATCCGGCCTGATCCCCAAGAACCACAAGGCTCGGGAATGGCGACTCATCCCAGCAAATCGCGCTGCCGGGCACTGCCGGGGCCACAATCCAGGCACGCCCCGAGAACTCCGCTGGCGTTGGCATGGCCCCCGAGGTACGGCCGTCCAGATTGCTGGCAGCAGCATCTGCAGGAGTCCAGACCAGCGCCTGATCACAACTCCATTCGGTGCATGACGGGGGCACGCTCCCCCTGCCTCCGCCAGGTGGAACACGCCTCTTCCCAAACCACAGCAGGCCCCCTCGGGACTGAGGTGCCAGAGCTTCTTGCGCAGCACGGGTCAGATCTTTGGACTCCAACATCAACAGCAGTTCAGGCCGCCGAACCGAAAGCTGCTCCCGCAGGCGCAGCAAGAGGAACTCAGGCAGGGGATCAACGGGCGCAGGAGACAAATCGAGCACAAAACCCATGTCCGTGGGGTTGCGTAGATCAAACCAGTGGGCTGCGCCATCAACGGGCGCATGATCCGGAACCCCTGATGATTGCTCGCTGCTGGGCTTGGGCACCAGGCTCACCGGCATGCTCTCGCCTTCTGACACAGCAAGACTGAAGAAGAACCCTGGAGCGCCACACAAGAACCAATCCCGTCCCTCCTCATCACTGAACAAGTAATCGGCTCGCGCGTCGGACACTACATCTCCTGAAGGATCGAGCACAACAGGCGACGGCCGGCCACAGGCCAGACAAGCGAACAGGACCACAAGCAGGAGAATCCTGCTCATTGGTCGCCCTCTACTGCCTTGCGCAACTCAGGAGGAACCACGCCCAGCGCTTCCTCTAAGCGCGCAGCACTGATGCGCCGACACTCGTCCCCCAAAGCAGCAGCGACAAATACCTGATCAGCGTCAGGCACAATGCGATCCATGCTGGAGGTCGGCCAGACGACTCTGGATCGACTGTCCGCCAGGCCAATGCCAAGGCCTTCCAGCACTGCGCGTCCGTGGATGGGGAACTCCCGGGTGAACAAGCTGCGCATCAGTTCCACCTCCGGCTCATACTCTCGGGCCAGCAGGCGCCCCATGAATATCCCCAGGGCGCGGCCCGCGCCTGCTCGCAGCGTTTCCCCTTCAGGGCCGCTGCCCAGATCCGCTTCCCCAAGGGCCCGTGCAACCTCTCCCGCCCGTCTGGCCAGGTGGGGCACGCGCCGGGCCAAGGGCGCGTAGGCCTGCTTCCAGCAGGTTCCTTCCAGCACATGCACGACGCGCTCGTCCCCCGTTCGAGCAAGGCCCACCAGGGTCTCCCGTATGGCACCGACTTCATCGGGGCGATAGCCCGCCAGGGTTCGCAGTCCTGCCCCGGCGCCACGACACCAGTCGATCTGGTACTCGCGTGGCACTCCTGCCAGCAGGTTCTCCAGGTTCACCCGCACGGCGTCCTTTGGTTGCTGCTTGCGCAGTTCACGCTCCTGGCTATCCACCTGCCCGTCCCCATTGACATCACCCGCCATGGCGAGTTGTGCGTGATAGAACCCGAGGCCACGGTGCATGCAGCGTGCTTCCTGATCCGGCAACTTGCTGGCCCAGACGATGGCCTGGTCCCGTGAGACTCCGCTGCTGTGCATTACAAAAGCCCGGGCGTACTGCACGAAACTGAAGCCCTCATAGTGGGACCCAGTTCCTCTAAATTGCTCCGCAGACCAAACCGCCCGCAGGGGTTGCAAACCGAGCAGGCCCAACAAAAACACAAGTCCCCAACCCAGTCTGGCCCGCTGCTTCCATTCCGGCCGTGCAACTACAGCCACCAACATCACTAGGAGCAGGAAGAAGTGTGGAAGGAAGTAGCGATAGCCACCCACCTCCACCGGAAAAGCATGCTTGCCATTGGCCAGGTTGGAAAGCGCAAAAGCCAGGGCAGCCAAAGGAGTCCAAAGCACCAGGGGAAAGAACTTGAGCTGCTCGTAGGCCTCGCGACTCGCCCGTTCTCCTCTGGCTCCACCCAGGCCCCGTAACAGGCTCCAACTGCGACCGATCATGGGCAGCCCCAGGAAGAGCAGACAGAACAGCCAAATGACCAAGAAGCTCCAGCCCAGAGCCGGGTGAGTGTCCCCATGAAAAGGGGCCCGCAGAAGATCCTCGCTGAGAAACACCCAGAACCGATCGGCGATCGACGCGCCCCCAACTTCCCCGGACTCCCCAGCGAACTTGGCCGCCAGAAAATGCAGCCCCCGGGGTGAAACATAAAAGTTCATCCAAGCCAGGGGAAACAACCCCAGCGCCAGGCCAGGCCCAGCGTAGCGAAGATCCTGCGCAGCCCCGCGCAGACCACGCACCAGCACATGCGCTCCAAGCATGCAGCCCACGGGAATCACGGCTGCCAGGATCACAAACAGATTGAGCCCCGCCGCCAGGCCCAACAGAAAAAGTCTGCGCGGGGTGCAGCCCTTCCGATGGGCTGCATCAAAAGCCCACAGGACGAGAGTCATGTAGAACAGGTTCTCAAAGTGATTGCCCGTGCCGATCATGGAGTATTTCTGCAGCAACTCGGTAGGTCCCATGGCGAACAAATAAGCCGCTGCCAGGGCAGCGGTCTCCCCCACCAGGCCACGCACCCAGAAAAAAACGAAGATCAGAAGCAGCAGCCCCAAAAGCAGAGGGATCAGCTTGTAGACCAGGTAGCTCGAACCAAAAAGTTCGTAGAGGGGCGCGGCCAAGAGCCCATTGATCAAGGCGCCGCCCGAGTTGTCGTAGTGGATCCCAAGGGGCTGATCGAGGCCAAGTTGGAACAGACGCCCAAAAGCTCCGGAGGGATAGAGCTCATACATGGGGAAGACCAGCTGGTCGAAGGCCCCGGACAACCAATAGATCCGAATCCCGAGGTAGAGCACGCACGCGGCGAGGAGCAGGACACAGGTGCTGCGCTTCATGGGCGCAATCCTAACGCCCCCAGCCAGCATTCCATGCCTGCTTTCCAAGTCGGACGTGGGCGCCGTAGGGCTCTGCGGCTGCTTGCCAAGAGCAGGCCCTGGTGATTTTGGAGGATCTTCTATTCCTGGAGGATCCGGTGTGGGCGTTGGGGGCCCCCTAGCCGAAGGACAATGAACAGGTCTACCCATGCAACTCTCAACCATGCGCCGAATCGATGCCCTGGTGGGCCGACCGCTCTGCTTCCTGCTGGGCAGCTGGGCGCGCTGTGTTGATCGCCTGAGCGGTGGCTCACATCCCGACCCACCCAAACGGGTGCTCTTCGTGGAACTCTCTGAGATGGGCAGCACGATCATCGCTGCCCCAGCCATCCAGCGCGCCCACGCACTCTGCGAGCAGCCCCCTTGCTTCGTGATCTTCAAGCGAAACGCTGACTCCCTGCGTCTGCTGGGACTCTTCAAGGAAGAGAACATCTTCTGCCTGCCGGACACCAGCCTGATGGCCATGTTCTTCGGTGTGCTGCGTTTTCGGAGGTGGTGCCGTCAACGCGGCATCGACACGGTGGTGGACCTGGAACTCTACGCGCGCATCTCTTCGATTCTGACCGTGATTTCAGGTGCACGCACGCGCGTAGGCTTTCACAACTACCGGGCCGAGGGACTCTACCGCGGCAACCACCTGACCCATCCGGTGAACTACAACGTGTACCAGCACATGAGCGCCAACTTCATGGCACTGCTCGACGCCCTCGAAAGGCCGGCCAGCGAAGAGCCGGGGCCCCGTTGCGCTCCGCGGCCCGCAGAGCAAGTGGTCAGCACCCCGATCAAGCTCGACCTCCAAGAGCATCTGAAAGAGCAGCTCAAGCAGCGCTGCGAGCTGCCCACTGACGCGCAGCTGATTATCATCAACCCCGAGGCCGGTACCCTGCTGCCGATCCGCAACTGGTCCCGCAAGAATTTTGCGCTGCTCAGCCAGCGACTTCTGGAGTGTGATGAGCGAAATGTGGTAATCCTGATGGGGGTGCCCGATGGACAGGCCACGATCGAATGGATTCATCAGGAAGTTGACGACCCGCGCTGCGTGAACTTCGTGAACTGCACCCGCAACTTGGACGATGTGTTGCAACTCTGCCACCTGTCACGGGTGCTGATCACGAACGACTCAGGGCCGGCGCACTTCGCCACCCTGACCCCGATTCCCATCGTGACCCTCTTTGGCCCGGAAACTCCGACCCTTTACGGGCCGCGGGGCCCGCGCAGCGCCAACCTCTTTGCAGGCCTGGCCTGCTCACCTTGTCTGACCGCCTTCAATCACCGCAATAGTGGCTGCACGGACAACATCTGCCTGCAGAGGATAAGCGTTCAACAGGTTTTCGACGCAGCCCACAGGCTAATGGACGATGCTGCACAGGCAGGGTCCGCATGAGCAAAGCCGACCGGGGAAAGGCGCTCACAAAGACAGAGCAGGCGCAGACCGTTGCCTGCGCCCTTTGCCAGTCCGAAGCCCAGAGTCCCTTTCAGCAACGGGAGGGTTTCCAGATCGTACGCTGCCAGGACTGCGGCCTACGCTATGTCTCCCCACGACTCACAACCGCAGCCCTCGACCGGGAGTACAACGACCAACAGGCCTCCCCCACGCCCTACTACATCAACACGGCCCCAGAAGATCGGCGCACCTTTGAAGATCGACTGGGCCGAATCGAAAAGCACACCCGACCAGCCCACCTGCTCGACCTGGGTTGCGGGCCAGGCACCATGCTGCAGGTGGCCACCGAGCGTGGCTGGGAGGCGGTGGGCGTGGACCTCAATCGCACCAGTGTCGCTCATGCAAGATCCCTGGGCTTGAACGCCCTGGCGGGCACCTTCCCCCATCCAGAGCTGAAAGATCAGCGATTCGACGCCATCACCATGAACGACTTCATTGAGCATGTACCCGATCCAGTGGGAATCCTTGCTCAAGTACGCCAGCACCTTTCCCCCGGGGGGGTGGCGTTCCTGACCACACCAGATGCGGGCTCCCTGATGGCGCGCTTGTTCGGAGCCTCCTGGCTGCATGTGAAACCAAGAGAGCACCTGTTCTATTTTGACCGGGCCAACATCCGTGACCTGTGTCAGCGAGCGGGTTTGGAGCCCCTCTGGATTGGAGCCATGGGCCGTCGCCGCAACCTGCGGGTGGTGCGCGAACGCTTAGGCGAGTATTCCTCCCTGGCGGGCAAGGCGGCGGGCCTCATGCTGCCCACTGCCCTGGTCCGTCGCTGGCATGTTCCCATCAACCTGCTGGACGAGGTCGGCCTGATTGCCCGCGCCCGTAACTGAACTGCGCGGTCTGGCCGGAGTCCTGCTCCTGGCCTGTGCTGCTTTTGCTCCGGCCCTGGTGGGCGGCTTCGCCTATGACGATTCCGAAGCGATCATCCACAACCCGGTGGTGCAGGGGACACTGCCAGCGAGCGCGGCCTTCGGTCGGGACTACTGGCACCATTTTGCTGACGCGGGACACTACCGCCCCCTGGCTACCTTGACCCTGCGCTGGGATGCGGGGCTCTGGGGAACCGATGGACGGGGTTTTCACGCCACGACCCTTTGCCTGCACCTGTGCGTTGTGCTGTTGATGGGCCTGCTTCTTCGCCGGCTCCTGCCGGAATCTCGCGGCGCAATCTTGGGCCTCGCCTTTTTCGCCTGCCACCCCGCCCTGGCTGATTCAGTGGCTTGGATCAGTGGTCGCACTTCAAGCCTGTGCGCCATCGGAGGCCTTGCTGGCCTGCTGTTGATGCTGGGGCGTACCAATGCCAGAGCCAATCAGAAACGAGTGCTCCTGGGTGCCGCACTGGCCCCCTTTCTCGCTTGCCTTGGCAAGGAGGAAGGCCTGATCTTTGTGCCTTTTGCAATCTTCCTGGGACATTGGTACGGCCGCAGCCGCGCAGCGTGGATGGGCGCGCTGGCGGGCATCGCTTTGGCCGCCGGGCTGCGTGCTTTGGCTCTCGGTTCGGCGATCCCCGCGGCCCATGGAGCTCCACTGGGAGACCTTCCTTTGTTCGAACGCGTCCTGACCGGAGGCCTGGCCTGGATGGGTGGCCTGGGTCTGGTGGCCCTGCCCTGGGAAT
Source organism: Planctomycetota bacterium (assembly GCA_014238415.1). Lineage (GTDB taxonomy): Bacteria > Planctomycetota > UBA1135 > UBA1135. The sequence continues at coordinate 35,677 of JABABA010000001.1, read as the reverse complement.
TCCCCCCCGGCCAGGGAAATCTGCCAACCCATTCTGTGGGACCGGCGGGCCCCTGGCTCGGAGGGCTCTTTCTCTTGTCCTGCCTGGGACTGGCCGTATTGGCCTGGCACAGGCGCAGACAATCCCCAGTCCTTGCAGGCAGTCTGCTGCTGGTGCTCATGAGCATCACTCCGACTCTTGAGATCATCCCCGCCGGCGAAATCTTCGCACCCCGCTACCTCTACCTGCCCCTGCTCCTGGCCGCTCCCCTCACGGGAGCCCTGTTGGTCCAGGTGCCTCGCAAAATCCTGGCTGGCCTGCTGCTGCTCTGGATTCCTCTGGGCTGGCAGGCGAGCCAACCCTACACATCCCGCGCCGCCTATTGGGAGGCACGCATGGAGTTCGGAGAGGAAACCCCCATGGGTTGGAACGCACTGGGCAACGCACATCTGGAGAAACAACAACCCGACCTCGCGCGCCGCGCCTTTGAGCGCGCGATTGAACTTGACCCAAGCTACAGTCGGCCCTGGGTCAACCTGGGGACCTTGACCTGGACTGAACTCGGGCCAGAGGCCGCGCACCCGATTCTGGAGCGCGCTTGTAAGGAAGGGCCAAACAACCCCGCAGCCCATGCAAACCTGGGCGCCCTGCTCTTGAAGCTGCAACAGCCCATCGAGGCCGAGCGAAGCTACACCCGAGCCATCGAGTTGGCCCCAGGGCGCGGGGCTTACTGGCGTGGATTGGGTCGGGCCCTGCTCGCTCAGGGCCGCCACGGAGAAGCGCGCACCGCGCTGGAAACAGCATTACAAAAACTCGGCCAAGATCCCGCCTGCGAGACCTTGCTTCGGAGAATCCAAGAGGGTTGACTGATCCGCCCATGCGACCAACCCAAGCAATCCTGTCCCTGCTGTTGCTCCTCCTGGCAGGCTCCTGCGAACCTGGCGCGAGCAGCGACGAAGGGGCGCAGCCCCTATCCAGCGGAAAGGAACTCTACAACGACCGGGGCGCTGCAGCCTGCGTGCTCTGCCATGCAGCCGACGGCAGTGGCACCCTCTTGGGCGTGGATCTGCGGGACAAGGGTGCTCACTGGGACGAAGAAAAACTCAACGCCTACATCGCCGATCCCGAGGCCTACGCAACCAACAACGCACATATCGAACATGTGCGCATGCCCCAGCCGCCCCCCATGAGTGATCGGGACCGGGCAACGCTTGCGCGCTACACCCTGAGCTTGATGAAAACCAGGCAGCCCTAGTCGGGCCAGCTGAACGTCATATCAAGGTCGCAACAACCCTCGAGAGTTGCATGCACGGGACATCCGAGCGCAGCTTGTTTCAAGCGCTCCCGATCCTTGGCATCGTCAATACCCGCCACCTCTATCTGCACCTCGAGACGCTCGATCTTGCGCACGGGAGCAGTGGCCATGAACTTGTTGACCTTGATGCTGGCACCCCCAAGATCGATGCCATGGCGCTCGGCCATGATACCCATCAGGGTCATGATGCAAGTGCCCAGAGCCGTGGCCACCAGATCCGTGGGAGAGAACGACTCACCCTTGCCCTGGTTGTCCAGCGGGGCATCAGTCTTCAAAACGCAGCCCGAAGGTGCATGCACCGCGCTGCTGCGCAGGTCCCCCTCGTAAGTGATGTTGATCTCAACCATGACCTGAGTCTAGCGCGCCGCATGAGCCCCAAGCGACCCCGAGAGGCAGCCAGCCCTCAGCGCCCGTCGAATACGATCTCGCCATCCACCAGAGTCAATAAGACCTTGGCCCCCAGGAGTTGGCCGGCGCTCTTTGAATCCAAGGTGAAAGGATCCAGATCCAGAACCGTTCCATCGAAGGCGTAGCCCACCGACAAGCTGCCCCGGGTGGTCTCCTCTCTCAGGGCGAAAGCCGCACCGCTGGTAAAGGCCCCCACGGCCTCCGCCGCGCTCAAGCGCTGGTCGGGCAACCAACCCCCTTCAGGATTACCCTCTGCGTCCTGGCGGGTGATGGCCGCATAGATCCCCTCCAGGGGATCCGGTCGTTCCACGGGAAAGTCGCTGCCAAAGGCCAGGGGTGCAGCAGCAGAATGCAGGCGTCGCCATGCGTAGGCTCCCCGCGCGCGCTCCGCTCCCAGCCGATCCTCGGCCCAACGCAAGTCACTGGTGGCGTGGGTGGGCTGCATGGAAGGGATCACCCCCAGCGCAGCCAGACGATGCCAATCCCCCGGGGCCACCACCTGGGCGTGTTCCAGACGCGGACGCAGACGGTGCAGCAATGGCACGGGACCCTCCCGGAAACCGCGAGCTGAGGGAAGTTCGCCCGCCACCACCCCGTAGGCGTCCAGGACCTGACGCACTGCCGCGTCTCCAATCGCATGGGTCGCCGGCTGCAGTCCTGCTTCTGCGCAGAGGCGCACCAGCCGCACTAACTCAGAATCTTCAAAACGCTGGAGTCCCCGGTGCCCTGGCTCATCGGTGTAGTCCGCCAGGAGCCAAGCTCCACGGGACCCAAGAGCACCATCCACCATCAACTTGACACCAGCCACTTGGAAACGACTGTCCCCGAGAGCCGCCAATCCATACAACTCGTTCACCCTCAGAAGAGAGTTCCCTGGCAGATAAGCTGCCACCCGCAGGGGCAATTGACCCTCGTCCCGTAGTTGGGAAAGAACCTCGAGGGTCAAGCGATCTGTGCCCATGTCGTGCACACAACAAAGGCCCACGGCGAGAGCCCGATGCACCCCCGCCAGAATCCGCCGACGCACATCTTCTTTCCGAGCCGGTGGCAGCCAACGGGTCACGCGTCCCATGGCACGATCAATCAGGACTCCCGTAGGCCGACCTGCTTCATCCCGCAGGATGCGGCCCCCGCTGGGATCCGGCTCCCCCCTGTCCTCGCCCACGAGCCCCGCCAGCTCAAGCGCCGCATGATTCACCAATACGGCGTGACCATCGATGCGATCGAGCAGAACAGGATTGTCCGGCACAGCCTCCGAGAGGGCCGCGTGGTGAGGAAACTCCGCTCCTTCCCAGCGCGTCTGATCCCAGCCGCGCCCTAAGACCCAAGCACCCGCGGGCAGATTCTCTGCAGCGGCGGTCACCAACCTGATCAGTTCGGAATAGGACTGCACCCCCACCAGATCCACCTGTTCAAGCATCTCCCCCAGACCCAACAGGTGCCCGTGAGCATCCTGCAAACCAGGAATCAGGACTGCGCCCTCAAGATCGAGTTCCGCAGCCGCTGGCCCCAGGGCGCGCAGCCGGTCCAGATCCCCCGATGCCACGATCATTCCGTCCCTGACCAGCAGCGCAGGCACGGGATCGAGTGCGACCAACCTCCCGTCCCCAGAGGCAGTCACTCCCGGCCGAATCGTGCCCCCATGAATCAACAGGTCCTGGGGCGAAAACAGGGCAGCGGCGGAGAGGGCAAACAGACCAATGTTCATGCCACTACTGTAAGGTCCGCACTCAAGGCCGCGCAGCAAAATGGCAGGGGCGCCTACCCAAAACCGTATGGTCTCCCCCATGGAAAGCCTGAAAGGAAAAACCGCCTGGGTCACTGGAGCCTCAGCAGGCATCGGCGCCGCCACCGCCCGCGCCCTTTGCTCGGAGGGAGCCCATGTTCTGCTTTCAGCCCGGCGCGCCGATCGGCTTGAGGCTCTGGCAGATGAGCTGGACAGCGCCGAGGTCGTGCCCCTGGATGTGTGCGATGCAGCCCAGGTCAAGGACGCCGTAGCCGGTCGCCAACTTGATGTGGTGGTGGCCAGCGCAGGTCTGGCCCGGGGATTGGACCTCATCCAGGATGGAAACCCGGAGGACTGGGCGGTAACCCTGGACACGAACCTGAAAGGTGTGCTGCATGTGGTGCACGCGGCGCTGCCCGCCATGCTCCAGCAAGGACACGGGGATCTGGTGCTTCTGGGCAGCGTGGCGGGCCGTCAGGTCTACCCCGCTGGCAACGTCTACAACGCAAGCAAGTACGGAGTGCGAGCGGTCTATGAATCCCTGCGCATGGATGCGGGTGGCAAGGGTGTGCGCTTTACCACGGTGGATCCGGGCATGGTGCAATCCGAGTTCACCCTGGCGCGCCTGGGAGATCCGGAGGCAGCCGCCAAGGTCTATGAAAACATGCAGCCCCTGACGCCTCTTGATGTGGCCGAGGCAGTGCTCTTCGCGGTCACCCGCCCGGCCCATGTCAACATCGGCGAAATCGTGCTCTGGCCCACCTGCCAATCCTCAACCCGGGATGTGAGTCGGGACTCTTGAACCCATCCGGGTCCCGGGCCTCTACAATCAGTGCTGAACCTCTTCAAGAAAGCAACATCACCTCTATGCCCCCTCCCCCCGACGAACTCGACCGCGAGATCAACGACGCACTCTCCGGCATCAACCTGCAGGACCTGGGCAAACAGGAAGAATCCGAGGAGAACGATGGCGAGCGTCTTTGGACCGGCACCATTCAGGGCATCAATGGAAACGATGTGATTGTGGACATCGGCCCGCGCACCCAGGGGGTGGTCTCCCGCAGTGAGTTCGAGGAGGACCCGGTGGTGGGCAGCAGCATGCGCTTTGCCCTGCACGGCCGAGAGGATGGCCTCTGGCTCCTGTCCCTCACTGGCGCCAAGGAAGTGGCCGCCTGGAATGAACTCGAACCTGGCTCCCATGTACGCGCCCGCGTCAGTGGCCAGAACAAGGGAGGTCTTGAACTATTGATCGGCAAACACCGAGCGTTCATGCCCGCCAGCCAGGTGACTATCGGACATGAGGAGGACCTCGCGCGCTTCATCGGCCAGACAATGCTCGCGGAAGTGATGGAGATCGACCGCGACAAGGACCGGGTGCTGCTCTCCAGACGCAAGGTCCTGGAGACCGAACGCAGGGCAGCCCAGGCAGAAGCAGCGGGCAGCCTGCAGATAGGCACGATTACCAAGGGCAAGGTCTCGCGCCTGGAGCCCTTCGGGGCCTTCGTCGACCTGGGCAATGGACTCGAGGGTCTGCTGCATGTTTCCAACATCAGCCACAAGCGGATCGAGGATGCGTCAACCGAGCTGGAGCAAGGCCAGGAAGTCGAGGTCAAGATTCTCGAAATCAAGGACGGCGGCAAGCGCATCGGCCTGGGCATCAAGCAACTCCTGCCGGACCCCTGGGATGATGTGCACGAGCGCTTCCCCGCGGACCGGGAGGTGACCGGCAAGGTCACGCGCCTGGCGGACTTTGGGGCGTTTATCGAATTGGCCCCGGGTCTTGACGGCCTGCTGCATGTTTCTCAACTGGGCAAGGATCGGGTTCGTCGCGCCGGAGATGTGCTTTCCATGGGCGAGGAAGTCACCGTGCGCGTGAGCGGCGTAGACTCCGCAGCCAAACGCATTTCCCTCACCCGCCTGGACTCCCGTGGAGCGGTTCTGGGTTCGGAAGATGCGGTGGACAGCGACGTGATCGACAAGAACCTGGCACGTCCCGGGGAAGGCAACCTGGGCACCAACCTGGGCAATCTCTTCCGCGATGCCCTCAAGAAGAAGCAGGACGACCCCGATTAGGGCGCTGCAGGGGAGCCGGCCGGGACTCAGTAGCTCTCGTCGGAGTTCGGGAACTCCAGGCTGCGGACATCGGCTTTGTAACGGCTGAACGAGTCCTTCATATCCTCAGCCACACTGCCGTAGCGCCGCACAAAGCGCGGATGGAAGCGCGTATAGAGTCCGAGCATGTCGTGGCTCACGAGAATCTGGCCGTCCACATGGGGCCCCGCACCGATGCCAATCACGGGCACCTGCACCGCAGCGGCAACTTCCTTCGCCAACTCCGAAGGCACTTTTTCGATCACGATGGCAAAGGCCCCCGCCTCTTCAAGCAGGGCCGCGTCCCGCAGCAAAGTATCGGCCTCCTTCTGCTCCCGAGCGCGCACCTTGTAGGTGCCGAAGGAGTGAATCGACTGGGGGGTCAAACCCAGATGGCCCATGACCGGAATACCCACGCGCACCATGCGCCGCACCGCTTCGCAAACCACCTCACCCCCTTCCACCTTGACCGCTTCAACGCCGGCCTCCTTGACCATTCGTCCAGCGTTGCGCAATGCGTCATCCACATTGACCTGATAGCTCATGAAAGGCAGGTCCCCCACCACCAGAGCGCGCTTCACTCCGCGACGCACGAGCGCAGCATGGTAGAGCATGTTTTCCAATGTCACGGTCACGGTGGTGTCGAGTCCCTGCACAACCATGGCAACCGAATCACCCACCAGGATCACATCGACCCCTGAAGCGTCGACCAACCCCGCCATGGTGCAGTCATAGGCGGTCAGGCAGGCAATCTTCTCCCCGCGGGCCTTCATCTCCCGCAGGACCTGGGTGGTGACCTTCTTCTCGAACCTCTCGTCTTGACTGGACATGGCTGCATTCTAGCCTGCCGGAGTCATGAGGGGCCCAGACCCGCTGCAGGTCTTCGAGGATAGGCCTCAGGAGTTCCCCAGGCCGTACAGGCACAGGGCCGCCCCTGCCCCGTCAATGGCCGCACTCATGATGCCCCCGGCCCAGCCAGCTCCTTCCCCCACCGCCTGCAGGTTGGAGAAACCCCTCACCAGCCGCGTCTTGCGGTCCCTGGGAATGCGAATCGGGCCGGAGCTTCGGGACTCAACCCCCAAGAGCAGCCCATCGGAACCGCTGTAGCCCGTGATCTGTGCCTCGAAGCGCTTGAGGGCCTGACGCAAGGCCAGGGTCACGAAGTCCGGAAGCAACTCATCCAAGCGCGCGGCCTGGGCCCCGAAAACCAGGCTGGTTTTCAGCTCGCCGCTGCTCAGGCGGCCCGCAAGGAAGTCGTCCGCCCGCTGGGCAGGGGCGGCATAGGTCCCGCCCCCCGCCTCAAACGCTGCACGTTCCTGTTCATGCTGAAAATGGGTGCCCCGGAAGGGATCATCTGCGGCCCCCGCAAACTGATGGGGGTTGACAGTCACCACCAAGCCAGAGTTGGCCCAAGGTGACGAGTGGGTCGCGTTGCTCATGCCGTTGGTGCAGAGAGTCCCCTCCTCGTTCACACTGGCAACGACCCGACCTCCAGGGCACATGCAGAAACTGTGAACACCTTGGGTCTGGTCACTGCCCTTGCAGGTCAGACTGTAGGAAGCGGGACCCAGAAGCTCCGCCTCCGAGCCATAACGGGCACTGGTAATCATCTCCTGGGGGTGCTCAATGCGGACGCCGAATTGAAACGCCTTGGCCTCGAAGGGAACTCCCTGACCCGCAAGAATGCGCCACGTATCCCGAGCGCTGTGGCCCGTGGCCAAGATCAATCCATCACAGGCAAGGGGTCCTTGGGATGTGCGCACACCGGTCACCCGCCGAGGCGGTCCCTCATCGAGTTCGAGGCCCTCAAAGCGCGTGTCAAAGGCGAAAGTCACCCCCGCATCAATCAGCCGCTGGCGTAGCCGGGGCAGAAGCGCGTGCAACCCCTCGGTTCCAATGTGCGCCCGCGCGTCGAAGCGAATCTCTGCGGGGGCGCCGCAAGCAACAAGCTCCTCCAGAATCGGCACCTCCAGGGGATCGTCGATGCGGGTGTACAACTTGCCATCGGAGTAGGTACCGGCACCACCTTCCCCGAAGAGCAGGTTGGTTTCTGGGTCAAGGGCTCTGCCCCGGTGGAAGGGAACCAGACGGCGGTGACGATCCTCCAGCACCGCGCCCCTTTCGAGCACCGTCACGGAGGCACCCCCAAGGGCCAGGGGCAGGGCAGCAAAGACCCCCGCTGGACCGCTGCCCACCACCACGATGTGTCCCCGGCCCAGGGGCCCCGCGGGCTGATCCGGAATCAAGCTGCCCGGAATTGGCGCTGGGCGCAGGTATCCACTGCGCTCTTCACGCGCCAGGGCGCGGGACTGAAATCCCGCGCGCACCACCAGATCAACCTGCACTGGCAGACACGGAGGCCGCCTGCGCGCATCCACCGAACGGCGGGCGATGCGTGCCCCACGCAAGTCCTGATCACCAATCCCGAGGCGCCTGGCCGCGCGGGCAAGGAGTTCAGAATCCCCCTCTTCCAGGCTCTGGACGAGGCCCGTGAGGCGCAGGGTGAGGAGGGGCTCGGGACTGGTCTGGGCCATGAATCTTGGGGGGCCTGGCTGAATAATCCGCTGGGCACGCAGGCAAGTCATCTTGCCACATGAGCATAGCTTGCCCCACATGGGAATCGACACGGACGAGATGAGAGCCAACTGCCCCACCCCCATAGCTCAGACTCTAGGACGTGCAGGACCCAAGCCACAAGAAGGAGCAACTCGATGCAGATAGCGAGCACGCCCAAGCCAAGGCCTGGCTGGCAGAGCTGCTCAAGGAGAATCCGCCCTGCCCTGGAGCCCGTGGGGTCCTGGCTATGGACCCAGACGATTCTCCCGAGTTCGCCACCAGCCTGCGGGAAGAGGCCCACGCCGAACACCATCTTGTGCGTCGGGGCCAGGACCATGGTCACTGGCTCGAACTCCGAGAGCGCGGTGGAGAACAGGAGCCGAAAGAGCGCTTCACAGCCGCCAGACCGATCTTGCTGCCGAGGCACTTCGATGCCCAGGACCTGGAGCCCAAGGCTGGTCTGGAATTACTCAAGACCCTCTCCAAGCAAGAGGACTTTCTAGCCTGGTCCACAGAATCGGCGGGCCGTGCGGGTTTCTCCTGTCAACTTGACCAGGAAGCGCTCCAGGATCCGGCGCGCGACTGCTGCAAACTCAGTTTCAATAAACCAGACGCCGCGCGCACCTGGGCCAAGGCCAGCATGCTCTCTGATTTCCCCAACGAGACCTCCATGCGCCTGCGCCTTTCTGCGGGCAGAGAACCCGAAGACGAAGGCAACCGGGACCTGCCCACCCTCCGCACGGTGGCCGAACTGGGCCAGGCCCTGCTGCCTGGCATGAAAACAGTCGCCAGAGATCCGTCCTTGCAGACACAGCTCACCAACCTGCTTGGGAGTCCACCTCTCTTGACCCAGGCAATTGCCTATTGGAACACGCCCGGCGGTGGAGCACTGTTCCACCACGATGCCTTTGACGAGCCCCTGATTGGCGGCCAACGGGGAGTCTGTTTTGTTCAGGTTGCCGGACGCAGCGCCTGGCTGGCACTCTCCACCCAAGATCTGGCCCATGAGGTCTTGGGATTTCTGCGCGAACTCTTGAGCGGAGACTGGCGCCACCTGGAAGAAAAACTGATTCCAAGCCCCGCTGCCAGAACCATCCTGATTGGACTTGCCAGCGATCCCGAGAGAGTGATCGATCAGTTGATCCTGCCGGGCTGTGGCCAACTGGCAACAATCGTAAACCTGGCGCCTACTTTCACCGCCCAGTTGGCGGACAGGGGCCACGCTCTGGTGCTGGATCCCGGCGATGTCCTGCTTCTGCCAAACCAGGGCCTGCGGAAAACCCTGCTGCACTCAGTCTTTTGCGCCTCGAGCGAGGCAACCTACGGTCTCTCCATGGCGATCCGTGAAAGCCAGCCCGTGCGTGAGTTCGACCAGACCGTACATCGTTTGGGAGCAGGACGAAAAAAGAGTCGATCTGGCGAGCACAGTTCAGCCAAGCGCAATTCAAGGGGACGGGGCAGACGCCCGAAAGGGTAGAGTCTCACCCAACCATGGCCTCCGCCCGCAGCATGAGCAAGACCGACGACGCGACACTGGAGCAAGTCCTTGGCGCCCATGGGGGAGGACAGCTGTTGGAACTTGACGCCGCAGGTCAAGGGCCGCGCATCCTGCGCGCCGCCAGTGCTCGACCTGAAAGCCCGCTGGACCTGTCCAGCTTGAGCGCTGGCCTTGCTCCCGGCACACCCCTCCTGGTGCAGGTCTCCCATCAGGCCAGCCCCGAAGATCTGACCGCCTGGCGCAATGCTCTTTGGCCACAATTTCATGTGGGTGCCCTTTGGACAAGCGTGGCCGGACAACTAACCCAGACCACTCTGCAAGGCGTGCAAGCGAACAAGGGTCCAGGTCAAGTTGACGGAGTGATCATGGTTGCTGCCCCGCGCCACGAGGTCCTGGCACCCAAAGCCACCATGGAAAAATTCGACGCCAACGCGGCGGGCTGGAATGGTTTTCCTGGAACCCCAAGCTACCGACACTTCCGCTGGATGCGACGCACGGTTGCGGACCTGGCAGGCAATGGCTCTTTCAAGCGCATCCTGGACTTTGGCTCAGGTGCTGGTTGGGTTGGCATCGAAGCTGCGCTGAAGAACCCGGGCGCTTCCCTGGCAGCTTTCGACCCTTCCCCGGAGATGGTCCGAATCACCGGCGAAAACGCCCGCGCCCAGAATATAAGCGACTTCACCGGGCGCGTTGGTTTCGGCGAAACGCCGCCCTTTCCAGCCGCGGGCGAGGCGCAATTTGATCTTGTGCTCTCATCGGGAGTGATCAGTTTCTCGTCTGACCCGGAAGCCTGGCTTGACGGATTGGCAGCCACGTTGGCCCCCGGAGCAACACTGGTGATCGGCGACGCACACCGAGGATCTTTGGGGTTCAAACGGCGACGACAGAAAAAACCTCTGCTCCCTGTGCGCGAGTTGTCAGCCTGGCAGCGAGAAGATGTCAGGCGTGCGCTGGAACGGCGAGGTTTGAGCTTCGAGTGCTGGGGGGGCTACCAGTTGACCCGACCAATCCCCGAGTTGATGCATCTCAATGAGACACGGCTCAAGGGCCTTTTGGCCTGGCCGCTCTTGCTGCTCAATCAAAGCGCCGCAGCCCTCAACCGCAGCCTTGGACTGCCCGCTCAGGACTGTTTTGACTCCTGGGTCATGCGACTTTCACGGCCCCAGACTTGATTCAATTGTTAGGGGAATGTCTTCGCCCCCCACTCACGCCAGATTTCTGACCATTCCCGCCAGACCAAGCGAAGAAAATGCAACCTGGCTCCCTCAGCAGGGTTGAAAGCCCGAAGATAGGAGACTGCCATTCGGCCTTCGATTCTCCTCTGAGATAAACGAAAACGACCATGATCAAGACCACTCAACTTCTCAAGCTCCTGGCGCCCTTCGCGCTGCTCCTACCAGCACAGGCCCAGAACTGCGAGCAGGACTCCTGCGGAAACCAGGAACGCGCCCAGCGCACCTCCATCCAGGACCCCGCTGACCGCCCCAGCGATCGCGCGGGTATTCGCAAGCGCCTCCTCAAAAAGTATGACGCCAACAAGGACGGCAAGCTTGATCGCAAGGAGCTGGCCCAGGCCCGCAAGGACGGCGCCCTTCCCGCACGCGGTGGCGACGGCCAGAAACCCAAGGACCGCAAGGGTCAAGAGCCTAAAGACGGCAAGGGCAAGAAGCCCAAGGACGGCAAAGGCCAAGAGCCCAAGGATGGAGCAGATCGGCGCGCCCGCTTCCTGAAGAAGTACGACACCAACAATGACGGCAAACTCGACCGCAAGGAACTGGCCCAAGCAAGAAAAGACGGAGCTCTTCCCGGACGGGGCGAGAGCGGTCAAGGCCCAACGCCCCAGGACAGGAAAGATGTGCGGGCTCGCCTCCTGAAGAAGTACGACGCCAACAAGGACGGCAAACTCGACCAGAAGGAATTGGCCCAGGCCAAAAAAGACGGTGCTCTTCCTGGACGCGGCGAAGAACCGACGCCCCAAGATCAAAGAGGTCGGCGAGCCCGTCTCCTGAAAAAGTACGACGCCAACAAGGACGGCAAGCTCGACAAGAAGGAACTGGCTCAGGCCAAGAAAGACGGCGCTCTTCCCGGGAGAGGCGAGGACGGCGAAGGCAGCAAGAAGCCCAAGGACGGCGAAGGGGAAACCCCCAAGAAGCGCAAGGGCAAGCGCGGCAAGATCGGCTGAGCCCGAACGGCCACCTTCGAGCACGGCGGATCGACCTTTACCGGTCTCCGCCCAGCTCGAGGGCTCCTTTCACTGTCTCGGCCAGGCAGGCCTGACCGCGTGGACTTGGATGGCCATTAGTGTCTTCTGGGTAAGTTGAAAGCCCCTCATCAAGAGGCCCCGCAAGTGCTCTGAGACCAGAGATCCGCTGAATCTTGTGCCGGTCCAGAAAGGCCTCTGCCTGCCTCCACATCCGTGTTTCAAGTTGCACAAGGTCCTCGAACATGGGTCCCAGCTCGCGGGGATCCTCAAGGCGACTTGAGAAGACCAACTCCTTGGTGGGAATCAGCAGGACCGCAAAGGTCGTGCCTGCCTGCCGGCACTTGTCCCCCATGTCCTTCAATGAGCTGAGCGCAATCCGCAAGCCCTCGCCGATTCTTGGGTCATCCAGGTTGAGCGCTAATTGCCGGTAGGCCGGCGTCAGCACCGTGCGCACGGAGCCCTGCTCAAAACAAACACTGCGGCCAGGTTGAAGCCTTGCCCGTATGAGAGCCCGCTCCCAAGGACTCCCCCGCCACGCATCGCGCATGGATCGCAAAGCACCCACCACCCGCGAGTGCTCCGCCAAAAAAGCACGCAGGGGGTTCTCGGATCTCCGGCTCGATTCAATACGCGCCACAAGAGGCAGGCTCGCCTCAAGGTCCAAGACCTCCTGGACAATTGAAAGGTTCTGATTACGGAGCCTGGGAGCAGACTCACCGCCGTAGGCCAGGGAAAAACAATCAAAGAGATCATTCCCGGCGTACAGCGAGGCAATGATGATTCGTGGCTGAAGAGCCAGTGCCTCTTCCAGGAGGATCGACTCGTGCGCCGGACCGCAACTTGGATAGGCCATGCTATAAACAGTCAACCCGCTACGCTTCCCCAAGACCTTCGGCCAGGCCTGATCCCGGTCGACGCCAGAGCCATAGGTCTGCGAGTCACCGAGGGCCACCACATCGGCTGTCAACAATGCCTCTGCATTTCGAAATCCTCGCCTGTCGTGACCAGGCCGCGAGGGCTTTGGACGCAAGCCCAAGCGATCATCGGCGACAAACATGTCCGATAATTCCTCCCCATCGCAATCGAGAACCACCGCCACTGATGTGGAAACGCCCGCCCAGGCTCTCAAGACGAGTTCAAGCCCAAGGAAACACAATGCGCCCGTGAAGAGGAATGACAGGCCTGTAGCGAGCGCGACTCTCATGCAAAAGCGACCCTGGTCAGGACAGGACGTAATCGTACTCAGGATCTTGCACGGCCACCCCGTTGGCCTTGTATCCCACCCAGCCCAACAACCCGAGAATCAGCAGGAGCCAGAGCGGCCATGTGCGCCGAAGAAACGCTTTGTAAAAAGGCAGAATGGGGTGTGTCGACATTTGCGCTGCACTCCTAGGAGGGCCCTGCGATCATACGCGGAAGCCAACACTCAAGAACCGAGAATAGCGGATTCCGCAAGGGCTGGACAGCAGACTTCAGGAGGCGCCGTCAGAAGCAACGTTCGAGGATCCATCCCCGGGGGCCTTTTGGCGCTCATCCTGAAGCAGCTTGAGTGCCGCGTTGGCCCGCCCGCGACCCGCGTACTCCTGCCAGCTCGCAGTGCCATAGTCGATCAACTTGGCAAGCATGCCCGGCAAATCTTCCCGTGAGACGATCGCGTCCAACTGTCCCTTGTCCATCAAGAATTCCGCTCGTTGAAACCCCGGCGGCAGTTCCTGACGAATCGTGCTGGCAATAACCCGTGGACCGGCAAAACCGATCAAGGCCCCCGGCTCCGCCAGGCTCAGGTCGCAGACCGATGCAAAGGACGCCGTCACGCCTCCGGTAGTGGGATTGGTCATGACGCAGATCGACAAGCCTCCGGCATCGGACAATTCCGCCAGAGCTGAACAGGTCTTAGCCATCTGCATCAAAGAGAGCATGCCTTCGTGCATGCGCGCACCTCCAGAGCTGGTAAACAAGACCAAGGGAAGGCATTTCGCCTGGGCGGTCTCTGCCGCCAAAGCGATTTTTTCGCCCACCACTTCACCCATCGACCCCCCCAGAAAGCCGAAGTCCAGTACCGCAAGAACAACAGGCCGGCCCTGGATCTCGCCCGTACCACATAAGAGCGCCTCGTTCTGGCCAGTGCGCTTGACCGTTCGCTCGATCTTCTCTTCGTAGGGCACCGAATCCACAAAACCAAGGCGATCAAGACTGGTCAGATCCGCGAAGAGCTCGGTCCAGCTACCCTGATCCAATGTGGTCTGAATGCGCGCGGGACCTGGCAGGGTGAAGTGAAAACTGCACTTGGGGCATACCATGCCCTTCTCTTCCAATTCCTTTCGGTAGATCGTTGTGGTGCAGCCTTCGCACTTCATCCACAAGCCGCCGGGCATGTCCTTCTTCTTGAACCGCAGACGGGAGATGCGGCTGGGCTTGCTCTCTTCTTCTGGTTTGCTGCTTGCCATGGGAATCAAGTAGGTTCGATTTCAGGAGGGATGCGTCGCCACAGCGGCCTCGGCCAACTGTCTGAACTCATCGATGCGCTGCTTCACATCCGGCGCGCCAAAGATTGCCGAGCCGCTGACCAGGACATCGGCACCGGCTTCAGCGCAGAGAGGCAGGGTCTCGCCATTCAAGCCCCCATCCATCTGCACATGCCCCTGGAAACCAATTCGGCGCAGTCGCCTGGTCTTGTCCAACACCTCGGCCATAAACGACTGGCCGCCAAAGCCCGGGAAGACGCTCATCACCAGCACCATGTCCAATTCGTCAAGCAGAGGTTCCCATGGCTCAAGGGGAGTGTCGGGGTTCAAGGCCAGGCCAACCTTTGGAATGCCATGCTCGCGACAAGCAGCGATCACCTCCCTTGCTCCCTCAAGGCCGTCCACGGCTTCCGCGTGAAAAGTCCAGACCTTGGCCCCGGCCTTTGCGTAGGCCTCGACCCAGCGGCATGGATTCTCAATCATCACATGCACATCCAGGGGTGCCTGAGCCACCCTCGCCAAGGCCGCCACCACAGGAGGTCCGATGGTCAGGTTGGGCACAAAGTGCCCGTCCATCACGTCGACATGCAGCCAATCAGCCCCCGCCTCTTCGATGCGCTGCACCTCTTCAGCAAGACGGGCAAAATCACAAGAAAGCAAGCTGGGAGCAATCAGCATGGGGCGCGGGGACATGGGCCAGGGAAGGAATCCGTGCGGTAAAGACTCAGTACACTCTCAGCCTAATCAACCGCCCCTCGGACGAGACCCCAAAATCCGAACTTTGAGGGGGACGCCGCCCCTCACTCAGGCGCCAAGGCAGCAATCCCCGGCAGAATCTTGCCCTCAAGCAACTCCAGGGAGGCCCCGCCCCCGGTGGACACATGGTCCACCTTCTCGGCCAATCCAAGTTGCCCGATTGCTGCCACGGAATCCCCGCCCCCCACCACAGTCAGGGCATCCGCATCTGCCAGGGCGCGGCCCACGGACCGGGTTCCCTCACAAAATGCCTCGAACTCAAAGACCCCCATGGGCCCATTCCAGACCACGGTGCCGGCCTGACTCACGCGTTCCGCAAAGGCTGCTTCGGTGGCGGGGCCGATGTCGAGACCCATACGCCCCTCTGGAATCTCCAGCCCACAAACCTCGGCCACCGCATCCGCGCCAAAGTGATCCGCCACTCGATGATCCAATGGCAGACAGAGGTCCACCCCACGCAGCCTGGCCTTTTCCAACGCCGCGCGGCAGGTATCCAGGTGCTGCTCTTCAAAAAGGCTGGCGCCAATCAAATGCCCCTGGGCCGCAAGAAAGGTGTAAGCCATGCCACCTCCCACCAAGAGAACGTCCACCTTCTCCAGGAGGGCATCAACCACCACCAGTTTGTCGGAGACCTTGGCCCCTCCGAGGATCGCCACCAGGGGACGGCGGGGATCTTCCAAGACCTGCCGGAAGGCGTTCACTTCTGCTGCGAGCAACAAGCCCGCAGCGCAGGGCAGATGCCGCGCAATCCCCGACACGGATGCATGATCCCGATGGCAGGCTCCAAAGGCATCGTTGACAAAAGCACTCCCCAGTGACGCGAAGGCCCTGGCCAATTGATCGTCGCCTTTGGTTTCGCCCCCATGAAAGCGCACATTTTCCAGCAGCACCACTGAACCCGGGGCAGCCCCCTGGATGCCTGCCTGAGCCACAGGCCCTACGCTCTCGTCGAGCTTCACCACCTGGCTGCCCAGCAATTCTGCCAGGCGCACGCCAATCACATCCACCCGCAACTCTTCCACAACCTGGCCCTTGGGTCGCCCAAAGTGACACAGGCAAACCGGCCTGGCTCCACGCTCCAGCAGATTACGAAGGGTGGGCAAGGCCGCGCGGATGCGAGTGTCATCGGTGATGCGGCCGTCCCCGTCAACGGGCACATTGAGGTCCACCCGCAAGAGAACCGTGCGGCCCTCCACGGGCAGGTCGGCCAGACTGCGACAGGTGAGACTCATGGGCTCTCGGCGTGTGATTCAGAAAGCAAGAGATCGGAGAACAAGCTTCAGGCCGTCCCCTACCGCCCTCATCGGGCCCTCTTACGGGACGCCGTCTTACGGCCAGTCTTGAGTTTCATCTTGTGGGAGTAGCGCATCAACTGCACAACACGACTGGAATAACCCCACTCGTTGTCATACCAGGAAATCACCTTGACGGTCTTGTCAGCGATCACCATGGTGGCCGAGCCGTCCACAATCGAGGAATGGGGGTCTCCCACAATATCCTGAGAAACGATCAGGTCCTCCGTAAAGGCCAAGACGGGCTTCATGGCCTTGGTCTTCGCGGCCTTGGCAAAGGCAGCGTTGACCTGCTCAACGGTGACCTTCTTCTTCAAGACTGCAACAAGGTCCACCACGGATCCATCGGGCACGGGCACGCGCATGGCCATGCCATCCAACTTGCCAGCCAACTTGGGCAGAACCTTGCCCACGGCACGGGCCGCGCCGGTGCTGGTGGGGATGATGTTCTGGGCCGCAGCCCTGGCGCGCCGCAAATCTCCGTGGGGCAGATCCAAGATACGCTGGTCGTTGGTGTAAGCATGCACCGTAGTCATCAGACCGTGCTGGATGCCGAAGCTGTCATCCAGCACCTTGGCGATCGGCGCCAGACAATTGGTCGTGCAGGAGGCATTGGAAATGATGCGATCGGAGGCCTTGAGTGAACTGTCATTGACCCCCATGACCACCATGGCATCGATGGCGTCCTTGGGGGGCACAGTCAGCAGAACCCGCTTGGCACCCGCGGTCAAGTGCATGGAACAAGCCTCACGGGTGGCGAACACGCCAGTGGCCTCTACAACGAAATCGATGCGATTGGAAGCGTGGGGCAATTTGGAGGGATCGCGCTCGGCGGTCACCTCAATCTTGACTCCGTCCACGCGCATCCCCCCCTTGACCGCCTTGACCTTGCCGGGATAGCGGCCATGCACAGAGTCGTACTTCAGAAGGTGAGCCAAGACCTCGGGCTGGGTCAGGTCATTGATGGAGACGACTTCGCACCCAGGGGTGTTCTGGATGATGCGGAAGACATTTCGGCCGATGCGGCCGAAGCCATTGATCGCGATGCGCATGGATTCTTGGGCAGGATGGTGGGTCAGCCCTGGACTTCGAAAATCTCGGAACAGGGGAACATGAGACGGGTAGGAAGGGTCAGGAGAATTGTCCCCACAGCCGGTTGCGGAAAGCGACCGATTTTTGAGGCGATTCGGCGGGAGAGAATACGGGTCTCGGCCGATTGCATCAATGCGCGTCTTTTGATCCTGCCGTCATTCAGCACATGTCCAGCCCCCGACCACCCCAGCTGTCCGACCCCTGGCCCCAGCGTTGGGCCGGGCTTGCCCGAGCGGCGGGTCTGCGCCCCACAGAGCCCGTGGCGATTGCCCTCTCAGGGGGTGCAGACAGCATTTTCCTGCTCCATGTGCTGGCCCGGGCCCAGGAGAGGCCCCGTGTGCTCGCAATCCATGTGGACCACGGGCTGCGCGGCGAGTCCTCCCGCGAGGATGCTGCTTTCTGTGTGCGCACCGCCGCCCGCCTGCAAGTACCTCTTTCCTGCCTGCAAGTGGAACTCGACCCCGATCCCAAGGGCCTGGAGGAGCGGGCACGCAAGGCTCGCTACCAGGCCCTCGCCAAAGAAGCCAAGAGCAACGGCATCAACCTCCTGCTGACTGGGCACCACGAAGACGATGCCCTGGAGACCCTGCTCCAGCGCTGGACAAGAGGCAGCGACCTGGCAGGCATGCCAGGGCTCAAGCGCCGCTACCGGATTTCGGGCCCCAAGGGCGAGCCTCTGACGGTGGTCCGCCCCCTGCTCCCCCTGCGCAGAGAGGAAGTGCGCCAGATCCTGCTCGAAGCCCAGATCGAATGGCGCGAAGACCTCAGCAACCAAGACCAGATCTTCACCCGCAACCGCATCCGGGAGGGTCTCCTTCCAGCCCTGGACGAGGCCAGTGAAGGAGTGGCTCTGGAAGGGCTGCGGGCCTTTGCTGCAGCAGTCGAATCCCTGGAAGGAGAGTTCGCCACAAGCACAGCCAACATCACCTGGAGTTCCCGGGGAGGAGGACTGGGGCCTGTGGATCCAAGCGACCCGTCCGCCCCCTGCAGAATCGAACGCGCTCGCATCAGCAACCTGGCGCCCCCCCTCCAGCGGCGCACCCTCTGGCGGCTGATCCAGGAAGGCAGCGGAGGCGCACCCCCGCGAACGCTTCTGGACTCAATCACCAAGGACCTGAGCAGGGATCTGCCCGGCAAGCACACTCTGCCCGGGGGGTGGACCCTGGAACTTGGCCAAAAGGACCTGGTTCTCCTGCAACCGACCCAGGAAGCCGGCGATGAGGCTGACGCACAGAAAGCGGCCTGGCCCGGGACGATTCCCCTGGTGTTCGACGGCATCACCCACCTGCCCGATGGACGGAAGATCACCACCTGCTGGGTGGACACCCCTGGCAGCCAGGGTCACCCGGTGGAGAAAAACCAGGTCGAGCTGGACTCAAGGTTTCTGCCAGAGGTCCTCACCATCCGCCTGCCCCAGGCCGGGGACAGGTTCCAGGCCTTGGGAGCCCCAGGCAAGCGCAAGCTGTCTCGCTTCCTGGCCGATGCGGGCATCGCACGAGAGCAGCGCAGCCAGATCCCACTGGTTCTGGCCGGGGAGGAGATCATCTGGGTCGCCGGAGTCCGCCCCGATGACCGCCACCGCCTGCGAGGTGCGACCCAGAAGCGGCTGCGTCTGACCCTGGAGCCCAGCGATCCGGCGGAGAGCCCCCATAACCAGGGGCAGCAGCGGAGCGAAATCCCGGCGGTCAGCCCCAATATCAGCCTGGGTTCCACCAACCCCGACTGAGTTCGAAGGCGGCGCAGGGATCGATCCCGGGCCCAATATTCCGCTCCGATTCCAAGCGAACCAGGACAGGAGGGCGTTTCCAAGGGCTTGCTGGTTACTATCTTCCCTGCCTAGTGACCCATGGGAGCCCTGCACGAGAACCTCGAGCGCTTGAAGGAGCGCCTGCATGACGCCGAGAGGGCCTCCTCCCGGCCCCTGGGATCGGTCCAGCTCCTGCCAGTCACCAAGTCCGCCGACCCCGGCCTGACCCTCGAGTTGGCTCGGGCGGGCGAGTTGGAGCTGGCGGAAAACCGGGTTTCAGGTCTTGAAAAAAAAGCCTCTCACCTGGCTGGCGAGGGAGTCGAAGTGCGCTGGCACTTCATTGGGCACCTGCAACGCAACAAGGCCCGACGGGTACTCAAAATTGCCCATGTGATTCACTCGGTGGACAGCCTGCGTCTGATCGAATCACTGGGGCGCATTGCCCGAGACGAAGAACTTCGGCCCGCCATCTACCTCGAAGTGCTCTTGACCGGAGAGAAAGAAAAGAACGGCCTCGACCCCGACGAAATCAGCGCAGCCCTGACAGCAGTGACGGAGGCCGGGTGTTTTGCCCTGATGGGAATCATGGTGATGGGACCACGGGATTCCGCCCGAACCAAAGAGGTTTTCAGCCAGGCCGAGACTCTCGCTCAAGCGCTGCAAGCAGCTCACCCCGAAGCCTTTGACGGGGGCCTCTGCCGCCTCTCCATGGGCATGAGTGCGGACCTTGAACTCGCCGTGCAAGCAGGGACGAGTCTGGTGCGCGTGGGCAGTGCGTTCTTTGAGGGAATCATCCCAGGAAACGCGGCTCGCAACAGTCAGGAGGGCGCCGCATGAACACGCGCCTGATCCTCAAACCCGAAGGCGGCGGAGCCTCAACCGAGCTCCCGCGCCAGGGTCGCTTGCTGATCGGTTCGGACTCCGAACGCGCGGACTATGTAATCGAAGGCGCGGGCATTGAAGGCCTGCATTGCGCCATCGGACGACTCAAAGGCGGCGGCTGGGCAATCAAGGACCTGGGCTCGCGCTTCGGAACCAGCGTCAACGGTCAGCCTGCCTCCGCTGCGAGACTTACCGCTGGAGATGTGATCGTGCTTGGATCCCGAAGACTTCTGGTGCAGGACCCGGCCGCGGAATTCCAACCAACCCAGCCGGATCAGCAGAAAACCAGTCAGCCTGGGACCGCGACACCAACCGAAAGCCCCCCAGAGGTCAGCCCAGACCCGGAAGCGGACGATGACAAGGGGGGCCGACTTTCCTCCCGCCAGAAACCGCCCACGATCCCGGGCTACACCATCCGCCGATACCTCGGACGGGGCGCCAGCGGCACTGTGTGGCTTGCGCGTCAGGAAAGCCTTGCCCGTGAGGTGGCACTCAAAGTGCTCTCCCCCAAGCGCGCCCAGGACGCAGACTTTGTTGCGCGCTTCCAAGCGGAGGCCCGCGCGGCAGCCGCCCTCAATCACCCCAATGTGGTGCACATCTACGATGTGGGTGCGGCCAATGGCTTCCATTACCTGTCCATGGAGTTCATGGACCAGGGATGCCTTGAAATCCAACTGGTCTTGAACGGCCCCCTGCCCTGGCGCGAAACCCTTGAGGCCATCTCCGATGCAGCGCGCGGACTGGCCTATGCACAATCCCAGGGACTGGTGCACCGGGATATCAAGCCCGCCAACCTGATGCGCGGATCCGATGGACGCACGCGCCTGGCAGACCTGGGACTGGCCACATCAATCGAGGCGGTGGAAGTCGATGGCACCGAGAATGAACAGCGCACACTTGTAGGCACCCCCCAGTTCCTGGCACCGGAAGTTATCCGCGGAGACCCGGCCTCCCCCGCCTCGGATCTCTACTCACTGGGCGCGACGGCTTATCGCCTGCTCAGCGGACACACTCCATTCGAAGGGGAACGAACTGCGGATGTGCTGCGAAGCGTACTGCGAGACGAACCAGAAGGCCTCGCATCGAGGGTGCCGGGATTGCCAGCGCCTGTGGCGAATTTGGTGCACCGCATGTTGGCCAAGAACTCTGACGCCCGCCCAGCCTCGGCCGGAGTCGTTGTGAACGAGATCGAGAACATCCAACGGGGTCGAGCCAGTGGCAACCTGGAAGGGATCAGTCAGGCCAGGGGGACCAATCGTGGTCCGCTGATCGCTCTGGCTGTTGTGATCACCGGTCTTCTGATCTGGTACTTCGCCAATTTGAAGGGGCACACACCAAACAGCGAACCCAAAGACCCCAATTCCGCGATTTCAAAGCAAGACTCCACCGGGGCAGGATCTACTGACCCGAACGATCCGGAAGACAACCAGTTCGGAGCCTCGGACACACCCTCCCAGGACCCAGGCCAGCCACCTCTCGATGACGACGCAGCCGAGCAGGCCTTTGAAGCGCAGGCCCAGCGGGCCTTGCTGGCTCTTGAATCTCAGACCCTGACCGACGACCAGCGTGTAGAAGCTCTGCGCCACCTGGCCCTGGAATGGGCAGGCAGTTCTACGGCACAAGACGCCCTTGATGCTGCGGATGCCATAGAAACCCGCCGGGGCTCAGAGCACGCTGCAGACGAACAACTCGTTGTCCTACGCGAAGCGCTCTTGGAAAAACTACGCGTCGCCGCCAGCTTTGATCCTTCCGAGCCTCAACTGGCGCCGATCCTGACGCGTATGGAGGAGGTCCCCGGCCAATTCGAATTCGCCCAGGACCTTGGTTTCCAGCAGGGCAGGCAGGCGATCCTCTCTGATCTCCTGAACGCCGCTGTTACCCGAGCCGAGGCAGTCTTCCTACAGTCAGCCGACCTCCAGAAGCGGGGCGAATTCGAAGCTCTGCCCGCGTTGCACCAAAATTTCATTGATCAGCTTGGCTTGCCCGCGGAAGACCCGGACGAAGACCCGCGCCTGACTCTCCTGCGCCAGCGTTCAGTCCTGGCGGCGCGTACTCTGCAAGGACTCGATGCCCTCAAGGCAGCACACAGCGCAAAACGGGCGACCTCCGATGAGTCCCGTGTGATGCAAGCCTTTGCCGGCACAGGCTCTGATACCGCTGGCCTCTTGGCGGACCTGCAAGCGGGCAAGCTGTCCAAAGTCGATGAGAATCTGAGCCTCCTGCTCGAATCGGTCATGACCATCGATCTGGCTCAGCCGCTTGCCGCCCTGCAAGCAGACGTGCAAGCGGGTCGGCGGTCTCTTGACATGTTGAGCGCCAGCTTCAATTCACCTGGCTGGCGACGCCAGACCGTCCTGGATCTACGCAAGGGCCAGGAATCCTACGAGGTGGTGGCTTGCGATACCAATGGACCACAGGTGCTCGTGGACGGCACACTCAGCCACCTGGGTTGGGCGCCTTTCCTGGCCAGCGCCCGGGGCATGCGACACCTCTTCGACCGTCGCCTGGAACGTTCCCTCAGCACGGCCGAAGAAGCTGACATCGATTCTTTTCTACGCCTGGTTGTGGTGCTGGAGTGTCTGACTGTTGCCCGAGAACTGCTGCAACAAGAAGTGGTGACCGAACGGCGCATGGCTGAGCTGCTCAAACCGTTCGAGCAGCCCCTGCTGCACCGCGGCGCTGACCTGCTACCTGGCGCAGCTGCCAAGCTGGCCCATGAAAAAGGCGCCGCCAAGACCTTGGGCCTGGGCCTGCGCGCTCTCACCAACGGCCAGCCCCTCACAGCCCAGACCCACCTGGAGCGCCTGGCCAGCGAGTTTCCCGACAGCCTCTTCCTCCTGCTGCTTGAGACCCTGCCCGCAGATTCCTAGATGTATTCAAACTCGGATCAATTGGAGCAATCACTTGCCAGCTGCCTTTCGGGCGCAGCTTGCGACGTGCTTGTTTTGGATCTGGCCCAATTGGCAGACGGCCAGGGAAGCGAGCCCCTCAACACCTCAGACTGGCCAAAGCCCTGGCGTGGTACAAACGCACATGAGGATCCCTCGACCAGGACCTGGTGGATCCAAGCTCCCAAAGATCTTGGCCGGGGTTGGCCCAGTGCCTTTCCGGTCTGGCTGTGTCAGGCTGCTGGAGCCAGAGCGCTCTTGATCCTGGCCCAGCCATCAGACCAGGATCCCGCACCTCTCAGCCCCCTGCACCTGACCGATGTGGTCGACCTGACCCAAGAGTCGCCCTTGATCGGTCTGGGTCCGTCCCCCCGTGGAACCCTCTTCCCGGACCGCACGCAAATGCTGGACCCTGGCCTGACAGACGAACTCCAGGCACTCATCAAGAGCAGCCCCGCCATTGCCGCCGACACCAGTACCGATCCCGGCAACGGCCCCTGGCAAATTCTGCTCCCGCGCGTCTCCATCCCCCTCGCCGCCGCTGCCCATGTGGGTCTGCCCGCGGTGGCACTGGCCTTGGCCCCCCAGGACACCCTGCCCTGGGATGCGATCATCCAGACCCTCGGCGCAGCCCCCACTCCCCAAGCACCATGACCCATCCAATCGCGGTCCTGGTTTCAGGCAGTGGCAGACACCTGGAGAATTTTGCACATCTGGCCGCACAGGGTTCCTTGGACGTGGAAATCTCGCTCGCACTCTGCGACCGGAGCGGAGTGGGTGCCATCGATCGGGCTCGAGCCGCGAACCTGCCCTTGACCATCCTCGACGGCCAACGAGAACTCGATAGCGAGGCATTTGGTGTCGCCGCCTGGGATGCCATCAGGGCAAGCGGCGCCCGGACCGTGATACTGGCGGGATTCCTGCGTCTTCTCCCGATTGCGGAGGACTACCGCGGCCGAATCCTGAACATTCACCCTTCGCTTCTGCCCGCATTTGGCGGCAAGGGATTTTATGGGGATCGGGTGCACAAGGCGGTGCTTGCCAGGGGCTGCAAGGTCACTGGCTGCAGCGTGCATCTTGTGGAAGAAGAGTTCGACACGGGACCGATTCTGCTGCAACGATGGTGCGCGGTGGAACCCGGTGACACTGCCCTAGATCTGGCCCAGAGGGTCTTTGAACTGGAGCTTGAAGCCTACCCGACGGCGCTCCGAGACTACCTCAGCCAACAGGACTGAGCGGCGCCACCATGCCAACCCATGGGCAGCCATGCACTGTCTCCGAAGCAGCGGGATGGGGTGGGCAAGGGGTCTCGAACCCCCGACCTCCAGAGCCACAATCTGGCGCTCTAACCAACTGAGCTATGCCCACCATACGCCCCGTGGGGCATCCCGCTCCTTTGCGGAGCGCTCGGGATCCTCGGCTTCTGAAAGCCTCCCGTCAAGCAAGAGGACCAAGATTCCCGGCGAGCTCGGCCGCCGACTCAGCCATCCCCGCGCCCCAGTGCATTGAACAGCCGTCGCGCGATCCCAGGCTTGGGTGCCGCAAGCCGTGCGAGTTGGCCCTGGGCCAACTCCAACCGACTGTGCATCTGGACCACTTCTTGCTGCAGAGATCCCACCAGCACCAAGGCCCTGGCCTTCTGGGATTCTGTCCGAGCCAGCCGCTCTTCCAAGCGATCGGTGAAACGCTGGGTCCCGCGCTCAATCAACAGTGCGCTTTCCAGTTCCCCCCTGGCTTGACGCAAGCTGTTGCTGAGGGCCGCACCCCGACGTCCGAGGGCTGCGATGTCCTCCATGTAGGCACGCTCTTTCCGTCCCGGGCCCACGACTCGGGGCCCTCCCCCCGGAGGCCGAGGGATCAGGTCGCGATTCTGCTGCGATCGGGTTTCAACGCTCACCCCCCTCTCATCGGCCCAAAGACCCCCAGCTTGCCTCTCGGAGGCCAATTCCCGGGTGTTCCTGGCCCTCTCGGTCTTTGCTGCGGGCTTCCCGTGACCTACTCTGGGTAGGTGGCGCAAGAAGAAACAGACCCTCCCAAGGCAAAAGGTCAACCCGACCCCAAGAGCTTCGGCAACATGGGTCCCGGGCACTGGTCTCGCACACGCGGTGAGAAGAACCAGGAGTCCATCGAATACTATCGAGATCGCTCCCAGGCCCCGGGCGTACGCGAGGGAGGCGGCCCCCGCAACCACTACTGCATGAATTGCGACGGGGTCATCCCGTACGAGGAAGCACACGAAACCTGCCCCCACTGCGGCACCAAGATCGAGGGAGAAACCCGGCGCTACTTCAACTGGGTCGAGATCGATCAGCCGCCCCCCAGCGACCGCAAGCTGCAACTGACCCTGCTGGCGATCCTGGTGGCCACCGTCCTTGCCCTCTGGTTTCTGTTATGACCCCTTCCACACCCCAACGCTTCGACCGTCAGGTGCGCTTTGCTTCCCTGGGGACCGAAGGCCAAGAACGCATAGCGCAGGCCCGCGTCCTGCTGGTGGGCACCGGTGCCCTTGGTGGCGTGCTGGCCCAGTCTCTGGTGCGAGCCGGGGTCGGCGAGTTGGTGCTGGCGGACAGAGACATCGTGGAACTCAGCAACCTGCCACGCCAGGTACTGTTTGACGAGGCCCATGCACAGCAGGGTCAGGCCAAAGTCCTCGCCGCTGCTGAAACCCTCTCTCGTATCGGCGGGCCCACCCACATCAGCTGCCATGCGGTGCATGTGGATGGACGCAATCTGGCTGAACTCTCCGAGGGTTGCGAGCTGATCCTGGACGGCACGGACAACCTGAGCACGCGCTATCTGGTCAACGACTTCTGCGTGCAACACGGCCTGCCCTGGATCTACGGAGGCGTTGTGGGCGGGGCTGGATTGGTTCTGCCGATCATTCCGGGCAAGGGTCCCTGCCTGCGCTGTGTCTTCCGGAATCCTCCGCCCTCGGGAACTCTGCCAACCTGTGACACCGCCGGAGTGATCATGCCCGCCGTGGGTCTGGTGGGGTCCATGCAAGCGGGACTTGCACTGCGCATCCTGGCCGGCAGTTCACAGCCCGAAACGGCGTTGATCGAGTTGGATGCCTGGAACGGTGAATGCCGACGACTCATGGCAAAAGCCGATCCCGAGTGCCCCTGTTGCGCACACCGGAAGTTTGAATTCTGGGACACGTCCCAGGGGGACGAGACTTTGACCCTTTGTGGCCGCAATACGGTCCAGGTTCAACGACAAGGTGCTGCGCCTGACATGGATCTGCTGGAAGAAAGGTTGCAGCCCATGGCCAAGCGAGTCGTGCGCGCAGGCCCCTTGCTGCGGGCAGAAGTAGAGGATCTGGTACTCACTGTCTTCCCTGATGGGCGCACCTTGATCGAGGGCACAGACGACCCCCATCGAGCCCAGGGCATATTCGACCGCTGGATCGGCGGATGAATCCGACCCTTGTGATTCTGGCCGCGGGCGCCTCTCGCCGCCTGGGCCAGCCCAAGGTCCTGGCACATGTCCGAACAGACCTGGACGGCAAACACGAATCCGTGCTCGACTGGCTCCTTGAAACCAGCCAGGGTCTTTGCCAGAACAAACCCCTGCTGGTGGCAGGCGCAGACCACGGGCCGATACAGGCCGCCTGTGCGGGAGGGACACTGGAGGTCCTTCACCACCCTGACTGGGAACAGGGCCGCACGGGCAGCATCGCTGCGGCCGTAAGGGCGCGCGCGGACCAGGACCTCTTGCTCTGGCCAGCGGATTCTCCCTGCCTCCACAGGCGGGACCTCGAAGGGATGATTGAGGCCTTCCTCAAGGCTGGTTCCCCCCCCCGGGGCTGGATCGCCCCCCGCTGCCCCGATGGACGCTTCGGACACCCCCTGATTCTGGGCCGCGAGTTACTGACCCGAGTTGCAAGAATGGGCCTCGACCAGCCTTTGCGGGACCTGCGCAAGCACGCCCACCCCCTTGGGACAGTGGATCTGTATCACTTTGGGGCACGGATCAACCTGGACACTCCCGCTGACCTGGAGGAAGTGCAGTCCTGGTTCAGGGAAGCCTGAGAGTGGTTGAAGCCTGAGGCCTGAAGGGGTCGATGAAGACTGCAGGGGAACCCCACCCCGGCAGCATGAGTTTTCAAGGAGATGTACGCGGTATCGGTCTGGCTGAATTGCTTCAGGGCTTGGCCCGTGGACGCAAGCAAGGTGTCGTGACCCTCAGCTCTCGCGGCAACCCGCGCGTACTGGTGGGACTCTCGGACGGCAAAGCCTATCTGCTTCCCACCGACGAGGAGCCCACAGACTTCTGGCAGGAGCTGGTCAAAGACGCCTGGCTCGATGCCCCGGGCACACGCATCGAACACCTGCACATAGCCGAGGTGGCACGGGCCAATCGGCTGGAGAAGCTTTATTGCCTCTTGGATGGTGATGGCGCCCATTTCCGCTTTGAGCCCCGGGAGCTTGCCTTCGATTCCGAAGGACGGGTCATTGGCGGTTCCAACCACCCTCCCATCAGTCCACTCGCCATCGAGGGTTTGTTGCTTGAGTACGCCCGCATCGCCGATGAGCGGCATGAAGTAGCGGCCAACCATCAATTGACGGGAAACGCCATCGTCGCGATCTACGATCCGGCCAAGTGTGAGAACTTGCCCCAGGTGCTCTTCAACGAAGTGGACGGCCGCTCCACCGTGGCTGAAATCGCAAACCGCCTCGGATGGACCCTGCGCCAGGCCAGCCTCTCCCTGGGAGCGGGTCTCGAAAACGGAGGCCTCTATACGCTCACCGGCGACCAGATCCTGGTCCTTGCCATGGGGGAATTGCGCCGCAAGGCCTGGCGACGGGCAGCCGTGCGCTTGACCGCTTGGACCCAGCGCGGAACCCCAGGCGCCCTCGACGCGGATGCCGTCGAGGTCTTGGTGGGCGAATGGGGCAGCGGACGCCTGGTAGCCGCCATACGAATAATGGAGCCCCGTGCCGTCTGGACCCTGCTGCGACGACTGGATCACAGTCTTGGCCAAACCAACCAGGCGGTGCTGCATTGGATCGAAGCCGCCCGTACTTTCCCGGACAACCTGCTCATCCAACTTCATCGTCTGGCCATGGAAGCCGCCGATAGCAGCAACCCGGAACGTCCGCCGATGCATGAGTTGCTCAAGCTCGCCAGGAACCAAATCGAAAAGGGGCTCCTGCTGCGAGCCCAACCGGCCCTGCGCCTGGCACAGACCCGAGCTCCCGAAACTGCAGTCGAGCGCTTGGAGCTGGGGCAGTTGCTCCTCGAATCGGGCCTGGCCCAGGAAGCCGCCCCCTGGCTCATTGCTGCCTGTGAGGACTTCATCGTGCGCGGCCTCAGCGATCGTGCAGTCCTGGTGCTACGCGAGTTGACCGCCGCCCTGCCCGGAGAAAGAGAAGCACGTCTCCTGCTCAGCCGCGCCCGCCGATCTACCAACTCAGCCCTACGCCTGCGCCGACGACTGCTGTTCACCCTGGCAGGAGTTGCAGGTCTGGCAGGAATTGCCTTGGTGCAGGTCAAGACTCAACGCCAACGCAGCGGCCAATTGGCCGAGGTGCGCGCGCTCCTGGCGGACCCGGACCGGGCCAGTTGGGCTCTGCAACAAAAATTTCCGGGGGACACCAAGGACGATGTGCTGGCTCTCAAGCGCGCCATCGAAGAGAAGCAACGGGTGGCCGAACTTGAACTGCGCGACAGCTGGCTCGATCAATACGAAGCCGTAGGGCACGAAGCGCGCAGAGGGGATTCATTGCGAGCCCTGGATCTGGCCCGGGGCCTGAGCAAACCCCCGAAACTGCGACTGGTCAAGGGTATCTGGCCCCTCAAGTCCGACCTGCTGGCTTCGATACCTGAGGCCCTTGGTGAACAGGCCACCGGCCTGGGCGCACCCCGCCTTGACGATCCCAATCAGGTCAAGAGCGAAGAAAGCCTTTCCAGCCTGGCTCAGGCACTGCGAGCAGCACTCAGCAATCCGCCGGCTCACGCTGAAGCATCCCTGTTGCGGGGCCTTGATGCCCTGGACGCCCAGCTGCTCAAGCGCAAGACATTGCGCACGGAACTGGCCGCCGCCCGGACCCAGAAGCACCTGCGGTCAGATCAAAACCAACTACTGAAAGAGGCCCGAAGCATAGACGAGGCCGGCGAGCTGGAGCGTGCCCTGTCACTCTACGCCGAGCTGTTTCAGCTCGACGCAAGAGGCGATGTGCGCGCTGCCCTGGCCGAAGAACACCAAGATCTGGTGCGTCGCGCCAATGCCCTCGAACGCGCCCGGACAGAAGCCCGCGCGGGACAGCACCAGGAAGCCTGGAAATTGCTCGGGGAACACATGCAAGATCCCGATGCCTGGCACCTTCCAGCGCTAATCACCAGCACCCCAAGCGGCGCAACCATCCGCATGCCTTCGGGAGATATCTACACCACACCCCTGGTGCATGAAATGCGCCAATCAGATGTGTTCGCCGGACGCCTGCAACTAGACGGCTATTTGGACGAGCCTTTTGAATTGCACGGACCGAGCAACCTGCATGCGGTGTTCTCGCGTATCCCCGTGCGCTCCTGGCGCAGTAGTGGCCGTGTAGATGCTGTTCCCGTGCCCGTCGACTCCGATCACATCATGGTGGACCGCAATGGAAACCTGGCCAGGGTGGGGCACGGAGGCAAAATCCTCTGGTCACAGAAGGTAGCGACCCTATCGGGCATCTCCCGCGCACCGGTGTTCCTGCCCCAACTGGAGAACCGGATGCTGCTGGTGACCGAAGAAGGCCAGGCGTTCTTCCTGGCGGCAGACACCGGCGAATTGACCGGCCCCTGGGACCTGAAAAGCCCCCCCAGCATGGGCCCGACCCAGGGCACGGACTTTGTCCAGTTGCGCCTGGCAAATGGAAGCGTAGCGATTTGGACCAACAGCCTGCGGCCGGAGGTCTTGCCTGTCGGAAGCAGGTCACGCACCCTGGCCAAGGACGATCAGCACCTGCACGGGTCCAACTGCGGCCTGCAAGTGTGGCGTCGCGGGGACGCTTCCCTCAAGAGCATGACCTCGCGCTTCGGCGGGTGGGTTCTGACCCGCACGGCGGGGACCTACCTCGTGGCCCCGGCCGACGACCCGCAAGCGGGATTGTCTGCCACATCGGAAGGCCCCTGGTACTGGGCCGCCTTCGAGTCTCGGGCCTCCGGAGAGTTGCTTTGGGTCTCGGACGGAGCAGGCCTGCGAGCCTTCGATCTGATCCGCAACCCCTAGGACTTCGGCTGCGGGGTGGCGGGCGTTATGGTTGGCCCCCATGCGGCCTATCACGCGCCTTCAGTTCCTAGCCCTCGCGCACCCCTGGCGCCTGCTCTGGCCGACGGCGCTCCTGATCGCCGCCTGTGCCGGACCCGGGCAGTCCAGCCCATCCAGCGAGACTTGCCTGAAAGCCCCGCCTTCCAATTGGGCCAGCATGCACTCCACCGAGTTCGCAGCATTTGTTCGCGGCCTGGAACAGCCTCTGTGGGATTCAGCAGCACGCCAAGACTTGCTGGAGGCCAGCTTGGGATTCGGAGAACGCGCCCTGCGCGCCACCTTGCTCTGCGCCCATGAAGGAGCCCGTGATGATGCGCCCCGCATCAGCGAGCACTTCCTCGCCTCCCTCGAACGCCGCAAGGCACCGCCCAGCCGTGGGGAAGGTGGCAATCAGATCACCCAGGCCGCTGCGCTCCAGCTACGCCCCCTCACCCCGGAGCAATCTGTGCGCCTCTTGGCGCTGGTGACAGGCTCCGATCCCCATCCGGATCTTGCTGTGCGCGTGGAGTGCGGCTGCACTCTTCTGGCTCTAAAAGAAACTAGGGTGACTCCGTTCCTGATCCGTGTCCTGCGCGCCCGCACCCCCGCGGAAAAAACCGATCCCCCGGACTGGGCACGGATCGACACCCTGGCCTGGGTCAAACACCGCGCCTCCCGCTCCCTGGCCGAGTATCTGGGCGTACCCGACACCTTTCGCCCGGACGGTTCCTGGCAGCACCAAATCGATGAGGCCCTGAAGTACGAACGCCTTCTGGTGGAGACGGTCGGAGGCGGGCGTTGATCCCAGCCTGACTCCCGCTGGCCCCGGAAATCAAAAGCCCGATTCCGCCCCTAGGGACGAATGCGCGTCATCAGGCGCGGGAAGGGCGCCGCCTCGCGCACATGCTCCAGACCGCAGAGCCAGCCCACGCAGCGCTCGAGCCCGAGTCCAAAGCCCCCGTGGGGCACGGAACCATAGCGACGGAGGTCCAGATACCATTCGAATTCGGACTGGGGCAGGCCGTGACGTTCGATCTCGGCCACAAGGGTGTCCAGGTCCTCTTCGCGCTGACTCCCGCCAATAATCTCGCCCACGCCCTCAGGCGCGATCATGTCCACGCAGAGCACCTTGCTGGAATCTGACGGATCTTCTTTCATGTAAAAGGATTTGATCGCTTTGGGATAGCGGGTGATCATCACCGGTTGATCATGGAGTTCCGAGAGGATTGTCTCGTCCGGGGCACCAAAGTCCTCGCCCGCCACGAATTCAGAGTCCGGATGTGCAAGCAGGATCTTGGAAGCCTCGTCATAGGTGATGCGGGGGAATCCGCCAAGCACGCATTCGAGTTTCGAGAGGTCGCGTTCGAGGGCTGCAAGCTCCGGCTGGCGGCGCTCCAGTACATCGCTCACGATGCGGCAGACCAGGTCTTCAGCCAGTTGGCACACATCGTCCAAGTCTGCAAACGCCATCTCAGGCTCCAACATCCAGAACTCGGTCAGATGTCGTCGGGTCTTCGACTTCTCGGCGCGAAAGGCCGGGCCAAAACAATAGACCTTACCCAGGGCCATGGCCGAAGCCTCGGCGTAGAGCTGGCCTGACTGGGTCAGGTAGGCCTTCTGGTCCTCGAAGTAATCCAGCTCGAAGAGGTTGCTGGTTCCTTCGCAGGCACTGGGTGTGAACATGGGCGAATCCACGCAGGCAAAACCACGCTCTTCAAAGAAACGCCGGATCGACGTGATCACCGCGTCCCGCACGCGCATCACAGCCCATTGACGTTTGGAGCGCAGCCAAAGATGCCGGCGGGAAAGCAAGAAGTCCGCTCCGTGCTCCTTTGGGGTGATGGGGTATTCGTGGGCGCTGTGGATCAATTCACCCCCACTGGCCACCACTTCAAAACCACCGGGAGCTCGCGGATCGGCGCGCACTTCGCCAATCAAGCGAAGGCTGGATTCCTGACCTGCATCAGCAATGGAGTCAAACAACTCATCCGGCACGGAGCCTCGCTTGACCACGCACTGGACAAAGCCGGTCCCGTCCCTCAGATGAACGAACTGCAGCTTGCCCTTGCCGGTCTTGCTGTGCATCCAGCCCGCGAGGTTCACGGATTGCCCGGCGTGTTGAGCGAGGTCTTCAATAGCGATGACAGAGGTCATGGGATGGTGGCTGTTCAAGGATGGGGTGGCGGGTACAGGATGCGCGCTTGAGAATAGCAGGTTGCACCCCGCTGGACCTCAAGGGATCTGTGGGACGAACAGCTTGCGCCGGAGCCGCGAAACTCTCCTCAGGGGAAGATCTCGAAAGGCGCGCGCAATTGAACTTCAAGGATCAAGCCCGCCCGAACCTTGACCCTGCCCTTGTAGGCCGCACCCCCACGCCGGGCTTCCACACGCACTTCACCTTCCCCATTGAGCATCTGCTCGAATTCCTTGGCGGGAGTCAGGATTTCGATGCGCTCATAGCCCTGGGACAGAAGTCGATTGATGATGCGATCCGCGAGACGGGTAGGCCCCGGTGTCTGACCGTCAGATTCTGAAGCGGGCTCGCGCTCACGGTTTTCCAGGACCTGGGCCAGGCGTTGGTCCACCCGCTTATGGCCGTCACGAATATCAACCAGAAGGTGTTCCAACCGCCGCAGTTCCAGATTGGCCTGGGATCCGGACATGGCCTTGAGCTTGGCGTCAATCTCACCGAGAGCAGCCAGGGGACCGAGACGCTTTTCGAGCGCGGAAAGGCGCAGCAAGAGAGCAACGATTGCAATCAAGATACCCGCCAGGAGACCGAGCCCCAGAAGCAGCAGGCCCTGGGATGCCCCCTGGGCAGGAGCATCTTCCATGATCAAGGCAAAAAAGCAGGGGCTGACCATGGGGCCCAGTCTACTGCATGCGTCTGCCCTGAAGATCGCCTTCATGCCCGCAAGATCCAATGCCGAGGCAAGCGGCGACGCCCCAATCCACTGAACTCGCGCCCACATGGCCCCGAGGGAACCTGTTTCAGACATGAATCAGTGCTGCGCGAGCGCTATCCTGCCCAGCAATGAACCGCTTTCTGCCCTTCGCGGTGTTTGGGGCCCTGATTGCCACCCTCTTCTGGGTGCCCTCCCCTTCCGCCGACCGCCTGACTGCTTTTGAGGTGGGCAAGTTGCTTGGGGAGCAGGTAGTTCAGGCGTCGGACACCCAGGAGTCCACGAGCAGCCTGGGGGAAACCGTGCTCGCGAACACAGACTCCGAGTCGGGTCCCCTGACAATTCTGCTGGGCACAGTGCTCTATTCCTCTCCCAGCATCGAGGCACAGGAGGTCAGTCCAGAAGACCTCAACAGGCAGGCGCGGGCCTCCATCGTGCGCGCCCTGCGCACGGCGGCCCAAGGGCTCCTGGGCGCCGATGGAAATAAACGGGAACTGATCCTCGAGGGCGCCGACAATCCAGTCGCGGGAGGCCTGGACTGGACCATCAACGTGGAACCGCGAAAGGTGACCCTGACCGTGTTGGAACCGACTGGTACGGAACTCGTTGTCAGCAGGACCTACCAGGCCCCGGGCCGCAGTTCCCTTCTCCCACCCCTGGTGGCCATCGCCCTGGCGATCCTGCTACGCAAACCGGTGATCGCCCTTTTCGCCGGCATTTTGGTGGGCGCTTTCCTTGTCAAGTCAGCCACCGGCATTGAATTCGCAGCAGCCGCCCTACAGGCCCTGCCCGATGTGTTCAGCCACTACTTCTACAACGAAATCGTCGACAAGGCGCGCTACGAGATCATCCTCTTCGTGATCTTCATGCTGGCCATGGTGGGTGTCATTACCCGTGCGGGAGGCATCCACGGTTTGATGCGTTCAATCGCGCGGCTGGCTTCGAGTGCGCGCCGCACCCAGATGGCGACCTGGTTCATGGGCCTGGCGATTTTCTTCGATGACTACGCCAATACGATTCTGGTCGGCTCCACCATGCGCCCCCTCACGGACCGCTTCAAGGTGGCGCGGGAAAAGCTCGCCTGGATCGTGGATTCCACAGCAGCACCGGTAGCAGGGGTCAGCATCTTCAGTACTTGGATCGCCTTTGAGGTCAGCACCTTCAGCGCCCAGCTGCCAGATGCGGGACTCAGCACCAGCGATGGCTATGGGATCTTTTTGCAATCCATTCCCTATCGGTTCTACTGCCTGTTGACGATTTTCTTTGTTGGCCTCTTGGTTTGCACGGGCCGGGACTTTGGCCCCATGTTGAAGGCGGAACGAAGGGCCAGGTCGGGCCAGGTCCTGCGTGAAGGGGCCGTGCCCCTGGTGAGCAGTTCCGCCACGGAACTGAAACCAGCACCAGGAGTCCGCCCCGCAGCCGTGGTGGCCATGGTGCCCCTCTTGGCTTTCGTTGTTGCCACCATCGGCCTGATCCTGAACACGGGCGGCGCCTTCAGCATGGGCAGCGCTTTCTTCACAATCGAAGGAGTAACCCAGGTCCTCTACGACGGCAGCGGATCGGAGCCCTTGATGTGGGGCTCCTTGATCAGCCTGATCCTGGCTCTGGGCATGGGCGTCTCGCGCGGTTTGGAACTACCATCGGCCCTCGATGCCGCCTGGCAAAGCCTGCGCGCAATGGGAGTTGCACTGGCAATTCTGTACCTGGCCTGGATGGTCGGCGCAGTCTGCGGAGACCTGGGAACTGCGGCATGGCTTTCCCTGACCCTCTCCGACAGCCTGCCCTATGTGGTCCTGCCCACGACCCTGTTCCTGCTCGCTGCGATGGTGGCATTCAGCACAGGTTCCTCCTGGAGCACCATGACCATCCTGCTGCCTTTGGTGGTAGGCCTGGCCTATCAACTCGGTTCCCTTGGCGCTCCCCTGGGAGTCGATCCCATGATCCTGGGACAGGGACTGGTGGTGCTCTCTATCGGAGCTGTCCTGGAAGGAGCGATCTTCGGCGATCATTGCTCACCCATCAGCGACACAACGGTGATGAGTTCCATTGCCAGCGCCAGCGATCACGTGGACCATGTGCGCACCCAGGCACCCTATGCGATCCTGATCATGCTGATCAGCATGCTGATTGGATATCTGCCCTGCGCGTTGCTCTTGCACCGGGGTTGGGCCTGGCTGCCCTGGGCCAGCCTCGGAATTTCCATGGCGGTCTTGACGGGATTGGTTTTCCTCCTCGGCCGACGCGCAGACCCAAGGGGCACCTAGGGTCATGGAAGAGCAGCAGCAGGGCAATCCACGCCTGAAGCGCGGCTTGATCGTCAGCTGCGTGGTGGCGCTCTTGATCTATGCGGGGATGGTCGCATGGGCGGACACGGAGGGGGTCCAGGAATCTCTCGAACGCCTCCAACCGATGCGCCTCTTCGCCGCCCTGGGACTTGTGCTCTTGGGCTATGTCCTGCGTTTTGTCCGTTGGGAGCTCTATCGCCAGTGCGTGGGGATCGAGCTTGCCCGCGGACCGAGCGCCTTGATCTTTCTGTCCGGCCTGGCCCTGACTGTTTCACCAGGCAAGCTGGGGGAGGCGTTCAAATGCGTCTTGCTGAAGGAGGAAACCAAAGCCCCGGTTTCTCGCACCGCCCCCATCGTGCT
>JABABA010000019.1 GCA_014238415.1 Planctomycetota bacterium | reverse complement strand
TGAAGTAGCTGATCTTGCGCGCACCGTCTTGGGGGATACGTTGGACTTTCACCCTGAGTGCTGGCTGATGGCTATGGATGACGAACTACTGGTGGGGGTTGATGCCGAGAGTCATGCCCTGCTGGCAGAGTTCTTTGGGTTCCTCAATGCAGTTTGGGGTCAGCCTTTGCGTTTGCAGTTGACCCGGATACCGAGTGACGCTGCTGGAGGCCTTCAAGTCGGGCTTGTGGACAATGCCAGCGCAAGACAAGTCTCGCGCAACCCAGAAGCCGCGTCGCGAGTCATTTCCCTGGATGGGGGTCAACCGATCTACCTTGCGCCAGAAGTCTATTCCAGTGTCACGATCGCGGTGGATTGCGAGGTCGCCTCTGGGATGGCGATTTCAGTTCCCGTGAGAGGCACAGTGCCTTCAGGGGAGGAACTCCGCTTGAGTGCCGGGCGTGTGGAAGGGGGGATTTCCCTCAGCATGCTGAACAATCGTTCACAATTGAGGGAGCTGGGCCAGCGGGACCTCTTGATCTCGACCCGAATGACGCTTGAGGGGAAGCAGCATGTTTCCACCCTGCAGGAAGGCATGCCCCTTGATACCTATACCTTGCGGACAGCATGTGTTGCGGCGGACTTCTTTCTGCCTACGGGTCAAGCCCTCGTTCTGAAAGTGGGGGCGGGCCTGAAAAGCGGTGGGGAGTCGGAACTACTGATCATCCAGCACCTGGATGGCGGTGCCCAGCCCATGACCCAGGCTCAGTTGAGCAACGGTTGGCGGTTGGCCTTCATGCCCATGAATGGGTTCGCTGCGCCCACTTTGAACGCACACCTCGGCTTGGACCCGCACGTATTTGCGACGATGCCCACCATCGATAACTATGAGCAGGAAGGTGGATTCTTGAGCGTCCTGTTCGAAGAAAATGATCTGGAGGACCTCGTGCTGGACGCCTGTGCAGATGAGCAGAACGAGGTGCGCTCCTTTGGCGGCGGAATTCTCATCGTGTCCAACCAACAACCGTCCACGGAGTTTGCTGCTGGGTTTGATCTGGTTCGTGGTCTGGGCCGACCGCGAACCGCTCGATCCCTGGGTGTACGCCTGTTTGATGGGGATGATCTGATGGAGGAGGCGCAGTTGCATGTTCAAGAGGGTCTGCGAGTGGTGCTTGGCCTCGGGGACGAGCACCTGGTCTATCCAGAAGTGAACGGGGAGATTGCTCAGTCCGCTACGGCCCCGGCTTTCTATCCGGCTCTTTCCTTGGAGGGGCTGGCGTTGACCGCTCGAGTGGTGGTGGGATCCTCAGGCACACCGGCGATTGTGATGCGCGGCCTGGCCTGCAAGACCGAGGACCGCAAGGTGAGTCCGGGGCCAGGGGCTCTCTATAGCAGTCTTGATCGTCCAAGAGTGAGTATTCTGCCCCTCGACGGCGTGCACCTTATGACTGCCAGTGCGGATGGGGGCTGGACTCTGAGTCTGGGGAGTGGAGGCGCACTGCGCCTTGAAGTCAGCCTGCGTTGAGGTCTGCTCTTCGTTCGTCTTCGGCCCGATCCGCCCCTGCTAGACGCCGGTCGCTCGCCTGCGTGTGCGTTTGCGGATGTTGGGGTCGAGTTGGATCTTGCGGAGGCGCATGGATTTGGGTGTGACTTCGACCACTTCGTCGTCTTCCACATATTCCAACATCTCTTCCAGGCTCATGAGGACCGGTGGAGCGATCTTGGTGTTGTCATCCCTGCCGGAGGCACGCATGTTGGTGAGCTTCTTTGCCCGGCAGACGTTGAGTTCAAGGTCAGCGTCCTTGCTGTTTTCACCGACAATCATGCCTTCATAGACCGTATCGCCGGGTGCCACGAAGAACTGGCCGCGGTCCTGTAGTCCATCGAGGGCGTAGGCTACTACCGGGCCATCGCGATCGGAAATCAGTACTCCGTTGGTGCGGCGCGGGATGACGCCGCCGTCCGGGCCCCAGCAATCGAACACATGGCTCAGCACGGCTTCGCCCTGGGAGAGGGTCAGCAGTGCTGTGCGGGCTCCGATCAGGCCCCGTGCGGGGATCCTGAACTCGACCTTGGCGAGCTTGCCGATGTGTGTCATGTCCAGCATCTCCCCACGACGTCGGCCAAGGTACTCGATGATGCGTCCGGCACTGTCACTGGGCACTTCGACTGCGGCGCGCTCGTAGGGCTCGCAGGTCTTGCCGTCTACCTCTTTCAAGATCACGTGCGGTTTGCCCACGGAAAACTCATACCCCTCTCGGCGCATCTCTTCGATCAGCACCGATAGGTGCATGACGCCCCGTCCGCAGACCTCGAAAGAGTCCGCCGAGTCGGTGGACTTGACCAGGAGAGCCACATCCCGGGTGGCGGCGCGCTCAAGACGCGCGATAAGGTGGCGGCTGGTGACAAATTGACCTTCTGTGCCTGCCATGGGCGAGTTGTTGATGCGGAAGATCATCGAGATGGTCGGCTCGTCGATGGCGATTGCGGGCAGGGGATCAATGTGCTCTGGATGGCAAAGCGTGTCGCCGATGCCGATCTCGTCGATACCGGTGACCACGGCCACATCTCCAGCGGTGACCATTTCGCGGGGAACGCGCTTGAGACCCTCGTAGCGGAACAGGTTCTTCAGGGTCACAGTGGTTGGCTTGCTGCGATTTGGATGGGCTACCATCAAGCGTTCACCGACCTTCAATGTGCCCCGGTGAACGCGACCTACTGCGATGCGTCCCAGGTAGTCATCCCGATCAAGGGTTGCGGCCTGAAACAGTACGGGCCCTTTGGAATCCGCATCGGGAGTCGGCAGTTCGTCCATCAGCATGTCCATCAGGGCCTGCAGATCATTGCTGGTCTGGTGGGAATCGCGCACGGCCCAGGCGTCGCGGCCCGAGCCATAGACAATGGGGAAATCGAGTTGCTCATCATTGGCCCCCAGGTCAACGAACAGGTCAAAGACTTCGTTCAGGACTTCATCCGCCCGTGCGTCCGGCCGATCGACCTTGTTGATCATCACCAGCGCCTTGAGTCCGTGCTCAAAGGCCTTGCTCAGTACGAAGCGGGTCTGGGGCATGGGCCCCTCAAAGGCATCGACCAGCAGCAGCACCGCATCGGCCATGGAGAGGGTTCGTTCCACCTGGCCGCCAAAGTCGGCGTGACCTGGTGTGTCCACGATGTTGATGCGCTGACCGTGATATTCAATCGCTGTGTTCTTGGCCAGGATCGTGATTCCTCGTTCGCGTTCCTGGGCATTGGAATCCAAGACTCTGTCCTGCACCTGCTGGCCCTTGCGAAAGGTACCGGCGAAGCGGAACAGGGCATCGACCAGGGTGGTCTTGCCATGGTCAACATGGGCCACGATGGCCACATTGCGGATGGTGTTGGAGGACATGCTGGGGATCGGTTCGCAGAATTTTGAGCCAAAGAGAATACCCGATGAAAGTCAATTCTGGGTCAGGGCAATCAGATCCTTCCCTGTTGTTTCCAGCTGTGAGTTCATGGGAGAGCATCTCGCAGCCCCAGAAAGATCAGGTCATCACGGGCGAAACCTTCTTGATTCGCTCCAGCAGATAGGTCTTGAGCAATCCCGAGCGTAGGCATTCGGCCTCCAGATACCCCTTCTGCTTGCGCTCGAACAGGAACCGGGGCAGCACCGGCAGGGTACTGCTCGCCCCATTGGCACTGGTGTAGTGCAGGTTGACCTCTTCGCTCTCCGTGAGAGCCCGCTCAATTCCCCGTAGGCGGGCGGAGAGGTGCGGTGGTCTGGGCATGTGTCCTGCCACAGTGACTGGCACACGCCCCAGGAGTTTGGTCTGGGTCCAGGCCTCGTCGTGTTCCTCAGCATCTTCCGCGCAAGCCTGGAATACTCTCCAGCACCAAACTGCATCGTCCAGGGCCCGGTGGTGGCGTCCGGATTCGAATTCAAGGAACTGGCAGAGCGTCTGCAATTTGTGATCGGGAGCCTCAGGCAGGTGCCGCTTTGCCATGGGCAGAGTGTCGAGGAAGGGCCCCGGGGGAGGCGCGAGGCCAGCGCGAGCGCATTCAAAGCCCAGCACCCTCGCGTCGAATGGTGCGTTGTGGGCCACCATCCAGTCGTCTCCGACGAATTCATTGAAGCGTTCGAGGACCGCTGGCGCGAAGTCCGCCTGCCGCACTTGCGCCTCGTCGATTCCGTGCACAAGGGTGGCGTCTGGGTCGATGGGTACCGGTGGCAGGACCAGTTCTTGAAAGGTCTCCAGAGCGTCTCCATCCACTACGCGTACCGCCCCCAATTCCAGGAGAAACGGTGCCCCGCGCAGGGTTGCAGTCTCGGTGTCCATGAACACCAGTGACTTGAGCCCCTGGCTCATTGCATCATCGCCTGAAAGTCTTCGCGGCCCCTGAGGGGGTCAAATGCCGGGTTGTGGAATATCTCACTGCCCACGTAGTAGCCTCTGTCAATCGCTCGCTGCAAGTGCTTGACCGCGTCTTCCTGGTCGCCGAGTACGGCCAGTGCGAGTCCGCAATGGAAGGCCACAAAGCCATCCTTGGGTGCTTTCTGTCGGGCCTTGGCGACTGTCTCTCGGGCGAGATCCGCTCGACCGAGGCGTGCATATAGCAGTCCCATGTGAGTCATGGTATCCAGGTCTTCAGGGTGTTCGGCTAGATGGTTGCGCGCGTGGTCAATTCCCTGTGTGGCTCCTTCGTCTGCCAGATCGCGTTTGTCCAAGCGCACGAGGGTCTCCCAGAGGTGATCATAGGCCGAGGCATCATGTGGTTTCAGGCCGACCGCTCGCTCCAGGTGGGTGCGTGCGGAGGTGAAGACTCCGTTCGCCTTTTGCAGGGAGCCCATCAGTCTGTGGGCGAACCACTCATTGGCGTCGATGTCGAGGGCCAGCCGGTACTCCCTCCGGGCATCATTGGTACGACCTTGAAGGTGATAGCCGAAGCCCAGGGCCACATGTGCGATGGCGCATTTTGGATCCAGGTCCAAGGCCTGGGCGGCTGAGCGTCGAGATTCCAGGAGGTGCTCTTCGTACCCCTCATAGTGCAGGAATTTGAACACCAGGGTTTCAGCCATCTGTGCGTGGGCGGGCGCGTAGAAGCGATCGACTTCCAGTGCCTGACGCAGGCGCAGCAGCGAGCGTGTCAACTGGCCGCTGGTGCCCTGGTGAACCTGTTCTCGTGCCGCATTCACCAGCTTCATGGTCCGCTCGCTGGTTTCCGGAGTCTCGCTGTTCTTCCTTTGCCGCGCGGCAGAGGCGAACATCTTGCGAATCATTCGGGCGCCGCCAAAGGCAAGGTCCTGTTCCATGACGATCAATTCCGTGTCACTTTCCTCTCGTTCGGCGTGCACTTCTTCCATTGATGAGTCAGATGCATTGGCCTCGGCGCCGTCCCAATGCAGGTGCTTGAGATCAATGCCAAGGATTCCCACGTCATTATCCAGGTTGAGTTCAAGCAGGACGCGCGCGTCTGCCCTATTGCTCGGGTCTGGCGCTTCCTCCAGGATCTCAAGGTTGCGATTGCGGCTCAGAGCTCGCATCAGCTCCTGGTGTACCTTGTTGGCCAACTGTGAATGTGCCTTGGTGCCATTGCCAGTGGGTTTGGCGATGCTGATTGATCCAGCAAGTTGTGGCCGTACCGTGGAGCCGTCCAGGCGGTCGTCCAGTTGCAATAGTGCCGCATGAACCGCGCTACCGTTTTCAAGACGGAGCTTGGGATCCGCTTGCAGGCAGTGCATCAAGAGATCTTCAATAGCGGGCTGCAGTCCTGGCCGAGCCTCTGATGGCTTTTCCAGCGGGCGCGCATCAAGGATTGCCATGCAGACTTCGGGAAAGCTGCGGCCGGGGTAGGGGAATTTGCCGGTGAACAGGTTGTAGAGCACGGCTCCCAGGGAGAACACATCCGAGGCTGAGGTCAGCTCCTCTCCACGTACCTGTTCGGGAGACATGAAGAGTACGGTGCCCACCAACATGCCTGCCTGGGTGATGGCAGACTCGTTCTTGGCCCGGGCAATTCCAAAGTCCATCAGTTTGACTTTGCCGTCGGAGGTCAGAAACACATTGGCTGGTTTCAGGTCGCGGTGGACCATGTGACGATCGTGCACTGCACCTACAGCGTCCGACAGGGCGGTCGCAATGCGTAGACATTCGTCGATGCCCAGCAATCGTTCCTTGACCAGATCCTCCAGGGTGTGCCCTACGAGCAATTCCATGGCGATGTAGTGCTGGGGCTCGCCTTGCTCCGATTGGAGTGTGCCCTGCTCGTAGATTTTCGTGATCCCTGGGTGGCTGAAGGAGGCTTGCATCTTCCCTTCGCGCATGAATCGCTTGTCGTTCAAGGGGTCGAACTCTGCTGTGGACCGCAGAATCTTGAGGGCCACCGAGCGTCCAAGCCGGGTGTCCTTGGCGCGGAAGACCTCCGACAGAGGTCCCTCCCCCAGACGGTCTTCCGTCGGGTTGAATTCAAAGTGGCCGAGTTGCATGGGGACTCAAGCGGTCGGATGGTTAGGCTTTGCAGTCCGATAACCAACGGGGATCGACCGATCGTTTCCCTGATCTTACTCTCATCCCCCAGTCCCGTGCCGACTCCATCCAGAGAACCTAAGGACCCTGAGCCCAGGGCTGCCTCAAAGAGCTTGTTTGAACCCTGGGACTTTGAGGCCCTAAGTGATGATCGTGCGCGCAAATCAGAATACAACGAGCATCGGCTTCAGGCCAGACGAAGGTTGCTGGCCTTGGGCAAGGCGGCGGTGGCTGAGGCCAAGAATGCGGGTGTGCTTCTCGAAGCTCGTTCCAGCCTGCACAATCCCCACGCTTTCAATGGCAATCGGGTTTCCCGCTTGTGGACCTACCTTGTGCGTCCCAAGGCGGAAAAGGTGCGCTTGCGTAAAGTGCTCGGGTCGGACCTGGCCAAGGATCTCGATCAGGCCTACAAGAATGCCTACCTGTGCCTGGCCATGGAGCACGGTGCTCTGGAGGTTAGCCTGAGGATTCATGCGGATGCCTGGTATGACGGGCAGAATCTTGTCCGGAGAGTGAAAGCTGAGACTCTGGATGGTTGGCTCTGTGTGCTCAATGAACTAGATGGCTTTCGCTTGGGGCTTGCGGATTGGAAGGGTGAGTGGCGTTGTGGTGCTTTGACCCCTGAGCGCCTGGAGGAGTACCTGCACTACTACAAACCGGGGGAGCACCAACTGGTCGTAGAGCGCCATTGGCCGGTGCCCACTGATCTTGAGCATCGTAAGGCGGTTCTGACCGACGAAGTGCCCGAGACCCTCCTGGGGGAGGTCTTGCGCCTGCTGCCCCTATATCAATATTGCGCCTGGTCACGCAGCAGTGACTTCCTGTTCAGTTCTTGAGCTGGGGCAGTACCATCGCGTCAGCACTGTCGGTCAGGTCAAATGGGGTACTTCCAGCCGAAAGGTCGCACCTCCCTTGTTTTCCTGATTGCGCGCGCTCAAG
This sequence comes from Planctomycetota bacterium, assembly GCA_014238415.1. GTDB lineage: Bacteria > Planctomycetota > UBA1135 > UBA1135. Next base: position 80,179 of record JABABA010000019.1, on the reverse strand, counting down.
CGTCCCCCGTGCGCTTCGGCAACCTTGCGTACTACGGTCAAGCCGAGTCCCGCAGAGTCAGGTCTTGAGCGCAGCCCCGCCAGAGAGGTGAAATTCACTTCGCCGCCCTCTTCCAAGGGCAGCCCTGGGCCGTCATCGCGAACTTCAAAGGCGATGCCTTTTTGAATTGCCAGCACTTGCAGTTCGACCCGGGAGCTTGCGTGCTCAAGGGCATTGCGTACCAGATTCTCTAGTGCGCGCAGCAAGCGTGACCCGTCCGCTTCGATGGTGGGCAGACCGCGTTCAACTTTGACTTCCAGGGTGCAACCCTTCTCCTCTGCAAAGCCTCCCATGATCGCCTTGGCCTCCCGTGCGATCTCGCCAGGGGGCACCGGTTCCAATGCCAAGGCCTTTTCCGTGTCAAGGCGAGCGATGTCCAACAGGTCATCGGTCAGGGTGCGCATGCGCTTGGCGTCGGTCAGGGCCAGGCTCACCCGGCGCTTCACTTCGGACTTTTCTCCACTGTTTGGGTCTTGGCTCAGATCGCCCAAGGCTCCCTCAAGACAGGTCGTCAAGGCCGTCAGGGGTGTTCGCAGGTCGTGGGAGATCATGGCGATCCACCTTCGTCGCTCGTCATCTTGTTCGGTCAGGTCGTTGATCAGGTTGCGTGCCCGACTTCGCAGGTCGCCAAGGGCATGGGTCAGCAGCGCGATTTCGTCACCACCTGCTCCTGCTGCCAGGGGCGTGTCGTCTGCGTCCTCCAATGGAGTCGCCGCATGGGTTGCCAGCAGGGAGAGTCTATGGGTGACCATGCGCGTGAGCATGAAGCTGCTCAGCAGGGCAACGAAGAGGAATAGGGTCAGGTCAATCCAGGCGCCGATCCGTTCCCGGCGGGCCAGTCGCGCCGGGCTGAGGCCGGCTTCCGGTTCGTCCTCGGGGCTGCCCGGGGCCATCAGGCCTTCCGCTGGACTGTTGCGTGTGTAGAGATGCAAGCGACCGCATGCTTTGCCCGCCATGACAACCGGCAGCACCACTTCGAATACATTGGGGTGGTTGGTTTCTGCGGCCGCAGCCTTCATCAGGGTCGAATCCGCCTGGGGACGGCTGACGGGTATCTTTGCTCCGGGAATCAAGTCTAGTTCAGGGCTGGCGGCAATCAGCCGTCCCCCCGCATCGGTCCAGGCAAATGCCTGTCCATAGATTGCGAGCTCGTTCGCTAGCTGCTCCACAACCGCATCGGGCGGAACCCAATGGCCTGGGCTCTCCTCTTCCGACCACCTGATCAGGCGGTGCACCAGATCACTCTCGTCCAAAGGTACATGCAAGAGATCCACATAGGGAGCTTTGAGTTCTCCATCGATAGTCATGCTCACATGCGCCGGCGTGGGTTCATCGGGAAGGGGCGAGAAGCGGTTGAGCAGGTTCTCTCCGATGCCTTCCAATCTTGGTGCCGCGAAGTAGGAGATCAACAACAGTGCGACCAGGATCAAGGCGAAGCGCACCCACAGGCGGCGCAGGGGACGAATCGAGAGGACCGCCGGCACGGTGTTGGTGGGCTTCATGGAATGCGCCGTTACCTATTCAAGGGAGTCTTCGCCATGCGGTAGCCCACACCCCAAACGGTGTGGATCAAGCGCGGATCGCCGGGATCATCCTCTATTCGTGCGCGGACCCTACGCACATGCAGGTCGACGGTGCGCGCATCACCCGTATACTCGTTGCCCCAGACCTCGTCCAGCAATTGGTCGCGGGTAAACGTCCTGCCCGGATGTTGCACCAGAAACAAGAGCAGCGCGAATTCGCGGGGCTTGAGGGTCAGCAATTCGCCGTGCCTAGTCGCGGTGCGGGCTTCAGGGTCGAGGGTAAGTTCCGCATACTGAATTGGTCCCTTGCCAAAGTTGCGCCCTGATCGGCGCAGGAGGTTCTTGATGCGTGCGATCAGCTCGGGTAGGTGAAAGGGCTTGACCACATAGTCATCAGCACCGGACTCCAGGCCCTGCACGCGCTCTTCGGGAGCGTCCCTGGCGGTCAAGATCAAGATTGGCAGTCCGCGGCCCTGGGCTCGCAATTCACGCACAAGGTTCAGGCCGTTGCCATCGGGCAGTCCCAGGTCAATAATCAGTCCGCCAAACGACTGCTCCAGGGCAGCCCGGGCGTCCTTGAGGGAGATTGCCACCTGGGTATCGAAGCCTTCTTGATTCAGAGCTTCCAGCAGTTCACAGCGGATGCGGTGGTCGTCTTCAATCAGGAGCAATCGATCGTCGTTTCGGGGCATTTGGTTCGCCGTTGAGAGGGGGTGCTGTTGCTGGGGCGGTGCTCCCAGGATAGCTGGGTAGAGGACCACCTTCGAGCCTGCTGTGGGTTGCTAGGGGTTCCCTGGGTTGCAAATCTGGTGGAGAGCTGGGGCGAGGGATCAGACTATTGAATCACAGAAGGCCTGCTTCGGTCTTGTACCCCGCCCTTCCGCATCCCACCATCGGGATCCCTAACCAAAGGGAGTGGCTGGCCCCGGAGGATGGGAGCCTCCCACGAGCCCTGTTATTGGAATCCAACTGACCCTTTCAGAAGTCCTATGGACAATCCCCAAATCCGCGTTGGAATCCTGCGGGAAACACGTTCCGGCGAGACTCGCGTGGCCCTGGTGCCCGGCGCTGTGCCCAAGCTGCAGAAGCTTGGCGTGGAAATCATCATCGAGCCGGGTGCTGGTTTTGCTTCTGGTTTTACCGACGAGGCTTACTTAGCCAAGGGAGCCAGGGTTGAAGCCGGAGCTGGCACAGCGGATATCGTTATTGCGGTGCATCCACCCGAGCAAGCGGAATGGAGAGAGGGCCAGGTGTTGGTCTGCATGATGAACCCATTGGGTTCGCCGGGTATCATTGGCGACCTGGCCAAGACCGGTGTCAGCGGTTTTGCCTTGGAGATGGTGCCGCGCATCAGTCGCGCCCAGGCAATGGACGTGCTTTCCTCCATGGCAAATGTGGCGGGCTATAAGGCTGTGCTCCTGGCAGCGACGCGCAGCCCCAAGTTGTTCCCCCTCATGATGACTGCCGCAGGTACGGTGCGTCCCGCCAAGGTCTTTGTGTTGGGCGCAGGGGTTGCGGGTTTGCAGGCGATAGCCACCGCACGTCGTTTGGGTGCGGTGGTCGAGGCCTATGATATTCGTTCAGACACCAAGGAACAGGTCGAGAGTTTGGGTGCGCGTTTCATTGAGTTTGACCTGGGTGGCGACGAGATGCAGGATGAAGGTGGTTACGCCAAGGAGTTGACCGAAGACCAAAAAGTTCTGCAGGCCAAGCTGATGGCCGAGGTCATCCAAGCGGCCGACGCGGTGATCACGACTGCACAGGTACCCGGTCGCCGGGCGCCGCGCTTGATTCCCGAGGATGTGGTGGCGGGCATGAAACCTGGCGCGGTAGTGGTGGACATGGCTGCTGAGAGTGGTGGAAACTGCGCCTTCTCCGAGCCTGACAAGGAGGTGAACCGGGATGGGGTGATCATCCTCGGTCCCAGTAACCTGCCCTCCAGCGTGGGCTCCACAACCAGTCAACTCTACGCCCAGAACCTGATCGCCTTCCTGACCCTGATCATTCATGAGGGTGTTGTTTCTATCGACCGCGAGGACGAGGTCCTCGCCGCTGCCCTGGTCTGCCATGGGGGCGAAATCACCTCAACACGGGTCCGGGAGGCCCTGACCAACTGATGCTTGCTGTTCTTGTGGATACCGCGCCGCCAGCCCTTTCCCCAGAGACCCTGATAGCGGCGATAACCGTGCTGGTGCTTTCGATCTTCTTGGGCTTTGAGTTGATCAGCAAGGTACCGCCCACTTTGCACACGCCCCTCATGAGCGGGGCAAATGCGATCAGCGGTATCACCATTGTCGGTGCCTTGACCGCAGCCAGTGTCAGCGGTGGAATCGGCTTGGGCGCGCTCTCGGTCATGCTGGGCAGTCTTGCTCTCGCCTTGGCTACCATCAATGTTGTCGGCGGATTCATGGTGACCGGACGCATGCTGTCCATGTTCAAGAAGAAGGCAGACCGGTCATGATTTCGATCGACAATCAATTGGAGTTGTGCTACCTGGTAGCTGCGGCCATGTTCATCTTCGGCATCAAGGGACTTGGTTCTCCGCGCACGGCTGTCCAGGGTAACCGACAAGGTTCCATCGGTATGTTGATCGCCGTGATCGCCACGGTAATCATGATCCAGCGCGAAGGAAGTGGGGGCGATTCGTCTGTCCAATGGACCTGGGTCGTGATCGGTCTAGGTGCCGGAGCCCTGGTTGGCGCAGTGATGGCCAAGCGGGTTGAGATGACGGGCATGCCAGAGATGGTGGCATTGCTGAACGGCTTTGGCGGTGCTGCATCGGCCCTGGTGGGGTTGTCTGAGTTGTTGCGTTTGGGGCCAGAGATTCTTGTCTGGGACAAGTTGGACGCGGGTGGTGACTATCATCTCTGGCGCACGGTGCTGGTGGTGGCGGTGGGAGCAACGTCCCTGATCGGTTGGCTGACCCTGACCGGTTCGGTCGTGGCCATGCTCAAGCTGGCGGGCAAGTGGAGTTGGAGCCTGTCATTTGATGGGGTCAACTTGCTCAAGGCCGCCTTGCTGGTAGTGGCGATTGTCTCGGGCGCCATGTTGCTCAAGGATCCGACCCAGGTGCTTTGGATCAGTCTCTTGGTCGGGTCTTCGGCCTTGCTCGGCGTGATTTTTGTGGCGCCAATTGGAGGCGCGGACATGCCGGTGGTGATCAGCTTCTTGAACTCCCTTTCAGGGCTTGCCGCCACAGCCACGGGCTTTGTGGTCAATAACAACGCACTGATCATCTCTGGTGCACTTGTTGGCGCTGCCGGTCTGATCCTGACCGCGATCATGTGCAAGGCCATGAACCGCTCGTTTCTCGATGTGATGTTCAAGGTCTATGGCGGGTCTTCCGGTGCGAGTTCCGGTTCCGGTGAACAACGAAGCGCCCGGGGATATGAGGCTGACGAGGCGGCTATGGCTTTTGACGGTGCGCGTTTGGTGATCATCGTGCCAGGCTACGGCATGGCCGTCAGTCAGGCTCAGCACGCGGTCCGTGAGCTGGCCGAGGAGTTGGAGGCCAAGGGCACGGATGTGCGCTATGCGATCCACCCCGTGGCCGGGCGTATGCCCGGGCACATGAATGTCCTCCTGGCCGAGGCCAATGTGCCCTATGACAAGCTCTATGAACTGGACGACATCAACAGTGCCTTCTCAGAATGCGACGTGGCCTTGATCGTAGGGGCCAATGACACGATCAATCCCGCGGCGCACACGGATCCTGGCGGCCCGCTCGGGGGCATGCCCATTCTCGATGTGGAGAATGCTCGCACCACCATCATAGTCAAGCGCTCTCTGTCGCCCGGATACGCGGGGGTGGACAACGACCTGTTCTACCGCAGCACCACAATGATGCTCTTCGGTGATGGCAAGAAGAAGATCGTCGAGTTGCAGTCAGCGGTCAAGGAACTCTAGGTCCTTTCCCCTCAGAGCACTGCCGTGTGCGTTCTGTGCGTCTCTTCGTGGGGGGGCTTGAAGGGAAGTACATGGTCTGAACGAGGTTTGACGTGCGCGACCAACTTTGTCTCCTAATGGTGCAACAGGGTGAGGTTGATGTTCAGGTGTCCCATCACGAGAGGAAACTTCTTCAACAGGTGCGTGGCGTGAGCAGTGCCTCACGGCGAGTCGTACCGTTCGGTTATGGAGCAGAAGTGTTCAGGTATGGGTCGTCTTTGTGGGCTCCGTTTTGAGTTCTGTGGATCAAAGCGGCCTGGGCGTCTCCGAATAGATCCTCCCGAACGAACGGTCCAAGCCCTTGTGTATCTCCAGATTATGGGTTTGCTGCATGATCGAATCTGTTCGTGCGGATCCCGTGCGTACACAGGATCCCCATGGCTGCGGGTTGCAGCCACATCTTCTACAGAAGCTATTCAAATGACTCTCTCCTTCTCCTTTGATCGCAACTCACGCAGGTTCTCTTCCATCTTGGGCAAGAGCTTCCTCGCTTGTTCTTTCCTGGCCGTGACCACTTTCACGCTGTCCGATGCCCTTGCCCTTCAAGGGGGCGGCGGCACACGCACCGCCCCTCCCGGGCTCGGCGCGGGTGGCGGTGCAGCTACAGGCGGCAAGGTCGGCCCAGGCACTTTGGAAGTGCCCCTGGGGGACGTCGAGGTGCCCATGCCCAGCAATCTGGGCGAGTTTGTGGGGGACTTTGACGCGGCCGTGCGGCTGGGCAAAGCGTTTTTCTGGGACATCCAGGCGGGCTCTGACGGGCAGACCGCCTGTGCCTCCTGCCATTTCCATGCGGGTAGCGACAATCGCATCAAGGGGCAGTTGAGTCCTGGGCGCGATGGAGGTTACGCGTTGATGCACTCAGGATCCGGCGGAGCAAATTACACCACGGAAGCTCTCGATTACCCCTTCCACCAGATGGCGAACCCGTCAGACGCCGGATCCGATGTGATCCAGAGCGTCGATGATGTGATGGGGACGGCGGGTGTGATGAAGCGTCTCTTCCAGAACATTGTCTTGGGAGAGAGCGAGGACGATGGGGATGTGCAGATCAGCAGCACCTTCAGCGTAGGCGGGATCAATGTATCCCAAGTCACCGGCCGTCAGGCTCCTACCGTGATCAATGCTGTCTTCAATCACCGACAGTTCTGGGATGGCCGTGCGGACTTCAACTTCAATGGCGTGAGCATCTGGGGCGACCGCGATACGGGCGCACAGGTTCTTGAGATGGACTCGAGTGGCTCTCTTCAGTGGGTGCAGATCAGCATCGACCATGCTTCCTTGGCCAGTCAGGCTGTGGGGCCAGTCATTTCCGGTACCGAGATGTCCTGGCTCGGGCGCGACTTCAAGCAACTGGCCCGCAAGATGCTCTCACTTGATCCCCTGGCAGATCAAATGGTGGATCCCGAAGACATGCACTTGGGTTCCCTTTCCGACAGTCCCCACCGGGGGCTGATTTCCGGTACCTCTTACTCTGACATGATCGAGGCTGCGTTCCTCGATAAGTGGACTGCTGGAGCGGGAAGCGTAGACGGATACTCACACATGGAGAACAACTTCTCCCTCTACTGGGGTCTTGCGATCCTTTGCTATGAGACCCAGCTGGTTTCGGACCAGACGCCTTGGGACTTGTTCGAGGCTGGCGATGCCAGCGCTTTGACTGAACAGGAAAAGCGTGGCCTGGCTCGCTTCAATTCCGGCGGAGCGGCCTGCTTTGCCTGCCACACAGGCAGCGAATTTGCTGGTGGTACATGGACAAACATCGTTGACCCCTTGGAAGGCGCTGGCGCTGCGGTCGAGCGCATGGGCATGGAGAACGGCGGCCAGGGTGCTGCCCTGGTGCTTTCAACGGTTCCAGCCCCGACCAACCCGCGTATGGAAGGTCATGACGAGGTCTGGCACATTGATTTCGATCCGCGCGGTATGCAGATCGAGATCTTCCGTCCGGACACTGGCCAGATTATTGCCCAGGGTGCCATTCCTGGAGGCGGCGGCTGCGCCGTCGCTGAGTTTGAGGCCCATCTGAACGGTGGTCCTGGCGCTCCCACAAGTCCAATTGACCCGATCGAGCCGCACCCCCCTTCAGAGTTCGAGGTCGAGGTCCTGGTTATGGGCGACGTTACCGGCAGTGGATTCTGCGGCGTGAAGCTGTTCATTGAGGGCGGGATTGTCTTTGGCGCAGGTACCCCTGCTGGCGGCTACCCGGTCCTGATCAATGGTATGCAGGTCGGTGCGCTGATCATGCCCGAGGCCATGCCCGATGCGGTCTATGACGATGGCTACTACAACATTGGTGTTCGCCCGACTCAGGATGACCTGGGTGGCGGCGGAGTCGGCCCCTTCGGACCCAAGTCAATCACCGAACGCCTCAAGGCCGGTGATCCTACGGTTCAGCATCTGGATCTCGCTGAAGCGGTCCAGAGTGGTGAGCGGAGTGCCGTCAATGGCACCTTCCGTGCCCCTACTCTGCGGAACATCGCCCTGACCGGTCCCTACATGCACAACGGCTCCATGGCGACACTTGAGCAGGTGGTGCAGTTCTATGCTCGTGGCTCCGACTTCTTCAATGAGAACATTGACGACCTGGACCCTGAAGTGGCCGGTGTTGGAAGCCTGCGCGGCAAGGCTGATGCTCAGGCGGACCTGGTCGCGTTCTTGCGCAATGGTCTGACGGACCCAAGGGTCAAGAACTCGTCTGGTCCCTTCAGTCACCCCTCATTGCCTCTCAAGGTTGGCGTAGTCGGCAACGAGCAAGCGGTAGCCGACAGTGGCAATGGCGAGGGTGTCGTGGAGATTTTCGAGTTGCCAGCAACGGGCATCAACGGTGGACCTGAAATCGATGCGTTCATCGATGGGCTTGAGGCCGGCATCACAGTGACCATTGGTGCAATCGAAGGTTCCCTGGCGGGGCCGGCGAATGAGATCGAGGAAGACGGCCTCCTGGGTTGTGGTCTGGGGGGGTTCCCCCTGGATTCCGTGCGTGTGGTGCGGGTTTCCCTGGCCAAAGCGCCTCAGCACACGGTCATGATTCCCTATTCGGTGACCGACAGCTCGGCACTTTCTTTTGGTACACCACCAAGTTCCCTGATCTTCATGGAAGACGACTGGTTCCACCCCCAGGAGATTGTCCTGATCGGTAACCAGGATGGTCTCATTGATGGTGATCAGGTGGCTTCCTTGACCTTCGGCAGCGCGATCAGCGGTGATTCCGCCTACAGCGGCATGGTCCTTGAGGATCTTGAATTCCTGGTGCTGGATACCAGTGCCGAGGCGGGTGTGATTTTCATCGATGGTCAGGCGACAAATGCCTTTGCCAACGGTTCTGCACAGTACCCCTTCCATTCAATTGGAGAGGCGGCTGATTGTGCCTCAGCTCAAACGCCTCCCGGTGAGGCAGTGACCTTGACCCTTGTACCCGGCGTGCACATCGGCGATGCATCCATCAGTGGTTACCGGCTGCATCTGAATTCCAGTGGTGCGGCAGTCTTACAAGGCTCGGGCAGCGGCCCGGTTCTCTCCTTTGCAGGCACCCTGAGTGCCGGCAGCGTGGTGGAAGGCATTGAAATCCGCGGCGGATCCGGCCTAGCTGGTGGAGTACTGGTGACTGACAGTTGCAGTGTCACACTCCAATCTTGCGTGTTGACTGACAACCAAGGGAATCTAGCCGGCGGCGTGGCTGTGCGAAACAGTTCGGATGTGACTCTGATGGGTTGTCAGATCCAGAACAACTCCTCTATGAACGGTGCCGGTGGCATCGGTGTTGAAGGAGGCACTGCGACGGTCATGGCTTCGATCCTGGCGGGGAACACCTCCACCCAGGGTGGCGGCGGCCTACGGGTCTACAACTCTGGTAACGTGACTCTGAACTCCTGTCTTGTCATTGGCAACAGCGCCAATAGTGGTGGCGGCATCATGATGGATGGGGGCAATCTGCTGCTCGAGCAGACACGCGTGATTGGCAATACGTCCCTCTCCGACGGTGGTGGTGTGCACTGCGTGAATTCTGCGCAGCTGGAACTGGTGGCTTCAAAGATCACCAACAACAGCGCAGCTGGCAATGGCGGTGGCATCTGCCTGAATGGTGGCCGCCTGACTGCGACCAGGGCGACCCTGGCCTCAAACCTTGGCGCCCAGGTCCACCTGAGCAACAATACTGAGGTCTTCCTCAACACCTCGATTCTGTGGGGCGGTGGATTCAATCAGGGTATTGTCAATGCGGGGCGCCAGTCCGTTCTTGGTCAGGTTGCTTTCTCGATCGTTGATTTCGACGGCTTTGATAGCAGTGCTGGCATCCCCCTTCAAGCGGATCCGCTTTTCGTCGATCCCTTCAATGGCAACCACTCGGTGCAGGGCGGCTCCCCGGCAATTGACTCAGGTGATCCCGCCCTCGGAAGCGATTCTGATGGTTCGGCTCCGGACATGGGCTCCCACGCAGTACTCGGAAACTGACTCGATAATAATTGAGTCTCCTTGGGTGCGGCGCCCCGATTGTGATGGTCGGGGCGCCGCTTTTTCGTTGGATTCAGCCTATTACGGCGAAAGAGGGGCAGGTTGTCTTGACGCTCGCTGGCTCAATCACCTGGGGTGAGGGACTCTACCAGCAACTCGAGGCAGTCGAGCATCTCTTGGGAGGTCTCTTCGTCGTGATCACATACCTCCTGCAGCATTATGAAAGTCTTTGCCTGCTTGCCCTTCTTGCGGGTCAGCAAGGCGTAGACGTTGTTCCGGAATTCCATCTCGCCCCATGGAATGATCATGCGTCTTCCCTCGATATTGAGGCCACTGACGCTTAGCGGTGGAGCTTGTTTCCATTCAACCGTACCGTCTCCAATTTCCGCCAGACTGTCCGCCAGACTTTGGGCGAATTCGTTGAAGGGGATGGAGACGGGGTTGGACTGCACAATTACTGTCAGGTCATTTCCCGACAGAGTCCATGTGTTTGAGCCGCCACTCGGGTCAAATTCAAAGGTGAACTGGCTCGGGTATTCGAAGCAGGCATCTGGCACACACAGTCGGCGTGTTGGCAATAGTTCGAGGGTGACCAAGTGAGTTTTGCCGTCGAGTTTCAATTCAAAGGGCGCACCCATGGTCACTGTACGCTCTGCGCCCAGGCCCTTGACGCGAACGGTCAAGGGGGGCTCGTTGTTCTGTGGGTTTGTTGCCCGAGGCAGGGCTCCACCGATGGTAATCAGAATGCCAAGAGCAAGTGAGAAGCGCAGTGGGCGTGCCCACCATTGAAGGACGGGTTGATGCATGAGGCCATTCTAGCCCTTGGCCGCGGGCATCCTGGCTCGAAGCCGCGTCCAGGATCGTACTTCGCCTGGTCACTTCAGGCCGGCACTGGAATCTCAAGCAGAACCGCCCCATACAGGCAGGCGCAACCACAGAGCACCAGCATGTGCCAGATCAGGTGGAATCCACGACGGTGATCGTTGTAGTAGAAGGCAACTCCGAGGGTGAAGAGCAGACCCGCAATGATCAGTAGAGCAAGTGGTGCCGCCAGCATGTTCTCCCACATGGGACCGATGGCCACCAGGCTCATCCATCCCATACCCAGATACATCATCAGTGACAGGCGCTCATATCTTCCTGTATGGAACACCTTGAGCAGCACGCCAAAGACAGCGCAGGTCCAGACGATTCCGAGCAGGCTCATGCCCAAGGCTCCAGGTATGCTCATCAGGCAGAAGGGCGTATAGCCACCAGCGATCAAGGTGAAGATCGTGGCGTGATCAAGGATACGCAGGTTCTTCTTGCGCTCGGGATGAGCCGTTCCGTGGTACAGAGCGGAAGCCCCAAGGGTGGCGAACATGGTGGCACCAAAAACAGCACAAGCAACCATGTGCAAGGGGTTACCACTCTTGGCCGCTTGCATCAGTAGCAGCGGCAGCCCAACAGCACTAAGCAAGGCCCCTAGCCCGTGGGATAGGGAATTGAACGTCTCTTCAGTAGAGCGAGCGGGACCTGCCATACTGTTCAACCCTACCACTGGTTCCGAGCCATGAGGCCCACCTCAGGGATTCGCCCCAGGATGGGAAAGGCAGTCTGACTTGGCTTCGGTTGGCGTGGGAGGCGCATGGGCCGGGATGCGGCGGGCACTGGATGATTCCTCGGCTGCGAGGGCCCGCGTCTTGGGGTAGCATCGATGGCGAGGTATCTCTGTATGAAGCAAGTGTTTGTGTTCGGGTCGATTCTGGTTGCGCTCGCCTTGGTGGGGATCTTGGGCTTGAAGGGGTTTGGGCTGGTCAGGAGCCTCGTCGGTGGCGTGAAGGTTGTAGAAGAACCGTTGCAGGTGTCGTTTGACCCTCTTGAAGGTCCTGTACTTGATGAACTTGTTGAGGCGCCGGAAGCGAGGGTGGTCGAGGCGGCCGCAAGTGGCGAGGTTCCGGAGGACGCAGACGACGTCGCGCCACGGAGCATCGGACTCTTGCGTTTTGTGGACCCGGACGGTTTCCCAGTGAGCGGAGTCAAGGTCAATTTCTACAGGCAGGAATCGGGTGCAGTCCTTTCTGACAGCATGGGGAAGGCGCTTGTGCGCAGTGCTGGGGACCCGAAGCGCCCGTTCAGGAACCGTGGTCTTTCCTATAGTCACCCAGACTTTGCGGATGGAGCCGTTGAGGGCAACCTGAGTCCGGGAGTTGAGACGGACTTCGGTGAGGTGATACTCAAGCCCGCTGGATCAGTGGAAGTCATAGTGCTCGATCCAACCGGCGCACCCTTTGAAGGAGCGTGGGTCCAGTGGTCGACGTTTGGGGCTTTTGATCAGAGATTGGAGAATCTTGAGCGTCAGCAGGTCCAGGCTACCGCTCAATTGCTCGAGGGTTCCCGCGTGCGTATCAGCCAGGGCGGTAACGACTCTCAGGCCTACAATTTTGAAGAGCCTGCCCTGACCAATGCCCGGGGGCTGACCCGCTTGCACAAGATTCCCGAGGGCGAGATTCGTTTGTGGGCCGGGGGCGGAGAGCATCAGGTGGTTTGGTCTCCTTCCGTGGAAATCCGCCGGGGCATGCTGACACATGATGTGGTGCTTACTCTTGGGGTTCTCAATCGAGAGGATTTCATCCGTGTGACCGTCGTCGATCCGAACGGAGATCCCGTTGGGGGTGCCCGTTTGAAGAGCGAATACAGCAGCATGATGGGTTCGGGCAGTGGTAGCACCACTGTGAGCAACGAAGGCGTGGCGGTGATAGGCTATCGCCCAAGGCAGCCTCGTGATCTGCATGCCACCGACGGGAAGGGCCGCTATGGTGATGCGAGTCGCAAGGGTGTGGTCGGAGGCGAGGAGGTTGTGCTTCAGTTGTCGGAGCCCGCTTTCATGGAACTGCACATCACAACTGAATCCGGTGTTCTCGATGGACTGAAGGTCAGTATTTATGACGCAGAGAGCGGAGAATATCTGACTTACATGCGTAATCTTCAGCCCGGGGCAAGCACTCAACGGCTGAGTCTTCCCAGCGAGGATTTCGTTCTTCGGGTTTCTGCCAGCGGACATGAGGAACTGGAAGTCGGGCCTTTTGAGGGCCGTGCCGCGCCTAAGGAAACCAGCATTCATCTAAAGGCGATTCCCGGAGTCCGTGGCCTGGTGCTGGCTGCTGGTAGGCCTGTGACGGGAGCCAGTGTGGAACTCTATAAACTCAGCGACCGTCGTCGGACGGTCAACGGTTTTCCCTCCAGGGTCATGAGCAGTTCCTCAACCTCGGGCAAGACCGATGCCTCCGGCGCCTTTGCCTTGACTTTGCGCGCTTCGGGGCATTACTACCTGCGCGTCGAAGCTGATGGCTATGCTCCCGGTGAGCAGGGACCCTTTCAGATTGATGCGGATGAAGGGCTTGGGGACCTTCAAGTCGACCTCAGCGCCGGGGGCGCAATTGAGGGGCGGATTTTTGGCCCCGGCGGGATTGGCGGACACATTGTTGCGATCTCTCGGGGTGATGCCAAGGCGACAACCACTCGCAGCAAGAGCGACGGTTCCTTCCGCTTCGACGGGCTGATTCCCGGGTCATGGTGGGTGGGTTTACACGATGAGGAAATCTCGCCGCACGGCACCAGCAGTTCCTCTTCTGGCCGATCTTTCCGGGAGTCGGATATCAAGGTCAACTGCACCGTAACTGAAGGGCAGGTCACCCAGTTCTCTTTGACCCTGTCCGCTCCCGGTACCAACATGGTTGAGGGCAGTCTGATGCTTGACGGCAAGCCCGCCAGCGAGTGGTCAGCAGCTCTGACCGAGGTAGAAGGGGCTGGGGGTCTTTCCTCGGGTGGACTTCCCACATGTACGCTCTCTGCGGATGGGTCTTTCAAGCTCCAGGTCAAGCAGGAGGGGACCTACCGGTTGCAACTACGGCGTACGAACCCAATGGTATTGCTCTATTCCACAGTGAGTATCGGAGGCGCTCCAGCCACACGCCATCTTGAGTTTCAGACCGGATCTCTTCAGCTCACCGGCCTTCCTCGCATGACCCGTGAAAACCCGGTCATGATCTTTGTGCGCGGCACCCAGGGCGGCATTACATTGCTGGTTGCCCCTGAACCGGGGGCAGAAGGCAGCGTTCTGATCGAGGGAATTCCCGTCATCCCCGCCGAGTTGATCCTGCTTGACCGACGGGATTTGACTGCTGGAACCAACCCCCTCGAAGCAGGGAAGGTGCTGGCCGGGATCGAACTGGTTCCGGGAGAAACGGTCCAGGTCGCGGTGCCAGACTGAGCTTGGGGGTCACTTCACCCTTCAACCCCGTGACGCTCCACCAATTGGGCGTGGGTCTCGGGTTGTAGCTGCTGGTATTCCTGACTGACATGATCGCCAGGCTGGGCCTGGCCCGTCAGACGCACGTACAGGTCGTACAGCTTCTGCTCAGCCGGGAACCCGTAGTACCCGCGCTTCAGTCGCTGGCCCGCCATGCGTGAGAGTAGATCGCGCATCCACTGAGGGCCTTCCTGGACGTGCCTGTCGTAGATGGCCGCGGTGTTGTTGTAACGCTCCCAGGTTTGCCGCACGGAATTGGGCAGTTCTGTGTTTTGATCGTTGATCTTGTATTCGAAGCAGTTGCCCCACTCGTGGAAGTCGCGCGGCGCTTCGTAGCCCAGTTTCACCGCGTGGTCGAAATCCTCGGTTCCAGGTATCGGGCGGAATGGATAGACGTCGTTTCCCGCGATGGGGAACTGGTGCTTGGTCTTGCCCGCCATGCGCAGGGTGGCCTCCATGGACTCCTGGGTTTCACCGGGGAAGCCGATGATCCAGAAGGTGCCGGGCACGATGTTGCGGCTGGCGAGTTCGTTGATGGCGAGGGGAATGTTCTTGAGTTGGATGCCCTTCTTGATGCGATCCTGCATCCATTCGCTGCCCGCTTCGGCGCCCAGCCACAAGAGGTGGCAATTGGAATCCTCGAGCAAGTCGAGCGTGTCCTTCTTGTAGCGCATGATCGTCTCGATCTCGATCGTGCCGTTCCAGTGGATGGGGACCTTGAGATCCACCAGGCCACTACAGAAGGCTCTGGTGCGCTTTTCCGCTACGCCGAAATTGGCGTCCTGGAAGCGCAGCACATCGAACTTGAAGCGCTGTTGAAGTTCGGCGATGTCCTCGGCCAGGGCGCGGCCCTCCACGGCCTTCCAGCGCATGCCCGTCAACGCGGGGGAGCAGCAGAAGGTGCAGGGTTCGGGGCAGCCGTAGCTGGAAAAGTAGCTGAAGCCACGCGGAGGATTTTGGGGGGTCCACTTGCCCGGCAAGGGGAAGCGATGGCGGACCTTGAGATTGCGCGTGGGTTGCACCTGCAACTCGGCGTAGCGCTCAAATTCCAGGAGGTGCCAGGGTGTGTCCTCAAGCTTGTTGAATCCAACCACGGCTCTGTTCTCTGTTCGGACCATCTGTCCGTCGCGCCACAGTGCCAGTCCCGGCACTTCGTCCAGGGGCGTGCCCGCATCAAGGGCCTGCACCACTTCCATGAAGGTCAGTTCTCCCTGGCCGATGCCGACTGCATCCGCTATGTCGTGCTCGAAGTACATCTCGGGGATGACGCTGGGGAACCATCCACCCCAGATGATGGGCACGCCGGGGTGCTTCTCGCGCACCATCTTGGCGGCCACGTAACCGTCGTAGACCTGATAGCCGAGGATGCACGAGCTGGCGAAACAGAGCGCTCCCTCGCAAGCCTCATCGATCTTCTCCATGTAGTCGGGATCGACCATGGCATCGATCATGATGATCTCGTAGCCCGCCTTGTCCGGGCCGGAGGCGATGCGCAGCAGCTCAAGCGGCAGAAGGTCGGCACTGAACATTTCCCCCCGCGCGGGGTCGGCCCGGTGGGGGAGGAACAGCACGATCTTGCGTTTGCGTTGGATCATGGGTAGGTAGGGAGTCTAGAGGGGCGCGGAGGGCGTTACGCCGGGAGTGCGGTCTAGAGCCTGGCCGCTGGGAGCTGTGTTGACCTTGAGGTCCTGTCGGGTCGCTTTCACGTACGCGTGGAATAGGCGCCCTTCCACCGGCATGGAGTAGTTGTTGTTGCGCAGGCGCCAACCTGAAATGCCCTTCATGAAGTTCTGGACCCAGCCTGCACCTTCTTTGGCAAGTCCGTCATAGAACGTGGAGGCGACTCCGTAGCGGCGCCAGGTGCGCACGACATCTTCCGGTAGTTGCAGGTCATCGATTTCCAAGCGGTACTCGAGCATGCCGCCCCAACCTTCAAGGTCCGTGGGAGGCTGATAGCCCTTCTTTACCGCCGTGTCGAAGTCCTCGGTGCCGGGAATGGGGCGGAAAGGAAAGATGTCCGAAGCCGAGCGACGGAACTTGTACTTCATCTGGGCAGCCACTCGGATGGTCTCCCGCATGGACTCGGGGGTCTCATCGGGGTAGCCGATGATCCAAGAACAGCCGGTGGTGATGTCCCGCTTGTTCATCTCACCCAGGGAGTACTCGAAGTGACTTACATCGATTTCTTTCTTGATATTCTTCTGTTGCTCCTCGGACCCCGCCTCGGCGCCCACGCTGATCATGTGGCAGTGTGACTCCTGCATCAGATCCATGGACTCCTTCTTGTAGCGGTAGAGGGTTTCGATCTCATAGCAGCCCGACCACCAGAAGGGCGAGCCGGCCTTGACCAACTCCTCGCAGAATTCGTTCGAGCGCTTTTCATTCACGCCGAAGTTGGCGTCCTGGAAGCGCATCACGTTGAACTTGAACCGATCTTGTAGGTCGAGCAAGCGCTCCGCCAGAAGCTTGCCAGGGATTGCCTTCCAGCGGCGTCCCGTGACCAATGGCGAGCAGCAGAAGGTGCAGGGCTCGGGGCAACCGAAGCTGGAGTAGTAACTAAAGCCGCGCACGGGAACATTGGGGTCCAAGTTCCATGGATCTGGATACTTGTGCCGTACTTTCCAGGGGCCGGTGTCATTTTGACGGGCCACATATTCGTCGAAGTCGATCAGGTGCCAAGGGGCATCGGGGATCTGGTCGAATCCCACCACAGGCCGATGGGCCGTGTAGAAAGGTTTGCCATCGCGCTCCAGCACGAGGCCGGCGACGCTTTCCAGATTCTCGCCTGCATCTAGCGCTTGCACCACTTCCCAGAAAGTGAGCTCGCCCTGGCCCAGGGCCACGGCGTCGGCGATGCCTTCGGATAGGTAGAGTTCCGGTGCGACCGATGGAAACCAACCGCCCCAGATTATGGGAAGGTCCGGGAACCGCGCACGGATCTTCTTGGCCACCCGTGCTCCATGAGCGACCTGAAAGCCAAGGATGCAGGAACTGGCGAAGAGCAGCGCACCGTCGCACAGCTGCTCAAGCCGCTCCATGTAGTCGTCGTGCACCATCGCATCAATGATGTGCACTTCGTAGCCATTGGCTTCAGGCAGGGCTGCTATCTGGAGCAACTCAAGCGGCAGTAGGTCTGCCGCCACACGTACCCCTTGCTCTGGGTCGGCCCGGTGGGGCAGAAACAGGATCAGGCGCTTTTTGCGTTGGATCATGAGCCGGGAGTATTGTGATTATCTGACGTGAACGGAAGAGTGTTCAGCGGGGGAGGGCCTGCCCTCCATCCTCGACCAGATGAGGGGTCGGGCTTCAGCCCGATGCGGCTCAAGGATGGATGGATGGGGCCGGAGCACCCGAGAATGCTTATTAGGATACCCCCAGGTCCATTCAAGCGGGGTGAAATTAGAGCCCGGCCAAGCTAGAATCGGTATCACATGGCCACCGCTCGCCCACGATTTTCGCTCTCTTGGGCCTTGCGGGTGGGTTTTGTGCTTCTGGCCACCCTGCTGGGCATCGAGGGGGTTCTCCGGTTGGGTATTTACCGTCCAGGGCTGGTTCCCTTCAGCCAGGGCGTTCGGAGGGCAGACCTCTATTTCTATGGGGAGACCCCGGATTTCTGGTTGCTGCGGGCTCAGTTGCGCGGTCGTGGCGACGACGGACCAGCGGAGTACCCCCATCCGATCCTGGGCTGGACCAGTGGCCGCTTTGATCCTGATACATATGCCCACGAGGATGAGTCCAAGCTAGAAGGGCGTCGGCCGGTGATCTTGCTGGGAGATTCCTTTGCAGCCTGCCACGGGGCCCTGGACCGACGCTTTGAGCAGATCATGGAAGAGGGTTCCTTTGGGGAAACCCACGCCCTGCTCAACTACGGGGTCGGTGGCTACGGGGTCGATCAGATCGCCTTGCTCGGCATGGAGGTCCTCAAACGCTTTGAGGGCCGCAACGCGATCTTCGTATTGAGCATGCTGGTAGATGATGACCTCAACCGGGTGATCCTGCCCTTTCGCGGACATCCTAAACCCTGGATTGAGCCTGACGGCCCCCGCAGGATCCGCATCAAGCGGTTCCCTTTACCTGCGCATCCTCAAGAGTATCTGGATCAGTATGCGCCCAAGGTGCCCTGGTGGAGTCTGCGCCTCTTTCGTCAACAAGTGCTGATGTCGCCTACGGAGATGCGCAATGAATCGGGCATCATGCAGATGCAGGAAGACATGCGTAAGAGCGTGGCTGCGGCCGTGCTACAGTTCCATGATCAGTTGCAAGCCCAGGGAGACGAGGGTTTTGTGATGCTGTTCTTGAATCGTGGGCGACAGGAGGGGAGGCCCAGGCCAGGGAACTGGCTTGGTTGGCTGGAAAGCGTTTTGGAAGGCCATAGGGTTCCATGGGTGCGCGCGTCAGATGAAATTGCGCTCCATCGGGTTCGCACGAGGCGTCCCATGGATGACTATTTCGAGACCAAGGGACCCGGCAGGGGGCACTACACCGCCCTCGGAAACGAGTTGGCCCAGCTGGCTCTTGAGCGCGGTTTTCGGCGGTCCTTTGACGGGCCGAGTTACGTCTTGCAGGCCAACTCTGGCTGTGAGTTGGTGGGGGAGGGCGCCTATTCTCGCTGGGAGCGATTTGCCTACGGGGATCATTCCGGGGCCGATCTGCCACATGCTCTGATGCGCGCTGGGGTTGAGGGTTTGGCTCGGTTGGAGTTCAAGCTGAGCCAGAGCGCACGGCGTCTCAGCGCAGTATTGCGACCCCTGGCGGGTGCCGAGGGGGCTTCGCGCCTGGTTGTGCGCACCGTCGCCGGAGACGTGGCCGAGTTTCTCATCAGCGCTGGCGCCGAGGATCAAGTGATCAGCGTGCCCTTGGGGGAAGTCGCGGAGTTCGAACTGCTGGCTTTCCCCGTGGCGGATCAAGATCCCTTGGCCTTCTTCGTGGTGCATCCCAGTTTGGATACCCATCGGCACGGGCCCATGCTGGAAAGCGATTAGCCGGGGCTTGTCCTCTATTGGGCGGCGTAGGTTTCCAGGACCCAGGCCTGCCAGGCGCGTTCGAACCCCACCATGGTCAGGCCGAGCCGCTGTTTGAAGAAATCGCGGGTGACATCATTCATGCGTCCACCTTCGGGCATGTACTCCGCACTCAGCAGTCCTGAAACCTCGCCCAACAAATCGCCAACGAATCCAGGGTGCTTGCTCTGCAGGTAGTCCACCATGGACCAGGTGGTGAAGTGTTCGGGCAGATCGAATTCTCCGTAGCTCTTGATCCGCATCAGGGCCCCGATACCCGAGCTGTTGCCCTTCTGCACCAGTTTGCGGGTTGGGGGCTCCCAATCTTCCTTGCGCGTAATTGCTGCGGTGGAGCCCTCACCACCGTCAAAGGTGTTGTATTTGGTCGTGATCTTGCGTTCGAACCAATGGGAGAGGCCCTCCAACAGCCAGAGCGGCTTGTCATAGGAGTAGTACTTGTAGCCGTTTAGCATGTTCTGCACCAGGTTGAAGACCACATGACCATGCAGGGCTTCGTCCACCTGCAGCTTGCCCTGCTCCTGGTGGGTGATCACGATCAACACACCGCGATCAACTATGTGCCAGCGCTGTGCAGACTTGGTCAAGAGTCCGAAGGTTTCTCGCAACCACCCCGAGCAATTGTTCTTGTTGCGAATAACCAACAGCTCGTACTTGCGTTTCATGCCCAGGTGCGGGCCCATGCCCCAATAACCCTTGGCAGGGTCAAAGGTGGTGACCGCTTTCTTGGGGAAAGGGGCATCCTCCACCTTCAAGAGCTCGACCACGCTCTTGTACAGGGTCTGCACACGGGCTGCAAAGAGGTGGGCCCGCAGCCAGGAATCGATGACCCGCACCTTGTCAGGGATCGCTGGCAGCACTTTGCGCAGTTCGTTGATTTCGGCTTCGAGCTTGTCCTTTTCCCTCTGGGGGATTTTGTAGGGCTTGAGCTCCAGACCCAGTTTGAAGTGCTTGGTCTCGATCCAAAAAACGTCAAAACCGGCGAGTTCTTTGTCCAGCGTGGCTGTGGTGCCTTTGGCAAATTCAAAACCACCATGGCTGACAATGCCTGCGCCCTCCATTAGCTCGGGATCACCGCCGCAGTAGGGACACTGCTTGGGATCGTTGACCGGCAAATTCTTGAAGATCTTCTTCTGGGCTACGGCGGGTGTGCCCAGAAGGGCCAGCAGTGCCAAGAACTTGATCATAGTGCCCAGGAGCGAGCTGTTGTGCGTACTCACAGACGCGCTCTCCACTCGTTGGCCAATTCAATCGCCTGAAAAGCGGACAGCCGCGGCAGGGGCAGGCTGCCGTCGACAATGCCGCGGCAGGCGTTGATCGCTTCCACGAGGATTGAATTGTCCGTGTTGGCGAGATGCTTGCCCACCGCCGACAGGACCGAGTCATCTCCGCATCCCGCAAGCATTCGCAGGGACTGGACCACCGTCCGACGTTCGCCGCTCAAGCCCGAAGCGCAGAGCTTTGATGCCTCCTCACCTCGAACTCCTTCGAGAGCGGTCCGCAGGGCTTCACCCTCTTCACCCCAGTGCTGCGAGGCAAGTTCACCAAGGAGGTCAAAGCCCTTCAGAGAGCCTCCAGCAGCGGTGGCCAGAGCTGCTGCGAATTGCTCTTCCTTGATTTCTTCCTCCGTGCCGCGCTTGAGCTTGCGCGCCGCCTGCAGGGCCTTGTCCGCTTCTGCCTTGAGAGCCCTATCGGGGAAGAGCGCCGTGCGCCGCAGACTCCAGATCCTGACGATGCGCTTCTTGTTCTGAAAGGAGGGCGCGATCAGTCTGGTGTGGCTGCCATCCGTGACCAGATCGAGAATCGCGATCATTCGCGCCTGGGCCTTGGGGCTGCGTTCTTTGCCTAGCCCCGCAATCAGGAGCGGCGCGACGCCCGCACCTTGTTTGAGCAGGGATGTGTGTGCCAGAAGGCCCATCTCCTCCGTACGCGCCTTGCGCAGGCGCGTAAGATCACTCTTGGCTTGGGGCAGACTCTTGAGCTTGGGCCATTCCTTCAGGTGCCTAGGCTTCTTCTGGGGGGCTTCCGGGGCGGGCTCCTGGCTAGGAGCAGGACCCTCTTCAAGGGGAAGCCCAGCCAGCGACAGCAACAAGAACAGGCTCTGGATCATGGGGACTCGTTGGTCACGAGGTGGTCGTAGTAAACAGGCAATATCTCGCGCCACTGCTTGTCGAGGATGCGGATCGGGAGCTTCTCAAGGGCTGATTCGATCTCGCGCTTCATGGTGGTGGGTTCCAGATAATAGAAGGTCACATGCTCAATAGTCACATCGGAATTGGGCAGCCATTCCGCTGGTGTCATGGGAGCGCGCATGACCGACCAGCCTCCGAGCGTCTCAAGCAACTGCCAGCTGCGAGCGTTCTGTCCACGGGAGGCTCCCCAGCGGTCGAGACCTATGTCCTGCTCGATGTCATTCCAGGCGCCCGTCACGCGAATTACCTGGGGCCCTTCTTTGGAGACACCACTACCGCTGCGAAGGTTCTCCAATGCACGAACAGCCTTTACTCGAGCACGTTCACATTCCTCTGGCAGGATCTGGCGTGCGACTTTCTTGTGCAAAACCAGATTGGTCAACGCCTTGCGCAGGTGATCCGGCCTCGAGTGGGAGGGTTCCACCAAGGCGATGGTGTCCGCCCAGGTTTCGATTTCGGAGGCGAGAATCGGTTCGTTGCCTACGACGATTACTGTGCCTTCGGGCCAGTCTGTGGTCTGTTCCACAGGGTCCGCCCCGGCTTGTGCGTTTCTATTCTTGGGCAGGGGCGGATCACAACCGCTGAGCATCGCCGTGCACAGTAGCAGGCAAGTCGATGACTGGAGCGGGTTCATCCTAGGATTCCCTCGGCCGGTCAAAGCGGGAAACAAAATCGAGCACCGACCCGGTGAGCTGGTCATAGGAATCGAGGATTCGTTGTTCTATGGCCTCAAGACCACGGTCCACAACCAGTGGACCATAGGTGGTCTGTGTCTCCAAGAAGAGAGACTGCGGGTCTGCATTGTAGGACTCCACGCGCACAGCTGTGGCGGGTTGATCAGCACTCTTGGCGTGGAAGGCCATTCGCAGGCCCAGGGTTGCCGGGGGGTGGGAGAAGGCATCGAGGCCTGCATCGATGCGGAGCATGTCTTTGGCCAGGAACTCGCGGGTGTCCCGACGATTCTTGGCGTTGACCAGTGACCGCAGTGTGATGACCTGGGCCAGGAAGACCGGGATCTTGCGTTCAACAGCCATGCGTTCACAAACTCGGCGGACACGTTGGGCGAACTGATCTGTCAGCAGTCCCCCCATCTCTTCTCGAAAGAGCATGCGGTCTTGCAGGAAGGAGACCGATGAGACCGCCCCGGGCCTTGAGGCTGGATTTGAAAGGGTTGGCCCTGAGTCGCTCACATGAAACGAGGTGTAGGTGGGGTCGTTTTCCTGAAAGAACTCGTTGTGCAGCCTCTGGATTGCCCTGGGATCCGGTGCCAGGGGGGGGTGCATCACCTCAGCTAGGTAGGCAATCGTTCGTGGCTGATAGGACATGTTGGGGGGGTGGGGATGCACTGAGGGTAGCCGGGAGGCGCCCCCCGGTGGCCTTCAGGGGGCTATCGGCCCCCCTTTGGGCTCTGGTCCCGGCTTGAGGCTCCTGAGGGCTCTATCCCGTGGCGGCCTGCTCGGCTACGCGGTTCAGGGGCCCTGGAGGAGCCCCAGCAAGGATTTTGACTCCTAAAGGGGCAAGTACCCCGTCAGGCGATCAAGCCAATCCCTCGATTGATCCGATCCAAATTCTCTCACACCACCGTTTGGATCCGTACCATCTTCGCCCGCAGACATCGATCCCCTTCCAATCTGGCGGCACTCTTGCATTCATGAACATTTCAAGCCAAGCGTTTCTTAGCGTCCTTCTTCTCGTTCCTGCTCCGGCCCTGGCGACCCAGGAAGTCGCTCCTGCTGCTTCAGAAGTCGAATTCTGCCCTGGGATCACCGTTGAGGACGATGGCAGTCCGTCGATCTTCGGCGAGCCCCTGATCGTCAATGGCAAGCGTATCCCGGACATGGAGATCATGCGCTACCTGTGCTACGGCAAGGGTCGTGGTGGCTTGGAATCTCGCAAGATGGATGTACTGCTGACCCAAGAGATGGAGCTGCGCTCCTTTATGCGTAGGGAGGAGATTCTCGACGAAGACTACGGCAGCAAGGACCTCTCTGAACTCAGTGACGAAGAAAAGGCAACGCTCGAGAGTCTGGTGGATGAGTTCACATCGCTTTACCGTTTCGACCCAAAGGAACTTGAAGAGCGTTTGAAGAGGGAGGCCTCGCAGTTCTACGAGCGCTATCCAAGTCTGGACTTGCGCACAGAAATCGAGCGCACCTACCAGGATTGGGATTGGTACATCGATCAGGTTGAGCAGACTCTGCGCTTTGACACAATTTTCTTTCCTGGTTCAACAGAAGACTGGCCTGACATCACCCTCGAGGCAGTCCACGCCGGATCCCCTTCTTTTGATCTGGTTGAAGACTATCAGGAAGCCTATGACATGCGTGGTGAAGCATGGCGAGCGAAGCGTGCCACCACCGAAGGCCAATTGCTCCAGGGGCAATACGATGGGCGCACTAGGGACGCTCTGACCGATGAAGAGCGTGCTGCATTGGATTCTCAGGTGAACGAGGAGCACGGTTCCTTTGAACCCCGCGAAGACGAGATGATGATGTCGCTGCTGCGCGACTTTGTGGTTTCCACGCTCAGTGACCCCAATGTGGTCACGATCATGGGCAAACTCGAAGGACTGCCTTCAGATACCCTGATCAACGTTGCGGGCGGTGGGTTAGAGGCCTCTATCAAGACTGCTGATGTCTATGAGGAGTTCAAAGACGCCTTTACCGACCAGGACATCTACGAGGCCAAGCAGTTCCTGGCACTCCATGTGGCGGTTACAGATCTCATGGGCGCAAGTGGTAACCTTGTGCCCTGGGATGAATTCCTGAACCTGTTGCTGGAGACCCGCGCTTCCCTTCAGGGCAGCATGTTCAATCTCGACTTCTTGGCTCTCCAGGGGCACAACTTTCCTTCCATGGAGGTCTACAACGATTACCTCTATCTGGTTGAGTCCTATCGCCGCTCGATTCCCCACAGGCTGAACCTGGACGGCAACAACAACCTGTCCAAAGAGATGCAGGCCTACATGCCCGTGGGCAATGGCATCATGGGGCTGGCAAAGGTTCAAGCTGAGGCTCTCTTGGTCTCTGCCTTCGATTATCCCAACAACAGGTGGAAAGAAGACGACTGGGCCGGAGCCGAAGAGGAAGCCTATCGTCTGCGTGCCATGATCGACGCACACATCGACCTTTTGGTCGCCGAAGACGAGGAGCGCCGCATCGCTTTGCAAGAGGGCGTGGACTTTGTTCCCAAGGTGCAGCCCTTCGATCAGTGGTGGGCAGAGTTGTTGAACTTGCACAGTGAATACTGGGATGCGCCCATGCCCGCCACAGGCAAAATGCCCGCCATGATCGGCATGCGGAACAAGGGCCGATTCAATGGCAACCCTCAGACTCGAAACGACCTCAAGCGCGCACTCAACGAGAGCACTTTCTCCCACTACCTGTCCAACGACAATGTGGTGGATCAGGTTTTCTTTGAGTTGGAGGAAGGCCAGGTGGGCGGTCCTTACAAAGGAAACAAGGGTTACTACCTGGTCTATTGCGTCAAGAAACTGCGCCCCACCCAGCCGGTCAACTATCGGGACGAGCGCCAGTTGGGTCTGCTGCAAGAGGATTTTGTGCGTCGCGAATTCGCTCGCTTCGCGCATGAAACCTTGCAGGCGGCCGAGGTTTCTGGCCTCAGCAGGCGCTGATCGACCACTGGCCTGACCCAGGGCGACTGTAGGAGAACCCAGCTTGTGGGGTGCCTTACGGGAGGCCCCGCCCCCATTTGCCCCGGGCCCCTTCTTGTTCGTTGACGGGGCCCCGTCGCGGGCCCTATAGATCCCCCCGTGTTCCGCAATCCCCGGGGTCTCTTTCGCCTGCTGGCGCCCTATGCCAAGCCCTTCGTCGGGGCTCTGGCATTGGTCTTCATGCTCAACGGCCTGGGCGCTTTGCTGCAGCAGGGCACCTATCTTCTGTTGCAGCCCACCTGGACCCTGCTGTTTGCGGAATCAAAGGAGAACCAGCCGGACCTGGCGGCAGCCCGGGAGGCACTGGAGGCAGCCAAGAACGAGAACCCGGGTGATACCCACCTGAGCCAGGCCCTCCTAGCCCTGGGCAGCCCCGAGCCCGAGCCCAAGATCCCCGACGATGCCCTTTCGCAGGCACGGGGCTGGCTCAACCAGCGCCTGCTTGGGGACCCGGGCGAATTGACCGCTGAACGTCGGCTGAGCCTCCTGGGGGTGGTGGCCATCGTGATATCGATCATGGCGGTCCTCGCTGCTTTGGCCCAGTATCTCGCAGCGATCCTCAGCGCTCGGGTGGGGCACGGCATGATCGTGGCCCTTCGTCAGAGTCTGGCGGGGCATCTGATGCGGCTTTCCCTTGGGTTTCATGGGCGGCGGCGTTTCGGAGACCTCTTGTCACGAGTCAGTGCCGATGTGGGACAGACCCTGTCCGTGGTCAACCTCTTTCTGCGGGACCTGGTACAGGAACCCCTCATGGCGATCACCGCCCTGGGCTGGGCGTTCTTTGTGGCACCGGAGGCGACCCTCGTTGTCTTGCTCGGCACGCCGCTCTTGGTGGTTCCAGTTGGCTTGATCTTGAAGAGGGTCAAGAAACGCAGCACCAAGTCAGCGACAAAATTGGGCGCTTCCATGCAGGTCTTGACCCAGATGCTGCAGGGCATTCGCACGGTCAAGGCCTATCGCGCCGAAGACCGGGAACTGGAGCGCTTCAAGGAAGCCAACGACCAGTATGTGCATGAGGCTGTGCGGCTCGCCAAGGTGACCGCGATCTCAAACGCCTGGACGATTCTTTACACCCACGCGGGCCTGGGCATGATCGTCATGCTGGTGGGTTGGCTGGCGGTCCGAGGCGGCGTGCAACGCGATCCGGGTGAAATGCTGACCTTTTTCATGCTGGTCAGTCGCAGCTATGCTTCGATCAAGCGCACCACTCGCGCTCTGGGGCAGGTGGCTCAAGCCGAGGGTGCTGCGGACCGTCTGCGCGGCTTGCTTGACGAGCGAATCGATATCATCGAGCAAAGGGGTGCCGAGTCCGTTGAAGGGCTTGGAGACGGGATCGTGCTGCGTGATGTGACCTTTACCTATCCAGGCAGCGAGGAACCTGCCCTCAAGAACTTCAACCTGACGATCCGAGCTGGCGAGACCCTGGCCCTTGTGGGCCCTTCGGGTTGCGGCAAGAGCACATTGGTGGATCTGGTGGCGCGCTTCCTCGATCCCGACCAGGGCACTGTGGAGGTTGGCTCGGGCCTCGACCTGCGCAAGATCAGTCTCGATTCCTGGACCAGGCAGTATGCCATGGTGACTCAGGTTCCCTTTCTGTTTCACACCACCATGGGCGCGAACATCCGCTATGGACGCGAGGATGCATCCCAGGCCGAGATCGAAGAGGCGGCTAAGGCGGCAGGGGTTTTGGAGTTCATAAAGGACTTGCCCCAGGGATTCGACACCGATGTGGAAGACGCCGGCGAACGGCTCTCCGGTGGCCAACGCCAGCGTATCACGATCGCCCGGGCATTCTTGCGTCAAGCGCCCCTGCTGTTGCTTGATGAGGCCACCAGTGCCCTTGACAGCGAGAGCGAGCGCCTGGTGCAAGAGGCCCTTGATAGATTGATGGCCAACCATACGGTGCTCGTGGTCGCCCATCGCCTGTCCACTGTGCGGCGCGCGGATCGCATTGCTGTGCTGGATGAGGGAGAACTCAAGGAACTCGGCACACACGAGGAACTACTTGCTCAGGATGGTCTCTACTGTCGGCTCTGGCGGCTGCAGGAAGGCAGCAGACCCGAGGAGAAGTCCGGCTAGGCTCCGCGTTGCAGCAACACTACGGCCTGCACTATGACTCCAGCTTCGTCAGATTGAGCGCCCAGGCCCTCAAGGGTCTTGCCTTTGACGTTGACGCAGTCTGTTTCGATGTGCAGACAATCGGCGATGTTCTTCCGCATGGCTGCGCGATAGGGGGCGATGCGCGGACCGTCTGTGGCGATCACCAGGTCCAGATTGCCCACCATCCAGCCCGCCTCGGTGATCCGTTGGTGGACATCCCTCAAGAGGGTGCTGGAATCCGCGTCTTTCCAGGTCTCGTCCGTGTCGGGGAAGAGGGTCCCAAGATCGTCGAGCCCTGCAGCACCCAGCACCGCATCCATGACTGCGTGCAGGACCGCGTCCCCGTCTGAATGTCCCAGTGGTCCTGCGGGGTGGTCCATGAGCACGCCCCCCAGGATGCAGGGCCGCCCCTCCACCAGTCTGTGGGAATCAAATCCCAGGCCTACGCGTGTTTGGATCATGAGGGGGAACTCCTTGGGTTGTGGCGCCCGTTCAGGATGAACTCGAAGAAGGCGAGGTCCGGTGCCCAGGTGAGCTTTGGGTTCGGCGCGCTGGAACGCACCAGACTGATTGGGCCCACGAATATCTCGTAAAGGGTCGCTTCGTCCGTGGGGGAGAGTCCTTGCTTGCGTGCTTCGGTTGAGATTTCCAACAACAGATCGCGGTCCATGATCTGGGGCGTCTCTGCCGCCCAGAGATCTTCTCGGGGCACTGCCTTGATAGCTCGGTCATCTTGAGCCTGATGCAAGCTGTCCCTCACCGGACTGGCAAGTAACGCCGCGCCTGAACTCTGAGCAACTTGCACCAATTTGTTTATGTCGCTCGACAAGACCAAGGGCCGTGCCGCGTCGTGCACTAACACCAGACCGCAGTTCGCTTCCAAGGCCAATAGCCCCTGGCGCACCGAGTCTGTTCGCGCTTCGCCTCCGATAGTACATGTCACGGGCCCCAGGTCTTGCGCTTGCACCAAGTCCGCGATGGTAGCGTGGTCTCCTTCGGGAGCAACTACCACGATCGGTCCCACCGAACTTGCTCCGCGCAAGGCGCGCAGGGAGTGCAGCAGCACCGATTCGCCAGCCAACTCCAGCCAGACTTTGGGCACGCTTCCACCCAGCCGCCGGGAGCGGCCTGCGGCTACCAGCACCGCCGGCACAGGGGCCTTTGTAGTTTCCGCAGAGGAGTTCGGGGGAGGAGTCATGGGATTGCTCGCTGGAGAAGGGTAGGGTGCGGGGGATGTCCCGTCCAAGCTCCAGGGTCCGTGACCATTTTCCCCAGTTGCCCGAGGGGCACGGCCGAGAAATTCTGGTGGGTATCGATCCGGGCACCCGGAAGGTGGGCTATGGGGCCCTGGTTGTAGCCAGTAGAGGTCCCCGACTCCTGGGGGCGGGCACCCTGCGGGCCCCGGAGAGCTTCAGTCCTGCGGCGCGGTTGGCCTACCTGCGGGAGGAACTGGATGAGGTTTTCCGCCGTCTGCGCCCGGTGGCGGTTGCCATCGAGAGCGGCTACAGCGGTAAGAACCCCGCCACGGCACTGCGCATTGGGGAGGGCCGGGGGGTGGCTCTGGCCTGTGCAGCGGCGGTGACCGGAGAGGTATTGGAGATAAGCCCAGCAGAGGTCAAGAAGATGCTGGTGGGCAACGGACAGGCCAGCAAGGAGCAGGTGGGGGCCATGGTGGCGCAGGCGCTGGGCCTAGAGGGTCCCCTGCAATCTCTGGATGCCAGCGATGCCCTGGCGGTGGCCCTGACCCTCCACAATCGGCGCCGATTCGCGGGTCGGGTTGCCGGGCTCTAGGAAATTGCTCCAGGACCGGTACCCTTGATACGACTCCCCTTGGACCAGGTCCTGCTCCCCCCTGGGATGCGACCGGGAATTGAACTCGTGGATGGCAGCCCTTAGGGTAGGTCTCCCGCCCATGGCACCCAAACCCCTCGATCAAGCCTCCGAATCGTCCCTGGAACTGGCGTCCTGCTTGCAAGACGCATTTCCCGATGCGCGTCTGGTGGATGAGGGGCTCCAGGCGGGGCCCTTCGATGCGGACTACCTGTTGGTGGATGGCGATGGTCGGCTGATTCTGGTGCTGGTGGAGAATCCTGACGGCGCGCAGATCGCTCTGCGCAGCCTGGACCTGATATCTGCATTGCCTCAATTGCCCCATTGGTTGCCGCGTCTGCTTGATGATCCGGTGCTGGATTTGCATCAAGCGCCTGAGATCGTGGTGGTGTCCACCGGCGGGGACGCGGCCCTTTGTGAGCGCCTGGCAGTCATGAATGGCGATCTGCGTTTGTTTGTGCTCTGCGAAGCGCGTACGCGCAAGGCCAGTGGGACCTGGTTGGCGGAGGTCGCTTTGGGACGGGCAGGAAATCCAGAGATGGGGCTGGCGGCCGCGGCAGATCTGGATACTGCCAGCGAAGAACGCCTCACTTTCTTGACTGAGCGCTTGATGCGCATCGACGACGAAGTGCAAGTGGAGGAACGCGGGGGTCAGATCCGCTGGCGCGTTCGCGGGGCCCTCTTGGCTCGGGCTCGATCCGATCAAGGGCAACTCGTGGGCTGGGCCGGAAACTCCAATGAAATCAACCTTTCCAACGATGCGGGTGTTGAGTTGTTCCTGGAATCCTGCGTCGAGCGTGTGGTGAATCTGCTGGAGGAACATTCAGGCGACGAGCCTGCTCTGAAGCAGTTTGAAATTGTGCCCCGGGATCCGGGCATGACCCTTAGCCAGGAGGAGTTGGACGCGTTCCACGTGCCTTGACATCGCACAAGGGATTGAATCCGACCATAGCCCAGAGGCTGTCATGGCAAGGTTTGAAGATCAGGCCCCGACAGGAAGAAGAGAAGGCTCTTCAGCGAGTCCCGTAGACTCTTGTGCTCCTCGGCCCCCGTGCGGGGTGAGTCCCGCAAGGAGCAGTCCGTTGGTTGGTCTCGGACTGTCTTATCCAAACTGTGTGGGGGCCGAAGCATGAACTGGGACAATGCTCGGCGGCTCTTGAGCTTCCCCGGCAGGAAGGCTGCTCCTCCGGTCTTGGAATCTCCCGAGCTGCCTCCTTGTGATCCTCTGGCTGCCGTACGTGCGCGCTCTTTGTGCATAGTCAGCGGCAAGGGGGGTACGGGCAAGTCCACTCTGACTGCATCCCTCGCTTCCAGCTTCGAGCATCACGGTCGCGCCCTGCTGGTGGATGCGGACTTGGGGTTGGGCAACGCGCACTTGTTCTGTGATTTGCAGCCCAAGCGCACCTTGGCAGATGTGGTCAGCGGCAAGTGCAGCGCTCTGGATGCAGTAGTGTCCGTGCGTGGTCAGTTGGACCTGTTGGCGGGGGGCTCCGGCTGTCTTGGGGTAGCGAGCCTGGGCCAGGAACAGATGCAACGCCTGGCTTCCGGTCTGTACTCCCTGGAAGAACGCTATCACTCGATCCTGATCGATGGGGCGGCGGGCCTCGGCATACAGACTCTGGAACTGGCTGCGTCTGTGGATCTTGTGCTGGTGGTGACCACGCCGGATGTGACCGCCATGACCGATGCCTACGCCTTGATCAAGGTACTCTGCGCATCGCGGCCAGGCTTGATTCCGCGGCTGGTGGTCAACCGCGTGATCGATGCCAGAGAGGGCCATGCTGTGGCGGAGCGAATGCAGGCGGTGGCTGAGAAGTTCCTCGGCCTGGAAATCAAGCTGTTGTCGGTGCTGCCCGAAGATCGCAGCGCCCACCGTTGCACCCAGCGTCGTCGGCCGGTCGTACTGGAAGAACCCGATCAGCCCTTGGGGCGGGCGCTTGCAGACCTGGCTCGCCGCTTGGAGACTGAGCTGGACCAGGTGCATCCCCACGGGGTTGGGCGAGTCCTGCGTCATCGGCTGGGGCGCGGTTCCCGGACTACTGCGGAGACTCAGGGGGCCTGAGATTTTTTGAACCGGCGGCTCAGGGGGGCTGACCATTCGTTTCCATGCTCCATCGCAGCCCGTGCCCCTGATTGCCTGAAACCTGGGCCGGTCCCGTTCGTCTCAATGTTGTGCCGCCCACGCTCCGTCCACGTCCCCCCGACCTCTTGGCCTACGCCCTCTTCATCTTGGGTTGGTGTGGCGCCACTTCGCTCTGGCCAGGGTGGGTCCGGGTTCCCGAGCCGCCAGAGCCCCGGCCCCTTCCCGGGTGTTCCACGGCGGATTCCCTTGTCCTGGGTCCACCGGGGGCGGCAAGTCTGCGGCGTATCGAGCACCTGGGGGCTTGGAGGGCGGAACGGGTGGCCGATGCTCTCTGGGAGGGCCTGGATCCCACCTCACCCCGTGCCCTGGAGCAGCTCGTGGCCCTGCCGGGCATCGGGCCGGTCTCTGCCGGGGCCCTTATCACGGCTTATGCCCGGCTCCCGCGCCTCTTACACTGGCGCGAGCCCGGCTTCTCTGGTTCACAAGATCCGAGGGCCCGATCCCATGTCGAATCCGCCTCCCTCCCTGCTGCCCTCTCCCCGGTGCGGCCCCCCTGAAGCCCTGTCCCCTGCACTGGTGGCTGAACTTGTAACCGGGGCACTGGAAGAGGACCTGGGTAGTGGTGACCTGACCAGTCAGGGGTTGGTTGGCGCCGCGGCCCAGGGGGTGGGGCGCTTGATCGCCAAGCAAGACGGGATCCTGGCCGGTCAGGATGTGTTCACCTGTGCCTTTCACTTGCGGGACCCAGAGATGACCATTCGTTGGAAAAAGAACGATGGAGAAGCTCTTTGCAAAGGTGAGCAGGTCGCACGCCTGCAGGGCTCCGTGCGGGCACTGTTGGAAGCCGAGCGTACAGCCTTGAACTTTCTGCAGCGCATGAGCGGTACGGCGACCCTGACTCGCAGTTTTGTGCGGGCGGTTCAGGAGACTCCTGGTGCGCGGATCTTGGATACGCGCAAGACCACTCCGGGATTGCGGCTGCTCGAAAGATACGCCGTGCGCTGTGGTGGGGGCGAGAACCATCGCTTTGGTCTCTTCGATGAGGCGATGATCAAGGAGAATCACGTAGCTCTGGCGGGCAAGCCCCTGTCCGATGCTCTCTGCGCGTTGCGTGCATCCGTGGGACCCAAGACCCGCATCTGCTGCGAAGCGGAAACTGAAGAGCAGGCCCGAGACGCTATCCAAGGTGGAGCCGATGTGGTCCTGCTCGATAACTTCAGCCCCGGGGATCTGGGGGAGATCTGCCCTCGCCTGCGCGTCTTTGCGCAAGAGTCCGGCAGGCTGGTGGAACTCGAATCCTCTGGGGGCATCACCCTTCAATCCGCTGCTGCTTTTGCTGCCAGCGGTGTGGATCGGCTCTCCGTGGGAGCCTTGACCCATTCCGCTCCGGCCCTCGATTTGTCCCTTCTCTTGGAGCCTCTCGGTTGAGCAGTCAGCTTCCCGAATCCGAGGGTCTGCAACTGGACCTGCCCGCGACACATGCGGCCGGGCGTATGGCTCGGCGGGTGGCCCACGAGTACGCCGCCACCAGGGGTCTCGCAGGAGAGAGCCTTGACCGTCTGGTGTTCGTGG
The DNA here is from genome assembly GCA_014238415.1 of Planctomycetota bacterium. GTDB lineage: Bacteria > Planctomycetota > UBA1135 > UBA1135. The sequence goes on along the minus strand of JABABA010000019.1, from coordinate 47,467 downwards.
TGGGTGAGTTGCTCGACAATGCTGTGGATCACGGTGGGGGAGAAGCGGCTCTGGATGAATCCCAACTGCCGGGGAATGTGCGCGTGCATCTGGACATGACCGTATATGGGGAAGGCTGCTGGGAGGTGCATGTGGAAGACGAGAGCGATCTCTCTCCGGACGCCTTGACCAAGCTGCTGGGCGAGGACACGGGCATGCCGGACCTGGAAGACCCCCGTGGCCGAGGTCTCCTGCTCTTGAGAGAGTTTGCGGACTCCGTTTCTGCTGGCTGGGGTACCAAGGGCAAGGGCTTGCGGGTGAGTGCGCGCTTGGGGACCGCTCCGGGTGATTCCAAGAATCCATGAGCAAACCCGGCCCCAGTCCTCTTGCGCACCAGCCGCTTGTTCTTCTGGAAGGCATCGGTGCGCGCTTGATAGATCTTCCCCGGGGGATCTGCATGACCCTGGTCCTTCTCTGGGCAGGGGGGCTCTGGGGTCTTTCAGCCCAGCCGGGGATCCGTGTTCTGGAGGACGAATCGTTCCTGCAAGCCTGGACCTTCAACACAGGCCACGCTTTTCTGTATGGGATTCTGACTCTGTTGTGCGTGGCCTGCCTGCCGCGTAGGGATGGTTGGGTTCTGCTGGACAGGACTCATGTCCTGGGGGTTCTTGCCCTGGTCATGGCCTATGGAGTGTTGGATGAGTGGCACCAGTCGTGGGTTCCGGACCGTTCGGCTTCGGGCCTCGATCTCTTGACCGATCTGGTGGGGGTGGTGGCGACATTGGCGGTGATTAGAGGACTGGGGAGCACGACAGCTCTGAGTCGGGTTGAGCAGGCCGGTCGCGTGCGGCGGACACTCTTGCTGTGGTTTGTCTTGAGTTGGGCCGCGGGTATGGCGGCGACTCTGCTGGATGTGGGGCTTGAAGCTGGAGCGGCTTGATATGTGTCCGCTGGCCTCGCGGGTGAGTGTGGGTTTCGCATTCAGATCTGCTTGAGATCAGCGCGCTCTCCACTCGGTTGGGATCATTGGATAGGCCTTGTTCCGGACGTGGTCGTGGGTTTTGTGGTGGCTGTGCATGGTCAAGCAGGTCTTCTGGGGGCAAGGCCCTGGATTGTGGCTAGAATGAGGGTTGAGCCATGAGCAATCCCCAGTCCTACACGAGCCCTCTGTCGACTCGCTACGCCAGCGCAGCCATGCGCCAGGTTTTTTCGGACGAAAAGAAATTTCTCACCTGGCGCAAGTTATGGATTGCCCTGGCGGAGTCTGAGCAGGAACTCGGTCTGCCCATCAGCGACGAGCAGTTGGCGGAGATGCGTGACAACTTCGAGCCCCTGGACCTCGAGCTTGCCGCCAGATACGAGCAGGAACTCCGTCACGATGTGATGGCCCATGTGCATGCCTGGGGAGATGTTTGCCCCAAGGCGCGCCCGATTCTGCACCTGGGCGCTACCTCCTGCTTCGTGGGAGACAACACGGACTTGATCGTCATGCGCGATGGCCTGCGCTTGATCCGGGGCCAGCTGCTGGGGGTTGTAGAGAACCTCAAGACCTTTGCTATTGAGCACAAGGCGTTGCCGACTCTGGGCTTCACCCACTTTCAGCCGGCCCAGGCTACGACAGTGGGCAAGCGCGCCTGTCTCTGGTTGCAGGATCTCTTGCAGGATCTGGCCGATCTGGAGCACGCCGAGAAGGCGATTCGTTTCCGCGGCGTAAAGGGCACAACCGGGACCCAGGCTTCGTTCTTGGACCTGTTCGATGGGGACCACGAGAAGGTGCGTCAGCTTGATCGCATGGTTACCGAGCGCATGGGCTTTGAGAGTACTTTTGGCGTGACCGGTCAAACTTATCCGCGCAAGCTCGACTTCCGCGTGTCCCAGGTACTTTCTTCCATTGCTCAATCGGCCCACAAGTTCGCCACGGACATCCGATTGCTGGCCAACCGGCGCGAGATCGAAGAGCCTTTCGGTAGCAAACAAGTCGGATCTTCCGCCATGCCCTGGAAGCGTAACCCCATGCGTTCGGAGCGCATTTGTGCTCTCTCGCGCATCGTGATCGAGAGTCTGGGCAACATGGCACACACCGCTGCGAACCAGTGGCTGGAACGCACCCTGGATGATTCTGCGAATCGACGTCTGGCCCTGGCCGAGGCTTTTCTTGCCACGGATGCGGTCTTGAACCTGTATCTCGATGTGTCCTCCGGATTGGTGGTCTACCCGGCTGTCATCAAACGCAATCTCGATGCCGAGCTCCCGTTCTTGGCCACCGAGTCCCTGATGATGGAGGCCGTGCGCGCTGGCGGTGATCGTCAGGACCTGCACGAACGCATCCGTACCCACTCACACGCCGCCGCCGCCGAAATCAAGGCGGGTGGGGAATCCGATCTGCGCGATCGCATCAGCCATGACCCTGCCTTTGCTGCGGTCGCAGGTCGATTGGACGAGTTGCTCGACGGGTCGCGCTTTGTTGGACGGGCCTCGGAGCAGGTGGCTGAGTTCATCGCCGAAGAGGTTGAGCCCCTGCTTGAGCATTGGGCAGAGGTGCCAACGGTCCGGGCGGAAGTGCGGGTCTAGGAACCTTGAATCGGCCGAGGGCTCCCGTGGTCGAACGGCAGCACAGGCCCTGAATGGAGACCCGGGCCTGTGCTTCAGCGGTCCAGATCGATGTCCCCGGGCCTCTTCGCATGGGCTCAGACTGCACCTCAGGGCTCCCAGCCTGAATCATCATTGCCCCACAATGGTGCGAACTTCTGCGGCGTTTAGTGCGTCCCTAGGTACCAGGGCCCCCTTGTTGACCAGGGAGGTACCTTTCCTGTGCTGGCCCCGTCTTTTTGCGGGGAGGGCGCAACTCTCCCCCTGTATGTATCGTGACTCAACCTGGTATTCCTAACGATCTGGTGCTCAGCACCGCCTGCTATGGTCCGCGCTTGGGGCGCATCGAGGATCAGGCGTTTTCAGCGGTGGCCATGGGCTTTCGTCGTCTGGAACTCGGCATTTCGGACAGTCCCTCCGAGCTCAGTGGATGGCTCGATGCCCATCGGGAGACCGGCATAACAGCGGAATCCGTGGTGGTCGGGGCCCTCTATCCGAAGAAGGACGCAGTCAGCGGAAGCTACCTTGGATCCCAGGATGAGGAACTGCGGGATCGGGCGCTCAATCTGACCAGGCGTCACATCTGCATCGCCCAGCAACTTGGCGCGCCGATCGTGGTCGTGCGCGGTTGCGCAGTGGAAGACGAGGCCCTTGCCCTGGAAGCTCGGGAACTTTCCAGACGCCTTGAAGTGGCGCAACTCGATGACCTGGACGCGGTGCAGATAGAGATCCGCGACCTGGTCGGACGCGTACAGAACCTTGGACAAAAGCAACTCGAGACCTTCTGCCGTTCCCTTCATGGTCTGCGCCGGGCCTACCCCGAACTGAAGCTGGCCCTTGAGCCGGGTTTCACACTCAACGACCTGCTCAACTTCGAGGCCATGCAATGGGTGCTCGATGATCTGGATCGTTCGGGTGTTGGCTACTGGCATGACACGGGCAGTCTCCACTCACGCGAAATGGCAGGTCTCCCGGGTCAGGCTCCCTGGCTCGATGCATTTGCCAGCAAGCTGCGCGGCGTGCACCTGACCGATGCGACGGTCAAGGAACAGGGCCTGCCCCCGGGCATGGGCGAGGTGGACTTCAAGCTGGTCGCAAGCTATCTGCCCGAGTCTGCGGTGCGTGTGATCGAGGCGAACTCTGTTCATGGACGGGCGGAGATCCTGGCCTGTGTCAACTACTTGATGGGTTCTGGGTACTAGGGGGCGGGGCCCGGGTATCCTCGGGGCAGCGGCTCAGGCCCGTTCTGCTCCATGTCCTCCGAACCCAACCCCTCCACTCCCGACCTCGTCCTTGGACGTCTGGAGCAGCTAAAGACCGCCTTGGCCGAAGCCAGCGCAGCGGCTGAACTGAAGGCTCGCGGTCGCTTCTTGGTCTTGACCCACCGGGGTCCCGACCCCGATGCACTCGGAGCATGCGAAGGCCTGCGTCAGTTGCTTGTTGAAGGCCTCGGCTATGAGCCTGTGGTTGCCACACTGGGGGAAATTCACCGGGCCGAGAATGTCGCTCTGGTGGAAGAGCTCGAGCTCGAACTGGAAGACTATGACAGCATCGATCACTCGCGTTTCGCCGGTGTGCTGCTGGTGGACACACAGCCGGAGTTCGGGCATACGGTAGTGCCTGAGGATCTGCCGGTGGTGGCGGTGTTTGATCACCATGTGACGCCTTCTACAGAGTCGGGCCCCGAGGTTCCGGTGGCCTATTCCGATGTGCGTCTCAAGGCTGGAGCTACCAGCTCGATGATCCAGGGTTATCTGGAAGAAGCGGGCCTGGTGGCGGACACAACCACCGCCAGTGCCCTGTTCTGCGGCGTGCGCTACGACACGGCAGACCTTTCCCGCAATGCCACGCCGGAGGATGAGGCGGCCTACTTGAACACCTTCAAGAACGCCGACCGCGGGGCGATCGCGCGGATTGCTCATCCGCCCCTGCCCTTGATCTACTACAGCGAGCTGTCCAGGGCTCTCAGCTGTGCCCGGCGGCATGGTCCGCTGGTGTTGGCCTTGATGGGGCAGGTGGAGAATCCCGCGTCGGTGGCTGAGATGGCCGACCTGTTCCTGCGCATGGAAGGCTGTTCATGGGCCTTGGTCGGCGCTGGGCATGGAGATGAGTATGTGCTTTCCCTGCGTACTGACCCCTCTTTTGGAAAGGCTTATCCTTTGATGCAGAGGGTTCTGGATGGTCGCGGTTCTTTTGGGGGCCACGGGCACATTGCCGGCGGGCGCATTCATCTGGACGATGCGGGAGAGAGTACTGTGCGTGCCACAGAGCGCCATCTGCGCACACATGCGTTGGCTCTGCTGGGCAGCGAAGGGGAAGACGGCATTCCCGAAGAAGGGCGTCCGCTCACATCGTGACTTCGCCCCTTGTCCTATGTGTGGGAGGAGTTGCTCAGAACGGGCCTGGGTTGGATGCGGATCGTGAGGCTGTGGAAGCGGCGCAGGCGCGGTTCGTGGGGGCAGTGACTGCCAACACAGTGCAGGACGAGTGCGGCCTGGTGGATCTCGGTGCCAGGGACCCGGAAGCTTGGCGTTTTGATGCCTTGGCTGCGGTGGCCGTGGAGAATCCAGCCTGCCTCAAGAGCGGGTTGTTGCCCGGGCCGGAGCACGTGCGGGAAATGTGGCACCTTCTGGCTCAACTGCGCTTCGACGCTCCGGGTTTGCCTTGGGTGTTTGATCCGGTCCTGAGTTCTTCCCTGGGTGATGAGTTCCTTGGGCAAGAGGGCCGTGCTGCCGTGCTGGAAGCCCTGGAGTTGGGACCGATTCTGTGCCCCAACCTGAGGGAGGCTGCTCTGTTGGTTGGGATTGCTGAAGAGGAACTGGTACAGGATCCTTCCAGTCGTTTGAAGGCGGGAAGCGAGCTGATAGCCGCGGGTGCCGCAGCGGTGATTCTCAAGGGTGGCCATGGGGCGGAGGATCCCCTGTTGGATCTGGTCCTGGTTGCCGGGGAGCAACCGATCTGGCTTTCCCGGGCTCGGGTGAGGGGTTCCCTGAGGGGCTCTGGGTGCCGTCACGCGGCCCATCTCGCCGCACTCCTTGCTTCCGGACAGTCACTCGCAGATGCCGCAAGTGGGGCAGGGGCTTGGGTGGCTGGACAGCTGGTGAAAAGATGTGGGGAGGTTGACTTGCCTCCCGCCCCACCCGCGCTATAGTTCTCTGCCCAAGAGGGCGGCTGTAGCTCAGTGGTAGAGCGCAACCTTGCCAAGGTTGATGTCGACGGTTCAAATCCGTTCAGCCGCTCCATTCTCGCTGTTTTGTTTCTGGTGGGGCTTGGGGGCGTTGGTCTTGCAGATTCTGCTTGGGAGTTTCACGGACAAGTTCCATACAGCTGTCGGGACACCGCCAGGTTGAGCGCTCGCTGACAAGTCCCGATCAGGTTCCTTATCTCCTCGGTATCCTTGCGCCAATCCCCGTCGCCCCTTGCAAGCATCATGTCTGGAATGGACGAAGTCATTCTCGACTGAGCAGCATGTGGCCTCCTCGGGTCACCCGCGCCTCCCAGCCACGAGGAATCCAGGTGGTGGTCGTTGCTTCTTCCACGAGGGACGGTCCTGGCCAGTGCATGCCGGGCTTGAGTTCGGCGCGGTCGAGGACCGGTACGCGCTTGCGCTCTCCGTCCACCTTGCGCAGGCCCACATGTGCGTTGCGGCTGAGTTTGCGCCGTCTTGGCTGTGGCCCCGTGTCGGGAGCTGGGCCGGGGACCACCACGCGGCTGGCGAGATGCACCAGCTCGACCTCGGCCTCTCCGGGTGTCCAGCCATAACGTCGCTGGTGGGTGGCATGAAATTCTGAGCCAGGGTCTGATCCCTCGGGGATAGCGAGTTCATGGGACTGGCCGCAAAATCGCAGTTCGAGGACACGCTCGTAACGGCAGTCCCGCTTGCGATGTCCAGCGGCGAGAAGCTGGCTCAAACTCTCTTGTTCGAGTTTCTTGAAAGCCTTCGCTCGCCTGGTCTTGCTCCACTTAGCCAGGGGTTCCAGCACAGTCTCTGCCAAGTCGAGAGTAGCGTCCGCATGCACCATGCCCCAGGCAGATAGCACTCCCGCATGGGCGGGTACGAGCACCTTGGGAATACCCAGGTCTGCCGCGAGTTCTACGCCGAACAAACCTCCGCCGCCACCAAAAGACACCAGCGAAATCAGCGCAGGGTCCTTGCCCCGTTGCATGGTCATGACCGAAAGGGCTCTGCGCATGGCGGCCTGGGCTACCTGAAGAGAACCCCGCGCCGCTTCCATTGGGGACACATCAAGTTCAGCTCCCAATTTTTCAAAGGCGCGCTTCACGCCCTCGTGATCCAGCTCCAATTGACCTCCGAGAAAACGCCCCGCATCGATGCGTCCGGCAAACACCAATGCATCGGTCAGGGTTGGCTCGCTTCCGGATCCATATGCAATTGGTCCGGGATCCGCCCCTGCGCTTTGCGGCCCCACCTGCAGTACCCCGGTGCTGTCCAGGTGCACCAGGGACCCTCCGCCGCAACCGATGCAGTGCACATCAAGAGCGGGCAGTGCGAGGGCATGTCCCGCCACCGAAGATCCCGTTGTGGCCCCCGCTCGGCCCACTTGAGGGTCGTGGAAAGCCACATCTGTGCTGGTGCCACCAAGGTCCAGAGTGACCACCTGATCGAGCCCCGCTTCCGCGGCCGCCCGCGCAGCCCCCACGACTCCTCCTGCTGGCCCACTGAGCACAACCCGCGCCGGTTGCTCGGCCGCGAGTTCCGCCGAGAGGGTGCCTCCGGAACTCTGCAAGAGCGCCAGTCGTCTTTGCCCCAGTGCTCTCCGTAAGCGTTCGACATAACGCCCCAGGACGGGCGTCAGACAGGCGTTGATCAGCGCGGTGGACATGCGCTCATATTCTCGGTGTGTATTCAGAAGCGCTGCGGAACTGGTGACCGACAGCCCTTCCAGACGCAGGGCAGCAGCCACCTGTTCTTCGATGGCGCTGTCCCCGTAGGCATGCAAGAGGCAAACGCATGCACCCTCCACTCCGCTTCGTCGAATGCGTCGCGCGAGTATGGTGAGTTCTGACTTGCTGGGCGAGCTTATCTCAGTCAGTTGTCCGTTCAGGTCCGGCCAACTGCGTTGCGAAACTTCGTGTCGATCCGCGCGGGCGACCAAGGGTTCGGGGACGCTTGGGTGCAAGGCATAGAGGTCCGGTCGATCCTGGCGCCGGATTTCGATCAGATCCTGGAACCCCTTGTTGGTCACCAGGGCTACGCGGCCTGTTGCCTTTGTCAGCAGCGCGTTCAAGCCCACAGTACTGCCGTGGATTACTTCGGCGAATTCCGTGTCAGCCTCAGCATCGAGCAGTTCCAGCCCCTCCACAATGGCTTCCTCCGGTGCGCTCGGGGTGGAGAGGATCTTCTGCACCCAGAGCTGGTCTCCACAGACCACCACAAGGTCCGTGAAGGTGCCGCCGGTGTCGACGCCGACGCGCGGAGTGGGGGGGGTGGGGCTCATGCACGAGACATGGTACCGGGGGAACTTGCCGTTCCCTCTCCTTACCCCTGCCTGACGGCTGCGGACCCACCTTGAGGGCCCAAAGAAAGACTTGGGTTCGCTGAATGAAGCCCCGGAGAGGTTATGCTCCCCGAACATGACCCTCGCGCCCCTAGCCCTGATCGACTTGGACGCAGTTCCCGCCTGGGCTCTGGTCCTTGCGTCGTATCTGATTGGAGCAATCCCCTTCGGTCTGATTCTCTCCCAGGCCTTCAAGGGAGTCGATCCGCGTACGGTGGGCAGCGGGAATATCGGGGCCACCAACACAATTCGCGCCGCGGGTCGAACGGTGGGCCTGACCTCTTTTGCGTTGGATGTGTTCAAGGGCGCGGCTCTTGTTGTGCTGCTCAGGGGTGGTGCCCAAGAGCATCTTGGGCCGTACTGTTTCGGTGCTGCTGTGGTCGGTCATTGCTATCCGGTGTACCTGGGCTTCCATGGAGGCAAGGGAGTCGCGACGCTGGTCGGCGGGATCCTGGCCATTGATCCCATGATGCTGGTCTATGGCGTTGGGGCCTGGCTGCTCGTGCTCTTGACCACGCGCTTTGTGGGCCTCGCATCTTTGGCCATGGTGGCGGCTTTTGCGATCGGTTCAGGTATTCGGCACGGTTTCGATCAGTCTGCGACCCTGGTGCAGTTCGGCCTCCTGGTGATGATCGTCTGGCGTCACCGAGGCAACCTGCGACGCATTCTTGAGGGAAGCGAGCCCAAGGCTTTTGAGCCCAAACCCGCTGATTTCCATGAGGCTCCCAATGAGTGACGCGCAACCTAGAATTCTCGTCCTGGGCAATGGCTCCTGGGGTACGACCCTGGCACTTGTTTTGGCTCGTAAGGGGCTCGATGTCTGCCTTTGGGGTCGAGACACGGACCAGATAGCGACCCTTGCAGAGACTCGTCTCAATGAACGCTATCTTCCCGGCGTACTCCTGCCTGACAGTCTGCGCTTTAGCGCAGACCCCACTCAAGCAGCGGTCGGAGTGGATCTTTTGATCTCCGTCATTCCTACCCAACACCTCCGTAGTGTGTTGGTGCAATTCGAAGATGTGTTGTCTGGCACCCTGCCCGTGGTCAGTGCATCCAAGGGTCTTGAAGTAGAGACCTTCCAACCGCCTACCAAGATCATCGGAGAGGTTCTGGGTGAGCGTCCTCTGTGCGTATTGACAGGTCCCAGTCACGCGGAAGAGGTCGCGCGTGGTCTGCCCGCTTCCCTGGTGGCCTGTTCCACCGACAGCGCCGTAGCCGAGCAGGTTCAGAATGTTTTGTCCTGCGAAACCCTGCGCGTTTACACCAACAGCGATCCCCTGGGCGCCGAGTTCGCAGCGGCTCTCAAGAATGTGATCGCCATTGGCGCAGGTATTTGTGATGGTCTGGCGCTTGGGGACAACGCCAAGGCCGCTTTGATCACCCGCGGGGTAGTGGAGATCGCGCGTTTCGGCCACCGTCACGGCGCACAACCCGAGACCTTCTTTGGCCTCGCTGGCATCGGTGACTTGATGACCACTTGTTTTTCCGAGCACTCGCGCAATCGCGCAGTGGGGGAAGCCATCGGCAAGGGTGAGTCCCTCGATCACCTGCTCGCTCGTATGCACATGGTGGCCGAGGGGGTCTGGACTACCCGTGCTCTCTTCGGCCCCGAAGCTGAAACCGAAGGCATCTCAATGCCTATCGCCAACCAAGTGCACGCCTGCCTTTTTGAAGGAAAGGATCCACGCCAGGCGGTATCCGACCTGATGACCCGTTCTCCCCAAGAGGAACTGACGGGCATCATGCAGGACCCCGCATGATTCATTCTCATCTTCTCAATGATCGCCTTCAGCTCCTTTTTTTCCCTGACCGTTGTGTTGCTCATGGCTACTGCTTGGACTGGCAAGCTTGCCCGCCGCAGGGTCCACCTGTCCCTGGTGGTTTGCACCATCTCTAGCCTTGCGACCACGATCTACTACGCGGTTCAACTGGGCGATTCCTACAACCTCGAATCCGCCGGAACGATCTACCATGTGCACATGTTCCTGGCTCGTCTGGCCACACTTTCCTATATCGCTCCAATCGTCAGCGGCATCGCCACCATCCGTAACGGCCGCCACCGGGCCTTGCACGGCAAGATCGCCCTCATGGTCATTGTCCTCACAGTGCTAGCCGCCTGCACTGGCGTCTGGATGATCATGTGTGCAGAAAAGATCGCGGCCTAGGAACCGACTCCGAAGAGCAGCGACAGCTCGCGTTCAAAGAGCCAAGGCAAAGCCAGTATGGCTCCGTTGGCGCAGATCGGAATGCTCGCCAGTGCGATCCAAACATCCCGGGCCCGAATGGTTATGATTGCCAGAATCAGGCCCACCATGGCTGGCAGGCTGGAGAGGAATCCCAGTACTCCCAAACTCGGTAGCCATTCTGGTAGCCAGTGGGAAAGGGCCAAGGCCAGCCACCACACTCCCCAGGCCAAACTGGCGCAAACCATTGCCCCCATCCAGGTTCGATGCCGCCGCCTGATGTGCAGGCTCTTGTGATAAAGATTACGCAGGGGCCTCGCCATACCCCCTCTGTAGCCCAGCCGAGGCCCAGAGCGCAAGCCCAGGCTCCAAGATCTCCTACGGAGTGCAGCGATCTGGCTCCTTGCGGATTGACGGCTCCCTGTCCAATCACTAAAGTTCCCAGCCCTCGGTCGGGGCGTGGCGCAGCCTGGTAGCGCGCTGCAATGGGGTTGCAGAGGCCGGAGGTTCAAATCCTCTCGCCCCGACCACTTACTTCGCTTGACCGAAGAGTTCTCCAGGCCCGACTCAGTTGGCGGCCTTGAGAAGTCCTCCTAGGTCCCCCGTCGGCTTGAGTTGTGGAGCGCCATTGCCCCGATCAGACCCAGTGCCAGGCCGACGCCCCAGTTGGAAGCTTGCAACATTGCTCCTATCAGGGCGAGAACAATGGGCGGCGCAAGTGTGATTGCCGAATAGTCGCTATTTGACTGGCTCAGCTTCCAGACCTTGTAGGCAGCCAGCAGGATCAAGTACGCCCCCGCCAATCTGACGAGGATGCTGACTCCCACCATCAAAGTGGCTCCACCATCACCAAGTATCGCCGTGGCGGCCAGCAGGATGGCCAGGATCACGATTGCTAGGATGAATCGAGCGGTCGGTGCCATGTTGTTCTCTTGGTGAGGGAGGCTGTGAGTTGGAGCGCGCTTCTTCGCGCATCAAACGGAAGGGAGACTCTCCATGCAAGGGAATTCGCGGGTCTTGGTCATGACCCACAATGTTCGACGGAAAAGAGTGAACGGGTGTGTGAGACCTGGCCTGTCAAGGAGCGGCCAATTCTCAATCCACCCCATCCACAGTCTCCTGACCATCAAACACTGCCGGAGTCATGATGGCCAGGAATACCAAGGGTTCAGGAAAAGGGTTGTGGGTGGCGTGGACCATGCCCATGGGAATGTGCACAGTGTCGCCCGCATTGAGTTCCCGTTCTTCGTTCGCGACCCACTGTACGCAGCGCCCGCTGAGCACATAGAGGATTTCCTCCATGCGGGGGTGGCGGTGGAAGTCGTGGGATTGACCCGTTGTCATGGTTACGCGCACCATGGCCAACTCCCCTTCGCCGGTGAGTCCGTCACGCACAAACCATTCGTGTTTTTGGTCCCGGGCCCACTCTACCTGGGCATCGCTGGTGGGGACAAAGCGCAGGGGATCGTTCATCAGGCGTGACCACCGGGCAGGCGCAGGGACTTGAAGGCACGGATCTGTTCAGAGATGGCGACCTCGGTGGGGAAGCGTTCGGTGGAACTGGCCCCGTAGAAGCCATCGATTCCCTCTACGCGCTGCAGAACGAAGTCTGCGTCCGGAGGCATGGCGATCGGGCCACCGTGGCAGAGACAGATCACATCGTCGCGCACGCTCTTGGCGGCGGCCACGATCTCTTCGATCAGGCCCAGGCACTCGTCGAGGGGATTGACTGTCTCGGCGCCGATGGTCCCACCGCTTGTGCAACCCATGTGGGCCACTACAATGTCGGCACCGGCCTCTGCCATCTGGCGCGCTTCATCGGCGTTGAAGGCGTAGGGGGTGGTCAAGAGATCCATTCCATGGGCGCGTCGCACCATGTCAACCTCAAGGCCATAACCCATGCCGGTTTCTTCGAGAGTGGCGCGCAGGCGACCTTCGATCAGGCCCACAGTTGGAAAATTCTGGATGCCACTGAAGCCGAGGGCGACCAACTCGTCCAAGAAAAGCTGGGGCATGATAAAGGGATCTGTGCCGCAGACACCAGCCAGGACCGGCGTGTGCTTGACCACGGGGATGACCTCAAAGGCCATCTCTTTCACGATCTGGTTGGCGTTGCCGTAGGGCATCAGACCTGCGGTGGAGCCCCGGCCCGCCATGCGGTAGCGGCCGGAGTTGTAGAGGATCAACAGGTCGATTCCGCCAGCCTCTTCGCTCTTGGCAGAGATGCCGGTGCCTGCGCCTCCGCCGATGATCGGTTCTCCTCGCGCAATTTGTTCCCGGAATCGTCGCAGGATTCCATGGCGTGAGTTGTCGTTTTGAATCTTGTCGGGGGTCATGTCTTGGGGATCAGGGAAAGGAGCTTATTGGCCGCAGCGGCGGCGAATTCTGGGTCGTTTATGTGGGCCGAAATGGTCTCGCAGGGGATCGAGCCGCAGTGTTCTTGGATTGCGGCAAAGAGTTCCTGGCGGGCGCTGGGGTCATTGAAGGGCTGGCCCTCTGCATCGAGGGCGGAGACTCCCTGACTGGGGAGCAAGATCGTGGTGGGGCCCTTCGAGTCGGTAAGGCGTTCACCGATGATGCGGCCGATGGCGGCGCATTCCTGCGCGGTTGTGCGCATCAGCGTTACCTGCTCGTTGTGGGTGTAGAGTTGGCGGTCCTTGAAGGCTGCGGGCACGGTATTGCGCGCGGCGAAGTTGACCATGTCGGTTGCCCCCACGGAGACCACTTGGGGAAGGCCCGTGGCAGCAGCACCTCTCAGACGCTCAGGGCCAGCGGAGAGGGTTCCGCCCACATGTTCATCCGCCAATTCGGTGGTGGTGATGTCCAGGACTCCCGCCAGCAGGCCCTCTTTGATCAGAGCCTCCATGGTCTGGCCGCCGATGCCCGTGGCGTGGAACACCAGCACCTCAAAGCCCTCTGATTCAAGGATCTCGCGGGCCTGCTCCACACAGGGCGTGGTCACGCCGAACATGCTGGCGGCGATCAGAGGGCGATCTGTTTGGGCCTTGGGCGCTTCCTGACGCGCTCGTACCATGCCCGCCATGGCTCCCGCCGCGTTGCGCAGGATCGGACGGCTGATGCGATTGAGGCCGCTGATGTCCACTACCGAGTTCAGCATGAGCACATCCTTGTCGCCCACATAGGGACGTACCTGTCCCGCAGCCATGGTGGAGACCATCAGCTTGGGTACGCCCAAGGGCAGGGCTCGCATGGGGCTGGTCCCGATCAGGGTGCCGGCGCCGCCGCCGATGGCAAGCACCCCATCCAGTTCTCCTTGGGCGTGGGCCTTGAGCATGAGGGCGCACACTCCTCTGGCAGCGGCTTCCACTGCCACGCCTCGGTTGTTCTGTTGCACGAGTTTCAGTAGAGAAGTACCGGCGGCCTCAAAAACCTCTTCTCGGGAGACATGCACAGGTATCGAGCACTCGCCCAAGCAGCCTGTGTCCACGATGCGTACAGACACGCCCTGGCTGACGAGTTGCTGGGCGAGGAACTCCGCTTCGGTGCCCTTGGTGTCACAGGTGGCAATCAGGTAAACGCTCACGCCCGAAGGATAGCGCTTGCTTGGGGCTGTCAGGGCCCAATCGAGCGCGACAAACCGAGGCGGACCATGGGGCCGTGCTCGTAGGTGTCGCCGTGCTCGTCCAGGGCCCGCTGCGATATGGGCAGGCGCACATCCAGGGACAGGTCCCAATCCTTGTCGAGACCATAGGTCACGCCCATGGTGGCACCATGGGAGATCAGACCAGAGTTCGGATCGCGTCCCCCGTCCCACTTGGCGAAGTCCTGATAGAAGGAAGACCAGCCCACACGCACGCGCCAGTTTGGATCCAAGGAGTGCAGCAGATTGACACCACCGGAGACTTCCGCCGAACCCTTGTACCCCTTGCTGTTCTCGTAGAGCGGGGCCTTACCCACCAGACTGACCGAGAAGCTGGTATCTTCCGAAACAGGGGTCACATAGAAGGCTTCCAACAGGGGGGTGAAGGTGCCGGTGCCGAACTGCATGTGCTCGTGGGCCTCGCCCGCGTCCCCGAGAAGGTAGGGGTTCTCTTCTGTTTGTCCCAGTGGAATGCTGGTGCCGAAGGCGAAGGCCGCCACATCATTCTCGGTGAAGAAACCATTGCTGCGGGTGGCCGCCAACAAGGACGGGTCGCTCATGCCTTCAAGGGTAGCGCTGGCATGGTGGATATCCAGGTTGCGTTGCATCGCATCCTGTTCTGCTTGGGTGGCGGGTTCCACAAGTTCAATTGAAGCCGTGCGGATCTTCCGTTCAAATGGCAGCCGCAACCAGGCGTCCCAGTCTTCTGTGAAGGTGTAAGCCGCAACAAACTCAGCCCGCCAGAGGTCCACCTCAACTTTGTGCCGGTGTTCGGGTACAGTGATTACGTCGCCTCCGGGGGAGAGCCCCTTGTTCTCCGAGTGTCCGCCTTCGAAACCCCAACCGGAGTCGAGGTTCAAGCGCAGGCGCCAGGCACCAACTTGCTCGGAAGCCAAACTGACTTCCATCTCGCCAAAGCGAGGCACTGCCGGAGTGCTTCAGCCAGGTCAGCTCTGTGCATAGGCGGGAATGGATGCAAGTAGCGCGACAAGGCTGAGCCGGGTGCGCAGTAGTGCGAGAGGCATGATCAGAATAGTGGGGGCGGCTGAGGTTGGGCAGTGTAGCTGTTTCTTGCAACCAGATTCGCGTCAGGGACGCTCTTCCAGCCAGTTGACTCCTGATTGCATCAGGGTTTGGAAGGCGGCGAGTTCGTGGGCGCGTCCATCGTGCCCGAGGGTCACGATCAAAACCTTGCCGGCGCCTGTGTCGGGGATCCAGACGCAGGGGAAGGAGTCCCCACCGTGGCGCGATGTCGAGCGGGCCAGGGTCTCGATGGCAAGATCCGATTCCGCCGGGGCTTTGACCCGGTACAACTCGTCCACGATCTCGAAGCGCATGGGAACTCCTTTGACTGCGGGGTGCTTGGTGGTCTCGATGCGTACATCGAAGGCCCGCAGGGGCTCGTGGCTGTAGGCGCCGGCGCCGAGGATCTTGGTGTGCAACTCAGGCCAGTCGGGCCAGTTGAACCAGACTCCGGGATGAAGGGCCAGGAGGCTGCCGCCCTTGGCAACATGGCGGTTGATGAGGTTCTGAGTCCCTTTGGTCAGGGGCTGGTTGGTGCAGAAGATCAGGGTATCCGCGGTTTCGAGTCCAGCCAGCAGGGTTTCTTCGTTGTCGGTGTACTGGACCCTGCGATTGGGAGTAGAGAGGGATTCGACATCTTCGTCTCGGAACCAGCGCTCGAAGTCGTGGCTCGAACCGCCTCCAAAGATCCAAGTGTTCACCCCCGAGAGGTCTCCGGTGGGGCGCGTGGGCAGGCTCGGGGCTGGTGCTGCCTGACCGGAATCGGTATCTGCGGTCATTGCCAAGAACACCGGGGCGGCCATCGCATCGTAGCTCTTGAGCACGATCGCCTGCACATGCCGTGGTGTGGAAAGATCTACCGTAAGGCGCCTGACCTGTCCCGGACCATGGGCCAGAAGATCCGGCACAAACGTTGATCCGGGTACATCAAAGTGTCCGATCCAATCGGCGAAATGAACGCCATTGGAGAGTACCTGCGTTTCGCTGCTGCCGTCTTCGAACATGAAAGTCATATCCACTAGAGGCGAGATCTTCTTCGTGCCATAGGGATGCCCCCAAGCGGCAATGCCGCCGAGCACATGAACCCGTGCCATCTTCTGGTTCACCGGGATCACGACCCGCCTGGGATAATCGGTCTTGGAGCTTTGGCTGGTATCGGGCCCACCTTTGAGCACAAGAATGTTCTTGCCGCTCGCCAGGCTGCTGGGGTCGCGCAGGCTGAAAGGTACGCCTTCGATCTCCAGGATTCCCATACGCTTGAAGGTGTAGCCCTCGTTTCGTTGATCGTCAAAGAGGTATTCGCCCGAGTTCACATTGGCTACCAGCTCAAGGTCCAGGATCTGCAGCCCTTGGGAGTTCCGCGTCAGGTAGGCCATGATGTCGCGCAGCACTTCTGGTCCCAGATCGCTCAGCCCCGTGGGCATGAGCGAGATTCCTGTGGATCTGAGGCTGTCCAAGTCCCGCCTGGCTACATTCTCATCGCCGTTCGTATTGCGCAGGACGATGCCTTCAGGAGTCTCGCGCACCATGATTCCTGTGTAGGTTTTTCCATCCAGGGTCTGTGCCACATACTCAACGTAGGCGGGATCCACTTCTCGGTTGGGGTCGAGCACGATTTCAAGGAGTTCCTTGATTCCGTGCGCGCCCATGCCCGTGAGCTCAGGTCCAACCCCTGCGCCTTGGCCTTCAAATATGTGGCAGGTTCCGCAGTGTTCCATGAACAAGGTCGCCCCCTTCCCCGCATCACCAGGAGCACTGACCAAGGGTAGGAGAGTCTCCAATCGTGCCAGCGTGGAGTCCGTGCTTGCGAAAGCATCGAGTACCTTTGTCGCTTCAATGGCTACTTGTTCATCGGGATGATGGCGCAGGCGATGCAGGAGGCGGGGGCCAAGATCCAGAGGTCGCAGAGCCTTTGTCTCAAGAGCAGCAAGCAGGGCTGGTACCCGCTCGGTGCGGGTCATGATGCTTTCGAAAGCCGCGTCTCTTGCCTGTCGCCCGAGTCCAGGCAAACTGCTGGCTAGCACGGTTCCTACCCCATCGTCCCTGCAATCATTGAGTAGCTCAATCGCTTCCAGTTGTACCTTA
This sequence comes from Planctomycetota bacterium, assembly GCA_014238415.1. GTDB lineage: Bacteria > Planctomycetota > UBA1135 > UBA1135. Next base: position 30,488 of record JABABA010000019.1, on the reverse strand, counting down.
AGAGGCGCATGGGGTACCAACATCTCGCCTGCGATTTGGACCGCTTCTCTGCGCAGGTTTTGAATCGGCAAGAGCGCACGCAGGGCGACCATGCAAGTTTCATAGGAGGCCTCCGGATCTTGGGCGGCTAGTAACAGGCGTTGGCCGAAGGCGACGGACGCTGCATCCAGGGCGCGGCCCTCAAAGCGTTCAGTCAGAGGCAAGGTCGCGTTGGCAAGAGCGATTGATTTGCTTGACAACAGTTCTTCAACTGCGGCGATCACTCCGGGTTCGCTTTGTGCTTTGAAGCGTTCGCCAAGGGCTGAATTCAGGGAACCGAGGAAAGAGACCTTGGAGGCTTCATTGATGTTCCCTGCAGCTAATGCAATCAGTGCCCTGTTGGTCAGGTCCGGGTCCCGTCTCGCGCCAATTTTTTCACCCAGCTCTTGAGCCAGGGCGCGGGTTGCTGAAGATTCAGGTCCTGCGACCATGGCGCCTAGACTGGTGATCGGATCGCTCAAGAGGGCGGCCAGAAGGGCCGAGCGACTCCAATTGTCGTCTAATTCAGAAGCAAGAGACACCAGCTGCGTAAGCGCTCCCTCTTCCAGGTTTCCATGGGTCAAGGACAAAAGGGCAGCCATGCGTGTGCGCTCGTCTTTGGATGTAAGGGCAAGCCGCAGCAGGGCTTCGCTCAGGTTCTTGGCTGCCTCTTCGCTTTCCATAAGGGGCCCTGCCAGAAAAGCTGCGCGTCGTTGAAGTGCATGGTCGGGATCGTTGAGCCCCATTCCGATTGCGCCAAGCCTGGTTTCCTGGTCATCCGCAAGATCGTGAACCAGGGCCAGGGAATGCAAACGCATGTGAACCGAATCAGATTTGCTCAAGGATTCAAGCAGGGCGGGTACCGCCGCTGTTCCAGGCCCTTCACGAAGGAGGCGCTCCGCTGTGCGCCGTTGCCAAGATCCCCTGGCTCCAAGGGATGCAATCAGGCCCGCGGTATCATGGGGCAAACTCGCCGACATGTCTCGGGCATCGGTGTGCTGTACCCGCCAGATGCGCCCGTGTAATTTGTCTCGGTCTGGACGTATCGCTGCGTTGGTTGGGCCGTGCTTGGGTCCGCGTGTGTCGTTGTGCACTGCAGCTTGATTGTAGAAATCCAGAACATACATGGCACCGTCCGGTCCAGTACGCAGGTGCACTGGTCGAAACCAGAGATCACGTGAGGCAAGGAACTCCGCCTGCCTGGGTTTGCTGGCAGTGAAGGTCACCCCGCGTGTGGATAGTTTATCTCGGTGTACGAGATTGATCGTGGGCTCGCAGACAAAGTGGTCCAAGTCGAACTCCGAGGGCCAGGCTCCTCCGCTTTGAACCAGACAACCCGCCGCAGCAGTGAACCCGCCCACAAAGTCGATCTGCAGGTAACTGATACGACCGTCATGAAACGCGGGGAAAGCCTTGCGGTGATCGACAATGTCCTTCCAGGAGTTGACGCCGCCAACCCTGTGTCCTGCCAGCATTCGCTCGGGAAGAACCACATGGCGCGCGTGGGAACCATTGGCCATGGTGAAGAACAGTTCTCCATCCGGTGTAAAATCGAGGCCCCAGGTGTTGCTGCCGTAGGACGAAACCAACTCGATGGCAGACCCATCAGCTCGGAAGCGCAGCAGGCCATTGCGAATGGAACCGAGGCTCTTGCTTGGATCCGCCGCGCCACGAATGTCCCTCGAGGCCCCACCGCTGTAACCCTGTGTGCAGTAGATCCAACCGTCGGGACCCCAGCGCATGTTGCTGATCACTGCGTGGGTGTCTCCGTAACCAAAGCCCGTGTAGAGCACGGTTGTCTTGTCAGCACGATCGTCCCCGTTGGTGTCTTCGAGGTACAGGATGTCAGGCGCAGCGGTCACGATTACGCCATTTTCATGGCGCACCAAACTCGTAACCAGATCGAGGCCTTCATAGAACACCGCGCGCTGATCCATGACTCCATCCCCGTTGGAATCTTCCAAGATCAGGATCTGGTCATGTGCGGCAACTCCAGTGAACTTCTCCTTGTAGGGATACCCTGGTGTGCAGGCCACCCACATGCGACCATCTCGATCCCAGTCCACGGAGATCGGGTTGATCACCATGGGTTCCCAGGCAACGCACTGCATCTCAAAATCAGGATGCAATTCAAAGCTCTCTTTGGCTTGCGCGGGGGGGGTGGGGCCGCCTGGGGGATATCGCAGGCCTGCTAATTCGCCTGGCTGCAAGAACAAGTCCGCATCACGATTGCCCGCCCAGGCAATCCCGCGCAGGACAATTGCCTGCCAGGCTGGATGGTCGAAGGTCTTTGTGAAGTGCCCTTGGATGCTGACAAAGGCCCGGTAGCTCCCGGGCTCATAGGTCCAAAGCTGGGGCGTCACATCGAACACCGTGTGAAAACTGTTGGCCAATACATGGGCCTTGGGATCGAGGTGCAGATCGAAATAGATCTCATCATCCAGATCAAAGTGCGGGATGCCTTTTGTGATGGGATGCTCCATGGAGTCCATGTACAACCCGAGCTTGCCCATCTTCCACTTGGAGTGACCGTGTTCCCATGCACCTCCAATAATGGTCTTGAACCACTGTGCGTCGTTGCCGCAGACCGCATCGTGCAGAGCCACAATGCCCCCGCCCCGGGCCAGGTAGCGATCCAGATCTTGGCGTTGTTGAGGGTCGAGGGTGCCTCCTTCTGCCGCGTAGAAGACCAGGACATCGGTCTTCGCCAGGGCCGCGCTGCTCGGAAACTCCAGGGATCCATCCACGACCGCTCCGCGTTCTTCCAGCAGCTGCGACCAATCCGCCAGGAATCGTGGATGGTCATGCTCCCCCGGACCATGGGTCTTGGGCCCCGCTCGCAAATAGACCCGCAAGGGTTCCGCCTCTCCTTGCACGGCAAGAGAGGGACCTGCGACGACCAGCAAGAGCAAACCAACCCAGCAAGCAAGCTGCCAGGAGGAGGTGGGGGACTTGTCCATGGGTCCAGGGTACCCGTTGAGCCCGGGCTACGCCGCTATTGGGGTCGAGTCGGGGCCGGCAGTGCCCAATCTGCGCAAGAACAAAAGCGCCCCCGGGCCCGGGAGCATGCTCATGGCGTGTTCTGCAATTTCGACTGCGGGCGTTGAGGGCAGCTGAACTGCTCTCGCTGAGCCTAGATCCGTCGTACCTCGATCCGGTCGGCGACCTGGATTGTTCCTGCCTGGACCACTTGGCAGAGAACCCCACGACCCCGCAGGCCCGTGGTATTGCCCCGGGCCACGCGCTTGGCGGCTCGGGCGCCGAATCGGTGGCAGAATGCTACGCAGGGTTTGTGGGGAACAGCGCTGACTTCGAGTATTGCGCTGCCGATCAAGAGGCGCGCGCCGATCGGCAGGTTGGTCTCGGAGAGGTCCAGGTCCACATGCAGGTTGTCGCCGCAAAGTTCCACCGGGGTCTTGCCGGCGAGTTGCCCGATCATGTGTGTGTTGATCAAGCTGACCTGACTGCCCAGGTTGCGTTCGGAGTTCTTGATCCAGCGGTCGCCAGCGATTCCCCCTTCGACGGTCAGTTCGATGGATTCTCGAAGCTCTCGCTCTCCGCTTTCTTCGGCTCCAGGGCGGATCACCAGCAGGCAAACGAGCCCCTCGTCCTTGGGAGAGGCAGGTAGCTTGCGGAGCCAGCGGTCGTGACGGCGGGAGAAGTTCATGGGGGTGAATGTGGCTTGCACCATGATATAAGCCCAGGACACCGCACGAGTGGTGTCCTGGGCTGAGTTCCCAGAGTTCTTTGCCTAGAGAGTGTCAGGGCTCAAGTGTCTGCTCTGCTCACTTGGTGTCAAGCTTGCTGGCGACGAACGCACCGTCCACAACTTCGCCTGCGACATCTGCTGCCACTGGGCCCTGGTTGCACCACTCCATGTGGCCCAAGCCGAGTTCCTTGTCATTTGCAATCGGGATGTACTTCGAGTCGATCTCGACGAAGTTGCCACATTTGCTGATCGAATCAATGGTGCAGCCGCACTGCACATTGGTGCTGATGGAGGTGGTCTTGGCCGGAACAGGATCGACAGGGGTCTCGATGGGCTCCTCTCCGCTGCAGGCGGTCAAGGGCAGGGCAATCAGGAGAAGGGCCAGGAATTTCATGGGAGTGATCGGGTTGGTGAGCGCGGGACAATCCGCGCGGGAAACAGTGTGCGGGTTACTCCGCGCAGGGGCACTGTGTGCGGGGTGTCCCGCAAGAGCACACAGAATAACGCTGCGGGTGCCCCGTTTGGAAAGGATCTATTTGATAGTCGCAGTCTTCAATCGTCGTTCCTGTACCCAGCAGAACAGGGTCGGCACCAGGAACATGCTGATCAACACCACGCACATGCCTCCAAAAGAGGGAATCGCCATGGGTATCATCACATCCGCACCTCGACCACTGGAGGTCAACACTGGGAGCAGAGCCAGAATTGTGGTAGCTGAGGTCATCAGGCAAGGACGACAGCGCCGTTTGCCCGCAACCACGACCGCTTCGCGAATCTCGTTTACGGTCTTGGGTTTTCGTTTCTCAATAGACTGGCCCAGGTAGGTGGCGATCACCACCCCGTCGTCCGTGGCGATGCCAAACAGGGCCAGGAATCCGACCCAGACTGCGACGCTCAAGTTCAATGGTCGTACGCTGAAGAGTTCGCGCATGTGAACTCCAAACAGCTCAAAGTCCAGGAACCAGGGCGTGCCATAGAGCCAGATCATGATGAAGCCGCCGGACCAGGCGACGAACACGCCGCTGAAGACCATGAGGGTCGTGGAGACCGCTCTGAACTGGAAATAGAGGATCAAGAAGATCAGCATCAGGGCCAGGGGTAGCACCACGGCGAGGGTTTTTGTAGCCCGGATCTGGTTCTGGTAGGAACCCGCGAAGGTGTAGGAAACCCCCGCTGGAAGCACGAATTCGCCAGTGTCGATTTTTTCTTGCAGGTAGTCCTGGCATTGCTCGACCACATCGACCTCCGCCAAACCAGGCTGCCGGTCAAAGATCACATAGGAAGTCAGGAAGGTGTCCTCGGTCTTGATCATCTGCGGACCCCGCAGGTACCTGATTTCCGCCAGTTGGCTCAAGGGGATCTGGGCCTCGCCCTGGGTGGGGACCAGGATGCGCTCCATGCTCTCGATAGTGTCTCGTAACTCGCGCTGGTAACGCACCCGTACGGGATAACGCTCGCGCCCTTCCACCGTGGTGGTTACCCGCCGTCCCCCCAGGGCGATCTCGATCACCGACTGCACCTTGGCAATCGACACTCCATAACGACCCGCCGCTTGGCGGTCCACATCAATCAGCAGGTAGGGCTTGCCCACTACGCGATCGGCGAAAGTCGCCTCGGCTTTGACCGCCGGGATTTCCTTGAGGTACCTTTCGAGCTCAAGACCTACATCTTCGATGATCTCCAGGGAGGGTCCCTTGACTTTGATGCCCATGGGGGCGCGCATGCCGCTGGCCAGCATCACTAGACGCGCGGCGATGGGTTGCAGACGGGGAGCGGTTACGGTGCCGGTCAGGCGGGCTGCACTGACGATCTCGTCCCAAATGTCATCAGCATTCCTGATCTTCGGGCGCCAGTTGCGGAAGGGGCGACCATCGGCATCGGGGATCAGGTTTCCATGATCATCGCGCACATAGGCGTCCTCTGCTTCATTGAAGCGGAAGTTCATACGCTTGCCTTTTCCATCGCGGATGAACTCCGGCTTGTAGTTGACGATGGTTTCGACCATGGAAACAGGTGCGGGGTCGAGGGCGCTTTCTACCCGTCCGATTTTGCCAACGGCCAACTCCACCTCGGGCACGCTTTCAATTGCCTGGTCCAGTTTCTGCAATACATCCAGCGCTTCGCCAATGGAGGCGTGGGCCATGGTGGTGGGCATGAAGAGGTAGGACCCCTCGTCCAGGGGCGGCATGAACTCCTTGCCCAAGCCAGGGAAGGTGTCCCGAGCCTTGCTCCAAAGGGTCGTGGAGTAGACCGCGTCCCTGTCTGCTCCCATCTTGACCAGGGAAGTCGGGATGAATCCGAAGACACGATCCGTCCCCAGCCACACCATCAGACCCATGACCATCAGGACCACGGGCATGGACAGGAACAGAATCTTGCGCCGCAAGCACCAGCGCAGAATTGGTTCATAGACCCGCAGGAACAGATTGAAGAACAAGAGCAGACCGATGATGGCGAGAAGTACAAAAGCCAGGTTGCGGACGGCACCCTGCTCAGGTCCCAGGGGTTCCCAGTGGGTCGCCAGCATGGACGCTACCAGCAGTATCGTCAGACCATTCAAAAGGTAGGGCCAACTGACCCGTAACAACTTGCGCCGTTCCAGGAAACGGTTCCAGGTGCGACCGACAAAACCACCCTTGGCGGGCAGAATCCAAAGGGCCAGCGGTGGGATCAGCAAGAGAGCTGCCACAACTGATCCCACCAGGGCAAAGGTCTTGGTGAATGCAAGTGGCCGGAACAACTTGCCCTCTTCTCCGATCATGCTGAATACGGGCAGAAAACCCACCACAGTAGTGGTCACTGCGGTCAGGATCGCCGAGCCGACTTCGGTTGTAGCGGTGTAGACCACTTCCAGCGGCGATTCTCCCTCCTTGGCTTCAGCCAGTTTGCTCTGGATGTTCTCGCAGAGAACAATTCCCATGTCCACAATCGTACCGATAGCAATCGCGATGCCCGAAAGCGCTACGATGTTTGCGTCAACACCGCCGATCTTCATGAAGATGAAGGTGAATAGCACCCCGATCGGCAACAGAGATGCGATCAGGAACGATGCCCTGAGATGCATCAACATGAAGAGTACCACCAGGATCGTCACCAGGACCTCTTCAGAGATCGCCTTGTTGAGGGTCCCAAGAGTCTCGTAGATCAGGCCCGAACGGTCATAGAAGGGCACAACCGTGACTTGGGATACGGTGCCATCGGCCAGGGTCTTGCGAGGCAGACCCTGAGCGATCTCCTTGATCTTCTGCTTCACATTTTGGATGACCGCCAGAGGATTTTCCCCATAGCGCACCACAACCACGCCGCCCACTGCTTCGGAGCCGCCCTTGTCCAGTGCGCCGCGTCGTTGGGCGGGTCCCAGGGAAACCCGCGCCACATCCTTGACGCGAATCGGCACTCCAGCCACGGACTTGATTACTGACTCTTCGATGTCAGCGGTGTTCTCGATCCAACCAAGGCCGCGCACAAAGTACTCGGCGTTGTTGATCTCGAGCACGCGTGCGCCCACCTCCAAGTTCGAGCCCTTGACCGCTGCAAAGACTTCTTCCAAGGTAACCCGATGGGCGCGCATGGCGTTGGGATTGACATCTACCTGATACTCGCGTACGAAGCCTCCGACGGAGGCCACTTCCGAAACACCATCAGCTGCCATCAGGGCATAGCGCACGGTCCAATCCTGAATCGAGCGCAACTCGTCCAGGTCCCAGCCTCCAGCGGGAAGGCCCGAAGAGTCTCTCCCCTCCAGTGTGTACCAATAGATCTGGCCCAGGGGCGTGGCGTCCGGTCCGAGGGCTGGTCGCACTTCCTCGGGCAAGGTGTTGGTCGGCAGGCTGCTGAGCTTTTCCAGCACCCGCGAGCGCGACCAATAGAACTCCACATCGTCCTCGAAGATCACATAGATCGTTGAGAAACCGAACATGGACGAGGAGCGGATCGTTTTTACCCCGGGCAAGCCCAAGAGGGCCGCGGTCAAGGGATAGGTGACCTGATCCTCCACATCCTGGGGCGAACGACCCATCCACTCTGTGAAGACGATCTGTTGGTTCTCGCCAATATCGGGAATAGCATCCACCGCAATCGGGTCTCGGGGCAGAGGCCCAAGATCCCAATCGAAGGGCGCGTAGCGCACGCCCAATAAGATCACGAGGAGTGCCAGCAGCAGGACCACGAGCTTTTGCTCGAGGAGGAATCGAATGAGTTTGGCAAGCATGGGTGAATCCGCTCAGTTGCCCGGCTCAAGAATCTTTGAGCGTGAGCCGCAGCGCAACATGCCGGACCCGTAGTAAGGATTTGCGGTGGTGGCTTCTTGTTGCAGCCAGTCCGCGCCCACATCGTTGAGCGCCATGGGGCAGTGGAAGATTCCGACTGCTCCGCCTTCGCGCTGGTATCCGAAGGCTTCCAGGATGGGCACCAGGGTCTGGGTCAATGGCTCCAGCAAGACCCTTCTGGTTTCCAGGTCCGGAGCCTCGGCGAACTCCCTTGCGACGGTCATCAGGGCCAAAGAGCGCTCCTTCCAGATCTGGTGGGCTTCTTCAGGCAACATCTCTTTGTCAAGTTGCTCCAGGCTTGAAAGCAGCGCGGCAGCATCGGGCTGGTTGTCCTGGTCTGCAGCAAAGGCAACCTGGACTCTTAGATAGACATCAATGCTGGCGCCGAGTCGTTGCAGGTACTCATCCGGCACTCCCAGGTCGATCCTGGGTGGGGGCATATTCGGGTCCGGGTTCATCATGCTGAACTTGGCGCGGATCTGCAGTTCGCTGTCGATCTTGAAGTTGCCCTGCACAACTACCTGCTCGCCTTCAAGCAGACCACCGCGCACGATGTACCAGTCTCCGGTCCGCGGGCCGAGAGTGACTTCACGACCCTCAAACGTGGGCTTGGCCGCATTGGGCTGGCGTACATAGACCACCGCGCGCTTGCCGGTGATAAGAGGCGCCGTGTGGGGGATCACCAAGGACTCTCCTGTGCTGGATTCCGCCACAAAGCCCAGGTCTTCCGCAGGGACCAGATCCATGCCGCATTCATCGCAGGGCACGAGTTCCTGGGCAGTGATCTCAGGGTGCATTGGGCACATCCAAATCCCCTCCAGGTCCTTGTCCACGACCTTGCCGTGAGAAGTGAGCACCGCGTCAGCTGTGGCCGAGACAAACATGTCGGGCTTCAGGCGCATTTCCTGGTTGTCCACATTCAGGCGTACTTTGATCGTGCGCGTGCGATCGTCCAGGACTGGATCGATGAAGGCCACCCGCCCGTGGAACATCTCGCCGGGATAGGCCTCGACGGTGAAGTGCACATCCTGACCATAGCGCAGCCAGGCAAGGTCGGATTCATAGGCATTGAGGAAGACCCAGACCTTGGACAGATCCGCGATGGTGTAGATGTGAGAGCCCTCCTTTACATACATACCTTCCACTGCTTCCTTGTGCACAACTACGCCGCCCATGGGAGCCAAGATCGTCACGCGCTCGTTGGGCGTGCCTTTCTCGATGATTGCTTCAATCTGCTCTGGGGTGATTCCATACAGGCGTAGTTTTTCCCGGGCGGAAATCACCATTCGAGCGCTGGATTTGCGCATGAATTCCAGAGCATCGGGGCCTAGTTGTTCCTGCGCCCGGATCGCTTGCAGCAGTTCTTGTTGTGCGGTGTAGAGTACGGGGCTGTAGATCTCCACCAGATGATCGTTGGTTCGTACGGTTACACCGGTGTAGTCCACGAACAGGCGATCAAGGCGGCCTGCAACCCATGAGGTGATTGAGGCCACTCGGGTTTCATCGAAGGCGATCTTGCCCACCATGCTGATCTTGCGCGCCACGCTGCGGCGTTCCACGGGTGCAGTCATGATCTCTGCCAGAGCCAGCGCGTTTTCGCTGATCGCCAGGGTACGTGGCCCCAGATCTTCGTCCCCGCTGGAGCTGGGGATAAGGTCCATGAAACAGATCGGGCATTGACCTGCTTCTGGGAGGCGTACCTGTGGGTGCATCGAGCAGGTCCAGTTCGTGGGGGCCGCAGTTGTCGTGGGCCCCTGGTCCTCATGGGAATGCCCCTTCCCAGGGCTTGTCATGCGACCGGCCATGAAGGTCAGGAGCAAGAGGGCGAGCAGCAAGATGGCGTTGCGCATCAGGGACGGTTTCTTTTTGTCGGTGGGTTTCATGATCATTTGTCCTGGTGCAGAGAGACTCCGCTCAGGTGTTCGATTTTGGCAAGTGCTTGGGCGCGATCCGCTTGGCCCCGGGCGGCTTGCAGTTGGAACTCCAAGAGCGTGCGCTGGGCGTCTATCAGGTCGAGGAAACCGCCCTTGCCGGATTCGTAGGCGGTCTGAAGCGATAGCAGGGCTTCTTCGCCCTTGGGGATCAAGCTGTCCTGAAACAGCGCGACACGGCGGACTCCGTCCCGGTGTTCGAAGAGGGCCATTTCAAGGTTCGCATCCAGTGTGTTGTGTGTTTGTTGAAGAGTTCGTTCGCTTGCGCGCAAGAGCGCTTTCGCCGAGCGTTCCTGGGCGGCGTAGGATTCGCGCCAGACGGGCAACTCGATGCCCAGGGTCAGGGCGAAGGCTTCGTCGCCAGAGCCCGCCACATTGGGATCGTCTGCGTTCCCGATGAAGGTCAGATCCGCGCCCACCGTCAGGTTCGGGTAGCTGTCGAGTTCCGCCAGATCCACCCGGTGCTTGGCCGCGTGACGCAGGTGCTTGAGTTTCAAGAGCTGGGGGCTGTTCTGCGGTAGACCCGCGCTCAAGGCTGCAGGGTTGAATCTCAGAGGCGTGGCCTCCGCAAGATTCGCCTGGGGCAAGGCCGCATCGCTCTTGCGATGAAGCGCACTGTTCAGCCGCGCCCGCACGGGCCTCGCCAGGTCCTGCAACCCCTGTACCCGGTCCTCCAACTTGCCCAGCTCTATCTGTGTACGAATCACATCCGTGTGGGTGCTGAGACCGGCTTCCATGCGCATCTGGGCGATGATCTCCCAGTGACTCAGGAGTTCTTGATTGCTCTTGGTGATTTCCAGTGCTCGGTCGAGCCAGGCCAGCTCCCACCAGGCCTCTCTCACGGTTTGCTCCAGCATCAAGCGCTCCACTTCGACTTGCATGCGCATGGCTTCAGCCTGTTCAAAGGCCAGTTTTCCGGCCGCGGCGAGTTTCCCGGGCCACGGTAGGGGCTGGGCGAAACCGATGCGCCCCTGCATGGGACCTGTCCGGGTCTCCACACTGGCCAGATACGCGCCCAGGGTCAGGCGCGGGCTGGGCAGCGTTGTGGCGCTGGTGACTTTTTCCAGGGAACCCTTCCAACGTTCAAAAGCTGCGCGCAAACCGGGATTGTGACGCCGGGCGTGATTCAGAAGCGTCTGCAGACCTGCGCTAGAGGCCCAGGGCTTGTTGCTGCGCTCGTGTGCCTGGGCAAAGACTGCCTGTTGTTCGTTCCAGTTGTCCAAGCGGCTGCCAAGATCCCTTGGAGGACTGGCGCAACTGAACAGGGTCAGGTACAGGATGGGAACGATGAGTTGAAGGTTCATGATGGATGGAATGCAGACAGATCGAGAGGAAGAATTCGCGGAAGAGATGCCTGTGAATCGCTGATACAACGCCTGGGACCATTTCGGACGCGCGCGTACATGCTGGACCTACAGATCTCCCGCGGAACGGGAACAGTGGTGTGACCTCAATCAGAGGTCAGCCAGACGCAGCTCCTCACAGGGAGCGCTCTCCTCAACAGCGGAACGAGCAGAAGGCCAGGAATAGTGGCCGTCCCAGGGACCTCTTTGGTCCATGGCGTGTTGCAGTCGTGGTGAATTTGGCCTGACACGGGGCGAGCATGCTCCATGAGTCTTCATGCAAAGGCTCCAGGTCCACCAATTCCGGCGAAGCGGGCGCAGTGGTCTCGGGCATGGCGCTGGAGTCACAACCAACGATCAAGCAATGGCAATCATCGGGCTGATCACCGGTTGAGCCATCCAGGGGATATTGGTGCTCGGTCTTACAGCAGGAAGGCTGGGTTGCGCTCGTGGTCTCGAGCACGCCACTCTCGTCACAGCAGGAGCGCAGCTCCATGATTCCATCAATTCCGAACCCTTGCGCCGTTGCACTCTGACCGCAGCCACAGATGTGCGCACGCACTCCACCCAATGCCATCAAGGGCACAAGCAACCAGGCGAGCCAGGTCTTGGGGATCAATTGAATGGGGTTCATGGGCAGAGGTCCAGACAGGAGTTCTTGCGCGAGTCCTCTTGAGTATACGCCGGTTTTTGACCGGAAGTGGGTAAAGAGGTATGGATTCTCGGGACCGGAAGTCCATGGGGGACACGCCTGGGGGGCCTTCAGGGGGCATTTCTTGATTCCAGGGGCCCTCAGCCGCTCAGGAAATCAAACACATTCCCCAGGCTGCTGGTGCTTGCCTGATAGATCTCCGTGTACTTGCAGCGGGTGCAGGTCACCGTGCTGAACTTCTTGTTCTGCAGGTTGAAGAACTTCGAAACACCGCCGCCCGTGGCAGCAAATTGATCGGCCTCGAACTCAGGATTATTGCACTTGGGACATTGCCACTTGTCGTGTTGCATGTGTGGAGTCTAGGTCGCTGGGCCTCTTGGTGTCAAAAGGACCAGCGCAGACCCAGGTAGAGGTTTCGCCCCGCCTGGTTCACCCCCGAGCCATGGATGCGGTAGTCTTCGTTGGTGATGTTGTTGAGTCCCATCCGCAGGGTTAGATCCCGGGAGAGCTGGTACCCCAGGGCGAGATGGGCTGTGACATAGGCCGGTGTACCTCCCTCGGGGATGCGGGTGTCGTCTGCTTCGTCCCGGGTATTGAGGCGGTCGGCCTTGGCCGCGGCGCGGATCAGGAACTCGATCCAGAGTGAGGACTCTGATGCATCCCAACGTGCACCAGTCATGAGGGTGAGGGGCATCAGACGATCGATATTTTCTTCAACGGCCACTGGAGCGGAGGTGGGGTAGGTGTCTTGCTTGCCTTCCATCCAGGTCAGGTTGCCGAAGGCAGTAAAGTCGTCGGTCAGGGCCAATGACCCCGAGAACTCCAGGCCGAAGATGTGACCGTCACCCACATTCGCCTTGGTGATCTCTGCATCGCCATCGATGTTTGTGTTGCCCGTGGGCACTCGCACGATGCCGTCTTGGATGTCGGTGTAGAACAATGCGGCTTGGGTCTTGGCGCGTTCGGACGAATGTTTGATGCCCACCTCGAAGGAGGTGCTGTTCTCTGGATTGAGGCCTGGGCTTGGAATCTCGAACTCGTTGGAGCGGCTGGAATCAAAACGCGTCAGGTCAGACAGGTTCGGGGCGCGGAAGCCCTGGCTGATGCCCCCAAAGAGCTTCGCGGATTGTTCTGGCAAGGCGTAGCTCACGCGGGCCGAGCCCAGGAGCGCAGTCCAATCGTCTTTGATGGAAATCTGGGTATCCGTCACCGGATCGCGCACCTCGCTGGCGTCCACGCGGGCATGGGCCAGGCGCACTCCGAGGGTCAGGTCCATACGCTCGCTGAGGGTGATGCGGTCTTCCACAAACAGCCCGCTGGTGAGGTAGCTGGCATCGTCTGCCACCGGTCCCTGAATGTCATCCGCGGCGGTCTGGCTGCTGCCCTTATCGAGGAAGGAGTCCACATCATCCAGATAGACATCAGCCCCCAAGGTCAGGCTCCCCAGTATTGAATCCTTGGAAAAGTGCTGGAAGAGGCCCACGGTGTTGACCTCGAATCCTTGGAACTGCTGGCTGCCGTTGGACTTGATGCGGTCGCGCTCCTCCGCCTGACGATGAAGCGAGACGCTGGTGGTGCTGGTGTCAAAGAAACCAAACGCAGCGTCAGTCTGGAATTGCACATAGGTCAGGTCGCGTTCCTGGTCGAGGGTACGTTTGAGATCGCTGCCGTTGCTCAACCCCTCCCAGTTGGTGCCCCAGATTGTCTTGTGGGTGCGAGGTACATCGTCTTGGCGAACCCTCTGGTGGACTACGGACCAGCGGCTTCCATCCTCCAGATAGTGTTCGAGCTTGAAGTCTGCGTCCTGCTCGTCGTAGCCGGTCCCTGGCTGCAGGCCAACTTCGCTTCCGCCGCGCAAGTCCCCGAAATCCTTGGCGCTGAAACCAACCAGCACGCCCGTGGTGCTGCCATTGCTGGCGCTGACTTCAAAGCGGCCTTGGTTGGTGTTCTCTGCATCGGCCCAGCGATATTCAAGTGCGCCACCTACACCTTTTTCCCAGGCATAGGGCGAGCGCGTGATCACATTCAAGGTGCCACCAAGGGAATCCGATCCCCAGCGCACGGAAGCGGGCCCTTTGATCAGTTCCAATCGTTCCACCGTGAAGGGATCGATGGTGCCCCAGTATTGATTGGGGCCCGAGCGAAAGACCGAGTTGTTGAGCCGTACGCCATCGATCAGGGCCAGGTTCTGAAAGCCCGTAAAGCCGCGGATATACGGCGAGGCCTGGCCATGGCTGGTTTTTTGGACCATGACCCCGGGCAGATCCCTGAGCGCACTGGGAACGGTACGATGATTGCGCTCACTGAAGATCTTCTGGGGCACGACCTCCAGACTCCAGGGCAGGTCCAGGGCCGGGGTGGGGGTGCCGCTGGGGGTGATGATGAGCACATCCTCAGGGGGCCCTTGCTCCTGGCCGGTCGTGGGCTGTTGCATCGCCAAGAGGGGACTGCTGCAGACGACGAGGCTGAGCGCCAGGGTTGATGGTCGAATCATGGGGTGCCGCGCAGGAATGGGGGGTGGGGCTGTGGTGCGAGGGCATTGCCGCCTGGGGCTGCATCCCCAACGGGCGAGCCCAGCATGGGTTCAGGATCAGCAGAGTATTGCCTTGTGAAATTGATAAGAACCGACCCCAGGACTGGTCCGTAGGGTATGCAGTCCATGCCCCGCGTGAGCAAGTCCCCCCAGAACCCCTACCAGGGGTACAACCCAAGCCCTTCCGAGGCTCCGGGGCGGCGCTTCCTGTTGTCCTCCGCTGGGCTGCATCTTCTGGTGCTGGGGGCCCTCGTGGGCTGGATCCCATTTGTGCCCGGTCCGGCAAGAGGCGTGCCCCAGCGCCAGTCCGCAGCCTCAATTGTTCCATTCACTGAGCCCGAGCCCATTGACCTTGCACCAGAACCCGAGCAACCCCTTCCGCCCCTCCCGGAATCTTCAAGCGACTCTCTCGATCCGGGCGCAGAACTTGATGACCTCGTCTTCCCCGAAATCGAGCCTTCCTTTCCCCCGGAAATCCCCTCCGCGCCAAGTCCCAGGGACCTCATTCCCGCTGCAGATTCGGACACCTTCGCTGCTGTCGATCCCCATCTGCGTTTGACTCCAGAGCGGACTCCGGCCCCCAGCGAACCTACGCCCGCAGAGCCCACCCCCGAGACTTCTCAGGGACAGCAGGCCGCTCTTGATGCACCTGAACAAATTCCCGGTCAATGTGAAGAGCCTCCTTACCCGGCATGGGCCGCTCGTTCCAAGATTTCAGCTGAAGTTCGTCTGGCGATCACCGTTGGTGATGACGGCAGGGTCCGAGGCGTGGAGATTATCTCTTCCACTGGTAACCGCACGCTGATCGAAAACGCAGCCCGCTCTGTCTGGTCCTGGCGCTACCGTCCGGCACAGAAGAATGGCGAGCCGGTGGAGGCTGTGGTGCACAAGACGATCCGTTACGTGCCCTAGGAGGTTGCCTTCCCAGTCTCTGCCCGTGAGGCGAGTTCTGTCGAAGAGCGGGTCTTTGGATCTCCGAGAAAGAGGACCTGACCTCCGATCGATTTCATTTGGGATGCTTCGGGGACTGTTTCCAGGGTGCGGTCGGTTCCCTTGATCAGGGCAGCGGGCTGCAGCAGGTCAATCAGGGATTCGGCAGTGGGTTCATCAAAGCTGGTGATCAGATCAACGCAGTGCAGTGCGCTGAGGAGCTCGGCTCTGTCGTTGAGCATGACCAGAGGGCGATTCGGTCCCTTTAGACCTTGTACGCTGGCGTCTGTGTTGAGGGCCACAACGATGCAGTCCACGAATTCTCGGGCTGCGACCAACATGCGTATATGGCCCACATGCAAGAGGTCGAAGCAGCCCACAGCGAGCCCGATGGTGGGGGGCCCGGGGAGTTGGGTCAGGTGTTCATGGGCGGCGTTGGGGTCCAATCGGATCAGTGCGCTCATAGGAACGGATCCCCCGCTTCAAGGTCCATGGGGATGGGCAGATCCGGGTTCGCAATGAGATCTTCAATCCACCAGTTCACCGAATGGTAGAGGCAAGTGACCGACGCGCACTCCACCGAGGCATCAAAGGTCTTGAGCAACCCTTCAGTGGCTGCCCGGGTTTGGGCCCGGTTTTCGGGCGTAGCCCAGGCGTTGGCGGGACCGATGCGGGCTTTGTCCACGCCGCGGTGTGCGGGGCAGTTGTACAAACCCAAGGGCGAGAGCACCTGTCGCAGGGCCTGCATGTGACAGGTTCTTGGCTGACGCGTTGCTTCGGTCCAATTACCTTCTTCCAATAGGGCCAGGTTGATGCTCTCGTACACCGTGAAGCTCTCGTCCTCCAGCTCGCGGGCGTGGTTGACCTCATCGCGGATGCGTTTGGCCACCGCTTTCACCTGGGCGACCATGGTGGAGGGATCCATCACCTCGGCGCCGTCCTCCGCGCGGCCTAGTACGGGCTTGTAGCCAATGTAGTCGAACCCCGCTTGCTTGGCGCGTTCCGCGGCTGAGACTATCTCGTCCACATTTTCCAAGATCGACTCGTCATCTCGCGAAGCTCCTTCCCAGGTGACCACAAAGCTGTAGCCCAGGGTGACCAGAGGACCGGCGGCCCGCATGTCGGGAATCGCCGCACAGATCGTGTCCAGGTTGAGCTTGGGATCGTTTGGTCGGTGCATGGCCCGGAACAACTCGTTGGAGCCCGCATCCAGGCTGAGGCGAATCCAATCGCCTTCTGTCATCTCAGCCGCTGCCTGGGTCAAGCGATCTGGGCGGCTTCCGTTGGAGACAATCGCCAACGCCAGACCCAGGTCGCGCTTGATAAAGCGCACCACATCTTCAAAGAGCGGGTGCAGGGTCGGCTCACCGCCACCGATCAAGATCACCGAAGCCAGACCGTGCTCGCGCATGGCGCGTAAGGAATCAAGGAGGTCCTGATCCACGAACTTCTCGCGGCCGTTCAGCACATCCCAGTCGATGCAGTGGGTGCAGCGGTAGTTGCAAGCGGTGGTCAGGTCCAAGTTGATGGAGATCGGAGCTTGCCCGGGAATCGGAGGTGCAGATCCGTTGGCCTCTTGGTTGGTTACCTGGTTGCTCTCAGCATTGGCCTTGAGCGCCCTACGCCACTGCACATAGGAGACAAGCATTGGCTGAGCCCGGTTCCCGCGCAGCTTGGCCGCAAAGTCGTGAATGGCGTGGGTCATGAAATGGTTCGCTGGGCGTCCTGGAACAGAGCGCAAAAGAGCGCTGCTCTTTGGATCAGGGGCTCTGGATGAGGCGGGGGGCAGCCTTCCACTGTAGCGTGCAGGAGTCCCGCGAAGTGGGTTAGATGAGCGCTGAGGGGATCCAAAATTGGAATCAAACGCTCTTCGACCCGAAAACCAATGCTGTAGTCTTCCCCGTGCACTTCTCGCTCGGCGCGTAGATGGTCAAATTCAATCCAGGCGGGGCGCGGGCGGATATCTGTGCAGGCAAGTTCGATGCGCACCGAAATCACGCGCTCGCTTGAGTGAGCGTTGCAGGACAAGTTCACGGCACTCTGGTCCAGATTCCAGTCCCAGGAGATGTCTGTGAAATCCAAATCCGGGCCCAGGCATTCCTGCAGGATGCTGATTGGATGGGAGAGGGATTCCTGCAGCAACACCAGCGCTCTGCCCTCCGGCGCGAGGCCCATTGAGAAGGACTCTTGTGGTCCGTGCGCGAAGCGTTCATCCTCCTTGGCCAGAGCCGTGAGTGCGGCTGGCCATTGGCAGTTTTCCACAAGCAAGAGCCCACGTTCGTGGAATCCCAGGGCCAGATCCGATGCCGGGCTGTCCGGATCCAACAAAGGCTTCTCGCAGAGCACATGCAGCCCCGCCTCAAGCGCAAGGGTCAGGTGTTCCTTGTGGCAGGCAGTCGGGCTCAGGATCGCAACTCCGTCCAGGTCCAGCGTTTCGGCCAACAGTTCCTGCGCCGAGTTGAACCCGCGTGCATTCACCCCGTGAGCCAGCAGTTGCTCTCCCGCTTCCTCGGCAGTTTCGTGGTTGGAGGTGCAAAAGGCTGCTACCTCGCAGCCAGCTCTTGTCAGATCTCGGGCCACAAAGGGCCCCAGACCCTGACGCGCCCGACGGGCACCGATGATCGCCATACGCGGGGCCCGACTCATCAGCCCCGCGCCTCACCCAGGCTCTGATAGCGTGCTTG
This sequence comes from Planctomycetota bacterium, assembly GCA_014238415.1. GTDB lineage: Bacteria > Planctomycetota > UBA1135 > UBA1135. Next base: position 12,420 of record JABABA010000019.1, on the reverse strand, counting down.
CAGGTCCTCGGGCAGATCCGACGCGTAAAGTCCTATCTGAGGTACGTAGCCCAGATGGTCAGCGAGTCGTAGCAGCCCCACCTCGGTCTTGAGGTCCGGGATGCGCCCATCCCGGCAGGCGCGGATCGCTTCGCCCAACTCCATGAACACCAAGCGACCCCATTCCTCCATCACGGACCCATCTCCACTGGCGGCGTCGAGATTCGCCTGGTCCAAGTCCACTTCCGCCGCCTGGAAGAGCACTTTTTCATCTCCCGTGCCCGGGCTGGCGAAGGACCCCTGCCCCAGGCTTTGAAACACATCAAGCGGCGCATCAAGTCCCGCTTCCTCCAGGGTCTCCGCTTGGGCGCGCAGGGCGAGACCCTCTTGTCCCGAGGGGTCGCTGGCTTCCACCATGCCAGCCACCAGCTCGATGATCCCGTCGTGATCGTGGTCATCGGGGTGCACCAGATTCCGCGTGCGCCGCAAATAGATCGGCACTCTGATCGCTTCTCTTAGCAGCACACGAATGCTGTTGTCCTGGGTGCGTTCGAATAGCACCGCAGCTACTGCATCACTTCCTGGCCGCCGCAGCACATCGCAGGGATAGGTGTCCGAGTGGCTGTCGTCCGAATAGAGGTTGCGTACCTGCAACCTCTCGATGCGCAGGTAACCCTCGTCTGCCAGGCTGCCCTGAGTGCAGTCCTCGACGATCTCGATGGCGCGCAGGGTGAGGGGGGCGGAGCCATCGGAACCCGCGCTCTGGGGCTGATGGGGAACTTGGTTGGGGTCGGACACGGGCCAGATGATCCCCATTGGGGGACCGTGGCGCTACCCCTGGAAGCGTTTCTGGGGTGGGACTTGGGTTGGGCCGCCCTGGAGGTCGATTCATGGACCTGGGGGGCAGTCTGCCAGGTCCCCAGCAACAGTTCATGAGAGTTCCCAGGTATCAGCCCAGAAAACACCTTGAGATGCCATCCAAGGTGCTTTTCGCCGGGCTCTTGCTGGGCTTGCTAGCAGGTTGTTCGGTCTCCTCAGGTGCCTTCTTGGACCTGGATGAGTCTTTGCGCCCCAGCGGACCCCCACTGGAGTCCATGAAGCGAGACTTGAGTCCCCTGCGGGAGGCTTTCAACCAGCACATGGACCAGCAGCGACTGATGATCCTGGCCTCCCCCAGTTGTAGCACCTGTTGCGTTCTGCTGGAGACCATTCGTGAATCTTGGATTCCCGCGAGTCCCGATCGGGCTGTGATCCTGGTGTTCCAACGGGTTTATCCCCAAGACGATGCGGCGCTGGTGTGCACTCATCTGCGCGGGTTGCCAAAGGATCGAGTGCACGCATTCCTTGATGAACAGCGCATGGCTGCCAGCTGGATGACCCAAGGTTGTCTGCCCCTGGGCGTGGGCCGGCATCTTGTGATGGTATTTCCCCCGGGCCTTGAGTGGCGTGATCATGACCCGGTTCCCAGTGCCTGGTGCCACGCCATGCGCGGGCTGGATGGGAAGCACCGAATAGAAGGCAAGGACCTCGCTCTCTGGCTTGAGGGTCTTGGGTCCGATGTGGCTCAGGGCCGTCGATAGAGCACCTGTAGATACAGGAACCTCATTCCGTTCGCGTCGAGCCCAAACTGGCGATACTCCAGGTTCCTGTTCCCTTCAGTCGGCAGGTGCTCCTCGATGGAGTTGGTTTGGGAGATGCGCGGCGTGCTCAGAAGAGCAAAGGTCCTGCTGCATCAGCCAATGCTTGCGAGCAAGACGTTGACCACAGCGGTCCTACGCTCGGGCGTGGCGTCACAGACTCGCGATCCACAGAGGCCTTGCAATCCCAGCAGGAAGAGTTGAGCCATCAGGTTGGGGTCACGCTTCTCCAGTTCGCCGCGTATCTGTGCTCGTACAATGGCATCCTCGACGAGCGCCAGCATCTGCTCGTTGTGTTTCTGTATCCGCTCGCGAGCTCCTTGGACTTCAAATCCCTGGCCAAGAGTTGTGCGCAAGACGAGACAGATGGAGGGTTGGTTGTTCGCGGGGGGCTCCACGAGGGAGGTAGCCATTTCCCGCAGGGCCGCAATCGGCTCCTTGGTGCTCAGGTTCCTGCCAACGTGATCTATGCGCTGCTTGCAGTAGCGATTGAGGGCTTCTAGAAAGAGGGCCCCCTTTGATTTGAAGGCCGCGTAGAGGTTTGCTCGATGCAGACCCGTGCGATCGACCAGGACCTGCACAGAAGCGCCTTCATACCCCATTTCCCAGAACGCCTGCATGGCTTCTTCGAGGGCTAGATTTCTGCTGGAGAGAGTGATCATGAGAGGTCCTGCTGGGGTCGTTGCTTCCCCTGGCGGGTTTGTCACTACCTGTATTTTAGAGGGTTCCATTTCCCTCTACGAAGTCGCATTACAGGAGATGTCAAAAGTGGCTCGTTCTGAGGCAATAATGAGCAAAAAAGACCTCAATTCGGCTTTTGTGGCTCAAATTGGGCTCCGAACGACAATTCCTGGACCATCTTCTGCCCGCGCTGGAGGGGCACAAATCAGCACTCCAGTCCCTACAATGCCGCCCCGATTCAGCCACACCGAGAATGCTCCCTCAGGCACATTCCGAGGCCTCTGCTGTCAGCTCCCGTGAACACCCCAAGCCACCTCGATCCCAGCGATTCCTTCGCTCCTCGCCACATTGGGCTTGGCCCTGATGACATTGCGTCCATGCTTGAACAGGTCGGCGCAAGCAACCTTGATCAACTGATTGACGAGACCCTGCCGGCTGGCATTCGTATGCAGGATGCTTTGGACTTGCCCCCTGCCCGGGGCCAACAGGCGGCCCTCAAGGACCTCGCGAAGAAGATCGAAGAGAACCAATTGCACCGCCAGTGCATCGGCATGGGTTATTCGGACACCATTACCCCGCCGGTGATCCAGCGCAACGTGCTGGAGAATCCATCTTGGTATACCCAATACACTCCCTACCAGGCTGAGATCAGTCAAGGTCGTCTGGAAGCCCTGTTGGTCTTCCAGACCATGGTCGCTGATCTTTGCGGTTTGGAGTTGGCCAATGCTTCGCTCTTGGACGAGGGCACCGCTGCGGCAGAGGCAATGGCCTTGTGTTGGGCCAGCGGCCGTCGCAGGCACAGCCGGTTTGTGGTCAGCGACCGTTGTCATCCCCAGACGATTTCTGTGATGCAGACCAGGGCCTCAGCCATTGGGTTGCAACTCGAGGTGCTGGACCTTGGCAACGCGGACTTGAGCAATGCTTGCGGCGTACTGACACAATATCCGGACACCTATGGTTCGGCGAAAGGGCTCGAGCCGTTGGTAGAGCGCGCCCACGACGCGGGTGCCCTGGTGGTCGTGGCTACTGATCTTCTGGCCTTGACCCTGCTGCAATCTCCCGGATCTGCAGGGGCCGACGTGGCAATTGGTTCCTCGCAACGCTTCGGAGTGCCTATGGGCTACGGAGGACCCCATGCGGCGTTTTTTGCTACCAGCGGCAAGCACAAGCGCCTGATTCCAGGGCGAATCATTGGGGTCTCGAAGGATGCTCGCGGTGGTCGGGCATTGCGCATGGCTCTGCAAACTCGCGAGCAGCACATTCGCCGAGACAAGGCCACCAGCAATGTGTGCACTGCTCAGGTTCTCCTGGCAATCATGGCCGCCATGTACGGTGTCTGGCACGGGCCCGATGGCCTTCAGCGCATCGCCAGACGGGTCAGGGGACTGACCCTTTCCTTGCGCGCTGCTTTGGATGCTGCTGGGTTCAAGACTGGTTCGGATGAGGTCTTTGACACCCTGCGCGTAGAGCTTGGTTCGGAGCGGGCGGAAGAGGTTCATCGGGCCGCGCATGATGGGGGTTTCAATCTGCGTGAAATAGACTCCAGCACAGTGGGGGTGGCTTTGGATGAAACCACAACCGTGCCAGATGTGCGCGGAATCCTGCACGCCTTCCTGGGGAGCGGAGCGGACCTGGACGCCCACCTGCAAAAAGAGCCTCAGGAATATCCGCCTGAATTGCAGCGCACGGATGAGTATCTGACTCACGAGGTATTCCGCAGTCATCACTCTGAGCACGAGATGCTGCGTTGGATTCATCGTTTGGCTTCAAAGGACTTGTCCTTGACCACCTCCATGATCCCGCTCGGTTCCTGCACCATGAAGCTCAATGCCACTGCAGAGATGCTGCCTGTCAGCTGGCCCAAGATCGCCAATCTGCATCCCTTCGCGCCTTTGGATCAGGCCAAGGGGTATGGTCACATGCTGCGAGAGCTTGAGGCCTGGTTGACCGAGATCACTGGATTTGCCGCTACCAGCCTGCAACCCAATGCGGGGTCCCAGGGAGAGTTCGCGGGCTTGTTGGTGATGCGCGCATACCATCTATCGCGTGGGCAAGGTGAGCGCGATGTCTGTTTGATCCCCACTTCGGCTCACGGTACCAATCCTGCTTCCGCAGTAATGGCGGGCATGCGCGTGGTAGCCGTGGCTTGCGACGATGCGGGCAACATCGATGTGGGGGACTTGAGGGCCAAAGCCGAGCAGCATGCGGATTCTCTGGCTGCCTTGATGGTGACCTACCCCTCCACCCATGGAGTCTTTGAGGAGAGCATCGTTGAGATCTGCGAAGTCGTCCATCAGAACGGTGGTCAGGTCTACATGGACGGTGCAAACATGAATGCCCAGGTCGGCCTTTGTCGTCCCGGGGAATTTGGCCCGGATGTGTGTCATTTGAATCTGCACAAGACCTTCGCCATCCCTCATGGGGGCGGCGGTCCGGGAATGGGACCCATCTGTGTGGCCGAGCACCTGGTGCCGTTCCTGCCAGATCACCCACTCGTTGAGGTGGGGGGCAAGGAAACCTGCGGAACGATCTCCGCCGCACCTTTCGGCAGTGCTGCGGTGCTGCCCATCACTTGGATGTACATTGCCATGCTCGGTCCCAAGGGGATGCGCCAATGTACTGAGGTTGCGATCCTCTCGGCCAACTACATGGCTGTGCGTCTCAAGGAGCATTACCCTGTGTTGTTCACCGGTGCCCATGGTCGTGTGGCCCACGAGTTCATTATCGACCTGCGCCCGATTGAAAAGGAAACGGGGATTACGGGAGAGGATGTTGCCAAGCGTCTGATGGACTATGGCTTCCATGCTCCAACCATGTCGTTCCCGGTGACAGGCACCTTGATGATCGAGCCCACCGAGAGCGAATCCCGGGCCGAACTCGATCGTCTGTGTGATGCCCTGATTGGAATTCGCCAGGAGATTCGTCAGGTTCAAAAGGGCCTTTGGCCTGCCGAGGACAACCCCCTCTGCAATGCCCCCCACACCGCCGCTGCCCTTATGGTAGACGATTGGCCGCATCCTTATTCGCGCACTCTCGCAGCCTATCCTGCGGCTTGGACTCAGGATCACAAATACTGGCCTACGGTTAGTCGCGTGGACAATGGCTATGGGGACCGCAACCTGGTTTGTTCCTGTCCGCCCATGGAATCGTACACGCAGAACGAAGAACCCAATACTTGTGATCTGGAGCCCAGTTCGTGCTGATTTTTCTTGAAGGGGGTGTGCGCCACAAGGCCTTTCATGATCCCTCTAACCGGACCATTGATTTGTGGTCTGGCAACGCCGAGGCTGATGGAACCGCCTTGGCTCTTGGCGAGGCGCTGGTGGTGGTCTGCAATGACGACGGGGTCTTCAGTCACCTTTCCCTGGAATATGGTGGGTTGTCCATGGAAAGCGTGCTGCCTGTGCGCCCGGACGAGTGCCCCATGGCCACCTGCGCTGAAGTGGAGTTGGATGATGCAGACGCTTTGCATATTCTGCTCGATTCCACCGAGGGTACTTTGCGGTTCTCATTCGGCGGCCGCGTTCCGCAGCAGTGGGCGCGGCTGGGTGAGAACCTGATCTGGTTGGGGATCGATCCCGATGGCCATCTGGCGGCCATGATGATCGAGGGAATTTCTCGTGACAGGGGGGGCAAGGCTCAGGGGGCCTGGCTGGCCCAGATGGGGATCGGTTGAGCGATTCAAGGGAGGCGTCTCTGGGAGTTGATCTGGCGCAGATCCTGACCACTCACTTTGTGCGTTTGGAGCGAGCTCTGGAAGTACTTCCCGATCAAGACCTGTGGTGGCGACCCCATGCCGATTGTCTCTCAGTAGGCACCATCCTGTTGCACTTGGAAGGCAATCTGCGTCAGTGGGTTCTGGCAGGGTTGGGAGGTATGGAGGATGAGCGTCAGCGAGCCCGGGAATTTGATGGTCAGCCGGCGGGAAATTCAATCGAGCTGCTTGGCAGATTGGCAGATACTCAGAATCAGGCGGCTGCCCTGATCGCGGCGATTCCCGAGCAGGACCTGCAGCAGCAACGCACAATTCAAGGGTTTGAAGTCAGCACGCAGGACGCGATATTGCATGTGGTTGAACATTTCTCCTGGCATGTGGGCCAGGCGGTGTGGATCGCCAAGGCCCGCGCTGGTGAGGCCCACGGGCTGGCATTCTATGACGATGATCAGTTGGGTTAGCTCAACCCCATCAACCCCAGCATGCGGTCTCGCACATCGGTCGCGGACACAACCCCTCCTTCAGGCTCCAGGTTCCCCGCATCCCAGCTCGCACTCGAGATCCAAACCGGGCCCTGCTCAGGCTCTTGGGGCAGGCGGCCATGGCTACCCCGGACAAGGTCCTTGTCCACAGGAATCACATCCATCAGGTATCGCATGCCCAACTTCTTCTGGGTCAAACGACGGGCTACGCGCAGCAGGGGCACGGCCAGGTCAGGATCGATGAACATCTCCAGCGGGTCATAGCCCGGCTTGCGGTGGATGTCGATGGTATGGGCAAAGTCCGGCTCCTGGCTTGAATCCAACCAGTAGTAGTAGCTGAACCAACTGTCCTCTTCCGACACAGCCACCAGGTCTCCCGCGTTGGGGTGAGCCAGGCCTGCCGCCTCAAGAGCCGCGCCCTCCAGCAACTGATCGACTCCCGGTAGACCCTGCAATACAGCGCGCGCCGCCGCCCGGGCCCCGTCGTCCTGGCAGTAGACATGGGCGACTTGATGATCAGCCAGGGCAAAGGCGCGGCTGCCATACACATCGAGCGTTTCTCCTGCGGGGCCAGGCCGAGCTGCCAGCAAGCCCGCTTCGCGCAATGCGCGATTGATGTGCACGGTTCTTGAAACCGGGGCGATGGCGTATTCGCTCAAGACCAGGGTCTCTGCGCCACGGGCGTCAGCCGCTGCCACCAATTTGCCCACCAGTTTGTCGAGCTCTCCTAGAGCGGCAACAGAGCGTGGATCCCCGGGCCCAAAGCGCTGGTGGTCGTAGTCCAGATGGGGTAGATAGACAAGCGTCAGGGTCGGCCGCTGCAGCTCCAAGGTGCGGATCGCTGCCTGTGCGATCCAACGACTGGAGGGTAGGCCCGCCTTGGGTCCCCAGAAATCAAAGAATGGAAAGGCCCCCAGGTCTGCTTCAAGATCCTGGCCGAATTCAGTGGGCCAGGCGTAGGTCGCGGGGATCTTGCGTCCGTCCGCGGGATAGAAAGGTCGCGGAGTGATGGACCAGTCCACCGCTGCGCCCAAGTTCCACCACCAAAACAGTTTGGCGCATGTGAAGTCCGGATTGCGCTGGCGGGCGGTCTCATAGATCTTCTCTCCTTCAACAAGGGAGTTGGCTTGACGCCAGAGGCCAACTTCCCCGGTGGAAGGCAGGCGCCACCCATTGCCCACCGCCCCGTGTTCAGCGGGAGTCTTGCCTGTCAGGAAAGTCGCCTGCGCGCTGCAGGTGACCGCGGGCAAGACCGCCGAGAGCGGTGCCGACACTCCGCGCTGGGCCAGGGCCCAAAGGTGCGGCGTGTTCTTGGTCACCTGGGCCTTCGAGAGGCCAACACAATCAATCACGAGCAGGGGTCGCATGGATTTCGGCTCAGAGGGTACCATCCTCGCCATGTCCAAGAAATTGAAGGGTCCATCTGGCAACCCTCTGTTGTGGATCCCAACTCAGGTGGCTTGATGGAGGGCGCGGGGCTGAAGCGCCTTTATTTAGCCTGGGCCTGCCAATCCTCTCTGGTCAGGGCCCAGCGTTCATGGTCTGACCATTGGCCGGCGATCTTCAAGTAGCGCGGGCTGAATCCCTCACGGTGAAATCCTGCCCTCTTGATCAGGGTCAGGGACGGCATGTTGGAGGGTTGGATGTTGGCCTCAAGGCGGTGGAGTCCCAGGTCCACGAAAGCCCACTGCAGGAGGAGGAGTATTCCCTTCGCCATGTAGCCCTGGCCGGCAAAAGGTGCGCCCACCCAGTAGGACAGGTAAGCCGAATCAAAGGCCCCGCGCACGATTTCGTTTAGGTGAAAGCGACCGACGAGGGCTCCGTCGTCGCGTCGACAGAGCAGCAAGCGTTCCGTGCGCGGATCGCGGTTGCCTTCCAGCCAGATTCGAAATGCTTCGGGACTGTCTGGCTCGGGGGCACCCTCCGCTGCCAAGGGCTCCCAAGGTTGATGCAGTTCGCGGCTGAGTCGCACCAGGTCCCTATAGGACGCTTCATCGCTCTTGTCCGGGTGGCGTAGCAGAACACGCGTGTCGCTTCCAGTGATGAGCACCGGAGCACTTGTTGAAGTGGTGTCTTCTTGATGGCTTGACATTGTGGTACAGGTCCATGCCAGGGATCGGCTCAAGTCAGAAGCCCACTCACGACGTTTGAGCCAAGTGCCTGAAGTGGGCTTTGGTGAGGGATTGAGCTTCTCAATCCTATCGGTCAGGTGAGAGATTTGCTTGCCAATCCCAATCACTCCTTCCTGATGGAGCGCTCTTGGGCCGGTTCCTTGAGCGGCCGACCCAATCAATCCATGCTGGGGGTCGCACGGCTGTCTGTCCAGAGGGTACCATTCCCGCCATGTTCAAGAAGTTGAAGGGCATGTTTGGCAATCGCCCCATCTTGGTTCCCAACGCAGCTGGCTTGGCTGAGGGTGAGGGGCGCACCATAGAGGTGGGGGACATGGGCTCCAGCGGTCGCCAGATTCTGCTCTGCAGGGTAGATGGCAAGATCTACGGCCTCGATACCCTCTGTCCCCATGCCGAAGGCGGACGCCTTGGCCGTGGCCCCCTGCACGAAGGCCGTTATGCCGTCTGCCCCATGCACCTGTACAAGTTCGACGTGCGAGACGGTGCCCCCCAGGATGTGAGCTGTGGTCATGCCCGCACTGTGCGCTGCGAAGAGCGTGATGGGAACATTGAGGTGTATGCCTAGGGGTTTCGTGCCGGAGCGACAGGTCTGGCTGGAGCTTGGTAGTCTGGAGGACCGAAGAGTCCTCTCCTGATTGGCGCAGTAACACATTCCCCCGGGGTGGTGCCGCTGTACCAGACCGGCAATCACACCATGAAGAGTCAACTAGTTCGAACCATCTGCCTGGCTACCATCATCGGTGCTGTATTTGGTACTCCTGCCTGGCGTCAGTCGCCCGGCTCCAATGGTCAGGACAAGGCAGAGCGACGACCCAACATTCTTTTTTGCATCGCGGATGACTGGGGTTGGCCGCACGCTGGAGCTCTGGGCGACTCTGTGGTTCAGACTCCTGCCTTCGATCGCCTGGCGCGTGAGGGCGTGCTCTTTCCCCATGCATATGTCGCCTCTCCCTCCTGCACTCCATCGAGGAACGCCATCCTGACTGGGCAGTGGCACTGGCGGCTCAAGGAAGGTGCGAACCTTCATAGCTCTCTTTCGCCAGACCTAAAGGTCTACCCGAAGCTCTTGGGGGCGGCCGGATATCATGTGGGCCACTGGAGGAAAAGCTGGGGTCCAGGTCGTCTGAAGGGTTGGAACGGTCACCCTGTTGGGCTGGGCTATGAGAAGGGCTTCAAAGAGTTCCTTGAGGCGAGGCCCGAGGACGCGCCTTTTTGTTTCTGGCTGGGCGCGTACGATCCTCACAGGCCCTATCGGCGCGGCACCGGCGCCGCGAGTGGTTTGGATTGTGATGAGATTGATCTCTTCCCCTTCTTCCCTGATTGTGAAGAGGTGCGTGGTGATGTGGCGGATTACTACTTCGAGGTAGGCCGCTTTGATCAAGATGTCGCCAGTGCTATCGCTCTCTTGGAGGAATCAGGAGAACTGGACAACACCCTGATCGTCATGACAGGTGATCACGGGATGCCGTTTCCCCGTTGCAAGGGCAATGTCTACGATTCAGGGGCCAGGGTGCCCCTCGCCATCAGATGGGGTGATCGTGTGAAGGGTGGGCAGGTTCTGGATGACTTTGTGAGCATGACGGACCTCGCGCCGAGCTTCCTTTCCGCCGCGGGCCTGGAGATTCCAAGCTCGATGACCGGGCAAGATCTGCTGCCCCGGCTGGAGGGCGGAGAAGATGTGGTTCGCTCTTTTGTCCTGATCGGACGCGAGCGTCATACCCCAGCGCAGGAGCAGCCCTTGAGCGGTGGCTACCCCGTGCGCGCCCTGCGGAACGAGGAGTTTCTCTATGTGCGGAACTATGAGCCGGATCGTTGGCCGGCCGGCACTCCACACCACGAGCGTGCCTACATGAAGAACGCGTGGCTGGGTGATTGCGACAATGGGCCCACCAAGCTCGTGATCGTGGCAAGGGCGCCCACGGATCCCATCTACGCGGAGAGCTACAGGCTCTGTTTTGCCAAGCGGCCCGGGGAGGAGCTCTATGACCTCAAGTCCGATCCGCACCAGCTCGTGAACCTCGCAGCGAATCCAGAGTACACCCAGGTAAAGGCGGAACTCGCTGCCCAACTTGTGGCTGAGCTGAAGGCGAGCGGGGACCCCCGTGTGATCGGCGGCGCAAAGGCCTTTGATGACTACCCCTACTTTGGCGGTGTTCCCAAATACCCAGGGGCAGACGCGATCGAAGCCTATCGTTGAGCCCACGGCTCTGCTAACAGGGTGTGCCCGCGCGAGTTCAGATCTCTTCGTAGGTTTCCACCGTGATATCCGCCACCACATCACCTGTGTGCTTGGTGCTCAATGGTTCGAACAGCAACAGGTGAGTTTCTTCCCTGGCGGTGGGTTTGTGTTCCACGCCTTTTGGAACCGTATAGAACTCTCCGGGATTCACGATGACGGTCCGGTCTCTCAGTTCCAACGCCAACTGCCCTTTCATCACCATGAACAGCTCGTCTTCATCATCATGCTTGTGAAAGACGAACTCTCCCTGGATTTTTGCCAGCAGGATCTGCTGCCCGTTCAGTTCTCCGATTTTCTTGGGAGACCATTGGTCCGTGAAGAGATCGAATTTGTCCTGAAGGTTGATTGCGTCCATGTTGCTGCTTGCGGGTGGTTCAATGGAGGAGAGTGCTGCCTGGAAGAGTAGGGCTTATACCCTTGTGAGAGGGGGTATCCCATTGGGCTGGTGTGGTTTCTGTACCTGACGAGTTGGTCAGACAAGCAGCAGCATCCATCACTGCCGGACTGCTCGCGATTGATGCTAGACTGGGATCATGCCTTCGACCCTGCCTCCGAGCATCTTCAATGACGTGGTCGGCCCCGTCATGCGCGGACCTTCGAGTTCGCACTCCGCGGCCTCGGTGCGTATTGGCCGTCTGGCGCGCGATCTTTGTGGTGGTGCTCCCGACTCGGTGCTGATCGAGTTCGACACCGAGGGGTCGCTGGCCACGACCCATGAGAGTCAGGGCTCGGACATTGGCTTGTTTGCTGGTCTGCTTGGCTGGGAAGCGGATGACGCGCGTTTGCCGGACTCAGCGGCGGCGCTGAAGGCCGCTGGCATCGAGCTGGAGATCCGGACTGCCGAACTGCACGACCCGCACCCGAACACCTACCGCCTGACGATGGGGAAGGATTCGCTGGAACACAGCCTGATTGCATTGTCCACGGGTGGCGGCATGATCGAGCTGATCGAGATCGATGGCACCCCGGTCGCCTTGCAGGGCGACTATGCGGTGACCCTGTTCGATGTCACCGACAATGGCGCGTCGACCGCGGCGATCCTGAACGAACGCGACGACATCGATGAGGTGCAGATTGCGGGAAGCGCGCCGGTTCGAGTCGTCTGCAAGGCGCAGGCATTTGTTTCCGACGAGGACTTGACGGGCCTGCCGGCTGTGCAGCGAGTCAGGCGCCTCGCTGCGGTCCTGCCGGTGCGATCCAGAAGGGACCTCGCGGTCCCCTTCTTGCATGCCAGTGAGATGTTGGCCCATGGGGATCCCAAGCAGCGCAAGCTCTCGGACTTCGCTTTGGAATATGAGAGTGCCCGGGGAGCCATTGGCTCTGAAGCAGTACTGGAGCAAATGCGCAAGATCCTCGTCATCGTGCGCGCTGGCGTTCAAGAGGGTCTGGCTGGGACAGAGTACGCCGACCGGGTCCTTCCACAGCAAAGCGATGGATTCGCGGCCAGCCTTGAGCGGGGTGAGCTGCTGGACGCCGGTATCCTCAACCGCGCGATTCTCTATGTCACGGCCTTGATGGAAGTGAAGAGTTCGATGGGGGTGATTGTCGCCGCGCC
>JABABA010000018.1 GCA_014238415.1 Planctomycetota bacterium | reverse complement strand
CTAGGATCTTTCCCGGGGGGAGTCAGGTGCCAAAATGATGAGAGACTCGGACAGACAGCAGTGCGATGATTGGCGTAAACAGGGGCAAGAGCGATACTTGAGCAGAGTGCGTTTGCTTGCGCAGTCGTATCGTGCTTACCGGGAGGGGTCAGAACATGACCACGTCATTACGGACACTGCCTCGGGCCGGGTGATAACTGTGGGAAGTGGGAGGTTTGGGGGATGAGTGAATCACCTCAGGAATACGACCGGAGACAACTCGAGCTCATGAAGAACATATTGGCTTCCTTTGAAAGAGAAGCGACCAGCCTCTCGGACCTCGTATCGACCTTAGACGCCCTTTCAGCTCTGTTGCAGGCTGCGCCTCAGAAGTGGGCTAGGGAATTCCAGCGCGAGTGGTGGACGCTTGAACAGATCAATGCAGTTGCCTTGGACCGCGGCCAAGACCCCATGTGTGAAGACTACGCGGATATGGTTCGAGGGGCGACTAGACGGCTCATGGGCTTGCTTACGGCCAGCGAAGTCAGCTGGTGAGAGCCCTCGAGTTCAAGGAGCTTAGCTTAGTACCCGACCTTGGGGCGTTGTCGGCGCCGTGGTTCCGAAAGATCTGGCGGTGTCTGCGGACAACTTTCGCATCGAGGTCGAAGCCATCCTCCACGAAGTGGAGGATGGCTTCGTGGACGCAGGAACCGGCTACCCGGACGTCGCCCGAAGTGCGGAGACCCTCGTGTCGGATCTGCGAAGACGCGTCTCTGAGATCTACCTCGGCTTGGAGTAGGCGATCCTGGTCTGTACGTCGCGGATCTCCGATCGCCACCTCGGCACCGGGTACATGATCAGGGTCGAAACCTATGATGGAGGCTCTAGCAGGGTGACCCCACCCGTTTCAGATTCCTGTCTGATGCTGCTGGTAGGCGGCTTAGTCGATTCGGCCAGCGCATCCACCTACGGAACTTTGATCCTGCGGTTTGGTGATGGCCGGATCCTCACATGCTACGACGTTTCAGCAGCATATGAGTCGTATCATATCTGGTTCGGCAATGAGCAGATAATCGTTTAACAAACGGACAAACGGTGCCTGGCACCGTTCCACCGCAGATCTCTCCAGCCAGCTGCACCACAGGAGGGGGCGCATCATTAGACTGGGGTGTTCTTATCCTGGTTGAATCATGGTGCGTCTGATTTCTCTGTTGCTTGTCGGTTCCTTGCTGTTGGTTTCTTCTGTTCCAGCTCAGGGGACAAAGACCTTGGCATTTGAGGATCTCTTTGCTCGGCGAGAGCGGGTTTCGTTTCGGGAGGAGGTGCCAAGTTGGACCTGGGCGCATGACTCGAAACATCTGGCCACCAAGAGGCGGGACGGGGAGAGAGTCTGGATCGATCCTATGGACTTGTCAGAGGTCCAGCCGGTGGAGCGCCTGGAGTTGCCCGCCTTGATTTTCGATGGCGCAGCTGCTCTGGAAGCGGCTGGCATGGATGCTGCTGCGGCCAAGAGTTGGGCCAGTGGTCGGCACCAGGTAGAAGAAAAGGGGCACTTGTTTCAGCGCAGCGAAGGCCTGGCTTGGCTGCGGACTGATGGCGCTGGCGGTACGGGAATTGTCGAAGGTGCCGAGTTGGGGCAACTTGCTCCGGATGGGCGGCATTTGGCCTATGTGCTGGGAAATGACCTCCATGTGCTGAACCTGACCAACGGCGAAACCAGACGCATTACAACCAACGGGGGGCCGGAACGTCTAAACGGCAAGCTCGATTGGGTTTATCAGGAAGAACTCTATGGCCGCGGACGTTTTCGGGGGTTCTGGTGGAGTCCGGATTCACTCCATCTTGCGTTCTTGTCCCTGGACGAGTCCCCGGTGCACAGTTTCACCGTTGTGGATCATCTGGTTGAGGGACATTATCGGGTCGCGACTGAGGAAACCAATTATCCCAAGGCGGGAGATCCCAACCCGAAAGTATCCTTGGGTCTGTGTGATGTAGGTACCGGTGTTTTCGCTTGGATGGATCTGGAGAAGTATCAGTCCGACGAGCCTTTGATTGTTCGTGTTGACTGGACCCCGGATGGTTCCAAGTGTCTGGTAACGGTGCAGAACCGTATCCAAAATGAGTTGCACTTGGTGGCTCTTGATCCTGAGAGTTTGAAGCAGAGATCGTTCCGTCCTAGAGTAGATGGTGAGATTTGGCTGCACGAGGAGAGCAGCAGTTGGGTCGCGCGGCCTCGGGAACCCAGCTGGCTTTCTGACGGAGGGTTCTTGTTTCTCAGTGAGCGGGACGGGTGGTGGCACCTCTACCGCTGGCATCCAGAAGGGGAACCAGTGCAGTTGTCCAAGGGTGAATGGGAGGTGCGCTCGATTGAGCATGTCGACGAGCAGAAGGGCGAGGTCTTGCTGGTGACCAATATGGGGTATGCGGCGGGGAATCAGTACCTCCTTGCTGATCTGAACGGAGGCGGCACTCGACGCATCACCCAGGACCCAGGCAGCCATCGCTTGTCCTTCAACGGGGACCGCAGTTTGTTCCTCGATCACATGGGGAGTCTGTCAGAGCCAACTGAGGTGCGCCTTTGCCGTTCGGCTGATGGGGCGATTCTGCGGGTCTTGGGCCGCGGCCATGTTCCTGCCGCCAAAGACTATGCCATGAGCCGCTGGGAGCGCATTACGATTCCCACCCGGGATGGGCTTGAGCTCGATGGTGCCCTCTTGAAGCCCGTGCCTTTTGATCCCGATCAACGCTATCCGGTTTGGATTCCGACCTATTCCGGTCCCCGGGCTCCGAGTGTGCGCTCTCGTTGGGACAGTTCCGCCTGGAACCAGTTTCTGGCTCAGCATGGTGTGATTGTGATGCGAGTCAACGTGCGCAGTGCCAGTCACACAGGGCGCGCCATCGTGGGGCAGGCCTACAAGCGACTTGGTGTGCTTGAGGTTCGCGACATGGAGGACGCGGTGGATTGGCTCTGCGCGAATCCATGGGCTGACAAGGGGCGTGTGGGGATCACTGGGCACAGCTATGGGGGCTTCATGGTTGCCCGTTGCTTGTTGACCAGTGATCGTTTTCGGTTAGGAGTTGCAGGTAGTGGCGTTTACGACTGGCGCATGTACGACACGATTTACACTGAACGCTACATGAGCACACCCCAATTGAATCCGGACGGGTATCAAGAGACCTCGTGCTTGCCCGTGGCCAAGAACCTCAAAGGATTCCTGCATCTGACCCATGGTTTGATGGATGACAATGTGCATGTGCAGCACTTGTTTCACCTGACCGATGCTCTGCAGCAGGCGGGGCGCACCAACTGGAGCATGATGGTCTATGCGAATTCACGCCACGGCATCAGAGGGTCGGCGAGGGCTCGACATGCCAAGCAGACCACTTGGGATTTGATCCAACTGCACCTTGCGCCTCCGATTGGCGGGGACGCGGCAAAGCAGGCAGAGCAGGCCTTCGATGCTCAACTTGAAAAAGGACTGCCCGGGGGAGGCTAGGGATTGGGATCGATCCGAGAGCGCCCTGTCCTTCTTATGGGAGCCCTTCTGAGAGGACAACAGGAACTCAAGGGCTGGGTGAGAGGGCCCTTGGGAGGCTGGAGAGGGGGTGCTCGCATGGTCCGGTTTTTGCGGGATTCAGGGGCTATGTGCAACCCCTCTCCCAGCCTGCTGTTGCTCGGCCTCCTGCTGCCTGTCTCGGTTGACGTGCCCCTTGCCCAGCAGGAAGCCAGTCAACAGGTCAGCCCGGGGCAGGAACATCCCTCCCGGGAGAGAATTCTGATCCTTGAGGATGGCACTGCCCTGCGTGGTCGTGCCCGCTGCCAGGCGGGGGTCTGGGAAGTTCACACAAAGCAGGGATGGTCGCCAGTCACCTCTCCGGTCTTGCGCCAGCGTCTGGAGTCTGACGCCTTGCTTGAAGCTCGCGCTCTGGCGCGTTCACTCAAGAATGCATCGGCGGCAGACCCACGGCGGGTTGAGTATCTGGCATGGCTCTTTCGACAGGGCCTTGTGTCCGAGGCCTGCCGAGCTCTGGCTCGCGCACTTGAAGAATATCCGGATGAACTGCGCCTGCTCAAGCTGGTCTCGCAGATGAACCTTTCGTTGGTGCTGAAGGATTCTTTGGCCACCGGCAGCCCAGAGTGGCAAAGGGCAGCGGTCAGCCACGGCGCGCGAGGGGACGCGTTGGAGCGAGAGCTCGCTGCGCGCGCGTTGATTGCCTTGCGCGATCGCCCTGGCTTTGATGCGCTTCTCAAGTCTCTGCAGCGTGATTCAAGTTCTGCTGTGCGCAGGTTCGGCTTGTTCCTGGAGCGGCGGCATTCCGGTGGTGAGGCCTGGCGCGTGTTCTCCCGGGTTGCACTGCTCGATCCATCAGAAAGGGTGCGCCATGAAGCTGCTTTGGGTATGAAGATTCTTGGAGACGCTCGGGTCCTGGGCCCGGCAATCTCTGCCATGAATTCCAAGTATCCCGCAGTGCGGCGTAACGCGGCGGCTGCCATGGGGGCCATGGGCTACCCTGCGGCGGTGGAGCCTTTGATCACGCGGCTTGCTGCTTTGAGCGGGGGAGCGGGTTCGCGCTCGAACATCTCTGTTCTGACTCAGAGGGCAGTCCTGTTTGACTTTGATGTGGAAGTGGCCGCCGGTGCGTCAATTGCCGATCCCCAGATCGTGCCCCTTACCGAGGGGGTCGTGCTTGATGTGCGCGTGCTCTCGTCCAGCACAATCACTGTGACCGAAGTGGCCGCAGTACGCAGTTCTCTCGCACAGCTGACCGATGGCGTCAAGCGCACACCCGTGGGATGGCAGAAGTGGTGGAAGGCAAATCAGGCAGAGTGGGCCATGGAGCAGCATCTGCCCAAGCCCGCTGACAAGGACTGACTCAAGAGTCAGGGGGCTTGTTTCAAGGAGCTATCTGGCTAGGCTGTTGCCATGCCTAGCACCACCTACCCCACGGTTCACCCGCCCACCCGTGTCCTGATGGGCCCCGGCCCATCAGTCATGGAGCCTAGCGTCCTGGACGCAATGGGGCGCCCGACTCTGGGGCACCTTGATCCCGCTTTCCTTGAGATCATGGATGAGGTGCGCGTCATGTTGCGCGCAGTGTTTCGCACGGAAAACGATTTGACCATGCCCATGAGTGGCACCGGATCAGCGGGGATGGAGACTGTGTTGGTCAATCTGATCGAGCCGGGGGATCGGGTATTGGTCGGAATCTGTGGTGTCTTTGGTCAACGGATGGCCGAGGTCGCTTCCCGGGCGGGAGCAGACGTGGTCAAGGTCGAAGGTGAGTGGGGCAGGGCCCTTGATCCGGATGCTTTGCGCAAGGCCGGGGGCGGGGGCTCGTTCAAGGCCCTCTGCCTGGTGCACGGCGAGACCAGCACAGGCGTCCTGCAGCCCATGGAAGAGATGCGCGGGATCGCCGATGAGCTTGGGGCTCTGCTGATCATGGATTGTGTGACTTCACTGGCAGGGGTGCGCGTCGAGATCGACTCCTGGGGCGTAGATGCGGCTTACTCCGGTACGCAAAAGTGCCTGTCCTGTCCACCTGGTCTGGCACCGATCACTTTGAGTTCGAGGGCCCAACATGTGCTTTCCAAGCGCAATGCCAAGGTGGCTTCCTGGTATTTGGACCTGACCCTGATCGGGTCCTACTGGGGAGAGGAGCGAGCTTATCACCATACGGCGCCAATCAATGCGATCTATGGGTTGCACGAAGCCCTACGGGTTGTATTGGAAGAGGGATTGGAGCAACGCTGGGCCCGGCATGCAGCGTCTAGCCAGCATCTCTACGAGGGGCTCGGAGCTCAGGGTCTTGCTTTGCGCGTACCCACGGAGGAGCGACTGGCTCCATTGACCGCGGTTGCTGTGCCCGATGGGGTAGCTGATGCGCGTGTACGAGCGGCTCTGCTCAAGGACCACGACCTGGAAATCGGCGGTGGGCTGGGACCGATGAAAGACAACACCTGGCGCATCGGCTTGATGGGGGCGGGGGCAACCAAGACCCATGCAGAGCTGTGCCTCTCGGGCTTGCGCAGCGTGTTGGGCTAGTCCCTAGTCTCTGCCAAAGGCCCCAAAGAGTTCGACTTCTGCCGGTGGAACTCGGTTCGGGTCCTTTCCCGGCTGCAGGGACAGGGTGTATTTACCCCAGTGCTCGCCGGCTGCCCACCAGGCGGTCTGCACACCTGCTCGATCGAGGGCCTGCAACATGGGGGGAAGCAGGGCGGTCCAGCGGTGGTCGTCCACGGGCACGGCGAATTCACCCAACAGGCCATCCGCGTTGTTGTCCTCGAGCCATTTCAGGAAGGGCTCAAGGCGCTCCACCGCGCGAGTGCAGAGGCTGGGGTCGTACTCCAACTCCTCTTCGAAGGCTTTGTGGTATTCGCCTGATCCGTTCTGATCGAGATAGCAGTGGGCTTCGTAGGTGACCAGATTTTCCGGGTCTTCAATCCAGGGACTCGAAGGGTTGACCAGATCCCAGTGTGGGGAACTGGACCAGCGTTCTCCGGCCACGTATAGGCGCGTCTTGTCGCCTTCGCTGCGAATGGCGGCGGCCGCTGCGCGTGAAGCCCGCACCCAGGCTTTGTCGGGAAGATCATGGGGCTCGTTCATCAGGCCATAGCCGATGACTCCCGGCTGGCCACTGAAGGCGTGGGCCATGCGCGACCAAAAGTCTGCCAGGTGATCGGGACCAACCAGGACCTGACCATCGAACTCCTCGTCCAGGCCGCAGGCGATGGGCTCTCCATCTACGTGGCGCGTGTAGCGGCCATAGTTATGCAGGTCAAAGAGCACGCTGCCACCCACCCGTTGGGCGAGGTTCATCTGCAGGCGCAGGTGTTGCACTCCGTCGGGATCCAGGGGACCGCCGAGGGTGGGTTGTAAGCGTTCCCAGCGGAAGGGGATGCGGAAGGTGGTGAAGCCCGCTTCGCTCAAGCGTTCGAAGGTGTTGCGGGAATTCAGGAAGAAGTTGCGTCCTAACTTGCCGGGAAAGTCGTTGCAGAAGCCAGGGGATTGGACGCCGAATTCCAGGCCAGCCACGCTGATCCAGCGGGGCAGGGGGTCGCTGTCGGGTACGGGGCTTAGAGCTCGCGGGCGAGCCAGCGAGTGGTTGGGGGTTGGGCGGGCGTGCAGCCCCTTTACGTGCCTGTGTTGGACCGGGTCCATAGACTGGGATGATCGACTGAACGGACTCCTTGGCTTGAGGATTCCCTCCCAGGGGAAACCCCTAATCGTCGGCACCCCCGAAGCCATAGGGCCCGGGGGTGCCGTTCATGGCCAGAGAATGGCCTTTTTGGGGTGGTTGATCCTATTAGCGCCGTCCTTGGGCACCCGCCAGCAGGGCTCGGTAGTGGTGGTGGGCCCGTTCGTTTTCACCCGCCGCCACCAGAGCATCCGCCAGACGCAGGCGCGTGTCCCGGTCTTCTGGGCTGGCGCGCACGATGTCCTCCAGCAGCTCGATGGCCTTTTGAGGGGCTTCCGCCCGTACCAGGCACATGGCCAGACGACCGGCAAGGTCACTGTTGAGAGGAGTTCCTCCATGGTGCCGCTGCAGCATCCAGTGCAGGCGATGAGAGTCGCTGCCCGAGGGCGAGGTCGATCCCAGGTAGGCATCCAAGAAACCAGCAGTCAGCCGTTCTCCGTCCAGGCCGCGGTCGAGCAGTCGGGCGAAGAGCACCAGAGCTTCATCACCATTGCCAGACCAGGTCAGGGCTTCGCCCATGGCGAGAGCCACTTTGGAGTTGCTCGGGTCGGTCGTGTGCAGTTCCCGGAAGATTCGTACGGCGCCATCGAAATTGCCTTGCCAGGTCATCACGTTAGCCAGGTCAATTTGCAGGCCAATGTCCGCAGGGTTGTCCCGCAGAAGGCTGCGCAGAGTTGCCTCTGAGCGCGAGAATTCACCCAGCGCGCTGTAGATGGCCACCAGCTGGCGCAGTGTCTCTTCGTTTTGAGGCAGTACCGAGAACTGTCTGAGGGCCTCTTCGGCCAGACCAGCCTGCAACAGGATGCCAGCGTATTCGCGACGGACATTTTGGTCCTCGGGTCGTGCAGCTACGATGCGCCTGAAGGCGTCCATGGCTCCGTACTCGTCGCCGGAGCGCAGGATGTTCCGAGCAGCAAGACTCTCGAAATCTCTGTAGTGCTCAGTTTGCCCTTTGGCATCCAGCACTGCAATCCAGCGCAGGGCAAGGTCTGCAGCCTCTTCATAGCGGCTTGCTCCTGTGAGTGAAGCCACCAGGGCCTTGCCCATATCAGGGTCATCGGGCTCGTAGGTGGACAGGATCCGGCAGACGCGCACCAATTCATCGTTGCGGCCGCGCAGTTCCAGAGCCTCCTTGAGCAAGATCAGTCGTTGTGGGTCCGGACGCTCATTGGACAGGGTCTCGACCAGGATTCGATCAAGGTTCTTGCCCTCCAAGAGGGAGAGGTCCATTTCGCCGTTGTCCATGGACCGCACAAGAAGCAGATCGTCGTTGTGAACACGTTGGAAGACGCCCACAGCCACCGGTGCCAGTGCCAGGACGGCGATGGTCGCCGCAGCCACAGGGCGTATCATGGGCTTGCGTTGTTCGCCGTGCTCGACCGCCAGGTCTCGGTGTATCTGGGGTTCTTCGCTCAGCTCCAACAGAGACTGCAGGGTACTGCGCCCTTGGCGTTCGAAGTTCTCAAAGGTCAATACATACTCTCTGATGCGATGGGGGGGACCTGTCACTTCGCGTGCTTCGGTCACCGAGATCAGAGAAAAAACCGAACCCAGAGGAGTGAAAATCTCTGCGCGCAAGGTGTCGCCCTCGGTCACTTCAGAGGCCAGCAGACAGCGCATTGCACGGGTCGAGATGTCGCGGGTGCTGCAGTAGATGTCTTCGCCCTCGGTTTCCAGGCGAACCGGCAGCTTGAATGGAGCGCGTCCGATTTCACGCTTGGAGAACAAGCTGTTGACCCTTGGGTGTGTGCGATGGCGGTCGAAGACCGTGTACCAGGGTGCTACCACGAAGCGTTGTACAAGGCGGCTAGCCGCATCGATGGCCTCCGGAGGAGTATCAATGAATTCGACTCCGTAGCGGTAGAGTGATGTTCCGTCCAAGCCCTCGCCTTGTCGGTGGGCGGCGAATCGGATGATTCCTTTGGTCTCCAGGGAGTCACCGCTGACGATCATCTTGACCGTGCCGTACTCGTTGATAGGGAGGCTGTTGTAGGCTACGAAGCCCAAGCCTTCCTCGTTCATGTCAGTGGAGACACCCATGCCGTCGATGGTTTGTCCCTCTCGATCGGTAAAGCTGTACTTGACCGGCATGTTCAAGCGGTGACGGTAGGTCTCGCGCTTTGAAGAGGGGGTCATGGCCGTCCGCAGGTAGGCGATGGCGTACCGGGCGTGGTGGAGGATCAAGAATGTCGCAATGCCAAGTCCCAGGAGCTCAAGCTGCGGGTCGAACAAGAGGTGCCTTGCCCAGCCATAGAGCAGGGAGAACTGGCAGAGTGCCAGCAGCACGATCTGAGGAAGTACGTGGGGCAGGATCGATCCCTGCCGACCACCGCGCTTGTTGGTCACGACAAACTTGGACTTCTTGCGATAGACCAGGGCACGCATGGTGGCCCGGATCTGGGTCCAGAAGTTGGCCATGTTGAAGAACTCGACCAGGTCATAGTTCATGTAGCCGCGGTAGATCGACTTGAGGGCCAACATCATGACCCCGATATAGGTGACGAAGACTACAGCCAAGGTCGGAGTGAACTCCTTGACCGGAGAGATGCCTGTAAGCAGCATCAGAATCGGCGTCAAGTACAGGGCCAGGCGGGGCAGCCCACCAGCCCAGTGGATGATGGACCCGAAATAGGTCAGGCGTTGGACGAGGGTCAGCCCCTTCATGGTCAAGGGGTTGTCGTAGGCCATGATGCTCAGATTGCCCTCGGCCCAGCGCAGGCGCTGACCGTGGAACGTAGTTACATCCGTGGCCCCTTGACCCGCAATCAGACGCTCAGGGACGAAGATGGACTTCCAGCCTCGGGAAGCCATTCGGATTCCGGTATGCATGTCCTCGGTGATCGTCTCGGTCGCGATGTAGCCCACATCCTTGAGAGCTTCACGCCGGAAGAGTGCCGCCGAGCCGGCGAAGATCACCGAGTTGGTGGCTGTGCGACCGGGCTGAATGACCTTGTAGAAGAGTTCCCCTTCGTCCCAGAAGCGTCCCTTTTCATAGTTTACGCGACCTTGGAATGTGTCGAAATTGGAGAAGGCGTGAGGGGACTGCACGATTCCCAATTCTGGATCCCGGAAGTAGCCGATCATGCGCGACAGGAAATGGGGTTCCGGCACGTGGTCTGCGTCGAGAATCGCAAGAAACTCGCCATCGGTCTGGTCGAGGGCGTTGTTCAGGTTGCCTGCCTTGGCGTGCAGGTTGTTGTCGCGAGCGATGTAGTGTACGCCCAGTTCTTCGCATAGCTGGCGCATCTCCTCTCGCCGGCCATCGTCCAGCAGGAAGGTGCGATGGGGGTAGTCCATGGCCAAGCAGGCTTGCAGGGTGCCACGCAGAATGGCTACGTCTTCGTTGTAGGTGGGTACAAAGACATCCACGGTGACGTCTTCGAGGGGCGGCTGTTCCTGGGGGTCCTGGGTGTCCCATACCTGGAGGAAGAACAGGAAGAGGGACATGCCCCCCCACAGTTCGGCTGAGTAGAGCATCCAGGAGGCGATGCTGGCATACAGGCTCTCGTGGTTGAGCGTGTAGAGGCCCCTGTATGACAGGTAGATCAGTGTCACAAGGGCACAGATCGTCATCAGGGCTTGTCTCGGTTTTTGGGACACGATTGAGATGGGTGAGTCTGAGGAGGGGTGTAGAAGGTCTGCACTTGGGGAGTGCACACCCGAGTCTCCCCTGCTGGAAACAGTCGTGCGCACTCTGACGCTAGGAAATCGCAATATTTGCATGTTCTTTCGCAAGTTGTCCCGAAGCGATTCACTGAAAGGGCTTCAGGTCGGCGACGCCGGGACCCGACTCTCTAATTCCTGGGCTCTGGCCCTATGCCCCTATGAATCTTCCCTTCCCTCAAATAGCCACCAGCGTCAGCCTGACCATCCTCCTGGGTGTCCTAAGTGCTTGTAGGCCTGTAGAAACGGATCCCGATGCCTCTCAAGGCCGGGTGAATCCCTCATTGGGTTCCTCTCAGGCACCTACTAGCGTCTTTGGAGAGGTCCCGAGTGCTCGCTCAGAGCACCCGCGCACGCTGCTGAACGTTGGCGACACACGATTCCCTACGCTTCAGGGTCCTGGGGAGCTACCCCAGGAGGCTCTGGTGCGTACGCCCGAACAGGAGCTATTGCTGCGCTCGGCTCGCAACGCTCTCGCTTTGGAACACCGGGGGGAAGCACTGGACCTCTTTGATTCCTACTTGCTGCAACTGCCAGGCGACCAAACGGTTCGCATTGAGTATGCCGGCCTGCTGGTGCGCGAAGGGCGTCTGCCACGGGCACGGGAGATGTATCAGGAAGCAATTTCCGTACGCCCCACTGATACGAGTCTGCGCCGCAGTCTGGCGGATGTCTTCATCATGGCAGGCGAGTATGGAGAGGCGGTCAAGCAGTTGGAGGAAATCGTCGTGCTGCAGCCGGATGATCTGGATGCAGCGGCCATGCTTTGCCGATCCTATACGTGGTTGAAGGACTTTGAGAGGGCCCAGGCGGTCTTTGAGCGCCATCTGCGCAAGCTCGATCCATCAAGTGAGGCCGACCAGTTGTTGCTGGCTCCCGTTCTACTTGACATGCAGCGTCCCCGGGAAGCACTCCCCTATCTGGAGCGGCTTCACCGGCGCTACCCCCGGGAATTGCGTTGGGCCGCTCACATGGTGCTTTGCTACCAGCTCACCGGCCAGGGAGAGCGTGCTGCCAAGACCGTTGACTCCATGGCTGCTCTTGAGCCCCAGGTGATCGATCAGAGAATCCGTCTGGTGGATCAGCTGCTGTCCTTGCAGAACTACAAGCTGGCCATGCAGATCAATCAACAGGTCACACAAGCTTCCCCCACCGATCCCATGGCGCGCTTGATGGCGGCTCGGATTCTGTTGGAGGCCTATGACACAAGTCGTGCCAGGGAAGCTCTTGAGGCTTTGCAGCCCGAATTGGGCACCGTGCGCACCTATCAACTGGCCCTCGCTCAACTCTACCACCTGACCGGTGAGTGGGTTGCTTCCCAGAGCGTCTTCGAGATGATGCTCTTGGCCAACGAAACAGATTACGAGGTACGCATTCGTCTTGCGATGCTGCGCCGGGAGAAGGGT
Organism: Planctomycetota bacterium; assembly: GCA_014238415.1. Classification (GTDB taxonomy): domain Bacteria; phylum Planctomycetota; class UBA1135; order UBA1135. The sequence continues at coordinate 75,433 of JABABA010000018.1, read as the reverse complement.
GACTTCCAACAGGCCAAGGCCGAACTGCGAAAGGTCCCGCTTGCTACGCCGCAGGGTCCAAGGGCCCGTCTCGAATTGGCACTGACTCTGATTTCACAGGGACGTGCAACTGATGCGGTGGGGATCTGTTCAGCCCTGGCAGCGCAACGGCCCAACGATGTGGACGTGATCATTGGGTTGGTGCGTGCACAGCTTGAGATGGGGGCCTTCACCCAGGCCAAGGCAGCCTGTCAGCGATTTGTGGATGGGCATCCATCGGACAACATGGCCATCGGCCAGGTGCGCGTGATGCTGGCCAAGGCTCATTTGATGGAAGGCAACGCTGTGCAGGCTGCGCGTATTTATCAAATGGCTCTTTCTGAGCCCACGGTTCATGCACCGGAGGTCTTCTATGGTCTCTCTCTGGCGCGGACCCGAGGCGTCAACTCTGCTGCTGGTGAGATGGCGTTGATGTCTTCAACTGTGGTCTCAAGCGGCGAAGATGTGCGCTTGCGCATAGAGCTTGGCAAGTTGGCCTTAGGAGACCAAGATTACCACCGCGCCATGGGTTACCTGTCCAATGTACTGCGCTGGCAGCCGAACAATATCACCGCCATGGTGCTGTTGGGTGAAGCCCAGAGCATGGCCCTGAAAGCTGGCGTCGAGGAAGACCCAGTGCGCACCTTTTCTGCAGCTTTGGCGCGTAATCCGGGAAACACTCGAGCACGTTTGGGGTTGGCCCGGGCCTATGTGATTCGGCGTGAGTTTGATCTTGCCATTGCCGAGTACGACGCTCTAGTGGCACAGGATGCCGGCTATGCATTTGCTCAAAGGGAATACGCTCGGGCGCTCTACTGGGACCATCGCTATGAGGAAGCCTTTCAAGCCTATGACGAGCTGATCGCGGGCTTGCCAACAGAAGCCGTTGCAGTCGATGTGTTTGGCAGCGGTTCACCAGGCTTCGGCTTGCGTGCCGAATACGACTTCGAGGCTGAGTTGGAGCTTTCAGAGGCTGTTCGTCTGGAACTGAAAGCCAAGGTCAATCGGGACTGGCGCCCTGCGCTGGCTACCAAGGCGCTTGAACAGCTGGTGGTGCTGGAGCCCGCCAACCAGGAGGCGCTCTTTGATCTGGCGCAATTGGATCACCGTCGCGGACACACTACACGGGCAATTCATCAGTACGAAGAGCTGATCAAGCTCTCTGGCGGGCACCGTGAAGCGGTGCAGGCCATGGCGGGTGCCGAGCGGGAGGTCGCCTCTCGCGTAGATGTGATTACTGGTAGTGAAGATCGCAGCGGCCGTGATGGTCTTGCGGTGGTCAAAGAGTCCTGGACTCTGTCGGACATGTCGTTCCCCCTAGGGGACCGTGCTGACTACGCGGGCATTGGGCTTGGCCGGCGCACCTACGCCGCAGGCAATGATGTCACCTTGAACGCCAATGTTTTGCGAGTCTTTGGTTCTAGTAAGATCGGTGATCGCACCGTAATCGATGGTCGCGTTGAAGTCCCCAGCTACGATATGGAGGGTTTTCTGGTTGAACGGGTCTACTACGATACTGGCGTTCGATATACCTCTGACTCTGAAATGTCGATTGATATGCGACTCTTCAATGAACCGTTGATCGAGAACTTCAAGACCATGGAGTTTGACATTCACCGTTCAGGCGCGCGACTTGGACTGTCCAAGAACTCCTCCCGCCGGGTTGACTACGGGGGCAGCATGATGTTCGCGAACTACTCGGACAATAACTCTCAGGTGGAAGCCAACCTCTATGCGGCCTACGAGTTCAAGCCTGCTCCCATGGAGTTCCGCATGCTCTTCAAGGCAGACTTTGAGAACTTCTCCGAGGAGAACACGGCCTTGAGTACTCCGGGTGATCTAGGGAGCCTGGGCCCGGGAGATACTCCATACTTCGCCCCCAAAGGCTACTCGGTCTATTCCCTTCAAATGGACTGGAAGCATCAGTTCGGCGAGGATTGGTTCACCGGTTCGAAACAGATGTACTATCAGGCCTCTGGCCGTGCCGCGCTCGATTCGAACTCTGTGGGTTATTACGAGTTCGATATGGGAGCTGCCTATGACTTCACCGACTGGTTTGGCGTGCGGGCTGGTGTACGGCTCCTGCGTTCCGGTGCAATTGATGTGACCACTTCCAATGCATTGGTGGTCATCCGCTGGCCTTAGAGTCAAGCTGCCCCAGGAATGCCGAGAGGATCCTTTCCGTGAGAATTCCCGCTCTAGCATCTGGGTTTTTGTTGGTGGTTTTCGCTGCCTGCGGGCGGCCTGAAGTGCCACCTTTGGCGGGGTTCGGTGTCAATCTCGCCGGGGCTGAGTTTGGCGCCCGCGCTGCGGAATTCTCGAATCTGTCCCCCGGAGAACATGGGCAGGACTATGTGTTTCCGAGGGTGGAGACCCTTGGCTACTTCGCAGGGCGCGGCCTGCGCATTGTGCGCCTGCCCCTTTCCTGGGAGCGTCTGCAACCGAATCTGGGTGCTGGTCTGGATGCGGCTTACACCGGGCGTGTTCTTGAACAGTTGGACGCTGCCAATTTCCATGGTTGTCGCGTTGTTCTCGATCTACACAACTATGCCCGCTATCGCATGGCGAGAAGTGGACAGGTATTGGAGTTCGTTCTAGGTGAGCCCGCCCTGGATGGACAGGGCCTACGTGCTGAGCACCTGGCTGATCTCTGGTTGCGATTGGGTGACCAGGTGCGTGAGCATCCAGCCCTCTTGGCCTACGGCCTGATGAATGAGCCCCATGATATGGGCCGTGCCGATTGGCACAGCATTTCCAATCAGGTCGTGCGCGCCCTGAGGGGAGTCGGGGACCAAACCTGGATCTGGGTAGCTGGGGACGGGTGGTCAAAAGCGCACGAGTGGTCCGATCACAATCCAAGTGCCCCCTGGATTTACGATTCCCTCAAGCGCACAGCCTACGAGGCGCACCTCTACTTTGATATGGATGGCAGCGGACGCTACCAGAAGACCTTCGAGCAGGAACTACGAGCGGATCCGAATCTTCTGCTCCGTGGCGTTGAGCGATTGGAGGTCTTTGTGGACTGGTGCAGGCGCGGAGCAGTGCCTGGAGTCATCGGTGAATTCGGCGTACCCTGGTATGACGAGGCCTGGCTTCCGGTGCTTGATCGCTTCCTCGTGCGGACCCAGCAGGAACAGATGACCGCAATCGCATGGGCAGGGGGAGACTGGTGGGGTGAGTACGCCCTTTCTTTACAGCCCCGCAATGATGAGGAAGTGGGTCCTCTGAGTGCCATCCTGCGGGTGGCGAGGCAGACTGCTCTGCCTGGCAGCCTTAAGGCAGGCGCCCCTGCAAGCCGACGCGAAGGACCACGATCGTTCCTTGGTCAGCGATCACCCTGAACCGGGCGATGCCCCTCCAGGTGCCCGCTTCACTGGACCAGCCTTCCAGGGTTAAAGGCATGGACTGTTTCACACGGAACTTCTGGGGAACGCCCTTCGGACCATCGCTGGGGACTTCGCCAGGGAGGGAGATGCTCTCAGGCTGTACACCCAGCACCTGAAAAGAGAGGCCGTTGCTCTGTTGGTTTGCGTCCCAGCCACTCTCAGCGGCCTCAAGCAGACGGTCGCGGGCCACTATGGATCCCAGGCGCAAGACCGCTCCTGCCACTGTGGGATCAACTTCTCCCGATGCAATTCCCTGCCAGGTGAGGGGTGCATTGAGGGGAATGCTCAAGGTTCCAATCCTCAATTTGTGGCGGCCGTCGGAGACCGCTCGCGGAAGCCTTGCGACCAGTACATCGTTTTCATCGAGCAGTAGCACACAGGAGTCGAGTTTGCCCACTGTGGTCATGGTCTGAATCAGGATAGCATCGAGGGGTGTCGTTCCCGGAGGGGCGCTGGCTAGCAGGTGCACTCTATATAACCTGCTCGCGGGATCCTTCAGATGGGGCTGAACCCGGCTGGTGAGGGGCTTGGTCAGGCGCCCTTGAGACCGTTCCTGCTGAGTTGTGGGTTTGGGTGTGAGCTTGTCCTGGCTGCCCTGGTCCAAGGGTGTGGGTGCGTTGGAAATGATCGTGGGCAGTCCGGAGCTACTTCCCGTGGTGGGCGTGTTCAAGACCGCCTGCTGCCCCACGCCTTGCACCTGGGTCTGCTCTTCTGGGGTTACAGAGCGATTCCCTTGCTTGGAGCCACCCGAATTGCAGGCGGCCAGGGCTGTCACGCAAAGCCAAATGATTCGGAGGTCGGGCTTGGATTCCATTTCGTTGAGGGGCGTATTTTCAGGGTCTCTTAGTACCGAAGCAGGCAGCTGTCAAGGCTCCGTGACTATCGTGCCAGCTGAGTTCGCCTGCTTCAAACCACAGGGCCTGAGGTGACTGGTGCTCAATTTCGAGGGCTGCCGTCAGGCCTCGCGCCAGGGAGCGGCGCGCGAGCACGTCGATCGTGACTGCAATCAAGTTGTCGGTTTCAGGCAGGCTTTGGAGGAACTTCTTGAATTCCCACTCTGCCTTGTGGGAAACGGGACAAGTAGGGCTGCGCTTGAAGACCACAACCGAGGCGTCAGCGCTGGCAGCGCGAAGGAGGGCTAGGGCCTTCGCGGGATCTTCCGGGAGCTCCAGGGAGTGCGTCATGGGTCTCCAAAGTCCTGACTAGACCCGGATGTGTTTGAAGTGCACCAGCTCTACTCCGCGGGTGAATGCAACTCCAGGCAAGTTTGATGTGAACGGCTCGGTGTTGATTCCGCGGCCAGGCCAACAGAATTCCCCGCGTAGACCTCCCTCGAATTCGATTTCGAAGAAGTAGGTGGTATTGCCGCCCAGACTCTTCAGGGTGATTTCGGAACGGCGGTCCACTATCACAGCGGGCCGTCGCAACATACCCTTCGACAACGCTTCAGCGCGCACGCGTTTGCCTTGGACTATTAGGGCAATTCCCCCCAGGATGGCCGCCAGTCCGATCAGGGGCAGGGCGCTGAGCGGCGCTGATCCCAGCAAGAGGGACGAGAACCCCAGCAAGGCGCCAATGGTTGCCGTGAGCTTGCCGCGGAACACGAGTTGTCCCCCGCGCACGAAATCAGGACCTTCTGCGGGAGTCCAGGCCATTACCTCGGGGAGCGTATCATGGGCCAAAACCCGGGCGATGCGGGCTGCGTAGGGACTCTCTTCCGTATCGTCTTCCTGCGCCAAACCCAGGGGGGTCACGCAGTAAGGACAAATAGAAAGGGCGACTTCGGGTAGCTTGGCTCCGCAGCCGGGGCAGCTCTTGACTTCGATTTCTGTGGTGGGCATGGGCCGCTGGGGGTTCCGGGATCAAGACCTCGGAGATAGGTTCTGAGATAGAGAAGGTAGCCACTTTGGGCCGCGACTTGAATCCCTCACTTGCCGAATGGCAGGCAGTGAGTTTATTTCTGCTGGGTCACTTCCTTCCAGGCCACTCGTTGGCCCTGCCAGAGAACCTTGCGACCGCCCCGCATGACCGCTACGGGACGTTCCGTGAGTTCGATAGACACCCGTGGATCTCCTCCTAGAGCCACCAGATCGGCCGCAAAGCCCGGTGCCAGGCGGCCGTGGGTCGCTTCCAGCCCACAGAGTTGCGCCGCACCGCGGGTGGCAGCGGTCAGGACAGCGGTGGGGCTCATTCCCGCCCGGATCATCAGGCTGAATTCTTCAGCATTCTTGCCATGGGCACCAACTCCACAGTCCGTGCCAAATGCAATGCGCACGCCTGCTTTGTGGGCTTTTCCCAGTGAACTCATCATCACTGGCCCCACCTCGCGCGCCTTGCGTGCGATCGCTGGCGGAAACCAGTTTGGGTCCCCGGCATAGGTCACCACGGTCTGGCCTGCGTGAAGTGTGGGCACGAGCCAGGTTTCGTGCTCAAGGAAGAGGGTCAGGCACTCTTCGTTGAGAAAGGACCCATGCTCGATTGAATCCACTCCTGCTCTCAAGGCGGCTGCCATTCCCGTGGGGCCGTGTGCGTGGGCTGCCACTCGGCGCCCGAGCATGTGAGCCGTGTCGATGATCGCACTCAACTCGTCTTCGAAGAACTGCTGGTCTGTGCCTGCCGCCGTGTCAGAGAGTACGCCTCCTGTGGCGGTCAGCTTGATTACATCTGCGCCCCGCCGCACCTGATGGCGTACGGCTGCGCGGCATTGCGCGACTCCGTCTGCAACGCCCTCAGAAATCCCCGGAAGGTCAAACAGAGTCTCGCGGAATCCGTGAGTTGGATCTCCATGGCCGCCGCTAGGAGTCACCGCGCTGCCTGCAGCCAGGATCAGGGGGCCGGGAATCTCCTCGCGGGTGATCGAATCGCGCACTGCGAAGATCGCGCCCGTGTCTGCACCCAGGTCGCGCACCGTTGTGAAGCCTGCTTCCACTGTACGGCGTGCGTGCAGCACCGTGCGCAGGGTGACAGTCGCTTCGGACTGGGTCACATATTCCATACGCGATTCCCGGCTGAGTTCCCCTGTCAAGTGCACATGACAGTCAATCCACCCAGGCATGACGAAGGTGTCTGTGAGGTCATGGATCAAGATGTTCTCGGGCCAGTCTTCGCCTTCGGTCAGGACCTGCTCGATTTTCCCCTCTCGAATCAGCAGCAGCACGTTGGCCTGCGCATCTTCCGTTGGATCGCTCCAGAACTGGCCGCAGTGAACCCCCTGCAATTCCGCTTGTGGCAGGGGGGAAAGCGCGCAGGTTGCAGCAAGAAAGAGTGAGAACATGGGTGGGCTTGGAATTGGGCTTGGGGCAGATTGGTCCCCGAGCCTAGCTCACGGTGAAGCCGTCTCGGGCATCCAGTTGCCCGATCTCAAAAAGTTGCTATGCCTTGGGGCTTGCGCTTCGCGTCCCGGGTCGCAGCATGTCCCCATGGAAAAACCACTGAGGGTGATTCTTGGAGCCGGGTTGCTGGTGATTGCTGGTTGCCAAGGCGGGAAAGTTGCGCAACCCCCGAATTGTCCGGAGGCGCCGGCCAACTGGGATCAGCATTCGGCCAGCCGACCTTGGCTGGTGGCTGTGAGCCATGTGGACATGGACCTTGAGCTGGATTTCGAGGCCCGCCGCTTGCACGGGACGGCGGTCTATTCCCTTCAACGAACAGATCCTGGAGCCCCCTTGATCTTGGATGTGGCGGATTTGGATGGCATTTCGGTGTGGGGCCCTGAAGGCCAGCCGCGTGAGTTCAGCTTGAGCGCTCCCCAGGAGCGAATTGGGCAGGCCCTTGTGATCGAGTTGCATGCAGCTGATCAAGCGGTCACGGTCCGCTGGAGTACCCGACCCGGGGGGGAGGCTCTGCAGTGGCTGGGTCCTGAGCAGACCGCCAGCACCCTGCAGCCTTTCATGTACAGCCAGGGCCAGGCGATCTTGACCCGTTCCTGGTTGCCGATTCAGGACACGCCGGGGAATCGGGTCAGTTGGAGTGCAGAGGTGAGCGCGCCCCGGGAACTTCGCGTGGTCATGAGTGGCGAAGGCACGGGTGCTCAGGAAATACCAGGAAATCCAGGGCGCTTGTTGTGGCAACACGAGCTCAGTCTGCCAGTTCCCCCCTATCTGATTGCCCTGGCTTGTGGTCGCTTGGAGCGCCGTGCGATTTCTCCTCGGGTTGCCATCTTTGCAGAGCCTGCCACCATCGATCTGGCGGCGGATGAACTGGCAGATCTGGATGCCATGCTTGTCACCGCTGAGCAACTTTTCGGGCCCTATCGCTGGGGCCGGTACGATGTGTTGGTCCTGCCCCCGGCTTTTCCCTACGGGGGAATGGAGAATCCTCTACTGACCTTTGTGAACCCGACGATTCTTGCGGGGGACCGCTCGTTGATTTCCTTGATTGCCCACGAGTTGGCTCACTCCTGGTCTGGCAATCTGGTGACCAACGAGACCTGGGAGGATTTCTGGCTCAACGAGGGTTTTACGGTCTATTGCGAGCAGCGAATCATCGAGGCGCTCTATGGGGTCCCACGTTCCAACATGGAGAAGGCCTTGGCGCGCACGGAGTTGCTGGCCGAGATGGAGACACTGGAGCCTTGGCAGACTGTATTGGCCATTGATCTCGAGGGTCATCACCCTGACATGGGATTTTCCTGGGTGCCCTACGAGAAAGGAGCGCTTCTCCTGCGCCGCATTGAAGAGTTGGTGGGGCGTGAGGATGTGGATGAATTCTTGCGCGGCTGGTTCGAAGGACGTGCCTTTCGGAGTGCGAGCACAGCAGACTTTGAGGAGTACCTATTGCATGGGTTGTCAGAGTTGCGGCCGGGGGCCATGGCAAATCTGGATCTTGACCTCTGGTTACGCGGACCGGGTCTGCCCGATGATGCCCCTCAGGCGGTAAGCGAGCCGCTGCTGATGGTGGACGCGGCGGTCTCGCGATTGATCGCCGGGACAGATCCAGGCGAGATCGAGACCGCTGATTGGAATACTTTTCAATGGCTGCGCATGATCCATGGCCTTCGCCAGGATGCTGGTCCTGAATTGCTTGAGTCCTTGGATCTGAGATTTGATCTGACCTCCACGGGGAACGCAGAGGTGCTTTGCGCCTGGCTTGAGCTTGGCATCAAGGGGGGGTACGAAGGTGTTCAGCAGCGCCTGGAGGAGTTCCTGCTGACCGTTGGCCGGCGTAAATATCTTGTGCCCCTGTACTCGGCCTTGTGCGCAAGTCCCGAGGGCCGGACCCGGGCCAGACACATATATGCACAGGCGCGTCCGCTCTACCATGCTGTCAGTACAGCAACGCTTGACACTCTGATCTATGACTAGGCCATTGACCGCATTGATGCGTTCGCCCGGGGAAGACCTGGGGGCTTGCCAGTTGACCTACCTTGAGCGCCGGGGAATTGACCTGCAACGGGCGCGGGAACAACATGCGGGGCTGGCGGAGTTGTTGCGCGGGCTCGGTGTAGCGGTCAAGGTCTTGCCGGCCTTGGAGGACGCGCCAGACGCTTGTTTTGTTGAGGACCCGGCGCGTGTATTCGAGGACGTGGTGGTTTGTGCCCGTCCCGGCGTAGCGGACCGGCGCTTTGAATTGGAGTCCCTCTTGCCATTTCTGCCTCAGGATCGTCCCAGGGTGCAAGTGGTGGGAGAGCAGGCCACTCTGGATGGGGGCGATCTCCTGCGGCTGGGGGACGTCTTGTTCTGCGGCCAGGGCTCGCGCACCAATCATGCAGGTTTGAAGGAACTGGCCCACGGGGTTCTGCCCCACGGTCTGCGGGTCAAGGCCGCTCCAGTACGCGGGGCGTTGCACCTCAAGACTGGCGCCTGCATGGTGGCCCCTGACACGGTGTTGTTGCAACCTGAGTGGGTGGACTTGGATCGCGCCGAAGGTGTTCGACGCATTGTGGTCGACGGCCGCGAGCCTTTTGGCGCCAATGCTCTCATGGTCGGTGAGGTGCTGGTGATGCCTGAGGAACATCCTCGTAGCGTGGAACGCGTGCGCGCAGCGGGCCTGCAGGTTGAGACCACCGCGATTTCAGAATTTCTGGCAGCGGAGGCGGGGGTCACCTGCCTGGCCCTGGTTTGGAATGAAGGGATTTGAGTCTCCTTCAAGGATCCTGCCCTCAGGTTGTGAGGGCGTTGCAGCCACGGGATCTGCCAATAAAAGCGGGAAGGCGCCTACAGGCGCCTTCCCGCTCCTCTTTCTCCTTAGTTGTTTGAATTAAGAGGTAGAAGGGGGAAGGCGCCTACAGGCGCCTTCCCGGGTCTCCTCTTCATGTGAGCTCTGTGATGACAACCGTGGGAAAGCCTCTCCTTCTCTCCCGGCGGTGCTCGCGGTCCCGAAGGTCGCGGGCTGCGCCTCACGGCTCAGTGCTCACATCATACATCGGGTAATATCTTATACAACATGGGGAAATCCCTAAATTAGAAAGAAATCGCCCTTATATTTGTTGGTTCCTGGCGGGGCTCAGCAGCTTTGGGCTCCAGGCCTGCGGGCTCCAGGGGCTTCCGCGGCTCTCGCAGGTTTCATCTGCGACCTGTCAGGGTTTTCGCGGACCCGCTCTGGTGGGTTTCCCATTCAAGCATACGAGCTGCTTGTCGATTCGCCGTTCAAGGGCCCAGAGCAGATTCTGAGCAACTCAGGCTGAGAGAGCGAGGAGTGTCGCGGCCCACTCACTTGTGCATCGGGTCATCCGAGGAGCGCCCAGGGATGGGGGGCGCAGGTTGCGAGCCTGCTGGGTGCCAATCAGATTGACGAGTTGGAGCAAGCGTTCATCGTGTCAAGCCTCGATGAACTACTGTAGCGCGCGACCTTCCTGTGCACCGAACTCCGTCTGCGGCGCGCGGTGCGGGCAGCGGCGTTGGCTGCTGCTGTCGCGTCGTAAGCGGCCACAGCCGCCTGATAGGCTACATCCACCTCTCCAAAGACAGCGGCTGCGCGAGCGGCGGTGTAGGCGTTGTTGGCGGCGGCGGTGGCCTGGTGGGCGCCTGCGCGGTAGCACTCCGCAGAAAGGCCCTGTCGAGTAGCACGGGCGGCGTGATCGTATGCCAGGGTAGCGGCTGCTCGTGCGGCATCTGCGGCGGCCAGGGCAGGGGCTTGCATGTTTCGTACGGCATCGACCCGAGCTGCGTCCAGGGCGATAGTGCGCGTCGGGTTGGGGAAGGTGGGGGTAATCATGGCTTGGCAGGTGTAGGACATTTTGACGGTGCCGCGTTTCAGGATCCGGTTGCAACCGCCGGGAGAGTCTCTCCTTCCCTCCCGGGGCTGCCCCTCATTCCCGAAGGTCGAGGGCTGAACCGCTTGGCTTATGTGGGGCACTATAGAGGGGTTGCCAGGGGCTGTCCAGGGGAAAATACCTAAAATACAGATATTTCTACCTAGTTATTTTAGGTCAACCTCCATACCCAAGCTGTTTCAGGGCCTCCAGGGCCGCATCATCCAGGGGAACTGCTTCTCCTGGAGGGGCTGCTTTCAGGCCCTCAAACCTCTCACGGGCCCTTTTTCGGTGGGCGGCCCGGGTTTCGCCCGGGTCCAGCGCTTGGGTTTCTTCGGGATCCCGGGCCAGGTCATAGGTTTCGTGACCTCCGTCACTGGAGAGGATCGTCTTGAGATCGCCGTGGACAAGGACTCGGCGGCTGCGCCGGAAGCGGTCCCCCCAGGGGGCGCGCAGGTCGTGCAGGCGGCTGTCGTAGTTCTCCGAGAGGACACCCTCGGACCGTGGCCAATGCAGGCGCATGAGAGGAGCGGCAGTAGGATCTCCAAGGGCATCAAAGATCAGCCCCGGCAGATGTACATGACCGATCCAGCCAAGGTCATCGCGGCGTTCGGCCTGTTGGGGTGCCTTGAGGATCAGGGGCACATGCAGGGTGCCTTGGTACACATCCTTGCTGTGCTCGATCAATTCGTGTTCCCCGAGAAATTCGCCATGGTCGCTGGTCACAACGAGGCACATGCGGTCGAGTAGTCCATCGGATTCCAGAGTCTGCAAGAAATCTCCCAGGCCCTGGTCCAAATTGGCAATCGCTGTGTCGTACTGGTCTACAAGGGCATCAAGCAGTTCCGGGGGAGCGGCGGCTCCGGGATCTAGGATCAGAGGTACCAGGCGCTTGAGCAGGTTGCCATCCGAGGAGTGATCAGGAATGGGGGGGTGGGGGCGCAGGTTGTAGGGTCGGTGAGTGTCCATCAGGTTGACGAACAGGAAGAAGGATTCCTCTTGGTGAGCTTTGATGAACTGCAGTGCACGCCGGGTGATCTCTTCCACCGGGCCCCTCTGGCGGTAATAGGTGTCGAATCCCTGGGCGATGCCGAAGCGTTCGTCCATGTAGGCGACATTGGCTACCACTGCGCCCGTGGCCCAGCCCCTCTCGGCAAAGTACTCAGCCAGAGTGATGTAGTGGTCCGCCAGGGGTCCCACATTGTTGTCTTCGGACCAGCCCTGCTTGCGCAGGCTTGCCAACTCATCTTCTGACCAGGTGTGCGCGCCGTGCTCGGTTGGATAGAGCCCCGTGAACATGGAGGCGTGTGAGGGCAGGGTCCAGGGTGCTGCGGCTTGAGCCCGGTGGTAGATCGTCGAGCGTTGTGCCAGTTCCTCCAGGTTGGGGCTGGTGGGTCTTGAGTAGCCGTAGAGCGACAGGTGGTCTGCTCGCAGGGTATCGCAGACCACCAGCACAACCTGTTGCGGAGGTTCGAGGGTCGGCGCGCAGCCCAGCAGGCAGCCAGCCAGAATCGAGCTGAGATTCCGCATGGGGGCCAGTCTACGAACCCAGGTCCATAGAGTTAGCTCCCTTCCAACCGCAACCGATGGGGTTGGGATGGGTACTCTCTTCGTCTGATGGCTACTTTTGGGATCCGATGGATTGGGCCGACGTGTTGTTTGGGCCTGTTGCTCTTGCAGGGAGGTGTTTCCCACGGGGCTGGATTTGTCGGATCTGGGAGCAAAGGGGCTGACAGCAGGGTCCAAGACCCCAATAGTCAGCAGGTGGTGCGAGTCCTTGACCGTTACGCCCGGCTTCTCCGGCAGGGCAAGGCACCCGCTCCTTTGGATCAGTCGACTTTGGCGGCCCTGGCTCAACTGCTGAAGGACCCGCTTTTTGTACCCAAGCTGCTACCGCCTCTGTTGGATGTCCTGGGCACCTCCGGCAGGAAGGCCCCTGGTGGTCCGTTCAAGGTTGGAGCCAAAGGTACCAGCGCGCAGGCTTTGGAAGCGCTGGTTGAGCGCATGCTGAGTACCGGCGACGCAGCTACACCGTTGATCACTGGGCTTTCTTTCGGAGTGGCCTTGAACAAGAAGGAGGAACTCGCCCGTCGAAAAACTGCCCTGAACATCCTCCAGAGTCGGCACCTGTCAGCGGCCCGCCAGTGCCTGCTGACAGTAGGCCGCTCCCTGGAGGATCCCCTGCGCCCCGTGGCCCTGATGTACTCCGCGAACTGGAATGATCCGGCCCTTGACAGAATGCTGGTGGGGCTACTGGGTGAGTCTGAAGTGGAGGGTCTGGTGCATCCCAGCGTACCCCTGTTGCAACGGACTCAGGCGGATCGTCGCCCCTTGGGGAAGGGAGCCCGTAAGGATCTGCAACCATTGCTTTCCGCCTTGATGGCGGGTCCGGATTGGAGGGACGCTGTGCGCGCCATTCAGATGGCCCGAGGTTTTGCCCCGGAGGACCGTATTTCTATCCTGATCGATGGCATGCTGGTCTGGGATCAGCGCAAGCGCGCCAGGACGGGCTCGAGACGGGTAACCAACGACTTTGCCCGGGCCCTCTCGGTCATCTCTGGCCGATCAATTGGAACCAATCCGCGCAACTGGATTCAGTGGTGGGTGTCCGTGCGTCAGGGGAAGATCCCAATGTACAAGACCGAGCGCGAAAAAGAGGCCCCGCGCACACGGGCCTCCTTCTTTGGCTTGGATATCGATGGGGACCGGGTGACCTTTGTGTTGGACAACTCGGGCTCAATGGATGGGGTGATGTCCTCCGGTATGACGCGCCACGAACTGGCCCTCGAACAATTGTTCAGCGCTCTGGAGGGCTTGGGTGAGGATGCTGTTTTCAATGTAATCCTTTTCAGTTCCGGGCCTCCTGTCTACTCCGGTGACATGCTCAAACCCACCCCCAAGAACATCGCACGCCTGCGTCAGTCTCTTGGCGCTCGCCATCCCGGCGGAGGCACGAACCTGCGACCTGCCATTGAAAAGGCTCTGGCCCACGGACCAGCTGGCAAGATTGATCCCAAGGCCTGCCTGCCGGATACTGTGGTTGTGCTCTGTGACGGCGTTACCGGCAGCGGGCCGGGTTGGGTGCGGGAATACCTCGACCGTCTGCTGCCTGTGTTGCAAGTGCGTTTCTACTGCGTCCTTCTGGGAGGGCAGGGGGACGGAACTCTACAGCTACTGGCTGAAATTTCCGGCGGGCGCATTGTCTCTCCCAAGGCCCTGTGAGGCCTTCTTGCCATTAGCGAGAGAGGGCGACCATCCAGGCGAACACCACAAGCAGACAGGCAGCGAAACCCGCCCAGGCTTGACCCCTTCTGCTCAATCGCTGCGGTATGTGTGCGTAGCCGACTGTTGCTCCCAGGGCGATGCCAGCAAGGAAGCCGAACACATGGGCGCCGATGTCCACCTGATCGGCGCCATCGCTGTTGCCCATTCCAAGGAAACCCAAGAGCACGCCTGCTCCCATCAGGGGCGCGATGCGACGCAGGGCGACCAGGGGCAGGTGCTTGCGACGAATCCACTCGTAGCTGCTCATCACCCCCAAGAGTCCGAAGACCGCGGTGGAAGCACCCAGGGAACGATGGCCCGGATCGGTGATCAGCACGTTGATCCAGTTGCCCAGGCAGCCTGCGCTAAGGGCAAGGAACCAGGCCAGCCCGGTGCCCAGAGTGTGGCTGGCGAGAACACCAAAGCCGATGCCGAAGAGCAGGTTGCCCGCGAGATGGGGCAGGTCCGCGTGCAATGTCAGGGCGGTCACCAGTCGTTCCCATTCTCCCGCGCGCAAACGAACTCCATCCACGAGCCCCGCCTCAAACCAGTTCTTCCCCGCCAGGCCCTGCTGGCCTACGGGGAACAGAACAATCATCATGAGTCCATAGGTCAGGGCTCCAAGGCGACCGTTGCTGACCTTCTCAAAGGGCACCTGCTTTGGTGGCCAGACCGCCTTTTCGTCTTGATAGCCCCGCAGCTCAGAAGCCGCCTGGTTGGCGTGTTCTCTCGATACCAAGAGACTCCAGCCGTCAGGCCCTCCCACAAGTTGGTGATCAAGGCCGATAGCGCGTAGGACCAGAGCGGCTTCTTGGGCGGCTTTTTTGTTGGGGCTGGCCCAGACAACGGCCAGGGATTCGGGCGAGTAAGAGGTCATGGTCGGCGGTTTGCCCAGCCTAGAACAATCGCAGTCCGCATCCAGGGCAGCGTCCGTTGCCTTTTTCTATTTCTCCGAGGCAAGCGGGGCAGGTGGCCAGGTCTGCATCCAAGTCCACCACCGCGTCCTGGGCTGCCAGTTGGGCCGGGTCCATGTGCTGGCGCTCGTGGTCATCCAGGAGCGCTCGGGCGCGCTCTGCGTCGGGGCCCGCGACCGCGAGCCAGAATCTGGGGCTTCAGCTTCTTGGGTCACAGCCCGGTGGCTGCACAAGCTTGGATCTGAGTCCATCGCTCTCCAGCAGGGCTCTGGATCGCTTGAGACTGGGCAGAAGGCCCTCGGCAATGACGACTGACTGATCCATGGGGTTCAAGCCTACCTTCCTCTGGCGCTGGGGGAGAGGGTCAAGGCCCCAGTATCCCAACAGGGTTTCACCTCGCTACAGTATGGTTCACCCCCAGGCAAAGACCTTTGAAATCCATGATTGCTCAATTCTCATTTTCGATTCTGCTCGCTCTGACTCCCAGTCCACAGGAACAGGGTTGGCCTCCGGAATTGGATGCTGCCCTTGAGCGTGCGGGTTCAGCCCAGGCGCTCTGGCGCGACAGTTTGAGCCAGGTCCCTGAGGACTTGCGTGCGGACCTCGGGCACCTGATCGCCGTCATGCCCACGGCAGATCTGATCAGCCTCTCCCCAGCGCGAATACTGGCCGAGGTAGAGTTGGCGGTCAAGGTGCGTGCAGAGGTCCCCTGGGGTGCGGCTCTGCCCAACGCGCTCTTTCGCGAGCATGTGCTGCCCTACGCCCATGTGTCCGAGGCGCGGGATCCCTGGCGTCAGGAACTCACAGATCTCTGCTTGCCCATGGTTGCGGATTGCAAGACACCCGCCGAGGCGGCCCAACGATTGAACGAACGCTTGTTCGACAAGCTTGGTGTGCGCTACTCCACCAAACGGAAGCGGCCGGATCAGAGCCCTGCGGAGTCCATGGAACAAGGCCTGGCTTCTTGTACCGGGCTCTCGATTCTCCTGGCTGATGCCTGCCGGGCAGTCTGTGTTCCCGCTCGTTTGGCTGGTACAGCAAGCTGGGCTGAGAAACCAGGCAATCACACCTGGGTCGAGGTTTGGGATCAGGGCTGGCATTTCACCGGGGCCTGTGAACCCGACGCCCGCGGATTGAATCACGGCTGGTTTGAAGGAGACGCTGCGCGGGCCATCAAAGGGGACCCCCTCAAGGCGATTTTTGCGGTGAGTTGGGGCGCGGTCACGGCTTTCCCCATGGCCTGGGAACCGAATGGTCGAGTCGGCGGCGTTGATGTGACCCAACGGTATGTGCAAGACGACGAGAAGCCCGAAATCGACGATCGCCACGCGCGCCTCTTGATCACCTTGAGGGACGTTCCCGGTGGCAAGCGAGTTGAGGTGCCCGTGGCGGTGACGCTGGTGCACGATAACCGTGCCCGGGTGGAGGGGATTACCCGTGGCGAAGGCGCAGACACCAACGATGTGTTCGAGTGCGTGGTCCTGCGAGGTAAGAAGTACTTCATTCAAGTGGAGGATTCGCCCGGTTCCTGGAGCTTTCCATGGTTCATTGAGACTCCTCGGGACCAGGGGGTCGTTCACTATCGCAACAACCTCTGGTCCGCTGAGGGTTTTGTCGCCAGCGGGGATCCCACGGCTGTCGTGGCCCAGTGGTTCGCGGACCTGGAGAACGATCCCAACGCAGCGTTTCCGGAGACCACCTTCCGCAGTCGCGGTTCGGAGGGTTTTCGAGGCTGCATCGAGCAGGCCTGGCTGAGGAGTGCCGGTACCCAGAGGATGCGGGCAGATGCCCTCGCGCGTGTGGTCAAGGTCAATGGGCAAGAGGCGCCTTATACATTGAGGGCGGTGGGCCAGCGGCCAGTCGGGGGCTGGCCTGTGGTCATTGCAATGCACGGGGGAGGTGGCGTTCCAAAGGAAGTCAACGACAGTCAATGGAAGGTGATGCAGACCTATTACAAGGACCATCCCGAGGTCTCTGGCTACTTGTATCTGGCATTGCGAGCTCCCAACGATACCTGGAATGGTTTCTACGACGATCGCATCTCACTCTTGATCAATCGTCTGATTGCACAACTCTTGGTGGCTGAAGGAGTGGATGCAGATCGCGTGCACTTGATCGGTTACAGCCACGGGGGGTACGGAGCCTTCGTGATAGGCACCAAGATTCCCTGGCGCTTTGCCGCGGTGCACTCTTCTGCGGCGGCACCTACTGCTGGGGAAACCATGGGCGAGAACCTGACCAATACGCGCTTCACCTTCATGGTGGGAGAGAAGGACACGGCCTATGGGCGCATCGACTTGTGCCGCAGCTTCGCCGAGTCCATGAAACAACTCAAGGCCGTCCACAGTGGTCTCTATGGGGTGGACTATCTGGAGCAGGCAGGTTACGGGCACGGGGGTCTGCCGGATCGGGACTATCTGACCCAGATGGTCTCGCGGGTGCGCCAGACCGTGCCCCGGGAACTGCATTGGCGCATGAGTGACAATGTGCTGAAGGACTTTGCGTGGATCTCGGTGGAGACTCCCAGCGAGGGAGCCGTAGTGCATGCCACCTGTCGGGACAACCGGGTTGAGGTATCCGGCGAAGGAGTCGAGGGGGTCTGGGTCTATCTGGACGAGCGTTTGGTGGATCCCGACGCGGCGATCACCTTGGTGGTGGGGGATGCGGAAGAGGAGGTCTATCTGGAAGACGATCCTGAGGTCATGGCTCGACGCATGCATTCCACGGGGGATCCGAGCTTGATGTTCGGTGCGAGCTTCTGGGTCAGCTTCCCTTGAGACCTAGTTGTCTTCGGGTTGTTCGTTCTCCTGGGAGATCAGCGGCCCCAGGGTCAACATAAACAGTACGGTCAAGACTGGTAGACCGACGGTCTTGAAGGTGGTCCAGTCGTCGGTGTTCAGGACCTGACGGGCGATCTCGTTCAAGATTGCCAGACTGATGAACCAAAAAATGAAGCGCTTGGTCAGGCGGCTCCAGCGCTCGTCCGAGAGGTGCAGGGCTTCCCCAAAGATCGCCTTCAGGTAGATCCTGCCGCGCCAGAGGCCGAAGCCCAGAATGGCGGCGAAGAGGGAGTTCACCAGGGTGGGTTTGATCTTGATGAAGGTCTCGTCCTGTAGCCACAGGGTCAGGCCCCCGAGCAGCAGGACGAAGACCGCTGTCACCAGGGGAACCACGGGCCAGCGACGCTCGATCATGCGACCAGCGATCACGCTGAGGGTGATGGCCAGCATGAAGGCGATGGTCGCGTACCAAAGCCCGTCCAGGCCCTTGGGGTCGCTGTCCCGGGTGAGGCGTTGGGTGGCGAAAAAGACCACCAGAGGCCCGAACTCGATGGCCATGCGGATCAGTGAGCTGGCCTTGGGGGGTGCGTCTTGGGGCTCTGCGGGATTATCCCCCGGGTTCTTGGTCGGATCAGTCATTGTGCCGGACTCTAACGGGGCCGCCGAATTTCCCCAGGGACATTCTGGTTTTGGATTCTGTTGTCCGGCTTCCTGCGGGGTTCCTGGCAGGCATCAACCATGGGGAGCAGTTGTATTCGGTCTCTCCAGGATCATCTGAGCTGGGCGTCCAGCAAGGCCGCAGCCACGAACTCACGCCTTGCTTCTCCGATCCCTTTGCCTTCTCGCGAGGGATGGACCCGGTTGGTCAACAGGATCAGGAAGAGGTCTTGGTCAGGGTCAATCCAAATGGCCGTGCCAGTGAATCCGGTGTGGTACAGGGTGCGGGGCCCGAGTCCCGGGTAGCGCTCTCCTGCTCGTTGCCAGCCGAGGCGTTGTCCGTGGGCTCCGCTCAAGACCCGGTCCAGTGCTGACTTCGGCAACATGCGAGCTTCGTCCTTTTCCACCCGCAACCATTCGCGACAGAAGGCTGCCAGGTCGAGACCCGAGGCAAAGAGTCCCGCATGGGCAGTTTGGCCTCCAGCTGCACGGGAGTTTTCATCGTGCACGACCCCATGGTGATAGCCCCCTTCTTCGCGTTCTTCGGTTGGAGCGATCAGGAACTGATTCTGGTTGAGCGGGTTTCGAGTGGCGCTGTTGAGACCCAGTGGTTGGAAGATGCGGTCGTGTTCCAGTACTGCCAGGGGAGTTTCGGTGCAGGCTTCCATTGCCGCACCTAGGAGGATCAGACCCAGATCGCTGTAGGCGCGCATCTTGCCCGGAGCGTTTTCGAGAGGTTCTTGTTGTACCAGCCCGAGCAGTTCCTGGTAGCTGGATGCTTCTGTGTAGAAGGGTTTCCAGGGGGGCAGGCCTGAAGTGTGCGTCAAGAGGTGGTCGAGCCGCACTTGACGGCGGGGGGAATCCTGCCGGGCACCTGCGAGGAATTCGGGCAGGTGGGTGCCGAGGGGATCTGAGAGGGAGAGCAGGCCTTCTTCTTCCAGCAAGAGCGCCAGGGTTGTGGTGCTGACCACTTTGGTGAGGGAAGCCAGATCCCAGAGCGTTGTAGCCCTGGGGCCCGTCAGTTTGTCGAGGCCCAACTGTCCCAGGAGGATGACCCTGGCTGGTTGGTTGCGGCCACCCATGATCGCAACGGTCCCTGGGAAGACTCCCTCGGCGATCGCTTTTTTGAGCACGGCCCTGGTTTCGGAACCGGGCCAGGAGTGGTTGCGCAGAAGACCATCGCCCACCCGTTCGTGTGCTGGAGAAGTTGTCAGCCAGCGGTTCAGGTCCTCTTGAGTGAGCGCGCGTCGCCAAAGGAGCAGGGACTTGGGATTTGCGGACCCTTGGCGTGCGGTCAGGGTGATGGTCTCGTGCTCTCGCTGAAGGGTCTGCTGCGTGTCTGGGAATTGGGCGGGCGCTTCAATAAAACCCAGGTCCTCCAGCCGTTGCAGCAGGGCCAGAGGGTCGCCTGAGAATTCCCACAGGACTTCTCCTTCCATGCCCGCAGGACGGCCCGCCTGGATTACGCGTGCGTTCTCGCCTACCGCTGCGCCCCAGCTGTCGGGCACATCAAAGGTCGTAAGGCTCGGGTCCAGGGGCGGGGAGGCGATGAAACCATGCTCGCGGACTGCTTCTTTGAGAGTGCCCGGCAGGTTGAGGTAATAAGTCAGGTTCTTGGCAATGAGTTTGTAGCGTGCACCGGCGCTTACCAATCCGGTGGCTCGTGCACTTGTTTCGACCAGGCTTTGTCCTTTGATTGCCTCCCGCCAGGGGCCTTGCGGTGGTTCCGTCAGGGGGTCGCGGCCCATGCTCGCGCGCACACTTGCCTTGACCTGGCAATATCCTGGAAGGTGCAGGGTCTCCACAGAGTCCAATTCCAGAATCACCCACAGGTCTGGGGTGCGCCGCACCGTCAGGGGTTGGGAGGACCTTGGAAACCATGCCACTTCGTGCACCCCCGGAACCTCGGTCAATTCATGGGCCAGGGCTAGCCCTACTTCGCGCAGCAGGCGACTGTCATCAAGGCCCACGATCCAGATTCGCTCCACTGCCAGGGGAGTTGCTTGGTAACGGGTATAAAGTACCCCCCCGTCGGTTTGATCACCGTAGGCACGGGCGGCCGCGGAGTATGTGATTCCGCTGCTTTCGACCCCCGCGCTGGACCAGCTCCGGCCTTGCATGGTCAGCACAAGGGGTTCGTCATCGATTCCATGCAGGGGCAGCCAGGTGAATGCGCAGGCCAGGGCGAGCAGCAGGATCAGGGGCTTGCGGAGGCGCTGCATGGGGCCGCAGGATAAGCTCTCGACCTTGTTCCCGGGCACAGAATCAAAAAGCCTGGACAAGGGGTAACCCCGCGCGAATCCTGTCCTATCTTGGCCCTGCGTGTGGTCTTCTCTCATTTTGACCGGCTGCTTGCTCTCCTCTGCAGGCCAGGCCGAGACTCCCTCTGTGGTGGAAGTCAATCGAGCTATCGATTCTGGGGTCAGGTACTTGCAGGAGATCCAGCGTCTCGATGGGTCATTTGGCGGGCAAGAGCGCATGGGGCAGACAGCTCTCTTGACTTATGCGCTGATCAAGAGTGGTCTTACGCCCGAGGACAGCACGGTTGCTCGCGCATTGGCTCGCTTGGAAGTTGCCCGTCATTCCGGGACCTACGATCAGGCTTGTCTTGCCATGGCTTTGGCAGCTGCTGGTCGGCCTGAGGATCAGCCGCGCTTGCAACAGGTGCTGGACACGCTGGTTGAAATTCGCGGCAAGAGCGGAACCTGGGCTTACCCGGGTGGTTCGGAAGACCTTTCAAACACCCAGTTTGCTCTGCTTGGGTTGCATGCGGGAGTCAAAGCCGGTGGAACAATACCCGCGGATCTGTGGAGTTCGGTGGCTAGAGCCGTGGGTAGGTATCGCACCAAGGGCCGAGGCTTTTCCTACCACATGGGTGGGAACGAGGGCAGCCAGTCGATGACCGCCGCCGGGATCGGCAGTCTGGCGATTTGTCGACTGCACCTGCAGCAGGGGGCACCCAACGACCCAACTCCATGGGACCGCTTGATCAATGGCGGGCTGCGCTGGCTCGATCGGCACTTTGAGCCGCAGAACCAGCTCTACACCTGGTATGGCGTCGAGAGGGTTGGTGCATTGACCGGTCGCGAGCGCATCGGCGGCGAGGATTGGTATGGCGCGGGTGCAGCTGCAATCCTCAGGCTCCAGCGGGAAGACGGGTCCTTTGCCGGGAATCTCCCTGGGACGGCCTACTCGCTTCTGTTCCTGAACCGGGCCACAGGTCCGAGCACAGGCAAGGGCGTCCGTAGCGGTCAATCAGCCAAGCGCGAGGTCCACTCTCTGCGGGAAGGGGGTATCCATCTACAGGGAATTGGGCGAGATCCCTGCCAGATGTGGATTTCCGCCTGGTCCAAGCCGCTTCGTGAACTACACGCCTGGCCGGGGGAGGTCCATCGTGGCCTGCGCATCACCAAGGTTGTTTGGTTTGTGAATGGACGTGCGGTCAAAGA
This sequence comes from Planctomycetota bacterium, assembly GCA_014238415.1. Taxonomy (GTDB): domain Bacteria; phylum Planctomycetota; class UBA1135; order UBA1135. The sequence goes on along the minus strand of JABABA010000018.1, from coordinate 53,773 downwards.
GATCATGAGCGAATCCACCAAGGCCAACGAAACCCAGCGCTTTGAGTTCGAGCAGTCTCTCACCCGGCCTGGCAAGTATCAGGTCCAGGCGCAGGTGCATCTGCTTGCGCCACTCCGCGGGGATCAGACTGGACCGGGGAGTGGTGAGTCGGTCCCCCGGGTCATCAATTCTCAGGCCATGTTGGTCGAATTCAAACCCAAGGCTTTCGATCCAATGGTGCAGGTAGCACAGGAGCATGCCCGGAATCTGATCGATTTGGCTCGTTGGGATGGCCAGCGCGCCTCTGCGAGTGCAAGCACAAAGGACGCTGCTCACTCGGCGAGTCTTGCTATCGATGGGGATTATCACACTCACTGGCGTGCGACCCAGACCGATCGCAAGCCAAGCTTGAGGATCAAACTCAAGCGCCCGATCCTCGCGGATACGATTCTCCTGACCCAACCCCTCAGTTGGCCGATTCAATCCGGTGCCCTGCCCCGGGTCTTTGAGGCGGAAGTCAAGGTCAACGGAAAAGCGGTCGGGGTCGTTCGCATGCACTCGGACGAACGACGCAAGGGCAGGCTCTCCTTGCCTGAGCCCTGCAAGGTCAGCAGTATTCGTATCACTCTGACCAGCGTCGTACCTGGAGCTGACCCCAAAATGGGCGGGGGACTGGGCGAGGTGGAGTTGCTGCTGGGGGACTGAGCCCTCAGCTCGCGTCCCGGTGCAAAGCGTTCTTCAGGAGGCGACCGAGATTTGTGCTCGCATGTGTGGCGCCGAGTTCCTTGGCAAGCTTGCTGAGATCCTGGCGCAGGGACGCTTCGTCAGGAGCGATCGCGGCACCGTTCACATGTTGCAAGGAGAGGGTCAGTTGTTCCTGTTCCGTATCTAGTCGCAGAATGCGCACGCACAGGCGCTGGTCTCGGCGCAGTAGAGTGCGAAGTGGTTTCTGCGATGCGGTTTGGCTCTTGGGCAGAAGACCGATTACACCTGGTTCCACGCGCACTAGCGCACCGTGGGGCAATATGCGGGTGACCATGCCTTCGATGATCTGGCCCTCAAATGCGGTCTTGGCCAGACGCGTAAAGGGATTCTCCCTCAACTGTTTGAGGCCCAGAGCGATTCGTCGGCCACCTTCACGCACATGCAGCACCACTGCCTGGATCGACTCTCCGAGGCGTAGGACGTCTTCGATGTCCTCGACCGGTTCATGGGAGACATTGGATATGTGTAACAGTCCTTGGCGGCCAGTACCCAGTTGGATAAAGGCACCGTATTCTTCCAGGCGCACAACGCGTCCCTGTACCCGATCGCCAGGGGAGGGCAGGCTGAATCCTGCGCGCTCTCGGCGCAAGGCTGCCTTGCGCGAGACGATCACGCGCTGGTGGCGCGGATCTACTTCCAGTACCTCCACGCGTACCGTGCGGCCAATGAGTTCTGAGGGGTTGTGACCCTTTGGAACCCCTGCTTGCCCCTTGGGCATCCAGGCGTGCAGGCGGCCGATCTTGAGTTGCAGCCCGTCCTCGTGCATGCGTAGGACTCGTGCCGAAACAAGGTTACCCGGTTCCGCATCCACCCAGGAACTCATGGACCTCGAGCCAGCCAGGGACAGAACCCAGAGGCTCTCTTCCCTGCCATGCAGAACGAAGTCGTAGCGGCTGCCGATTGTGGCGGGACCGTCGAAGGCATCCGCTTGGATCACTCCCTGGCGTCTCGGTCCCAGGTCCACAAACACATCATGCCCGTTGACTCCAACCACCACTCCGGGCAACACCTCAAGAGTGTGCTGGCCGTGATCCTTTTCTTGCTCGTGCGATTGTGCATGGCGCATTGGGAGTCCTCTCTGTACATGGGTTAGTGGCGGGCATCGTCCCGACGGGTCGCCGGGATCGGGTCAGCCCTGTGAATCGGGCGTTCGTCGCGGAGTTCTCCCGCTTCAAGCACTCGTGACAGGGTGGTGTAATTGAAGGCCGCGTGGATCAGGCCACGGGCCAACTCGGCTGGTTGAATCGGGGCAATGTGCGCGGCGCGTTGCTTGCAGCCCACTGTGCGCAGGGTACCCGCCAGCAGTCCAAGGGCACTGCCGCCCAGGCTCTCTGCAGGTCGAGGGTCGCTGCGGTTGGTGCTGTGGATCAACGGTGCCCGGGCAATGGTGTAGGGCAGGCCGCTTGCACGTACGGATTCCTCTGCCTCGAAACGGGCTCGGAAGTAGGGGCTCCTGGCTCGCGGTCTCGTGCCCTGAGCCGAGAGGTAAAGTACTCGCGGTAGATTGGTCAGCCCATCGCAGGCTGCCAGAGCTACGCGGGTCAGAGCGAGATCGACCAGTTTGTAAGGGTCTCCTTGAATCCCCTCGGCCCTGGCTCGCCGACGGGTCGTGCCATGCATGATGAACAGGTGGCTGGGGCCCAGATCCTGCAAGGCTGTCTTGAGGGCGTCGGTTTCAAAGGGCGAGATCAACACCTCGGCGCCCCAGTCTTCAAACTGCTGTACCAGATCCGGGGTACGTGGGCTGCCTTCCCGCAGGTGTGCGATCACCCTACCCCCTTGAGCCTCAGCGCCTATTCGAAGTTCCTCGACGAGGGCTTGGCCGGTGGTCCCGCTTGCTCCTAGAACGAAGCTGACGGGTACTGTGTGCTGACCCTGCGTGCCCATGACTGCTTTGATTGTAGCCCGTCCTACGCGAGAGCCCTAGATTCCTCTTCATTCGTCTCAGAGGGGGGTTCTGTCGTCTCCAGGGAGGCTCTGGTGGGGATCGGGGCTGATATTCGGGTGAATCACCCCCACCAATTGAGTGATTGGGTAGGATCGTGCAATGCTCTACCAGGGTGTCAATCGACCTGGGTGGTGTCTCGCGATCCTGATTCTTGCAGCTTGTACTGACGAGAATTTATCCGGGCATCAATCCGGCCCGCTCGCTGAGCCTTCTGGGGCTGGGCAGGGCCCCGTTTCTGGGATTACAGCGGAAGAGCAGGCACCTTTGAATATCGCGGAGCCAACGAGCGTGATCCGTGGTCCTTACACCGCAGAAGCATTGGCGGGTGAGGTCGGAGACCTCTTGACTGAGCTTGCCGACCGCTTGCAGGTGCGCGATATAGAGGGTCTTGAGCAACACTTGACGCCGGAATTTCTAGGGCACGCTCTGGGCAGGAAGGCCGCCGGCAAGGAGCAGCCTTTGCCCCTTGGGGCTCTGCAGCGAGAACTGCAGCCAGTGCAGGGTCCGGGTTTGGATCGCCAGGCCTGGCTGGCGGATTTGAGCACCCTTGTTTCGAACTGGAATCGGGTGACCCAGGCGGAATTGCATGTACTTGAGGCTGAGTTCGAGCGTGGGAATCCCTCGCCCTTCGGGGTTGTGACCTTCCGGGTGCAGCTTGCTGGGACCACGCTTGGGGGAAAACATGAGGTACTGGCACGGCGTGTGCGTGGGGCCTTTCTACGAGTGGACGGAGTCTGGACATTGGACCGCGCGGTACTTGAAGCGGGCTTCGACTTGGAACGTACAGGGGCCGGATTCGTTGACGTCACCAACAGTACGGCTGTGAATCTGAGGGGGCCCGCATTCGGGCAGCCTGGCAATGACAGTGAGGGCTGGAATGGTGCGGCCGTGGCGGATGTGGATGGCGATGGGCGTCTCGATGTGTTCCTGCCCAATGCCGTGCGAGGCTATCTCTACTTGAACCAGGTCGATGGCACCTTCCGTGAGGCGGCGAAAGAGTGTGGCCTGCTGGATACGGGTGGGGGTACAGGCATGGTCTTCGCCGATTTTGATGTTGATGGGGACCAGGACCTGGTCTTGGGGGGAATCGGCTGGAGCAATCCGGGTGAAAGTGGCGGCAATCCACTGCGGGCTTTTGAGAACAATGGCAAGGGCCACTTTACCGAGGTCACCAAGCAGGCGAGCTTGGGTGCAAATATGCCGGCGCTTGGCATGGTCGCAGCGGACTTCAATGGGGACGGATTTCTGGATCTGTTTGTTGCGGGCTACGGCCGCATGGAAGCCATGCGCAACGACAATTGGATTCAAGCCACCAATGGGGCGCCGGACAGGCTGCTGCTGGGGCAAGAGGGGTTTGTCTTTCGAGACGGAACCATACAAGCCGGTTTGCAGGATCGGGATTGGACCGCCTCGGCTTTGGCGGCAGATTTGGATCAGGACGGTGACATGGACCTATTGACCCTCAACCACTTTGGCGTCAATCGCTATTGGCGTAACAAGGGCGGCGGTCGCTTCGAACGCGATGAGCAGGGCCTCGGAGGATCTCAGGCACGCCTGACCTTTGGCGGCACCCTGGGGGATTTTGACCGGGATGGCTGGCTGGACCTCTACCTTGCAGGTGCAAGTTCCGGGACCGGGCGCCGGATGTTTGCAGCCTTGGAGTTCACTGGGGAGGGGGATCTCTCCCGTTCCCTGCGCGGTCTTGCCCAGGGCAATCACTTGCTACGGGGAACTCGGTCGGGCTTCGAAATCATGCCGGATGCCGCTGGAGCCGGTGCCGCCGGTTGGGCCTGGGGCACAGTTGCAGCTGACTTTGACCTGGACGGACGCCTCGATCTCGCCTGCGCCAACGGGTTTGTCACCGGCGAGTTGCCCGCGGACACATGAACTGCTTATTGGCGCCACGTGGTGGCGTCTTCCAGCTCTCACGAGTCAGGTGTCCATGGTTTCGCAATTGATGCCAGTCAGAGTCTGGAGGTCGATGAGGAGGCCTTTCACCCCTGGGCCTTGCACATGGACCCAAGTGGGACTTCATTCAACGGGCGTCAGCGCAATCGCTTGTTCATGGCTCGTGAAGGGGGAGGCTTCAGTGACCTATCGGTTCTGTTGGGCAGCGACTCTCCCCTGGATGGGCGTTCAATAGTGGCGGCGGATTTTGACGGCGACGGGGATTCGGATCTCTTTTGTCACAACCTGCAAGCTGAGCGTCACCAACTGTGGCGCAATGACTTCGGTTCGCAATCTCGGGCGGTGACCATCCAATTGCGGGCAACTCAGGGGCACCCCGAGGCGATCGGCGCAACGGTGGTCTTGGAGGGGCCAGCGGGGCCGGTTGCTCAGGTGATTGCTCGTGGCAGTGGATTTGCCACCTCAGGATCGCCCAACTTGATCTTCGGCCTGGGATCAAGACCTAGTGCCGAGGTGCAGGTTCATTGGCCCGGTGATGCAGTCTGGAGCTCTCAGGGAATTGTCAAGGCTGGTGGCGTCTATCTGATCGTGCAGGGCGAGAGCAGTCCCAGGGCTGTAGAGGTTGAGGCTGGCCAGCTCAGCGATCCTTGGCCCCGGGGTCTGCGTATGCCAATTGGAGCCAAGGTTCCACCTATAGTCTTGGAGAACGCCGCGGGTGAGGCGCGCCATCTGGCATCGGGAGTCGCTGTTGACCTGCACTTCTGGTCTTGCGCCTGCAGCCCCTGTGTACGCGGCCTGGCCACCATGGATCCTGACGCGAGGGCGCGTCTGCAGCTGGTTTGCGTGGATCCGGGCGTGCGCCGTTCCGAAGCGGTGCGTCTGCTTGACCAGTGGGGCATCGCAGGCGAGGCGCTCTTTGCGCCTTTCTCACCAGAGCTGCGGGAAGGGAGTCTAGGTGCCTTGATGGATGTTGGTGATCTGCCTGTACCCAGCACCCTTCATATCGATGCGGCAGGCATTCTACAGGGGGTTGAGCGTGTCTTGGATTGAGACAACGACCCTCTTGGGCAAGGGCTATCGGTTACCATCACTTCTTGGCTGATACAGCCGCCTCATCAATACGGATTCTCATGTTCACTCGCTTACTTGTCTTCTCTGCTCTGCATGTCCTGGTGGGCTGTTCCACTCCCCAAGGCCCTGCGATGCATGTCCTTGCGCAGGAGATCAACGCAACTCTTTACGAGGGTCTCGACCGGCTTTCCCCTGGAGACTCCCTTGAAATCAAGTTCAGTTACGCCAGTGAATTCAACCAGAGCATAAAGGTGCAGTCTGATGGACGTTGCTCCTTTGTTGGCTTGGGGCCGCTACTGGTCGGGGGCTTGTTGCCAGAGGAACTGCAGGACAAGTTGCAGGAACTCTATGGACCCATGTTGGAAGGCAGGGACTCGACCCTCTCGGTGATTGTCGTTCAGCAAGCACCCAATAGGGTCTTTGTGATGGGCGAGGTGGCAGAACCGGGGGAAGTCATCCTTCCAGTCGCGGCCGATCTGACCTTGCTGCAGGCCTTGGCCATGGCCGGTGGTCCCAACAACAGGACCTCCTGGCTGGGGAACACCCTGTTGGTGCGCTTTGATCCAGTGTCAAAGCTTCAAAGTTCCTGGGTGCTGGACATCCGCGAGGAGCACTGGGGCCGGGGCAATACAGTCCTGTTGCAGGCTCACGATGTACTCTATGTACCAAACACGCGCGTCGATGATGCCGGCTTGTTCCTGGATTCCTGGATCCGGCGCATGATTCCTTTCCCGTATTTCACCGATTTGTTCATTCCGCGCGGTAATTAGTGCGTAGGGCCCCCCATGAGAGACGAGTTCGAAGACGAGAGTGAAGGAGGTGGCCTGGACCTTAAGGTCCTAATCCTCTACGGGGCCCTGCGGTCCCGCGGCTGGCTGCTCTTGACCACGATCCTGGGCGCATCGACCGGTCTCTTCCTGGCGGCTTCTCAGCCCAATGTCTACACCTCAGAGGCTCGTCTGCAATACACCCCTGGCATTGCTGAAACACGCAGTGCGGACGATGCCATCGGGATTGACGATGGCATCCGGACGGTGCCAGGGATTGAGGACGAAATCATGCTGTTGACTGATCCTCGAGTGTTCGAGCGCGTGGCTCAGGACCTGACACCATCCTGGGTCTTGCGGATCCCGGATCCCACCGCCGAAGATGGACCATCGACTCTGTTGCACGCGCGTCTGATGCATGGGCTGCAGGCGTTCCTGCAGGGCAATGTGGGAAGCGCGGGCGGAGCGATTCGGGACAACGAGCCCAAGGCCATCCGTGCTGCTGCTGAGATCCTGATGGACCGTACGCGCGTGCTCACCGGTCGACGCTCCCAGGTGATCGTGGTGCAGGCTGATGCCTGGACTCCGGAAGATGCTCAACTCACAGCCACGGCCCTGGTCAAGGCATTCATCGATCAACACAACGAACACTACAGTCCGGAGTTGAATCGTCTGACCGCTCTCTTGGATGAGCAGGAAGAGAAGCTACGCAGGGCTGGTGAGGACTTTCGGGAGCACAAGGGCACCTGTGGATTTTACGACCTGGAAGCTGAACGTGACGGCTTGTTGCAGGCTGTGAGCGCTTTGGACAATAGTGTCTTGAATGCGACCACCCGGCGGAGTGCTTTACTGGTCAGCATTCGATCGCTCGAGGCACGTACAGCGGGAATGGGCGAAACCATCACGGTCACCGAGTTGCCGCGGCAGGTGGCCAATCCCGAGATTCCTCGGCTGCTTGGGAAAATCGATCGTATGAAGGAACGGCGTGAGGACATTGAGTACTTCGACCGCGAGAACGATCCAGTGCGCCGGGCTGAGATGCTTGGGAAGCTCAACCAGGATATCGATGACCTGACCCGCGAGATGGAGCGTCTGATGCAAGAGGAGCCAGTGGTGGATGACGGCATTGCCGTGGACCAGATAGTGCCCAACTCGGAACTTCTAGAATTACAGGTCAGCATCGCAGTCTACAAGGCGGATCTTGAGGGGGTGGAGGCCCAGTTGCCCACAGCTCAGCAGGCTCGGGAAAAGCAGGTGGAAAGACTCCGCCGAATGGATGGTTGCGTTGGCGAGCATGCTCGCTGGCGTTCAGACATCGAAGCGCAACAGGGGGAGGTTTCACGCCTGCGCTCGGCGATCGTCAAGGACCAGGGTATTCAGGATTCCCGCGATGAGGGCGAGAGCAATCTGCGCACCCTCACCACGGCGGATCTGCAGCCCGACAAGACTGGGCCCGAGCGGATGAAATTACTGGTAGGTGGTCTCTTTGGCGGATTCGCTCTGGGAATGGCTATTGCTGTTCTGCGCCAATTGCGCGATCGTCGTCTGCGGTATCGAGAGAACCTGGAGAAAGCCCTGGACATTCCTGTGCTGGCGGTGATCGACGAATACAAGTCCTTGCGCAAGTTGCGCCCAAATAAGGTGACCTGAGCCATGGCGCAGAACGAAGTCCAACCGCTACCCATCGAACAAGCCCAATCTGGCCTTGCCGGACTGGAGCAGAGTCTCTGGAAGGGTTGCGCAGACTATGTGCGCGAGCGGCCGACGAGTCGTATCCTGGTTACGGGTACTGAGCGCGGCTGCGGTACCAGTGTGTTGGCCGCGTCTATCGCGGTCAACCTGGCGCGTCACTTGCGATATCCAACGGTGCTCTTGGGAACAGACTTCCTGCGTCCATCTCTCTCTACCTATTGCGGTGTTCCTGCGGAACCAGGGTTGTCGGATGTATTGGGTAACAGCGTGAAGCTCACCGAAGCCCTCCACACTGCTCCTGGATTGCCAGAACTCAGCGTGCTGCCCCCAGGCAGCAAGCGCTCACCCTTGGCTGGAGAGTTCGCCGGCGATGCTTTCAAGAGTGCGCTTGCTGAGTTGTCGAACTCTGCAGGGGTGATTCTGATTGATAGTCCACCTATCCTGACTGAGGCTTCCACAACCGCTCTCTTGGACAGTGTGGATGCGGTCATCCTGGTGGCTCGTGCGCGAGTCAGCTTGAAGGCGGATGCTGCGGAAGCGCGCATACGCATAGAGGGCGCTGGAGTTCACTTTCTGGGGGCGGTTCTCAATCGCTTCAGGCCGGAGTTCAGTCGTTCAATCGGCTAGAACTCAGGAAAGAGCTTCTATCCGCGTGGCCAAGCCCATGGCCTTCAAGCTTGCGCTGATTTCGTCGCAATAGAGGGCGTTCATCACCAGCACCAGATCTGGCTTGATCTCCTGCAGTTCCCCGGGGGCAATGACCCGGTGACCCGTGCCCGCGATGTGGCTGCCAGTCTTGTCCGGGTTGATGTCCACGACTGCGGCCACCTGGTCCTCGACTGCCAGGGTCACAAGGAGACCCGTGGCTTTGGAGCCTGCTCCCCACAGGACACTGGTTCCCCCTCCTGCATGGATCTCGTTCAACAGGCTGTTGGTGCGCGCCATGGATTCCTTGGCCTGTTGATTGAACTGCTCAATGGCCCGGCGCTGTTCGATCGGGGACTCGCCTTGTAATTGCAAGTCATCCGGGCGTTCGGGATCCGAAAACAGCATCAGGTTCTGATCGGAATAGACCCGTCCAAGGGTCTGCACCGGTCTGCCCATGCTCCGGATCCAACGCGCCAGGGAACCAGGTGTGAAGTAGGTGGCGTGTTCGTGGTAGAGATCCCAGAAGGCGCCTTCGGTGAGCACCCGCGTAAGATCGGGGACTTCGATCAGCAGGGGTGTGTGTGGAGAGCAGGCTCGCTCAATCTCCCGCAGAAAGGGACCTATTTGTATGACGTGCTCCAGGGTGTGCCTGCAGACGATCAGCTCAACATCATTGATGGGGTTGATGTTCCCAACGGGTTCGAGGAGGAACTCAAGCCCTGCGCCAGAACTCAAGTCCACGCGGCCAGCACTGGCGGATGGATCGATGCCCAATCCACGGGCGCCGCTTGCAGCGCACAGGCTGGCGAGGAACTCGCCCTTGCCGCAACCAATCTCCACAACGAGCTTGCCCTCGAGTTGGTGCTCCTGGGCGATTTCACCGGCGGTTGCATCGAGCCAACTGCGGAAAGTGGGGGAGAAGCTCTGGGTCTCCTCATAGCCCTGGCGATAGTCTACCAGGCTCTCGTCGAACGCTGCGTTCCAGAGCAAGCCGCAAGAGTCGCAAGTGGCGAGTTCGAGGGCTCCCATGGAAACCGCCCGGGCTTCTGCTTGGGTATGGAACAGCACGTTCGAGGTGCTTGGCACCCGGGCCACCGAATAGAGCGCGCGCCCAGGCACCGAGCAGGTGGGGCAGGTGCCATGGGGACCATTCATGAAGGCGACGCCCGGGGGCAAGCTGGGGCTGGTTTCCATGGCGCTTCCAGGGTAGCGGGGGGAGGGACCTAAGCGAGTCCGTACAAGGGTGCTTTTGGCAATTGCATAGGTTTCAATCCACAAGGGTGCTGCCCTCATCGCCCCCGAGCAGGGGTTCGGAGATGCTCTCAAGTGAATCAAGTTTCGCGGCGCAGGCGCTGGGAGTATGATAGCCTCTCAGCTTGACCCGTTGAGCGCTTCGCCCTTCAGCCCTTGATTCCAGTGCTTTCCTTTCTGCCTTCATCCCAAATTGCGCCGCTCAAGGTGCTTTGCCTCGGAGCCCATGCGGATGACCTGGAGATCGGAGCGGGAGGGACTCTGTTGCGCCTCTTCGAAGATCGTGCGGTGGACCTTTGTTGGGTGGTGGCTTCTGCTGCGGGTTCAAGGGCGGAAGAGGCGCGCGCCAGCGTTGCCGGTCTGGCTCGCGGAGCTGCCAGTTGTGAGGTTCATGTCTGGGATCTGACCGAGAACCTCTTTCCGTCCCAACTGGGGGACCTCAAGTCAAGACTCTGGGAGTTGCAGCAGACCTTTGCGCCCGACCTTGTATTCAGCCACAGGCTTGAGGATCGCCACCAGGACCATCGCACCTGCGCTGAGGTGATCTGGCAGACATTTCGCGATCAAGCGGTTCTGGAATTTGAGATCGCCAAGTTCGAAGGAGACCTTGGGCAGCCCAACCTGTTCGTGCCTCTCGATGTGGCTCAGATGGATCGCAAGCTGCAGCACCTGGAGGCACACTTTCCCAGTCAGGCGGGTCGGCCATGGTTTGACCCCGAGGCATTTCGAGCCCTGGCGCGTCTGCGCGGGGTGGAATGCAACGCGGCGAGTGGATACGCGGAGGCCTTTACGGCCCGCAAATTGACACTCGATTTCTCATAGACACCTTTTCACTACCTCCTCGCTAGCTCCATGCGCGTACTCGTCACCGGACACTCTGGCTATGTGGGCCAGGTATTGATTCCCCTTTTGCTCGATGCCGGCCACCAGGTCAAGGGCTTGGATACGGGCTTCTTTGATGGTTGCCAGTTTCTGGAGGCACCTTCGATTGAGCAACACGCCCTGGACATCCGCGATCTCAAACCTGAGAACCTGGAGGGTATAGATGCGATTGTGTTCCTTGCGGCTCTCTCCAATGATGCCTTGGGGGACCTGGATCCTGCCTTGACCCATCAGATCAACAGCGATGCAACTGTCCGTTGCGCGCAGGCTGCAAAGAAGGCTGGCGTGCAGCGTTTTGTGTTCAGTTCTTCCTGCAGCCTCTACGGCAAGAGTGGCGACTCGATCCTGACCGAAGATGCTGCCATGAATCCCCAGACACCCTATGGGGAGTCCAAGATCAAGGTGGAGCGCGCCTTGATGGAGCTTGCAGGGGATGGCTTTTCGCCCACCTATATGCGCAACGCCACTGCCTATGGGGTATCTCCAAGTCTGCGCATTGACCTGGTGGTCAACAACCTGACCGGATATGCCTTGACCACCGGCGAAGTTCGATTGCAGTCCGATGGCACTCCCTGGCGACCCCTGGTGCATGTGGAGGACATTGGACGTGCCATGGTGGCGGCTCTAGCAGCACCCATCGATTCGATTCACAATCAGGCCTTCAATGTGGGTATCACCGAGGAGAACTATCGCATCCGTGAGGTTGCCGAGATGGTGGCCAAGGCTGTCGAGGGCAGTCAACTGGGTTTTGCGGAGGGTGCCGGTCCGGACAAGCGCGACTACCGGGTCAATTTTGAGAAGATCAAGCGTGAGCTACCCGGGTTCAAGCCCCAGTGGACCGTGGCGAAGGGCATTGAGCAACTGCGGGATACCTATCTGGCAGAGGGATTGACCAAAGAGGATCTTCTCTCGGAGCGCTACTTGCGAATCAAGACGATCTTGAGGCACAGAGCCGAAGAGCGCCTGGACGAAGGATTGCGCTGGACTGAGCGCTAGGCCCTGTCCCAGACCTGCCAGGGGGCGTTGCCACGTTCGTGCATCTCGTTGAGCATCACACGGTCCTTGAAGGTGTCCATGTTCTGCCAGAAGCCAGTGTGCTGTACGGAAATCAATCGTTGCTCCTCGATCAGTCGGGCGAAGGGTTCGATCACCAGCTCTTCCCCCTCCCGCATCGAATCGAAGATCTCGTTGCGAAGGGCGAAGCAACCTCCGTTGATCCAAAGGCCCGATTTCTTGCTTTCGAGAATTCTGGCGACCTTGCCGTCTTCAGTTGTTTCTGTGATGTGGAAACTCATGGGTGGCGGCACGGTGATGAAGCCGGCAACTGCATCTGAGTCCTCTACTGCAGAGACCAGTTTTGGCAACTGGAAGTCTGTCAGGTTGTCGCTGTAGTTCGCCAGGAACATCTCTTCTCCGTCCAGGTGCTTGCGCACCCGGCGCAAGCGTTCTCCGATGCAGGAGTCATAGCCCGTGTCCACAAAAGTGATCTTCCAGTCTTCAAGATCTGAGGCCAGCATCTTGGGCTGGTCGTCGCCCTTTAGTACGAAGTCATTGGAGATGAACTCTTGGTAGTTGACGAAGTAGCGCTTGATCACATCCGCTTTGTAACCAAGGCAGAGGATGAAGTCGGTGTGCCCGAAGGAGGCGTAGTACTTCATGACGTGCCACAGGATCGGGCGGTAGCCGATCTCGACCATGGGTTTGGGAATGGAGTCAGAGTAGTCGCGCAGGCGCATACCCAGTCCGCCGCAGAAGAGGACAACTTTCATGTTGTGGGTTTGACCTCGGTCATAGTGGGGATGGGCACGACGAAGCGCGTGCCCTGAGCCATCATAGGGGCTAGCTGGGCGGTGATCTCCCGTTGCAGATTCCAGGGAAGAATCATTATCCAGTCGGGCTTGAAGTCTTCCAGGGCCTCCACAGGGTGGATTGGAATGTGGGTTCCAGGGGTGTAGCGCCCGTGCTTGTAGGGGTTGCGGTCCACGGCAAACTCGATCAGGTCGCTTCTGATGCCACAGTAGTTGAGCAGGGTGTTGCCCTTGCCAGGGGCTCCGTAGGCCACGATTCTCTCGCCCTTTTCCCTGGCTTCGATCAGAAATTTGAGAGTTGAGCGCTTGGACGCTTCGACTCTGGGCTGAAAGCCGAGGTAGCCATCGATGTGGTGCAGTCCCATGGACTCTTCTGCCGCAAGCACTTCATCCACGCTGGGCAGTCGTTCGTGGTTAGCCTGCTTGTGTTTCAGGAAGACTCGCAGGGAGCCCCCGTGGGACGGCAATTCCTCCACGTCAAAGACAGTCAGATTGTGAGCCGCCGCGATGGTCTGGACCGTAAGCAGGGAGAGATAGGAAAAGTGTTCGTGGTAGATCGTGTCGTACTGACATTCTTCGATCAGGCGCGAGAGGTGGGGAAACTCGTAGGTGATCACTCCGTTGGGGGACAGCAAGTGGGCGGCACCAGCCACAAAGTCGTTGATGTCGGGCACATGGGCAAGCACGTTGTTGGCGGTGATCAGGTCCGCAGGGCCTCGGTCCTTGTGAACTTGACTCGCCGTTTCGATGCCGAAGAACCTGACCAGGGATTCGACTCCGACTTTCTTGGCTGCTTCGGCCACATTGCCCGAAGGCTCTATCCCAAGGCAGGGGACGCCTGCCTTCACGAAGTTGCGTAACAGGTAGCCATCGTTTGATGCGAGTTCCACAACGAAGTTGTTCTGGTTCAAGTCAAAGCGCTTGATCATGGCCTCGCAATAATTTGAAGCATGGGTCAGCCAGCTATCCGAAAACGAACTGAAGTAGGCGTAGTCGTCAAAGATCTCTGTGGCGGGCAGGCACTCTGGAATTTGAACCAAAAGGCATTTGGAGCAAACGCGCACATGGAGAGGATAGAAGGTCTCTCCCTGATGGAGTTCCTCTTCGGTGAGGAAGGACTCGCAGGGTGGGCTTGATCCCAGGTCCACGAAGGTGTGCTCAAGGGGAGCGTTGCAAAAGCGGCAGTGCAGCATAGGATTGACTCAGGCGATGCAAATCTCCGGCTTCAAGCCGAGTTTGGCCAGGTCTGCGCGAATTTCTTCCTCGTAGACCGGATTCATGATGATGACCATCTGGGGCTGATAGGCCACCAGGTCGCTCGGGGGCGAGATCTCGTGTCCGGACCCAGCTGTGTGATAGCCGTACTTGCGTGGATTCAGGTCGATTGTCTTCCCGATGAAATTATCAGGATCGACGAGATTGAGGAACATGATTCCCCGGGCTCCAGCGCCCCAGAGGGCCACCCGTTGCCCTTCTTGCCGGCGGTGGTTGAGGTCTCTCTTCCAAGTCTCCAGGCGTTCCTTCCAGGCATCGCGCCAGTGGGCGACATCCGGATCAGTTGACTGGGGGCGTACCTTGACGCTTGGATTTGGAAGACCCGTGGCCGAGATGAAAAGACCGTTGAAGGTTGTCTCCATTCCAGTAACTTCGTAGCCCGCCTTCTCCATGATCAAGCCAAGGGATTCTTCGGTGAAGTAGGAGCGGTGCTCGTAGATAACCTCCCAAGGAGTCCCGCCCTTGTACATAAAGGTTGCGCTGGGCACTTCGATCACGCAGGGCACAGGCTTGGGTAGGAGGGACTCGCGTATGAGGTTCAGGAAGGCGACCGGATCCGTGGCGTGTTCCAGGACTTGTCGAGAAATCACCAGGTCTGGCTCGAAGGCGCGTAGCTTGGAGGCTGTGTTGGAGTCGAGTGCCTCAGGAAGGATTTGGACGCGTCCATCAGCCAGGGCGGGGACGCGATCCAGTTTCCATGAGGGTTCGATTCCCAGGCCTGCAGCCGCGCCTTCTTCGATCGTATGTACAAGAAACTCTGCATCGCCGCAGCCTATTTCAGCAATGCGCGGGCTATCGCAGGGTGCAGTGCTCACCACTTGCTTGGCGTAGCCTTTCAGATACCCACTGAAGGTGTGACTGAAGCTGAGAGAGTTTTCGTACCCCTCCTGGTATTCAACCAGGTGCGGATCAAAGTCAGCGTTGTAGAGCAATCCGGTGCCAGGCTCTTCGGTCAGGCGAATGCTCCCTCGGGGGCAGTCGCGGGCACTCTCTGGGCTGTCCCATAGGAGGCAGGCCAGGGAGGGCAGCCCAGCGAGGCTCATGACGGTGCTCGTGCGGGATGTGTTGGGTTCGGAACTCATGGGGCGAGATGGTAGCGGCACGGCCCTTCGGGAGGAGTCATGGCCTCCTGGGTCGCAGAGTTCATTCTAGCAAAGTCCTGACCGTTTCTAGCAAAGTCCTGACCGTTCGAATTTGTGTGCCCTTCGTGCCTCAATTAGAGAATGTTGTCATCAGCTGGAAAGGTGCACCGTAGGATGAGCCCGACCATGTCGGCTCGTCCAGGTTCACTGCGTTCTGCGGCCCGATTCACGTCCATCAGCAGGGTGGTTTCCATGGCGATACGCCAGTTGGTTCTGCTCTACATCGTCAAGATCCTTGATCCGACGGCCATGGGGGTGTTCGAGGCGGCTCTGATATTGGGAGGGCTCTTGGACGTGCTGGTGGATGCCGGAGTCGGTCAGGCGGTGATTCAGCGCAAGGAGATTTCCGCTGGTTTTGTTTCAACGGTGTTTTGGCTGCAGTTTGGTATCAGCGTGCTTCTGGGTGGGGCGGCCTACCTCTTTGCGGTCCCACTGTCGGTCATGCTTGGTGCTGAGGATGCAGCTCCGCTGTTGCGAATTCTGGCCTGGAGTTTTCCCCTGTTTGCGTTGGGAAGTATCCATGCGCGGCTGCTGATGCGCGATTTGCACTTTGGTGGCGTGGCTCTCGGGGAGATCGTCAACTCACTGACCTATGGATTGGTGGTTCTCGTGTTCTTGCATCGTTACCCCGGACCCGAACTTCTTGTCTGGGCATTGGTCGGCTCCTATGGTGCGCGCAGTCTGACCTTGTGGGTGGCTCAACGGGCGTGGACTCCGTCGTTCACCTTTCGAATGAAGTACATTCGTGAGGTATCGAGCTTCTCGCTCAATCTGGTCGGATCTTCGGTTGGAACCTATGCGCTTCAGCGTTTGGATCGGGTCCTGATTTCACACTTCGGTGGGGAAGCGGCCCTCGGCATCTACGGATTCGCCCACAGGATGATTCTGAGGCCAGCACGCATGCTGGCGCCGATTGCCAGCGGGGTCCTTCTGCCGGCCCTGGCACGCGTCCAGGATGACATCGGAACCATGAGACGTCTCTATTCCCGTGGGCTAGGAGGGACCGCGCTGGCAGTATTCCCGGCGCTCGTGGGCGTTGCTTTGATTGTGCCGGCGCTCGTATTGGTCCTGGACAATCCCAATTGGGCTGCTGCAGGGTGGGTCATAGCGGCTTTGCTGCCCTACGCTCTGCTCTTCACGATTCTCTCAAGCGTTGGTTCGGTTTTCATTTCCCTCAAGAGAACCGATCTGATGTTGCGAGTGAACCTCGGAACCAGTGCGGCTTGCCTGTTGGTGCAAGGGGCTTTGGTTCTTGCTTTCAGAGGTCGCGAGGGTGTGGAACTCGGAGCGATCATGGCCGGCGGAGCGTCCGTGACCATGTTGCTGCTCTCCCCCTGGGCGTGGCGCACGGCCTTGAATCTGATGGACATGAGTCTTGCGGATGCATTGCGCCCGCTGCTTTCAATCATGTTGGCCACTCTTGGCATGGTGGTCGCGGTGATGGGGGGGCATGCTCTGCTCGGCACGAGTCTGGCTCCAGTTCCCTCCCTGCTGGTTGAGATTGCGATTGGGGTCCTGTCCTATGGCGTCCTGATCTGGTGGCTGCAGCCGCCAGCCCTATCGGATCTGCTGGCTTTTCTGGGGCTTCGAAAAGGGCCTTCCAGGAATTTGCCCCACTAAAACCTTTCTCGGAGAACCAGACAGACGGCTTTGACAGCGGCCTTGTTGGGCTTGTGGGAACCTTTTTGGTTGCATGGGGGTCAAAAAGTTGGATTTCGTCCTCAGGAGCTATATGCAATTTCCTGAATTTATCTACAATTACGGCTGTTCAGGCGGGATCCCCTGTTGCCCATGGGGGCCTGTCTGCACCCTATTGTAGGGGGTGCTCCTCAGGCTGCCTCGTGCCCCTTGGGGCACTCTCCACACACCTCGCCAGTGTCCTTACCCGATGTACCGCTCAATTCAAGACAAGCTCGTCTTCGCGCTTCTAGCGGGCTGTTCTGTCATCTTCAGTCATTTGGCTTCAGCCCAGTGTCCTGAGGCGAATTTTTGTAGTTCTGCTCCGTCCTCCTTGGGCCAGCCTGCATTGATGAGTTCCAACGGTGCCTGCGGCATTCTTGGGAATCAGTTGGAGCTTCGGGCGGGTCCGGTTCCCAATACTTCGGGCCAGTTCTATGTGGCCACGGCCTGGTCCAACGGAGGTCAGGGTACGACCTTTCCCAATGGAACGACTCTCTGCGTTAATTTTTCCAGCGCGGCGAGTACGGGGATTCAGCCCATCACCAACAATCAATTGGTCCATGCGGCCGACTTCACTGCCAATCACTTTGCTGCGGTCGGTATTGGGACCACATTGTATTTTCAGGCAACCTATACCGACTCCAGCCCGGCTCCCTTCAATAATTTCAGTGACGGCCTGCAAATCACTTTTCAGCAGGAGACCTCTCCCAGTCTGGAATTCCAGGCCGGTAGCTCTTCGGTGCTGGAGTCCAGTTCTTCGGCATTGATTGGACTGCAGCTTTCCAGTGCCTCGGGACTGCCGGTCACTGTCGATGTGCAGTACTCCGGAAGCGCGATTCGTGGTGTGGACTTCGATGGTCCAGACAGTCTGACTCTGCTTCCCGGGCAGAGTCTGGTGGATCTTGATCTGACGATTTTGTCGGACGCTCTATATGAATATGACGAGCATGTGGTGATCGATCTGCTGGCAGTCAGCAACGCTCAGCTGGGGTCTCTTCTTCAGCACACCCTGACACTGATCAATGACGACCCTATTCCGACTGTAGAGTTTCAAAATGCAGCTTCCAGCTCTACTGAGAGCGAAGGGGATGCCTCCGTCCGCGTGATCATGAGCGCTCCTTCAGGCGTTGTCCTCAATTTGCCCTACAGCGCAGCTGGTACGGCGATTCTGGGCACGGACTACACCGATCCGGGTGGAGGTCTGTTGACGATCCCGGCGGGCAGCGCCTTGGGCCTGCTGCCCCTTATCTGGATCGCGGATGGGCTTGACGAGCCCACAGAAACCGTTGTCCTGACCCTCGGCGCGCCAGTTGATGGGGTTTTGGGTTCACAGGTCACCCACACCCTGTCCCTGGAAGACTCGGACCCGCAGCCGACCATCGGCTTTGTACTTGGGACCTCTTCACACCAGGAAGACGTCGCCACGGTTTCGGTCCAGATTCAACTTTCCGCGCCCTCGGGATTTGATGTCAGTGTGCCCTTTATTGTTTCGGGTAGCGCTGCTCAAGGGCCAGACTTTGGCGTCAGTTCGTCTCCTGTTCTTCTGCCTGCGGGAACAACCAGCGCGGTGATTCAAGTCAGCATTGAAGACGATCTGCTCGACGAACTGGATGAGACTGTCATATTGACCCTCGGCGCGGCCACGAACGCGATCTTGAGCGGTTCCACGGTTCACGTGCTTACGATTGTGGACGACGATCTCCCTCCGAATGTGCAGTTCGTGCAGGCCTCCAGCTCGGAATTGGAAGGGGCCCCGGGTGATCGGGTGATTGAATTGGAACTCACAGAACTCTCGGGGCTGGCTGTGAGCGTCGATCTGCTGATGGGAGGAACTGCTGGTGTAGGGGACGACTACCTTGCACCTGCTGGCACTGTGCACTTTCCCGCTGGCACCCTGACGGCCCAGGCATTCGTGCCGATCCTGGATGACGAACTCGACGAATTGGACGAGACCATCGAGCTTAGTCTTGTTGCACCTGTCAACGCGATCCTCGCACCTCCGATGGTGCATGTTCATACCATTCTTGATGATGACGCGACCCCGACCCCGGGGTTCGTGTTGTCCTCTTCGGACATGAATGAGGGGCAGACGGCGGTGGTTGAGGTCGCCTTGACGGCTGTTTCTGGCCTTGATGTGCCCTTTACAATTGGTGCTCGGGGATCTGCGTTGTCCGGCAGCGACTACGTGCCGCTTGCGACAAGCCATGTGATTCCGGCGGGCAGCCTGGTGCTGGGCATTCCGGTACAGGTTCTTTCCGATGGCCTTTATGAGGGAGACGAGTCCCTCGACCTGAGCATTCCTGTGGGGGCGACTCCGGGATCTGAGGGACACGCAGTCTTGATCCATGATCAGGATGCCCCTCCTGTGGTGCAGTTTGTCGCGGCCTCCTCACGGACACGTGAGGACCTTGGTTCGGTTTATGTGCAGGTGCTGCTCTCGGGGCCAAGCGCCTTTGAACTGAACCTGTCCTATGCCCTTGGTGGCAACGCCCAGCAGGGCCTGGGCGGCGACTATCTTGATCCCGGGCAAGGTTCCCTGACGATTCCAGCGCTGCAGACCAGCGCCGCAATACACCTGAAGATCTTGCAGGACGGCCTTTTTGAGCATCCAGAGGACCTTGCACTGAGCCTGACCGATGTCAGCCCAGGCACCCTTGGCCCCTTGGCTCAGCACGTGCTGACCTTGAATGATGATGACCCCAAGCCATTGGTTGCATTCGTGGCCGCTGGCGGAAGCTACCCGGAGGGGGCGGGCATCGTTGATCTCGACCTTGTCCTCCTGGGTCCTGCGTCCTTCGACATCCATGTCTCCTATGGTTTGGAAGGCTCGCTCTCTGAAGGCCTGGACTTCTTCAATCGCAGTCATGGGTCAATTCGCATCCCCGCAGGTCAGGTCAGTGCGGTTCTTCAATTGGAACTGCTGGACGATGCGCTAGATGAGCTCGATGAGGAGCTTGTTCTCAGCTTGCTGCCAGGTGACGATGCGGATCTGGGGGAACTGCAGGACTTTCTCCTGGTGGCCGTCGATGATGATGCGCCTCCGGTGATCAGCTTTGTCAATGCTACTGGTTCCGTATCCGAAAGTGCCGGGGATCAGCTGATCGAGGTGGCTCTTGATGTTCCCTCGGGTTTGTCGGTGACTGGTTCGGTTGCGGTGGGGGGCACGGCTACCGATGGCAGCGACTACACCCTGGCCAGTACCAGCTTTACGATCCCTGCGGGGGCTCTCACGGCGAACCTGACCTTGACTCCTCAGGGTGACAGTCTCGACGAACTGGACGAGACCGTGGTGCTCGCTCTGAGTGGGATTTCCAACGCCAGCTTGGGGGTACCCGGTGTGCATACGCTCACCCTGGTGGATGATGACCTGCCGCCGGTGGTGCAGTTCGACCTTGCGAGTTCATCGGTGATCGAGGACCCGGTGACCCATCCCCTGAGCATCAGCTTGGACACTGCTTCTGGGCTGGATGTGACGGTGCCGTTCACGGTGGGTGGCACGGCTGTGGACCCTCTTGACTATGGTATTGATGCCTCGCCGGTGGTGATCCCGGCCGGTTCCTTGTCGGTATCAGTTGGCCTGCATGTGGCCGAGGACCTGTTTGATGAGCTTGACGAGACCGTGGTGGTGACGCTGGGTGTACCCGGCAACGCGACGCTTGGGGCCCAGGTCTCGCACATTTCGACGATTCTGGATGATGACTTGCCGCCGGTGGTGCAGTTCGATCTGGCGGGCTCGACCGTGCTTGAGGGCGCCGGTTCCCATGTCGTGAGCATCAGTCTGGATGCGGTTTCGGGGCTTGATGTGACGATTCCGTTCACGGTGAGCGGCACTGCGATCGATCCGGCTGACTACGGCATCGACGCTTCACCCGTGGTGATCCCGGCTGGCGCCCAGTCGGTGCTGGTGAATCTGAGCCTGGTCGATGATCTGCTCGACGAGCCGGACGAGACGATTGCCGTCTTGTTGGGTGCGGCAGTGAATGCTGGCTTGGGCGTTACCCAGGCGCACACCGTGACCTTGACTGACGACGATGTGGCCCCCACCTTGGCCTTTGTCCTGGGCGGCAGTTCTGCGGGTGAGGCAGACGGGGTGCAGCAGATCGGGTTCGTTCTGTCGGCTCCCTCGGGGCAGGTGGTCAGCGCGGACTTGGTCTTGAGCGGATCTGCTCTGGAGGGCCAGGACTATGCACCAGTGGCAGGAACGCTCTCGATCCCTGCAGGGGTGGCTGCGGGAAGTCTCGACGTGGCCCTGATTGAGGACTTGCGATACGAACACACGGAGACCCTGATCATTGATCTGGTCAACCCGCAGAATGGAATCCTCGGTGTCCTGTCCCAACACACGCTGACGATTGCAGACAATGATCCCCTGCCGGTAATTGAGTTTGACCTTGCCCAGAGTCTCGCTGGCGAGGGGAATGGGCAGCATTTCTTGCAGGTCAGCTTGAATGTGGTATCGGGTGTGGATGCGGTGGTTTCCCCGGTCCTGGGGGGGACAGCCCTGGACGGGGATGATTATTCCCTTGCTTCGCCAGAGGTCACCATCCCTGCGGGCCAGCTCGGAGCTCAAGTTGTCTTGAATCTGGTGGATGACGTCCTGCACGAGGGGGACGAGACGGTTGTCCTGACTTTGTCCAATGCCGTGGATGCAACTCTTGGAGGGTCTCTCACGCACATGGTGACTCTGGCGGATAATGACCCGGCGCCCACCATGAGTTTTGAGCTGGCTGCATCCGCAGCTTCTGAGGCTGCTGGTAGTCATGTGATTCGCGTGCTGCTTGACGCTGTATCAGGTCTGGATGCTGGCGCAGCACTTCTGATCAGCGGAACCGCAACTGATGGAGCTGACTACTCGGGCGTTCCGGTGACAGTCTTGATTCCTGCGGGCACTGCCAGTTTCGAGATCCCGTTGGTCTTGCTCGATGACGCCCTTGATGAGTTGGACGAGACCCTGGTCTTGACGCTTTCTGCTCCTGTGAATACTTCCTTGGGTCTTGTGGATGCGCACACACTTACCCTCATCGATGATGATGTGACGCCATCCGTAGGGTTCGATCTCCCGGGGAGCGCGGTTGCCGAAGGGATTGGCAGCACATCGATTACCTTGACATTGTCTGCTGTTTCAGGCCTTGATGTGACCGTGCCGCTGATTGTTGGCGGAACAGCCACCACGCCTGCGGACTACTCAGGCGTTCCTGCGAGCGTGGACATTCTGGCCGGGAACCTGAGCGCCAGCTTCGATCTCTTCATTGTGAACGATGTGTTGGATGAAGCGGATGAGACCATCGAACTGTCCATGGGCGCTCTCATCAATGCGCTACCGGGGGCACAGGGGACCAGCGCCACTACGATCAGCGATGATGACGAGCCCCCGGTGGTTGCATTTATCTCTCCTGCTTCAGCGGTCGATGAGGCTGCCGGTTCGACCAGTATAGGTCTTGCTCTGGATGCTCCTTCAGGACGCGAGATCGTCTTGGACATCGGAGTGGGGGGGACCGCGACCCCTCTGGTGGACTACAGCGGCGTGGCCGCGACCTTGGTGATTCCCGAGGGGCAGGTCGCCGCGACCCTGGACCTGGATCTGATCGGTGACCTGCTCCATGAACTCGATGAGACCATAGTCCTGACCATCCAGAGTGCGGACTTCGCCAGCCTGGGCGTTCCGGTCGAGCATACGGTCACAATTACGGACGATGATATGCCTCCTGTCGCGGAATTCGCCATCGGGGTCTCTGCTGTCAACGAAGGAGATGGCATCTACAACGTCCTCTTGGATTTGAATGCACCTTCCGGTTTGGAGGTGCGTGTGCCCTTTGTGCTCTCCGGCACAGCGACCGACGGTCTGGACTTCGTTCTGCCCCAGACAGAATTCGTTGTTCCTCCAGGGCTGGTTCAGGCAAGCGTCCAGATCAACTTGATCGACGATCTTATTGATGAGTTGGTTGAGACTCTTCAGCTGGATCTGGGCCCACCAATCAATGCGAGTCTTGGCCTGGCCACAGCTTTTCTGCTGGACATTGGGGACAACGACGATCCACCAGTGGTCGAGTTCCTGAGTGCCTCATCAAGCGTTTTGGAAGATGGTGAAGCCAGTGTGCTGGTGACCCTGGGGCTGTTTGATGCTCTCGGAGCGCCAGCGGTTTCAGGCAAGTCCGTGCGGGTCACCTTTGGCAGCCTGGGGGCAGCCCTTCAGGGAGAAGACTACACCCTGAGCCAGAATTCGCCCCTTGAGATTCCTGTTGGCGCGAGCACCTTTGATCTGGTCCTTTCGACTATCCCCGACCTGATCTATGAGAATGACGAGGATGTGCGCCTCCTCCTGGGTGTACCAACCAACGCGACCTTGGGGTTGACGGTCGAGCACATTGTCACCATTCAGAATGACGAAGTCCTTCCAGAGGTATCGTTCCTTCTGTCAGCAAGCGAGGCGCCTGAAGGCGTACTGAGCCACACTCTGGATATTCAGCTGAGTGGACTTTCCTCGTTTGACTCCCAGTTCGATCTTGGTGTCTCGGGGAGTGCCGAGCTCGGCCTTGACTACGCTCTCTCCCAGCAAACGGGCCTCGTGATCCCCGCGGGAGGTCTGACATCTTCGGTGGACCTAAGCGGAATCGATGACGGGGACTTTGAGGGAACCGAGCACGCAGTCGTCACCCTCCAAAATCTCTTGAATTGTGGGCTTGGGTTGGGCGCGAGCCATGATGTGTCTCTGTTGGACGATGAAACTCCTCCGAGCGTCGAGTTTGCGCTCGCCACTTCGGCGGGAGATGAGGGAACGACTTCCCTGCTGGATTTGTCGCTCTCTGCTCCGGCTTCCGTTCCGGTGACTATTGATCTTGCCTATGCTGGTCCCGCCAGTGGCGGCGATGCTACGGAGCCTCTATCTGCGACTTTCCCTGCATTCAGTACAAGTGCGGTGGTCAGTATCGGGTTGCTAGCGGACGGACTGCACGAACTCCCCGAGGATCTTGTTGTGACTTTGGTCGCGACCGACACTGCATTGCCGGGCCTTCTTGCGGCTCATGTGCTCACGATCAACGATCTCGATCCGCCGCCGGTGCTGGGCTTTGTGTTGGCTTCACAGGAGGTCGTCGAAGGAGATCTGGTGCTGAGAGCGGATGTCAAGCTCTCTGTTGTGTCAGGTCGTGAGACCATCGTCAGTTATTCCGTGTCGGCGGCTTCCTCTGCGGATGCTGGTCTGGACTTCAGCGATTCGCTTTCTGGCGGCTTGATCACCATTCCTGCGGGCCAGATTGCTGGAACCATTCTCCTGCAATTGCATGAGGACCAACTCGCGGAGCCGTCAGAGACCCTGATCCTCGACTTGGACCCCGCCCTGGGAGCCAGCCTCGATCCCCTGGCGTCCAGCCACGAGATCCTGATTATTGATGATGACAGTTCCCCGGTCTTGGATGATGAGCACTTCAACGTTTGCGGCCCTCTTCCGCCAGCCCCCTGGGCATGGGTGGATGCCACGAATCAGGCTGCCGACTATTCCTACGAATTCGTTGGAGCCGGTTCGCAGGATGCGGGTCTGGTCCTGTCTGTTGCGGCGGGTGCCCATGTTCCGGACCCGAATGATCTGCCTGGTCGCATGAGCCGGTCATTGGGCCCGGGAGACTTCCAGTGGGAATTGCGCTGGGACTCAGATCCAAGCCCTCTGGCAGGGATCCACATTCAGGGCATGCTGCTTGAGGTCGATGCTCTCACCTTCTTGAGATGTGACGTCTACCGAGCGGCCGCCGGACCCTTGCTGCTCCTCATCGGAGGATCGAGTGTGGACATTTCGACGGCTGCTCTGCCGATTCAACTCCGTGTTACTCGTTCCGGATCCCAGTGGAGCTTTGAGTGGTGGGATGGGCTTGTCTGGCAACTTGCGCCCAGCCTTAGCCTGCCGACATTCGACCCGACCGCTGTTTCCCTTTGGGCCGGTAACTACAGCGGGGCCGAGGAATTTAGCGCGACGGCAGATTTCCTGGTCAACTCCCCAGGCGGAGCGCCGTTCACCGGAGATGATGGGCCCTTGGTGGACGTCACTCCCACCACTCTGACCCGGCTGATCAACGGCGCAGGCCAGGTGGTTGTTTCGCCCCAGGGAACTGACTTGGGAGGCACTCCGGCGGTCTATCAGTATTGGTGCCAGGATCCGGTTTCATTGACTCCGATACCTGATCCGGGTTGGCTCTTCGATGGCTGGCTGGTGAACAACGTGCCGAGCGTGGCGCTTCCCCTCGACCTTGTAATGGACCAGGATCATCTGGTGGACGCAACCTTTGTGCTCGACACCTCACCCCCGGTGATCGAGAACGTCGTGGTTGAGTCATACCTGGATCGTGCGACGGTTGCCTGGACCACCAGCAAGCCAGCGGTCTGCGATGTGAACTATGGCATCGGTGCGCCCACGGGAGCAAGCGTGGCCAGTCTCGGCACGGTTGTGCACTCGGTGGAACTCTCCGGTCTCACCAGGGAGAGCTCCTACCTGTTCCAGATCACCGCCACCGATGCAGTCGGCGGTGCCGGTGATGGCATT
This sequence comes from Planctomycetota bacterium, assembly GCA_014238415.1. Classification (GTDB taxonomy): domain Bacteria; phylum Planctomycetota; class UBA1135; order UBA1135. The sequence goes on along the minus strand of JABABA010000018.1, from coordinate 28,426 downwards.
CCCTTCGATGGAGGCTTCTCCACGGGCTCCACCGTAAGCGACGACTTCAACCAGTGCGATGCCCCGCAACAGGCCTGGTCCCTGCTCGACCCCAACCTGCTCGGCTCCATGTCCATCAGCGGACAGGGGAGCGATGATGCCTGGTTGCTGATCGATGTGGTGGGTGGAGCTGACGTCTATCCCGATCAGGGTTCGATTCCGATGCCGCCCCAGGTGGTGCGTGCGATCAACCCGGTGAGTTTCGATCATGAAATCGTCTGGGATTCGGTTCCAGCTCTGGTTCAGCAGATCCAGGGCGTGCTCTATTCTGATGGGACCCAGAACTGGGTGCGTGCGGATCTCTCCTTGAGCTTGAGCGGTTTGCACCTGCATGTTTCCGGCAGCGATGCGTTCGGTGGCAGCCACACTCTGAATGCGGTGATCGCTCCTGACACGGCCCTCTTGGAGCGTGTTGGATTGCGGATCGCTCGCGATGGAGATCTCTGGACCGTTTCCTGGTCCCTGGACGGGCTGCTCTGGACAGCGACCACTCCTTTCAGTTTGGGTCTGCAGCCGAGCCAGTTGGGGCTCTATGCGGGAACTGCTGGCGGTGCATCCGCTCCGTCCTACACGGCGGCAGTGGACTATGTGGCCAATGTTCTGGACGTGCCCTTGGTGCCCGAAGATGGCTCCATCAGCGGGGCCGTGGCCAAGACCCTGTTCCTTTCCACTACCGGTTTGGGGCAGGTGGATGTGCAGCCCCAAGGGGTGGCCTTGGGTGGAAGTGCCTGGCAGTACTTCTGTGGAGAAGCGATTGTTCTGACAGCGACTCCCGAGCCCCTGCAGGTTCTCAGCGAGTGGATCGTGGATGGGGTGTCTCTTGGCAATGCAAACCCCCTGTTGATTGACATGACTGTGGATCACACGATTGAGGCGGTCTTTGATGCGGACACGACCCCTCCTAGTATCAGCAATGTGCAGGTTGTGGCGGGGCTCGATGGAGCAACCCTGACTTGGGAGACCAGCTTGCCCGCGGGCTGCGTAGTGAACTATGGCCTCGATTTGACCTTTGGTGACTTTGTGAGCACTCCCAATGGGCAGTTCCACACGGCTGATCTGGTGGGCCTCGCGGATGACTCGGATTATTTCTTTGAGATCATTGCGACCGGCCTGACCGGGTCGTCGCTTCCCGAGCCTGGTCAATTTGAGACGGCGACTCGAATCACAGAGGATTTCAATTTGTGCGGAGACCTGGGGGCGGAGTGGACTTTCTATGATCCCCAGGCTGCAGGGGCGGCCTCCAGTTTTGTGCTGCAGGGAGCCGGTACCTCGGACGCGCACCTTGTGCTGAGTGTGCCAGGGGGGTCAGTTCACAACGCTTGGAGCAACTCGGCCCAGATGCCCGCGCGCATGCGGCACTCGCTGCGGGACACAGACTTTGCACATGAATTCTGGTGGGACTCTGTTCCCGTTGCGAATAGTCAAGATCAAGGGGTTCTCTATGAGCAAGATGACGCGAACTTCGTTCGGGTCGACTTCTATTCAAACGCTAGCGGCTTGTTCGTCTACGGCAAGCAGATTGCGGGCAGCCCCGTTGGGGGAGGTTTCAACATACAAGTAGTTGGCTCTCCCAGCCGCTTGGGCTTGCGCGTATCCCGAACGGCTGACACTTGGACCGTGTACTATTCCACCGACAATGGCATCACTTGGCTACCAACGCCGGGTATCGAGGGACCACTGGCGGTGAACACACTGGGCCTCTATGTGGGCAACGCTGGGGCCTCTCCGCCCACGTTCGATGCACATGTGGATTGGATTGCAAATAGCGCCGATGCACCGATCATTGGCGAGGATGGGGAAATTGCCGGCTCAACCCTGCGCACCTTGACCCTGGCCACTCAAGGCACCGGAACCGGTGTGATTAGCGCGACCCCTGAGGGCAATCTCGTGGGCAGCAACCCGAGCGTCTATGAGTACTGGTGCGAGCCCACGGTTCAAGTCTTGGCCGTGCCCGATCCTTGCAGCATCTTTGTTGGCTGGACGGACCCCAGCCTGCTGAACGCTAACCCTGTGTCAGTGGAACTGCTCAGTGATCTCACCTTGACTGCGATTTTTGATCTGGATCCCCAGATCGCTGTAATTGGTCCCGTGAGCATCGAGACCTTTGGCACTACTGCGCGGGTTACTTTCTCCACGGACTTACCCGCAAGCGTGACGCTGGCCTATGGCCTGGACGCAAATGTTGACTTGGGATCCCAGGTGGGCCCAGGCCCGCAGTTGGAACATGAATATGTGTTGACCAATTTAGATCCTCTGACCACCTATCACTACCGGCTCACCGGAACCGATGGCTGTGGACACGCGATGGTGCCGGTAATCGGGTCATTCGACACGGGTGCAATCGTGAAGTGGACCTCGGCGGATTTCAATCATCCCAACCTAGACCAAGAGCTTTGGAATCTAGCTGCGGTGGCCCGGCCAGGACAGATGTCTGTGGTGGGGGCCGGGACCGGCGAAGCTCTTTTCAATTGGGAGCAGAGCGGCGGTGAGTCCCTTAGCCCGCTCGCCGTTCCGATGCTTGCTCCGTTGGTGCAATTCATGAGTGATGCGGATATGGATCTGGAGCTCTCCATCACCGATGTGTTCAATCAGCCAGGCGTTGCTCGGGGCTTCGAGGCCTCGAATAGCGTCGGTGATTGGGTGCGCTTCTTTGCCGAGCACTCGCTAGTGAACGGAGACATCGAAGTCCGGGTCGTGACTCACATCGCGGGGTTTACTACTGAAATCGGGGCGCCCACGTCGATTTGGAGCTCCGGTGGGGCAGACCTCGTTGGGCTCAAGCTGCGCGTAAGCCGAAATGTCCTTTCCGACACCTGGCAGTTCAGCCACTCCACAGACGGGACTAATTTTAGCCTGCCTGTATCGGCCCCGGCGGACTTGATCATCGACCAGGCTGGTCCCTTTGTGGCAGCCACAGGTTTGGATCCGGCGGCTTTGGTCAGCCTCCAGGTGGACTACATCTTCGATGTTCTCAATCCCATCGACCCCGAAGATGGAGGCGTCCCGGTGGATTTGAGCGCCCCTTGGATCTATGCGGTGGATGCTGTGGCGTCCGGAGAAACCACGATCAGTGTTGATTGGGGCACAGAAGAGGCCTCTGCTGGCTGGATTGAATACGGAATCACCACGGCTTTGGGGACGACCACGACTGTCCTATCTAGTTCCTGGACGCAGAGCTACACACTGAATGGACTTGACCCTGGAACGAATTACTACTTGAAGGTGGGTGCTCGTGATCAAGAGCTTGTGCCTAATGAGTCCTTCTCTGACATCTACTCTGTGACCACCTTGCCGATTGGCCAGGGACAGCCGCCAGTGATCAGCGTCTGGAACGCGGTTCAGGTCCCAGGCGGCTATGAACGTCGCTTCGGTGATCTTGGGACGACCCAAAAGTGGCTGAATCTGCAGGGTCGGATCGAGGACCTCGCCGGAGATGTGCTGACATCTGAGTACCGCCTCAATGGCGGTGATTGGATTGACCTGAAGCTCGGTGTGGCAAGTGACGCTTGGGCACCATACAACCCGAGCTCGCGCCTAATTCATGCGGGCGACTATTGCATTGAGATTGATTCGGCCCCTGATGCAAACGACTTCAATTCGGATGACTTCGGTGCAATCCCAGGGGCGAATTTGGTCGAGGTGCATGCGGTCGATGATGAAGGCTTGGAATCCTTCGTCAACATCCACTTTGAGTGGAATGCCAGTACCACTTGGCCGAGCGTGTACAGCCCTGACTGGTCGAGCGTGCCGATAGGTGGACCTCCTGACTCCATCGTGCAGCTAGTCGACGGCCAATGGACCGTTGGCACCAACCCAGTCACCGGCCAACTCGCTCTAGAAAACGTGACTGATGGCTTTGACCGCCTGTTCATGGTGGGAGACGCCAGCTGGGTTGATTACGACATCGCATTCAAAGTGACGGTACACGGCATCAATGTACCTAAGGCCTATTCTCCCGGGAGTAATGTGGCCGCAGTGGGGATCGGTCTGCGCTGGAATGGCCATGAACTGCATCCTTGGAATTCGAAGCGCCCGCGCGATGTGTGGCACAACACCGGCGCCTTCATCCAGTACCGCTGGGGGATCAATGGCAGCAATCCGACGGAAGGCTGGCGTCTCTGGCACAACGATCCAGCCTACCTCGACTCAAGTGGTGTTGAACATGGTGTCTCGAACCAGGCGACCGACACTTCCTCCGAACCTCCTGTGACAATTGAGCCTGATCCGGTTCCGATGAATATCGTTGGGTCCACCCGTACCCGTGTAGATGGTCAGAGCGTGTACCTCTTGTATGCCTGGCCCGAAGGTACTCTTCGTCCTGATGATGTGACAGCCGTGATCGCAGTGCCCGAGTACGGATTCGACCGGCCACCGGGAGACGCTGCTCCCCGCAGTGGTGGGGCTCTGCTACTTTCCCACCATGCGACTACATCATTTGACTCCGTAGAGGCAACGCCGTACCCCGATCCAAGCCTGCTTTACCACGATGATTTTGAGATCTACTCTCTCGATGAGAGCGATCCGGCGTTCTATACGCCAGCTCCTTGGGAGTTCGTTGGTCTCACTCCCACGGAGGACGCTGGCTGGTCGGCCTGTTTCCATGCGGGTTCGCCCTTGCTTCCGGAGAGTGATCGCGAACTGCTGCCTGTATTGCGGAACAACACTTGCCTCGGCTTGGTCTTGTTCCATAATAATCCGAGTTCTCCCTACCATGCGACTTACAGAGGGCCCGGGAGTGAGTTGTGGGGCAACTACGAGTTCAGCGGACGCTTCAATCTGGGCAACGAGATCGAGCTGGCGGCTCCCACGTTCCTGATCCAGGACCCTGTTGTTCCTGGGGTGGGGGGCAGCCACTATCGCTTTGGCAAGATTGATGGCGCTGACGAGGCGAAGCTCCAAAGGGTCGAGGTTACTGCCAGCGGCAGCGAAGTCGCTGTCACCCTCTTGGTGGCCGATCACATCCCAGACCAAGCCTCCCCTGTGCACAAATGGAGCAAATTCCGCATCCAGGCCCTGGACGATCTGCCTTCCGGAGGAACTCTGATTCGAGTCAAGGCCTGGCGTGATGATGAAGTCGAACCCAGCGGCTGGATCGAGTATCTGGACAGCAGTCCATCCGCGTACACCCGGGGCAGCATGGGCTTCTGGGGCAAGGCAAACGGGGAGCGGTTCCTGGACGACATCAGGGTCAAACAGCTTTGATTTGATCGTGGAAGTTCTCCTACAGTCTCTGGTTTGCTTGAATGGACACGGCCGTGTGTATCACGGCTGAGTGATTGAGACTTGAAGCCCCCATGTCAGATTCCCCAAACGCTTTCCAAGACCTCGCCTCCGCCCTCAAGGACCGCTCCGCAACCGTCGCTGTGGTGGGCATGGGCTATGTCGGCATTCCACTTGCGGAGGCCATGTTGGATGCTGGCTTTCAGCTTCTGTTGTTCGATATCGATGAGCGCAAGGCACATGACCTGAACCAGGGAGTTTGCTACCTGGAACACCTTGGTGCAGAGGTCTTTGAGAAACTCAAACAATCCGATCGTTGTCGAGCCTCTGCGAACGAGAAAGATCTGGCAGAGGCTGATGTCTACATCCTCTGCGTACCCACTCCGCTTGGGGAGCATCGGGAGCCAGACCTTTCCTACGTGGTCAACAGCGCACGCATGGTCGGTCGCAACCGGAAGCCCACCTCCCTCGCCGTGCTGGAGTCCACGACCTTCCCAGGAACCACCCGGCGGGAGTTCTCCCAGGCCCTTGAAGCGGGCTGGGCCGAGAGTGGGCGTGCGGCGGCCAATCCAGGGCTGTTCGTCGCCTACTCCCCTGAGCGCGAGGACCCTGGCCGCAAGAGTCACAAAACAAAAGCAATCCCCAAGCTGGTGGGGGGGCTTGACCAGGAGTCAGGCTCCTTGGCCCTCGCTCTTTATCGGGCGGCGTTCGAGGAAGTGGTCGAGGTCAGCTCAGCCGAAGTTGCCGAGTCCGCCAAGTTGCTGGAGAATATCTTTCGTGCGGTCAACATCGCCCTTGTCAACGAGATGAAGGTGGTTCTGGATGAACTCGACATCGACATCTTTGAGGTCGTGCGCGCCGCCGCTACAAAGCCTTTTGGCTACATGCCGTTCTGGCCGGGTCCCGGGCTGGGTGGCCACTGCATCCCGATCGATCCGTTCTACCTGACCTGGCGGGCAAAGGAGGTGGGGGCCTCGGTGCGCTTCATCGAACTCGCGGGGCTGGTGAATACCGGCATGCCGGAGAGGGTCGTTTCAAGGGTTGGTCTGGCGCTGAACGGAGCAGGGCAGGCGGTTCGAGGATCTCGGATTCTGATTCTTGGGCTGGCCTATAAGGCCGACGTAGGCGACACGCGCGAGTCGCCGACTTTTGAATTGTTCGAGCGCCTGGTCGACCTTGGGGCGGATGTGGACTATTCCGATCCCCATGTGCCGGAGATGGTTCCGGTACGCAAGTCGGACCGTCGCCTCGACGGGATCGAGATTTCGCCTCCTGTGATTGCTTCCTACGACTGCGTCCTTATCGCTACCGCTCATAGCTGTGTCGATTGGGGGCAGGTGGCGGAACACGCCAGACTCGTTGTGGATACGAGAGATGTGATGCGTCCGTGGCGCCATGAAATGGGGGAGCGCCTCTTCATGGCGTGAATCAGGCGTGGCTCTTGTGACTATTGGAGTGCCGGTTTTCAACGGAGAAAACTACCTGGATGAGGCTCTGGCTTCGATCCATCGGCAGACCTTCACTGATTTCGTCGTGCAGATCAGTGACAATGGATCCAGTGACCGGACTCCCGATATAGCGCAATCTTGGGCTGCCAAGGATCCTCGCTTCATGAGCGAGCGATTGGACGAGAACCGTGGCGCCTCCGCGAACTTCAATCGCCTGCTCGCGCGGTGCACCACGCAGTATTTCCGATGGCATGCCCACGATGATGTGATGCACCCTGACCTGCTGCAGGTCTGCGTGGATGAACTGCAGAGGGATGAGTCCTTGATCGGGTGCACAACCCAGGTGCAATTCATCGGACCTGATGGTGGGCCTTTGGAGTCAGACATCCGCGGTCTTTCCCTGATGCAGGCATCACCCAGTCAGCGCATGGGCCAGTTTCTGCTGAAGCATTCTCGATGCGATGCGATTTTTGGCCTTTACCGCACTGAAGTGTTGCGCAGGACCGGGCAGATCCCTCCCTACCGGGGCGGAGATCAGGTCACCCTCTGCGAGCTTGCGATACTCGGGCCGCGGCTTGAATTGGCCCGCCCGTTGCTTCTGCTGCGGGAGCACGAGGCCCGTTCCATGCGTGCTCATGGCTCCAGTGATGAGATCACCAGGTGGTTTGATCCCGGTTCTGACCTGAGGATTGGCTCTGTTCTGGCGCATCTCTTGCGTCAGAAACTCGTGATGGTCAATGCGCAGGATCTGTCCTTCTCCCAGAAGCTTCGCTGCAAGCTCGTGCTCTATTGGTGGTTCTTGCGCCAGAGTGTTGTGCGGCCAGTAAAGTCATGGATCAAGGGTGCTCTCGTTCGCACGGGTCTGCGATCCGGGGGAGCCCGATGAGCGCAGAGTTCCAGTCCGTGCGAGGCATGCGGAGCATCGAGGAGGTGGCGGAACGGCACCTCTGTGCTGGCTGTGGTGTCTGTGCGTTTTTGGAACCTGCGGCTATTAGCATGGTCGATGATCTTGATCGCGGTCGGCGCCCCGTGGTGCAGCGCGGGAGCGAGTCGGGTCTTGGTCTGCAGGCCTGTCCAGGTCTGCGGCTCGAACAGGCTTCTGCACCGGCCGGTGCGGATTCCAGTCTGCGGGCCGGTTGGGGAAATGTGCTCGCCGTGTGGGAAGGGCACAGCACTGATGATGAGGTCCGGCTGAAAGGTTCGAGTGGCGGTGCGGCCACTGCCCTGGCCCTCTGGGCGATCGAAGCAACGGAAATGGTGGGGGCCGTGCATATCCGGGCAAAGCCCAGTCAGCCAGTCTTGAATGAGACCACATTCAGCAGCGACCGTGAGGCCATGGTGGCCGCCACCGGATCCCGATACTCACCAGCCAGTCCTGCTGACGGACTGCAGCACTTGGTGGATTCAAAGGGCCCCGGTATCTTCATCGGCAAGCCCTGCGATGTTGCGGGTGCAGTGGCCGCAAGCAGGTTGGAGCCAGCCCTCGCCGAGAAACTCGGACTGACCGTGGCGATCTTTTGCGCGGGTGCTCCTTCCACCAATGCAACTGTGGAGTACATCGAGCAAATCGGCGGTCCTCTCCTCAGCGACCTGCGCCGGCTCCGTTATCGTGGGAACGGTTGGCCCGGGGTGTTCAAGGCAACCGGGCGCGACGGGTCCACGGTCGAACGAAGTTATGAAGAGTCCTGGGGCGTTGTTCAAGCCAAACGACCCTGGCGCTGCCGTATCTGTCCAGACCACACGGGGGAATTGGCGGACATTTCCGTGGGAGATCCCTGGTATCGAAAGCCTGGTGAGGGTGAGCCTGGCAGCTCCCTCATCGTTGCTCGAACGGAACGCGGAAAACAGGCGGTGGAAGCCGCAATCGCCAGCGGTTTTCTGGAGTGCAGGGCTGTGGACCCCAGTCTGATTCCGGCTTCCCAGCCCGGGCTCCTGCTCGTCAAAGCCAGCGTTTTCGGCCGGCTCGTTGCTATGTCCCTGCAAGGGATTCCGACGCCACTCTTCAAGGGTTTCAGTCTCTTCCGTCTGTGGATGACCAAACTCAATATTCGCCGGAAGGCCGGATCGATTCTGGGCACCATTCCCCGTTTGAGGCGCTGGGGAATTCACCAACCACGACGGATCAAGGCGGGGGAGTTACAATCCAGTGTGCCCGAGGACAAGCCCTCGACGACTACCCAATGAAGCTCGCACTGTTCGGTACCTCTATAAAGACCGGGAACCTCGGACTTGAAGCCCTGACCCATGGGGCCCTGCACCTGATTCATCAGGTCGAGCCAACGGCCGAAGTGTTGCTCTTTGACTATGTTTGGCAGTCCGATCAGGTGACCTGGTTCGGGCCGGATGGTGCCAGAGAGTACACCCGCCACGGATGCAACGGGTCCAGGCGCTTTTGGCGTTCAGCGAGCCTGATGCGCATGAGGCTTGGAGCAAGGGTCCCTTTTCTTCGGTCATCCCCTGTAGAGGAATTGTCCCGCTGTGATCTGGTCCTGGATGTGAGCGGCGGAGACTCGTTTTCGGATCTCTACGGAACCCGACGGTTGAACATGGTCGTCGGTATGAAGGCTCTTGCCCTGGAATTGGGCTTGCCTCTTGTGCTCTTGCCGCAGACCTACGGACCCTACCTGCAAGCAGGCAGTCAGCAGAAAGCCAGCCGGGTCACTCGCAGAGCAAGCATGGCCTGGGCTCGAGACGCTGACAGCCACAAGATCTTGGTTGAACTCCTCGGCAACGATTACTCCCAGGATCGGCATCCAATCGGGGTGGACATGGCCTTTGCTCTTGCCCCCAGGCCCACAGCGCGCCTGTCGGATCTTCTTGCTTCCAGACGATCAGCTGATGGTCCGGTTGTTGGGGTCAATGTCAGTGGCTTGCTCGTGAATTCAGGCTCGGAGGGCCGGCGATCCCTGGGAATCGAGCTTGACTACGGGCTTCTGGTCCAGCGGGTTGTCACGGGTCTTGTAGAGGCTGGCGCCAGGCACATTTTCTTGGTGCCCCATGTCTTGACTCCAGGTTCGGTTCCAGATCCCGAGTCCGATCCCCAGGCGTGCCAGGCCCTCTTCGAGAAGCTGGCGCCTGCCGTGCAATCGAGAACCACTGTGGTGTCCGGGACATTCTCAGCCGCCGAGATCAAAGCCTTCATCAGCGAACTGGACTGGTTCATCGGTACTCGCATGCACGCGACCATCGCAGCTCTCTCTACGGGAGTGCCCACTACTGCGCTGGCCTACTCAGCCAAGTTCCGCGGCGTCTTCGATCTTTGCGGAAGTCAGGAGCAGGTGATCGATCTGCGCACAGAGTCCCTTGAAGATTGTGTCAGCCGTGCACTTTCAGGCTACGACCAACGCCAGGACCAGAAGAAAGTACTCGCCAAGCGGCTTCCTGCTCTCAAGGAGGACTGCGCCAATCAGATGCGCCGCATACTCGCCTGCGCAACCAGCAAGGAGTCCCGTCATGTCAGCATCTGACGCCTCCACCGAGTCCCGGGCCGACGTGCTGTTCGTCACCCACTGTCGAGCTGCCTACACCCGTAAGGCCCTGCCCGGCCTCATCAAGGCCGTCGAAGGTCACGGCAGGATCTGGATCTGGCACAACGGCGACCACAAGGAAAGAGATCCAGACAAGCTGCGTAGGATCGAAGAGGCATGGCATGTGGTCCAGGAATACCGCGACCATCCCACAATCGCCCACATCCATCATTCTAAGAAGAACGTGCGTCTGATCCCGGCCATGCGCTGGATTTTTTCGAGGAGCCAGGCAGAGTTCATCGCAAAGGTTGATGACGACGCGATCGTCGAAGAAGCCTGGTTGAAGCGCATGATTGAGGTCCATGACTACTATCCGGAAGCGGGAATCCTCGGGGCCTGGGCCTTCATGCCCGAGGACTTTGACGAAGACCTTGCTGCCCACAAAATCATCGATATCGGGAATGGCTTGAGGATGCTGAGAAACAACTGGGTTGGTGGCTGCGGATTCGTCGCTAGATCAGAGGCTATCAAGTCTATTGGAGGCTTCGGGTGGAAAGAGAGTTTCAGTCAATGCTGCTACCGGCTCTCGAAGAAGGGCTGGGCGATTGGGTGGCCTCTCCCATTGATAGCTCAGGATCATCTTGACGATCCCCGTTCACCCAATACACTCTGCCTGTCTACTGATGACCTGAAGGTAATGAACCCCCTGTCTCTCTCACGAACAAGTGGGGTGACTCTTGATGATTGGACCCGTCAGTTGATTTGTTCTGCGAGGTTAGTCCAGGAATGCCCTCTTGATGTGTATCCGTTTGAGCACGGATTCGCAAGACGAATGGCGAACTGGGTCCTTCGTCACTTGGTCAGGTTGCGCACTCCACATCTGAGTCGCTGAGCATGTCGATTCGTAGACATGGGATGTGATTCGCGCAAGCAGGCGGAATTTGTGAGCGAATTTCGAGCATCATGATCCGGGCTGGCTCTCACGGATGAAGGCTGAAACGGTTCAAGGCATGTGGCCCTAGGGCCCTGCGGGACAGGATTTGGCCCTTTGGACCTTGACGAAATTAGGGTCCTTGCGGACAATGGATACTTTCCTGTACGCCTCTTACCTCGCGGTCACCGCCTTTCATATCGAGTACTTTTATGCTTCCAGATACTTCCCTCGCAAATTCGAATTGGCACGCTGTGTCCCAACAGTCCCAACGGAGAATAAGTGGTCCGGTCCGGGTTGGCTTTATTTATCCATTTGCTCAGAACTCCGATCTCCAGGTTCCACTCGGGATCGGCTACTTGACATCCTATCTCAGACAGGAGTTGGGCGATGACGTGGAAGTCGCTGCTCTTGACACAGGGATTGCGACTCCTGCAGAGATCGAGCAATTTCTTGGTCGGCCGTTTGACATACTTGGGTTCTCAGTAAGTAGTCGAACCTACCGTGAGTCGATCATGCTGCTTCATCGCTATAAGCACTTGCATCCCTTCGCCCGCATCATATACGGGGGGCCTCATGTATCCATGATGAAAGAGGAAACGCTCCTACGTGAGCCCGCAATCGACATGGGGGTTTACGGCGAAGGAGAGGTTACTTTCTTGGAACTGGTGAAGGCTCTTCATGGAGCGCAGGGTGATGTGAGCGATGAGGTTCTGGCGAGCATCGATGGTCTCATCTGGCGTCGAGGAGAGGAACGGGAGGTGGTCGTCAATGAGGAACGTGAGCAGGTCGCAAACCTGGATGATCTTCCCTTCCCTGCGTTTGACCTCTTCCCCGTTACCAGGTATCCGAGTCAGTACCCGATGGCCACCAGTCGAGGCTGCCCGTTCAGGTGTACGTTCTGTACCGTTGTCACCTTGTGGGGTAACCGGGCGTTTCGGGTGCACAGTGCAAAATACATCGTAGATGAAATCGAGCACAGAGTGGCGCACTACGGGAACCGTCCAGTTGTGATTCATGACGACGCATTCAATACGCGTCTTGACCGATTGGTGGAAATCTGCGAGGAAATCATCAAGCGAAACCTGCGAATCCCGTTTGGCGTCCGAGGATTTCGCATCGATATTCTTGACGAGGAGCGGGCAGATCTGCTCAAGCGCGCTGGCTGCGTCTCGATCGCGATCGGTGTAGAGTCAGCGAACAACGATATGCTCGCGGACATGCTCAAGGGCACAACCATCGAGGTGATGGACAAGGGCATTACGATGCTTCGCAAACGTGGAATTGCTGTTCGTGGTCAGTTCATGATCGGCAATCCGGGAGAGACCCTCGACACCGTACGAGAGTCAATTGAGTTTGCTCTAAAGAGCGACCTCACTTCATCAGCCTTCTCGATGGCTGTGCCGTTTCCAAAAACGCCTTTGTGGGACTATGCTGCTGATCATGGACGCTACCTGGTTGAAAAGGACGTTACGACTTTCGACGAAGTGGTCGGAAAGTTGATCTTTGAAACCGAGGACTTCCCAGTTGAGGACCGGATTCAGGCGCGTGAAATGGCTCGTGAAGCAGGCCTGTTTTATCAGCGCGCAGAGGGGCTTAGTCTCAGGCATCGCTTGAGAGAATCGTTGAAGGGGTTGTGGTACAAGGGCCTTTATCCCAAGCTTCCGCGTTCCCTTACCTTCCGACTAAACTCATGGCTCATGCACCGAAGCGTCGGTGCATTCGTGACTCACGACCAGTCAGCCTGGGCTCGAAGTCGGCGAGTGGATGCGAGCAGCATTCGCATGAAGGGCCTTGATCGGGGCCGCAAGGTCCCGTCAGCCATGATCGGATAGAGGAGATTCGCCCCGCAATGACTTGCTGGGCTAGACCCTCAGGAATTTGCAATTGCCGGAGCATGGAGGTCATCGGGGCCGCCGCTTCCCTTGCCTCGGGCGCGCCCCCATTTTGCTTCTGATGCGGCGAGCAGCCAAACAAACATGACCATGTTCGTGTTCGTCTGAGTAATCGTGACTCCTATGAACATGACGCATTGAGCTGCGATTGCTGTCCCGATGGCCCAGGCTTCGATCGCATGCTGCTTGGTTCGTGCTCGGCGAATTCTGCGACCTATGTTGGCAAATGCGCGATGGAGAATGAGGAGAAACAAGACAAGAGTCAGAATCCCCCCGTCTGTGCCTTCCATGACAAATTGGTTGGCTACGTCGAAGAGATACCAGCCCCAGTGGGCCGTCGAACTTACCCCGACTAGGAACCACTCCGACCAGTTGTTTATGAACGCGTCGACGAGTTTGAAGCGGTGGTATCCAGTGGATCCTCCAACAACACTCGCTCTTGCTATAAGGTGCCAGACCGGGGCCTCCATGATCAGATGTAGAGCGACCAGTGTGCAGACTGTTCCGATGCGGAGGATTGCTGCACGCTTGCGAAGAAGCCAGAGACTTGCGAATCCTGCCGTTGCGATCCACCCAAGGAGGGGCGTGCTGGATGAACAAAAGAAGGTAATTGCTGAAATGGACAGTGCCCCTGCGATTGCGATGGGTTTCCCACGTGGCGACCAGGCCAGTGCAAGGACAAGCGCCAAGGGGCTTAGCCAGAAAGCACCAGCGAGAATAGGGTGAGAAAATGGCCCCTGACATCTCAAGCGTTCCTGTCTGATCTGGGTGAATTCGCTAACGCCGCCGAATATGGAAAAGATGTTTCTTCCCGTCGACCACTCGATGGCAAAGGCCGCTCCCGAAATGCAAGCGAGAATGCCTGCGGCTCTTGCGAATCGTCGCAGATCCTCGCCCGAGCGAAGCCATGTTCTGCCTAGCAGATAGAGTCCGAGGCTGTCGTAGCTCATTCCCAGTTTGAATACAAGGGATGAGAAAGTGCCTACTCGAAGTACATACGCCAGGGCATTCACGATCACCCAGACAGTGATCAGTTTGTCGAGTGTCGTAATCCGGAGACCAGAAAATTCTCGACGCTGGATGATCCTCAAGGTGGCAGCCGCGATCATCAAGCGGACGAAGTTGAAATCAAGGGTTACAATGACGACCCGCTGTGACGTGGATACGAAGCAGGCGATCAGCAGCAAGGGGAGCCATGCATATCGCCGTTTGACAATCAATGTGCCGATTATCCCCAGCGCGAGGACGAGCACCCCCAGCGGGTGCAATGTGGTCAAGTTGTCGAACGTGTTGGAACCAAATCCCTCGAGTGTCTTGGGTTCCTGCATGAAGTGATTGCACCCGATCGAGGTCGGCAGATCAAGAACTGCACCTGAGTCCAAGGAACTCTAGGGGGGGGGCACCGAGAATCCCCTGGACCCTGTGCATGCCAGCCGTTGCGCCGTTGGCTGCTACCCTATTCGTTGATGCTCATCAATTCACCGTTGTCGTCCCACACATTCCCCGTGATATGTCGGTCCGTGACGTCACTGATGGAAAGGGGGCCAACTCGGAAGTCTCGTCCGAACCTGTTGTTGGTGATCCAGAGTCCGGAGAAGGAGTACCCATACCTCGTCTCGAGGAAGAGAGTGTAGCTACCGCCGGTCAGCCAGTTGCGGTCAATCGTGACATTTGAAATGTTCCCGATCTCTGCTTGGAAGAGACCCGTGACGTTCGAGTTGAAAGGAGAGCCTGGCCCGCCAGGAAATTCGGGGGGAACCATGTCCATGAAATTGCCGCGCAATGTGATATTGCTACCGCTCCTTGTCTGGTTACCATCAGCATGGGATCCGGGGTTCATGCCCAGATGGTGGATCCAGCAGGATTCTACCAGGTTGTTGCCAGTTGTCTTAACCCCATCACCGCCGCTGTGGTGGATATTGAGACGGCGTGCCGTGAAGTTTGCTCCAAGGACTCCCGCTGAGGAAATTGCGAGGATTTCTCCATCTTCGATGAGCACGTTGCTCGCAATCGAGTTTACGTTGATGCCGTAAGAGGTGCCGCCGCCGCTGGCATTGCCACCTCCATGAATCCGGAAATTCCTAATCGTGACGTTTGCGGCCTTGACCGTAATCGACCCCGAAACGGAGACGTTCTCAATCACCGTACCATCCTGCGTGACCGTGATCGATCCCGAAGGCACCAGCAGCTCAGGCGCAGTTGGACCCGTATTGTCGGGTCCGGGCTTGACCCACTCTCCGTTGTTGTTGGAGCCTCCACCAGACCCACCGGACCCACCAGACCCACCCGGGTCATTCAAGGTCAGGTGCAGATCCCGTGTAGTTGAACCCACCCCGGTCGTGGTTTCGTCAATGAACAGCAACCCGTTGTAGCTGCCTGCGGAGAGGGCTCCGACCTGTGCGTCTACCAGTTGGATCACCAGATCCTGGGCCTCACCCGGGGCAACCGATCCGGTTCCTGACCCCAGGACCTCGACCCAGGCTGAGTCCGAGTAGGCGTTCCACTCGAGCTGCGCCGTTCCTGTGTTGCGGACCTCGTAGGTGAAGCTGGTGGGGGAGACGCTTTGCCCCACGGTTCCGCTGGCGGTGAAGCCGGTGGAAGGGGAGGCCACCAGGACCGGGCCGGTGGCGTCGCCTGTGCCCGCTGTGAAGTTCTGCTGGACTTCGTACTCAGCCAGGGCACGTTCGTAGACCGCCGCCAGGTGCAGGCGTCCGTCCCAGTGCCGGCCGCCGCTGACCTCGTTGCCAATCACAAGAGGATAGTCGCTGGCCCAGTTGCTCAGGTCGCCGCCGGTCTGGCCAACTGCGCGGGTGACGCCATTGACATACAGGCAGGTCTGGCCGTTCATGCTGCGGGTATAGACCACATGCAGCAGGCCCAGCGAGGCAGCGCCGGCGTCCGTGTCCAGGGCCGGGAAGCCGTTGCTGTCGGTCTCGGTTGAGCGCAGGCGGGTCGTGAATGTGTCGGAGGCTTGCGTGCCCCAGAGGCCTTGGCCCAGGGTCACATTGCGATTGTGGGCATCGGCGCTGAGGCTGATCAGGCGCGCGGGACCATCCTGGGTCACATTGGCAGGAGTCACCCAGGCTTCGAGGGTCAACTCGTTGGATGTGGAAATGGCGGAGTTGATGCGGGTGGCGGCTCCGCCGGAGGTCAGGACCGCACTTGAGTCGAGACCCAGGGTTCCTGCGCCCCAGTTGGATGAGCCGGGTGAGATGATCTCCAAGTCCATGGACGGACTCAGACCTGAATGATCATGGGCCACCGTGCCACTGAGTTCCTCGAAGTCATAGAGGGCGACCAGTCCATCACTGATGCGGCCGTCCGGTTGGTCACCGACCCGCAAGCTGACCACAGCGGTTTGCGTGTCCGCCTGATCGAGGGAGTTGCTGAAGGCGATGGACCCCATGTGGATCCCCGAGCCTTCAGACAGGCTGTCGGTCGCGATGGCAGCGGTCAGTTCCTGGTTCGCACCCTCCGCCAGCACGCCTTGGGCGTCGCCGGTCAGAAGCAACCAGTCCGATTGGCTCGCGGCTGCCCATTCGAGCTCGCCGGGGCCCTCGTTGGTGATGGTGTAGACCTGGGTCTGGCCCTCCAGTTCGGCCAGGGTCAGGGCTTCCAGCTCCCAGGGATCCTCTGGCGTGACGCGCAGATCGCCTGTGGGGGCTGCTTCTACCGTCAGCAGGAAGGCCATGATCAAGATGCCGCTGGGGTCCGAGCGATCCCGGAAGATCAGATCCGCAGGGTAGTCGCCCACTGTCAGGGTCTCGGCGAAGGCCGTGTCGATGCTGACGGTCACATCAACCGTCGCACCGGGGGCCAGGGCTCCGGCGGGAACATCAGAGGTGAGCCAGGGTACGCTGGTCTCGATCTCCCAGGCGAAGAGGCCCAGGGTGTAGTTCACCAGGGTGTAGGTGCGCGCGCCTTCAGGAAAGGGTCCTCCTTCGGGGGCCGTGATATGGAAGGGGCTGCCGTCCACCACGCCGAAGGCACCATTGCCAACCTCGTCTCCGAGTCCGGAGACCGATTGGTCGCTCGGTGCGCAGGCGGTCAGGCACAAACCCAATCCAAAAAGTCCCCGTAGCAGAAGTTGCCCAATCCCTTGGGTCTTTGTTCCTTTGATCATCAGAATTCCCTGGTGGCATTCCCGGTCCGTACAGGCCAGCGGTATCCAATCCACTGGGCTTGTGCGGTGGTCAGCCAATGTACATGTTTTTTAGAAGTGAGAGACGCCCATCCGAAGTTGGGCGTCACCAAAAATTCCACGCAGACTCTAGCGAGCGAATTCGCCAGACCCAGCATGCATTCTCGATTCCATTTGAAACGGGTGTTTGGGGCATCCTTCGGGAGAGACAATCTTGTCTCTCCTTGAGAACATCGCAAACCATCCTGTTCGGTCTTGGTCGAGGTCATGGCTAGGGTGAGTGTTCCGCGATTGGCAGGGGTTCCATCCATCCTAGGAACTTCCCGCGCTTTCACCTATCGAACGGCGTCCGTTGAGGCTTGAAGGCCTCTGGCTGCATCTCGATTTGGGGCTCATAGGAACTCTCAATCACTCGGGGCCATGCTTCTGGTATTTGGTCTTGGAGCACCAAAGGCCGGTCTTTCGGTGTTTAGGCAGTTGCGGCCTTGCTTCTTCCACGCCCCTCAAGAGGTGTGTCATCAACTGCCAAGCCAACTCCAGCAAAAGTTGCACACACCTAACCAAAACGGACCAAGATGGATCGCTGGCCCTGGGTCGCGCCACTATGGCTCTGGCCTGCCTTGGTCAGAATTCTCGATCTGGACCATTGGCTGAGGGGCCGGGGGCTCGCGCTTTCGCCTGCCGGTTCGGAGGGGACAGGGTCGATGCGTGGATTCCGAGGGGATGCGGATCCTGGCAGCCTGCTCTCCCACTGACGCTTGCGGCTGAGGGACTCCTCAGTCAGCCCCGTTTCCACTGAGGACTGCTTTTGGAGTCCTCAGCAGGATCAACAGGTCGAGCAACCAGGTCCGGTTACGGATGTACTTGATGTCCAGCCGCACCCATTCCTCGAAGCCGATGTTGCTGCGGCCCTCTATCTGCCAGAGGCAGGTCAGGCCACCCACGAAATCCAGGCGGCGGCGTTGCCAGGGCTCGTAATTGGCGACCTCGTCCGGCAGCGGCGGGCGTGGGCCGATGAGGGTCATGTCTCCGCATGCGACGTGCCAGAGCTGGGGCAGTTCGTCAATGGACAGTTTTCTGATCCAGCGGCCCACGCGGGTGATGCGCGGGTCGTTCTTGATCTTGAAGACCGGACCTGATTGCTCGTTGCGGCTGCTGAGGGCCGCCCGTCGTTCCTCGGCATCCTTGTACATGGAGCGGAACTTGAAGAAGGTGAAGTGCCGTCCGCCCTGACCTACTCGCGGCTGTTTGAAGAGCACGTTGCCTTTGGAGTCCATTTTGATCAGCAACGCCAGCAGGGGCAAGAGGGTGAGGCTGAGGATAATCAGAAGCGGGATGCTGACCATGAGGTCCATCGCCCTTCGCCAGGCTGGCAGGGGAACCATGAAGTGGGGCTCAAGATCCTCGCAGGGTGTCTCACGCATCAGGTCACGCAATTGCGAATTGGCTTCGGCTTTCACGCTGCGCAGGGCGGAACCTTCGCTGCCTGTGTTTGCGGGGCGCTTCAGGTGTGGCTTACCCTTGGGCAGGATGGTCCTGGGGTCAGAGGAAACCTGCTGGGCTTCATCATCATCGTCTTCGTCGAGCCAATCGAGGGGGTAGCTGTAGACCTTTACACTTGCCCCAAGCTCAAGATCTCCGAAGCGCTCGATCACACGGTCCGAGAAGACGAGGGCGTCCTTCGGAATACACTCCGGCAGGATGACTCCCAGGCCTTGCTCGCCAATTGATCCGATGGCGTCATAGAGGCGGACGGTTTTCTCAATTGCCCCAACCGCTTTTGACAGATCTGCTTCGCTCTTGGATCCCATGGTGAAGACCACCAACGAAAAAACTGAGCCCGTGCGCTCCGTGCGCACCCTCTCCGCTTCGAACACGCGAATGAGCTCGGGCTTGCTGAGTAAGGGCGAGGGGGGCGGTGTATCTTCGAGCCGGTCCCAGTGGGGTCTGTCGGGGCTGAATTTGCGAGACATGAGAGGCACTTGGGCGCTGGGCCCAAGGCGATACGGGGGGATAAATGGAAGGCCGTGGGAAGGGGCTTTGCAAAGCCCTTACCCATGACAGAAGGGAAACTCCAGGAGGTAGGGGGTGCTCGCCTATTGCGAGGGCCGGATTGTACCATTCCGGGACCGGCTGCTGTCGCATCAAGGGTTTTTTTGGGCTCGGCTGAGCGGTAATTGCCCTCCGGAACCCTTGTTCTCGTTCATCGAGCTTGGGCCCCCCAGGAGTACACCCCCTGCGAATACGCATCAGGCGGTACAGGCTCTTCTGGCGGCATCCAGGATCCTGTCCACTGGTATCTCGTCCATGGCCACAGGTTCTCCACCAGGCTGCCTCCCGAGCACTTGATGGCCTTCCCCTTTAGCCTCCGCCATAACCTAAGCCCTCCAGCATGTTGCGGGTTTCGGCCGCCGTGGGCCGTAGGGGAGGTTGAATCGCGAGGCCCGCTTGGATCCAGGCTTCGATTTCGTCACGCATCCGTTGGGTGCGGATTGGCTCTTCGCTTGAGAGGTCCCAGGAGCGCTCAGGGTCCCTTTCGGTGTGAAACAGCCGGATTATGGGGCTCGACCCCTCCTGGTCGGTGTTGGGGCAGCTGATCAGCTCCCAGGGCCCCCGGCGCAGAGCATGGGATTGTCCCAGGCGCACCAATCTTCTGGTCTCCAGCTCAGACCACAGGCCTCGTGCATGCATGGAATAGGCACCCTGTTCAAGTACCTCTCGTAAAGCGTTGGCCTGCAGCAGGTTGCGCGAGGTTCCAGTTCTTGTCCCACTGATTCCAGCCAGGTCCATCAGGGTCCGGGCCAGATGACGGTTCTCAAGGGGGCCTTCGATTACCTTGCCCCGTGGGACTCCGGGACCCGCAAAGATCAGAGGTACATGCAGGGACTCATTCCAGAGTTGCGCGTCGTGCTGTGCCCAGCCGTGTTCGTTGAATTCTTCTCCGTGGTCGCTGGTGATGCAGATCAGGGTCTGATCGTGAATTCCGAGCTTCTTCAGTTGATCGAGCACTCTGCCAACAGCGGCGTCCGCATCCCGCACTTCTGCATCATAGAGGTCCAGTTGCCGGGCGCTCAATTTGCGGATGGCGCCTGGTGATCCGGTCCCGGCTTCATACCAGCGCTTGAGGGCTTGTCTCAGGTCCAGATGGTCCTCTCCCTGGGCTGGCGCGATTCCCAGGGCCTGGCAGGATTCGGAACTGGGCGTGTAGGGAAAGTGAGGTTCCACCAGATGCAGGTAGAGAAAGAACCGTTCCTCTGCGTGTTCTCCGAGCCAGTCGAGCCAGTCGCTCTCGCATTCGCGCGCCATGGCCCAACGGCGTGAGTTGAATGTCTCGAAGCCCTGATCGAAGCAACTGCCCTCGGATATCAGAGGGTTCATGCTGAAACCGGCAGTCAACCAGCCTTCATGCTGGAAGGCCTCGGCCAGGGTGAACAGGGGGTGTGCCAGGGAGCTTGTGGAAGATGCACCAATGCCATGCTCGGGGGGTGCAAGGCCGGTCAAGATCGAAGCTGTTCCCGGCAGGGTCCAGGGTCCAGCAGTGAGGGCCCACAAAAGGCGCGTGCCCTCTTCCGCAAGGCCGTCCATTACCGGGCTCGTGTCTCGCCCATTGCCTCCCTGGCCAAGGCGATCCGCGCGCAGGGTGTCCACCACGATCAGGAGCACATTGGGATGCTCGTTGTCGGCTGGTTGAGCTTCTACCAGTCTGGGCAGATGCACCTCCAGGCGTCCGAAGCCCAGGGCGGGGAAGTCTTGGGCGCTGTCGTCCCAGATCGTTTCGAAGGCGATCACGCCCGACTCCGATGGCAGGGGCACAGAGAATTCCTTCCACTGGCGCTGGGCCTCGGGAGTCTCCGGGGAGCAGGAGATGCTGGCCTCGTGCAACAAGTCGTCATCCATCCAAATGCGGCTGGTCACCTGTCCTCCCTGCCAGGACTCATGGTGTGGAGCAAGCCCTACGAGCATCTCGCGGCCCGATGGTCCCTCTGGCAAGGGCAACTGCACCAGGGCGTTTCCCTGCAAGACCAACGCAGGGCGTGCTCCCCCCGGGCCCAGGCCCAGCCGCGTGGGTTGTAGCAGGTCCACACGGGGGCCTGCTTCTGCGGGCGCGCGCTCAACCGAGGTCGGCTCGAAGGAAGCGAGCAGGCTGAAGAGCGTCGTGCGAACTTCGCGGGGGGCGTGAAGATCTTCTTGGTCGGATCCGCAGGCAACCAGGAAGGCACACACCGCTGAGCATGCCCCAAGCAGGATCGGGCTGCCACCCTCGGGATTCTTCTGCGCGGGGTGGGCTGCCGGTTGCTCTGCGTATTGCCCTTTCATTGTGCCCGTCATGTGATGTCTTCCCAGGGGAGGATTCTGGTAGGGATCAAGGTCTTTCGAAGAGGAGGCAGTAGTTTTCCTCAAGGCCTTCCACCTGAATCTCTCTCAGAAAACGGAAGCCTGCCTCTTCAATTTCCGCGCGCACTGTTTCCTTGCCGGCTCTTACGTGTCCCAGGATCCAGTCACGGCTGACACCTTCGATGCGTTCAAAGTCGACCACGAGCAATTGGCCTCCCGGGCGTAGGGCGCGCAGTATTGAGCTGGTAGTCGTCAGAGGGTAGGTGAAGTGGTGGTAGGTGTCGCAGACGAAGGCACGGTCGATGGTGTTCGCATCGAGGCCCGAGTCGTCTTCTGGGCAGAGGACGGTCTGTACCTGGGAAACCTTGCGTTGCTGTGCCTGGGCCTTGAGGTTCTCAAGAAAGACAGGGGAGATCTCCACCGCATAGACTCGGCCCTGTTCGCCCACTGCATTGGCCATGGGGAAGGTGAAGAGCCCTGTGCCCGCACCGATGTCTGCTACGGCCATGCCCGGCTTGAGGCCCAGGAGGTCTTGAATCGCCGTCCGTTCGCGCCAGACTTCGCGGGACTCCCCCTCAAAGGCAACCTCAAATCTCTCGACATCCAGGTCTGGATCGAGGAAGCGGTCATTGAGGCCTTCCCTTACAGGGGCTTCATGGATCGCAGGCGCCTCGCAGGCGGCGAACAGAAGAAACAAGAGGGGCAGGGTCTGGCGCATGCGCCGAGTCTACCAAGCCCGAAGAGCTCTCCCCAAAGGTGACCTGGGTCCGAGCAGGGGCAAGGGGCCCCCAGGGCTCTAGGCCGCGAAGTCGCTCTCGAAGGCCTTGAGGTCGTTGGAGCGCTGGCTCATCCAGGTCTCGATGGCGCTGACCTGGTCAGGCGTGGCCTGCTCGAAGGCGAGGCCGATCAAGGTGCCGCCTTCGGCAGAGCAAAGGCGCGCTACGCGCACTTTGAGGGCTGTGCTGCATCCATCTCCGAAGGGCAGGGTGACTTGCCCCGTAGAGTGTTGACTGGGTAGATTATCGGGGGATCCGGTGTACCAGATCCCGGCTCCGCTGACGGAGAGGTCTACCAAAGACGCTTCGATCGTCTTCTCATCAAAACGATACTCGATGGGTGTGCGCTCTTTGAGAGTTGCTGTTGTCCGATCGGTTCCGCGTCGGTTGAAGTAGCGTCCCAGGGCTGAGTCCAGTTGGGAAAGCAGATCCCCCTCGTTGATGAAGGCCAGGCCCACATGGACATGGTCGGGACCGGTCAGGCAGCTGTTGCGCACCTCGGCGGTCGTCTGCACCTGCCAGCCATCGATCGGGTGGGAGATGAGCACCTTGACCAGGGAGCCCATGGGCAGCTGAGGCTCAGGCTCGTGCGACATCTTCAAGCCCACTCCGCGGGCGGAGAGATCCGCCAGGTTTGCGGGAATCACGTATCCGTCCCATTCCACTTCGACAACCAGGCTGTCGGAGGGAGGGAGCGTGACGCGCGTGGTTGAGCGGCGGTCGATGCCAGTATTGTGCTGCCAGTGGGAGTAGATCATGGGCTGGTCCGTTGCTCCCCTGATCGGCACACTGGAGGGTTTCGCTTGAGCCCCGTTGGCCTATCCGTGCCCTCCTGCGTCTCAGATCGGGGCACGCTTTTGGAGGGGCTTGAAGGAGGTTGCAAAGGTGGGGTCGAGGCCAGGATGCGGGCCGGCTTCTGGGCTGCGGCCTCAGGTGGTTTTAGGGCGTATCTTGTGGTTTCAGTTAGACCCCCCCACAACATCTGGTAGGCTCACCCCATGGAGCAACCCGCCCGAATCTACCTTGTCGGTGCCCACTCTACGGGCAAGACCACTCTCGCTCGCTGGATCCGAGACAACTACGGTATCCCCATGATCAGTGAGGTGGCCCGCAGTGTTCTGGCCGAAATGGAGGCCCAAGTGGACAGCCTGCGGGCAGACGTGGATCTGGTCAATCGCTACCAGGCAGAGGTCTTCCTGCGCCAGGCGCGCTCAGAGGCAGAAGCGGAGCAACGGGGCGCCTTTGTCTCCGACCGGGCCTTCTGCAACCTGGCATACGCCGCGCAGCATGGGACTTTGCTGGCGGAGGTTGCACGGGATCCTCGGTTGGCCGCCTATATGCAAGGGGTAAAGCAGGGGCTCGTTTTCTTTGTTCGGCCGCATCGGGCTCTCTTGGCGTCAGACGGAGTGCGCGAGCGTCTGGACTGGGAAGAGGTGCTTCGTATCGATGGCATGGTGAAGTTCATGCTGGAGTTCTTCGGGGTGCCCTATGTGCCCGTGGCGTCCCTGGCCATGCAGGAACGCCAGCGCTGCATTGAGCGAGTGCTCTCCTTGGGTGGGCTTGAGAAGGCCACGCCGGACACGCGCTATCTATCCGGCCTCACCCGAGATGCTGCCCAGTCCCTGGAACAGCCGGGTCCTGAGTCTTCCCACGTAATCTCGAACCGAGTACCTGAATCTGCTTTTCGTTGAACCCGAGGGCGGGGCACACAGAATGGCTTTTCGGTCTCGCAATGGGACATTGATGATTCCCCAGTAAGGCTGTCAATGGGATAGGTTTGTGTATGCAGCCTCTCCAACCTTCTTCCCAGTCCGGAGACGGATCTGATCCTGTGCCAGGCACCATTCGGGTGCAGAATCAGGATGATTCGTTGAGTCTATTGATTGCTTCCCTGCGGAGCCGTTTGGCTCAGGCCTGTGTGCAGATCGATACTTTGCGCCGTCAGAGCGAAGACAATGCCCTGCGTGTAGATTTCTTGCAGCACGCACTGGAGTTGGAGCGGGCTCGCAGTCGACGCGCCGTGAGGGAATTCAGGGATCTGCGTGCTCTCCATGGTACGGGACCTGCGAGATCCAACGATGGTTCCTCCCGAACAGATGCAGGGTCCGAGAACGGAGCTGCGTAATGTCTACACGGAGAACTCATGTCTGTGTTCCGGTTCTGATTACTTTGCTGAGTCTTGCTTGCTTGCTCGTGTCCCTCGGGGCGTCCTAGTCTGAGCAGAAGCATCATGATCCGGTTGATGCTCCGACGCCCAGGTTGGCGTTTGCTTTGATCCCTCGAATTGGACCTACTTCGGGACGCTGACTTGCCTGCCTGAACAGGCGTAGGGTGGTACAGTTTGATGGGTAGACGCCTCCAGACTCGTGACACGCCATCATCCCGATTTCCCTATCAACCTCTCGCGCCTTGGTGAGAGCGACCTGCGTCAGCGCGCCACGGCCTGGTCACTGGACCGCATTGTGCGCGCGCTCGGTCGGGTGGAGGCGTCCCTTGCGCGCATAGCAGAGCGTCCAGGATTGGTGGTTTGCATGACCCGTGCCCGAAAGCGGCGACTGGCGATCCTGTTGGAGGATCTGGAACTAGCCTTCCTCGACGCCGCCAAGCATGCGGCCTGGCTTGAGACCGCATTGATGGGTGAGGCGGGGCATCAGGAATTGACCGGCGTCTTGAGCGAGGATGAGTGGCAGGTGCTCGGGTCCTACCGGCGCGAGCGTCTGGCCGAGGGGCTCTTTACGATTCAAGAAGGCCGCCGCACTCTTGCCAAGAGCAAGGGCCTGCTCGCTCACTTGGAAGCACGGCTGCGGGATCGCGACTTTCGCTGGGGAGCCTAGGGCTGGTCAATTCGTGCATCCATGGGCTGGGCAGCGTATGGTCTTGGGCCCTTGACCAGCCCCCTGCCCCTGACTCTGTTGGTCGGCTTCTTGGGAAGCGGAAAGACCACGCTTCTGAACCAGTTGCTGAACTCGCCCCTGCTGGACCCACTTGAGGGAGGGCGGGCCGTGGTGATCGTCAATGAGTTTGGTGATGTGGGGCTCGACGGCGCGCTTCTCGATGTTAGCTCGGAGGGGTTGATTGAACTTCCGGGGGGCTGCTTGTGTTGCACCATCCAAGGAGACTTGCTGCGCACCCTCCGTGAGCTACTGCGTAAGCGTAGTCGGCATCTATTGCCCCTGCGCTTTGACCGGATCTTGATCGAAGCCAGTGGCCTGGCTTCCCCCGGTCCGATTCTGCGTACCCTGCTGGTCGAGGAGAATCTGGCCGCCGCTCTTGCGCCGCCGCGGGTGGTCGCTTTGGTGGCCACCGGCTCCCTGGGTGAGCAGTTGGAGCAGCATCCGGAAGTGCGCGAACAGTTGGCCCACGCCGATACGGTGGTGCTCTCGCATTGGGACCGTGCGGCTGATGACCAGCGCGCGAATGCACGGGAAATCGTCGGCCGTTGTGCGCCCGGTGCCAAGGTCGTGAGCGCCACCAAGGGCGTGTTGGCTGATGAGCAGGAGTTGGCGGAACTGCTTCAACCTGCACCTGACCTGGCCACCCTGCGTGAAAGAGTGGAGACCCATGCCCATGATCACTCAGGTTTGTGCGATGGGCAGCACACACAGGGAGTGATCGCTGTATGTTTGACCTCCGAGGCTCCCCTCGATCGAGAAGTCCTGGACATCTGGCTGCATTTTCTGGCGAGGCGACGGGATCCCCGCTTGCTGCGCATCAAGGGTCTTGTTCGCGTGACTGATGGGGCCTGTCTGGAGGTACAAGGGGTGGGAGAGTGGTATGGGTCCGAAAGGGTGCCCAGCCAAGATCTGGTTCAATCCCAATTGGTGCTGATCGGCGTGGGGCTCGATGAGCAGGAACTGCGCAGGGGCTGGGCCAAGGCCGGGGGGGAGCTGGTTCCGAACCCTCTTCAGGGTTGATTGCTGGGGTAGACTGCTCCAATGAGCCTTTCCTCACGCCGCCAACTTCTGCAGGGCACGGCTTCAGCTGCTGCTTGCTTGACCACTCCGGGCCTCTTGGCTTCTGGCTTCACCAGCGCTGCTGGGGATGAAGGGTGGTTTGACATTTCATTGGCCCAGTGGTCCCTGCACCGGGCTCTGCGCGGGGGAGGTCTGGACAACCTGGACTTTGCCCGCGTTGCTCGTGAGGACTACGGGGTGAACGGGCTTGAGTATGTGAACTCCTTCTTCAAGGCCCAGGCAGGCAATTTTGAGTACTTGGCCAAGATGAAGAAGGCCGCCGCGGATCACGGGGTCAAGAGCCTCTTGATCATGGTGGACGGGGAAGGTGCCCTGGCCGATGAGGACAAGACCGGTCGTCGCAAGGCAGTGGACAATCACTTCAAGTGGTTGGCTGCAGCAGCTTACCTCGGTTGCCATTCCATTCGGGTCAACGCCGCTGGTGGGGGTGACCGTGGCGAGGCCGAACGCCGTGCGGCCGATAGCCTGGTGCACCTGGCGGAAGTGGCCACGCCCTATGGGCTGAATGTGATCGTGGAAAACCATGGCGGCCTGTCCTCGGATGGTTCATGGCTTTCGGCGGTCATGCGCCGAGCAAACCACCCGCGCGTGGGCACCTTGCCGGACTTCGGCAACTTTCGCCTGGGTTGCGGCAAGAGCTACGACCGCTACAAGGGTGTCGAAGAACTGATGCCATTCGCCAAGGCGGTGAGCGCCAAGTCACACGATTTTGATGAGCACGGCAATGAGGTTCACACGGACTATCTGCGCATGATGGGTATTGTCAAAGATGCGGGCTACCGCGGTTTTGTGGGCATCGAGTACGAGGGCGGGGGTCTGTCTGAAAAAGAGGGCATTCTGGCCACTCGCCGCCTGCTGGAGCGCGTACGCAGCAAGTTGCAGGGCTGACCTGGGTCTTTCCGGGCATGTCCTGTAGGGATACGCTTGTGTATGGATTGTCCGCCTGCGGCGCTTTTTTTTGAGCGTTCCTCTGGAAGGATTGTCTCTGGGGTCGTATTTGGAGGCCGGGAGCTTATGCTCTTTTCTCCTTATCGATACCCTTGAGTTTCGACTGCTGGATCCTCGTCAGCGGATTTCCAGGCGGTTGGGCCCTACAAGAGCAGTGTCGGCAAACACGCTGGCTCCCCAGATCGACTTCTGTGGGCGTCCAGCGCTTCTAGCAGTAACCCAACAAGACAGCCAACAGACCCCATGCAACTACCCCTTCGTGCCTTGACTACCGCCCTCCTCATGGCTCCGGCCCTGGCCAATGCCATCCCCATTGAGACCGAAGGACCTTGGCTGGAGGACTACGACGAAGCGGTCAAGGTCGCGCGCGCAGAAGGTAAGGACCTGTTCGTGGATTTCACTGGCTCTGACTGGTGCGGTTGGTGCATCCGACTGGACTCTGAAGTCTTTGAGCATGATGAGTGGCTCGATGCTGTTCAGGGTGACTATGTGCTGGTCAAGCTGGACTTCCCGCGCAAGCAGGAGATCAAGGACCTGGTCCCCAACCCCAAGCGTAATGAAGAACTCAAGAACAAACTAGGAGTCACCGGTTTCCCCACCATCATGCTCTTGACTGCAGATGGTGACTCTTTTGGGCGTACTGGTTACAAGGAAGGGGGACCTGGGCCCTACCTGAAGCACATGGCAGTCTTGCGTGAGGAGGGAATGGCCAAACTGAAACCTGTTCTCAAGTTGGTGGCTGATTACCGTCAAGCCAAAGGCGACAAGCGCCTCAGCGCCTGGAGAGCGGTAGCGGACCATCTTTCAGATGCGGGAACCAAGAGCCCCGGCGCAAGCTCTTGCCTTGAGATTGTCAGGAGCGTGATTACCACCAAGAGCAAAGAGACCGCTGGTCTGATCCCGCGTGCCGTCGAGGTCTTGATCGAGGTTGAGGATGTGGATCTGGCTTTGGCTCAGCTTGTTGCAGAGATTGACCCCAAGAATGAGGCCGGAACTCTTGAGGCTGCACTCTTTGTCCTGGTGAACTCTTCGCTCACCAAAGAGCAGCTCGGGGATGCTACAGATTTGGCCAAGGGCTACTTGGATGCTGGCAAGATCGACAATACGGAACACGGATTCTATATCTTCCTGCTTGGGGCGCATTGGTCCGCGAGATTCTTGGATGATCTTGATAGTGCAAAGGTCTTTGCCAAGCATGCTTTGGCCCTGGATGCGGGCGAGGAGAACATGCGATCCTTCCTGGAGGGAATTC
>JABABA010000017.1 GCA_014238415.1 Planctomycetota bacterium | reverse complement strand
GCGTGGTACCTGGCGCACCGGGATTCCTGGTCCCCGCCGAGCTGCCATTCCCTCCAGGTGGTCTGATCGCCCCGGGCGATGAGTACCACTTCCAGATGTGGTATCGCGATGGCGCGTCTTCGAACTTCTCGGACGGTGTCACGGTCAACTTCTGATCGGAATCTAGTTGTTGGATTCAGGCCCTAGGGCCTGGATTCAGCACACATGCAACAGACGCGGGGGCGTCGGCCAAGGGCCGACGCCTCCGCGTCTTTCTTGGTAATTCCTGCGCTAGACGGCATGTGAGAACAGGCGGCCGCCAAGTACGGGTGGCCGTTATCCCTCCTGGGTCTGCAAACGCAACTCGTTGCGATAGATCCCAAAGAGAGTGCTCTTGGACACCAAGCCCAAGAACCGATCACCCTCCACCACAGGCAGGACCCAAGCGTTGGCCGCATCGAACTGAGCCAGTGCCTCCGCTAGGGTTGCGTCGGCGCTGACGCGAGCGCCGCCCGCCTGCATCACCGTACCCACCAGGGTCACACGGGCGAGTTCCGGATCCAGAAGCAACTCGCGCACGCTGCTGAGCTCCAGCATGCCCACCAGGGCACCGTCCTCATCAAGCACGGGGAAATGATTGCGGGAGGTTCGGCGGGCGACGCGCACCAGGTCCGCCAGGGTCATGCCTTCGTGGATCGGCAGCACCGCATCGTCAAGGCACTCAGACACGCGCACATCTGCCAGGATCCGTTGGTCCGTGCCGGGGCGCAGCAGGTCCCCAGCCTCGGCCAGCACGCGCATGTAGATCGACCAGCGCTCAAAGCGTCGAGCCACCAGCAGCGAAGTGACCGTGGTAGCCATCAGAGCCAGGGACGCCCCGTAACCACCCGTGACCTCCATCACCAGCAGGATTCCGGTCAGGGGTGCCTGCAAGGTTCCAGCCACCATGCCTCCCATTCCCGCCAGGGCGAAGGACCCCACCGAGGCCAGCTGATCCCCGGGAATCCACGGCTCGATCACTCGATGGAAGAGAGCTCCGGTCAAGGCTCCCAGTACCAGGCTGGGTGCAAACACGCCCCCGGGCGCGCCGGATCCCAGGGAAATCGACGAAGCAAGCAGCTTGGCAGCAAACAAACCAGCCAACAGCCAGGGCCCTGCGCTCAAATCCCCGGCGATGACTTCATGGATCAGTGAATAGCCATCACCCAGGGCCTTGGGCACGAAGAACCCGATCAGACCCACGCCCACGCCAAACAGCGCGGGGGCTCCCAGCCGCCCCAGGTTCAAACGCCCCCCCAGGCGGTCCATCCAGCCCACCCCGCGGGTCAACAGCACCGCCCCCAGTCCGCAGGCCAGGCCAAGGCCCAGGCACAAGAGCAAATCCGTGCTGCTCACGGACAACTCAAGTGGTGCGGCGAAGATCGTCGAATCCCCGTGCAACGCCTGGGCCAGAGCTGCCGCAACCGCAGCAGCCAGGACAACCGGCAAGAGCGACAGGGCGCTGACCTCCGCCAGAACGATCTCCATGGAAAAGGCCAGTCCCGTCAGGGGCGCGTGAAATATGCCCGCGATGCCCGCAGCCACGCCACAGGCCACCAGGATCGCGCGCCGCCGCTCGTCCAAGTGAGCACGATCGGCGATGGTGGCCCCCACTGCGGCGCCGGAATGCACGATGGGACCCTCCAACCCGGCGGAACCGCCTGCGCCCACATGCAGCAAACTGCCCAGCCAGCGGGAAACAATCGAGCGCGGGCGCATGCGTCCACCCTCACGGCAAACCGCACGAACCACCTCGGGAACCCCGTGACCGGCAGGCTCCTTCATCAAGCTCACAACCACCCAGGAACCGAGCAACGCGCCGCAGGCGGGAAGCACGATGCCACCCGGGCCCGCTGCCAGGGGCGCGAGCCAATGGACGAGTCGCTCTGTACCAGCATGCAAGCCAAGGGCCAGACAGCCCGCCAACAACCCGACAACGATGGCCAGGACAAGCAGAGTACCCCAGCGCTCTTCCCTGGCTTCGAAAAGGTCGATCACCCGCTGCAATGGTGCACCCAAAGTCTCGCGTGCTCCGGGCATCAGTCCTCGCGGTGAATGGCGCGCACCCTCTCCAAAAGTGTTGCGGCATCAGGAGCCGAGCGCAGCAATTCCACCAGAGTCGAGTCGTGCAAGGCCAAGGAAACCCGCGCCAACAACTCCAAGTGCATGGGCACGCTAGGTGAAAGCAAGAGCAGCACCGTGCTCACCGGCTGGCCGTCAATGGCGGCCCAGTCGAGAGACTCCTCCAAGAAGAGCACACTGAGCCGAGGCTCCTTGATCCAACGCTCCACGGGCCGTCGGGGATGGGGTAAGGCCACGCCCCGACCGAGCCCCGTACTGGCCATGCGCTCACGCTCCATCACCGCATCGGTGATTTCCTGGCGCGCCTCCTCGGGCAGATCCCTGAGTTGATTCACCGCGAAACCAATCGCCTTGGCCGCATCAGTCGGTTGTGCGCTGCCTACCGCTCCACGCAGGATCCCGGCCGCCAGAAGGTCATCCTGGTAGTCCACCCGGGCCGCTTGACCCGCCCGTCCGCGCATGCCCGTACCCCGCGCCCAGCGTTCCAGGGCCGAACGCTCAAAGCGCAGCTCCGGGTAGCTGCCGCGACAGGGCAGGAGCCCCTGACGCGCCCAGCGCACTACGGTGCTCTCCGGGGAACCCAGCAAGCGCGCAGCCCCTGTGATGTCCATGCGTTCTCCCATGACGATTGTTCAGCGTCCCTGATAGGTCGGAGGACGCTTCTCCGCAAAAGCGGACAGGGCTTCAAGGCGATCCTGAGTGGGCAGTACCAAACCGTAGCACTCCGCCTCAATTTCGAGACCGCGGGGCAAAGGAGCCTCACCCCCCTGATCTATGGCTCTCTTGGCGGCGCGCACGGCCACCGGTCCGTTGGCTGCGATGTCCCTGGCGAGTTGACTGGCACACTCGTTCAGTTCCGCACGGGGGACACATCGATTGACGAGACCAATTTCCTTGGCTTCTGCAGCATCCAACTTGCGCCCGGTCAAGATCAGGTCCTTGGCCCGGCTCTTGCCCACAAGACGCGGCAATCGCTGGGTCCCACCCGCACCGGGAATGATCGCAAGAGTCACCTCGGTCAGACCAAAGCGCGCCTCCTCCGCCGCCACGCGCAGGTCACACGCCAACATCAATTCAGTGCCGCCCCCAAAGGCAAAACCGTTGACTACTGCAATGGTCGGCTGGGGCAAGTTTTCCACATCATCCATCAAGGCACGAATGTTGCGCACAAATTCCGGCACCAAGGCAGGGTCCATCGTGCGACGCTCCTTCAGATCCGCTCCAGCACAGAACGCCTTTTCGCCCGCTCCGGTAATCAGGATGCAACGGATCGTGAGATCCGAAGCCACCTCTTCGAGCAGGCCGCGAAAGCGGCGCAGGGTCGGGAAAGAGAGACAGTTCATGACCTCCTGCCGCTCGATGCGGAAGGACACCAGATCCCCCTCGCGCGTCATGGAGACCAACTCGGGCTGATCAGGCACCTCAGGCGGAAATTCTTCGAAGACGGTGGACATGGGGCGGGTCGGGGCTCGGAGAGCAAGAGCGCTCTTCGACGGGTCCAGAGTAGCGACAGGGGCAAGCCAAGGCAGCACGCAGGGTTGGATTCTCCTTGGGAATTGCAGGGAGCTCGAATACTGGACCCCGGAAGACAACTTGGCCCAGCGGTCATGCACCTCTGAATCCAACCGCGCTGCAACGACGCCCCCCCAACCAACGAGGCAGGGCGCCCGAAGTGAGCCCACTGTGAAACCCACGAAGCAGGGAGCAAACGCTCCCTTCTGCTATCATCTCCTACATGCACCTCCAGCGCTTCCTCTGGATCATGCCCGGCGCACTGCTTGCACCCTCAAGCGCATGCCTGATTCAGGAAACCGGCCCCATGGTCGATTTCGGACAGGAGGTCGCGCCAGTCCTTGCAGCTCACTGCTACAGATGCCACGGCCCGGAGAAACAGAAGATGGGCCTGCGCCTGGACCAAAAAGCAGCGGCCTTTCTTGGAGGGGACTCGGGCGAACCAGGAATCGTTCCCGCAAACAGCGCCCGCAGCGAGCTCTTCAGGCGGATCAGCATCCCTGACGAACTCGATCGTATGCCTCCAGATGGTGAACCGCTCTCAGGCGAGGAGATCGCCTTGATCAAACGCTGGATCGATGAGGGGGCTGCCTGGGAAGACGATGGCTCTGAAAAAATGGAAGAGACGCCCCACTGGTCCTTCCAACCACTTGGTGATCCGACCTCTCCTCTCTCGGACGATCCATGGGTTGCCTCCCCCATCGACGGCTATGTGCTGGCGCGCCTCAGACAGGGGGAGCTCGAACCTTCAAGCGAAGCCGACCGGGTGAGCTTGATTCGGCGCCTCTACCTCGACCTTCACGGCCTCCTGCCCACGCCCAAGCAGGTCGACAAGTTCATCCGAGACAATAGAGAAGACGCCTGGGGGCGGCTCGTCGACGAGGCCCTCGCCAGCCCCAGGTACGGTGAACGCTGGGCTCAGCACTGGTTGGATGTCGTTCAGTACGCCGACTCGCACGGCTTCGAGATGAACAACCCTCGCCCCAATGCCTATCCGTACCGCGACTATGTCATCAAGGCCTTCAACAGCGACACGCCCTATAACCAATTCATCCTGGAACAACTCGCTGGAGACTCTGTGGGAAAGGACGCTGCCACAGGTTTCTTGGTGACTGGGGCGTGGGATCAAGTCGAGAGCAAGGAGCCAGCCTACACAGCCCTGCAGCGCCAGGACGAGTTGACGGCAATGGTCAACACAACGGGGACCGCGTTCCTTGGACTGACGCTTGGCTGCGCGCGCTGCCACAACCACAAGTTTGACCCGGTACCTCAGCGCGACTTCTACGCCATGACTGCGGTGTTCGCCGGTGTCCAGCACGGCGAGCGCCCTCTCTACTCGAAGGAGGACGCAATCAGATTGAGCAAGCAGCTGGAGATCAGTGCAGAAATCGAAGATCTTCGAAACGAGCTTCCAAGCCTCCGTCCAGCCATCAGTTCCAGCCGCAATCTGGAGCGCTTCAAACCCATACGGGCTCGCGCTGTCCGCATGCGCATCCACTCCACCAACAGCGCTGAACCCTGCATCGATGAGCTTGAGGTCTGGTCGAACGAAACGAATGTCGCGCTGACAGCGACCCCCTCCTCCTCTGGCGACTATGCAAACAATCCGAAGCACAAGCTTGAACACATCAACGACGGTCAACTAGGCAACCCCCGCAGCTGGATCTCCAACAAGCCTGGAAGCGGTTGGATTCAACTGGACTTGTCGGAGCCCGCGATCATCGATCGTGTGGTCTGGGGACGCGACAGACTGCAGAGATTCGAGGACCGCACGCCCACCAACTACACCATCGAAGTCAGCGCGGTGCCTGGCCAGTGGACAATAGTCTCCGGATCACAGGACCGGCTCCCCTTTGGGACGCAGGGCGGAAAAGCCACGGCCTCACTGAATTCTCATGAGCTTACTTCGCACATCGCGGAAGCCGAAGAGCGACAGCGAGCGCTCATGGTGACTCCATCAGCCATGGTCTACGCAGGCAAGCTGAGACAGCCTGGTCCGACCTACCGCCTCTACCGCGGAGATGTGATGGAGAAGCGCGAGATCGTCGCTCCTGACACGCTCTCCGCGCTCGGCAGACTGGACCTCCCGTTGGACGCACCAGAGCAGGAGCGTCGCGTGGCACTGGCGCTCGGAATCGCAAGTCCAGCCAACCCCCTGACCCCACGGGTGATGGCCAACCGAATCTGGCACCACCACTTCGGCACGGGCATCGTCTCAACCCCGGGGGACTTCGGAACAAATGGAGGCACCCCATCTCACCCCGAGTTGTTGGACTGGCTTGCTCGTCAATTCATCCAGGACGGATGGTCTGTCAAAGCGCTCCATCGAACCATCCTGCTCTCGAACACCTACCGCCAAACCAGCAGCCCCAATACGGCGGGACTTGCCCGTGACGCCGAAACGCGCCTCCTGTGGCGCTTCCCACCCAGGCGCCTTGAAGCCGAGGTGATCCGCGACTGCATCCTCCAGCTCAGCGGTTGCCTCGACCTCTCAATGGGAGGGGCCGGCTTCAGCACCTTCGAACCGAATGACAACTATGTGCGGGTCTACATTCCAAAGGAGTCGCTTGGTCCAGCCGAGTGGAGGCGCATGGTCTACATGCACAAAGTAAGAATGGAGCGTGCTCCCTTGTTTGGTTCCTTTGACCTGCCTGACGCAGGGCAGGTCTGCCCCAAGCGAAACCAGTCCACAACGGCTATCCAGGCACTGAACCTCTTCAACGGCACCTTTGTCATCGATCAGGCGAAACGCATGGCTTCGTTCCTGAAGACGAGCGGAGGAGATCCTGTCGATGTGGCCTATCGGAGCGCCTACGGACGCCCACCAAACGCCACTGAATCGAGCACGGCGCGGTCCTTCATTACCGAGGAAAGCCTTGTCGCCTTCTGCCGTGCAATCCTGAATTCCAATGAGTTGGTGTTCCTCCCATGACGCCTATCAACAGACGCGACCTGCTGGGACATATGGGCTCTGGGCTGGGAGCAATGGCCATGGCTGAGCTCTTGAATGCTGAGGGACTCCTCAAGAACGATCAGATCAAGATCGATCCGGGCGCGCCGCATGCCGCCCGCAACCCTCACTTCAAGCCACGCGCGCGTAATGTGGTGGTGATCTTCTGCAGCGGCGCTCTGAGTCACATCGACTCATTCGACTACAAGCCCGAGCTTATCAAGCACCACGACACGCCGCTCCCGGGCAGCGATGGCCTGCTCACGTTCCAGGGAGCAAACGGCAACCTGCAGCAACCTCTCTATCCATTCCGGCCTCGCGGTGAGTGCGGGAAAATGACCAGCGAGCTTCTGCCGCACATCGGCGAACTCTCCGACGACCTCTGCTACATCCACTCGCTGCACACCAAGACCGCCACCCATGGTCCGGGGGAGAACTGCATGTCGACCGGTTACATCCTCGACGGCTTCCCCAGCATGGGTGCCTGGGCAACCTACGCACTCGGTAGCGAGAACAGCAACCTCCCAGCTTTTGTAGCGATCCCTGATCCTCGCGGTGTCCCGCAAAGTTCCCTCAATAACTGGGGGTCGGGATTCTTGCCGGCAGCGTTCCAAGGAACGCCTTTCAACGCTGCCACCCCTGTACGCAACCTCAACCGCCCAAGCGGCATCAGTGAAAAGGAAGACCTGGCGACGCGGGCCTTTCTGCAAACGCTCAACAAGGAGCACCTCAAGCGCTACGCAGGCGACACGGAAATGGCCGCGCGCATATCCAGCTATGAAATGGCGGCGCGCATGCAACTGTCCGTACCAGAGGTCACGAATTTCTCATCAGAGCCCCTGCACATCCGCAAGCTGTACGGTACCGATGACCCGAACGTGCTGAAAGCGGGCTTCGCTCGTAACTGTCTGCTCGCACGACGCCTCATTGAACGCGGAGTCCGCTTCGTTCAGCTCTTCAATGGCGCATACGCAATGGGCGAGGGAAAAGGGAATTGGGATGGCCACAAACAGCTCAAGACCGACTACGACATCCACGGTCCGATCCTTGACCAGCCCGCCGCAGCGCTGATCCGCGACCTCAAGCAGCGCGGGCTCCTCGAAGAGACCCTGGTCGTATTGTGCACGGAGTTTGGCCGCATGCCGACATTCCAGGAGGGCACCAAAGGCCGCGACCACAACCCCAGTGGATTCACAGCGATCCTGGCCGGGGCGGGCGTCAAAGCGCCATTCACACACGGATCCACGGATGAATTCGGTTGGAAGGCTGCCCTGGATCCCGTCAGCGTGCACGACTTCCACGCGACGATCCTGCACCTGTTGGGCTTGGATCACACCCGCCTGACCTACTACCACAACGGGCTTAAGCGGCGGTTGACTGACGTCCACGGGCACATTGTCGAGCCGATTCTCTCCTGATTGCTGCTCCCGGAAAACCCCAGAGCCCGCTCAGCACTTCCGTTCATAGGAATCAGCAAGCTGCAGCCCCGTAACTGCCCAGAAGAGTGGGTCTGTCCGAGAACGCAGACTGCTAAGCTCTGACTGACAATTCGATCCCGCCCTTGCCCACCCGCACCATGACCATCGCCTGCCCTTTTCCTCGTACCGCACTTGCGGCACTGGCCCTCACCGCCCTGCCCCTGGCCGCCTTTCAGGACCAGAAGGTGACCTACGACGACACGCCCCAACTCCCTGGCCAACCGTACAAGGTGCACGGCGAACGCCCCTGGCCCCAGGTGGTCACTCCGGGCGATTCCACGGCCCCGCCCTCGGACGCGATCAAACTCTTCGATGGAACCAACCTGGATGAATGGCAGACCGGGGGCAAGCCAGCCGCCTGGGATCTGACCGAGGACTTCATGCGCGTCAACGGCACAGGCACGCTCCAATCCAAGAGGGAGTTTGGCGATCTGCAACTGCACCTGGAATTCTCATGCCCGACTCCGGTCAAGGGGCACTCCCAGGGCAGGGGAAACTCCGGGATCTTCTTCATGGGCCGCTACGAGTTGCAGATCCTTGATTGCTTCGAGAACAAGACCTATCCCGATGGTCAGACCACGGCGCTCTATGGACAATGGCCGCCCCTGGTCAACGCCTGCCTTCCCCCGGGGGAATGGTCGAGCCTGGATGTGGTCTTTGAGGCTCCAGAATTTGAGGGCAAGGATCTGAAGACCCCCGCCCGCATCACCGTCCTGCACAACGGCGTGGTGGTGCACCACGCAAAGGAGTTCCTGGGAGCAACCAGCCACCGCAGCGTGGCCAGGTATGCGGCCCACGGAGGCAAGGGCCCCTTGAGGCTGCAAGACCATGGAAACCCGGTACGCTTCCGCAATATCTGGGTGCGCGATTTGGCGGGCTACGATCAGGCCAGCCGATAGGAGCCCTGCAGGCATCCGGACAGTGGGGCGGCCCCCCTTCAACGCAACCTAGCGGAGGCAGCGGTGCGGCTTGAGGGGGGCCCGGATTCGTCTCCCCCCCATTAACCACAAGCAGGAGAAATTGAGACGATCCTTTTGGGATTTACTTGCTTGCGGTGAGACTTGCCGCGCACTGGCCCCTGTCACACCGGGCCCAACAAACCCAGCACAGCCGCAAGGACCTGCTGCCCGGAAATCGCTTTCCAGCATCCCAGGGCGCTCTCCCCTGGCTGGGAGCAGTGTTCCAGATGACACGGCCCACAGGGCATGAGCCCCACCAGGGCGGTTTCTGGAGGGCCTGGGAGAGCTGAGTGGCGTGGATCGGTGGGACCGAACAGGGTCACACAGGACGCCCCGGCCGCGCGCAAGAGGTGCCTGCCCCCCCCATCGGGGGTGACCGCCACCGAGGCCATGGCCGCCAGGGCCCCCAAAAGGGGCAGGTCCGGAGGCGGATCGGACAAGACCCGGGGCGGACAGGAGTCCCCGGGGGAGGCCTCTTGGAGGACCTCGAGATAGTCCTGCAGCCGATGTTCTTCCCCTGGGCCAGCCACCCCCAGGCAAGGAATGCCCCTCTGCCAAAGGTCCCGAGCAATGTCTGCTGCCAGGGCAATTGGCAGTCCCTTGGTGGAGCCTGCTCGCCCCCCGAGATTGACCAGCACCCAGGGTTCGGCGGGATCCAGGCCCTGGTCCTCAAGCGCCGCCGCGGCGCGCTTGAGCTGGGCATCAGCAGGGATCAGGCGCGGCCTGGGATCCTGAACCAACCCTGCGGGGCGTCCGGGCAGGAGGGCCAGCAACTCGGCAGCCGTGGACCCAAAGGGCCGCGGAGACCGGCGGGATCCCCGCAGGCGCCTGATCTGGGAGAGCGGTGCCCGTCCGCGTTCCCGAGCCGGAGCCACGCCCCCGTTCAGCAGAGCCCAGCGACCTCCCCCATTCAAACCAAGGCGCACTCCAATCCCCGCGCACCAGGCCTGACTCACGGAGCGCAACGACCCATCGAGCAAGAGCGCCTGATCGTGCCCTCGCCAGGCGGAATCGCTCAAGGAACGAAGGCTGACCAATATGCGCGCCCGGGGGGCGGCCTCGGTCAACAGACCATGCCAGGACTTCGGAGCCACCAGGGTCAGGCTCGACCCCAAAGTCCTCTCAGCCTGCTCGATCACAGGCAGGCACATGACCACATCACCCAGCCAGTTGGGCAGGCGAATCAAGAGACGGCACGTCACGCCCCGACCCCATCTGCCATCTCAATCCACTCCCGCGCCGCCTGCAACACGGGAGCCACAGGAAGTTCGGTCAAGCACCTCTGGTGCCCCAGGGGACAGGTTCGCTCCAGGCAGGGCGCACAATCCAACCCCTCCAACCGCACAACGGTGCAAGACTCCAGAGAGGTGGCCGTCAACTCCGGGAAGTTCGGGCCCATGACCGACACGCAAGGAGTGTCCAAGGCAGCGGCAATCCAGCGGGGCCCCGAATCTCCCACAAGCAACAGTTCGGCGCGCTCGACCAGGGCCATCAAACCAGCGAGGCCCAAGGGCTCGGGAAGAGCCGAGACCCCTGGCCCCGCCAGATCCACGACCTCAGCAATCAACTCCTCTTCACCGGGGCCGCCCACCACCACTGCTCGGCAGTCCGGATCTTCGAGCAAGCCGGCGAGAGTCTCTGCAAAGCACTTCGTGGGCCAGAGCTTGCCCGCTCCCTTAGCAGCGCCGGGGGAGCAGAGCACCAGGCGCTGACCCCGTCCAATTCCCAGTTCCTCCAGAGCGCGGGCCGCATTTTCCCGCGCCTCGGAAGACACGCCCAGACGCGGGTGCAGATCCTTGACAACCAACCCCGCCAGACCAGCCACATCACGCTGCAGATGAGCGCTGGGCACGGGCAGTCGCCGACCGCCCCGGGTCGGTGGCACCAGGGCATGGGTCAGAAGAGGTCCACGGCCCCCCACCGCCAGCCCAATAATCGCCGGAATGCCCGCGCGACGGGCCGCCCAGGCGGAAGCAAGGGAGTGGTTCAACAGCAGAACTGCATCCGGGGCAAGGCCCTGCATCAGGCCCCGCTCCTCTTGGGCGGACCCCCGCACAGCCACCTCGAGCCCTGGAAAGGGGCCCCCATCCAGGAGCGGCGCGAGCCCTGGCTTGACCAGGGCGGTCACACGACTCCAGCGGGGCGAGGCACAGGCTTCGACGATGATCGGGGTAGCCATCACCAGATCCCCTACCCAGTTGGGCAGGCGCAGCAACAGGTGCCCAGGACGCGGGACGCCCTCTCCATGCACCGGAATATGCCTGGCCATGCGTGTGCGGCGACGGGCAATGATGCGCTGCAAGCGCCGAGTGCTGATGCGATCCGGACGGCCCACCTGCTCGCACCAGGCGCGCCAGAACATGACCCTTGCCCGGGGCGAGACTCCAGGCGGCGTGGAGTGCAGCAGAGCGCTCAAGTCCTTGATCTGGCGCCGACCAATCACCAAGGGCAGAGTCTCGCTGCGGTGCCTGGCACGGCCCAGATCGATCAGCACGAGACGCTGGTCGGATTCCTCGGGCCGTACCAGGAAATGCTCCAAGTAGAGGTCCCTATGAGTCCAGCCCGCCCCGTGCAAGCGACCCACCAGCCGACCGAGGTCTCGGGCAAAGGCCTCCTGCTCTGGGAGTGTGCAGAGGGCCAGAACCTCTGCCAGGGTGCGCCCACCTGTGATTTCCTCCAGCAAGAGGGCACTGCGGTCTTGTCCCGTTGCAACCGCCAGAGGCTTGGGGACAGGGATTCCCAGTGACTCCAGACTCTCCAGCACCATGGACTCCTGCTGTGCCGCAGCCCGGGCCTGGCCGCTGGAAAGGCTGCCCCCCGGCCCGAACCACTTCTGGATCAAACCGGGAACTGGAGATGTGGTGATTCTTCCAGGCAGCCTGCGGATCCAAGGACCTCCGGGCTCCCGAAGGAGACCTGCGGCCAACCCAGAATCTCCAACATCAAAACCCTCCAATCCCACAAGCTGAGCCCGTGGGCCGATAATTCTCAAGGCAGATTCAACGGGATCGGGGCTGGACAAGGCACCATGGAACCCCAAAGCACCTGCGAATTGCCAGCATCAGTTGAGCGTTCCATTTTGATCACCAGGGAAATTCTCCCTAGGATGCTTCCGACCGGACCCCTCAGATGACACCAATATAAGGGGGAAGGACTCGGCAGCGCCTCTGTCCAGCCCCGCCCACAACCCACCATCCCATCAGCGGACCAAACCAGCCGGACCCAACCATGTCTTCCGGAGCCAGCCTTTCTGACGCCCAATTGCAGGACGAATACAACCCGTTCTTGTCCATGGCCCGGGGCTTTGACGAAGCCGCAGATATTCTCGCCCTTGACGAAGGCCTGCGCGAAGTTCTGCGCCAACCCGAAAGGGAATTGAAAGTCGCCCTGCCGATCCTCATGGATGACGGTACGGTCAAGGTCTTCACAGGCTACCGCGTACAACACAACTTCTTGCGCGGCCCGTGCAAAGGCGGCATCCGTTTTTCCCCAGATGTAAATCTGGATGAGGTTCGCGCACTCTCCGCTTGGATGACCTGGAAGTGCTCGGTGGTCAACCTGCCCTTCGGTGGAGCCAAAGGTGGCGTCATCTGCGACCCCCGTGAACTCTCACTAGGAGAACTGGAACGACTGACCCGACGCTACACCGTGGCGATCATGGACATCCTGGGTCCAGATCGAGATGTGCCCGCACCGGACATGAACACAGGTGAGCAGACCATGGCTTGGATCATGGACACGTACTCCATGCATGTGCGGCGCACGACCACCGCGATCGTCACAGGCAAACCCTTGGCCCTGGGCGGCAGTCGTGGACGCCGAGAAGCCACCGGCCGCGGAGTGATGATCGCCGCCAATCAAGCGTTGCAACTAGTGGGTGGACGCCCCGAAGACACACGCGTAATCGTGCAGGGTGCGGGCAATGTGGGAGGCGTGGGTGCCCTCCTGATGCATCGCGAAGGCTACAAGGTCACCAGCATCTCCGACATGTACGGCGCCATCCACAACGAAAAGGGCCTCGACATGCCCGCAGTAATGGCCTGGATGCGCGACCAAGGACGCTTGACAGGGTTCCCGGACGCAGCGGCAGTTTCACACGAAGACCAGTTGGAGCTCGACTGTGATCTTCTCATCCCCGCCGCCACGGAAAATCAGATCACCTCCCAGAATGCGGATCGCATCAAGGCAAGCCTGATTGTAGAGGGGGCCAACGGCCCCACCACAGCAGCCGCGTCGAGCATGCTGCACGACCGGGGCGTGGTAATCGTGCCGGACATTCTGGCCAATGCGGGCGGCGTGACGGTTTCCTACTTTGAGTGGGTCCAGGACCGGATGGGCTACTTCTGGACCGAAGAGATCGTCAACTCGCGCCTGGAACAGATCATGATCGATGCCTTCAGCGAGGTTGCCTCCACGGCGGAAAAGCACAAGGTTTCCCTGCGCACAGCAGCCTACATCCTGGCCATCGACCGGGTGGCCTCGGTCTATCGCCTGCGAGGGATCTTCGCATGACCACGAAGCGAACGGAGCGTTGGGGCACCATGCCCCGAACTCCCCTGCTTGACGACGAGTCACCCTTCAAGACCATGA
The DNA here is from genome assembly GCA_014238415.1 of Planctomycetota bacterium. GTDB lineage: Bacteria > Planctomycetota > UBA1135 > UBA1135. Next base: position 74,333 of record JABABA010000017.1, on the reverse strand, counting down.
TGAGCACCTTTGACGAGGCGGCTCTCACCATGGGACTCTCGGACAACGAATACCGGGTGTTGCGCAAGGCAGACAAGGAGATCTCGGTGGCAGTACCCGTACGACTCAGCGGGGGTCAGCTGGAAGTCTTCGATGGTTTCCGCATTCAGCACAATGCAGGACTAGGCCCCTTCATCGGCCCCCTACGCATCGAGCCGGACCTCAAGCTCGACGAGTTGCGCGCCCTGGCGGGCTGGATGACCTGGAAGTGTGCCCTTCTGGGGGTGCCCTTTGGCGGCGCCTGCGGTGGTCTGCGCCTGGACCCAAGCACGCTCTCCAATGGCGAGTTGGAGAGCGCTGTACGGCGTTACGCAGCCACATTGATTGCAGACATCGGACCCGAAAGGGATGTTTTTACGCCTGACATCTATGCAGACGAGAGGGTCATGGCCTGGTTGATGGACACCATCAGCAGCCACGAGCGTGCCACCGTTGCTTCAGCAGTGACCGGCAAGCCCCTTGCTCTGGGAGGCAGCACAGGATCCCGAAACGCAGTGGCGGAGGGCCTGCGTGCTGTGATTCGCCTGGCGCTGGCACACTTCGGCATGCCGCGCAAGGGTCTCAAGGTGAATGTGCAGGGAGCTGGAGTTGTGGGCGGAACCCTGGCTCGCATGCTACACGAGGACGGCTTCACCATCACTGGCCTGGCAGACGTATCCGGAGGCCTCTTCAATGACGAAGGGCTCGACATTCCCGCCGCTATTGCCTGGCGCGACAAACACGGAGACCTGGGCGAGTGGCCCGGCAAGGCGGATCAGATCGACCGGGATGAGTTCGTCACCTTGCCCTGTGATCTTCTGGTGCCCTGCGCCGTGGCCAATGCGGTTCACTCGGGCAACGCAGTAAGAGTCGAAGCAAAGATGATCGTCGAAGGAGCCCACGGCCCACTCAGCCCCCGAGCCGACCGAATCCTGGCCCAGCGCAATATCAAGATCATCCCAGACATCCTGGCCAACGGCGGCGGCGTAGTGCTCTCCTATTTCGAGTGGGTCCAGAGCCGCACAGGCCTGGGCTGGGTGGAACAGGTCGTGGACAAACGACTCGGACGGTTCATGCGCGAAGCCTGGGATGCGGTCCTGGCGGTCAGTGCGGAGTTCGACTGCAGCTTGCGCAAGGCCTCCCACATCTATGCAGTGCGTCAGGTAGCCGAGGCGGATCACCAGCGCGGGATCTACGCCTGAGCGAGTGCGTCACGGCCAAAGCGCAAGGCGCTGACGACCAGTATCAGGCCCAAGAGGATCTGCCCCACGGTCCCTGACATGGGCAGATGTGCCAGCTGCACTCCGATCGAGGCGCCGATGAGAGCGCCAAGCCCCAAGGGCAGGCCCCGGGAAAAGTCCACTGTGCCAGCACTGGCATGCATCCACAGTGCGCGCAAGGAAGTAAAGGTGGCAATGGCCAGGCTCAAGGAACGGGCTCCCGCAAAGCCCACCTCCGGCACCAGGAGCAGGCAGCCCGGGACCAGGATCAACCCTCCGCCGATACCCAGCACGGGCACGACCAGGCCGGCGCCTAGACCCAGAAACAAGATGCTCAGATATGCAGTCTTGGAGATCTCAGTCGCGGCCTCGGTCGAGACAGCGCCGGAGTCAAAAAACATGCGCAGGCCAAAGATCACGAAAGTCAAAGCAAAGAGCCCCTTGAGCTGACGCTCGGGAAGCGCCCTGGAAATGCGCATGCCGAACTGAGCCGCGAGCAGCGCCCCGGGAATTCCCGTCAGGGCCAGACTCCAGCGCAGGGCGGAATCTGGTGAGAGGCTCTCCGCAATCGTCGCAGAAAGCGCAGTGCAAAACACCAACACCAAGGAGGTGGAGACTGACCTGGGAAGAGGCACCTTGAAGCCGTAGTGCTGCAGGGGCGTGGCGAAAAGGCCCCCACCTATGCCGCAAACCGCACCGAGAGCTCCGATCACGATCCCGCTGGAGCCAAAAACCAGTTGGTGCCTGGTCAATCCCCCGAGCCCTCTGTCACCCCTTCTCCCCGGGCCGCGCGCTCCAGCACAGAACTGGTGGACCGCCCCGCAAGCAAGGTGGCAAGCACCACCCGGCCCCCGTGATCCTCCACCCACTCCTGGCCCACCACGCCCTTGTCGCGCCAGTCTTCACCCTTGACCAGCACCGCTGGGGTGACCGACTCGATCAAGTTCTTGGGCGTGTCCTCATCAAAGGCCACCACCCCATCCACCACCTCCAACGCGGCCAAGACCTCCATGCGATCTTCAAGGGAGTTGATCGGACGGGTCGAGCCCTTCAGGCGTCGCACACTGGCATCAGTATTGATCCCCACCAGGAGCAGATCCCCTTGGCGGCGGGCAAAGCGCAGGTACTCCACATGACCACGGTGCAAGATGTCGAAGCAACCGTTGGTGAAAACAATGCTGCGGCCTTCCCGACGCCACGACTCCAAACGCTTAGCCAGAGCGGAGCCGTCCACCAGGATTTTGCCCTCGCCCCCGGGATCGCGGTCCTCCAATCGACTGCGCAACTCATCTGGTGTCACTGCATGGGTGCCGAGCCGTGCCACCACGATGCCCGCCGCTTGATTGGCAAGACCCACGGCAGAGGACAGGGACAGGCCGGACGCCAGGTGCAGGGCCAGGTGCGCCACCACCGTGTCTCCTGCACCGGTCACATCGTAGACCTGCCGCGCTTCCGCCTGCACATGTCCATCCGTTCCGTCCTGATGCCGATGATAGATACCGTCTGCGGAAAGTGTGATTACCACCGCGTCCAGCTCGTTGTGCTCAATCAGGTCCGCCGCCCCCGCGCGCACCGCATCCAGATCCGGCAGTTCAGTGCCCAGTGCCTCATGGGCTTCCTGCCGATTGGGGGTGACCAGGGTGGCACCCCGATAGCGCGTCCAATCGGAACCCTTGGGATCCACCAAACAGGGAATCCCCTGGGCTCGCGCCGCTTGAATCAAGGCCTGACTGACTTCCTGAGTCAAGACCCCCTTGCCATAGTCCGACAGGATCAAGGCGTCGCTCTCAGCCAGGGCTGTCTCCGCCGCAGCCAGGAGGCTCTTGGCCATCTCCTCATCAAGGGGCCGCGCATCCTCGCGGTCCACCCGCAGCATCTGCTGCACGCCTGAGAGGAAGCGGGTTTTTTCAATGGTGGGGCGCGAGGGATCCGCCAGGACACCCGTCGCATCAATCCTGAGTTGCCCCAGGAGCCCACGTACCTCGTCCTCAAGGCCATCCTTGCCCACCGCCGCCACCATGCGCACCTCAGCGCCCATGGTGGACAGGTTCGCCGCCACATTGCCCACTCCACCAAGCCGCAACTCTTCTCGCTGGGCGGCCAGCACGGGGATCGGAGCCTCCGGAGAAATGCGGCTGACCGCGCCAACCAGGTAACGGTCGAGGATCAGGTCCCCCACCACGCAGATGCGCGGGCTGCCCAGTTCCTCCAAATGCTTGCGCAGAGCAGGCAGGTCCAGGTCTTGAGGTTGGCTCATGAGTTCACTCCCTCGTCATCCATAGCCGAAATGACCGCCATTCGCAACAAGGGCAAGAGCAACTCATGCTGGCCGATCAAACTCAGACCCTCCCCTGGGGGCCGACGCACCACATTGGTCTCCGCTCGGTACTGCCGAATCATGTCGAGGTTGGCCGTCACCATGTTGTCCAAGTTCTTCCCCAAGTTGATTGCCACGCTGACCGCCTTCAAGAATATCTCCGGGAGGATCACCGCACAGCCCACATTGACCCAGACACCGCCGTTCATGTCCGCGACGCGCCCACACACATGATGAAAGTCCGCCATCGCCGCAGCGCCCAGGTCCGCTCCATCGCATTCGGGATGCATGTGCACGATGTCCGCGCCAATAGCCGGATGACAGGTCACCCCAAGGCCCAGCCGCACCGCTTCCGCGGGCACGGAGAGCTCCACATTGGGAGCCTTGGCATCGAGGAGTTCCCTTCCAAGCGCACGACCAAAACCCAAAACCTCGCCCTCGGGGGGATGGGCTCCGCGCCTGGCTGCCCGCGCCATGGCCTGACCAGTCTCCTCTGCAAAGCCAAACTTCCCCGCTGGCAATTGCGTGTCGACATTTTCAGAAGTGCGCCCAACGGTGGCCAGTTCGAAATCATGAATCGCCCCTGCAGAGTTCAACACCACATCAGTGATCACACCCCGACGCATGAGATCGATGATCAAGGGCGCCAGCCCCACCTTGAGCACATGGGCTCCCATGGCAAAAACCACCGGCCGATCGGCTCGACGCGCGGTCACTATCGCCGCCACCAACTTCTTGAAGGCCGTGCCCGCATAGATGTCCGGCAGGGAGTCCACGAAGCCGCCAAACCCCGGCAGTGGATCGGGAACAGAACAACAATCCTCGATACCCACCAGGCTCGGACGCTGGGCCAGGGGTTCAAGACATACCTCGCGCATGGGAGGAAAAGGATGGGAATCGGTGCCGTTCATGGGAGTGCTGGCTGCGTGATATGTTCGCTGACCGGCCGATCGCGGAAGCGATCGTGCAACCAGAGATACTGCTCAGGGGCCATGCGGATCAAGGATTCGATCTCCTGATTGGCCCGAGACATGATCTGGGAGGCGGTCAGGCCCTCGAACTCTGCGGGATCTATCACCTTGGGGGCCACGAAGCGGAAGCGCTCGGGGTCATCGGTTCCCAGGCAGGCGTACACAAGGATCGGCTGGGGCACCCGCCTGGCCAGAACCCCCAGGGTGCGATCGCAGGAGGCCATGCGCCCAAAAAAAGGAGCCTCCACGAAGCGCCGATGAGCCCGCTGGTCCACGAGCAGCTGCACCGTGGCACCCGCCCGCAGCAGGGCTGGCAGAGCCTTCATGGCCCCGTGACGGGGCAGGCACAGTGCGCCTCCCATAAGGGCACGGGAGCGCACCATGTGACGGGTCAGGAAAGCATTCTTCGGTGGTTTTGTGATGGCACAGATCGGGCCCAGGCCAAGGGGATTGATGACGTTGGCGGTGATCTCCCACCAACCCAGGTGAGCAGACAGACCCAACACGCCATTTCCGTGACCTTGGTTTTCAAACAATTCGCGAGCAGCATCGCAAAGCTCAAGCTCAAAGAAGTCCCCCACCCTCTTGCCGATCATCTTGCGGCGCAGACCATCCGCCCGAAGGCTCACATCCATCAAGTGCCCGTAGGCAGCCTCTACCAAAGCGCGCACCTGCTGTTCACTGTACTCCGGGAAGGCGGTCTCAACAAAATCTCGCGCGCCACGCGCATGACGCTGGTCCAAGCTCGGCAGGAACCGCGCAAGGCCCCGGGAAAATCTCCGCGAAAAGCCCGCTGGCAGAACTCCCCAACCGGCCACTGCTGTACGCAAGGCCACATACTGTGCGCGTTCCTTCCAGCCTGCAGGCCCTTCTTTCAGGGCAGGAATTTCCACCGCGGTGAATGGCACAGGCTGATCGCCGATGCGCGCGTCCAAGAAAGAATCAGCCAACAAGCCCTCCCCGCAAGCTGGCGCGCCTGGCGGCAGCGGTGGGCTTCGGCAGAGTAGATAGCAACTCCCCGAGCCCCTCAATCCCACGATAGATCTCAAGTGAAACTTCAACGATCCATGGTTGCGGCCCGCCCACGCTCTCGAGCTTGACCCCGTCTTTCATGGTGGTCAATAGAGGTCTCTCGCCGAGCCCTTCCAGGTCCTTCGCAGAGTAGTCATGGTGGTCCTCAAAAATGCGGTGCTCGCAGACCTTGACCCCCAGATCCAGCAAGGTCCGTTCGAAGGCCTCTGGGTTGCCGATACCGCTGACCAGATCAACTTCCAGGCCCGACAAGGTTTCCACCTGGCGGTCTCCGTCTGGAGTCCAGACCTTTTCCGGCCTGTGGCGGGCCAGTGCCACCGGAATACCCCCAGCCTGTTCTGCCAGCTTGAGTTCGATTTCCTCGAGTTCTTGGGGGGAGACCTGATCAGCGCGGGTAATCAGCAGAAAATCCGCCCGCTTGAGAGCATCAAAATTCTCTCGCATGAGCCCGCGAGGCAAAAAAGCCTGCACGGCTTCACCTCCCTTCCGCGGCCGCGGCAAGCCCACAGGCCGGGTGGCATCAATCAACACCAGATCAAGATTCCGGGCCAGATGCCGGTGCTGGAAGCCATCGTCCATGACAATCACATCGGCGCCACGGTCCACCAGACGCGCGGCCCCGGCGACTCTCCTGGGTTCTTGCACGTGCTCGGTCTCGGGCAAGAGGCGAGCAAGTTCCAGGGCTTCGTCATTGGGCACCCCGGTCGAAGAACCATAACCCCGGGAGAGAATGGCCGGCTGATAACCCTGAGCGATCAAAGTTCGCACCACAAGAACCACCATTGGAGTCTTGCCCGTACCTCCAGCGGTGATGTTTCCAATGGAAACCACGGGCACGCCCACCTCCTGCACGCTCAGCAGACGCCGATCATAGAGGCCGGCGCGCAGGCGCGCGACACAACCAAAAAGCGCCGCCGGGAGGCACAACAACTCGCGTACTCCCCCGCGTTGGGCGAGCCAATGAACAGGACCTCGTTCCTTGGATTCCAAGAGAACAATCCCGCTCAGTTCAAAGGGTCGGAGGCGGCGCTGTGGTGTCTTCGTCGGGCACGAGTTCAATCAACCCGCGCTCCATTTCGAGGAAGGCCACCTTGATTGGATTGGTCTCGCGGGTCTCTACCAGAGGCGAGGCACCATAAATCAATTCGCGAACGCGCTTTTGAAGAAGTGCGGTCTTGTGAAATGATCCTTGAACGGCCTGTTGCAGACGCTGGGGCAGGGTGAGGTCCATAGGGGTGGCGCTTGGTTTGGGGCGGGGGCAGCCCAAGAAAATGGTCGCATCACGGAGAGCACTGGAGAGGTCCCCAAGGGACTGATTCTCTGGCCTCGAATCGCACAGGATAGCCCCTAGTCAGGCCCTGGGGCAAGGGCAACTCGCGGTTCCAGCGCATTCGAGAGGTCCACAGTCAGGTGCGCAAGTCGCGAGGGGGGGAAAGCTCGGGTCATGGCGAGTTCCAGTGGCCAGACCTGATCCCGCACCCACTCCATGCCATGAGGCCACCCGAGACTGGAAGACTCCCCCCTCAGGCGCCGCTCCCGTACCTCTGGGGCACCATCAGCCCAGATCACCCGCTCCAAACTGCTCAAAAGCAAGGGATGCAAGCCGAAGGGCAAAGCCACCACACGCAGACTCCCCTCCTCAGGGGACGTGCTCAGGGCCAGGTCCGCCTCATTCAGATCCAAGGCTTCGCTGACTGCAACCAGGAGATCACCTGGATCCTGCTCAGCGACCTCACCAGGATCACGCAACCAGCCATATCCATCAAGAAAGTGCACCTCCCGTCCCGTTGCCTTGAGCCCCGCCGCCACATCCCGGGCCAGGTCCCGTACACCTGAACAGCGCCGCCCCAGAACTCCTATTGTGGCGGCGCCCCCGGGAACCTCCAACTTGGACAACACCTGGTCGATGGCCCGCGCCCTTCGAACCAAGACCTCAGGCAGACAGTCGATTCCGGCGATGGTCGCCTCCGCCGACACGGACTCTCCCCACTGGGCATATCCGCGATAGAGATGCACGTGGGGCAGGCCGTTGGCCCAGGCAGCATCCCGATCCCCTTGCCGATCCCCCACCATGACCGCGCGGCGCGTACCAAAAGTATGCAAGAGATCCGCGATCATGCCTGCCTTGTTCGAGATCCCAGGCGAGTCCAGACAGCGCGCCTCACGGATCCACTTGGAAATCCCAAGGCTCCCCAGGAGCGCATCGAGGTACCCCTGGGAACAATTGCTCGCCACGCCCATGGGAACCCCCATCCCATCCAGTTGACTCAAGGTTTCGATCACCCCCGGCAACAGACCTGCGCGCCCCTCATCCAGGAGCCGATGTTCTTCCTCGACACAACAGTCAAGGAGGTGCTTTCTGTCCGCCGCAGCCAGCTCGGGAAACGCCGCCTCAAAAGCCTCTTCCAATGGCTGCCCCACCATCCCCATCCAAACGCTCCCGTCCGGCAGGTCCCGATCCCAGCCCAAATCCTTGAAGGCCCGAAGTGCCCCCGCCCGCGCCGCATCCGGCCAAAAGCGATCGGTGGCCACCAGTGTGCCATCGAGATCGAAGATCACCGCCTGAACCATCACGCGTTCCGCCATGGAATCACGGTAACCAGAAAGGCTCCCGGTTCAACGCCCCAGCAGCTGATCCGTGGCCTGGAGCAGGCTCTCCATGTCCATATGCCAAAGGAAGACCTCACCTTGAGCATCGCCGCTGACCAAATACCGACCGTCGGAGGAAAAACTCAAGGCGTTCACTGTGGTTTGGTGACCTCGCAGGTATTGGAGGGGAGAGTCAGACCCTGGAACCAACACGGAGATCATGCCGGAAATGCTGCCACAGGCGAGCGTTTCTCCACCCGGGGCGAAGGCAAATTGACTGATTGGTACGGGGAGTTCTGGCGGGTAGGTAACCGGGAGTAGATCTTGCCCCTCTGGTGGCACCTCTGCCAACCAAAAGGTGCCCTGAGTAGAAAGGGGATTACTAGTAGCCACTGCGAGACGGTTGTGCGTCGGATCCAAGGCGAGGGCTGCTACTCGGATGGGGTTCGCCGAAAGATGCGGAGAAAAGTCCTCCAGGGATGAGTAGGTCGGGCCGGACACGCGCCAAAGCCGGGGCCCTGAATTGGTGATGGTGGCAAGCAGGTCCTGAGTTCCGTGGGAGCTGGCCACGGCCCATGCGTTGACGCGGGTAATGGGATTGGCCATTGGATGCCATGAGCCCCCTGACAACTGCAATTCGCGCAGACCGCTAAAGGTAGAGATCCAGCAGCGCACGCCGTCCCTGTCGACGGACATACGTGAGATACGGCCCCAGTCCTTGGGCAATCCTATTTCCGATTCGATAATCCACTTCGATTTTGTTGGATGCATGAAGACTACACGGGCCAAGCCTCCCCCCCCGGTATCGCGAACAAGAACAGCGAGGCCATCCCGTTCCCACTGCTTTCCCCGGAGGACCGCCACATCCAAAATCCAATTTTCCCGTATGCCTTCCCCAAAGTTGATCTCCTCCGTTGTCCCCTTCTGCGGATCGAAACTGAACAACCGCCCACAGGAAGTACCCAGGATCATCTCGCCATCCGGAACAGCACAAATCACTGTCACCCCACCTTCACAACCGGGTAGGAGGATTTTTCCAGCAGGGCGCAAATCCCAGGTGCGCAAGTCCTGGCCGGACGCCCCCATGACCACCATGTTCATGCCCGCTACAAGCCGTGCGCGGGAAGCACCCTCCAGGGGGACAATGGCTTCTTGCTGACCATCCATGGTAAACAGGTGGGCCGTTGCGTCCCGACAGAGCACCAACAGGCGGTCCCCGGAATCTGCGCTGGCCTTCTGTTCAAACCTGAGCCTGTGGGGTCGGACCAGATTGCGGAACTGGTGTTTCAGCTCCGCGTCTCTATTCCAGGTCCGCATGATGCCGTCCTCATGAACAACAGCAATCAGATCGCTTGACGAGATAGCAGCAGCAGCCACTTGACCACGGGGAGTTTCCAGATTCAGGTTCCCTTGATGCTGAAGTGCCTGATTGCGCAGGGCCCAAACCTCGCCCATCTTGCTCGGCTGTGAAGATGCCCCTTGACTGTTTGCCTTTTGTCTGAACCGGCTGGCGGTCAGGAGTGTGCGCCCATCGGGTGAGCAGACCGCATAGATGCCAAACTCCGCCGCGAGAGTCACAGGCGGACCGTAGCGCTCGCCGGTGATCGCATCCCAGGCCCACATTTGTGCCGGACCCGTCGCGTCCCTTCGCCAGGCATAGAGCACCCGACCAGCGGGGGAGATCAGAGCTCCGTGCCACTCTCCGTGAGCAAGGTGTGCCCCGGCCCTCGAGGCATCCGTACCCCCTAGCAAGATCCGTGCGTGGGTGCTGCCTGGTTCCCGCTGACTCACCCAAAGAGAACCGTCACCATCTGCTTCGATCCACAGAATTCCGCGGTCCGTGACGCGGGCCTCAAGCAAATTGGCTTGCTCAACACACCTCTCAGGATCGGTGCCCTCGAAGATCAACAGATGAGTGCGGTAGGCACTTGGCTCACCACTCTGCCAGGTCACGCATGCACCCTCGCTATCTGCCAACGACATGGCGCGACGGTTGAAAGCGTTCTCCGGAATCCGAAGTACCCAAGGATGGGCACCTGGCGAACCGCCTTGTGTTCTTACGCGATACAAAGCATCGCCGATCCCTGCCAGGAACTCGCCAGCCCGCAGCGTGGGCTCAAGGGACCAAAGAAGGCTCTCGCTTGCCCCCTTCACGGCCAACGACTCAACCTGATGATGGTTCGCCAGGTTCTCCCGTAGTTTCCAGATCACAGGACTATCATCCGAGAGATCCCCAAGGGAACGCTGAATGTCGCGCACGGCGGCCAGATCGCCGGGGCTCTTGCGAAGCACATCTACCAGCTGGCCCCGGACAGTAGAAATCGCGCGCTGGTTGATGAGTTCTACGGTCAGACCGGCGATGAACGCAACCGACAAGAAAAGAGTCAACAAGCCCGCAGCCAAGCGCGGCTGCTCACGGCAGAACAGCTTGAGTCGCAGCCAAGGGCCGGGCTCCCGGGCCTGGATGCTCTCGCCGGCTTCCAACGCTCCTAAGTCCTCAGCCAGGGCCCTCCCGTCCTGGTAACGACGCAGGGGATCCTTGGCCATGGCTGTGCGCACGATGAGTGAGAGATCAGAAGAGATCTCAGGATTGTGCCGCCGCGGATCGGGAGTTGGCGCGTTCAAGATGCGGTGCATCAAGCCCGCTCCAGTAGCCGCTTCGAATGGCCGTCGTCCGGTCAAGGCCTCATAAAGAGTGGCACCCAGGGAATACACATCGCTGCGCTGGTCCAGTTCTTCCCCACGGACGGCTTCCGGTGCCATGTAAGCCGGAGTGCCCACCTGCACACCCTCAGCAGTCAACAGGCTGGATTCGGAGTTCGTGCTGCGAGCCAAACCAAAATCCAGCAAGACCAATTTCCCTTCCCCGTCGATCATCATGTTCTGAGGCTTCACGTCCCGGTGCACAAGCCCCTGATCATGCGCCTGGGCAAGAGCCCTTGCGATATGTTCAATTTGACCCAGGAGGATCAGCAAGTCCTCGCCCGAAGGCAAGGGGTTCTGTTCCAGATGTTGGGCCAGAGAATTGCCCTCCACGAAGCGCATGGCGATGTAGGGCACATGGTCATGTTCCCCTGTAGCAAACACCTCGCAGATCGCCTCATGCCGGATACCTTTGGCCAACACCATCTCACGTTCAAAACGCCGGCGGGCTTCCGCCTGAAACTGACGCCCTGGGCGTAGAATCTTGAGAGCCACCGCCTTGCCTTGAGGCTTCCACCAAGCAAGATAAACCAACCCCATTGCTCCCCCGCCCAGTGGACTCAGCAAACGGAACTCACCAAAGTCTCCACCCAGACGCACCCCCAAGCCCTCATCCGATGCCATTCCTGCTTGAACCAAGGATGCAAAGCGCCGACCCAGTTCCTCAGCCAGAGCAGGATGTTCGCGCCCTGCGCGCTCCACCGCATCGGCCCAGGTTTCAGGCTCACCCTCCAAGCACACGTACATGAGTTCCTCCACCAAAGGCTCTATCGGCGGGAGCTTGGAGTCAGGACTAGTCATGGAGATCGTCTTCCCACACGCCATGAGCCTGTAGACAAGAAACGGAGCGCGCACAAGGGAGCCTCATGATAGAGTACCTGAACCCGCAGCGTGGAAAGACAATCCTGCAGGCCACTGCCTCAGGGCACCGCCCTTTGATGCTGTAAGAAACCACAGCCGCGTAATTCCGTGGATTCAAACCAGAAGAACGAAGCAAACCCGTCGCGCGATCTCCTGCACGCTGCCCAAAAAGGCGACAGAGAAGCACAGGAAGCTCTGCTGGAACTACATCTTCCACGATTGCGTGCGTTTGTTCGCTTGCGTGCGGACCCGGCCCTACGAGCTAAAGAATCCTCGACGGACATCTTGCAGTCCACCTGCCGCGAAGTTCTCCAGCACTTGGACCAAGTCGAGTACAGGAACGAGGCTGCCTTACGCGGCTGGCTGCACACGGTCACATTGAACAAGGTCCGGGAAAAAAGGCGCTATCACTTCGCAGAGAAGCGCCGCCCTGACTGCGAAGTTCAGGGCGCGCGAGACTCGCAATTGGGCGACGCCTACAGTTGCCTTTGTTCCCCGAGCAACGCGATGATACATAACGAATTGGTAGAACGCGTGGAACTCGCCTTTGACGAGCTCAGCCCCGACCACCGGGAAGTGATCTCCCTCTCTCGCATTGCCGAGCTGCCCCCTAAAGAGGTGGCCGAGCGCATGAAACGCAGCCCCGATGGCGTGCGCAAGTTATTGGCCCGTGCGCTTGTCAAGCTCTCGGCCCTCCTCGAACCCGGTGATGCACTTCCAGGTAGGTAAGGAATTAGACTTGACAGGAACCGCATAGGCCGTTGGGCCCGTGGAGTACCTGACAAATAGAGTCGCTTGTCTGTCTGGCAACCCCGCGCTGGATCCAAGAGGACACTTTTGGAGGAATCCGCGTCCGCGCTCGCTCGCAAAGATCTTGCAAAGGGTCCAGCCCCCTTTTCTACCCAGTATTCACCTATGACAATCGATATCGAATCGTCGGAGCCCACTCACCCTCTTCTAGAAGGACAGCCTCAAGAGCTACCGACTTCCCCCCGGCCTCAAGAACCAAACAAGACCCCTGGGGGGTTCGGGGCGACCATCAAGACCGTCGTCCTCATGACCGGCCTCTTGAGTCTCGGCTATCTGGGAATGTTCGGACTGCTCTCCTATCGACCTCAGTTCATCGCCTGGGGTTTGACACCATTCACGCAAGTGGTCCACCAAGCATCGCCCCTAGTCACGACACGACCTGTGAGTGCCCCTGATACCGAGTACAAGGTCAAGGGAGCCACAACCGCCCAAATTACCTACAAACTAAAGTCCAATGAAGATTGGCGTGGACTGAAAGGAGCCCGCAGTCTATCGGGTACCTTCGAAGGAGATTTTCATGTGCTCAACGCATCTTCCGAAGATGAGTTCCTCGCATTCAAACTCCCGTTTCCAACCAGAAGCAACAGGAAAGAGTGGCAACCTCTCACCCACCAAGCAATCGGGGCCAAGAAGTTCGAAGTCCAGGGTGCGCCCGATGGCGAATTTCAAACCACATCGGCTGGCTGGTTCTGGTCCGGTGTGCTTCCTGCCGGGGACGAGGCGATCTTTCGCCTCATCTATGACACAGGCAATCTGAGCAAGGCAACTTACGGTCTAAGCAAAGACACCGTTGCCGCGCCCGGAGAACACCACATTGCGGTCTCTCTTGACCGCGATGTTCCCATGTCTATTCTCGGCGGGCAAGAGAATGGCAAGCGAGTGGATCAGGCCAATTACACCTGGAAGCAACCCCTACGGGCGAATGGCGTCCCCCAGGGCTTCTCCCTGCGCCCGGGCTTCAGCGTGCTGGATGCCCTGACGCGCCTCCTGCAATTAGCGCCGCTTGTCACGGGAATGTATCTGGTGACGCTACTCTCCCTGCTTACTGCAAAGCGCAAGTCCAACACTTCGGAGTTAGTCTTACTGGCTCTTGTCTTTGGCTACTACTTTCCTCTGGTCACATATCTCTGCGCAAGATACCCACTTCCACAATCGATCGGAATTGCCTTCATTGCTTCCGCGGCAATCATGCTCAACTACCTGAGATTCCTGGTGGGCAACCGACGAGGCGTAATCCATGGATTGTTGCTGCTATTGCTCTTCCAGGTCACGCCCACGGTGCTGGCTTTCCAACAGTGGGAACGAGGCTTGGTCCTGCTCATACTGGGAGGGGTTGCTTTACTGGCAATCGTCAACATGCAAACTGCACGACTCAGGCAATCTGGGCCGGCGGCTGCAGCCCTATTGCTGGGCTTGATGACCATGCAGCCCGAGAGTCAAGCAGCGTCTATTCAAAACAACAAGGGACAAACATGGGAGACTCTTTGGCAGACTGCCCAAACACCAACACCGCCAGCCAAGGACGCTCCGAAACCCAGCGGCAAACCAAACCCCAGCTCTGGGGTGGTTGGGGAACGGCGACTGATCACGTCCCTTGCCACATACGAACTGACGCTGGGAAAGTCCTACCTGGAATCCACCGTCCAAGCCAGCGTCGAGGTCTTGGGAGAGAGCCTTAGCACATGCGAAGTCATGCCCGGTGGAGCCTACATATCACGGATGGACCTGCCCAAATTCCTACGGCCCTTGCCTGAAAAGAAGAGCCTGACCCTGCTCTTGACAGCAACAGGCACAGGACATTTGGCCCTGGACTATCGCTGCCCGATCGAAAAACTGGGAGAAGCGCGCAGTTGCACCCTGCCCTTGCTGAAGACAATCAGTGGCAAACTGACCATGCGCTCTTCCCGCGATGACCTCCTCTTCTATGGTGGCGAGGTTTGGTCCAAGAAAACCGCTGGAAAGGCGACTGTCTACCGGGTGGGCGTGGCCAATTCTGATTTCCTGACAATCCGCTGGGGCGGGCCACCGGTTCTCGATTCTGAAGAAGACCCATCCCACATGACTCCCAGTGCCGCTCACATCCAAGTGGTTCAATCCCAGCACCTTACTCTGATTCAGAAGGAGAGACGCGTAAGCCACTTTGCTCGCTTCGTCCTGGCTGAACGCCACCGCCTGCGCTCCCTTGATCTGCATATCCCCGCGGACTTCGAGATCGTTACGCTTGTGGCCCAGGGATTTTCCGTCACTCCTCCTTCCATCATTTCGGGCCTTTGCCATATTCCTCTGGGTGCCTCCACTAGCAGCCCCAGTTCCCGAGAGATCCAGCTTCATCTACGGAAGAAACTGGCCCCAATCGGATTCACCGGAAACTGGGAGTTCCTCCTGCCACGTACATCGGAGACCGAGGTTGCGATCCAATGGACTCTCGCCGGCCCCAGCGACTTTCGCTTGGGGCACCGAAGCGGCGATCTGGATGCTTCATCCACCGACCCTCCCCTTGCATTCCCCAGCTACCGGGCGGTTCTCGCTGCCTGCGATCCCATCCACCTTGAGGGCACGGTCATCACCCAAGGGGAACTCAAGGCACGCGTGAGATATGTCCAGAAAATTCCCCATGTCACGGACGGCGTGAACTGACCAGGCGCCGATGATGCGGTGCCGGGCACTGCTTTCGGGGTAGACTGCTCGCCCCATGCTCCTCATCCCCATCATTCTGGCCAGCCTCCCGGCCGTCGGAGCTACGAGTCAAGAGGCAGCCCCGCCCCCAGCCCATCGCATCCAGCGGCTCCTGCGGGAACTCTGTTCCACTGCGCGGTTGGCAGGGACTTCCGGTTCGATTCGGGCGGCGGAGATGGTGCGGCGAGAACTCCTGGGTGCGGGCTTTGATGTGGAGTGGGATGAACGACTGGTGTTGTTGTCCCTGCCGCGCAAGACCGAGCTGGCGATTTTTGAAGGACCCGAACAAAAGCAACCGAGCGTCCTGCGTCTGCGGCGCTTCGACGGGGACGCGGTGCCACCCGGAGATGTACCGCCCTTTCATGCTTACAGCCAGAGCGCACGGGTCACTGGACCCGTGGTGGATTGCGGACATGGCCTGTACGAAGACTTCGAACGGCTTCAAGCGGCGGGCGTGGAACTGGAAGGAACGATTGCCCTCTGCAGGTATGGCCGCAGCTATCGCGGGGTCAAGGCGGCAGCAGCCGAGGCAGCGGGGTGTCTGGGCGTATTGATGTTCACCGACCCAAAAGACTCCGGCTCCGAGCGGGGCGAGGTCTGGCCGGATGGACCCTGGCAACCGGGCTGGGCCGTTCAGCGCGGATCGATTGCTCCCTTGGCCTCCTTCGGGGGAGATCCATCCACGCCGGGGTATCCCTCGGGCACTCCCGAACAGCCGGGGCCGCGGCTGGATGCAGAGAGCCTGGCCCGGAACCTCCCCTCCATCGTCAGCCTGCCCATTGGGGCCGATGATGCGCAGGTGATTTTGGAACACTTGGACAGCGGCGGTCCAGGCCCCGCACAGGTGACCCTGGAAGTCGATGCCCCGCGCACCCTGCGACGCATCGTCAATGTGATCGGACACATGCGTGGCACCCTGCCGAGCTTTGTCCTCTTGGGCAATCACCGGGACGCCTGGGTGCGCGGAGCCCAGGACGCGGGGGGTGGCACGGTTTCCCTGCTCGAAGCCAGCTTGAGATTGGGCGCAGAAGTCAAGCAGGGCCGCGTGCTGCGCAGCGGAGTCAGCGTGGCCTTTTGGGACGCGGAAGAAGCGGGCTTGATCGGCAGCAGCGAATGGGCGGAAGCCAACGCGAAGAACCTCACCGCTAACCTCTTCGCCTACATCAATGCAGACGGCCTCGTCAGCGGCACGAACTTCAGCGCTTCGGGCAGTCCAGGCCTTGAGGGCATCCTTTCTGACGCCCTGGCCCGGATACCCGCGCCGCACGGCAAGAACAAGGACACCCTCGCAGACCTTTGGCTGCGCCGGGCCCGGGGTCAGGTGCGCTTCGGCTTGCCGGGCTCCGGCTCCGACTATTCTGCCTTCTTGCATCACCTCTGCCTGCCGGTTCTGGACCTCTCCTTCAGCGGATCCAACGGCGGGCAATACCACACGGTCTTTGATGATGTGGCCTTGATTGAGCGCTTTGTGGACCCGGGATATGTGGGACACCTACTGGCGGCCAGCACATTGAAGGCACTGATGGAAGAATTCTCCGCGGCAGGGCACTTCTGCTTGGACCAAACCCGCGCGGCCCAGGACCTGGCCTGGCATGCGCGCATGGCCGCTGACTGGTTGGGAGAAGCACAGGCCGAGCACCTGGCCCAAGCCCTCGAAGCCCTCGCCCGCGCCCATGAAACCAGTTGGCAACATTGGGCACGGCGCATGGACTTCAAACCAGAACTCAAGCCCGGACCCTTTGGCACCTGGCCTGATCTGCGAGCAGCCCTCAATCAGCACAGCCCAGCCCTGCGGGGCGACGCAATTCGTCACGCAGACCGCCCGAATCTCTATCAGGCCCTGCGGCGGAATGAAGGATTGCCGGGCCGCGAGTGGTACCGAAACATTTTCTGGGCCCCCGACCCCAGCAATGGCTATGGCTCCCACACCTGGCCCAGCCTGCGCAAGGTCAAGGACAATCCCGAGGCACTGGCCGCAGAACTCTCTTCCATCAAAGCGGCAGTCCAAGCCTTGACCCAGCAGTGGTCAAGCCAGGACTAGAGCAGGAGCCAACCGTTGAAACTCCTGCGTGCCTACTTCAAGCGCTTCCTGCGCCACAAACCCCGCCTGTTGGCTGGGGTGGTTGCGATTCCCCTGTCACAGATGGCAGATGTGGCGGTCACGATCCTGGTGGGCCAGTCCATTGAAAAAGTACGCCTGAGCGGAACCCATGAGTGGCTGACTCATACGCTGCTGCTGATGGCGGGCGCAGCAATCGCCCACGCCTTCTTTCGCTTCTGGCAGCGCTGGCTGGTGGTGGTGGTCTCAAGACGCTTCGAGGTGGAACTCAAGCAAGAGCTCTTCGATCATCTGGTGCGACTGGACCTGTCCTTCCACGCCAAGAGTCGCTCCGGAGACCTGGTCAGCAGGCTGACTGCCGATGTGGAATCCATCCGCATGTTCCTGGGACCGGGCCTGATGTACACCCTGGGCGCCGCTGTAATTGTGCCGATCAGCTTGGGCTGGCTCTTCTCCCTCAATCCCCTCCTGAGCATGTCCATGCTGCTGCCCTTGCTGGCAGTGGGCGTCATCATGCAGCGACTTACCCCCAGGCTGCACGTGCACTCCACCGCAGTGCAGGAAAGTCTGGCGGACATCAGCCATCGGGCCCATGAGGATTTTGGAGGCGTCAGGGTGGTGCAGGGCTACCACCGTCAGGACTCCCAGGCCAAACGCTTTGAGCGTTCGAGCAAAACAAACCGGGACCATCAAGTCGCCCTGGGCCGCGCGAGAGGCTTGACCCATGCAAGCATTCATGGGTCCTTTGATCTTACCTTTGCAGTCATCTTGATCCTCGGAGGTCTGGCCGCGATTGATCGCAGCCTGCCCATCGGCGAGTTGTTCCAGTTCGTGGACCTGACCATCAAGGTCTTCTGGCCTCTGATCGCCGTAGGTTGGATCGCGGGCATGTATCCCCGAGCGGTGGCCAGCGCGGAACGGGTGCAGACCCTGCTTGATACGCGCTCCGCCTTGACATCCGTTCCTGAAGAAGAGGCCTCGACACAAGCAAGAGCAGTGCCTCCGAAGGAATCGCAGCAGAACTCCACCCAGACCATTGCCCCCTGCCTCAACTTCGCCCACGTCAGCTACAGCTACCCAGACGCCGACTCTGCCACCCTCCAAGATCTGTCCTTCGACCTGCCCTCAGGCACCTCCCTCGGCATCGTGGGCCCCACCGGCGCGGGCAAGACCACGCTCCTCTTGCTCATGGGGCGTCTGATCGACCCCACCCTTGGAGCCATCACCAGCAACGAAGTGGACCTGCGCTCTGTGCCCCTCGCCCAGGTACGCCGAGCGCTCGGATATGTGCCCCAGGACTCATTCCTTTTCTCGGTCACCTATGCCGACAACATACGATTCGGCACCGACAAGGACATCGGGCCCGAGCGCCTCACGGACCTGATCGCACAGGTTGCCATGACGAGCGAGGTCAAACAGTTCCCCAAAGGAGTCGAGACCCTGGTGGGAGAACGCGGCGTCACCCTCTCCGGAGGCCAACGGCAACGGACCTGCATCGCCCGGGCCCTGGCGCGAGAACCACAGATCCTGGTCCTTGACGACTGCCTCTCGGCCGTCGACACCGACACGGAAAAAACCCTGCTTCAAAGCCTGCGGGAAGCGGGGCAGGGACGCAGTGTTGTTCTCGCCGCTCATCGACTCTCAAGCGTAGCGGGCTGCGATCAGATTCTGGTGCTCGATGAAGCAGGATCCCAAGCAGACATGGGCACCCACGAAGAACTCATAAGGAGATCGGGCTGGTACAAGCAGACCTGGGATCACCAGCAACGACGGGCCGCCCTGGGAGACAGCACATGAGTTGGGAAGCGGATGAAGTTGTGGCGGGCAAAGCCTGGGACGGACGTCTGTTTCGTCGGCTGCTTCGATATGCGCGCCCCCATATCGGACTGTTCGTCAAATGCTTTGCGGTTCTGAGCAGTCTCTTCGTCCTGGACCTGATCGGACCTTGGATCTGGCAGCAGAGCCTGGACGGACCGGTAGCGGACGCCCTCGCGGCCCCCGAGAATGCGGACCCGAGCCCCTTCATCCATGATCTCCTGCTGCTGGTGGCGGCCTACATCGGCATCCTTTCCCTCCAGACCTGGCTGCGCTACTTCGAGGTAGCCACTCTGATCCGCACGGGACAGGCGGTGATCCACGATCTGCGTCGGCACCTCTATCGGCACATCTCCTCCCTGGATCTGGCCTGGTTCGATTCGCGCCCCACAGGAGCGCTGGTCACGCGTGTTTCCAGCGATGTGGAGAATCTGGCGGAACTCTTCACCGCCGGCGTTGTGACCCTGGCCTTCGACATGCTGCGCGTGGTGGTTGTGCTGGCACTCCTGTTCACAATCCACGCGCCCCTGGCTCTGCTGGTCACCCTGATGACGCCCATACTGATCCTGATCAGTCTCGCTTTTCGGGGTGGAGCCCGCCGCGCCCACCGCACCGTGCGTGCAGAACTCGCGCGCCTGAACGGATATCTGCAGGAGATTCTGCAGGGCATCAGCGTTGTGCAACTATTTGGACGAGAGGCCCGTGTGGGTGTGCGCTTTAGTGAACACCTCAGCCGTTACTATGCCGCCAACAAGCGCACGATCCTGCTCTTCGCCCTGTTCTTCCCAATCATGAGCCTTGCGGTCTACCTGATCCAAGGAGCCACTCTGCGACAGGGGGTGATCTCAATCGCCGGAGACGAACTGACCATCGGTGCCTTTCTGCGCTTTTGGCTCTATCTGACCCTGGTGGTGCAGCCGATCCGCAATCTGGGCGAGCGCTACAACATTCTGCAGTCGGCCTTTGCTTCCGCCGAACGCGTCTTTGAGGTACTGGACACGAACTCCGCCCTGCCCACTCCAGCGCAACCCGCCAAGCTCGGGCCCCAAGGCAACGCGCCGAGAATTCGCTTCGAGGACACAAGCTTCAGTTACTTGGCTGATCACCCCGTACTCGCCGACATCAACTTCGAGATCCTGCCCGGACAAACGGTCGCTCTTGTCGGCGCGACCGGCTCGGGCAAGAGCACGATTGTCAACCTGCTGCTACGCTTCTACGACCCCGATGCTGGTCGCATCCAGATCGCAGAGCACGACCTCAACCAACTGGACCTGGCTGACTGGCGGAAGCGCATCGGACTGGTTCTGCAAGACGATTTCCTCTTCGCCGGCAGCGTGGAGGAGAACATCCTGATGGATCGCGACGGCATCGACGAAGCAGCTCTCTCGCAGGCCCTAGAAGCCAGCGGCGCCGACCGGATGATCGCGAACCTGCCCGCTGGCATGCAATCTGAAGTGGCCGAACGTGGCGCGACCTTTTCCACCGGCGAACGTCAGCTCCTGGCAATCGCCCGAGCACTCGCAGGCCAGCCCGATCTTGTAATCCTCGACGAAGCCACAGCCAGCATTGACTCGGGCACCGAAGCGCGCATCGAAAAAGCCACCGCCAGCTTGCTCCAAGGACGCAGCGCCCTGGTGGTCGCCCACCGCCTATCCACCATCCAACGGGCAGACATGATTCTGGTCCTCGATCAAGGCCGCATCATCGAGCGGGGCAGCCACGAGGAGTTGCTGGCGGCCAACGGTGCCTACGCAAGGCTGCACACTCTGCAGTTTGTGTTGGAGGAGTAGGGGCTTCAGTCCCGCGACCCCAACGCCCGCTCCAGGAGCCAGCCGATCCCAAACAGGGCTCCGCCCGCCGCAAGTCCATAGGTTTCCGCGCGCATGGAGGACAGGCCCTCATCGCGCATGCCCATCTCGACGCTCATCATCAAGCCCACAAGGATGACCAGGAGGCCGAGGCCTTCAAGGAATTTGGCGAGCCGCTGGAGGAATTGAGGGGACATGGTCTGGAGTCTTGAAAGACGGGTTCAGGAGAGTTGGCGCAGCACCGCAGCAGCCACCCGCTCTCCGGTAATGGTGCTGTTGTCCGTATCGCTGGCATAGTTGCCGGCATCGGGAGCGCTGGAGATTACTTTTTCACCCAGGCCATAGAGTTCGATCTCAAAGGGTGAAGTGGGCGCGAAGAAAGCGACTGTTTTGCGTTCCTGTGCCACTGCCAGGTGCAGGGCCAGGCTGTCGGAAGTGACCAAGAGATCCAACCCTGCCACCAGGGCTGCAAAAGTGCCAAGGGAATGCTCGCAGCCCGCATCAATCAGCCTTGCAGCGGGGATGGCGCTGCGACTCAGGCTGAGCAGTCCTTGATTGCGCTCGATTTCCCCTGGCCCCCCCAGGAACAGGAACTGGACCCCGGGGAGTGCGGTGCCCCCCAGTTTCTCGTGCAACAGCGCCACGAGGTTGGTCACTTCCTCAGGCCGCATGGCCTTGGTGCGCCAGCGGCCGCCGGCTCCCGTGTTGAGCCCAATGCGCAGGCCAGCACTGGTGGGCGCAAGCTCATCAAGCAGACGCGCGGCGGTTTCCAGGTCAGCCGCCGACAAATTCAGGGCAGGGCGGCCGGGCTCGACGCCGATGACCTCGGCCAACAGATCCGGATGTGTGCGTCGATTGGCCAGCTTACGCTCGTCAGCCTTTTTCAGACCCTCCCGGGACAGGAGCCCCATGCCAAACCAGCACTCCGCGTCCGGAGTGTAGGCAGGCTCCCCCGCATCATTCAGGCAAGCCCCCACCAAGTTGGCCCCGCTCTCCTCTTGCAAGGCAGCAGCCAAAGCGCAGAGCTCAGGGTCATCATCCAGGGAGAAGATGCGATCAGGAGTGCAGGCAGTCAGACTCGGAAGCGAATCGGCACATTCCTCGGGGTCGATCGCGATCACCCGCTCCACCATCTTGTGACCCTGCAGCAGGGGCTCGGCCCCGTGTGCGGTTACCCAGGAAACCTCTGCCCCGGGCCAGCGCTTGTGGATCCCCGGCAACAGCGAGGTGCTACGCAGCACATCGCCCAGAGCGCCGGTCTTGATGATCAGAATGCGTTCCACTGTTGGTTGACGGAGTTGCTTGAAAGCCAGGTGGCTGGGTACAGGCTGAGTCAGTTCGCTGACAGGCGCAGAGGATAGACGCTCAGAGGCTCGGCTTCACTTGGCAGGCCCCAAAACCAGGGACTCACGCCCTCGAATCCCCTAGCCACCGGGAATCACCAGCACCAGGTCGAGCTGGTCGCCGCTGAACACCAGACTTCCCGGACCCAGGGGAACTCCCGCGCGCCAGATAGCGGGCAGCGAAATCCCGGCCCGATCGCGCAGGAGCCATGCCGCACCTTGATATTCAAGGGCCAGGGCAGCAATCACGGCGTTTGGGAGTGCGGGCAGGTCCAACTGGATGCGACAAGTTGATCCCAAGTGCTCAGCGAGCAGGCCGCGGCTGTTGAACTCCACCCAACCAGATTCTGTTTCCGAGCTTCCTTGAGCAGGTTGCGAGCCCAGGGGAATCGGATGCTGGACCTGATCTGGACTTTGACTTTGCGCCCATTTCCTACGTTTGGGAAGGACCGGCTCACAAGTGGGCCTGCCGCGCCCGTCAAGTCCGCGCCAGGAGCGGTACTCTTTCAGCATGGCAGCAAGTGGCGTACCGTCTCCCCCATTCACCGCCACCGCCGGCGCATCCCAATGGGCCAGAAGCATGTGCGCCGCCCGGGCGATCTCACCTCCCAACTCACGCAGGGCCACGCCGGGATGCTCTTTGGATTCAAACTCAGGCACCAAAGCCAGGGCCAGGGCATCAAGACTCATGACCCCATCCGCCAGCAGACCTGCTGCGGAAAAAGTGCAGAAGCCGAGGGCATCCAAGGCGGCCACCAGGTCCTCGTGCCAGGCGGACAGAAAACCCTTGCCCAAACTCTCTTCTGGATCCAGGAGGCCCTCCCCCCAGTCGATGTCAGGAGCCAGCGCTACGAGGCGCGCAGAATCAGAGGCCCCCTCTCCGAGGAACGGAAAACTGCGCATGGGATCAGCCCCCCGAGCGCTGGCCTGGGGACCGACCTGGCCCAGCAGACCGACAACAGATCGAACACTGGCGGATCGCATGGGGCCCTCGCCATCTCGCACCAGTTGTTCAAGAGCCGCAGTTGCCTGGGCTTGATCTTCGAAGGGGCTGCCAACTTCCAGATCTCGCGCAGCCTCACGCACATCGAGGCCCAGACGATTGCAGGCCTCAAGCACACCGAGTGCCTCCGCGCTGTCCTGGGCCAGACTTCCGAGCAGAGGCTGCAAGGCGGAGAAGCGCATGGTCCCCACGCCAGGTCCGGCTCCATCCCGCAGCACGATGCCGCAGGGTGTGGGACAGCCCCGACAGCCATGGCGCTGGGAGTCCGAGACCGTGGGGGCATCGACGATCTCGCCTGAAGCAACCTCTGCCTCGTCAAATAACTCCAACGTTCCTCCCAGGGACCGCTCCAGCAAGCGCGGAGATTCCAGCAGGGCCCGACTCAAGCCCGCAGAGGGATTGCTGGCCACGGGTGGTGCCTGCGCAAACACCCCCAGCAGACCGTGCTGAGCCAGAGCCCGGCCAAGTCCTCCGCGACCCACGAAGCTGGGCGGATCATGGCCCGCCGCCAGATGAGCATGCCGCACCCCCGCTTGAGCCGCCGGCCCCGCGCTCAAACCGGCACCCTGTCCAAAATCCCGCACCATTTGTGCGTTGCGTTCACCCGCTGACAGTCCCAGCCAATGCGGCCGGCGATGCACAATTCCTGTGCCTTCTCCATCCAGGACCAAGACCCCATCCCCCTCTGCAAACACCCCGAGCAGGACAAGCGCGTCGCAGATACTGGCCATTCGCCGACCAAACTCACTGCCCACCTGGCCCTCGGCCAGACCTCCGGTGAGCGGCGAACGCGCGGACACGGTGGTACGCGCGGCCGTGGGCAGACCACGCGCCACGGCAGATCCCACGCTCAAGATGAACGGATCCTTCTCAGAATCGAGGGCCAGCATCAGACCCTGGGCCAAGGCGGCGCCTCCGAGCGCGAGGGCCTCGATGGAAAGCCCTGCAAACCCCGGCGAGGGTTTCCCACAAAGCTGGCTTGCCCCATGGGCATCAAGGCCTTCCTCTGAATCCAAACCCTCCCCCAGGTCAAAGCACTGCACCCGGGGTTGGTAGGAGTTCACGCTATACATGGCCTAAGATCCCATAGCCTACCCAATCGGCAATCACCGGCCCCCAGACCTCTGCCCCATCGCTTATAACCAGCCCCCTTACGCCATGACCATCGGCTTCTTCAATGGCCCCGGGCGGCCCTGGATGCTGGGCCGCGTGCGCGGCATCCCCATTCGCCTGCAGCCCTTCCTGCTGGTGTTGATCGGGCTGTTGGCCCTCCTGCAGTTGGACACGGGCGGCTGGCAAGCGGCCCTGATGACTTTCTTTGCCATGGGGTTGGTGATGGGTTCGGTGCTCCTGCATGAACTCGGCCACGCCCTGATGGCCCAACGACTGGGCGTGCGGGTGATCGACATCACCCTTTGGCCCCTGGGCGGCATCGCCATGTTGGAAAACATGCCAGAGGACTCTTCCACGGAAGGCGCCATCGCCATCGCTGGACCTCTGGTCAACTTCATGATCGCCGGTGTCGCCTCCCTGGCGCTGATGTTGATGGGCCTCTTGGGGCAACTGATCCCCATGGCCACCATCACACAACTGGGCTTCGCCCAGATTCTCGCCCTGTTGGTAATGGTCAATGTGATCATGGGCACCTTCAATCTGGTGCCCGCCTTCCCCATGGACGGAGGCAAGTTGCTGCGCTCGTACCTGGCACGGAAGGACGGCTGGGTCCGGGGCACAGAGCGAGCAGCAAGGGTCGGCCGCATCTTTGCGTGGAGCATGATTCTCTTTGGCTGGAAGTGGACCTTCATGTTGCCTTTTCTGGGTTTCTATCTGCTCTTCGCGGGCAAGCGCGAATTACTGATGGTGCAACTGAAACACGCGGGCCGAGGTGCTGGCGGCATCTTCGGAGGCGACCTTAGAGAGATGCTTCGCCGGGCCGCCCAGGCAGGCGCCGCAGGAGGTTTTGGCGGAGCCGAAGCGGGTCAAACCCAGGGCAGCTGGCAGAAATCGCCCGGGCAGGCTCCAGCCAATGAAGCGCACATCGAATCTCCCTCAAAACCAGAACAGGGTTTCAGCGAGGAGGACATTCGTCGTCTGGAAGCTCAGCGCGGGCGCCTACGGCGTGACTAGAGTCAGCGTCTTGCAGAGAACAAGGAACTGCACAAGATGCGCTTGTATGTTCCCTCCAGCGCCTTCGACGAGACCTCGTCCTAGGGTCTGGCCAATCCCAGAGTCAGGCCCTGTTCTCACCGGGCCAACCTTGGGGCGCCCTACAGATTCCCCAAACGAATCGCCTGGGTGGGGCAATTACGCGCGCAGGCGTGATCCCTGGTGCACTCATAGTTGTGCACCTTGCGCACCTGAGCCGTATCCCCAGCCATCTTGAAGCCCTGGGTCTCGCAGACCGATTCGCATAGACCACAACCAACACAACGGGCAGGATCGATGGACAACTGAACATAGTCCGCGGGAGTCACCGGACAGGACAAGCGGTCCTCCGGTTTGCAGGTCACCAGGTCCCGGGTCGCGGCATGGGAAAGCAGAACCCTCAAGGCTTCCTCTTCTCCGGCCTTGATCACATCTGGAACCTCGTCGAAGTCGAAACGATGCAGGTGTCCGACCTTGGGCTGGATCAGCACCACATTTTCGTCTGCGTGCATATGCAGTACATGCTCCACAACCACTTCTTGAGCAATCTCGAAGGAACGAAAGAGGGTCGAGATCGCCCGGTCCTTGTAATTTGGCGCGCGATAGGTGCCCTTGACCGTCAAGTCCACAGCAATCACCATCTCAGGACGCAGGGCCTTGGCAAAACGCAGGGGCGTGGGATCAGCAATGCCCCCATCAATGTAGTGACGCCCCTCGTGTTCAAAGGGCTCAAATACTGCGGGCAGAGCGCAGGAACTGTAGACCGCATCACTAAGGGACATGCCAGCGAATCCCGGGGTGCCCCAAAAAATACTGCCGCCACTCTCAAGACAAATCGCATTACAGAAGAATGGCATCTTGGTGCTGCCCATCTCCTGGTCGGGCAAAAGGCGCTCCAGACTGCGGCGAAAGTTGCGCCCCTGGTACATGGAAGTAACTCGCGGACCCCTCAGCAACATCTTGATCGCATTGAGCCGGAAATAGTCCTCCTTCTTGAGGGAGCGCACTCTCGCTTCCAGTTCGTCTACATCCCGACCAATGGCCACCATGGCTCCGACCAGGGCACCAATCGATGTGCCCACCACCACGTCGAACTCGATGCCCAGGGTCTTGAGGGCCCGCAGCACACCAATGTGCGCCATCCCGCGCATGCCGCCACCCCCCAAGACTAGTACCCGACGGGGCCTCTCACTGAGAAGCCCCGAATGCGGGCCCTGGTTGGATTGGGAAGAGTTGTGCATCGGATCAGGCAGGAATGGAAATGGGAAAAAGGCCCTTTCGAGATGCTCAAGGGAGGACCAGGCGCAAGGAGCAGACCTTGAGCCCTGGAGCTTCAGGGCAACTCCACTGCGGTTACATCGTCCCCATGGCCGCCCCAACTTGAGACACTTGGGGCCATGTCCATCCCCCGCTCCTTCCAGGCCCTCTGCGACCTGCGCCCCAAACAGCGGACCTCCATGGGCCAGGAACTGCTTCTGCGCACGATTCGCGAGGAGTGGCCACTGGTGGCGCACCTACGGCGGCGCATGGGCGCGGCGGGGTTGGATCCTTCACGGGCAATTGACCTGGACGGTTTTCGCTCCCTGCCCCCAGAAACCCTCAGCAAATCCCTCGCCCAGGCCCCTCGGGACCTCTGCCCCCAGCCGGATCCGGGCCGCATCCGCCAGAACTGGGGCTGGTCGCGCAAACTCGGGCTGATACTGGCACGGGGCAAGGGTGGCCCTCTGCTCAAGCAGGGCTATCTCGCGACTCTGGCGGATCCCCTGGATGACGCGCTCTCCGGCGGCCGCAACAAGCGGGTTCAGTCCAGCGAATTTGATGAGGAATTGCTGGCAGAGCAGGGTTCACGCTGCCTTGAGTTGCTGGGGATCGAGGCCGGGCCGCTGGTGCTTGACCCCAGGGCGGAATTCGAAGCTCTGACCCGCCGCGCTTTGGTCGGCGGCGCCCGTCTGAAGAACCATGAGTTGCGCGAGTCGGCGCCGCCCCCGGATCAAGTCCAAGGGGTGCTCTTCACCACCCGTAGGGCTCTCACTACTGGAGCTCTGAACCCCGAGGGAGTGCAGCAGCCCAAGCTGATACTGCTCGACCCGATCAACGCAGACCAACCGGGGCTCTTGACCTTGACCGCCGCCCGGCTGGTGCTGCCGGTGCTCCCGGACGGTTCGGGCGCGGTGCTCTGGGATGATCTTGTCTGGGTCGAAGAGGTCTGGTGTGAAGAGGACGGAATTGAGCAAGGCCGGGGCCAGCTCGCCTTCACCCACCTGGCCCAGCACGGCACAATGCTGGCGCGCACAGTGCTCGATCTACCCAGGGCCTGGGGGCGTCTGCTTCCCCCGACAGGTACGACTCCGAGTTTTCCGCGCCTGACCCAGCTCGACTGAGTCGGGAGATCTGGATCCTTTGCACGCTTGATTCGGGCAGCAAGCGCGCGCGATGAAGTCGCTGAAAAAAAGGTGGAGGTCGACCTAGGAAAGTGGGTCGACCTCCGGTGTCCCGCAGGTATCACAAGGTGGGCTCGCAAACCACCAAGGACGCGGAGACGGGCCCCTTAGCTTTCCAGGACAGCCACGCTCGCAAATATGACTGCCCCATCCAGGGCCGCCTGCAATATAGGGGATTACCCCGGGGGTTGCAAGCGAAGTGGTTGGAAAGGGCCTCTGGGACCCGGCCCAAATGACTGCGACACGTCTGCCAAAACCTGCGCTCTCAAGACCTCAAGGCCTCTTCCAGAGCAGTAGCAGCATCCGTGGAAGAAGTGCGATACTTTACAATCAATGCACAGGCCTGTGAGAGCCCAATTCGCCGGGCATACCCACCCCCTGCAGGTCGCATTCCTGGTACCACTACCGCGCCGGGAGGAACCTCAAGGGGCTCTTCGCGACTGCCTCGCACTTCACGCTCGTTCACCAGGTCGTACAACACGGTGTTGGCAGCAAGGGCAACTCCCGCGGCCAGCACGGCGCGACTGCCCACCCGTACTCCTTCCAGCACCAGGACCCCGGCTCCCACGAACGCGCGATCTTCAATGATCACAGGCCTCGCACCCGCTGGTTCCAGCACACCACCCAACTGGGCGGCGGCGGAAAGATGCACCTCACAGCCCACCTGGGCACAGGATCCCACCAGGGCGTGCGAGTCAATCATCGAACCTGCCCCCACATGGGCCCCCACATTCACGTACATGGGCGGCATGCAGACAACTCCGGGTCCCAGGTGAGCTCCACGGCGCACCGCAGAGCCACCAGGCACCAGGCGCACGCCGGAGTCCTGGTCGAACTCTTGCAGGGGAAAGGCTGCCTTGTCCCGAAAGACTCCCATGGGTATCACAGGACTGGAACGGAACAGATCAAGGATGCCCTGCTTGACCCAGGGCACAACTCGCCAACAGCCATCCCCTTGGGGCTCGGCTGCGCGAACAGTGCCTGCTTCGAGGGCGGCGAGGAGTTCTTCTCCTTTGAGTTCTGCTTGCATGGGTGGTTCTTTAGCCAGTTGGAACGACCGTGAAGGGCTTGTCATGTGGCCGACGCATCAATACTGCTCAGCAATTCCTCGGCAACGCTGACCAAACGAGCCGAAGCTGCGGCCATCTCGGACCGGGAGACCTTCTCGTGATCGGTATGGGCGTCGATGATCGCGCCAGGCCCAAACAAGAGCGGCTGCCCCCACTTGGGAAGGTGCGGAGCGTCGGTGCCAAATGCGACCACCACGCCCTCTTCACCCTCAGGCACATGAAAGCGCACGGGGCCGTATGGACCATCATTCACCCGCAACTCGACATGCTCCCCGAGCAGATCCAGGAGCCTGTCCTGGACTACTGCGGGGTCCTCCACCGAGCGCAGTAAGAAGGACGCCTTGGCGAACTCAGCGACCACATTGGAAGCTACACCCCCTTCGATGCAACCCAGGTTGACCGTGCCGGAGCCAATGCCCTCCGCGCGCCCCCACTCGGCCGCGAGAATACGCTCGAGAGCCTGCACCAACTCATGCACTGCGCTTGGTCCAATATCCTGACTCGAATGGCCCGCCACCCCGTGAGCCGTGAGTTGCGCGTGGAAGACACCCTTGTGGGCCTTGACGAACCTGCTGCCCGTGGGCTCCCCTACTACGATGAAATTCGGGGCCCAAGGATCTGCCAGACTGGCGTTGGCGTGCATGGCTCCATCGCCGAGCACCTCTTCGCCCACGGTGAACAGGAGGCCCACCCGATCTTCGCCCGCCTTGAGCAGGTTCTCCACCGCCGACAGCATGGACACGGCCTGACCCTTGGCATCACAGGAACCGCGGCCATGAACGAAGTCCGCGTCCACGCGGGATCCAAAAAAGGGCGGCACCGTGTCCAGGTGAGTGCAGAAAACCACTTCCGGTTGCCCGGCACGGGCGAGCAGATTGAAACGACCGGGCTCTACCTCCTGGCGTTCCACCGCAAGGCCCCGTTGCTCTAGAGAACGTGCAAGGGCGTTGCCATAGTCCTCCTCATTCCCCGTCACCGAAGGGATCTCGATGTAGTCCACCAACAAAGAGGTCAGGGGATCCAGACTTGTGCTCATGCTGGGCATCATAGCCCTCAAGCCAAGCGCAACGGGCACCCTGTTTACATCAAGGCTCGACGGAGAATCCCACCGGGCCCAGTACCTCGCCCCCCTGGCCCATGTCCGCAAGCAACACACAGAAATCAAAGCTCTGGCCAACAAAGGCCCAGGCCCAACTCGAATCCATGGCAAAGCGCCCCAGACTGCGTGCAGCCCCATCCAGATTGCCTTCAAAACCTTGGAAGACCGGGGGCAAGAGGCCTCCCGCCAGCGTCAAGCCAAACAGCCGATCACTGTTGAGGGGCACCAAGACGCCTCCGACCATGGTGCCGGGCTGAGTGCCCGCCGTGCTGCCAAGAATCTGATAGACGCGGTTTGCATCTACCAGAGGACGCTGGACGCGCAGGGTCGCTGTGCCTCCCTGGGACGCGCTGATTGTGCTACGGGAACAATGCAGGTCCGGCGTGGCCACAGTGTTCAAAGTGACCGGGGGCCAGAGCAGCACCGGCTTGATGCCATCGTCCACGCGCACGCCCCATTCCCCTTCACCTGAGATCGTGGTGGCAGTCAAATCGAAAGAATAACTACCGTTGCCATGGTCGCTGACCGCGCTGGCCAGAGCCGGGTCAGGACCCCCATGGCGCGTCTCGACGGTCACGGTAGCACCTCCCGCAGTCAAGGGCACTCCCTCCAGATCCACCAACTGCACCACCACATGAGTCACAGACTGCCCGTCCGCAGGCAGTTCCTGGTCGGGCACCTGAACTACAGAAGTGATCCCATCGGGACGGCCTGCGTTCACAGATCGCCAGATGTCATAGTTGGCTTGCAGGCCCTCCACCGCATCCACATCGGACACGTCACCAGAAAAATTCCGGCGCAGATAGTAGGTCCCGTTGGCGCAGCCCAAGCTGACATTGCAGACCCCGTCGATGTCTCCCATGCGCGCAATCACGATGGTCGCAGCGTGAGCACTATGGACAAAGGAGGGAGGTGGTGCACCGCAACTTGTGGGTTGTGTAGGGCTGCAGGAACAACGGCCATCGCCCCCCGCGTAGCGCGCGGCCTGCATGGCGGCCATCACCCGCTGGGAAAGATCCCCCGGCGAATTCAATAGAGCGAGTTCTGCCTCCAGCACTGGCAAGGCCCCCACCAGCACATTGCCCTGGATCGCATAGGAAAGCTCTCCTACCTGACCGGTGACGCCAACGGCGTGGGCACCATTGAAGTACCCACTGAAGGTGCGCGCGTCTCCGCTGAAGCTCACAATGCCATACTGCCTGTCCTCGGGACTGCTGCCTACGCTGGTCAATCTCTCAAGAATGCGATCGGGAGGTGCATCAAGACCAAAGGCCGACCACATGATATTGCGGTTGTGGGCGCTGGAGTCGACCATGCTCTGGGCCGCGCCCGCGCCCTTGCCCACGCGAATCACCGGCACGTACTTCCTGATGTTGATATTGGGAATGCAGGTTGCGGTGGCCACACAGACCTCACCTGTCACATGATTGAGCACGACAATGCTCCAAGTTGCCAGGGCGGGGGAGTTCAGGCCAAGAAGACCGAACAGTCCCAGAATGAAAGTGCGTGACAGCTTGAGTCCCATGACACAAGGATACCCGCTCACAGCCGATTCAGCGAGCTACTCCAAGGTCAGGAATACATCTCCCGTCTTGACCGCCTGTCCAGGGGCCACGGCGATGCTCTGTACCACTCCCGAGGCCGGGGCACTGATTTCATTTTGCATCTTCATGGCTTCCAGAACCAAGAGGGGCGCCCCCGCTTCCACGGTTTCACCGGCGGTCACCAGCAGCTCCGCTACAAAACCAGGCATGACCGCCCGCAAGGGACCGCGCCCCCGGTCTGCAGCTCTTACCGCCTCATGGGCGGCGCGCTCGCGCTCATCTTCCAGAGTCAGGGAATAGACATGACCCGCCAGGGTCACGCGCACTTGCTCGGTATCGCCTTCCATGGAAAGGGCGTAGGTCTCCCCGTCCTTTTGCACCGCAACCTGCCCCAACGAGTCGATCTCGGAATAGGAGAGTTCAAAGTGCTCGCCGTTGACGCGCACCAAACGCTGACCCAGATGCTCTTCGACCTCCACCTGGACCTCGTGGTCTCCGCAAACGACAAAGTACTTCATGCACTGCCTCGCTGAGAGTGGTCAGGGCGGCCGGCCCGGTTGCAACGATCCCTATCCTGTCGACGTCCTCGTGCAATCCAACCCGCACGGTCGGCGGCAGGCGCTGCCAGGGCCCGCCGACGAGCTAGATCATGGCGGTGAATCGCCGCTGCCGCTGCAGCCAGCTCCAGCCACCTGGCAGGAGGCTCGATGGTCAGGCTTTCCAGGAAGTGTGTGTCATAATCCCCGGATCGGAAGCGCTCATGCTCCAGCACCAACAAGGCCGCGGGCAACGAGGTGCTGACCCCGCCCACATTCATCTCTTGAATGGCACGGATCATGCGCTCGATCGCTTGGGCACGATTCTGTCCCCAAACCACCAGCTTGCCCAACATCGGATCGTAGGCTGGGCCCACTTCCATGCCCCGGTACATCCCGGTGTCGAGCCGCACCCAGGGACCGCCCGGAGCGCGCAAGTTCTGCAACACGCCAGTGCTGGGTTGAAAGTTCTTGCTGGGATCTTCGGCGTTGATACGCACTTCGATCGCGTGGCCCTTGGCTGCCAGGTCGGATTGAGCGAATTCCAGGGTCTCTCCTGCTGCCACCAACAGCTGCTGGCGAACCAGGTCCACACCGGTGATCATTTCGGTGATCGGGTGCTCCACCTGCAGGCGAGTGTTCATTTCGAGGAAGTAGAACTCTCCCTGGGCCCAAAGGAACTCAACAGTGCCCGCGCCCTGATACTGCACATGGGCTGCGGCCTGAAGGGCAGCGGTGCCCATGGCTTCGCGGGTAGCCGCGTCGATCACAGTGCTGGGTGTTTCTTCCACCAGTTTCTGATGGCGCCGCTGAATCGAACACTCACGCTCGAACAGGTGCACACCGTTTCCCTGCTGGTCAAAAAGCACTTGGATCTCGATATGGCGTGGCTGATCCAGGTAGCGCTCAAGATAGAGACGATCGTCCCCAAAGGCCGAAAGGGCCTCACCGGAAGCGGCCCTGAAAGCAGATTCCACTTCCCCCTCCTCGCGCACAATACGGATGCCCTTGCCGCCACCGCCTGCGGCGGCCTTGATTGCCACGGGAAAGCCAATTTCCGCCACAACACTCAAGGCTTGGACGGGGTCCGCAATGGGATCGGTCATGCCGGGCACACAAGCGACTCCAGCAGCAGTCATGGCCCGGCGGCTCTCGATCTTGTCCCCCATCACGGCAATAGCCTCCGGAGGTGGACCGATCCAGGTCAGTCCTGCGGCAACCACGGCCCTAGCAAAGTCTGCGTTCTCGGACAAAAACCCGTAGCCAGGGTGAATCGCCTCGGCGCCGCTGACCCGCGCAGCCTCCAGGATTGCTTCGGCGCAGAGGTAAGTCTCCGATGGAATGGTTCCCGGCAGGGCCACTGCATGGTGAGCCATGCGCACATGCAAAGCCTTCTGGTCGTCTGGAGAATAGACCGCCACGCACTCGATGCCCATCTCGCGGGCAGTACGAATCACACGCAGAGCGATTTCGCCCCGGTTGGCAATCAGAATGCGTTGGAACATGGCTGAGATTCTTCCGCAATCAGAGCGGAATGTTCCCGTGCTTGCGAGTGGGGCCAGCCTCGTGCTTGCTGGCCAGGACACCCAAGGCGCGAATCAGGTAGGGTCGGGTCATGCGCGCCTCGATCACATCATCGATGAAGCCGCGAGCGGCGGCACGGTAGGGATTGTTGAAGGTCTCTTCGTACTCGTCGGCTTTCTGCTTCAACACAGATTCGGGATCGTCCGCAGAACCGATCTCTCGGCGATGAATGATGTTGGCGGCCCCTGCGGCCCCCATTACGGCGATCATCGATCCCGGCCAGGCCACGTTCATGTCCGCGCGCACATGCTTTGAACCCATCACATCGTAGGCGCCTCCATAGGCTTTACGGGTGATCACAGTCAGCTTGGGGACCGTGGCCTCGCAGTAGGCGTAGAGCAGCTTGGCTCCATGACGAATGATACCCGCGTATTCCTGAGAGGTGCCCGGCAAGAACCCCGGCACATCTTCAAAGGTCACGATCGGAATATTGAAGGCATCACAAAACCGAATGAAGCGCGCGCCCTTCTCACTGGACTCGATGTCAAGACATCCCGCAAGCACAGCGGGTTGATTGGCCACGATACCCACCGCTCGACCACCCAAGCGGGCATAGCCCACCAAGATGTTGCGGGCATAGTTGGTGTGCACTTCCATGAAGGATCCGGAATCCACCACGCGCTCGATCACCCCGTGCATGTCATAGGGTTTTTGCGGATCGTCGGGCACCAGGGTGTCCAACTCCACATCGCACCGATCAACTGGATCATCACACTCGACCGCGGGTGGGCCCTCCGCG
Organism: Planctomycetota bacterium; assembly: GCA_014238415.1. GTDB lineage: Bacteria > Planctomycetota > UBA1135 > UBA1135. Next base: position 39,950 of record JABABA010000017.1, on the reverse strand, counting down.
TTGTTCAGCGGCAGATAGGAAAGCAATCGCCGGATCGAATTCAAACAGCTCTTGTCATCGGCAGAAGTGAAATGCGAGACCCCGGACTTCTCCGCGTGAACCGCGGCTCCGCCGAGTTCTTCCGAAGTAACAATCTCGTGAGTCACGGTCTTGACCACATCGGGTCCGGTGATGTGCATGTAGGAGGTGCCTTCCACCATGAACACAAAATCCGTCAGGGCAGGACTATAAACCGCTCCTCCGGCGCAGGGCCCCATGATGGCCGAGATCTGGGGCACGACCCCCGAAGCCTGTGTGTTGCGCCAAAAAATCTCCGCATAGCCGCCCATGCTGGAAACTCCCTCTTGAATGCGCGCGCCGCCCGAGTCTTTGAGCCCAATCACTGGTACTCCCGCCTTGACCGCCAGGTCCATCACCTTGCAGATCTTCTCAGCGTGGGTTTCGGAGAGGCTGCCCCCAAACACGGTGAAGTCCTGGGAGAACAAGTACACCGGCCGAGCATCGATCAAAGCGTGACCAGTAACGACGCCATCACCCAAGATCTTCTGCTCCCCCATGCCAAAATCCGTGCAACGGTGGGTCACATACCGATCGAGTTCCACAAATGACCCCTCATCCACCAAGAAGTCAATGCGCTCACGGGCGGTGAGTTTGCCTTTCTTGTGCTGTATGTCGATGCGTTTTTGGCCACCACCCGCTTGGGCTTCGGCTCGCATCCGCAAGAGACGCTCGGTCTTGGTTTCGCTGGACATGGGGATCAGAAGTGGTTTCTGGAATGAATAATGAGATTATGCAAAAAGGCCCTGGCTCGGATCAGGCGGAAGAATCCTCAACGAGTTCCATCAGCACTCCGCCTGTGGCCGCCGGATGCAAGAAGGCGATCCTGGTCTCGTGGGCACCGCTCCGTGGCTGCTCGTCTATCAAACGCACTCCGCGCCCTTTCAAGATCGCAAGGGCCTGCTCCAGATCGTTCACGCGCCAGGCCAAATGGTGCAAACCGCCCCCCCTGCGCTCCAGAAACCGTGCCACGGGCGAATCGGGCGCTGTAGGCTCGACCAACTCGATGCGCTGCTCGCCCGCCATCAGCACCAGCACCCTGACTTTCTGATCGGCCACGAGCTCCGCCTCCCCCGCAGCCAGCCCCAAGACTCCCTCGTACAAGCCCCGCGCAACTGCCAGATCTGGGACAACGATTGCCAGATGGTGCAGGGCGCAAACCACGCCTTTGAGGGACTGGGGGATTTCCAAGGGACTTTCCAGGTCTGGATGGCCGAGCATTCTAGCCTTGAATGGCCCCTCGGGGGCGCAGAGAGAGAAGGCAGACCTGGCTCGATGTACCAGGATTCGCAGCCCGCCCCCCTGCCCCGTTCAACCAAAGGCCACAACTCCCTACACTAGCCCCAGAATCCACCCGCAAGAGATGTTTGAACTCGGACTGATACCCGCCGCTGGCGAAGGAGTGCGCGCCTACCCCGCCACCACATGGATGCCAAAGGTAATGCTGGAGATTGCCGGCCGCCCGATTATTGAACGCAATGTGGAGATTCTGAGGGATGCCTATGGGATCAAGAAGATCGTGATCATCACGGGCCACATGGCTGAGATGATCGAGGAGTACTTGGGAGATGGCGACAGACTTGGAGTCCAAATCACCTATGTGCGTTGCCCCGATCCCAAGATTGGCCTGGCCCGGGGCATGCTCTTGGCGGAACCCCATCTGGACCAGCCCTTTGTCACTATTCTGGGGGACGAGGTCTATCTGGACTCGAACCACTCACAGTTGCAACCTGAGGACCAGGACTGGTTTGCCTGGTGCGCGGTGCATCGCACCTCGGATCCCCATCGCATCCAAAAAAATTATTGCCTGACCATCACCGATGACCGCATCGTCGACCTGGAAGAGAAACCGGAACACCCCACCGGCGATATGCTCGGATGCGGGACCTATGCCTTTCAGCCGAGCATCTTTGAGCGCATCAGAGCCACGGCTCCCAGTCAACGCAGCGGCCGAGTGGAATTGACCGATGTGATTCGCGCGGCAGCTCAGGACGGACTCATCGTAAGACCCTTTGAAGTCAGCGGGGACTATCTGAATGTCAACTGCCTCGAAGACCACCACACCGCCAATCATCTGGCCCGCACCAGGCAGTTCGATGACTTTACCACCAGCTTGGTGATCCCGGCCTACAACGAAGAAGAGTCCATCGCCCACGTGGTGCGTGATTTTGTAGGCCATGTGGACGAGGTGCTGGTGGTTGACAACTCCTCCGGCGATCGCACCGCGGAGCTGGCACGGGAAGCCGGGGCGCGGGTGGAAACGGTTTCTCTCAGCGGTTATGGGGACACGATCCAGTGGGGACTGGACAACGCCAGAGGTGACATCCTGATCATCACCGAAGCGGACCACTCCTTCCGCTCCAAGGACATAGGCAAGTTTCTGGAGTTCCTGAAAGACGCGGACATGGTGATGGGCACGCGCACCACCCGCGAGATGATTGAACAGGGCTCCAACATGGGCGGCCTGCTCCGCTTGGGGAATATCGTGGTGGGCAAACTGATCGAGGTTCTGTGGTGGGGTCAGGAGCCACGTTTCACAGACGTGGGCTGCTCCTACCGTGCGCTATGGAAATCCACCTGGGCCAAGATTCGCGAACAGACCAAAGGCACAGGTCCGGAGTTCAGTCCGGAGATGATGATCGAGGCCTTGCGCGCGCGCCTAAGGGTGATCGAGATCCCGGTCAGCTATCACGCCCGAGTGGGCGGGGAATCCAAACACTCTTCCGGCTTTTTGCACGTATCCAAAACCGCCCTGCGTATGCTGCGCCTGATTCTGGCTAAACGCCTCGGTCTCCAGTCGCATTGAGCCCATGAACCTGCCCGACCCCCACAAGCCCGCCCCTGAAGCACTCAAGGATGAGGACCCGTCGAGCGATATCCCCATGCAGGCGTCGGCCATCGAGGGAACAGAGCAAGAGGCGAACGGCGTGGCCGATGACGCCCCCATCGGCCCTCCCGCCAGGCTCAACAAGCACTGGGGCTGGTTGGTTCTGGTGATTCTCGGCTGGTTCGCTTGGACAGGCTACCGGGGATTGGACTTCGGCAGATACTGGGACGATCCCCTGCACCAGCAGAATCTGCAGCACGCCCTGGACAAGGGGCGGTTGCTACCGGGCTGGTACAACTATCCCTCCATGACATTTCTGCTGTCCGTGGGCGCTCTCGCTCCGGAACTGTCAGAAATCCCCTGGAGGGAAATGAAGATTCGTCACGAGCGAAGAGTGGGACAGGAGATCCAAGGAATTACGATCCCCACCCAAGATCTCAAGGACCGGGTAGGCTCCCCGCGTTTCGTTCAACGCCAGAGGAAGATCTTCTTGGGGCTGGCCAGCCTGGCATTGTTGTGGATCTTTCTGGCGGGCCGCGAAGTCATGAACACCCTGGGAGGGCTCTGGGCGGCAACCGCGCTTGGCACCACCTGGGAATTCGCCTACCACGCCCGCTGGGTCGCGCCGGATCCGATTCTGGTGCAGTTCGCGTCCCTCTTCCTGTGGCTGCTCCTGCGCGCCCGCCGCAACGGAGGCAGTCTGGTGCCCGCGGCCATGGTCCTGGGCGCGGTAATCAGCACCAAGTACACGGGCGGAATTCTCCTCCTGCCACTTCTGGTCAGCGCTTGGAACCGTCGCAATACGCGACCCAAGGATGAGATTCCTGTCCTGCTCCTGGCAATGACGGCCACCTTCATAGCCATCACTCCGGGCTGCTTGATAGAACCCCAACTCTTCCTGCGCGATGTGCTTTGGGAGGTCAAGCACTACGGCCTCGGCGCTTACGGCTACACAGTAGCCCCGGGACTGTCGCACATGGGCCTGATCATGCACTACCTGGGGCGCACTCTGGGTTCCGCATATGCGCCCCTGGCTGCGCTGTTTTCTCTGTTGGTCTTTTTGGGCATGTTTGTCTGGGCCCGCCGTAAACCCAATGAGATGATCCTGTTGGCTGCCGTGCCCTGCCTGCTGGCTCTGGTGTTTTCCAACCAACGAGTCTTCTTTGCCCGCAACATGTTGTTGTTCCTGCCCTTTGGAGTTCTTTTCGCGGCGCAAGGTGCACTTTGGTTTGGGCGCTGGGCGCGCTACCCGATAGCCTTGCCCCTGTGCCTTTTGGCAACCATGGCCATACCGGGGGCCCTGCGCCAGGAGGCCAGTGCCAGCAGCATTGAAGACCACCGCCCACCCATTGAAGCGTTTGCGGATTGGATCAACAGTCACGAAGAGCAGGTGGGATTGACCCCGGAACTCGCTGGAGAACTGGAGTCCCACCTTGGCGAACTACCGGACCATTGCGTGACCGGCTTCGCATCGCCCACGGAATTGATCGCCTTCCGCCCCGCCCAAGTTGCGCGCAACCAAAATGTAGAGCTGTTGGGCTCAAACCTGCCCGGCAGTACGGAGCATATCTTTGGCCCGCTGGACGTGAACTGGGAGTGGTATACAACCTTCCATCCCTCGCGCATCGTGGTGGCTCAACCCGAGATCCTGACCCAGTTCACGAACTGGGAGGCATTCTTCAAGTGAACGACGGACAGAGCGCACCCGACGAAACCCAACGGAAAAGCTGGGGCGTGACTGTCATCGGTATTGGACTGATCGTGGTCCTGATGGTGGCCGTCCTGCCCAATTGGTTCGGCAATGGTGACGAGGACTCATCTGTCGAGCAGATGCAGATCGAGAAGGTGATACTCTCATGGGTCAGCCAGGATGCCGGCCGCGGACCGCTTGTGGTCCCCGGCCAAAGGGAGATCAAGGCAACGACACTCGCTCCTTCGAAACGGCGACAGTACGACTCAAGCCCCTTGCCCTGTCTGGACATGGGCCCTGAATCGCAGCTGAGCCTGACAGTTCAATCGGATCACGCAGATGCCTCCCTGCGATTGGCAGTAGGTTTTGATCGGGAAGACTACGAAGGCACCGTTGAGGGCAGCGTCCGATTCACAGTCCGTTCAGGGGATACAGTGCTCTTTCGTGTGACCAAGCCCTACGGCAGAAGCGTACCCATGGACGAGCAGATCTGGACCCGAGCGCCTCTCTTGCCGCTGAAGGGACTCGATACCCTGACTTTGAGCACGGAGCGCATCACGGGAGATGGCCCCGCACACGCCGCCTTTGCCCAACTCGAAGTCCTACGTACTGTGAACCGGCCGCGCACAAGAGCCTCGCAAGCACAACCCAACATAATCTTCCTGGTGATCGACACCCTGCGTACCGACCGCCTGGCATGCTACGGCCTCGAAAAACCCACTTCCCCACACATGGACGCACTGGCCGCAAGGGGAACGCGCTTTGACAATGGCTGGGCCACATCGCCCTGGACCTGGCCCTCCACAGCGTCCCTATTGACCGGCCTGAGTCCGGCCGAGCACGGGCTCTTGAGCTACGAAGCCTGCTATCTGGCCCAAGAATTCGAAACCCTGCCAGAGCGCCTGCAAGAGGCAGGGTGGACCACCGCTGCTTTCTCTGCCAACCCCCTGGTTCATCCAGACAAGGACTTTGACCAGGGATTCGAGAGCTTCGAAACCTACAACTGGGCCAGGGGCGCGACTCTTGCGGCGGATGTGAACCAGTGGATCGACCATGTGGCGGAGTATCGGTTTTTTGCCTATGTGCACCTGACCGATCCGCACCAGTACGAGCCCGATGAGCGCTTCCAACATCTGATCGAAGGAGAATTCCACGGGGCCCGGGACGGGGCCGAACTCCGGCGCTTGTTTGGGGAACGGTTGCAAGGCAGGGAATCCGATCCTGCGCCTATCCAGGCCCTCGCCCAGCACGCCCTCTCGATTTATGACGCCACGGTGGCGGAGTCCGATGCCGCCATCGGCGCGATCGCGGAGCACATAGCAGAATTGGGCCTGACCGAGCGCACTCTGTTCGTCTTGACCAGCGACCACGGGGAAGAGTTTCTCGACCACGGCATGCTCTACCACGGCAACCAATTGCACCGAGAACTCCTGGCTGTACCCCTGATCCTGGCCGGGCCTGGCGTACCCGAGGGCAAAGTCATCACCGAACGAGCCGAGAACCGCTTCCTGTTCGACACCATCATGACCCGCTGGATCGATCCAGAGGCCGATACCGAGGGCACCGACCTCCTCAACCCCTCTGCCCTCAGTGCCGCCGCCACACGACCCCTGTTCTCCACCACCAGCCTGGGCATCGTCCAGGCACCGGGCGGCCAGGGTTTCTCCCCCAACCGCAACATGCACGCGGTCCGCACTCAGACAGATCTATTGATCTGGGCCCCCCCCGCCACTGCTTCCAGGCCCGGCCGCGAGCCCCTGCCCGAAGCCCACTGGTACTTTGATCTCGAAACGGATCCGGATGCTCAGAGCCCGATCCCCCTGGGCCCAGGCTCTCCCCACAGTCAGCGCGCCGCCAGCCTGCAGGACAGCATCGCCCGCTGGCTCGCCCACGGCCTCACCCGTCAACCCGCCCTGCTCGGCGGCGGCAGTTCCACGCGCGACGCACTCGACGCCATGGGCTACACGAAGTGAACCCGGCAACAAGCTGCCCGCAACAGGATCAGCGCGTGCAGTATTCAGTAGTTGAGCGCCTGCTTCAGCTGAAACACGTGCCTCAAGAAACCAACATGTCTGGCGGTTGAAAGCGTCCGAAGACCGACTCCAACGCCGCGCTCACTTCGCCAAGGGTTACATGGGCCTCCACCGCTGCCAGGATCGGGTCCATCAGGTTTCCGGTGCCATTGGCGGTCTCTTGCAAGACGCGCAAAGCAGCGTCGACCCTGGCGGGGTCCCGATCGGCGCGCACCTGTTCGAGAGTGGCCAGCACCGCAGCTTTCTCCCGCGGATCGGGGCGGAAAATCTCGGGGGAGGCCTCTTCACTTTGGTGGGAATTGACTCCCACAACAGTACGCTCGCCGGACTCCACAGATTTCTGCCAGGCCAAGGCCGAAGACAGGATTTCACGCTGCACGAACCCGTCCTCCACTGCGGCCACAGGACCTCCCCTCTCTTCCACTCGGGCCATCAGATCCAGGGCCCGGGTTTCCAGGTCATCCGTCAAGGACTCGATCAAGGGGCTGCCTCCCAATGGATCGATCACATCCGCCACGCCGGATTCATTGGCCAATATCTGTTGAGTTCGCAGGGCCAACTGAGCGCTGTCGGCGCTGGGTAATCCCAGAGCTTCGTCGCGGCTATTGGTGTGCAAGGACTGGGTGCCTCCGAGAATTGCAGCGAGGGCTTGCACCGTGACCCGCACAACATTGTTGTCGGGCTGCTGGCTGGTGAGCATGGAGCCCGCGGTCTGAGTGTGAAAACGCATGGTCCAGGAGCGCGGGTCCTCGGCCTTGAATTCCTCGCGCATGATGCGCGCCCACATGCGCCGCGCGGCGCGGAACTTGGCCACCTCTTCAAAGAGGTTGTTGTGAGCGTTGAAGAAAAACGAAAGACGAGGTGCGAATTCATCCACAGCCAGGCCCGCGTCCACCGCCGCCCGCACATATGCGCAACCATTGGCCAGGGTGAAGCCCAGTTCCTGCACGGCTGTGGATCCAGCCTCGCGGATGTGATAGCCGCTGATGCTGATCGTGTTCCAGAGGGGCACATGCTGCTTGCACCAGGCCATCAGATCGGTGACCAGGCGCATGGAGGGCTGCGCCGGATAGCGGTAGTTTCCGCGGGCAGCGTACTCTTTGAGTATGTCATTCTGCACGGTGCCTCGCAGCAAGGCGGGATCGATCTTGTTCTGACGGGCAAGGGCCACCACTCCTGCCAAGACATACGATGCGGTAGCATTGATGGTCATTGAAATCGAAACCTGATCCAAGGGAATATCCTTGAACAACTGCTGCAGGTCGTAGATCGAGTTGATCGGCACACCCACTTTGCCCACCTCGGCTTCGGCGAGCGGATCATCTGAATCAAATCCCAGTTGTGTGGGCAGATCAAAGGCTGTGGACAGCCCTGTTTGCCCTCGCTCCAAGAGCATCTTGAACCGCTCGTTTGTGGCTCTGGCGCTGGAAAAGCCCGCATACTGGCGCATGGTCCACAAACGACCACGATACATGGTGGGCTGCACGCCGCGGGTGTAGGGATACTCCCCAGGCCAGCCGCCATCTGAGGCCTCACCGTAGATCGGGTCGAGAGGAATACCGGAGGGGGTCTCAAAGACCTTGGAGCGCTCCGGTCGCCGAGCCGCCGCCTTGGCGTAGGTGCTCTCCAGCCACTCCTCGCGGGAAGGCTGGGATGGGTGGGAATCAGCCATGGGCAGCAAGGGTAGAGCGAAGCCAAGGGTCTCAAGCCGAATTCTTGGCAATAAGGGGTGAATGAACCTGGAGAATGGCGCAATTACCCCCGTGCCCCCTGAAGCAAAGCCCCAAGCACTCCCAGCACCCACGTCCCCAATGAACTCCCGACTCCCGCGCCTACTCGTCATCGCCCTTGGACTCGCTCTGATTGTGCTTGTTGGCGACCAGCTACTACAGACTCCAAGCGAGAACCAGGACCAGGGCGATAGCGTAGTGGAAGTGGGCCAGGCAAGCAGCGACGAAGACTCGCAAGCCACAGACACATCCTCCGAAGACACCATCCTCAGCGCTGAGCCGGAAGGCGATCAAGCCACCCGCAGCCAGGCAACTGATGCAGTGCTGCGTTGGACCGGACAGGTGATCTCCCCCCCGGGCTCTCCCACTGACGACACCCTCGAAGTGGTCATACTGACCGGTTCCATGAGCGCCGGCGCTTTCGGTGCAAGGATAACCGGCCCGGGACCAGCCACGATTGAAGGCTCTGTAGTGGGACGCGCGGCAGTTGATAGCCAGGGTGCCTTCGAAATACCAACGGAGGCTTTGCCCAAGGACAAGAGCCTCTACATCAGCCTCGATGGGCGCTTTCTCGCCTTGGACAAGTCGCTCGAGCTTCCAAACGCGGGTGAGCCTGTCACGCTTGAGCCCGAACTGCGTGGGTTTGTTCGCGTGCTGATATTGAACGCTTCGGACAGAAGCCCTCTTGCGGGGACCAGCCTGCAAGCACGACCCTCCTTGGATGGCATCAGCCCCGCCAGCCTGACCCCCGGCTTCCAAGGCTATGCCCTCAGATCGGAGGCGGATGAACAAGGCCTGGTGGAGATGCGCGGAGTGCCCGAAGGTTTGAGCCTTAGCCTGCGTGCGATCCCGGAGAAAGGCTCGCTGGCGGCCAAAGTCACCCCCTTTGAAACCCGATCTGGGGGAAGCGAAGAAACCGTAGAGATGCTCCTTGAAGAAGGTGCAGTTCTCAGCGGAACCGTGCGCTCCGCCGAAGGCGCAATCATTCCAGAAGCAACGGTCAGCGCCTGGCTGCCCGGCCGTTTCATGGGCTTCGACGACACGCTCCTGCGCGAGATTTCCTGCGAAACCGACGGATCCTTCCGCATCGAAGGGGTCATGCCAGGCACGGTCAAGGTCTCGGCAGACTCGGACGCCCACCTGGACAGCAAGAAACTCAGCGTGGAGACGGTGTCCGGCGAGACCCTCACCGACCTGGAACTGATCCTGGAAGAGGGTCGCTCGATCAGGGGCAAGATTGAATGGCCTGACGGAAATCCTGCAGCGGGAATGACCGTCGACGCCAATTTCGACCGCGCCTTCATGGCGGGCCCGGGAGCTCTCTCAGCAGCCCGTGGGGCGAGCGCCTCAACAAAGAGCAATCCCGATGGCAGCTTTGTCCTGACGGGCCTGGGCGCGGGCCCCTTCAGCCTGACCGCCAGCGTAGAGGAAGACCATGCGGAGGCCGATGGCCTGCGGCATGCGGCGCGCCAGGACGCCGTGCGACCGGAAAGCGACGAGGTCCTGCTGCGACTGCACGCACCCCTCGCGCTGCGGGGGAGACTGGAAAGGACGGACGGCTTGTCACTGCCTGCAGAAACCAAGGTAGTCGTGCGCCGGGTACTGACCGGGGACCTCCTGACACTCTATTCCGACACCTCGAATGCGCGTGTCCAGCAAGCTGACCCGACCTTCATCATCCAGGACCTCGCAGACGGTCCCTGGGAGTTGCTGGCTCGCGGCGATGGCGCAATCCTACGCACCCCGCTGACCTTCAATCTGCCCCAGCTACCCGGAGAAGAGCTGATAGTGCAACTGGAGGGCACCGTGCAAGTTCGTGGGCGTGTCATGGACACGAGCAGCCAACCCCAGGCGGAGGCCGAGGTCAGCCTGGCCACTTCTGGTCCTGACTGGCAGAGAGCAATCTCCGCCTCCCCCCTGGCGCAACCTGCGACCAGCGATGAGAAGGGCAACTACGAATACGAAGCACTCACTGGACCGGTCAGTTTGGTTGCCAGCAAGACCGGCTTCGGCCCCGGCCAGCCCCGCGAGATCAATGGTGCTGCAGGAGAGATACTGGAGGGCGTAGACCTGGTCCTCACTCAAGGGGGCGCTCTGAAGGGCCTGATCATGGACGCTTCCGGGGAACCGGCCAGCGGTCGCCTGATCACCGCCAACAAGATGCCCGAGATGTCGAACCGCACGACTCTCTCCGGCCCTGACGGGACCTTCCTGATGGAAGCAATGGCTCCCGGAACATGGCAAGTGGTGGCCATGAACATGTCAGGTGGGTTTGGCGCAACCACCGAGAGCGGGGAGGTGGACATGGGCGCTCTGATGCAGAGCATGGAGATGAGCCAGGCCACGATTGTCGAAGGCGAAGAGACCTATGTTGAACTCGGCAAACCCAAGGACAATCCGGTTCGGGTGTATGGGCGCGTAACGCTTGCTGGGGAGACCTATGGGGGCGCGCTCATGAGCTTCTATCCCGAAGGAGAGCGGCTCTACGAGCGTCTGGAAATGACATCGGTGGCGGAAGATGGCACCTATGAGGTGGAACTCAGCGGCGGGGGCGTCTACGTGGTCAATGTGCAAAAGGTCCCTGGTGGCATTGGCCAGCAGTCCACTATCGAGTACTCCCGGGACATTCCTACCCAGGTAACCGAACTCAAGCTGGACTTCAAATTGCCCTTGGGCCGTATTTCGGGCCGTGTGGAAAGAGCCGATGGGCGCCCAGCAGGAGCCCAACGCATTACCCTGACCCTGGAAGGAGGCACGCGCTCTGACAGCATGTTTGGTGGTCAGTACGCTGAGATCTCCAGCAACGAGGACGGGAGCTTTGAACTCTTGGGCCTGCGCGCAGGAACCTACCGCCTATCCGCTGGAGGCAACTCCCCCTTCAGTGCCAGTGGGGGCCAGGGCCTGGGCCGTGTGACTCTGGGCGGCATCCAAGTGCAGGAAGATCGTGGCGCCGACGGCATTCTCCTGGTGCTGCCAGAGTCCTGCAGCGCCAAGATCACAGTACTCAACAGCGGCGGCACCCCGGTTGGTGGAGCCACCGTCTTTCTGCGCGATCAGGAGGGGCGAATGCTTGAGCCCTTCAGCATGCAACTCACCGACGCCCATGGTGTGCTGGTCTACACCGGCCTCGCCTCCGGGGACTACACCGCCTTTGCGCGAACTGCGGATCTGGCTGCCCCGGAAAGCGCCTCTTTCAGTGCGGGTCCAGGCAAGGTCGCAGAAGTCAATCTAACCGCCAGCCAAGGCACGATTCTGTGGGTGCGCATTCTGGACGCCAATGGAGAAGGCCAACGGGGCAAGATCACCGTCACCGACAGCGAGGGCCGCAATGTGTCTTCTGCTGTTGGCATGCAGGACATCCAGAGTATCTACATGGAAGGCAATTTCTCCCCCACGGAGCACCGGCTCGGCCCCCTGGCCGACGGCCGCTACCGGGTGAGCGTGGAGGCCGACGGCAAGACCAAGAGCAAGACCATAGCGATCCGTGGCAACGGCGAGAAGCGAGTCACGATCAAGCTGAGGTAACCGGGCAAAGGCCGAAACCGGTGACCCGGAACGTGGCTCACTCATCAAGGGGCAAGAAGTCCTCACGATTGCCCTTGACCCAACTGACGAACGCGGGCTTGAGCAACTCATCCACGAGGATATTGAGGCAGGCTGCGGCTGGAATCGCTACGAGCAATCCATAGAAGCCCCCCAAGATGCCTCCGGCCAAGGAGGCAAACAGGATCTGAGGGGTGGAAAGATCCGTGGTTTTGCCCTGGATGCGCGGGGTCAGGATGTAGTCGTCGAGGGCCTGACCCAACTGATACCAGACAGTAGGCGCGGCAAGAATCCACCACCATTCCCCGCGCATGCCAGAGGCACCTTCAAGCGCCATCAAGATCATCACCAGGGGCAAGGCTGCCAGGGTTGCATAAGGGATCAACGCCAAGAGACTGATCAGGCAACCCAGCAAGATCGGTGCGGGGACTCCAATCACTGCAAAGCCAAGGATGTAGAACAAGGCCAGAAAGAGAGCGATCGTGATGCGCCCTCGGATGAACCCACTGACTGCGTTGTCCATTCGGTGAAAGACTGCCCCCGCTCGACCGCGATCCTCCTCGGGCACCAACTCACGCACGAAACAAGAAAAGTCTGCTTGTCGCGAAATCGCAAAATAAAGGAAGAACAGACAGAGGAACCCCATGAATGCAACATTCCCAAGCCAGCCCACGGTGGAGACGGCAAGTCGTGCGGCGCTGCCCCCGGTCTTGATGGCACTACTGGCGAGGCGCTCGGAATTCGTGCTGACAAACTCCAGAATGCCATTGATGATGCGGATGAGATCATCTCCCATGACAGCGCCGAGGCCCTCTTCTGACCCCGGCTGCTCACGCTCCGCCCTGGCAGACTCAGCAATCTCCACCACGGTATTCCGCACTCGACGCCAGGCGGGAGGTACCGCCTCGGCCAGCTTCAGATCCTCCGGCGCGCGCACGGAGGCCACCACGGCGCTGGAGCCGGTGTAGACCGACTGGGCGACCCTGGCGCTTTGCAGGGTGGCGACAACACCAGCCACAGTGATAGGCAGCACGGCGCAAAAAAACACGCCCACCAACAACAGAGCCGCTGCGCTACGCCGCTTGAGGTGCAGCCGTTTCTCCAGACCACGCATGAGCGGCTCCAGCAGATAAGCGAGACCCAAAGCCAGGAGCAGGGGCACCGTCACCAGGCTCAGGCGATGGCCCAACATCAATAGTCCAAGAAACGCAGCCCCGATCAACAGGTCGCGCACCCATTGGATCTGCCACAGATGCATGCATGCCCAAGGAGGACGGCTGTCGCTGGGGTCGGTATTGCTCACCATCGAACTCTAGCGACTGCGTGGTTCCTGAGCCATGCATTTACGAAACAGGCTTCCGGACTTGCAGAATGCGCCCACCACTAGCCCTCGACAGCCATGTGTGTCCGCATCCAATCCAGAAGGTCCGAAAAGTCGCTCGCCAAGGGAGACTCACCGATCATTGGTTCGCCGGTCACCGGGTGCTCGAAAGAAATCTTCGCGGCGTGCAGACACTGACGCCGTGGAAGCGGGGCCTCCTTCGGAATGGGGTCGCGGATCGCGCCGCGCTGGGTGTACTGGGGATCCCCCACGATCGGATGACCTATGTGAGTCAGATGCACGCGCACCTGATGAGTGCGACCCGTATGCGGATAGGCAGCCACGAGAGCATGGCCTCGGAACAACTCAAGGGTCTCTGTCAATGTGCTCGCCGGTCGCCCCATTCCACCTTCTGCCACGCGCATTTTCTGGCGATGCTTGGGATCGGTTTCAAGTGGGGCATCCACCATTTCGCTGATGAAACGGGGGTGGTGATGAACCAACGCATAGTAGGTCTTCTGCACCTCCCGATCGGCGAAGCGCGCCTGCATGCCCTCCATGGCCTGGGGAGTACGAGCGATAATCATCACGCCACTGGTCATGCGGTCGAGACGATGAACCACTCCCCGACGACGGGGATCCTCTGTGGGAGCCAATGGTCCCAAGGCATCCTCTGCCATGGTGACCACAGTCTCACGTTGACTGCGGTCGTTGGCGTGACTCAAGAGGCCAGCAGGTTTATCCACCAGAGCAATGTGCTCGTCGGAATAAAGCAATGGCAGGTCAACGATCGCCCCCCCCTCAGGATCTGTGGGTGGTGCGAGCTCAGGAAGGTCAAATTGAACCACCTGAGCCTCAAGAAGTCTGCTGCCCGGCCGCTGCACAACCTCGTCATCCACCCGCACGCCACCTGCCTTGATCAGGGCCTGCAGCCTGCTGCGAGACCATTGGGGCACACGCACGGTCAGAAAACGATCAAGGCGGGCGCCGGTCTGGTCGGGGGTCACGGGGATGCGCATGGGTACAATGCTCCAATCTCAAGGGGGGGGATGTTATAAGAGAGACGTAGAGAGATCGGGAAACTGACCCAAAAAAAGCTGATGATTGGACACCGCCGCCCCACCGTGCTTCTGGTTGACGACGAAGGATCGACCCTTGAAGTCCTTAGCCTGGTCCTGGATTCCCAAGGCTTCGACACGACCCGGGAACTGGATGCGGGCCGTGCCTCACGCCTGATAGAAACAGCAGCCGCTCGGGATCGGCCCTTCGATGCCGTCGTCACCGATGTGTTTTTCGATGGCCGCAACGAAGGAGCCGCAGTCCTGGCCGCCTGCCGGGACACCTCCCCCCGTTCAATTGTGATCCTGATGACCGGCCGCCCCGCGGTAGAAGGGGCGGTGGCCGCCATGAAGATGGGCGCCCGGGATTACCTGCAGAAACCGGTCGACCCCAACACATTGGCCACAGTCCTGCACCGGGCCCTCAAAGAACAACAGGTCCACCGCGAAGATGTGACCTTCAAGGATCTTGTCAACATCCTCTCTGACATGGTCGCCCACACCATCGAACGGGTGGATCCGTACACTGCCGGACACGGTGAACGCACACGCTCCTATTGCCGCCAAATCGCTGAGAAACTGGGCCTCGACAGACAGACCACCGAACGCCTTGAACTGGCCGCCATCGCTCACGACTACGGCAAGATCTATCTTGAGGACCTGACCTTCCTGACCAAGAAAGGACCTCTCACAGCCCAAGAGTACCGCGAAGTCCAACGCCACCCGGAAGTGGGTGCAAACAAGCTCGGTTCGAACTCGCACCTGGTCGAAGCCTGTACTTACATTGCCGAGCACCACGAGCGCTGGGATGGGACTGGCTATCCGCGCCGCCTCAAGGGCAGCGCGCTCAGTCCGGCGGGCCGCATTCTGTGCTTGGTAGAGGTCTTCGATAGCCTGACTTCACGGCGTTCTTACAAGGCCCCCTGGGATCTGGACAAGACCCTCGATTTCTTCGAGTCCCAATCCGGCCGGGCCTTTGAACCCGAGACCCTCGATGCGTTCTTGGGCCTGTTGGAGCAGCATGGGGCCGAGTGGCTGGATGCGCCCCTGCGGGACCTGGAGGATGCTGGGGTCGTTCCGAAACGAGTCTAGGGCTTCTCCCCATTCCGGATCATCTGGACCCCGCCCAAGGGCCCGCCAGAAAGGCTCCCGACAAAAAACAGCCCTGCCGGGCCCCAGAGACTTGCACGCAACGATCTCCAGCCTATCCTTTGTCGCCTGATCCAGCGCAACCGCGAGCCCCGAGGGGACTAGGAACAACCGTCAAGGGCACAGCCCCTGCCCGGTCCCCGCACGCTCCAGACACGAGAATCATGATTTTACCTGTACAGATCCTGACCACCCTGCTGCCCCTGTTCTCCGGCGGGTCGACGCCCAACGGCCCTTCTCAACAGCCCCCCCCGCCAGGCATGGTGACCATCAAGGGCGGCAACACCGAGATTGGCAACGACCGCAAGGTGATCCAAGACCTGGTGAGTTCCGGCGGCAACGCAGAGCGCTTTGTGCAGGCGCTGGATTCGGAAACCCCGGGACACAAGATCGACGTCAAGAGCTTCTACCTGATGATCACCGAGGTGACCAACGAGCAGTACCTGGAGTACGTACTGGCCACTGGGATCCGCCCGCCCCAACACTGGGGAAAAGCCGCAGTCGACAAGGCGCGCATGGAGTTTCTCTCGGACCGCGCCAACAAAGGCACCGCCTGGGACCCGGAACGGTGGTGGGACAAAAACTGGGAGGGAATGGAATACACCGTCGCACCGGACGATCTCCTGCGCCCTGTGATGTTCGTCAATCATGCAGATGCCAAGGGCTACTGCGAATGGCTGGGCATGCGCCTTCCCACCGAAGAGGAATTACAGCGGGCTGTGCGCGGCTCAAGCAAGGACTTCTATCCCTGGGGTAGCGAGTGGCCCGAAGGCAACTACGCCAATACCTCGGAGTTCCGCCAGGACAACGCGGTCCTGCCCGTGGGCATTTTCCCAGACGGTGTTTCCAAGGAGGGCGTCTACGACCTGGTGGGCAATGCCTGGGAGTGGACAAACTCGCCCTACCTGCCCTATCCCGGCTTCAAGCCCGGCAAGTACAAGGGGACCACCCGAAGAAAGCTCGAACCCCAGCCCCAGTGGAATGGCGATGACCGGGTGGCATTCGGTGGCTCCTACCAGAACCCTGCCATCGCGGCGCGCTGCACCACTCGGCGCAACACCGCCCGTTTCCAACGCACCACGGGGCTTGGCTTCCGTGCGGTGGGCACCATGAAACCGGGCTTCGATCTGGCCGAACGAGTCTATCGCCTCCAAGTTCGCAGCAGCCCCGCACGCAGCGAAGGCGCCAGGACCAATAGCAACCTCGCCACTGTCCTCGAAAACTGGAATTCGAAGCTGACCGCATACGACAAGGCCGCGGCCACGGAGAACACGCGCCAGGACCACTACAAGAACTATGAGGTGCCTGACACCTACAGGGTGATCACCGACTACCAGCACATCGCCTTTGTACCCGTCGAGCGCATCGATGAGGCTAATGCGGGCACCTGGAAGAAATCCACGATCCAACAGGGCCCCGCAATGCTTGGATTCCTGAGCACAACAGAAGAGTTGATCAACCCCGCTCTTCCCCCGGGGACCTACATCGTTTCCTATCGCTCCAAAGGAGACCCCGAAAAGCCCCGCAGCGCGGAAGACGACGGAGAAGAAGAACTCTTTGAAGAAGACGACACTCTCGATGAAAATGGCATCCCCAAGTGGATGGCGCAAATCGATCCGAAGCAGCACAACCTGCTCTTCTTTGAAGCCAAGACAGGCGAGCTGACTTCACACATGGAGATCAGAACCGAGCCCAAGCAAGGCAAACCCGAAGGCAGCAGTTGGTCAATCACCCAGGTCAAGGTGGAATACAAGGACGAAAAAGGCAAACGCGCCTTCCGCCAAGAAGACCGCCTGATGTTGACCGCCGAAATCCCCCATCGTCTACGGGGCAAGGTTGTGACCCTTGAGATGCTCGCCAAGGTCAATCCCTCCACCCTGCGCCAGTCCTGGCGCGGAATGAAGTGAACTCGTGAGTACGGTCTAGAGACCCTTTGCGATGGCTCGGAAACCGACGCTGCGGCCCCGGGCCGTGGGGGTGAAATAACATCGGTGGGCGGAACGCAAGAGCAACACACCGTCAGTCCAACTCCCGCCGCGTACCACGCGGCGCGAACCCCAGGCAGGACCCGTTGGATTCACGCTGGGGGAGCTGGTGTAGATCCCGTACCAGTCTCCACACCAATCCCAGATGTTGCCAGACATGTCATAGAGCCCATAGCCATTGACCATGTCTGTTCCAGCAGGTGTTTGATTGCCATTGTAGTACCCCACAGGTGTCGTCTCGGGAGCACCCACGTTATCCCAGGGGTCAGCGGAGCCGCCGAAGTTCGCCTGCGATCCATCAATGGTGTCGCCCCAGGGGTAAATCTCGTAGGGTCCGGCTTGGCCTCCGCGCGCGGCATACTCCCACTCGGATTCGGTCGGCAACCGGTAGCCGTTGGCGGTGTGGTCACACGCCCAGTTGGTCTCATCGTAGCAGGGCACCAGTCCGTCTATCTCGCTGCGCCAATTACAATAGGTGCTGGACCCGTACCAGCTGAGCTGAACCATCGGATGCCTCTCCTTGCCGTTGACAACCCCAAAGGTCGCACCATCCCAAGTGATTCGGCTGTAAGCCGCACTGCCCGTCGTATCACAAAGAGCTTGACCGGCACCCGCCGCCTGAATGACTACGCCGGAAGCAGCAACCGTCACCTTCCCAGCCGCCAGGGCTTGGTTCAGATAGGCCGCATATTGAATGCTAGTGACCTCATAGACATCCATGTAGAAAGCGTCCAAGGTGACATCGTGCAAGGGAACCTCTTCTGGATCACCCACACCTGCATGATCCCCCATGGTGAATGCGCCCGCGGGTACTAAGACCATGCCGGAGTAAGGCGGAACTCCCGAGGAAAACTGCACCTGCAGTCCGTCAGAAAAATTGTACCTAGCGCCTCCTGCTGCACTGTCACGATACCAAGCCTGGAAGTTCCAGGTCGAACCGGCAAGAATCACGCCCCCGAACACGGGGGTAGCGTTGACATCAAGGGCGTGGGTGATCACTCCCCCGCTGCCCGAATTCAACGCAGGGTTCAAACGGTGCATCCCTGCACCAACGCACAACACGCCGTTGCCCATGGGCAGCGAAGCCTGGCTGGATCCGTAAAAAAACATGCCGAACTGGCCCGTTGGTAGGGCATCCGCACGCAGGGTCAAGTTGTTCAAAGCAACCCCTGCAGATCCGCTAGCCGAAATCACCGCCCCCGCTCCAACAGAATTGGGCGAAGTCGTGCAGTAATTAGTGCCAACCCCTTGGGCTGCGGCCGGGGTAGAGGCCGAGAGTATGCTGCAAGACAGAGCAACGGCGAGTAGGTCCAAGAATCGGAGGTTCTTACAATGTGTCATGGCTAGTTCCGGGAGAAGGGAAGGGCGAATTGCCAACAACTCTAAACTACACCTCAGCCGAGGTCTTCGGGGTGATTGTTGCGAGTTCCACCAAAGTGACCTGATCGGGCGCCCGGAGGCGGTCCGAGGAGCAGGTGTATCCCCCTCCGGCCGGAACGCTACACTCCCCCCGTGTCCAGCTTATCACCCAGCGCTCCCTTGCGCAGCGATCCCCCGACCGAGGTCTCAGGCCTGGTAATTCGCGGTCATTGGTTCGAAGCGCCTCTCGATCATGCGGACCCATCGGGTCCAACGATTGAGTTGTTCGCCCGAGAAGTACGCGCAGCAGAGGCCCAGGAAGATCAACGGCCCTGGCTGGTTTTTCTGCAGGGAGGTCCAGGCTACGAGGCTCCCCGACCCACAGATGCGGGCGGCTGGCTTGGTCGCGCCCTGGAAGAGTTCCATGTACTTCTGCCAGATCAGCGGGGCACCGGTCTCAGCACTCCCATCCAAGGGGATCGCCTGGCTATGCAGGGCAACGCAGCGGAACAGGCCGGGTACCTGACCCACTTCCGCTCGGACTCAATCGTAAGAGACTGCGAGCACCTGCGGCCCCACTTCACTGGCGGAAGCCCCTGGACCGTCCTGGGCCAAAGTTACGGCGGGTTCTGCACCTTGCGCTATCTGTCCAGTGCCCCAGAAGGCCTCTCGGGCGCCCTCTTCACCGGCGGCATCCCCGGCCTCAGTGCCACTGCCCGGGATGTCTACACTCATACATACCCAATCTGCCTGCGCAAACACGAAGAGTGGTTCCGACGCTATCCCGAGGATCAAGCAGGCCTCGCCGGACTCTACGCCCAACTGCGCGAAGAGGATATCCGCCTGACCGATGGGGATCGCTTGTCACCAAACCGTTTTTCCATGGTGGGCCTCGGGCTCGGGATGAGCGATGGCTTCGAAAGCCTGCACTACCTGTTAGAGATTGCAGGCGCCTCACCGGCCGGCGCCAGCGACCGAGCCTTTCTGCGGGCATATGAACGCATGGTCTTGCACGACCACCACCCCATCTTCGCCGTACTACACGAAGCCTGCTACACCCAAGAAAACGCCAGCAACTGGGCTGCCCAGAGAGTCGCAGCGGAGTTCTCCGGCTTCCCGGAAGGCCCTGGCCCCTTGCGCTACCTCAACGGCGAAATGATCCACCCGTTCATGTTCGAAGAAATCAGCGCCCTCTGCCCAATGGCCGAAGCCGCACACCTGCTGGCCGCAAAAACCGACTGGCCCCAGCTCTACGATCCCACGGCTCTGGCCAAGAACACAGTTCCCGCCGCCGCAGCGATCTATGGCAACGACATGTATGTGCCCAGGGACCTCTCCCTCGCAACCGCAGACCAGATCCCGGGCCTCAAGACCTGGGTCACGGACGAACTGGAGCACAACGGCTTGCGCGCACAGGGGCGGCAGGTCCTGGATCGCTTGCTGGGGATGCTCGCTACATAAGGCAGCAAATCAATAGAAGCCTTGAGAGAGCCCTAACCAACTCGCCCGGCTCCTGCCCTTCTGAAATCGCATGGCCATGGCAATGTGTACCCATGAGCGCCAAGGGGCGGGGATGGAGTTCACCTCAGACTGCGGGTGAGAAGAACAGGGCCCTCTCAAATGAAGCCCAGAATCAGCTCATGAGGCCTTTCGAAGGGTAGACTCGATGACACCAGGCAACATTGTCTCCGCATAATCCATGCTGAGCGTCTAGCCTGCACGCTCCAATGCCCATACCTGATGAACTAGGCTGGCCAACGGCCATGCTGCTTGGTTTGCTCGTTGTGCAGGTAACCCTCAGCGGGGCAGTGCTGTTACGCCCACAGCGACGCCAGGCCTCTTCGCTTGCATGGATCCTGGTGATCCTGCTCTTGCCAGTAATCGGAATCGCCCTTTGGTTCTTGTTCGGCGAGGTTCGCATGGGGCGAGCGCGCAGGGAACGCCATGGGATCATTCAAGCGGAACTACGCGAACGGATGAAGCCCTTTTGGGCACAACAGAAGGAGGCCCTGCTGACACACATGGATCAGCCGCTTGCACACTTGGGCTGGGCGGTGTGCCGAACTGACCCCAGAGCAGGGAACCTGGTGCGCCTGGTGCCCGACTCAGAAGATGTAATTCAAGGAATGATTGATGACATCGACCGCGCCCAGCGAACGGTGCACATCGTGACCTACATATGGCTGGAAGACTCGGCAGGCCAGAGTATGGCCAAGGCTGTTGCCCGAGCAGCGCAGCGCGGAGTCGCCTGCCGAATACTGGCGGATGCCCTTGGGGCTCGGGACATGCTGGGGGGCAAATTGCAGGCCCTGATGGAAGCCGCCGGTGCCAAGGTGGTGCCTGCCCTGGAACCTCCCTTCCCGCCAGTACTCACCGGCCGCATCGACATGCGCAACCATCGCAAGATCACCATTGTGGACCACGAGAGCGCCTGGGTTGGATCCCAGAACATCGCGGATGCAGACTTTGCTCCCAAGCGCGCCTATGCCCCCTGGATCGATTGCATGCTGCGCATGCAGGGGCCAGCGGTGGTGGACTTGGAGCAGCTCTTCTGCGAGGACTGGCAGCTCGATGCAGGGGAGGCCATTCAACCTGCGGTTGAAGCTCCCTACGCCGCCACTGAGGGGGTCATAGCCCAAATCATGGGCACTGGCCCCAACTCGGAAAACGGCGCCCTGGTGCAGATCCTGCAGGCCACGATCCACATGGCCAGGAAAGAGGTGATCTTGACCACCCCCTACTTTGTGCCCGACGAGGGCACCCTGGCGGCGCTCTGTACAGCAGCGCGCCGAGGAATCTCTGTACGCCTGATCCTGCCCTTCTCCGGCGATTCGTTCCTGGCGGCAGCTGCCGGCCGCAGTTTCTATGAGCCTCTGCTCAATGCCGGCGTCGAGATCCACGAATTCGTCGGTGGACTCCTGCACGCCAAAACCATGACCGTGGACCGGCGCCTGGCCCATGTTGGCAGCGCGAACATCGACCGGCGCTCCTTCGAGATCAACTTCGAGGTCTCGACTCTAGTCTACGACTCAGATTTCGCCAGTCATCTTCGACTGTTGCAGCAAACCTACCTGGACCGCTGCGAGCCTGTCAACGCTGCCGACTGGGCAAACCGCAGCCGACTCCGGCGCCTGGGACAAAACGCAGCGGGCATATTGAGTCCTCTGCTCTAGGGCCAGCTTCTAGATCCCGGCCAGGTTGCGGGCCAGCAGGTCGCGCTCCAGTTCCAGTTCCGCTTGACGCGCCTTTTCGCTCTCGATGATTTCTGGATCCGCGCCACGCAAGAAACCCTGGTTGTTGAGTTTCTTGTCAATGGACATCAAGCCCTGCTCCACCTTCTTGTGGCGGCCAACGAGTACGGTCTTGAGCTTGTCAAAGTCCACATCATCGGAGAGCGGCACAATAACCTCGAAGCCGGGGCCCACGCTGACCGCGCTGGCAGGAGGGCGCTGGATGGTTTCGGCAATGTGCAACTCGGACAGAGTGGCCAGGGGACAAATCCGTTCAGAGAGAGCAGCAAGGATCTCGCGGTCGGCTTCCCGGGGGGCGGCGATGTGAGCCACCAGGGGGACGCGCTCCCCCACCATGGTCAGAGCCCGCACCCGACGTACAGCAGTCACAGCCTCCTGCAAGAGTCGGAGTTCATGTTCTGCAGCCTCATCGATGACCAGCCCCTCTCCATCGGGCCATGGGGTCTGGATCAACATGCCAGGGGAGGCAGAGCCTGTGACCTCGTGTAGAGCTTCAAAGAGCTTCTCAGAGAGGAACGGAGTGAAGGGATGCAGGAGACCCAATGCATCGGTCAATACCCGCACCAGGGTTCCCCGCACGGCTGCGGACCCTGGACCGTCTTCCTCAGTCAGGCGGCTCTTGGCCAGCTCCAGATACCAATCGCAGAAATCGTTCCAGACGAAACGATAGAGAGCTGCAGCGGCCTCATTGAAGCGGTACTCCTCAAGGCAGGTGGACACCTCCTCACGCACACGCGCCAGAGCGGAACGAATCCAGCGGTCCTCAAGGGCCTCGGTCACCTCCGTACGCTCCCCGCTCAGGTTCAGCATCACGAAACGCGCAGCGTTCCAGACCTTGTTGCAGAAGCGACTACCCTGGTCGAAACGATCCGGAGAAAGGCGTACATCCTGGCCCTCCTTCGTCAAGAGCAACAGACTGAAGCGGACAGCGTCCGCCCCGTATTGCTGGATCATGTCCAATGGATCGATCCCGTTGCCCGCAGACTTGCTCATGCGCTTGCCCTTGGCGTCGAGCACTGTCGCGTGGATGTAGCAGGTGCGGAACGGATTGCGTTGCTCCCCCATTTCCTCCGGCATGAAGGCGTAACCTGCCATGACCATGCGCGCCACCCACAGGTAGATGATCTCAGAAGCGGTGGACAGGAACTGGGTCGGATAGTAACGCGCAAGATCCGACGAGGTCTGATCGGGCCAGCCCAGCGTCGCAATAGGCCACAACCAGGAAGAGGCCCAGGTGTCGAGCACATCGGGATCCTGACGCACGATCTGCTTGCCAGTAGTGGGATGTGCGGAACCGATTTCCAGGTCAGTGACTGAAACCGCTGGCACGTCGTCCTCGTCATACCACACTGGGATCTGGTGCCCCCACCAAAGCTGCCGTGAGATGCACCAGTCCTGCACGTTTTCAAGCCAGTGCAGATAGACCTTGCCCCAGCGCTCAGGCCGGAACTCGAGAGTCCCCTCCTTCAAGGCTTTGATCGCGGGCTCGGCCATGGGTCCCATTTTCACGAACCACTGTTCGCTGACCAGAGGCTCGATCGGCGACTTGGAACGGTCGGAGAGGGAGATGTTGTGGGTGATGGTCTCGACCTTTTCCAGCAGGCCCAGCTCATCGAAGGCTGCCACGACATTCTTGCGGGCTTCTTCTCGCGGGAGGCCACAGAAGGACCCGCCATTCTCGTTGATGCGACCATCCTTCTCCAGGATGTTGATGATCGGCAGATTGTGGCGCTTGCCGCGCTCGTAGTCGGCCGGGTCATGGCCCGGCGTGATCTTGACCGCGCCGCTGCCGTAATCAGGGTCGACACTCTCGTCCGCAACGATGGGAATCTCACGATCCACCAGGGGCAAGCGCAAGGTGCTGCCCACGAGATGCTTATAGCGCTCGTCGTCAGGGTGAACCGCCACCCCGGTGTCCCCCAGCATGGTCTCTGGCCGAGTAGTAGCCACCACCAGGCAATCATCGCTGCCCGTGAGGGGATAACGAAGATGCCAGAGCTTGCCCTTACGGGACACGTATTCGATCTCGTCGTCAGAGACCGCAGTCTGCAAGGCGCAATCCCAGTTGACCAGGCGCGCACCTCGATAGATCAATTCGCGCTGCCAAAGCTCAGCGAATGCAGTACGCACAGCCTTGGACAAGCCCTCGTCCATTGTGAATGCGGTACGGGTCCAATCACAGGAGCAACCGAGACTCCGGAATTGGCGCAGGATCATGTTGCCGTGGGTTTCTTTCCACTCCCAGATCTGGCGCAGAAACTCTTCTCGGCCCACGTCTTTGCGGGTCTTTTGTTGTTCCGCAAAGAGGCGTTTCTCGACCACTGCCTGGGTGGCGATGCCCGCATGGTCGGTACCCGGCACCCAAAGGGTCTGATAGCCCAGCTTGCGGCGGTGGCGCACCACCACATCCTGAATCGTGCCGTTGAGAGCGTGTCCCATGTGCAGCACTCCCGTCACATTCGGCGGCGGGATCATGACCGTAAAAGTCTTGGCATCGGGCTCGCCGTCCTCTGGAGGCGTGAAAGCACCGGAGGCCTCCCAACGGTCGTAGAGATCCTGCTCGATCTCGCTGGGCTCAAAGCGTGTGGATAGATCCATGATTGGGTGCGTGGCGGGCCAAGGGGGGCCAGCATCCGCCCACTTCAACCGCTGCCCCATGCAGGGTCAAGTGGGGAGCCACCCGAAGCCACGATTGAATCCCACCCGATGCCGAAGTCAGGCACTTCGGTGCGCCTTGACCAGCGCCTCGCTGGGACCATCGAGGGGACTCTCCAGCCTCCCTCGGGCACGCTTGCCGCAAAGGCTCGTGTCCCCTGCACGCGGCCCTCCCGTATCCAAATCCCCCTGCAGGGCCCGGCGTACAGAGCCCGCTGCCTCATCCGGACTCAACCCATGAGTCTCCAAGACGATCAGCCCCAGGTCATGACGAGTAAGCCGCTCGGGCCCCGCCAGATGCAAGAGCCCCTTGTCGTTGCGGCCGAGCAACTCCACCAAAGCTGCGGCGACCTGGGAGACCTCAAGGGGCGTGCGGTACTCATCCGTGAACAGGGGTGGAACTGCGCCCTGGTCAACCGCCATCAAGAGGGAATCACTGGCTCCCAGCCCCCGGCCGCCGGAGTCCCCATAGAGCAAGGGCAGGCGCACCACCAAAGCGGCGGGAGCAGCGAGCAGAACCCCATGCTCGCCCCTGGCCTTGGTGTCTCCATAGCGGGAGACAGGAGCAGGCATGTCTTCTTCACGGAAGCCACCCACGGGGGGCGAATCCGCGCCAAAAACAAGATCGCTGGATACATGGATCAAGCGAGCGCCCCGCTGCCCGCACCACTCGGCCACTTCCCGGGGCAAGTCCACATTCATGCGTTCTGCAAGGTCGAGCTGCTCTTCGCAATCGCGCACACGGGACAAAGCCGCCAGCAGCAACACGCGCTTGGGCTTGAGTTCTTCCAGTAGTACACGGGCCGCGCCCTCTGGCTCGAGATCCCGAACCAAAAACTCGACCCCATCCCGTGGATTGCCAAAGCGCGGCACAGCGCTCACATCCCGGCCCACGGCCCAGACCGTAGATCCCAGAGGCCTGGCAAAGGTCGCATCACGCCGGGAATGCGCCAGACAGTGCGCAGCCACATGGGCCCCCAAGAAACCTGTGCCCCCAAAGATCAATGTGCCGTCCACGGGGCTGATCTTAGGGTCTGAGCTTGAGCCCGGGCAATGCGGTAGGATGATGTCTGGGAAGTAGGATCGAGCCGATCGGATCTTGGGCAGGGGACCCTGACGCCTCAACCTCTCCCCCGCCAGGCCCACAGCAGCCCCCAGACCCCGCCATGCAGAACCCCGAAGTCCAACTTGGATCACACTCTCTGACCACCACCCGCCCATTTTTTCTGGCGGGGCCCTGTGTGCTGGAAAACCGCGAGCTGACTTTTGAGATCGCCGGCCGCCTGGCGAATCTGGCGCGCGAGTCCGAAACCACGATTGTCTTCAAAGCCAGCTTCGACAAGGCCAACCGCTCATCGATCACGGGCGGCCGGGGAATCGGCATTGAACAGGGGCTTGAGTGGCTGGCTGAAGTACGCAAGGAGTTCAAGATGCCCGTGATCACCGATGTGCACGAGCCTGGACACTGCGCGATGGCGGCAGAGACAGTGGACATATTGCAGATCCCGGCGTTCCTGTGCCGCCAAACCGATTTGCTGGTCGCCGCCGCCAAGACCGGCCGCGCGGTAAATGTGAAGAAGGGACAGTTCATGGCCCCTTGGGACATGGGCAATGTAGCCAAGAAACTCACCGACTCGGGTTGTGGAGATGTACTGCTAACCGAGCGCGGAACCAGCTTTGGCTACGGCCGTTTGGTTGTGGACATGACCGGCTTCCGGCACATGGAAGCCACCAATCATCTGGTGATTTTTGACGCCACACACTCGGTGCAAGAGCCCGGCAGCCGCGGCACCGCCACGGGCGGTGATCGCACCCTGGCCCCCGTCCTGGCGCGCGCCGCCATGGCCACGGGCAGCGTGCATGGGTTCTTCTTCGAAGTTCACCCGGACCCGGACAGTTCACCCTCGGACGGGGCGAACATGATGCAGATCGACAACTTCCCGGGGATGGTGGATGAACTGCTGAATCTGCACGCCGCCCTCGAACGCTAGCTCAGGGCAGTAGTGACTGGCCGTCGAAGCCAAATGCCTCGATTTCCTGGGCTGTCCAACCAAGAGCTCGCAGAAGGGTCGGCACCGCGTCTTCAGGTCCCGCTGACCTTGTGTGTTCCCCAGGTGTGAAGGGGGCTCCCATGAAGATCAAAGGCACGCTGCGATCGTACTCATGGGCGCTGCCGTGACTGGTTCCCCGGGAAAGACCCAGGAGTGTCCCAGGCTGTGTGTGAATCAAGAGATCTGGGGCGGTGGATTCTTGGTACGACGCCTGGGCCAGGCCCAAAATCCCCGCCGCTCCATGGGCCGTGAGTTCCTCAGTGGTGAAGACCAGATCAGCCCAGGGGGCGTGCTCACGCACGAGTTCTGCCAACTGCCTGCGCACCTGAACAAGATCACCGCCAGCAGCACGCACGTCGTCCGCATTCATCCAGACAGCGTGACCCACAATGGTCAATTTGCAACTGGACTTGAGCGTCTCTTTCAAATGATCGCGCAGGACTCCGCGCAGACGCCCGAGTTCCCCTTTGCCAACCCGAAGGCCCGGCAAGTTTTCCTCCAGACGCTGCTCGGGCAAATCAAGTACGCCGTGGTCTGCGGAAAGACAAGCGATCCAACTATCTGCCCCCAAACGACGATCGAGCAGATCAAACATCACCCCAAGGTCCCGATCCAGCCGCAGCAGCAGATCAGTGACTTCCCTGCTCTTGGGACCAAAACGGTGTCCCACGGAATCGCAGCTTGAGAGAGCAAGACACAGGAGATCCGGAGCTCCGTCCAGGCCCAAATCCTCTGCCTGCAGGGCTTCGCGGCCCAACTGCAGGGCCAGGGCGTCGAGCAGGGGCACGGCGTACACACGACCCGCCAGCTTGGCGCGCTCCGCACTGTCGCTACGGTCTGTGGGCTGCGGCAGGGACCAGGGCAAGGTCCCATCGCCTCCGGGCAGGGGCACCTCTCCCGGCCTTTGATCCGCTTGAGTTCCCGGAGGAGGTGCTTTGGCATCGAAGCTCACATTCCAAGTCCAGCCCGCGGCCTGATGCACCCAGCCCCGGGAGGCTGCAGCGGCCCAGGGCGGCAGAGACTCGCCAAAGGCGGTGCTGGTGACCCAACCCCTGCCCCCCTTGTCCCACCAAAGACATGCGTCAGCGGTGCGACCACCCAGGCCGATTGCGCCCCGATCCTTGCCCGAAATCGCGATCACCTTGGAATCGGGCCAGCGCTGACCCAAGATCTCTCCCAATACCGGGCGCCGCAGGTTGGTGGCATCGCGACCACTGGCCTCATAAGGGCCACCCACGCCGAGCCTGTCGGCGGGACCGCCCACGCAATAGACCAAGTCCTTGTTCCCGCGCACGCGCCACTGATTGGCAAGCACACCGCTCTTGTCAGGCAAACAGCCGCTGCCCAGGGTCACATGCCCCGGCCCGGTTTCCGTGATCAAGTAACCCAGCCTGGCTCCGCGAAAGCGCTGGCCCTCCTCAAGCAACCGATGCAAGCCACCTGTCAGAACCGGAGAAAGGCGGTCGAGCTGGTTCTCGCGCAGCTGGTCTACGCAGATCATCACCACCAGACGCGGTACAGGGGGAGCTTCTTGAGCCGGCTGCGGGCCCTGGAGCAATGCCAGCAGGAGTGAAGCACCTATCATCTCAACGACTCTACCATGGAGCCCTGCGCTGCGCACTTTTGAGGAGCCTCACGGCACCAGAATCTCACCCTGTTGAGGCCCTCCGCTCACCAAGGCCGCTCGCTCTTCTGCTCGTACCTGCCGAGCAACTTGAATCGCTGGGGCCCGCACGAGGATGCTCTTTCCAATGGGATCGGGGCGTGGGGGCCTCTGAACAAGCACTGTCAACAAGACGATGCGGTCAAGTGGGCTGGTCCACCCGGAAACGTTCGCGCAGGCGCTCGATCAGGCGCGAGTGAATCTTGCATACCCGCGATTCAGATAGCCCCGTGAGTGTTCCGATCTCGCGCATTGGCAGCTCTTCCCAATACTTGAGGTAAACGATGCGGTACTCCTGCTCATTGAGTTTCTGAGCCACAAGCGCCAATAGTTCCTCGCGGGAAATGCGCTCGCCTGGAGCCTCGTTGCTGCTGTCTGCCACTACCTCAAGGGTCGGCACAGCATCCTCGGACCCATCGTCGTTGGGCATGGACCCCGTGGGATTGGTCGGCACCCCGGTGCCGAAGTACTTGCGGAAATCCGCCTGAGAGAGGCCCATCTCCTGGGCCACCTCCTGATCATCCGGTTCCCGGCCACGCTCACTGCGCAGACGCTCGGTGATCCTGCGCCGAAGCTCTACCCGATGGCGCCAGGGACGCGGCAACCAGTCCTGGGTACGCAGCTCATCGAGCAAAGCGCCCTTGACCCTGAGTTCGCAGTAGGACTCAAAGCGCACACCACGTTCGGGATCAAATCCAGCCACAGCGGAAATCAGACCCACATTGGCGGCGGTCATCAGGTCCCCGGGATCGACGCTGCGCGGCAGGCGGCGGCCAAAACGCCGCACAATCTCCACCACCAGATGCTGATAGCCCTCAACCAGCGCATTGCGCGCATCGTCGGAGGGGTTGGCCTGGTAAGCCGTCCAAAGCGCTGCGCGCGCCTCATCAGCGCTCACTGGCTGGGGGGGGACCTTGTCCGTTTCGCTTGCTGCTTCGACTGTCTTGTCCAAATTACTTACCAGCTTCCGCCCGCGCCCCAGGGGCCCGGTCTGCCTCGGAAGAAGGCGTCTCCTGGCTCATGGGGTACCTGTTCGAAGGGGCGAATCCAAGGACCGCCCCCCCGAGGACCCCTCAAGCAGCTCACGAGCGCTTCCTCGACCCCGCTCGAACAGGCGCAAATCCCGCCTCAAACCCCTGATAACGGCATTATTTGGCGTGTCGCAGGTGATCCACAAAGACTTGGGAAATTTTTGGCTGAACAGGCGAATTTCGGGCTTGCGGTCCCTGGTCAGT
This sequence comes from Planctomycetota bacterium, assembly GCA_014238415.1. Classification (GTDB taxonomy): domain Bacteria; phylum Planctomycetota; class UBA1135; order UBA1135. The sequence continues at coordinate 10,343 of JABABA010000017.1, read as the reverse complement.
CCCGCCCGAGCCCGTGTTCGATGCCATCAGGTGGCAGCCCGAGGCTCTCCAACACCGATGCCTCGGCCTCGCGCATGACTTCCCTGTCAGCGTCCTCCAGGTCGTTGAATCCGCACAAATGCAAGGCTCCGTGGACCAGGTACAGGGTCAGCTCACGTTCCCAACTCGACCCCCGGCGCCCGGCCACGATCTCCGCCCGGTCCACGCTCACATAGATCTCACCCAAGGGGCCACCACCCTCTTCCCCAAGCTCAAAAGCCATCACATCGGTCACGGAAGGATCGTCCAAATAGCGTCCGTGCAGCTCCGCCAGGGTCTCATCGTCCACCAGAGCCACTTCGATCACCGCATTAGCTCGCCCCCCATGTTCAAGGGCAGCCTCGATGGCGCACGTGACCTGCTCATCGGTCAAAGGTCGCGCCTCTGTGTCCCAGGTGATCTCGACGGCCATAGCCCTTATCTACCGGAGGACTCAGGGTCCTGGGGCCGCGGCTGGTAGGCGCGTACGATGCGACTGACCAAAGGGTGGCGCACCACGTCATCGGCGGAGAACTCGCAAACCCCGATCCCCTCTTGACCACGCAGGCGCTGGATCGCATCTGGCAAGCCGCTGCGCACATTCCTGGGCAAGTCGTTCTGGGAGGGATCGCCAGTGACCACGACTTGGGAGCCCTCGCCCATGCGGGTCAAGAACATCTTCATCTGACCCATGGTGGTGTTTTGAGCCTCGTCCAGGATCACAAAGGAATTGGACAGGGTGCGACCCCGCATGTAAGCCAGGGGCGCCACCTCGATCAGATTGGCCTCCTCCAGCTGCATCAGGGTTTCGGGGTCGAGCAGGTCGAACAGAGCATCATAGATTGGACGCATGTAGGGATTGAGCTTCTGCTGCAAGTCACCCGGCAAGAATCCCAGATGCTCCCCCGCTTCAACCACGGGACGCGTAATCACCAGGCGGCGCACTCCCCCCCGGCGCATTGAGCGCACGGCCTGGGAAACCGCCAGATAGGTTTTTCCAGTGCCTGCCGCCCCAATGCCAAAGACCAGAGGCAACTCGTCCATCATCTCCTTGTACCGCCGCTGACTCTCGTTTCGCGGCTCAATGGCTCGTTCTCGAAAGGTGACCACAGTGCGGGACTTTGTGTGAAATGGCCGCGTTCCAAAATGGTGGCCCTCGCTCCCCTCGCTACTCACCGGTGGCATGGGTCCCCCGCCACCAGACCGCACGTCTCCTCCAGCACCAGCCAGAATCGCCTCAATTTCGCGCAGGTCCAGCTGTCGGCCCTTACGGGATTTACCCAGCAGATGCTCGATCCGACGCTTGGCCTGTTCCACATCCACCGTACCCCCCTTCAAACAGAGGTTGCCCCCGCGGGCGTACACCTCGATATCCAGGGCCTGACGCAGCAGCTTGGCAAAACGGTCGTAAGGTCCCAGGACCAGAATGGCCTCGTCATGGGAACGGAGCGGAATGGTGATTTCAATCAAGTGGTCCGCAAGGATCGTTCCCTGGGGGGGGATCGGTCAAGCGCTGGACAGGGGAATCCAACCCCGGGAATCTGAAGTATGGACACGAGGGGCCATCCCTGGAATCCCGAGCCCCTAGGGCAGCAGCAAGAGCTGCACCAGCAACAATGCCGGGGCCGAGAGCAATAGGCTGTCAACCAGGTCCAAGACCCCGCCGGAGGGACCGAACAGCAGGCCCGAATCTTTGACGCCCGCGTGGCGCTTGAAGGCGCTCTCAAGCAGATCTCCGGCCTGTGACGCCAGATTGACCAGCGCCCCGATCAGAACAGCACCGGCGAGACCGAGATGCGGCTCGGGGAGCAAACCGCCTCGGATGCAGAACACACTGGCGATGATGCCAGCGAGCAAGGAACCGACACACCCGGCCCAGGTCTTGCCCGGGGAAAGACGCGGAAAAGGATGGCGTTTGCCAATGGCGCTGCCCACGTAGTACCCAGCCACATCTCCGACCTTGGACAACACAATCAGGGCGATCAGACCAGAGCGCCCGAGTTCAGAAAAGATGCCCACCAGAGCAAGCAGAGGCGGCACGACCCACAGGGTACGCAGACAGTTGGCCCGAACGGCAGCTACGCCCTGGGGGAGAGATGCGAGAGCTGTGATGACAGCCACCAACCCAGCGCAGAGTCCCAGCATGAGCAGCGCACTTGGGGGAGGTTGGTCCACCGGCCAGCAGGATGCGAAGCAATCTGGACAATAGACCGGTCCCACCACCAGTAGGATTCCCGCCAGGGCGCCCAGGAAAATCGGTAGAAAGGAAACCGGAGGCCGAGGACCCATGCGCGCGGCTTCTATGGCCCCTCCCAGGGTGAAGAGGGCCAGCACCGGCGCCAGGATTCGGATCCCTTCCGGCCCTTCTGCCTGGGCGATAAGGAGTCCCAGGGCTGTTGCCAGGCTGCCACCCACCAAAGTTCGCTTCAAGATCTTGGCGGCGCGGGGACTCATGGCTGGGTCGGGCTTGAGGAGGTCTTGGGTGCCTGGGACAACTGTTCGGCTGTTTGGTCGGAAGCCGCCATGCCCTCTTGCTCATCCGTCGGCAAGCCCCCAAACCGGCGCTGGCGTTTGGCAAAGGCGCGAAAGGCTTCCAGCAGGTCCTCTTCAGAAAAATCGGGCCAACAGAGATCAGTCACGAAGAGCTCCGCGTAGCTCGCCTGCCACAGCAAGAAGTTCGACAAACGCAGATCGCCCCCGGTGCGAATGATCAGGTCCGGATCCGGTGTTTCGGGGTCATACAGATAGCCGCGCAGAGTTTCCTCGTCAATCGTCTCTGGATCGAGCTTACCGACAGCTGCATCCCGGGCTACAGCCGCCAGGCCATCAGCGATTTCGGAACGTGATCCATACGAAAGAGCCAGCCGCAACACCAGCCCGTCGTTGTCAGCGGTCAGTTCTTCGGTTTCGCGCAGGGTCTTCAAGGCCCGTGCGGGCAGGTCCTGCAAGCGACCAATGCACTTGAGACGAACGCCATTCTCCATCAACGTAGCGCGCTCGCGCCAAAGAAACACCCGCAGCAGTCGCATCAGAGTGCGCACCTCGCTGGAGGGACGCTGCCAGTTCTCCACGGAAAAAGCATAGAGAGTCAAGCTACCCACGCCCATACGCGCACAAGCGGTAGTAATGGCGCGCACGGTCTGCACCCCGGCCCGATGGCCAGCAACTCGGGGCTGACCCCGCCCACGGGCCCAACGACCGTTGCCATCCATGACGATGGCGATGTGCTCGGGAAAAGGCCCGTGCAGGTCGGGGCGTTGAATGGGAGGACGGGACATAGGACGAATGGAGCGGAACCGAAGCGCTTCCCTTGACTCTTATCGTGGTCTGGTGAGCATAGCCTCGCGGTCGGGCCCCACCGAAACCAGATCCACTGGACAGGACACCAACTTCTCCAGGGACTCGACGAAGTTCCGTGCATTCTCGGGCAGGTCCTGCCAGGAACGCACCTCTGCGATGTCCTGCTGCCAGCCGGGGAACTCCTCGTAGGTCACCTGGACCCCATCGAGGGAAGGCAGATGGGCGGGATAGCGATCAAAACTTTCGCCGTCGATCTCGTAGGCCACCCCCACGCGCAGGGTTTCAAAACCGCTGAGGATGTCGAGCTTGGTAACCACCCAACCGTCTGCACCACAAAGATCAAAGGCATAGCGCACCGCGACCGCGTCAAACCAACCCGCCCGTCGAGGCCGCCCAGTGGTGGCCCCAAACTCATGACCAGCCTTTTGAATGCGTGCACCGGTTTCATCGGTCAGTTCCGTAGGAAAGGGGCCTTCTCCCACCCGGGTGCAATAGGCCTTGCCGATTCCAATTACCCGTTCGATGTGCCGAGGGGAGAACCCTGCGCCGCTGGAAACTCCGCCGACCCCGGTGGAGGACGAAGTCACAAAGGGATAGGTACCGTGGTCGAGGTCCAGCATGAGCCCCTGAGCACCTTCGAACAGTATGTGCTTGCCAGCCGCGTAGGCATCGCGCACTTCAGCCCCCGTATCCCCGACGAAGGGACGCAGAGAATCCCCCACCGCTCCATAGCAATCAAGTTCCTCATCCAGGGAAAGAGGCTCCTCCCCATGCACGTTTTCGATCAGGGCGTTTTTCTCGGCCAGAGCCGCAATCAGACGCTCGCGGCAACGGTCGGGGTCCAAGAGGTCACAGATGCGCAAACCCGTGCGTGCAGCCTTGTCTGCATAGCAGGGACCAATACCACGGCCGGTGGTCCCGATGCGACCGGAACCACGCCAGCGTTCCGCCAGCCCGTCGATGCGCTTGTGATGGGTGAAGATCACATGGGCGTTGGCGGCAATGCGTAGATTCTCATGGCCCACGCTGACCCCCCGCTCTCGCAGACCAGCGATTTCCTCCAACAAAGTCAATGGATCGATGGCCACGCCGGAGCCAATCACATTGACCTTGCCCTCATGCAAGATGCCCGAAGGAATCAGGTGCAGGACATACTTGTCTTCCCCCACGATCACAGTGTGGCCCGCATTGGACCCACCCTGGTAACGCACGATCACATCCGCGTCATGGGCGAGTGAATCAATGATCTTGCCTTTTCCTTCATCGCCCCATTGGGCACCAAAAACACACAAACTCGGCATGACGAAAAGGGGGACAGGGTGGTTCCTGACTGGCAGGGAGGGGGGATCACGGGGATCAGATCGACCCACTCGCGGGGAGGATTGTCGCCCGAACGGGGGGCCTGCTCAAGCACCCTATCTCTTCTTCTTGGCGACGCTCCGGCCGTGTCCGCCGCCCCCCGGCGTGCGTACACAAAGCTCATCCCCCGGATTCAACCAAAGGGCCACCTGACCGGGCAGGGGCTGCGCCGGGCCCTGTCCACCACGGCGTACCTCGGCGCCGCCGGGCTCCCCAGGTTGACCTCCACAGGCTCCAGGGGGGCCGCTCCCCTGACGCTGGGCGCTCCAACCCAGCTTGACCCGGGTCAGGGCCACAAGTCGGCGCAGGATTCCATCGCCTCCACGAGCAATGCCCGCGCCACCGGATTCTCGTCGCACGGTGGTAGACAGCACCCGCAGGGGTACGGCGCGCTCAAAGACCTCCACCGGAGTATTGCGTGTATTGGTCATGTGAGTGTGCACCGCGTGTGCGCCAGGACCGGCTGGGCCACCGCCAGCTCCACCGGCCAGGGTCTCGTAGTAGGCGAAGGTGCCGTCGCTGGCGCCCAGGGTCAGATTGCTCATGGTGCCCGCCGAAGCCGCAGGCAGCAGATCCGGCAGGGCGCAACGCAGGGCAGCCAGCACCAGGTCCACAAGGCGCTGACTGGTCTCAACATTTCCTGCGGCCACGGGGGAGGGATAACTGGCGTCGAGCACGGATCCGGGGCGGGTCAGGACTTCGACGCAACGGGCTATGCCTCCGTTGGTGGGTGTCCCATCTGGCAGCAAGAGCCGCAGACAATAGTGCACGGCTGATAGAACCACCGCGTGCACAGTGTTGATGCCATCGTCTACTGCAGGATCGCTGGCTGAAAAGTCAAAACGACAGCGATTGCGCTGATGAGACCACTCCAGCCGAAGAACTGCTTCTCCCCCAGCGGCCAGCTCCAGAGTGTCCTCCACCTGCCAAACTCCCTTTGGCAATTCGCGCAGCATTTGACGAGTGCGTTCTTCAGTCCAATCAATCAACTCAAGAGAGCGAGCAGACAGTTGATTGGCTCCGTACTCGGCTATCAGATCTTCCATGCGCGCCACGCCCACTCGGCAGGCTGACCACTGGGCCAACAGATCTGCGTGGCGTTCAGAAGGTACGCGGGTATTGGCCAAGAAGAGTGCCAACACTGCTGAATCGATCTTACCCTGACGCACCAACAGCAAGGGCGGGATGCGCAGGCCTTCCCCGTGAATGTCTTCAGCCGGTGCCATAGAACCCGGGTACGCACCGCCAATGTCCGCATGATGTGCGCGATTCAGACAATAGAAGCGCGGAGTAGACTCCCCTGGCGCAAAGACACCGGCCACCACAGTCAGATCCGGCAGGTGCGTGCCCCCCCGATAGGGATCGTTGACCAGGGCCAGATCTCCGGGCTGCAATACCAGGTCCTGCATCACTGCCTTGAGGGAGAGGGGCGCGGAACCCAGGTGCACTGGCAGGTGCGCAGCCTGGGCAATCATCTCGCCGGAGGCATCAAACAAGGCGCAAGAAAAGTCCCGGCGCTCGCGGATGTTGGGGGAGAAAGCCGCCCGCATCAGGGACTCGCCCATCTCCTCGGCTGTAGCCGCCAGAAGGTGGTGGAATACCATGCGCCGCACGGGGTCGGGACTCTTGGCTCCCCTTGAGCGCAGTGGCCGGCTCATAGATCGTCGGGAAAGTCGAGAATGTCCAGAGGGGCGTGACCCAAGACCTCCCAATGCACCAGCGGGACGATCACCGCCCCGTCATCAGCTTCCTGCCGCCAGACCACCTGGCGCACCACCCGCAAGAGGTGGGTAGAGTTGCGCTCATACTCTTCGCGCTCGGATCGATCGACGAATTCCAGGATCTGATTTTGCTGGGCAGCGGTAGACATTCGAGCTACAGCATAGATAGAGAACACCCTGCTGGATGTGATCAAGCGTTGCTGGATCGGCTGCTGGTCCTCGGCCTCAAGTGCATCCCAAGTGCGCAGCTCCGACAACTCGTCCAGAGTGTCGAAGTACTTTTTCTGCACCACCTCGTTTCCGAACTCATCAAAAGTGGGTTCGATTTCTTCCTCGTCCTGATCGAGTTCCTCAGCTTCGTTACGGTATGCCAGGACCTCGTCCCAAAGGCGCGGGTCCACCGAACGAGAATCAAAGAGGGCGACCAGTACGGCCAAGGGCGCGGTGTTGACATTGACCTCATAGCCCCCCACCGCATCGGGTGCAGTAAAGGTAGCGGGTGAAGTCCAAATGGTCAGGAACTGATCGATGGAGTGAACACGCTCCCCGTCCGCGTCAAAGAAATCCATGAAATGCTGTTCCTGGAAGGGCTCAAGCACGACCACTTCGCGCAGACTGAGGGGCATGGATGGCTGGTCCGGCTCAGGATCATCCCCATCGGACAGGAGAGTCGGTTTGGGCAATAGCGAATCCGAGCGTCTGGTGAAGTGCTCGTACATGGCACGTACCATCATGTCTGCGTCTCCACGATTGATGTCTGCCAGAGTTCCCTCGCGGCAGTTATCCAGAATGCGGGCGACGATCTCACGGTTCTCTTCCGCTTCTTCCTCATCTTCGACCAGCATGTTGAGCACGTTGAACTTGCGGTCTTCGTCCACCACAAGGATGCGCACCTCTTGCTCACCGATCATGGTCACCTGAGGCGTGGCCCAGGGGTCCATCTGGGAGTCAGACGCACCGGTGCCGGCGGAGGACCCGGCCCCCTCTTCAGCGCCATCACCACCACCCCCGTCCCCGAAACCGGCACCTGCGGCCGCCATGGGATCCACCCCCACGCCTCCAGCAGCCTCATCTCCAGCCTCCGCTTCCACATCCGCAAGCAGGTCTTCGGTCACCTGCAAGAAGGCCGAGCTGATGGCGTAGTCCATGCCCGTCAGGGTCTGGGTGCGCTGGGCCTCGATGCGATCGGTGCCGGTTGTGCGCGTAATCTGATAGCAGATCATCAGGATCACGATCAGCACCAGGAACGACAGCATCAAAGCTGCTCCTCTTCGGCTGGCATCGGGTCTGGGTCGCAGAGGCTGCATCAAGTAGGGGACGCCCGGGAAGAGGCGTTCTTCCCATGGTAGCCGCCGTCCAGCCCAGACGTATCACGGAGGCCGGAAAGTCCTCCCTGGCCACCACACCAACCAAGCAGATGGAGTCTTGAAGGCCAAGCGGCCCGGGTTCCGCATGCGGCTGCCAGATACCCCCCGGCAGCCGGCGCCGCAGGCATGCCGTCGGGAAGAGCCCTGCCACGGGTGGAGACACTTCGCGCGCATCCAGGTTCTACAAAAGGACGCGACCCGGAGCAGATCACTGCTCCGGGCCGCATTCCCTGTAAAGATACAGACCTCAGTCTGTCCTCTGAGAATCACTCCACATCAGCGCGCAACCAGGTAGAACGGGTCACTTCAGCCCCTGTGGAATCCGTGGCGTACATGGACACGGTGTCCACGAGGGAGACGTTCACCTCGTCCCGGCTGCGAACCCGGTACTGACCCAATCCGCTAACGAGGTCAATGGAAAGGGATTCTACCCGGTCAAGGATTGTAACCGCGCCATTCCTGAACTCTACATGCAGGGTCAGGAGCGTACCGTTGTTGAGGGTCTCATCAAGGGGCTTGTCGAGGAAGCCACGGAAGCGGATGCGATCCGAGTCGTCACGGAAGAGCCACTGCTCTGCGCTGATCGTCGGAGGAGCTGTGACATCAATGAACTCGGTCTCGAGCCACTGTGCGTACATGAAGTATTCGCCGATCATGTGACCGACGATATCAATGTGCGAATTCGGATTTGCGTTCAATTCGGCCCAGAGCACGCTGGCCGGAATGACCGAACCTCCGAGACCAATGACATCAGCCGTAAAGCGGGGGTCCTTGTTGAGCATGATCAGCATGTTGCCAATCACGATGGTTCCCGTTGCTTGGTCAAAAGATCGAACCGCTCCACCAACAACGTTCTCCGACAATTCGATCACAACTTCGATGTCGGGGATGTAGTAATGGTTACCGGCAGCGTCTGCGTAGACATGGCCCGCAGACTTGCATGTGCCCCCGGACATGGCGGGATAATCGGTGGGTCCGGAGGGCGCTACAAAGATGCCCTGGTGCACAACCGCAGCCGCGTCACGCTGGGCGAGGTATTGGGCCTGAATGGCAGCCGCAACGCGGGCAGGGCCCATGTTGGCACGGTCAGTGGCGTAGATTGAACGGGCAGCTCCGCTGAAACCGCCAATTGCGTCTCGGCCGGTGGGTTGGGCATTCTCGTCCATCAGACGGTCGAAAGTCGCAGCCGTGATTTCGCCTCCAGCGCCATCGCTAGTGCCGCCGATTGCAACCACTCCGCCATCAACTGACGCCGGGACAGTCACAGCTATCCCGGTGACAAAGATCTGCTGTGTCAAAGGCTCGAGGTGGAAAACCGCGCCTTCGGTCGTAAACATCTCATGGGGAAAGACAATGGTCAAGGCCGTACCGTCGGCCAAAATGGCGCTCTGGCCCTGAGCTGCCACTGATCCGCAAAGGGTCAGCATGATGCCAGCTAGTGAAGCACGCTTGAGTGTAAGGGAAAGGTCCATGGAAGAAATACTGGTTCGAGAGAAGGAGGTGCCCGTGATCGGGCGGAGTTCAGGGAAAAAAGGAGTGGCAATCGGCTGCAAACAAGTTCAGAGCCCTTTGGCCACAACCCAACCGTGCGGCAACTCCTGATTCCCCGCAACGACCTGGGGGCCACGGTGTCTCGCTTTGAATACGCCCAAGCACAAACTCCGATTGAGTCCGGCCCTCCAAGCGTTCAGTTATGAGACATACAACCGCACTGCAGAGCGCAAGAAGCCAGACACACCCAAGTGAATTCCAATCGGGATCAGATCAAGACGCAAATCCCCGAATCGATCACTTGGTCCTGGAATCAAACTCTGAGATCAGACTGAGACAGCCTGCATTGCCCCCTCTGAGTTCCCTGCAGCGACAGCTTTCGATCTGCCAACCTGCGCTGGGGACTCGTCAGTCTCCGAAACCCGCGTTCAAATCCCCTCCCTGCAGCACGCGCGGACGGATGTAGAACAGCACGTTGGTCTGCTGCTTCTCCTTGAACTTGCTCTTGAAGAGGTTTCCCAGGATCGGAATATCCCCCAGGATCGGGATCTTGCTCTCTCGCTCAAGGGTTCTTTCGCTGATCAGGCCGCCCAGAACCACCGCCTGACCGGGCTCAAGGCGCACAATTGTGGTGGCCCGGCGCTGGGAGATCTCGGGCACGGTGACCACCGCAGTGCTGGAGGATGACCCTCCCTGGGTGAAGGCCACCGCTGTACCGGTCTTGGCCGAGACCTCAATATCAATGTTCAGCACCACCGTGTCCTGACCCACCACCCAGGGCACCACATACATCTGTACACCCACGGGCTTGTAGGTGATGCCGGTTGTGAAAGTCCCGTTGGCGTTGATGTTGCGCACATCAAAGAAGGGGATCTGGGTGGTATTGACGATCTCTGCGCGACCCCCGGAACGGGCAACCACTTTTGGGCGCGAGATAATCTGCACGTTTTCTTCGGTGCTGACCAGTTCAAGCAGTGCGTTGAACGCCACGCCGTCGAAGACCGCGCCTACATTGAAGAGGGCCTCAGTGCCGTTGACCGTATTGCCGAAGGAATAGTCCATCGAACGCACCAGGCCGCCCGAGTTG
>JABABA010000016.1 GCA_014238415.1 Planctomycetota bacterium | reverse complement strand
TCGCCCAGGGCCAACTCATAGGCATACAAGGGGCGCTCCTTGCTGGCAAAAGTTCCGTAGCGCAGAGTTTCCAGGTCTTCCGCCCAGAGGCCCGAAGCGATTTCACCGAGCATTTCCATGCTCAGTTCGCGCGCAATCTTGAGGCGCTGGGTATGGGCCGCGGTCTGGCTGGCGCCGTTCAGGGCCTGTACGGAAAAGGCCAGGCTGATGCCAACGATGGCGATCGTGATGGCGGCTTCGGCGAGGGTGAATCCTTCACGCTGGCTCGTTTGAGTTCTGGGTCCGAGGCACTTCAATTGAAATCCAGGTCGGTGGGATAGTCTCGGGCATAGACGCCTTCGTGGAAGCGAATCAAGCCGGTCAATGGCAAGACTTCAAGAGTAAAGGCAACCTCATAGAGCGGCTGGGATAGTTGGATGATGTGGTCCGAAGCAGAGCCCAGGGGGTCAAAGCGAACTCGCACCAGTTCTTCGCTGTAGATCGTTCCCGCCAGGGTCACGCTGTCAAATTCCACCCCGGGCCGCAGGGGTTCCCAGCTTGTGGCGTAGCGCAGATCTTCGTGGTCCACGCCTTCAATCCAGGAAAGGCCATCCACTGAGAGGGGCGTGATCATGCGGTAGCGATGCTCAACCATGTCGTACTCGACGAAGTACTCGGCATTGCGCGAGACTGATTCGGAGCGAGCCCGTCGTAGCACATCTGCCAATTCGCGCACGCTGGTGCTGAGTCGTTCCCGGGGCACCAGGGCATCGAACGATACTGATACGGCAAAAGACACCATACCCATGATCAACAGCACAATCCCCAGCTCCAAGATGGTGAAGCCGGATTGCTGGTTTGATCTATGGGGCCGGACTTTCAAAGGATTGCGCCACCGCCTATATCTGCTGGTCGCGGACCATAGAGTAAGAGATGTCTCGGTCTTCGCCTTCGCCACCGGGCTGCTGGTCACGCCCAAGGGTTCTTATCTCGTACTCGTTGCTGCCACCGGAGGGGGGCAGGTATTCGTACTCGGCGCCCCAAGGATCCTTCGGAACGGTCCTCTGGTTGAGGAACTGGCGACCGTTTTCGTCTGGATTGACAAGGTCTTCAAGGGAGTCCGGGAAGCGTCCATTGCTGATCATGTATTGGTCAAGAGCCTGTGCGATGGCCGGTAGGTCTGCTTTCGCCTTACCAGTCTTGGCGTCGGAAAGCCGGTCGAGGACCTTGGGCACGACCACAGTCGAGAGCAATCCGATGATCAGGATGACCACCATCAACTCGGCGATGGAAAAGCCTGCATTCTTGTTGGCGACAGTGCTGGGGGTTCGGGTCTTCATGGCTCGTAGGGCGGGTTTGTTTCCGCTGGTTAGATTTGACCGATCTCCAGGATCGGTTGGACAATGGCATAGACGATATAGCCTACAACCCCAGCCAGGAGAACGATCATAATCGGCTCCAGCAGTGCTGTCAGGCGTTCAGTAACTACATTGATCTCTTCGTCGTAAGCTACGGCGATGCGGTCAAGCATTTGTTCAAGGTCGCCGGATTGTTCGCCAACAGCGACCATATAGCCCACCACTGAAGGGAAGGCGCCGGATTGTTTGAGTGGGCCGGAGATGTCGGCGCCCTCCACAACCCGTTGAGAAATGGTGGCAGTGGCGTCGCTGATCACGCGGTTGCCCACGACCTTCTCTGTGATACCGAGGGATTGGATCACCGGAACGCCGGACTGCAGCAGGGTCGATAGGGTGCGCGTGAAGCGTCCAACCGCCGCCTTGCGCAGCAATTCACCCAGCACAGGCACCCGTAACAGGCTGCGGTCAATCCAGAGCTGTCCCGCATCGCTTGTGCGGTAGGCTCGTTCCACAGCGAAGGAGATCAGGCCGAAGCCGCCAATGATCGCCCACCACCAGTTCTGCACCACACTGCTGACCGAAATCAGCACTCTTGTGGCGGGTGGAAGGGCCTTGCCTTGCTCCACGAGCATGGCGGTGATTTCGGGCACGACCTTTGCCATCAGGATCGTGACTACAATAATGCCGATTACGATCATCATGGCGGGGTAGGTCAGGGCACCCACTATCTTGCGACGCATGGCCCTTTGCGCCTGCATGTAGTCCGCCAGACGAGATAGAACGATGTCCAGGTTGCCTGCGGCCTGACCAGCCGAAACCATGTTGATGTACATTTCCGTGAACCAGCCGGGGTGTTGTCCGAGGGCGTCGGCCATGCTGGTTCCCTGCTGGATGCTCTCGCGGATCTGGCGCAGCATGGTCTCCATGCGCTTGTGTTCGGCTTGATCAACAAGAGCGGAAAGGGACTCGGTCAAGGGGATGCCAGATCCCAAGAGAGTTGCAAGCTGGCGGGTCACTCCCAGGACCAGTTCGGTTTCCCTGGTGCCGGGCCCCTGGGCCGCGGAGCGGGCCTCCAGGATGCGGACCAGCAGTCCCGGTTGATCATTCGATCCCTGCTTGCGCCGCTTGCCCCCGCGCGTCTCGGTCAGTTTGGTGACCAGCAGTTCTTTCTTACGAAGTTTCTGGCGCGCATCCCGTTCGGAGTCCGCATCTACAATCCCCTTGGATGTGGCTCCTCCAGCAGCAAATGCGACGTATTCGTAAATGGGCATTTTGGAGATGGAGGCTGCTGGGCCAGTCTGTTGTCTTGGCTCGCTGGATTCAGTCCAGGTCGAGTTGGGTTACGCGCAGGACTTCGTCCGGGGTTGTAAGGCTCTCGCGGATCTTCATGCGTCCATCCTCTCTCAGGGTGATCAGGCCGCGCTGGACCGCAGTCCGCTTGATTTCCGTGGCGTTGCCTCCCTCCATGATCTTGGTTCGCAGCTCTTCTGAGACCGGCATGAATTCATAGATCGCGGTGCGCCCTGCGTAGCCCGATTGGAAGCATTCATCGCAGCCTTCGCCGAAGGTCATCTGGTTGTCTACTTCAGCGGGGTCAAGACCGACCTCCCGGAGTTTGGCGACCCATTCATCGCTGCATGGTTTGGTCACCATGCAGTGCGGGCAGACCGTCCGAACCAGGCGCTGGGCTATGATCAAGACGACTGATGATGCCACCAGATAGGGCTCCACGCCCTGATCGATCATGCGTGTGATGGTGGATGGAGCATCGTTGGTGTGCACCGTGGAGAACACCAGGTGACCGGTCAGGGCAGCACGAATCGCCACCTCGGCGGTCTCAAGGTCCCGAATCTCACCGACCATCATCACATCTGGGTCCTGGCGCAAGAAGGAGCGCAGCCCCGTGGCGAAGGTCAGTCCTTTCTTAGTATTGACCTGGACTTGCGAAACCCCGGCCAGGGCATACTCCACCGGATCTTCGATGGTCAGCACGTTCTTCTTCGTCGTGTCGATCTCGGACATGGACGCATAGAGCGTGGTGGTCTTGCCAGAGCCGGTAGGGCCGGTCACCAGGATGATTCCGTGGTTGTACGTCAGGTACTGTTCCAGCAGATCGATGTTGTGCTCCGAGAGGCCGATCTCATGTAGCCGGTAGAGTTTCGCGGTCTTGTCCAGCAGACGCATCACAATGCGTTCACCGTCAGTCGTGGGGATTGAGCTTAGACGCACATCGACTTCGCCATCGCCCAGGCGAATTGTGGCCCGGCCATCCTGGGGCAGGCGCCGTTCGGCGATATCCATCTTGCCCATGACCTTGACGCGACTGATGATCGCATCCTGTACGCGACGGGGAATTGAATCCATGTCGTAGAGGATGCCGTCGATGCGGAAGCGCACCTGCATGCGGTCTGCATAGGGCTGGAAGTGCACATCTGAGGCACGCAATTTGAGTGCTTGAAACAAGATCGTGTTGACCAGCTTGATGATCGGTGCCTTGTTCGAGACATCGAGCACATCCTCTGCCTCGTCGATCTCTGCCGCCATGCTGCCAATGTCGGCGTCCTCCGAGACAGCGTCGAGGGCTTCGTCTACTCCGTCTGCCTTGTGCCGGTAGGCCCGCGCGATGAGACTTGTGATCTCAAGCCGTGGGGCGATGACCGCATCCACCTCCTGACCCAGCAGAGCCGCCAGGTCGTCCATGGGGTTGGGGGTCAGGGGCTGGCAGGTGGCCACCTTGATGGTTCCGTCCTTTGAGCCCTCCAGGGCTATCAGGTTGTAGTTGCGGGCGAAGTGTACGGGCACGTTTTCCACAAAGCTGGGGGGGACTCTTGTGCCCTCCAGGCTCTTGCGGAACTCAAAGCCCAGCAGCTTGGCATAGATCTGCAGCAGAGTGACCTCGTCGAGGTACTCGCGCTGCAGAATGCTGCGGTCCAGGGAGTCCCCGCTGCGTGCCGATAGTTGGCGGCACTCTTCGAGGCGATCGCGGGTGAGCCCCGCGTCAATGAGCATGTCGGAAATGCTGGCCATGTCGGGTAAGGCGCTCAGGCGCCAGTGTGGCTGGTGCCCGCGTCGTTTGAGTTTGCGTCGCTCGTGTCCTTGGAGGACTCAATGGCATCCAGGACTTCGCCGGGGTTCATGCCGATTTCAGCCGCGTCGACCTCCTCACCTGAGGTGGGCCGTTGGTAGAGGGGCAGGTCAAATCCCTCAAGGTCCACGCCATTGGTGTCCTCGTGGGTTCCGAAGTCCGGCTGAATCATGCGCATACGGTCCAGTCCGATCGTGTCCGCTGCCTCCAGCTTCTTTCCGAAGCTGATTTCGGCCAGATCGGCGAAGTCTGCATCTTGCAGGATGTGGGGTGTAACGAAGAAGTAGAGCGCGGTGCGGTTCTCTGTGGTGGTGTCACGGCTGAACAAGCGGCCCACAAAGGGAAGGTCCCCCAGGAATGGGATCTGATCCCGGTTGTCCGAGCGGTTGTCGATCACGATACCGCCGATCACCATTGTGTCCCCATCGGGGATGTTGACGGTGGTGTTGATCTTGCGTTCGACCTGTGGCGGAGGGATGGGGCCTGAAAACGAGCCCTGGAAGGTAGAGACCGAGAGGTATAGGTCCAGGCGCAGGTAGCGGCTTGCGCTGATGGAGGGGGAAATCTCCATAGTGATGCCTGCATCCTGGTAGCCAGCGAAGTTCTCTGAAGTCGACCCTACGGTACCGGTTGCGGTGACTGTGGTTGTGGGCTGGCGTTCGAGTGCTTCGACCCGCGCGCTGCCGTTGTTATTCACCAAGACGCTCGGTACCGAGAGCACATTGGAGTTGTCCTGTTCTTCTATCAGGGCCACCAGGAAGGGCAGGCTGAACTGGTCCCCGTCGAGAATGCCTGCGGTAATGCCGAAGCCGTTGTTGGGAACGCGGCTGTCAGCGATGCCGTCTCCATCCAGGTCTTCGAAAGAAGAGAGCCCAAAATTGGTTACGCCGAATCCGCCCGCGCCGGTGCCCGAGGGGATGTCGGCCAGGCCGAGTTCTACTCCGATGTCGAGGAAGTCCCGGCCCGTTAGTTCGATCAGGGCGGTTTCAATCAACACCTGGGGTTGGCGTCGGTCCAGTCGCCGGATGAGGGAGAGAAGTTCTTCGTAGCGCGTTCGGCTTGCAGCGATCAGAAGCGAGTTGGTCTCCTCATCGGGGACCACCACGAACTCGGTGCTTTGACCGCGGCTCGCTCCGCCCCGTTGAGTCTGAACATTCTGGCTCTGGCCCTGCTCTACCCTTCCCGCGTCCTGCAGGAACTCGTTGAGGGTTTCGGAGAGCTCTTCAGCCTTGACATTCTCCAGGGGGTAGATGTGGTAGGCCGCTGCGCGCTCTACGATGTCCACATCGAGCTTGGCTACCAGCTCCTTTATCTGTGGCATTTCGTCGGGCATGGCCATCACCATCAACCGGTTGGTGCGGGGATCTACCAGGATCTTGGCTTCTCCCTGGGATCCGGCAGCGCGGGTGGTGGCGCCCTGCTGGGCCCGAGGTGCTCCAGCGGCACGTTGACTGGCTTCCAGGAGTTCTTCCACCAGAGAGGCGATCTCGTCTGCTGCAGCGTACTCCAATTGGATGACTTCAAAGACGGGCAGTTCTTCTTCGATCGCTGCTGCTTCGTCAACAATCCGCAACATTCGCGCCATGGCCACAACTGTGGAGCCAAAGCCAATGATCACCACCGAATTGCTGTTGCCCGCGGGCAGCATCGTACCATTGGCGTCTCCAGCAAAAAGCGTGCGCAGGGTGTTGGTCAAGTTACGAACATCGGTGTTGGGCAAGCTGATCACCGTCGTTATGCGCGTTGCGGGCTGGGCGGCATAGTCGGGGAGGTCTTCTTCTTCTACCAAGATGCCATCTGCACGGGGCGTGCCCGCGCGGCCTCCAGCGCCGGCTAGAGCCTCGATCTGGATCACCGCAAGCGGCCCTTCCCCAACCTTGGTGGTCACAAAGTCATTGATGAACAGAATGATCTGGAAGAAAGAATAGAAGTCTTTCTTGGGGACGATCTTTGTGCCCAGCAAGGTGATCGGTTTGGCGCTGAGCAACTGCTTTGTCTGGTCGTCATAGGTGAAGTTGATCTCGGTCACCAACTGACAGGCCCGTACGAATTGCCCGAGATTCATGCCGTCCCCGGGGCGTTCACCTTCGGGAAAGTTGATGATGAAGTTGTCTCCATCGGCTTGGATGGGGGGCACCTGGTCCTGGAGCAGCGGCCCCGGAACGGAAATAGCGGGGCTGGCTGAAGGGGCCAGGGCCAAGATGATGGGTAGGAAGGCGTCGAGCATCGCGTCGATTGGCGCTTGGGCTTTCTGGTTTGAATCGTGAACTGGAGTCTGGTCCCGGGGCCTGAAGGGCCCTGAGCGGCATTCTGAGGGGCCAATGGGGGCGAGTCAACGCCTGGTCGGGATCCCTTCCAGAGCCTTCAGACGCGCCAGAGGGCTTGGTCTTCCCTCGATCCTCGGAAGAGGCTGTCCTTGGGGTCGGCCAGGGTTGGGGCGGGGTGGGGTGTCTGCGGGATAAATCCCTCTGCCCACGGCGCTGATCTAAAGGTAATGTTTGCGCAGCCCTCATCCTGAGGCTTGCAGGAGCCCCCGATGGGGTGCATTCTTTGCGCCCACGAGGCGCCCACGATCCTGGGCCGCTCGAATTTCTCTCCTACTTGGACCCCCTGAGCCCATTTCATGAATTCTCCCAAGCGTGGCTTCGTCAATTACCTCCAAGAATTCTCGATTCCCCTGATTGCGGGCGTCATCGCTGCTCTTCTGGCCGCCAATCTGGCTCCGGACTGGTACCAGTATTGGTTCGGCGCGGGACACGGGGACGGGCCTGAGGTCTGGGAATTGCCAGGCCACCTGATGGTCTTCGGTCATCACCTGAACCTGCATTTTTTCATCAACAGTGTGTTCATGGTTTTCTTCTTTGGCATCGCTACCAAAGAGATCACCGAGGCCTGTCTGCCCGGCGGTTCGCTCAACCCTCCCAGGAAGGCAGTCAACCCGCTGATCGCAACTCTGGGCGGAGTCGTTGGACCCGTGGGGGTTTTCTTCTTGGCGATGACACTCATTGGCCCTGAAGGCTTCAATGCCAAACCACTCGAGTGGAATGAGTATCTGCGTGGCTGGGGTATTCCTACGGCAACCGACATAGCATTGGCCTGGTTGGTGGCGCGCGCAGTGTTTGGCTCAGGGCATCCTGCGATCAATTTTTTGCTGTTGCTCGCTATTGCGGATGATGCTATTGGCCTTGGGATAATTGCGGTCTTCTATGGAGACCCTGAAGTTCCCGCCCGCCCAGAGTTCCTTGGTCTGGTTGCTGCAGGCATGGCGCTTGCCTATGTGCTGCGGCGCCGTTCAGTGCGTGCATGGTGGCCCTACATATTCTTGGCAGGCGGTCTCAGTTGGTGCGGTTTGATGATGGCTCATCTGCACGCGGCGTTGGCTTTGGTGCCCATCGTGCCCTTCCTGCCAGCACCGAGTCGTGACATTGGTCTGTTCTCCTCAGAGGACGAAGTGGACAAGATGGGCGAGAAGACTGCCGAGGACTTGGGATTGCATCACTCGACCCTGGAGAACTATGAACATCAGACCAAGCTCTTCGTGGACTTTGGCCTGTTCTTTTTTGCCTTGGGCAATGCGGGGGTGGAGTTCAGTTCCGTGGGGTTGATGACCTGGGTTATCTTCGCCAGCCTGCTGGTGGGCAAGATCGTAGGGATCGTGGCCTTCGGGCAGCTTGGTAAGACTCTCGGTTTTCCCCTGCCCACGGGAATGGCCTTCAAGGACCTCTTTTTGACTGGCCTGATTGCTGGCTTGGGATTGACTGTGGCGCTCTTCGTTGCTGGCGCTGCCTATGGCAAGACACAGATCGCGGGGGTCGATTTAGCTGGTCAGGCCAAGATGGGGGCCCTGCTGTCTGGTGGCATAGCCTTCCTGGCAATTGTTGCTGGCAGGCTGTTGAAGGCCAGGCGACCCTCGGAGGGAGACTCCTGAGGGAGGATAACCGATGGCTGTTGCTCTGGTTCCTGAGGGCAGGGCCCTGGGGCCTCTGGGGACGCAATGGCGCGGATCCAGCGTCCTTGGCTAGAATGGGCGGCCAGGGCTTGGGCTTCCTCTTGGATGCCTTTCGGGGTCAATTCCTCGCGAGTGTGCCCTACGCGACTTGCCATGCATCTTTCAGAAATCTTGACCCCGAAAGACCTGCACCTTGGTTTCAACCCGGGTGACAAGTGGAACGGAATTCGTATTCTCGTCGAGAACCTTGTTGCCGCCGGGCGTTTGTCATCCGAGCGCCAGGCTGATGTGCTAGAGGATGTCTTGGAGCGCGAACACTCCATGTCCACTGGAATGGAGGATGGCATCGCGATTCCCCACGCTGCGGTAGAAGGCATCGAAGAGGTGTTGGCGACCGTGGGATTCGTGGGTGCTGACGCCCAACTGGATTTCGATGCGGTGGATGGTCTGCCTACTCAGGTGGTGGTTCTGCTTGTCATTCCGCGGGAGCAGAAAATGTTGCACATTCGCACAATGGCCGAGGTCGCCAGAGTCCTTGGAGATCGTGAGTTGCTCACGCGCCTGGTGGCCTGTGGGGATCAGGACGAAGCCTATACGCTCTTGACCTCCGCAACGCACAGCACCTGATGGGCTTTGGGTTGGGCCGCTGGGGCGCATCCTGCACCTTGGGAAGTTCTGCTTTTCTAGCGGGGGCTTCGGGCATGATTACCCAGCGGCTTGGGTTGTCGGCTCTGGACTTGTCGCTGGGCGCGGGCTTGGGAGCGGCCACTGGATTGTCGCTCTATCTGGCCAGCTGGGCTCTTGGAGCCTGGCGTGCGGGGTTCTGGATTACGGGAGCCAACACGCTCCTGGCGGGGGGGGCCGCGGGCTGCAGCGCGGGACTCTTGGGTTGGAGTGTGGGGCGCGGCGTCTGGTGGAGTCTGGTCTGCTTGTGTCTGGCGGGATTCTGTCAGGGCTTGTTCCTGCCGCTTCTGGCGAGGCGCAGGGGCGCGGGAGGAATTCCCCAGCTTTGGGCTTTGAATCTGGCGGGCGCGCTAGTCGGGGTTGTGCTTCTGGGGGAGTGGGCGGCTGCGAACTACGGTGTTGTCGGCGCTGCACTTTGCGCGGTCTTGACTGCGCTCCTGGCGGGTGCCCTGCCCAGCAGGCTGCGGCCTCCGAGGTCTGGTAGTGGCAATGCTCCCCAGAGCACCGATCCGGCTCAGCAACAGGCTCTGCTGTCCCCCAGGGCAGCCTGTGCCATCGTGGTCAGCGCCACATTGTTCACCGGGCTCTCCGAGAGTGTCCTGTTGCGCCTGGCTGCCCTGGACCTGGGCTCCATGCATGCGGCCATGGGGCATGCGCTGGGTGGCGCCCTGGGAGCGCTGGCCCTCGGCGCCTGGCTCCTTCCGCGATGGTTGCCCAAGGACGGGCGTGGGCCCCTGTGGTGTCTCTTGTTGGCGGCCGTAGCCCACGGGGTCTGGTTCTGGCCGGATTTTCATGTGGGCGCGACCCAGCTCTATGGCTGGGGCGCGGCAGGGAGCGGGGGAGCCGCCGGGCTTCTGGCGGGAGTGCTGTTGGCCCTACCCCTCTTGCCACTTGGAGCGGTGGTGCCCACGGTGCACCGGGCCATGGGGGGCGAGAGTGGTCGACGTCTGGGTGACTTGCTGCTGCCAGAGGCCTTGGGCGCCTTGCTGGTTCTTCCCCTGCTCTGGTTTGGCACGGCCTTCTTCGGTGCACAAGGACTGTTGGCTTTGTCCGCGGGCCTGCTCTGCCTCTTGGCCTTGATGCTGGAGAGCCGGGGGTTGGCCGCGTCTGCAGCCATGACTGCCTTGGTGCTCGCGTGGCTGCCCGCCCCCGCAATGCAGACTCCCGCCTTGCGCCGTAGTGAGTTTCACTTGCTGGCCCAAGTTCAGGGACCTCACTTCAGTGTGGCGGTGGTGGACGATCAGCTGCGCGGGGAGCGCACGCTCATGACCAATGACTTTCGAGCTACGGCTACGGGATCCGACTACCACTACATGCGTGCTCTTGGGCACTTGCCCGCCTTGCTGCATCCAGCACCCACCAAGGTGGCGGTCCTGGCCTTTGGTACGGGGACGACCGCGGGTGCGCTCGCTATGCACAAGGAAGTGCAGGAGCTGCATATTTTGGAACTCTCACGGGCTGTGATCGAGAAGGCACCTCACTTTGCAGCTGTGAACCGCAACGTGTTGCGTGATCCCCGGGTGCGCTTGAGCATCGGAGATGGTCGTCGCTCCCTTAAGGGTCTGAGTGGAGAGCTTGATCTTCTGACCATGGAGCCGCTTCTGCCAGATGCACCCGGGGCAGTTTATCTGTACACCGAAGACTTTTACGCCGAGGCTCGTGAGGCTCTGGCTCCCGGTGGAATCCTCTGTCAATGGGTGCCACCCCATGCACTGCGTCCCGAGACCTGCCGGGCGGTGGTGGGGGCCTTTGGACGATCGTTTCCCTGGGCCGCTGTATTTCAGTACGGAAGTCAGTGGATCATGATCGGGGCCAAGGAATTGCCCCTGCTTGACTCTGGTCGCTTTCCAGAAGAGGGCCCCCTCGCGGAAGCTCTCACGCGACTGGGTCTGCAGGACCGGGCTGGTATTGCGGCTCATTTCTGGGTGCTGTGCCCCGAGTTCGGGGTGCATGAGCGCGCTCTCCGGGATCGCGACCCGTGGATTCTCCATCGTCCCCGGCCAACGGGTCTCGAGGTCCTGACCTGGCTGCCTGAGAACATGGCCTGGCTGCGGTCAAAGCAAGCGCTCCTGCCTGGGGCCTGGGCAGAGGCTCTTTCGCCCCGTGATTGGCGCGGGGTCGAGGCCCTGTCGAAAGTGCGCCTGGCCCGGGAACTGCTCAGCGTTCGGCGGGCGCTGACCGCTGGCGCCAAACTCTCGGGAGCGGTTGCACGGGAAACAGAAAACGGTAAGTCCCTGGATCTGCTTCTTGCCGAGGCCCAGGGACTTGCGCCCAACAACAACGAGGTGCTGGGCCTGCTGCGTGAGGCAAGTTTCCAGGAGAACTTTTCCTCCGGTCTGGGCCTCCTCGCAGCGGGCCAATCAACACGGGCTCTGGCCCCGCTCCTGAGCGCAGCGGAAGCAAAGCCTCGGCGCTCGGATGCTCATCTGGCGTTCGCTCTGGCCGCCGAGGGTCAGGGGTCTCCGGGCGTGGCTCTGGCTGCGATCCGCAAGGCGCTTGAACAGTGCCCTGGTCTGTTGGAGAGCCGTGCCGCAAGAAAAATCAGCGCGCTCGCTCCTGGGGAAACCGCCAGTCTGTTGCGGCGTGTGTTGGATCAGGCTAAATCCAATCCGTAAGGCGCTGCTTCAAGGATGCGTTGATCAAGTCGCGGGTTCGGCGGTATTGGTCCAAGGACCCTCCGTAGGGATCAGGCACATCTAGACCTTCAGGTGAAAGCAACTCCACCGTTGGGCCACGACCGGGTGGCAGGCTGGTCAGCAGACTCTGCATGTGCGAGCCGGTCATGCAGTAGACCCGGTCCATTTTCAGTACCCGCTCGGGGCTGGCGCACTGGGCCCGATGATCCACCAAACTGAGCCCCTGTTCCGCCAGAGCCACACAGGAGTGGTCGCTGGGTGCCATGCCATCCATGGCGCTGGTCCCCATGGATTGGATTTCGAAGCCGAAAGTGCCGGGGTCTGTGCCCAGGGCCTCGGTCAAGAGTGCACGCGTCAAACCCTCGGCCATGGGCGAGCGGCAGGTGTTTCCGGTGCAGATCATGGCGATTTTGAGGCCCGCTGTTCGCTTCAGGTCTTCCAGGGAGATAAGTCCCTCGCGCAGGAGGCTGAACTGTCCGGGTCCGACCCGCAGGACCGTCGAGTCCTGTCCCCGTTTGATCGGACCTCCGTCGAGAATGAGATCCGGGAGCGCAGCCAGATTTTCCTGGGCTGTGCGGGCATCCAATGCCGCGGGTGAGCCGGAAGGATTGGCGCTGGTGGCGACGATTGGAAAGGGGGCGCTTTCGAGCAGAGCCAGGGTGCCCTTGTGGGCGGGCACACGCACGCCGAGCCAGCCGTCCTGGATCACCTCTGCTAGGTCCTGCTGTTCTGTTTGAGCCGAGGACTCTCGGACAAGGGTCAGGGGCCCGGGCCAGTAGCGCTCGGCCATGCGCCCCATGAGTTTGGGCCAGGGGCTGTCCAGGAGTGCTCTTGAAGCGCTGGCCAGATGCCAGGTGAAGGGCTGATCCCTGGCCCGGCCCTTGATTTCCCTCAGGCGTCCGAGGGCTGCAGGCAGGTCGGCGCGTGCGGCGAGGCCATAGACCGTCTCCGTGGGCAGCACAAGGATTCCGCCCTCGCCCAGCACACGCAGGGCGTCCTGGAGGGTTTTTGCCTCCGGGGAGGCGCTGTCGGGGAACTCGAGGGTCTGAATCACGGCTGCCGGGGGGAGGGCCGTGGGCTAGCCTATCGCCTTCCTTGGGCTAAACGAAGACTTCTGGCCCCTTCCCCCGCAATCCCCATCGTGCCTGATCCCGACAGCCAGCCCACTATGCAGACCGTCTCCGACGAAGATCTGCTGACGCGCCTGGCCCGGGGTCTGGCGCACGAGATCAAGAACCCGCTCTCCACCATGGCGATCAACTTGACGCTTCTGGAGGAGGAGTTCACCCGGGCAGGGGCCGACGATCCGCGCTCCCGCAGGGTGACCAAGCGCGTGAATACGTTGCAGCGGGAAGTCAGTCGGTTGGAGGGGATCCTGGATGACTTTCTGCATTATGCCCGCGGCGGACTGGTCAATCGGCAACCGGGAGACCTGGTCGCGTTGGTGCACGAGGTTCTGGAGTTCATGGAGCCCGAACATAGTAAACACGACATCCGCGTTCTCTCCGACTTGGAGAGTGGCCTGCCCCTGGTCCTCCTGGACGAAGGCGTCATGCGCCAGATGGTTATCAATCTCATGGTCAACGCCCGTCAGGCAATGCCGGGCGGAGGCGAGTTGATACTGCAGGTTCAGCGGGTGGGTTCCCGCGCGCAGTTGGTGATCACGGATACGGGCATTGGTATGGATCCAGAAGAATTGGAGCATTGCTTTGACATGTATTGGTCTACCAAACGCGACGGCACGGGTCTGGGCCTTTCAACTGTTCGCCGCATTGTCCTGCAGCACGAGGGCACAATCGGGGTGATCAGTGAGAAAGGGCGCGGAACGAGCTTCACCATTACATTGCCCCTGGTGCAGGAAGTGACCGGCACGAGGGATGTTGAAACTCCAGAGGCTGAGTCCAGCGTTGAACAGGAAGACGACCATGAGTGAAGCCGCAATTCCTTCTCTGCTGATTGTTGATGACGATGTGGCTCATGCAGAGTCTCTGCAGGATGCTCTTGAGATGGATGGCTACGAATGCAAGGTGGTCCACGGAGGCGCCGAGGCGTTGGAGTTGCTGCGGGCCGATTCTTTTGATGTTGTGCTGACCGATCTGGTGATGGCAGATGTTTCAGGACTCGATCTCCTGCGTGAGTCGCGCAGTTTGCACCCAACCACGCCAGTGCTCCTGATTACCGGCCATGCCACCATCGAAACCGCCGTTGACGCCATGCGACACGGGGCAGAGGACTACATTGCAAAACCGGTGAGCCTGCCGGAATTGCGCGCCAAGCTGAGCCGGGCGGTGGATCGTGCGCGGCTCCTGGCGGATCACGAGGAACTCAAGCGTCAGAACGAGGACCTGCGTCGTCAGCTGGACGAACGCTTTGGTCTGGAGGGGATCTTGGGGCATTCGCCCCAGATGCAGCGCGTTTTCCAGGTGGTTTCACAGGTGTCTGCGACCCACGCGACAGTATTGATTCTTGGTGAGAGCGGGACGGGCAAGGAACTGGTAGCGCGTGCCCTGCACCGGGGAAGTCTGCGTTCCAAGAACAATTTTGTGGCGGTCAATTGTGCGGCCATGAGCGAAGGTTTGATCGAATCGGAGCTCTTTGGCCATAAGCGCGGGGCCTTCACCGGTGCAGTGGCAGAGAAGCAGGGACGGATCGCCTATGCTGACGGTGGCACCCTGTTCTTGGATGAGGTGGGGGACATGCCACTTGAGACCCAAGCCAAACTCCTTCGCGTGTTGGAGAGCCGCGAGGTTGTGCAGGTGGGTGGGCACGAGCCCAAAAAGGTCGATATCCGTCTGGTGGCCGCCACCAATCGAGATCTACGCAGCATGGTGGCCGAGGGGACCTTCCGCGAGGACTTGTTGTTCCGTTTGCAGGTGGTGAGCATCGACCTGCCGCCGCTTCGGGATCGAGTTGGAGATCTTCCGCTTCTACTGGAGTACTTCGTGCGCACCCTGGCGGCGGAACATGGCCGACCTGTGACCGGCATCTCCGCCGAGGCTCGCGCGGTCCTGGCTCGTCATGATTGGCCGGGCAATGTGCGCGAGTTGCGCAACGCTGTGGAGAACATGGTGCTCCTGGCCCAAGGAGAGACCCTGCAGATCGAGGATCTGCCCGAGACTGTTCTGGCCGGGGATGGAAAATCCCGCGGGGGACAGTTGGATCTGGCTGGACGCTCCCTGGCAGAAATGGAACAGGCTCTGATCAAAGCCAACCTGGAACTGATGGAGGACAACCGTGAGCGCACTGCCAAGGTGTTGGGAATCGGGGAACGGACCCTCTACCGCAAGATCAAGGAGTACGGGCTGCAGTAGCCACTGGGCTGTCTGCCACCCTGGCAGGTCCCTGATCCCGGCCCCTTGGGGCCTGCCAATCTGGCGCAATCTGGGCCTTGACTGATCCCTCTAGGTCTTCCTAACCCATTACGGTGCATAGGCTTAGGGCGTTCACTGGTCCCTGGCACGGGGTTTGAACTATCAGCAGCACAATCCCCGGATCGTGCCGGGGCAAGACAACCATGAGCAACTCCAAGATTATCGGCATTGACCTGGGCACCACCAACTCGGTGGTTTCAGTACTGGAAGGCGGCGAGCCTCTCGTCATCACCAACCTCGAAGGCAACCGCACCACCCCTAGCGTGGTGGCATTCACCGCTGACGGCCAGCGTCTTGTGGGTGCCGCAGCCAAGCGCCAGGCGGTTACCAACCCCACTCGCACCATCGCTTCCATCAAGCGTTTCATGGGCCGTCGGCACCATGAGGTCGCCCAGGAAGAGAAGTCCGTTCCCTTCAAGTTGGTGGGCGGTCCCGAAGATCTGGTCAAAGTAGACATGGGGGACAAGGAGTACACACCCCCTGAAATCAGCGCCCTGGTGCTCTCATCCCTCAAGGAGGCCGCCGAAGCACATCTGGGTGAGAAGGTCGAGCGTGCAGTAATCACGGTACCCGCCTATTTCAATGACAGTCAACGCCAGGCAACCAAGGACGCAGGCACCATCGCCGGCCTGGTCGTGGAACGCATCATCAACGAACCCACTGCGGCAACCCTTGCCTTTGGCCTCGACAAGAAGAAAGAGGGCAAAGTGGCAGTCTATGACCTGGGCGGCGGTACCTTCGACATTTCGGTACTCGACATTGGTGATGGGGTTTTTGAGGTCTTGGCCACCAACGGGGATACCCACCTGGGCGGTGATGATTTTGACGATATCCTGGTGAACTTTGTGGCTGATGGCTTCAAACGAGAGCAGGGAGTTGATCTGCGCGAGGACCCCATGGCTCTGCAGCGTCTCAAGGAGGCATGCGAGAAGACCAAGTGCGAGTTGTCCACGGCTCAGGCCAGCGACATCAACCTGCCCTTCATCAGCGCAGATGCCAGCGGACCCAAGCACCTGACCCAGAACATCACTCGGGCCAAGTTCGAGTCCTTGGTAGGGGAGCTTGTGGAGCGATCCATGCTGCCTGTCAAGCAAGCGCTCAAGGACGCGGATCTGCAACCCGGTGCCATCGACGATGTTCTCCTGGTCGGTGGATCTACCCGCATCCCCATGGTGCAGAAGGTGGTTACGGAGTACTTTGGCAAGGAACCCAACCGTGGTGTGAATCCGGACGAGGTTGTGGCCTTGGGTGCCGCCATCCAAGGTGGAGTGCTCGCAGGCGAGGTCAAGGGCGTGCAGCTCTTGGACGTGACACCTCTTTCACTGGGCATTGAGACGCTTGGGGGCGTGATGACCGCTCTGGTGGAGCGCAATACGACGATTCCCACCAGCAAGTCCCAGGTCTTCTCTACTGCTCAGGACAATCAGCCCTCGGTGGACATCAAGGTCTATCAGGGAGAGCGGGAGTTCGCCAACGACAACCGTCTGCTGGGGAACTTCGTGCTATCCGACCTGCCCCCTGCCCAGCGCGGCACACCCCAGATCGAGGTCTCCTTTGACCTGGACGCCAACGGCATTCTGCATGTCAAGGCTGTGGACAAGGGTACCGGCAAGGAGCAGTCGATCAAGATTGAAGCCAACTCTGGCCTGACCGACGAGGAAGTGGAGCGCATGCACAAGGAAGCTGAGGCCAACAAAGAGGTCGATCAGGTCCGTCGTGAGTTGATAGACCAGAAGAACCAGGCCGACCAGATCGTGCACGAGGCCAAGAAACAGATGACCGAGCACGGCGACAAACTCTCGGAAGAGGACAAGGCGGAGATCGAGGCCGCTATTGCGGATCTTGAGAAGCACGCCGCCGGTGATGACAAGGCTGCCTTGGATGCATCCCTTGAGGCTTTCCAGCAAAAGGCCATGAAGCTTGGTCAGGCTGTGCAAGAGGCTCAACAGGCTGAGGCTGCCTCAGCTGCAGGTGCTGAAGATGCTTCGAACGCAGATAATGGCAACGGAGACGACGAGCCGGTGGACGCCGACTTCGAAGTCAAGAGCTGACCCGTTTCAGATCTTGGCCGGACCCATCATCCGTAGAGTCCGGACTCAAACGCGCGCCGGCCGCGTCTCTGTTAGGAGACGCGGCCGGCGCGCGTTACTGAGTTCAGTGGGCAGGAGTGCTAGCAGATCCAGCGCATCTCTTCCAAGGGCATGCAACTGGGCGGGCGCGGAATCTCGCTTGCACTGCGGTAGGGGCCCATGGCGTGGGGCCACTCCTGCTGATGGGGCGGAAGGGGCGGAGAGGGCAACTGCCCGGTATGGCCAAGAGTGAACGCCAGCATAAGGGGCGGCGCCACAAAGGCGGTTAGAATCAAGAGGGCTAGGGTCATTGGGATTACCTCCAGACGCGCATCCGGCCGCCCGGCAGGTCCGGGGCCAAAAAAGCTCATTTCTCCCTGGCAGGGCTGTTCTACGGCACCACAGGGCCGTTTTTTTTGGCGTGGAAAGATCTCGTGGGTTGTACCGGGGAGGAAATCGGCACTCTCCAAAGCGGCTCCAGGTCAACCAACGAGCCCCTAGACCCTGAGGAACCAGCCCCGCCGATACAGCATCCACAACAGCAGCCACTGCAGAACGAGGGCCCCCACCAATTCGTTCAGGCCCCGTGTCAGGAAGAGAGCATTGGCGAGTCCTTCGAAGTTCAAGAAGCGGTGCAAGAGGTAAGCCGTGATGGAATTTGCGCCAATCACGAGCAGAGGCAGGGTCCACTTGTGTTGTTTGGGACCGTCAAGCCAGTAGCTGGTGATTCCAAGCAACCAAGAACTGAAGCCAGCACACAAAAGAGTGAAAGACGAGGTCCAGAGATTCTTGTTGATCGGGAGGAACCTATGCCAGATGGCTGCGAGTCCAACCGCCAATATGCCGGCGACAATCAGCTTGACTGCTCGCCAGCGATGGGAGGGTGCCTTTTCCATGAGCACTCTTCCGGCACAGGCGCCCATCATGGCCGTGGCGACGGCGGGCAGGATTCCCAAGATACCCTCGGGGTCGCGGTCGCCTCGGTACAGTCGACCGGGCAGCAGTTGTTGGTCGATCCAGTCGGTCAAGTTGTGACCCGGTGAGAGATCCCCTGCGCCCCAGCCGGGCACGGGAACCCAGGCGAGCATGGCCCAATAGCCAAGCAGGATCCCAACGATCAACCGCAGCTGTCCCTTACGGCTCAAGAAGATCACAGCCAGAGCTGCTCCGAACCAAGCCAGACCGATGCGCCCTAGCACGCTGGCGTAGCGCAACTCGCTGCCATCCAAACTCAACGCTCCGTTGTAGAGCACACCCAGCAGTACCAGCACGAGAGCCCGGCGCAGGGCGCTTAAGACCAGTGGCTTCCTTGCGGCTCCCGCCTGCATCCGCCGTTCCAGGGAGAGGGGCAGACTCGCTCCCGAGAGGAACAGGAAGAGCGGGAAGATCAGGTCATAGAATCGAAAGCCGTGCCACTCGGCGTGTTCAAGTTGATGGGCCAGGCTCCCCAGGAAGGAGCCCCCGTAGACAATATTCAATTGCCGCACAATTGCTGCGCCACCGATGATCACCAACATGTCGAGCCCGCGCAGCACATCCAATGACACGAGGCGGGTCTGGGTGTGGGGGGGCTGCTCACTCATGGGGACTTGTCCGCCTGCGGGGTCCAGTGGGCGTTGGTACCGGCGCTCTCATCATAGCTGGGGACTTCATAGGTCGGCACCCTGAGCAGGTCGATCCACTCGCGGGCCGTTTGATCAGCGTCTGGGGCCGAGGCAGCCAGCACCCAATAATCTTCCACATCGTGGCGTCCCACCATCATCTGCAGGGTTCCCTGGGACCGGTGTTCGGCCATGGCCCAGAGGATTGGAATCGAGTAGTCCAGGCGATCCCGGTGTCCGAACCGTGTGCGTCGGTTGAAGCTGAAAGGTCCAGCGGACACGGCGGTCAGGGGCTGGCGTTTCAGGCCGAGGGGAGGTGTGGGTTGTTCTTCCAAGCTCCTCCCGGTTGGCACAAGCAGCACCGGTCGTACATCTCTGGGAAGGTCTGCCACCACCTGGGCCGCGATCAAGGTGGCGGCTTGATGGTGCGCGTGAGTGGTGATTGATGGTGCCAGAGTCAACAGCAGGTCATAAGGCCCCTGCTTGAGTTGATTGGTCAGGCGCTCGCGCACCAGGTCCAGGTCCCAGGGGCTCTGGTCCGGGATCATGACCTCATCCAGATCTGTGGTGTAGCGGTGGTCCAGTTGTCCGAGCATCAGGAGCTCGTGCACTCCGAGCCACCCCAGAGCGCGGGTAAGTTCCGCTTCGCGTATGCGGGGCAGGTGCTGGCGACCGATTTCTTCAACGGTCAACTCCAGGTCGTGCTCTCTCTGTGCCAGGGTGGAGTACTTGAAGCCGCCCTCGCCGTTGGTGATGCAGATCACATCCACCCGGCTGCCGTGTTCTACTGCGCTGGCAAAGAGTGCTCCGGCGAAAGCGGACTCATCATCAGGGTGGGCGATCAGGGCCAGGATGCGCGGGCCCTCGCCTTCTGGACTGGCGCCAATTTGAATGAGCTTGGGATAGGGATCAACCTGGGCGCAGGCGAAGCAGCAAAGGGCCGCGAGCAGAGGCAGAGTAGGTTTCATAGGGCTGCGGTCGATCCTGGTCGTCCATCATGGCAGGAATCGAATTGTATGCAAGACCCCGCTGCGTCCACGGTGGGCGCAGCGGGGCTGGTATCTTCAAAGGTTCGCCGCTGGACTCAGATCAAGCCCCATGGCCTCAGCGACCGCTCTTCTTGAGGGCCTCTTCGGCCTTGGGCACCATCTCTTCGAGAGCCGAGTCCAGTTTGTCCCCGCGC
Source organism: Planctomycetota bacterium (assembly GCA_014238415.1). Classification (GTDB taxonomy): domain Bacteria; phylum Planctomycetota; class UBA1135; order UBA1135. The sequence goes on along the minus strand of JABABA010000016.1, from coordinate 68,487 downwards.
AGCCCCTTGTGGCGGATGACTCCTTCGTGGTCAATCAGATAGAGGGTGGGCCAGCCACTCACATTCCAGGTGGTGGAGATGGGGCCCCTGGTGCTGCCGCCGTTCCAGAAGGAGCGCCAGGTGATGGACTCTTCCAGGATGCGTTCTTTCAGGACCTCCCGGTCGTCGTCGGAGTTGACGCCGATGATGGCGAAGGGACGTGATGCGTATTCACTCACGAGCGACCGCTCGTGGGGGTACATGGCCCGGCAGGGGCCTCACCAGTCGCCCCAGAAATCCAGCAGGATGACTTTGCCGCGATAGTCGGAGAGCTTGAAGTCCACTCCGTCGATGTCTTCAGCTTCGATTTCCGGCACGGTCATGCCGATCTGCAGGTTGCGCGCCTCGTACAGCTCGCCCGTAGCCATGGTGCCTATCTCATAGCGGCCTCCATAGACCTTGACGTCGGCGTATTCCGCCACAACAAGCTCAAGCATCTTTTCCCCGTCCTTGCGGGACTCGGGGTCTTGCACCTGAAGAATGCCCATGGCCAGCATGGCGCAGCCGCGCACTTCCCGATGAGGGGAATTCTTGACGATCAAGCCGAGGGCGGGGACCATTTCGATCGAGCCCCGGGTGGCGCGCATGGCGATGTCCTTGAGCTCCTCGCTTTCAACATGGTGCTTCGCCAAGAGGCTCAGGGCGCGCGCAGCGTGCTCGGGAGCGGCGGGGGCTCTGGTGGCGATCCACTTGAGCCCAGTGAAGGCACCTTCGCTGGCGGGCTCGGTCTCGATCAGGGGGAAGAGTTTCTTGACCGCTTCATCGGCGGTGGGGCGCACAGCAAAAAGAGCATCACGCTCTTCTTCCCCTTCGGCGGCCCGGATCTTGGTGACCCAGGCGGAGAAGGTCTTGTCGAACTCATCGATGGCCGCTTGGACAGCTTCAGTGATATCCCCTTGGGTGACTTTGACCAAGGGCGCGGGGTCGGCAGACAGCAGCGCGTTGGGGACAGGTCCCGGGCTGGCTGTTCCCGCTAGAAATAGAAGGGGAAGGATCATGTTGGTTCCTCTTTGGGGGTTCTTCTTGTGGGGTGTTGTTCATGCGCCGAGCGCCAGGAACAGTCTCAGCCTAGCAGGACCGGGGCAGCGGGCCGTTGCGGAGTTCCGTAAAAGCCACTGGGCTCAGGGCAACCGGTCACCAAACTTGGCTGCCAGGGCTTTGAGTTTGGATTCCAGGTCCCTGCGCAGGGCCTGGTGCTCTTCATCCGCGGCCAGGTTGCGCAGTTCACTTGGGTCTGATTCCAGATCAAAGAGTTCGGTGAAGTCCTCGTCTGGGTAGCGGATCAGCTTGTGGCTGCGGGTTCGGATGCCATGATGGGGAGGAACGTTGTGCTCGCCCTTTTCAAAGTAGCGGTAATAAATCGCGTCGCGCCCCTCGCTTGGTTCGATGTTGCGTAGAAGGGGAACGAAACTCTGTCCCTGGGTTTGCATGCCGTCTGGAACTTCTGCCAGCTCACAGAAGGTCGCCGCAAAGTCCAGGTTCTGGACCAGGTGATCATCGCTTGAGCCGGCAGTCACAACTCCGGGCCAGCGCACAAGGAGAGGCACTTTAAGGGACTCTTCATACATCCAGCGCTTGTCGTACCAGCCGTGCTCGCCCACATAGAATCCTTGGTCCGAGGTATAGATCAGAATCGTGTTCTGACTGAGTTGCGCGGCATCAAGGGCTGCCAGTACCCGTCCCACCTGGGCATCCACACCCATGATGCATCGCATGTAATCCTTGGCGTAGCGCTGAAAGTTCCAGCGTGTACGTGCTTCTCCGGTGGGTGGGTTGGCCCGGAAGAGCTTGTTGCGGGGCTCATAGGCTGCGTTCCAGGCCTTGAGTTGTTCGGGGTCGAGGCCGCGAGGGGCGGCCAGCTTGAGGTCGTAGTTGTCCCTCAGATGGTGGGCGATGGACATTTCCTGATCGCGGCAGCCGCGATTACGTGTAGCCCAATCATCGAACAGGGTTGCGGGATAGGGGAAGGCGACATTGTCGAACAACAACAATTCCTCGGGACCCGGCTGCCAGTTGCGATGGGGTGCCTTGTGTTGCAGCATCAATAAGAAGGGCTTCTTCGGATTGCGCCCCTTCTGCAACCATTCAAGCGCTCGATCCGTGACGATGCGCGTGGTGTAGCCGCGGTGTTTTTCCTGTCCGTTCTCGTTGATCAGAAGAGGGTTGTAGTAGGGTCCTTGACCGCGCAGGACCTCGAAATGAGCAAAGCCTGTGGGAGTGCTCTTCAGGTGCCACTTGCCAAACAGGGCGGTCTCATAGCCTGCCTTGGCCAGAGCCTTGGGGAAGGTCGCCTGGCTGCCGTCAAAGGTGCCGCGATTGTCACGCACCCCGTTGATGTGGCTGTGCTGGCCGGTCAAGGTCACTGCCCGAGCGGGCCCGCAGATCGAGTTGCTGCAGAAAGCCCGGTCGAAGCGCATGCCCGCAGCTGCAATGGCGTCGATGTTGGGGGTCGGTCCAAAGGCCGATCCATAGGCCCCTATGGTCTGGGCCGCGTGATCGTCCATGTAGATCATCAGGATGTTGGGGCGCTGGGCGTTGCCTTCGCCTGTGGCTGCGCCCACGGGTACCACTCCCAAACCAATCAGAGCCAGAGAGGCACCAAGCATCAACAGGTCCTCCTATCCAGAAGTCCATCAAAGAATCGACAGACATCGATCATCCCAATCCCACCTTCTCGGTTGCCGGCTGTGGTGGAAGGACGGGGCAGGGGGCTCGCCAGGCTGGCGGGCGGGAATAGGAGTCGCTGCATGGCCCCAGCCTAGCCACAATCGTGCGGTTCTGGCGCTCGGATTCGCTCACCAAAGGAATCGCCAGGCCTGCCCCGCAACCTCTGCCCCACGAGCGGGTATTCTGCTGCCCCTATGATTGAGGTAAAGGAACTGACTCGGCGCTACGGGCGCCACTACGCCGTGGATGGAGTCTCATTTCACCTCGAGCAAGGCGAGGTGGTGGGCTTGCTGGGTCCCAATGGAGCGGGCAAGACCACGACCATGCGTATTCTGGCTGGCTTCCTGCCCGCCACTTCCGCCAGGCGTCTGGAGGTCGCGGGTCACGATGTGCTGCGTGATTCCCTCAAGGTGCGGGAGTCCATCGGCTACCTGCCTGAATCCGTGCCCCTCTATCGGGAGATGAAGGTCAGGGAGATGTTGGACTTTCATGGCCGCCTGCATCGCATGGGACGCGCAGATCGTCGGCGCCGCTCGGTCGAGGTGCTGGAGCGGGTAGGAGTTCGTGAGCGCTCGCACCAACTGGTGGGGACTCTCTCCCGTGGACTGCGTCAGCGGGTGGGCCTGGCGGTTGCGCTCCTGCCCGAGCCCCCGGTCCTGATCCTGGACGAGCCCACCAGCGGTCTGGACCCTCTGCAGCGGCGGGAGGTGCGCAGTCTTGTGCGCGACCTGACCGATGATCACACGGTCCTGGTCTCCTCGCACATTCTGGCGGAGATAGAGTCCATGTGTGCACGGGTTTTGGTCATGGCAAAGGGGCAGCTGGTGGCGGATGGAACCCGGCAAGAACTGGAGCAGCATCTGGGTGGCACGGAGGGCGTGCGTCTGGAGGCTTTTGTGGGGGCGGATCCGGCGGGTGCATTGGAACTGCTCAAAAGTCTCCCCGGGGTCTTGCGTGTTGAACTCGGAGAACGCCTCGGCATCCATCAGGGTTTTGTGATTCATGGGGAGGGAGATCTGCGTGAGGATGTGGGCGCCCTCGCCGCACAGGAGGGCTGGGCAATTCGCGAACTTTCTTCCCAGATGCGTAGTCTGGAGGATGTGTTCGCTCAGCTGGTGGCGGGAAATACAGTGGCGATCGGGGCCCCGAAGGGTCTCAGTGAATCGAACGATCCGGTTTTGGACGATGGGGGCGGTCTCCTGCAACTTCAGTCCAGCAGCGCTCCCCCAGCGGAGCCCAGCAGCGAGGGTCAGCCCGCCAAGAAAATGATCTACAGCCTCAACCCCTTTGACCAGGGCACAAGTCGTGATCTGGGTGCGCCCATGGAGATCGATGATCCAGGCAGCAGTGATTCCCAATCTGGTGACCCAGGGGCCGAGGCATGAGGGGCACCATGGTGATCTACCGGCGAGAAGTTGCCGGCTTGTTCCTGGCCCCTCTGGGTTGGGTGCTTATGGGTCTGGCTCTCTTCGCCAACGGACTCCTGCTTTATCTGGTGCTGGGCTACACCGGCGGCGATCTGGGGGCGGCTCTTCGTGGAGCCCTGGGCGGAGGAACCCTCTTCTGGGCTCTGCTGGTTTTTCTGCCTCCGCTGCTTGCCATGCGCATGATGGCAGAAGAGTCCCGTTCGGGAACTCTCGAGTATCTCTTGACCGCGCCCGTGAGTGATGCCGCGGTGGTTGTGGGTAAGTTCCTGGCTGCTACCACCTTCCTGGGCGTGATCTGGTCGGTGGTCCCCCTCTATGGCTTGCTGTTCCAGTTGCAGGGCAGTCCTCCGGATTGGGGGTCGGTATTCGCCACCTGGCTGGGGGCGGTACTGACCTCGGGACTATTTGTTTCCCTGGGTTTGTTCGCTGCCACTTCGACCAGCACGCCCCTCTTGGCTGCTTTCCTGGCGTTTGCCGCTTGCCTCGGCTGGATTCTGGTTCCCACCTTTGGGGGGCAGTTGCTCAACACCGCTGATGCCCTGGTGGGCTCCAGCGGTTTGGGGGAACTGGTGATCCAGACTCTTCGTTCCAGCCTGCAAGCCATGGATGTTCTGCGACACTTTCACTTCTCCTGGCGCATGGGTGTGATCGACACCGCCGAGGTGGTTTTCTTTTGTTCCTGGCCCTGCTTGTTCCTCTTTGCCACAGTGCGCATGTTGGAAGGCCGCAGGTGGCGCGTATGAGTCGCTCCCAAAGTGTGGGCAAGATCTCCCGTCTGGGGATTATGGCTCAGGTGGTTCTGGCTGTGGTCTTGGCTCTGGCCGCGGTGTTGGCCGTCAACTGGCTGGCGGCGAGGCCGGGTGTGCGCCAGCGCTATGACCTGACCGCTACGGGCAGCGCCTCTGTGGATGCCTCTACCCGTGGCGTACTGGTGGCTTTGCCAGGTGTGGTCCACATCGATGTGTTCTTCCGACCCGAACCTGCTCCCTTTGAGCGTGTGGCCCAGGCCGTGCAAAGCCGTACCTCGGAACTGCTGGAAGTCATGCAACTGCAAGCGGGGGACCAGCTCAAGATCACGCGCCATAACATGCTTGATGCGGTGGGCATCGAACGTCGCAAGCAGGAACTGCGCATCCGGGGCTTGGAGAATTGCCTGATCGTTTCGCACTTGCCCTCCCAGCCGGCTGAAGCGGATCCCGACCTGCCCCCGGGTGTTCCTGCCCGCGAGGTCGTGCCCCTCTTTGGGCGCTACGGTCTTGCGGCCTTGGATCCGGGCAATCCGGATCGCAATGCCTATCGCGCTCCTGCGATCATGAGTTTCGATGGGGAGAAAGCGGTTCTGGCGGCCTTGCTCAAGGTGACTCAGGGCAAGCGTCCCCTGGTTTGTTTCAGTCGCGGTCACGGAGAGGGGGATGCCTTTGAGCTGCAGGGTGATCCCGCGGGATTCGGCCGCCTGGAGACGATTCTGACGGACGACGGCTTCCGTACGGAGCGCTGGTCCGGCATCGAAAATGGCGAATTGCCCACAGATTGCAGTGTCCTGGCGGTGCTGGAGCCCAAGACGCCCTTCACCGAAGAGGAACAGGAGTTCATCGAGGCCTTTATGCAGCGCGGAGGACGCCTGGTGCTGGCGGCCCCCTCGGATCCGGGTCAGCTCGAGAGTTCCGGTTTGGATCTGTTTTTCGAGTCCTATGGCGTTGAGATCACTCCGGGAATTGTCTGTGAGCCCAAGCGGGATGCGGCCACCACTGCGCCGGTGGTGGGCGGCCCCCAGGTGGCCTATGTGCAGGCTCTGCCCGATGACATGGTGGCCCATCCGATTACCGGGCCCTACAAGGACGCGGCGCGACCCCTGCGGGTGCCTGCGGCTCACGGATTGCGGGTGGCTCGTCAGCCGAGTCTGGGTCTGGCCCAGGCCATCGTGAGCTCTCCTCGTCGACCTCCCGGATCTTGGTTGGATGAACCACCCTTCAACTGGGTTCCCGACGACCATGAGAACCAGCAGCCTCAGGATCTGGTGCTGGTCTGGAACCGCGGGTTTGCGGCCGCTTCTGGCGTTCAGCAGACGGAGGCCGTGGGGGGGGATGGTTCCGTGCGTGAAAATCGCATCGTGTTCCTGGGAAGTGGCGCCATGCTGCAGGACAGCATTCTTGCGGACCCGCGTATGGGATCGTTCAACGAGCCCTTTGCCCGCAACCTCTTCAATTGGGTGGCGGACCGGGAGTATCGGGTCTCGATCTCTTCCAAGGATCCGGCGGTGATGCGAGCCCCTGTTGAGACGACTGCGTTCGTGGTTCAGATCGCTCTTTGGTATCTGCCCATCGGGTGCTTGGTGATTGGCGTGCTCGTTGGCCTCTTGCGTCGCCGGGGTGGTCCCGATCGGAGCCTTGGCGGGGAGGGGGTGGAGGGGTGAATCGTGGATCGTTGATTTTCTTGGTCTTGTTTGTGGGTTTGCTCTCCTTTTTTGTGTTGCAGCAGACGGAGATCGAGGACGGGACGCGCTTTCATCACCAAGAGCTCTTGCTTGGGGAAATGGACCCCGGTCAGATCGTTGGGGTATTTGTGGATCACACCGATCGCGAGACCTACCTCGGTTTCGAGCTCACCGAGCGCGGTTGGATACTGACCGATCCTCTGCGTTACCCCGTGCAGCCGGCTCTTTTTCGAGCGCTGCTCAAGGGCTTGCAGCAGAACGCGCGCTTTGTGGCTGTTAGTGAGGAAAAAGACCTTGAGGCCAGCTTTGAGCCTCCTCGTGCTTCCCTGCGGATCATTGCGCGGGACGAGGCGGGTGAAACCCAGGAGCTGGAGATTGTTCTTGGCGCCCTCGACGTGGATGGCATGAGTCAATATGCGCGCACCCGTGGTGGGACCTTTCGCATCCTCCGCACCCTGGACACGATTTTGCAGCGCAGTGTGAAGGACTTTCGGTCCAAGCAGTTGCTGAGCATGAATCCTGAGGCCGTGGTCAGGGTGGAGCGCAGATGGCAGGGTCAGGAGCAGATTGATCCTGACTTTGCATTCCTGGCCGAGCGCAAGGGAGGGGGCTGGCAGTTGTTGGCGCCTGAGCGGGTCAAGATGGATCCCTTTGGCATGCTGCTCTGGCTCAAGGCCTTGCGCAGGGTCGAGGTCCAGGGCTTTGCCTATGACCCTCCCTCGGATCCCAGTGTGGCCAACTTCGATATTCCCCTGGCGCGTTGGGGACTCGACAACCCGGAGATGGTCTTTGAGTGGCAGACCGGTTCTGGTTTGCAGGAGACTCTGCTCATGTCCGGAGGCCGGGAAGACGGGAACTGGTCCGTTGTCCGTCCCGGCGAAGAACGGATTCTGGGGGTGGGGGGCAAGACCGCGGATTCTTTGATCCAGCACTGGATCGAGTTCACTGACCGTGCCCTCCTCCACACTTTCCGTCCGGATGTGCAGGCCATTCGTCTGCTGCAAGGTGCAACGACCGTGCGTTTGTATCGTACCAGGGAAGGTGTTTTTGCTCTGCAGCAGATCGATGAGTTGGGGCAGACCCAAGAGCTTGGCCTGGCCAGTTCGGTCCTGGTGGACGGGATATTTGGTGCCTTGGAGAACGGCCTGATCGAAGCTTGGGAGCGCGACTTGAAGGTCGCCGAGGAATTTCCCAAGGGAGGCGAGCGTTGGGGCTACGCACTCGAGTTGGGCGGCATTCACGGGGACGAGGTCCAGGTCGCCTGGATCGGGCGCGAATTGTTTCACGAAGGCGAAGACTTGACGCGAACATTCATGCGTCCGGGGGAAACGATGGTGGGTCGGGTTGACGCGACTCTCTTCGATGTGATTTCGCGCCCTGCAGACGATTTCCGAAGCTTGGAGATATGGAGTCTTGATGAGGTGGATCTGGTGCGCCTCGATGTGCGCTGGGATGACCTGACTCGCAGCTACATGCGTCAACAGCAGGGCACCTGGCGGCGGGAGGGTCAGGAGCGGTCGGCCACGGAACTCCTGGACCTTCTGGACATGCTCTTTTTCCTCTCGGCTGAGAGCTACCTTCAAGGGCAGGCTGATCCCCTCGACAAGGTCCTTGAGGTTTCTTTGACCAGGCGGGACGGGGAGGTGCGCAGATTCACAGTCGGCCTGCGCCCAGGGGCCGGCCCGGTCCTGGTCACGGACCAGGGGGTGCGTGCTGTACCCGCCAAGAGCGGCCTGCATGGGGCACTGCTGGCCCTTTTCAAGGACTGAGGCTTCTCTGGTCTTGCATTCCCTGGCTTCAGCCCAGTAGTCTTGGGGAACCCTAACAGGAACCGAACGGCGTGGCCGCTGGGTTGCCTGGAGGGGCAACCGCGGGAGTGAATCGATGATTGCAGGCAATGGCCCCGAGGGCCCGAAAATCCAGCCAGTGGATGCAGCCAGAGCCGCCGCTGGTGGCAGGGGAACCGGGCAGAATCCAGTCGAGCGTATTGTCTCTTCTCTCAAGGCCGAAGCCCGTTGGCGCGAGCGCATTGTGCACTGGCACGAGACCCCCGAGCGCGAGGGCAGTCGGCGTGGATTTCCTGCCAACATGGCGCCGGAGTTGGTTCAGGTTCTGCATGAGCAGGGAGTGCGCACACTGCGTACCCATCAGGCCCAAGCCATTGAAGCGGCCCTCAATGGAGAGGATGTGCTTGTGGCCACGCCCACCGCCAGTGGCAAGACAATTTGCTACACGGTCCCGGTGCTGCAGCGTTTGTTGGAGACCGATGGGCAGGCCCGTGCGCTTTTCTTGTACCCAACCAAGGCTCTCTCCCAGGATCAGACCGTGGGACTGACCGCCATGATCGAGGGGCTCGGTCGTCACGAGGGTGAGCATGCATTTCACGCCTTCACCTACGACGGGGACACGCCCACCAGTGTCCGCCGCACCCTGCGCGACAGGGGGCACATGGTCTTGACCAATCCTTGGATGCTGCACCAGGGGATCCTTCCCAACCACGCCCGCTGGGCGGAATTGTTCAAAGGCCTTGAGTTCATCATCGTGGACGAGGTGCACTCGCTCTCAGGCGTCTTTGGGTCCAGTGTGGCCAATGTGCTGCGGCGACTTGTGCGCATTGCTGCCCATTATGGGGCGCACCCCAGGTTTCTGGCCAGCTCCGCCACCGTGCGTGAGCCGGCGGCTCACGCACAGCGTCTGTTTGGACGCCCGGTGACCGTGGTGGACAAGGACGCCTCTCCCGCTGGCAAGCGTTACTTTGCGGTCTACAACCCACCGCTCTTGAATCCTGTGGCGGGGCTGCGGGCCAGCGCATTGGAAGAGGCGCGCAAGGTGGCGTCTGCGGTATGTGGCTCCCATCACCAGACGATTTTCTTCTGCGGTCGCCGGACTGCCGTGGAGGTGCTGACCCGTTATCTCAAGGAGGGTGCAAGTGAGCTGGGTCTCAAGCCCAGTGAGGTCAAGGGCTATCGTGGGGGCTATCTGCCCAACATGCGCAGGGAGATCGAGTCCGGGCTGAAGGACGGCTCGATCAAGGTGGTGATCTCCACCAACGCCCTGGAACTGGGGATCGACATCGGTGCCTTGGATGTGGCGGTGCTGGTGGGTTATCCCGGTAGTCAGGCTTCATTTTGGCAGCGCGCTGGTCGGGTGGGTCGGCGCGGAGGCCCGAGCCTGGTTTTGCAACTGGCGCGTTCGGAACCCACAGACCAATACCTGGCTGCCCATCCAGAATATCTCTTTGCAGCTCCTCGGGAACGTCTGGGCCTGGACCCTGACAATCTGGTGCTGCTTTCGGAGCAGCTCAAGTGTGCGGCCTTCGAGTTGCCCTTTCAAAGAGCAGAGGACGGCAGCCTGAGCGGAGACCCTTCCTTTGGGCAAGTGAGTGGTGCGGCGGAGGTTCTGACTTATCTGGCCGAGTATTCGGGTTTCTTGATGGAGCGCGAGCGAACCTTCTATTGGATGGCGGACGCCTATCCTGCCCAGGATGTTTCCCTGGCAGGGGGGGATCTGGACAATGTGTTGATCCTGGAGCAGGGCACGGAACGGGCACTGGGAGAAACCGACCGCGAGTCGTCTTTGGTGACCTGTCATGAGGGCGCGATCTACCAGGTCCAAGGTGTGACATGGCGCATTGAACATTTTGATCACCAAAACCGCCGGGCCTACGCGAAACAGGTGGAATCGGATTACTACACCGATGCCCAAAGCGACACAGATGTGCGCATCTTGCGTCTGGAGGAATGTCTGCGGCGGGATCGAGCGGATTTTGCCGTGGCGCACCCCGTGACTCTTCCGGAGGGGGTCATGCCCGCCGAGCAAACCGGTGAGGACATCAGCGTCTGGCGTGGAGAGGTGCATGTGACCACTGTTGCGACCCTCTACAAGAAGATTCGGTTCTACACCAAAGAGAATGTGGGGGCCGGGGAGATCCACCTGCCACCGGAGGAAATCGACACTGAGGCCTTTCTCTTGACCCTTTCGGAGGAAACCGCGGCGGAATTGGGGGCCAGCTGTTCGGATGGTGGCACCGCCTGGCACGCTTTGGGGGAGTTGATGCGCAGTACTGCGCCGCTCTTTGTGCGTTGCCAGCCCAGTGATCTCGGGCTTTGCGCCCAGGTGCGCTCGCCCCACTTCGGGCGGCCCACGCTTGTGTTGTATGACCGGGTGCAGGGTGGTGTGGGCTTGAGCGATTTGCTCTTGGCTGCTCAGCGGGAACTGCTGGAGGCTTGTCTTGACGTGGTGCAGCGCTGCGCCTGCGAGCGCGGCTGTCCTGCCTGCGTGGGGCCTGTGGAAGAGGTGGGTGCCGAAGGCAAGGCTGGGGTCCTGCGCTTGCTCAGGCACCTCTCCAAGGGCCCGGATCTTGCCGCCTTGGAACCATCGGAACTGGATGATCCTATGGAATCCCCTTGCAGCGCCGAAGACTTTGGCCCTGAAGGGCACATGACCCGCGGTGCCCAGTTGCAGGAGTGATTCTGGAGTGGGTCCCCGCCAGAGCAAACTGACCGCGCGCTTGCAGCGCCTGCGGCGTGAAGAGGTGACGGCCCCGAAAAAAAGCCCTGCATCCAGGGGCCAGAAGAACATCTCCCTGAAGAAGGTCAGCGGGGGGAACTCTCCTGATCAAGGACTCGATTGCTCGTCTGCACTGGGTCGATTGCGTCAGCGTCTGAAGGACAGGGGCGCGGTGTACAGCGAGATCAAGGACGCTCCCGCCTGCCCAACGGGTTTGGGTGCACCCCGGGGCCTGGAAGCCGTGGAGGTGCGCGATGGAATCTGTCACGCCCGCATCCAGACCTTGGATTCAAAGCAGGCCCACGGGTGCTGGACGCTTGCCGAAGCACATCAGGCGGATGCCAGAGCCGTTGAGCTTCTGGCCCAGGATGCGTCCCTGGCCAGCGTCCGCGCGGGGGACGCAATTTTTCTTGATACGGAAACAACAGGCCTCTCCGGGGGCAGCGGGACGTGGGTTTACATGGTTGGTCTGGGCCGTTTCCTGCCCAACGGTTCGTTTGAGATGTGGCAGGGGTTCTTGCAGGGACCAGAAGCGGAAAAGCCATTCATGCAAGAAGTCGCGAGACGAATCGCTGAGGCCAGGACTGTGGTGAGTTTTTTCGGCAAGTCCTACGACCAGCACCGTCTGTTGGATCGTCTTCGCCTGAACGGTTTGGACTCGCCTTTCGAGGGGCGCCCTCACCTGGACCTCTACTATCCCCTCAAGCGCCTATTGGGTGGCCAGGGGCCAGGGCCCTATGGGGATCACAAGTTGCAGACTCTGGAGAATCGTCTGTGCGGCCATAAGAGGGTGGACGACCTGCCCGGATCAGCAGCTCCCGAGGCCTGGTTCGACTTCCTCGCACAGAGACCCCATCGTTTGGAAGGGGTCTTCCAGCACAACTTCCTTGACGTGCTGTCTTTGGTGACGCTTTTCGGATACCTGGGGCGGGCCCTGACGGGGAGCAGGGTGGATGGGCGTGAACTGGCGGGGTCGGACTTGTTGCGCAACCTGGCTCTGATGCAGAGTTCAATCAAGAACAGGCAGTACGAGAGGGCCTTGGGGCTGTTGACTGCAACCGACTTTCCCGGGCAGCCCCTGGCGCAGGTTCTTGCCTTTGATCTCACGCGGGGCGAGTGCCTGCTGCGTACGGGTGCAGTAGAAGCGGGGCAGAACCTTCTGCATACCATTCACGAGAGGGCCTGGGAGGGGAGGACGCAAGAGGACATCCAACGTGTGGGCCTCGAGAGTGCTCAGATTCTCGGCCTTTCCGCAGTGCAACGGGGGGAGCTCGCCCTGGCAGTAGAGGCCCACGGTTGGGCCGCAGACTGGCTTGATCTGTGGCCAGGGCTGGCCCGCCACCGGGAAGTGCAGTTGCGGCTGACCAAGGCACTCAAGCGAGTTCGTTTCTAGGGCCTCTGGTTTCAGTTGGCTGCCGCGAGGCTCTTAGGCCGCCAGCTGGTCTTCTATCAGGGTCAACTCTGTGGTCAATCGGGAGCGCAACTTAAGCAGGTCTTGGGGAAGCATGTCTGCGTGTTGCCAGGCAAATTCGCTCACTGGGAAGGGCGAGTTGATTCTGTCCTCCTGATCGAGCTCACTTGCCTGGGTGTGCAGTGCAAGGGCCTCGGCCAGATGCACCGCAGTAGTGAGCGAAGGGTCCTGGGTCGCCCTCTCCGGGGCATGGTGGCAGCGAATCGTGTCGATCAGCACCTGGGGCAGCATCCAGCGTGTGGCCAGCCTGGCCCCGATTTCCGCATGTGAAACACCAAGGATGGCCTTCTCGGCCAGGATCCGTGGGCTGCCTTGTTGGACCTGATGTTCCACTTGATCGAGGCCTCTCCTGTAGTGACGGTCGAGAATCAACTCGCCAACATTCAGAAGCAGTCCCGCGGTGTAGGCTCTTTCTGGATCTACTCGCCCGGTGGTACTGGCCACCAGACGGGAGGCGATCGCAGTGGTCACAGCATCTTGCCAGGCAGAGCCATTCTGCCGGTCGCTGGCAGGGCGGGTTTCTTGGAAGTAGTTCGACGCGCAAGAGGGCAACACAAGACTGGTGAGCGTCCGTGCTCCAAGCATGGTCCCTGCTTCCTCCAGCGAAGCAATCTCGCGCTGGAACCCGTAGTACGCCGAGTTGCACAGCTTGAGTACTTTGCCAGTTAGACCAGGGTCGGTTTGAATGACCTCGATCAGTTGTTGCGACGTGACATCGGGACGTGCAGTTATGTCGAGTACAGTTGTAGCTACCTGGGGAAATGGTGCCAGGGAGCGTATGTTGGTCACGATGGACTGAAGAAGATCAACCATAAAGCGAGCCTCTGGATCGCGGACTAGGGGAGCTGCGCCGCCTGTTTTCGGCGCATCAGGTTGATGGCTGAAGTGTCGCTTCGTGTGAACCCGTTGATGGGAAGATCTGTCTCGCAGTGAAACCCCTGCTCGCTAGGTGGGAAGTCGTAGCCAGTCTTCCCCGTGTACCAGATCCCCGCCACCGTGTGCAGCGGCGATCAGAATGACACACGTGAGCAGGACCAGGGGCCGCCACACGCGCCAGGCTTTCAGTGTCGCAAGAAGCGCTCCCACTGAGAGTGCAGCGCAGGCTACCCCCAGCCAACGGTGAAGATCCATGTCACCCGTAAGTTCAGAGGCCAGGATCCAACCGCTGATCGAGGCCAGGCAGGCAAATGGGGCGGCAGCTCCCAGACAGGATTTCAGTAGTCGGTCGGGGGGGCTGGACCTCAGGGACAGGAGACCTGCCAAGACCAGCAGGGCCACGGGAAAGTGCAGCAGGGTCATGTGCAGGCGGCCGGTGAAGGCCAGCCAGGTCTTTGCTCCGAAGTGCCGCTTGAGTGTGGTGTCTGCTGGGGGGGCTGCACCTTCTCTGGCCGCCTTCAATTCTGCGCGCCGACGTTCAAGGGTCGCGGGGTTGGGGAGGCTGGCCCCATCTTTGATCCAACGGGCCAGGAGAGCAAGTTCGGCCACATCGAGGGGTTCTTCCACCTCGTCTTCAGGTGGCATGTCACCTTCGTCACAGGTAATGAACAGATCGGATTCTTCGGGATCGCCGGGCTGGACCATCAGGTCGATCATCAGGGTCGCGTTCAGGTCGGTTGCATCGGGCCAGTCCTTGATCGCTTTCTCATCCCCTGAGTTCGGTTCATGGCAGCGGGCGCAGCGTTCCTCCAACAACACAGCAACCGCTACGGGGTCGGGGTCCGGGGTCTGTGGGTCGGAGTCTTGAGTTCCAGCGCTGGGAGCCGAGCAAAGCAGAACAAGGGCTGTGAGAATCGAATACATGAAGTGCTCGCTGGGGGGAGAACTCAGGCGGTGAATCCACCGGTCGGCTGGCCTTGAGTCACCACCACAAACTCATCGATCGGAGCCGCCTTGGTGTGTGGCTCGGTGGAGATCCGCATGCCATGGAACCATGATGGGGTTCTGGCGCGGGGGACTCAAGTGCGCAAAACCCAAGCACCCATGAAGAGGGCCTTAGCGCCTGAATCCGACCTTGACCTTCTGGGTGAAGGGGCGGCGCACGATGCCGGTCTGGGGGCCGCCGCTAGGTAGGGGGGCTTTGGGACCGGGCACTTTGGGCCGGTTTCGATCTGGCAATTCCTCGCTCACCTGGCGTAGTTCCTCGCCGGCCAGTTCTTCCGCCAGCTTCCTCTTGGCAATCGGTCCGGGGGGCGCTTTGAAGATGCCTCCTTCGCTGCGCATGGCGAGGGAGAATTCTCCCCAGAGCTCCTTGAGGAAGGGCAGCCAGATAGGCGCGAGGCAGATCAGCAGGATGTACTTGAGGATTTCCATGGGAGCGACTCCTCAATCATCGGCCACAGGCGCGCTGAGTTCCCAGGGTTGTGCTGAAAAAAGACCTATGGGGCCGCTCTTGGGGCACCTGGCGTGGGGCACGGTTCAATTGTTGATCTTCTTGATCTCCTGGGGCGTAGGGTTCTCCTTGATGGCCTTGCAGCGGTGGCATTCCAAGTAGAACCGGATTTCGCCTGCCGGGGTGGCGTGTAGTTGCAGCATGTCCTTGCGCGCACTCCAGACGACCTTGGGGTCCTCTGTGCGGTGGATCCAGGTGTGGCCGAGGATGCGGCAGAAGAAGTTGGTGGGCATGGAGGGGCTGGGTTGTGGGCAGGGCATTCTGGACACTGGGCTCGTCACTCGCAAGAGCCCCCTGGGACTATTCTAGGCTTGGAGTCCTGGGCGGCACACTTGTGTCCCCACTTCAAGCCCTTACTCCCATGAGCACTCCCCTTTCCATTGGTCTGATCGGCCAGAAATTCATGGGCCGCGCCCACTCCAATGCCTGGAACCAGGCCCCGCGTTTTTTTGATCTGCCTCGTCAGCCCCACCTGGAGCTGGTCAGCGCACGTGACCAGCGCGAACTCAAGACCTTCGCCAAGCGTTGGGGCTGGTCACGCTTTACCAGTGACTGGCGCGACATTGCGGCGGACGAGAGCATTGACTTGGTGGACATTGGCACGCCTAACGACCTGCACGCGGAACAGGCCATCGCCATGCTTGAGGCGGGCAAGCATGTGGCCTGCGAGAAGCCCCTGGCAGGCACCCTTGAGGATGCCCGGGCCATGCGGGTTGTGGCCAAGAAGCGCAAGCGCCAGAAGACCTTCGTCTGGTTCAACTACCGTCGCTGCGCTGCGGTGGCCTTGGCCCAGCAGCTGGTTTCCGCTGGCAAGATAGGTGTGCTGCAGCATGTGCGCGCGAGTTACTTGCAGGACTGGGGTGGTCCGGAGGTGCCCTTGCTCTGGCGGTTTCAAGAAAAGCACGCGGGCTCCGGTGCTCATGGTGACCTGAACGCTCATATTGTTGACATGGCCCGCTTCATCAGCGGTGATGAGGTCAAGGAGGTCAATGGCGCGGTTGCCAAGACTTTCGTCAAGGAGCGCAAGCGCCTGGATGGCAAGGGACGGGGGCGATCCACCGTTGATGATGCGGTGTTGTTCTTGACCACCTTCAAGGGCGGAGCGATTGGCAGTTTTGAGGCTTCTCGTGTGGCTCACGGTCATCAGAACCAGAACACGATTGAACTCAACGGAACTCTGGGGTCCATCAAGTTCGACTTTGAAGACATGAATCTTCTCTGGTTCTATGATGCCCAGGACGATCCCAAGACGCGGGGTTGGCGGCGCATCATGTGTACCGCTGCAGAGCACCATCCATATGTGGCCAACTGGTGGCCCGATGCTCATGTGCTCGGCTACGAGCATGGTTTTGTCAACATGGCTGCGGATATCTGCAAGGTTCTTGGGGGCAAGAAGCCAGAGGCGGCACTTCCGGACTTTGAGGATGCATACCAGACCCAACGTGTGCTCGAGGCTGCGCTCCTTGCGGCCAGGGAACGCTGCGCGATTCCGATGAGTCAGGTCAGGTAATGCAGGGCCGGGGCGTTGCCCCTTCGTATGTGGGGTGATCTGAGAGTGCGTTTCTGCCCCTGTCATGAGGGTGGGCGGCTGTGGTCTGCGAGCCCCTGTCCCGTCCACTCGAATACATCTGGGACTTCGCTAATGGGGTAGACTTCATCTCTGCACCTCGGATTCCCAAGCCCAAGCCTGGTGCTGATTCTCTCATGCGCGCCATTCTCATTCTGACTCTTATTACCTCACCAGCCTGGGGTCAGTCCTTCTCACTCTCTCTTGACCCTTCTCTGTCCACCAGTCACCTGGATGGAGTTACCGAAGTCGCCCTTTCTGGTGCTTGGCGAGGGGTCTATGACCCTGTCACAAATCCCACCGGGACCAAGACCCTGCCGGGCATTTTTGGGGGTTCGCCCAGCGACAACATTTCAGTTCCCATCAGCATGGACTTTGAGGTCCAGCCCCTGCTGGACGGTTCGCCCGCAGGGGTTCTCGATATCGATCTGCAAGGCCCGGTTGTCATCATTGACGGGTTGGCCATCGACCTGTTGGGTGGTCAGACAGGAACCATGGACATGAATCTTGAGGTGCTCTATGACACCTTTCGCAGTTTTGATCCGGACTCGCTTTTCATCGGTGGTTTTCCTGTCAACATTCCTTTGGGGTCGGCTGACCTGACCCTCGCGACTTTGACCCAGACAGCACCTGGTGTTGGGGTTCTGAGCTCCAATCCCGCTGGCCAGCAGACCATCGACGTGGTTGTTCCCCTGGACCTGTTGCTTGAGACCGGCAGTGCGGGCGCCGTGACGCCAATTGGGCCAATTCCTCTGCTTGTGCCCCTCTCGGGGACGGTCTCCCAGGCTGGTGGAGTTCTCTCGTTGGTGGCAGTGCTCAACCTTCCATTCAGTCAGGTGACGAACGATCCTTTTGCTGGAGCGGTCTTTGCGGACAATCCCATTGATGTGCCGACGGTCTTGCCTCCTGGGGGTGTCGCCAATCTTCTGCTGGACTTCCTGGTGGATTCGATCACTGCAAACGGGTTGCTCCAGGTTGCATTGGTTGCCGATGGGGGCCTCGCCTGCGGAGTACAGGCTTTCTGTCCTTCCGTCCCCAACTCCTCGGGCCTGGGTGCCGTTTTGAGTTCCAGTGGTTCCGTTTCTCTGGCAGCTGCGGATCTCGGTTTTGTGGTTGCCGACCTGCCTGCCAATCAGTTTGGCATGTTCATCATGTCTGCCAGCGATGCCTCGATCCCCAATGTGGGGGGGCCGGGCACTCTTTGTGTGGGCAATCCCTTTGTGCGTTTCAATGCCAATGTGCAGCACTCCGGCGTGGGAGGGCAGGTCAACTTCACGCCAAACTGGGCGGCACTGCCTGGTGGCACCCTGATCCAAGCCGGGGACAATTGGCACTTCCAGTACTGGACTCGCGATCAGACCTTCGCTGGACCCGCCAATTTTTCGAGCGGCCTGAAGGTGACCTTCTGCCCCTAGGGCAGGTCTCCTGCACCCTTTGAGCCCTCAGCAAGGTGTCTGGGAGGCCCTCCCGGAGCCCTGGGAGAAGGGAGATGCGCCAGGATAGTGACTCGATATGGCACAGACGGGCCCCAGAGGCTAGGCTGGGGGGGATCGGGGGGCCATCGGGTCCCCTTTTTTGGTGACTCCCCTCAATTTCCAATTTCCTAGCTTCCCATGCGCAAATTGCTCCTCATTGGGGTCCTCGTGGCCCCTGCAAGTACTCAGACCGTTCAACTCACCATAATCCCTGAGAGTTCATCAAGTACCGTCACGGCCGCCTTTGAACTGGCCTTGCCCGGCACCTTGCGGGGCAGCTACGACCCGGTCACGAACCCCGGTGGGACAAAGACCTTGCCGGGCTTCATTGGTGGGACGCCAACCGACAACCTTCCGGTGTCCACCACGCTGAACCTGGGCGCGGACATGCTCTTGACGGGCAATCCCTATGGGGAATTGAGCATGGATATTGTGGGTTCCGTGGCGACGGTTACAGGCCTCAATGTGGATCTGATCGGCGAGATTGGAGGCAGTCTGGATTTGACCCTGGGCTTGCTCTTCACCACGTTTCGCACCTTTGATCCTTCCTCACTTTACCTCGGTGGTTTCCCCCTAGACATTCCATTGGGTTCGGTGGATGTGAGTGTGGCGCGCCTTGAGCAACTGGCTCCGGGTGTGGGCGTTTTGCAAGGAGATCCCGGGGGAATCATGACCCTGGATCTGATCCTGCCCATGAACCTTTTCATTGAAGCCGACTTCCTTGGTACGCCCCTGACCCTTGGACCCGTGCCTTTGCTGCTGCCTTTGAGCGGAACGCTGGAGCAACAGGACGGGCTGACAGTGTTGGATGCGGGTCTGTCTCTTGGGTTTGATGAGGCCCTGGATGATCCCCTGCCCGGGGTCACAATCGACGACCTTGAGTTTGCCTTGCCAACTATCCTGCCTCCTGGAGAGATTGCAGATCTGTTGCTCAATCTGGTGGTTGACTCCCTGTCTGCAGTTGGGTCACTCGATATGGTGATGCATGCGGAAGGCGGCGTGGTGTGTGAAGTCGCGTCCTATTGCTCCGGTGAGCCCAACTCATCGGGGTTGACCGCTGTGCTGAGCACCAGTGGAAGCCCTTCAATCCTCGCAGGAGACCTTGGCTTTGTGGTCGGTGACCTGCCCATGGCCCAGTTTGGCATGGTGCTTTTCTCGCCCATGACCGGCAGCGTCCCGAACTACGGCGGGGGTGTAGGCACCCTTTGTCTGGGTGCTGCTCCCCTGGCCTTCAACCAGAACGTGCTCTACTCCCGAGGGCTGGGCCAGGTGGGCTTCACTCCTGCCTGGGATGCCCTGCCCGGAGGTACTCTGATCCAGAGCGGAGACACAATGAACTTCCAGTACTGGTACCGGGACTATCCCGCAGGCGGCGGCACAAACCTCTCCACCCCCCTGTCCATCACCTTCTGTCCGTAAGAATCCATGACGCGACCCCTCTGTCTTTTCACCGGTCAATGGGCCGATCTGCCCCTTGAGGTTCTGGCCCAAAAAGCTCGCAGCTTCGGTTATGACGGCCTTGAGCTCGCCTGTTGGGGCGATCACTTTGAAGTCAACCGAGCTCTCGAGGAGGATGACTACTGTTCCAACATCTGGACTCTTCTGCAGGATGCGGGCTTGTGTTCCTTTGCGATCAGCTCGCACCTGGTAGGTCAAGCGGTGTGTGATCTGATCGATGAGCGGCACGAGGCAATCCTGCCGCCGGACATCTGGGGCGATGGGGATCCGGAAGGTGTGCGTACGCGGGCGGCGGCCCACATGCAGGACACCGGGCGGGCGGCACGTCGTTTCTTTGACGCAGCGCCTGAGTCGGTCAAGAAGGTCCTGGCGCTCACAGGGCACACGGTGGTCAACGGTTTTACCGGTTCGTCCATCTGGCACGCAAACTATGGCTTCCCGCCTTTCACCGAAGGCATGATCGACCGGGGTTTCGAGGACTTTGCCCAGCGTTGGAAACCAATCCTGGACTCCTTTGCTGAGCAGGGCATTTCGTTTGCACTGGAAGTGCATCCCACGGAGATCGCATTCGATGTGCTTTCCACCCGTCGGGCCTTGACTGCGGTGGACCAGCACCCAGCCTTTGGCTTCAACTTCGATCCCTCGCACCTGGGCTACCAGGGCGTGGACTACATCGGATTCCTACGGGAGTTCGGGGATCGTATCTTGAACGTGCACATGAAGGATGTGTGGTGGAGCGAACACCCGACTCCGGGGGGCGTTTTCGGTGGTCATGCGGCCTTTGGCACCGATGGCCGCGCTTGGGAGTTCTGCTCCATGGGCCGTGGACGCATCGATTTCGAGAGCATCATGCGTCAGCTCAATCACGCCAACTACCAGGGTCCCTTGACCGTGGAATGGGAGGATATAGGCATGGATCGGGAGCACGGCGCAACTGAGTCCGCTGCCGCCTGCCGGGCCCTGGACTTCAAGCCTTCCGAGCGCGCCTTTGATGCGGCTTTCAGTGACTGACAGTCACTTCTCCGCATGTATCACGCCCACCTTCAATCAACTCTTCACCTGATCCTTCAATGACATCCTCAACAGCTGAGCCCCTTGATAGGGGAGTCCACTTCAGGCTCTCTTTGATGATGTTCCTCCAGTACGCGATCTGGGGGGCGTGGCTGCCGTTCCTGTGGGACTTTCTGAGTCGCCATCGGGGTATGGAGTCGGCCGATATCGGCTCGATGTTTGCGTATGGTGCTGTGGGTGCGATCATCGGTCCGTTGATTTTTGGGCCGCTCGCGGATCGGGTTCTTGCTACTGAGAAGCTCCTGGCGATCAGTCATCTCCTGGGCGCAGTCCTGGTCTGGAGCATGGCATCCAGCTCGGTGGAGTCGTTCAAGTACTACGCGCTCTCTTATGGCCTGTTCTATATGCCGACACTTTCGTTGACAAATAGTCTTGCCTTCCACCATGTACCCGACCGGGATCGGGACTTCGGAGCTGTTCGCTTATGGGGAACCCTGGGCTGGATAGTCGTGGGGCTGGCCATGGGTCAGTGGTTGGCTTTCCAGCACAGCCCCGTGGGTCTTGATGGGGATGCCCTGCTGGCGGCTCAGGCCGCGGGCAAGGCCGACGCCTTCCGCCTTTCAGGTATTCTGGGCGTGGTCATGGCGGGTTTCTGCTTGACCTTGCCGCACACTCCTCCCAGCCGCACTGCTGAGAGCAATCCCGCTCTTGCGGCACTCTCGGCTGTCAGACGGCAACCGCTCCTGACCCTTTTTCTGCTCGCAGTGCCGGTGAGTTGTATTCATCAGTTCTACTTCGTTCACACAGATACATTCCTCAGCGTTCGCAAGGTCGCGGCTCCTGGCTGGATGAATACGGTCTTTGGGGCTGGTGGTGGTGGACTCATGACCGTGGGTCAAATGAGCGAGACCCTTGTTCTGGGACTGGTGCCCGTGATGATCGCTAAGGGGTTGAGCCGAAAGATGCTCTTGAGCCTCGGTCTGATTGCCTATGCCCTGCGCATGGCACTCTTCGCCTATGTGGACCAAATCCCTCTTCCTGAATCCGTGGTCCTCCTGCTGGGAGTGGGTTTGCATGGTTTCTGCTTCGGCTGCTTCATCTTTGTCTCATTCATGGTGGTGGACGAGCACACCTCTTCTGATGATCGCGCCAGCGCTCAGAACCTTTACAACCTGGTAATCGTTGGCATTGGTGTCATCGTCGGCAGCATTATTGCTGGTCGCGTGGCCGAGTGGGCCACAGTCAATGATGCTCTCGACTACACCCGTCTCTTCAGTGTTCCCATGTGGGCCTCAGTGGTCTGCCTGGTCCTTCTTCAAGTGGCCTACCCGCGCCGCTCTTCTGTTCTCGAATCTGCCTGAACTCCCGATGCAAAACTTCAATCGTTACAGTCTGTCTATTGCCCTGTTTGCCCTTTGCGCTTGCAACACCGGCCCCGACCTGGCCCAACAGCCCAGCGAGTCTCCTGCCACCGCCTGGGTTGACCTGAGTCAGGCCTCTTCCTGGCGTGGTTACAAGAAGGACCATTTTCCTGATGCCTGGGTTGTGGCAGATGGTGTCTTGCATCTGACGGGCGCTGGCGGCGGCGGCGAC
Organism: Planctomycetota bacterium; assembly: GCA_014238415.1. Lineage (GTDB taxonomy): Bacteria > Planctomycetota > UBA1135 > UBA1135. The sequence goes on along the minus strand of JABABA010000016.1, from coordinate 46,447 downwards.
CTGGTCAGTCAAGAGACCTATGGGAGCTTCGAGCTGCGACTGCAGTGGAAGATCAGCCCCAAGGGCAACTCGGGGATCATGTTCCACGTGCTCGAGGGCGAGGGTCCGGCATACTTCACCGGCCCTGAGATGCAGGTCCTGGACAACGCCTGGTTCGACGGAGAAGAGCCCAACCCCAAGACTTCCGCCGGAGCCAACTACGCCCTGCATGGCCCAGCCGAAGACAACACCCGTCCCGTGGGCGAGTGGAATGATGTGCTCTTGACTGTTGACGGTAATCATGTGGAGCACTGGATGAATGGCAAACTCCAGTGTTCCTACGATCTGCATTCGGACGAGTGGAAAGCTGCTGTTGCTGGCAGCAAGTTCAAGCAGTGGCCCAATTATGGTCTGGCCAAGCAGGGGCACATTGCCCTGCAAGATCACGGCAATCAGGTCTGGTATCGGGCGATTGAAGTGCGCCGTCTGGACTGAGTGAGCGGCGTTCTGCTTTCTGCCCCACTCGTGGGGTGCATGCGAGAAGTCGAGCCCAAGGGTTCTACTTGGGGGCAAGCGTTCTTAGGCGCTGTTCAAGGACTTGCAGGTCCGGGTGCTGGGGTTCGCGCAGCTTGGCCTTCTCAAGGGCTGCCTGCGCTGCACTCTGGTCTTTTGCAGCGAGGGCTATCTGGGTCATGAGCAGGTAGGGCTCGGCACTTGGGTCGTGTTCTGCTGCTGCTTCCAAGGCGAGTTGCGCACGGGGCAGGTCCCCCTGGGATGCGGAAGCGGTTGCCAGGGCGAGGTGGGCGCGGATGTTGGTTGGATCGATCTCAAGCGCTTGTTCGAAGGCTATCAGCGCTTCGGTGATCTTGTTCCCTTGCGCTCGGGCCACACCCAGGTTGAAGTGTCCCAGGGCGTAGTCCGGATCAGCTGCCACGGCCGCGGCGTAGCATTCCTCGGCTTTGGCCAGTCGCGAAAAGGAGAGGTGCGTGCGGGCCATTCCATCCCAGGCATCCGTGCGCGACGGATCCTGATCGAGGGCGTTTTGAAAGTACACCTGTGCCGCCCGGAAGCGACTCTCATTCAGGGCTCGGCGGCCCGCTTCCACCGAAAGTTCGGGAAAGGGACCTTCCTCGGCCAGAAGATCGAGCAGCGGTGCAAGATCCTGTTTCAGGGCGCCTGCTGTCAGCAGCCGTCGCCAGTCACCGTTGGCGTCGAATGCGAAGGCGGTCAGGGAGTCAGGCTTGCGCTGGTCGAAGAAGCGCAGGGCGAGTTCTTCGGTCATGGCCAGAATCGGCCAGAGGGCTTCGTCCTGTGGGGCGGGCTCCCCATTGAGAGAGACCTGGGTCAGGGCGACGCCTGGATGGTCCGTGAGCAACTGATTGAACAGCGCTGCTGGTGCAGAATCTCTTGTGAAGAGCACCAGGGTCGGCCGTCCTGGCCGTCCCACCAATTGTGGTCCGTCGATTCCGCGCCCGGCCGCGTCCAGGGCTGGCTGTGGTTTGTCCGGGGTCAGCAGCCTGGGCCAGCGGGGGACTGGGACGGAGGTGTGCTCCGAATGTCCCTTTTCCAACTGTACATGACCCTGTGATGGCAGATCGTCCCAGACATCTTCGGTGCCATCGGGCCACTGAACCCGCGCGCGCAGGCTCTTTCCCATGTTCCCGGTGGCAAAACGCAGGGACGCTTCGTTTTGTGTCTGGAAGCCAGACACCAACAGGAACGGGGCCCGGCGAATCTGCTCCCCGGACTCGATCGATACCACCGCACCGATGGCGCCCGCGCTGGAGCCTTTGACCTGCGGCTCGATGATCAGAGTCGTTTGAGGAGGGGAGAGGTTCTCGTACAGCCGCAATCCCTGCAGAGTCCAAAGGGCCAGATCGGCGTCCCCGTCCCCGTCAAAATCCAGGGGCGCAAGGGCCCGGCCGTCGTGCTCTCCATCCAAACCGAGCAGCCAGCCGGCTTCCACGAAACATCGCTCCCCATGGGGGTCAGATCCGTCCATGTTCCAGAACAGGCAATCCCGCTCATAGCCATTGAAGGAGCCCTGAAACCTGGTGTTCAGGTTCACATCGCGGCTGAGCTGTCCTTTTTCGAGGCGCAGGGCATCGTCCAGAACCTGTCGCCAGTAGTAGGTCTGCCAGTCCGGGTGGTTGGGATTGGAGTGGGAGGCGAAGCCATTGGTGACTGCCAGATCCAGGTCCCCGTCCCCGTCAGGATCAAAGAAGGCCGAGCCCCAGGACCACTGGGCCTCGGCGCAACCGGCGGCAGTGGCATGGTCAAACCAACCCGCATCTCCTTGTCGATGGAGGCCGTTGCCCTGGGCGATGATCTCTACCCTTTGACGCATCTCTTCGCTGATCGAAGTGGGCAGTTCGAGCATGCGCTGACCTTGTTCGCTGGACATGTTGGACAGGTAGAGACTCCAGACTCCTTCGTTGTCATAGTCCGCCAGACTGGAGCCCATGGTGTAGGCGCTGAAGCCTGAGAGTCCAGGTTCCTTGTTGACCGCAAAATTCCCGGCGCCATCGTTCAGCCAGAGGTGGTTGGGTCCAAAGTCATTGCCCTCGAACAGGTCGGAGTCCCCGTCCTGGTCAAAGTCAAAGGCCGTGGCAACATAGGTGTATCCTTGGCCAAGAATGCCCCGGGAGTCGCTCTCTTCTGTAAAGCTGAGGCCCCCTTGATTGATGAGCAGATGATTGTCCGCGCCGTCCTGGGCATCGACCGTGTTGTAGTGGGGCCCCCGGGAACTCCCTGATCCATAGACCGCGACAAAAAGATCCAGGTCACCGTCTCCTTCAGCGTCGAAGGGGACCACGGTCTGGATCGCCAACCGCCGTAGGCCTCGGGGGTTGGGCAGGCTGAAGGCCCGTTCGATCCTGCGCCAGGTTCTGGGGTCCGCTCCCGTGCGGGTCCAAAGGGAGAGAAAGGCTCGCTCGCCCTCATAGTCCAGGGGTTCAGAGCCAATCAATTCTTCCAACCCGTCCCCATCCAGATCCACCCAAAGCACAAACGCTGGGCTCAAAAGGGGCGCTGCGATTGGATGGGGCACTGGCAGGAAGCCACCCTCGCCATCGTTCTGCAGCAGGGTGGTCAGTTGCCCCTTGCGCGTGGCTAGCACATCCAAGAACCCGTCCCGATTCCAATCCAGCACCGTCAAGCCTCCCAGGGCCAGGGTGCGGTGATCATCGAGGCCCTCTTGCAGCAGCCGCTTGTTGAGGGATCCCATGCCATCGCTGAAACCGGTTCGCCGCGTGACATCTCGAAAGGCGGGGAATTCTGTGCTGGCTTGCAGTGCGGATTCCAACCCGAGGGCCGTGATCTGCCAGCGCTGGTTGCCCCGAGCAAATGCCAGGGCGCAGCGCAGACGAACCTGGCAGCGCTGATTCCTCTGGTCGAAACCAGCGAGAAAGAGGTCTGCAATCCCGCTGGCACTCTGTCCGTCCGGGGCGAGCCTGAAACGCAACAGCTCTCCTTCGCGCCGCAGGGTTTCCTGTGGTGGCATCAAGAGAGCGATCAGGTCGGGGATAGACGCCAGCAGATCAGTTCCTTGGGGAGCAAATTCGAGCGGATGCAGCGCACTGCCAAGGCTGTGCACAGCCAATGTCTGGTCGCCGAAATGCCTGCGCGCGCTGGTGGGGGGCAGAAACGCCTGGGCGGAAGAGGAAACCCAGTCCGGCAGGTAGACATCCAGTCCCCCCAGTCGGGCAGAGAGGGCTGCTAGTGGCCCTTGTTCGATCCCCACTGCAGCAGCTTCTGAGATTTTCAGGTCCCGCTCAAAGTGCTCCAGAGGATGCAGTGGGTGTTCTTCCCAGGTTTGTGAACTGCAGCCGGAGCAGAGGATCAGAACACCCGTCACGTACATCCCACCAGGGCTGCGTGGCGGGGTTGTGGATGAGAACATGCTTGCGATCCTAGCGGGCCCTTGGGTCTTGGGCAAGGCAGGCCCTATTCTGTAGGCAGCGAGAAGAACGAGCTGATGCGATTGACTCCAAGTGCACTCTCAATGTTGTTGTTTTGCTCTGCGTGTGTGGGGCCCCATGAGCAGGACTCCCTGTCTGTGCCCGCATTCCTCGATGCCTGGCACGAGGCCGCCGCTCGAGCGGACGGGGAAGGTTACTTTGGCCGTATAGCTGAAGATGGGGTTTTCCTTGGTACTGATCCCAACGAGCGTTGGGTCAAGGCCGACTTCCAAGCTGCGTTTGGATCATATTTTCAGGACAAGGACAGCGCTTGGATCTATGTGCCGGGGCGCAGGGAAGTTGTCATTGAAGGTCAGCACGCCTGGTTTGACGAGGATCTGGCCAGTGCAAGCTATGGAAAAGTACGCGGCAGTGGCGTTCTGCGTCGCAAGGGCAGGACCTGGGAGGTTGTGCAGTACAACCTGCACTTCACCGTTCCGAACGACGCCGCGGGGGCGGTTCTCGAAGTGATTCGCGCTCACCAGAGTCCGTGAGATCGTAGTTAGGCACCCTCGCGCCGTACGCGCCAGGCCAACCAGATCGTTTGGGCCAGACTGGCAATGGTGAAGCTGCTGACTGCAAACAAGAGCCCAGGATCTTCCAACTGACCATGGGTTACGCAGGCAGCCAGGAGCGCCGCGGCCATGACAAAGAACAAGAGTACCGCTTCAGTCACTCCGCGCGTCTTGTGGGCCGAAACCAGAAGCCCGGTAAAGTAACTTTGCATGGCCTGCAGTCCTGGCATGGGAACCGCGATGGCCGTGGCCGCTACGGCCAGGGCCGCAAGGAAGGGGGAGAGATCGTTGACACCTTGAAACCAGGCCGGCGCCAGGGGCGTGCTGGCAAAGACAAACAACACCAGAGTCGTGCCGAGGGCCAGGCGGTTGCGGAACTGTCGCAGGACTGCTTTGGCTCCGGGATGTTCAGCAAGAGCCACTACCACTTCGTTGTAGGCGAATCCCATGGAGCGCGTCAGGAACACGAGGCCGTGCACCGCGGGCCAGACCGCCAGACAGTCGATGGGGTTGGGCATGCGGTTCATGGCTGCTGATCCAAGGGGCTGCAGCAACAGCGTGATCAGTGGCGTCAGGGCCAGGGGCACATAGAAGTGGGCGAAGCGGGAGGCGTTCAGAGGGGGCTTGCTGTCCGGCGCCGCCACGCGCAAACTTGCCAGGGTAGGACGCACGGCCCAGCCGATATAGGCCGCCTCCACCAGCACTCCTGCCGAGATCGCTGAGGAGCCCACGGCGATTCCGGGCAGGTCGCTGAAGACAGCCAGTCCTATCAAGACTGTGGCGTTGGCCACGAGGCGCACCACTGTCCCCAGGCCCACCACTCGGCTGCGATCCGCGCGAATCAAAAGTCCCTGCATGAAGCGCCGGTAGGCGATCGCTGCAGTCCAGGGCAGGAGAATCTGAAGACCCAGTCGGCCGGACTCTGCGACCTGGGGATCCGCCGCCAGCAGGTCCAGGGCCACCCAGTCAAAAACTGGCGTGAACGCGATCAGGGCATGCAGGGCCGTCAAGATGAGGGCCGCGGATCGCATGAAGCCGCGCACATAGCAAGTGCTCCGCCAGTCGCGACAGAGGGCAGTGGAAGCTGCCAGCAACATGATGATCGGGGCCTCTACCACCAGAGCAATGGGGAAGGCGATGCCTCCGTAGGCCGCCAGATGCAGCCGTTCGTCTGGCAGCCGGCCGATGACCACTGCCAGCAGGGGCATCTCGATGGCCATCAAGGCCCAGCTTGCAGCCAAGGGCAGCCAGAGTCGTGTGACCCTGCTGAGATTCACTTCCGAAGTGGAGTGGCTTTTGGATTCAACCCTGGATGCGCTCATCAGGGCGCGGACCTTACCTGCCCGGATGAACCCACGGGCCTCGCAAGGTCCCTAAAAAAATCCAGGGCTGGCCCCCGATTTCTTGGACCCTGGCCGGAACAACGCGAATCCTTCCCAGTGTTCTTGGCCCCTTGGGAACGCAAGGGGGAGAGCGGAATCTCCGGGGGCGAGACTTGACTCAGAGCTGGCCGCCTCCCGATCCTTGTTCGGGAGAGTCGGGTTCTGGATTGTCCTTGGGGGCATCGCTCTCGGGCTCGGTCACGGTTTCATCCGGGACGGGAAGGTCGCTGGAGGGCGCTTCTTCGCCGGAGCTGGACTCGTCAGGAGCTTCAGGTTCAGTTGGAGAGGAATCAGTCGCTGGCTCCTCAACTGTGGGGGTTTCGTCCGGAATCTCGACGAAGTCATCGAGCTCCGTACCTGGCTCTGAGGGATCGGCCACCTCTTCCACCACAATCGGCTTGACCAGCTCATCCATCCGGCAGAGGAACACATTTCTGCGGTATGCGGGAATCACATATGTCCAAGCAGCGAACTGCTCGTTCAGGGCCTCCACTTCCGCCTGCACCACACTTGGGTCCGCGGCCTCTTCTGTTGGAGCGTCATCGAGGGACTCAACCGCTTCCACTCCAGGAGCCAAAGGCCCCTTCCATGGGGTGCTCGGGTTCTCATCGAAGGTTGCGGTCAGGTTGAGCAGCAAGCGTTCGGTGGGGGCGGTGCCAGGGACTTCGGGATCCTCTGTCTCTAACTGGCTGGCCACATGAAGCACCAGGCCATCGGCCGTATGAAAACTGCTTCTGACAACCTGTGTCGGGTCCAGATCCATGCGAGTGCGCACATCATCGAAGGTCAGGCCCGTCAGGGCCGAGGTAAAGCGCGAGGTCACCCACTCGCTGCTGGCCTCGTTGCCCTGAGGCAGGTTCATGACCGTCAGATTGGAGTCCTCTTCCTGAGCTCGCTGCATGCGGATCGTATCTCCGTCCGGATGCATGACATCAACCTGAGTCAAGCGCGTGGCGGGGATCTGAACAACCATGGTCTCCACCCAGTCTCCAAGATTGGTGCTCAGGTGCAGGTCTCCCGAGGCGGTCCAGGAGGCAGCTTCACCGGACAGGCGAACATAATGGGCTTCCGTGCCCTGGGTCCGGCTGCGTCCGACGATCAGGCTTGCCAGGGTCGTGCCATCCGCCAGCTGTAGACTGACCTGACTGGAATTTGAACCCTCGGCTCCCACATCCTCAAGTCCCAGGTCCCCATAGCGCTCAGGGTTTGAGGTCTTCTGCTGGAGACGCTTGGAACGGGCCAGAGATCCCAGCAGGGTTGCAACTTTCTCAGGGGAAACCGCATAGCCGCTGCGTTCCAGGAGGCTCCACTGGTTGGACTCCGGGTTGTGGCTCAGAGTCAAGGTCTCGTCGCTGGATTGGATCACAATCTGTGCCACGGACCCCACTTTCGACTTGAGGTCGGGAAAGAGAGCAGTCTGGGTCTCGGCGCTCGTACTGGCGCTCCGGTTGGACTCCATAAGGATTGCTGCGCCGCCGAGAGCGATGGTCGCTGCAGCCAAAATCAAGGGTGTCTTGGAACTCATGAGGCGTTGGAAATCGTGGCGGATTTTCGGGCGTTGGAAGAGCGGCTTCGCATCAGCAGTAGAAGGGCGCCCATTAGCAGCACCATCCCAGGCAGGGCGATCACATTCAGGAACTGCAGGCGTGCGCCCAGGCTTTCTATGTCCCGGTTGAGGTCAAAGCGTACTTTGCGCAGGTCCTTGCGCAATTGGTCGCGCTCTGCAAGCAGGCCGGCGAGCTCCTGCTCCTGTTCCGCGCTGAAATTCATCGCCCCTTCGGAATTAGGACCTTGCAGTTCAGCAATTTTCTGCTCGGTGGCCTGCAACTGGGCGTTGAATTCGTCATAGCGGTCGCGGAAGCGTTTGTCCGCTTCGCGCCGTAGATCCTGCTTGAGGGTAAAGGGGCGTGCTTGCACCTGGCGACTGCGCAGGCTGATCAGATCATTTGAACCTGTCAGGTTGTCTACGGCGTTGGTCACAAAGTTGCCGTTCGAGTTGACAGGTTCGATGAAGGTCATACCCAGCATGTTGCGTCGACGGGCCCAGAGGTACTCGTGCAGCAGGTCCACATCGGAGACCACGATGCCGTTGAAGGTCGCGCTGGACTCCGAGAGGTGGTTGCTGGCATCAACCGGCGCTCCGTCAGGGCCGCTGGGGGGTCCGTCCGGGAAAGCACTCTTGAACTCGCCCGACAGGCGATAGGCAGTGCTACGGGCCGTGCCATCTGGGCTGAAGGTCTTGGCTATCATGGCGGGGTCAAAGCTGAACTGCAGCATGGCAGCGTCCATCAGGCCCCCCCCTTCGGATGTGGTGGTGAACAGGGGCGCAGCCTGGAGGGGGCTGTCCTCAAGAATGGTCAACTCACCAGCGGCCAGGGTCACCAGGGCACCGAGGCCTTTCGTTACCAGGTCATGCTGATCCAGGCGTTCGGGTTCCAGACGCATGACCACCGGGCAGGCCACCGGTCGGCCATCATTGCCCTGGGTGCGGTCGGCGGACTCCACATCTCCGACGATCTGCCCCGGAGTCATGGCGATGCCCCAGGCTTTGAAGAGCGCATCCAGGGACGAGGAGCGACTTGCGCCCATGCCCGGTTGTGCTGCTTGTCCGGCGGGGTCGAACATTGAAAAGGGGTCCACAAAGACCATCATGCGGCCACCCGCCAGTGCGTACTGGTCCAGGGCGTACTCAGTGCTGGGGGAGAGATCCTTGGGGTGGATCACCAGCAGCACATCGATGTCCGCGGGGACATGGGTCAAGGTGGTCCCCAGGTCGCGCAGTTCAAGGCTCTGGCTGAGGAACTCCCAGATGGCCCAGGCGGGCTCTGGTTGTTGCTGCTGAGGCATGCCGGGGGGAGGTTGAGCACCTCCAGCCAGGGGCAAAGGCGAGAGTACACCCACCACCTTCAAGCCCTGGTCCGCCAGCCGGGTCAGGCTGCGGGTCAGGTCATACTCCAGGAAGGATTCCCGGCGCGGATCAAGAAAGGGCATGGTCTCCACCGCATCCACCGAGTTGCGTACCACCAGGCCGAGGAACAGGCGGTTGCCCGCCTCGTCCACCTGAGGTCCGCGCAGACCCGCCGCGAGGGCCTCATCCTCTTCTTCGGAAAAGGCCAGGGGCTCGACCACCTGCAGGCGCAGGTTTCCCTGGGCATGGGCCTGATACTCCTCCAACAACTCATGCACACGCCGGGCGTGAGCGTTGAGCATGGGGTTCTCGCCGGTTTGCTCCTTGGACCAATAGAAGGTCACATCCACCGGTTCATCCAAGCCAGTCAGCACGTTGCGTGTGCCATCGGAAAGGGTGAACAGATTTCCCTCGGTCAGGTCCGCACGCATGGAGCGCAGGCTTACGCTGGTGAACAGATTGAGGGCCAGGAACAGGGCCAGGGCCAAACCCATGGAAACGATGGAGAGTTTGTTTTTCTTCATGGAATCAGGCTCCCTTGCGCATGTCGACTACGCTGGCATTGGCGAACAGGCAGAGCGCCATGGCCGAGAGGAAGAAGAGCACATCACGCAGGTCCAGGACTCCGCGACTGATGGCATCGAAACGCACCAGGAAGGAACTGTCCTTGATCGCCTGATGCAGAGTTGCGGGCAAAACGGAACCCAACCAGTCAGCCACGCCGGGGAAGCCTACGGTCAGGTTGACCAGCAACAGAACCAGGGTGACTACAAAGGCAAGCACCTGGTTCTTGGTCAGAGAGCTGATCAGGGCTGCAAAGGCCAGGAAACCTCCGGCCATCAAAAAGGCTCCCATGAAGCTTGCGACGATGACTCCGTGATCCGGTTCGCCCAGGTACGCCACCGTGACCCACTCGCTGCACAGCAAGGCCAGAGCCACGCCCACAAAGGCCCAGGCTGCGAGGAACTTGCCCAGCACAGCCTGCGGCACAGAGATCGGAAGAGTCAGCAGCAACTCAATCGTGCCGCTGTGTCGCTCCTCGGACCAAAGGCGCATGCCCAGGGCGGGGATCAGAGCCAGGAACAGCCAGGGCAGGCCACCGAACAGCGCTTGCAGGCTGGCTTGATCAGCGCTGTAGAAGCCCATGAAAGCCCACTGGTAGATGCCGGTCAGCACCAGAAAGAAGGCCAGGAAGACATAGGCCAGTGGAGTCGAGAAGTAGGCTGCGAATTCGCGCCGGAAGACTACGAGTGTACCGTTCATGACTTGCTTGCCGCCGGTTCGGGGTTGTCGTTGGATTGTTCAGGGCTGGGGGTACTGGGGACGGACGAGGTCTCTCGCTCTTCGGTGCTACCCTTGCGGGTCAGAACCCGGAATACATCGTCGAGCCGACCGGGATCCACAAAAAGATGCTCCACCTGCCAGCCCCGTTCGCTGGCGAGGGCCGTGACATGGGGCAGCAGGGCTTGTTTGTCCCGCGGGAAGATGCGCACGGCGGTGTGTCCCTCGGGGGACTCCAGACTCTGCACCGAGTCCACGCCGTTGATGCCCTCCAAGGCATGGCTGGCCCCTTCGGGATTGCCCTTGAGGTGCAACTCGATCGAACTGAAGAAGCGCGAACGCTGGCGTAACTCAACCGGAGTCCCATCAAAGCGCAGGCGACCATCGGCAATGATCGTTGCCCGGGAGCAGACCGCTTCGACCTCTTCCAGAATATGCGTTGAGAGCACCACCACCTTGTCAGTGCTCATCTCGCGGATCAAACTACGCACCTGGGCTTTTTGGTTGGGATCGAGGCCATCGGTGGGTTCATCCAGCACCAGCACCGGCGGGTCGTGCAGGATCGCTTGGGCCAGCCCAACCCGGCGTTTGAAGCCTTTGGACAGGGTCTCGATGCGTTGGTCCACAACAGAGGTGAGCTCTGTGCGCTCGATTGCCTGGCCAATGGCACTGTTGCGCGCACTGCCCTGCAGCCCGCGCGCCGCCGCGCAGAAAGCCAGCAATCCCCGTGGCGTCATGTCCGGGTAAAGTGGCGCTCCTTCGGGCAGATACCCCATGCAGGTCTGGGCTTCGCGGGTCTTTTGTTCCACGTCAAAACCGCAAACCGTGGCTTTGCCTCCTGTGGGTGGCAGAAACCCGGTGATCATTTTCATTGTGGTGGACTTGCCCGCCCCGTTGGGACCGAGAAAGCCCAATACCTCCCCGCGCTCAATGGATAGGGAGAGTCCGTCTACGGCACACAAGGAGCCGAAGCGTTTAGAGAGTTCGACGAGTTCGATCATGGGCGTTGACTTGAGGCGTCAATGGGCTTCCTGCGCGACCCGGTACGGGGGGAGCAGGGCGGTGAGAAGTGCATTCCGGGAAGAAATGTGGCCCATGTTTTAGCGGCTCGAGGGCCGAAGGTCTAGCCCCGGGGGGCTCTACACGAAACTCCGTGCAGGTTTTCTGCTTGTCAGCGGGCTGAACCCAGGGTCACGGGCACGGTCTTGGCCTCGCCCGCTCGCACGAAGGTCACCTCAACCTGGTCCCCTGGCTGGTGCTGGCCCAGGGCCTTGAGCAGGTCCCTTGCGGATCGAATCGCTTCTCCATCCAGGGCGGTGATGCGGTCGAACCTGGGGTCGTCCTCCTGATCGCCTTGTTCCAGGTTCTTGAGGCCTGCCTGTTCGGCACCGCCTCCGGGCAGAACCGCGTCCACGATCACTCCCACCAGATCCATGCCGGTCGTCACGCGATCGTCCAGCATCAGGATCCCGAGAACAGCACGGCCCGCATCCACGGGCATTTCTCCCGCAATGATCAAGGGTACGACTTCGTTGATCAAATCCACGGGCATGGCGAACCCGACTCCGCTGCTGCCGTGGGTCTGGGAGTGGATTGCGGTGTTGATGCCAATCAGGCGTCCGCTGAGATCGAGCAGCGCGCCTCCGGAATTGCCTGGATTGATTGCCGCATCGGTTTGAATCACACCGTTCATGCGCTGGCCCTGATCGGTTTCGATGCTCCGGTTGAGGCCGCTGATCACGCCCTTCGACAAGGAGCCGTCCAGTCCAAAAGGATTGCCGATGGCCAGAACAGACTGGCCGATGCGCAGGTCGTGTGAGCTGCCAAGTGCCAGAGGCTCCAAATCGAGTCCACTGGGATTGATTTTGATCACTGCCAGATCGTCGGCTACCGATGCGCCTGCCAAAACCCCCTCGCGTACCTCCCCGCTGGCCAGAGTCACCCGCACCAGGGTGCCCTCCTGGACCACATGCCAGTTGGTGACGATCCAACCCCCAGAGTCCCAGATGAACCCCGAGCCTGTGCCCTGTGGGATCCGCACGGGGACCTGATGGCCATTGCGCCGAACCGCCGCCAACTCGCCGGTGGAAACACCCACCACGGATCGATGCGCCATGTCAAAAGCTCGCATGGTCCGTTCTTCGGCGGGAGTGACCTCCAGGCTCGCTTGCACAGGGCGCGGCGCGGCGCCCTGGTCATGCAGCGGGCCCACGGGACCGTTGCGGTCTCCACGAGAACTGAATATCAGCCAGCCGTTGCCCGCAATTCCAAGCACCAGCAAGCCGAGCAACAAGAACTGTCCGCGGAAGAGCCGCTCTGCGTCTCTGGAAGGGGGTTGGTTGGTCATGCCTTCAATGTAGCCCATTTACAGGCTTGGAAGGGAGCCCTCAAGAGGGCAAACTCTCAGGCGTGCTGCTTGTGCTGGTGCATTCCCAAGGGAATTCCCATCTCTCAGCAGCCGAGGGGATCCGATGGCCGACCGCAGACGAATTGGTGCTGGTGACGAGGCTTCTATGGAAGCCAGGCGCGCTCTTGCTGTGCGCGAGAAGCGCATCCGTGATCTCGAGCAGCGTGTGACTGAGGAGACGCGCCTTTCTCAGCGAGCCCTTGAAGAGACCCTTCTCGCCCGTCAGGAGCGCGACGAGTATCGTCGAGTGCTGGCTGCTTCCCTGGCCCAGGAAAAGCGAGCCCTTGAGGACGTGAATAGCCATGCCCAGGCGGAGGAGACCCTCCGTGCTCGCCTTGAGGCGGTGCTTGAAGAGAGAGGTGCCGCCAGCGCACAGGCCGAGGCCTTGGAGGTGCGGCTTGAACAACTCGCTTCTGAAGGTCAGGCCGCCTTGCGACGAGCCGAGGAAAAGGTCTGGGGCCTTTCGGAGGAACATGGTCGTGCCATGCGGCGGGTCGTGGAAGAACGCAGCGAAGCCCTGGGACGCCTGGCAGAGATTCAGGGCAGCCTGCCTGCCCCGGTGCCCGAATCCCTCAAAGCCGCCCGGGTGCGCGCATGGGTCAATCTGGGAATCGCGGGGTTGCTCATGGCGCTTGCCCTGATCATTCTTCCCGGAGCCCTGTTGGCGGTGTTCGCCGAGGATGGGGCCTTGCACATGGGGGTTTTGGTGGGGCTCGCGCCGGGCGAGTTGGTCCTGTTGGACCTTCTCCTTTGTATCTGTGCTCTGCTGCTCGGATCCTGGGGGATTCATGAGTTGCGTGGGGTGGAAAAGGGAGCGGAGGAGCAGGCCAGCGAGCCATCCGGAGAACCTGATACCCAGGGCGAGATCGAGGGCTCCGGGTCTCTGCTCTAGCTCAAGCAGCGCTCGTTACAGGCGAAGGGAAGACTCCTGTTGGTCCCAGGCAATCTGCATCGGCTTTGGCGGAAATTGCCGGACGAATCGCGCCTGAGCAGCGGCAATTCCCGTGGTTTGCTCAGTTTCCTTTCTGAATAGAGCTTGTCTGAACTGGACACAAGTTTTGCTTATTCGGAAGGCAATCAATTGGTGTGGGGTGCGTACTGTCCTGCCATGCACGCAATCAAGCTACCCTGCTCCTTACTCTTCTGCTTGGCTCTGCTCTCGTCCTCACTGCACGCGGTTTCCGCCCGTGGCGGTGGGCCTTCTCGAGCCGTTTCATCTTCTTCTTGCATGGCGGAGGACTACGCCGCCCGTGCTCAGACGGCACTGAAGAGAATCGGGCTGCCCCCGGATGGGGCTCTGGACCTGGAGACTCTGCTTGCGGCTGGTTGGGTGCGCCTGCCCGCAGGGGGGGTTGATCTTTATATCTCTGCGCGCTCTCTCCAGGACGAAGACACGCGTGAGTTGTTCCTCTCGGTAGCTGAGGGAGTCCTGGCCTCCCAGGATGTCCTGCTCGGGTGGTGTCCAATGGACCCCAAACTTGCCAAGCCGCTGCACAAGCAGATTGCGTCCTTGCGAGGGGCTTACAAGAAACCCAAAGGGACTCCTCTGCGCCGAGCCCTGGGTCAGGGCGAAGCAGGCGAAGCATTTGAACTGTTGGGCTTCAAGGACTCTCTTTGGGAGAGCGCCAAGAGCCTGGGGACTGCTCTGGGGCAGGGCCTGCCCTTGGGCCTTGAACTGGAACCCAAGCCCCTGGTGGTGATTTTGGCCAGTGATCGGGAGGAGTTCGTCGAGATGCTGGCACTCGCCGGGCACCTGGACCCCACCTCCCAACCCTATATCTGGCTTGAAGAAGCCACCCGCTGGTCGCACTTTTTCATCCAAGAGGCCCGAGTCTATTCCCTGCTGCATGTGGACGGCACGTCTATGGACAAGGAGGATCGTCCGAACCTTACCCGACAACAAATCAGTCAACTGGTCCTGAGCAGTTTGCTTGAACACTGGTCCGACGGACACCTGCCCATGGCAATGATCGCTGGTCTGGCCCTTGAGGTCGTCGTGGGAGCGGAAGGGGAGTGCGATACTCGTTTGGATGGAGACCTGCGCGGCCGAACCACCGAAGCCTGGGAGATGTTTGTGCCGGGCGGGCTTTCCGAGGGCGGCATTCTGCCCGCAATGCCGGCTTTCACGCGCTGGCGCGAGTTCGCTGGCCGGGATCATTTTGTGGTCACTCTCCGCATTGCACAGTCCGACGGTGCTGACGACATGAAGCGTCAGGGGGGCGGGGACCAGCACTTTCGACTCTACGCTGATGACGAGGTCCACACTCTGACCCTCAGCGGCCCGTTCCTGGGCAGCGCGGCGGTGGGTCGAGACATTCCCGATCGGTTCAGGGGTGACTGGCTTGAGTTCCTGCGTGCCTACCGCTCGGGCTTCCTGTTTTGGTTGCGCACGGAAGCGGGTGGCAGCAAGCGTAAGAGCGGCGAACAGTTTGGGCGCCTGCTTGAGGGCTTGGTTGGGGCTCCCAGCCCAGAGGCCCAGAAAGCGGTCTGGCCAGCGATCTATGGCGGTGCCGCTCTCTCCACAGAGGATCTTGAGCGTGGATGCCTTGAACAGCGGTTCCTGTCCTGGCTGCGTCGCCAGCGCTAGTTGCGCTCAGCGCTTGTCGAGGCGCTTCAACTTGGTGACCCGGCCCAATCGATTCCAGTCCTGAACATAGAGCGAACCATCGGATCCCCAGCTGATTCCGTGGGGCGAGAGGAACTCGCCGTTCTTCCATTGGTCCAGGGGTACGCCATTCACCGCCCGTTTCTTTGGGTCGGGATTGTCTCCCAGGTGTCCGAGCAGCTCGAATTTCTGGTTCAGGATCGTGACCCGGCCAGCAAGATCTGCCACCGCCAGATACTCGCCCCAGATCGATGCGCTGCATGGCCGACGTAGATGCTCCTTATAGACGCCCGTGCATTTTCCGTTCATGTCAAAGGTCTGAAGGCGACTGTTCTCCCGGTCGCATACGATCAGGCTGGGTTCTTTGCCGCGGGTGTCCATCGCCAATCCATGGGGCGTGCGCATCTTCCCGCGCTCGGTCCCCGGGCCCCCGAAGGAGAAGAGGTATTTGCGCTCGGCGTCATACTTGTGCACCCAGGACAGCCCGTAGCCATCGGCCACAAAAATCGAGCCATCCGGAGCAATTGCAACCGCGGTAGGGCGGAACTGGTTCTTGGACTCGTACTTGCCGGATTGCTGTGGCCAGCCAATGGTCCAGAGCATCTCGCCCTTTGCATTGAACTGCAAGACCTCGTGACGCCCCAGGTGACTGACCGTGATGCGCGTCTGATCCTTGGCCTCGGTGATCGTCATGCCGTGCAGGCCGCCCTTGAGTTCTTTGCCGAAGTCAGAGATCCATTTGCCTTCGGTGTTCACCCGTACGACCGCGTGTTCTGCATCGGTGTTGAATAGGATTTCACCGTTGGGCGCCTCGGCCACACATCCGTGGGTGTTGCCCAGAGTCTTGTCTTCGGGGACCTGCAACCAGTCCGGTACCCAACGGAAGGTCAAGGGACCAGCCTTGAGGATTACATCATCTTTGGATTGGTTTGCAGCCAGGCCGAGGCCGGCCAGGCAAAGCAGGACGAGGGACGTGCGGGAGAATCGGGGGGTGTACATGATGATCAGTCATAGCGCTCGGACTTGCTTTTCGCCAGTTTGGGCGGGGATCCCAGAGAGGCCGAGGGTGCTGGTTGCGCCGGCCAGGGTGGCAAAACCGAACCCCGTGCGCTATGACTGGCTCCCCATGCACCTTGTTCTCACCTGCCTCCTATGCCTGCCTTCAAGCGGGCTGCATTCCATGCAAGATCTTCATACCCCCGCGGAAGTCAGCGATTGGAAGCGCACCACGCGCCTGGTTGAGGCTGAGCAGTTTCTGGCGGCCCTCAAAAACCTGGATCAGGAAGAGCGGCTGCAACTCGGTAGCGCTGGGCGCAGCGGAGAGGACCGTCCGATCCTGTTGGTGGCGGCGGGCAAGGATGCGACCCTCGATGCTGTCCAAGCTCGCGCGCGGGATGGCCTGCGCGTCCTGGTGGTCGGCAACATCCACGCGGGTGAAGTGGAGGGCAAGGAGTCGCTCCTGATCCTGCTGCGGGAAATCGTGGCGGGGGATCACGATGAGTTGCTCGACGGCCTGCAGTTTTGGTGTTTGCCGATCTACAACGTGGATGGCAATGAGCGCATCAAGCGCAGCAATCGGGTAGCCCAGAATGGTCCGGACGAAGGTGTGGGCCAGCGTCCGAATGCCGCCGGGCTTGATCTGAACCGGGATTTTGTCAAGGCGGAGGCTCCTGAAACCCGTGCTCTGTTGGGAGTCTTCAACGAATATGACCCGCACCTGGTGCTGGATCTGCACACCACCAACGGATCCTTTCATGGTTATCACTTGACCTATGCCACCAGTCTGTCTCCAAACACAGATCCACGCCTGGATCGTTTTGCACGGGAACTGATCCTGGAGGAGACCCGCGAGGACCTGCGCGAGACTCAGGACCTGTACATTTTTGACTATGGCAATCTGAGTTCACGCGACCCCCTCAGTTGGGCCACCTACGATCATCGTCCGCGGTTCGGGACAAACATGCTTGGTTTGCGCAATCGGTTGGCGGTGCTCTCAGAGGCCTACTCCTACTTGGACTATCAGCAGCGCGTGGTGGCCACGCGGGCCTTCGTGCTGGGTATCGTGCGCCGGGCGAAGAAACACAGCGTTGAGTTGCTTCGGTTGGAGGCTTCCCTGGACGCCGAGGGCTCCATGGGTAAGCCCTTCTCCCTGGGCCTGGACACGGCCCTGGTCCCTGCAACGCCAGGCGAGATCCTGCTGGGGGCCGTGGACGAGGTGCCGATCGAAGGGCTCGGAGTGCGCAGGGTGGCCAAAGATGTGCGGACATCTACGCCCGTCGGGCTGCAGCTTGGTTTTGAGGCCGGTCGTCTTTCCGTGCATCCGCGGGCCTGGGCGATTCGAGAACCCACCGACCAGGACTCGAAGATGCTTGCCCTGCACGGAGTCCGCTTCCGCATCCTGGATGAGCCCTTGGCCTGCACCACTCGCAGTTATCAGATCAGCGCTGTCAAGCGCGCCAGACGCCTGTTCCAGGGGCACCATGAACTGGTCCTGGAAGGGGCCTGGGAAGAAGGCCCGGCGGCCTTGCCAGCGGGAACCCTGCTGGTCCCCAGCGCTCAACCCCTGTGCCGGGTGGCAGCTCAGCTGCTCTCACCCCAAAGCGAAGACTCTCTTTGGACATGGGGGCACTTTGATGGCCGCCTTGAATCTGACGCCACAGAGGCCTGCGTGCTGCGGGTTGAGGCAATGGGGAAGTGAGGCGCGCGTACTAACGCGCAAGCTCGGCCTCGATCGCCGCTCGCAGATCGGCATCACCGGGTTCCGTGCGGGTGCCATAGAAAGCGATTGGCGTTCCGTCCCTGGCCACCAGGTACTTTCCAAAGTTCCAACCAGGCAGGTCTCCGGTTTGTGTGCCCAGTAAGGAGTACACCTCGCTTTGGGTCTCGCCTTGCTTGACTCCTACCTTGCCAAGCACCGGGAAGCTGATTGCGTAATTGCTCTTGCAGAAAGCCGCGATCTCTTCGCCGCTGCCCGGCTCTTGAGAACCAAATTCGTTGCAAGGGAAGGCAACAACGCTGAAGCCGCGCTCTTCCAGTTCCGAGTGCAGTGCCTGCAGGCCGTCATATTGGGGAGTGAACCCGCATTCGCTGGCCGTGTTGACCACCAGAGTGACCTTGCCAGTGAATTGGGAGAGGTCCACCGGTGCTCCGGCAAGGTCGTTGACTTTCAGGTCATACAGGCCTTTGGTGCTCCAACGGGACTTGAGTTCGGGGGTCACCGTGGCACTCTTGGTGCAGGCGGGCAGGAACAGGAAGGCGGCAAGGGCCGAGAAGAGGCGCAGCATCGGAGTTGATTGGGGGGGAAGGAGCCGTCTAGTCTACCAGTTCGCCTTGATGTGACGCATCCGGCCACAAGGACGGC
The DNA here is from genome assembly GCA_014238415.1 of Planctomycetota bacterium. GTDB lineage: Bacteria > Planctomycetota > UBA1135 > UBA1135. The sequence continues at coordinate 28,050 of JABABA010000016.1, read as the reverse complement.
CTTGGAATTTTGATGGTCAGGCTGGACTCGCTGTGCCGCGCACTCGGGCGCTCCCCTGCTCAGCCGACCCCCATGGCAACCAGCTCGGCCACCAGGGCTTGATACTCGGCCCAACCTGCTGAACTGGGCGTCAGTCCGGGAAACAGATCCTGGGTCTCCAGGGGATCTGCCAGCAGGTCGTAGAATTCATCCTGTCCCGTGAGTGTACGGATCAACTTGTACTGGGCGTTTCGCAGTGTCCGGTCATGGCGTGTGTAAGGGCCGGGACCATTGGGTGTGAAGATTTCGGCGTAGACCGTGGATCGCAAGGAGGGCGTGCCTGGTGTGAAGTAGGGGACAAGCGAGACGGAGTCTTCCGCTGTGGCGTTCCCCCCGGCCAGATCGATAAACGTTGCGAAGAGGTCAGCGGAGGAGACCAACGCATCGCATTCGTAGTTCCTGACCATGGGGCCTTTGATGATGAGGGGGACGTTGATGCCCTGCTCGTATACCGTGCTCTTGGCGTGGGACGGGTCGTAGGGGCTCTCGGTTGCTTGCTGGGCTGTTCCGTTGTCGCCAAGGAACACGACCAAGGCATCGGGATCAATTGCATCCAGAGCGGTCATGATGCGGCCCAGTTCAGTATCCATGGCCTCTGTGGCGGCCTTGATCCGATCGGCCACGCTCGAGTTGGTGCCCAGGTTTGTGCAGAAGCCCGAAGGGCAGGGACATAGATTCGCAGGTGGAATGTGGGCCGGCACATGGGGTGCGTTGAAGCTGACATACAGAAACCAGGGGGATTGCATGGTCTGCATTGCGAGGATGGCCTCATTTGCCGTGTCCGTGGTGGCGTAGGTCGTGGAGACGGACATTTGTCCGTCGATCACCTTCTGCCAGGAGTAGTAGTCTGGCACCGCGCCACGTATCGAGCCTGCAAAGTGAACGAACCCGTTCTGGTTTGGGCCTGTAGGCCCCTGCGTGTTGTTGCTGAGGTGCCATTTGCCGATCGCGCTGGAGTCGTATCCCAAGAGCGCTTCCGGCAGGATCAATTCGCTCAGATCAAGGGCCGTTGTGTTCGGAGAGATTGGAAATCCGACGCCAGTTCTGAAGCCGTGCCGACCCGTGAGGACCTGCGCACGTGTAGGGGAGCAAGTTGGATTCGTGTATGCGTTGCGGAACAGAACCCCTTCAGCGGCCAGCTGATCGATGTTCGGTGTGCAGGGCGGGTTGGGGGCCTCGCCGTAGCCACTGAGCATGTCATTGCCAAGATCGTCCCCGAGAATGAGGACGATGTTGGGCACCACCTTGCGCCTCGGCGTCTGGCTTGAGAAACCCTGGCCCTGAGCTACTGCGGACATGCCGCCGCAAAGGGTGAGGAGAATCGAGGTGCTTAGGAGTGGGAGTGAAATGAACCTCATTGGGGCTTGTTTGTCCATAAGCCTGAGTAACCCTCTTTCCGGCTGTTGGGGTCGGTTGAGTTACCCCAAGTGTAGTGAACGACGCGGCTTTTGTTGGGAAGAGCGCCAGCAGTCTCACAATCGTCCCTGGCCGGGAATTTGCCTGATGATGGTCAACAGGAGCTGGCTTGAGGCTGAGTGCCCTGCCGAACGCCTGGGAGGCACATGCCAGCCTCTCGGTTGGATCTTGGAATGAGAGCGTGGGCGGTGGCGCGCCCGCCAGGACTCGAACCTGGGACCGTCGGATTAGAAGGGAGACGCGCTACGGGCGAAAAGCGCAGCTGGCGCGCTCGGAGCTGGGTTTCCCGGCGTCCGGTCCGACCGCGCGGAAGGTAGGCGGACGGGATCGAGGGTGGCACGCCCGGCAGGACTCGAACCTGCGACCTGCTGATTAGAAGTCAGCTGCTCTATCCAGCTGAGCTACGGGCGCATGCGGGACCCTAGGCTACCCGGTGTTCGGGGGGGGCTCTACTCCGCGCTCCTTGACGGCGCGATTCCTGCGCTCGGGATGCTGCTCAACCACCGCCACAAGACGGTCACCGAGGGCTGGCAGCGCCTGGTATGTAATCCCTCCGCGCGACCGTCGAGACCGTGACGGCGTTCCTGCTGGAGAAGGCGCGCGCGGTGGATGCGGAGGAGTCCGAGGTGGCGTAGGAGCCCGTGGGCTCGACATGGAGGGGTTCCCGCCAAGGCTGTAGGCTTGGCGGGGTGGAGTCCGCGAGTCTTTCGGACGCCTTTCGGGCGCTAAGGCATGTCCCAGCAGGCGGATGCGCGGCGCGTTCGCACGCCTTTCGGGAGCCTCTCGGTTGAGCCGCCGGACGTTAGAAGTCCGGTGCTCTATCCAGCTGAGCTACGGGCGCAACCGCGAAAGAGCATACCTCCCCGGTGGCGCAAGTATGGCCTGGAGTTTGTGGGGGGAGCTTGGGTCAGGGTCCTGGGGATGGGCGCCGGCCCGTTGCCCTTGAAGTATCGGCGCCCCTTGTTTGCGACGACCCTGTGGCCGCCGGGCCAGTTGCCGGATTTGGTCGGGGAGATGGGATTCGAACCCACGGCGTGTGCCACCCAAAGACACCCCTCTGCCAGGCTGAGGTACTCCCCGCGATGCCCAAGCCTAGCAAGCAACGGGGCCCGGGTGCGGGTTCGGGCTGGAAGGGGGAGTTCCATGATCCCCCTCCATGCACTCTGGCGCCCGGTGTGAAGGAGCGTTATCCTTTTGTGCTCTGAGCGAGGGTTCCTGCCTCTCTCCCCCCTAAAAATGAAGGTCCTCGTTGTAGGTTCTGGCGGGCGCGAACACGCCCTGGCCTGGAAAATCTCACTGTCTCCCCTCTGCGATGAGGTTCTCTGCGCCCCCGGCAACCCGGGCACAGCAGAAGTTGGGCGCAACGTGCCCGTGGCCGCAACGGACCTTCCCGCTCTCGTTCAACTGGCCCAGAGCGAAGAGGTTGACCTGGTGGTGGTGGGCCCCGAAGATCCCCTTTGCGATGGCCTCGCGGATCAACTTCGCGAAGCGGGAATCCTGGTCTTTGGTCCGGGCGCAGGGGGTGCCAATCTGGAGCGCTCCAAAATCGAAGCCAAGGATCTGCTTGAGCGCTATCGCATTCCCACGGCTGGTGCCAAGCGTTTCGATCACTCTGGCCGCGCCAAGGGCTATCTGGAGTCCTTGACCGAGTGGCCCATGGTGGTCAAGGCCGACGGTTTGGCTGCGGGTAAAGGTGTCTATGTGTGTGACACCTTGGAAGAAGCTCATAGCGCAGTTGATGCAGTCATGGAAGAGCGTCGTCACGGGGACGCAGGAGAGCGCATCTTGATCGAGGAATTCCTCAAGGGAGAAGAAGCCAGTTCCTTTGCAATTACAGATGGGGAGACTCTTCTGATCCTGGAGACTGTGCAGGATCACAAGCAGGTGGAGGAGGGGGATCAGGGACCAAACACGGGCGGCATGGGGGTTTACTCTCCCGTCTCCAGTGTGTCGAACCGTCTGCATCGCCAGATTGAGCAACGCGTACTCGTGCCCACGGTGCATGCCCTTTCTCGTGAGGAGATCAAGTATCGCGGGGTGCTGTTCGTGGGTTTGATGCTTACTGACGCCGGCCCAAGTGTGGTCGAATACAATGTGCGCTTCGGCGATCCTGAGTGCCAGGCGCTTGTACGGCGGATGAAGAGCGATCTGTTGCCTATTCTCCTGGCCACTGCCGAGGGGAATCTGGACAAGATCGAGCCTCCCGAGTGGGATCCCCGTTGTGTTGTTGGTGTGGTGGCCGCGGCTGACGGTTATCCCGGCAGTTATGCAAAGGGCGCGCCCATCAGTGGTTTGCAAGAGGCTGCCGCGCTCGAAGGGGTTGAGATCTTCCAGGCCGGTACTCGACTGGAGGGCGGCGAAATTGTCACCAACGGAGGACGCGTACTTTGCGTGACCGCCATGGGGGACGATTTGGAGCAGGCCCGCGAGAGAGCCTATGCCGCCTATGACCTGATCGCCTGGGAGGGCAAATTCTGCCGCCGGGACATAGGCATTCGTCACCAGGGCAAGTCCAGCGAGGAATACGCCCTCGACGAGGACCCCGACGAAGTTCAGCCCGAGACCCACGGAACAGTTCAAGAGTCGACTGCCTGGCCCAGTGTATGAGGCACTCTACCATTCAGCGCCGGTTTCAAGAACATCTAGCCCAGGAGGGCCAGCGTCTGACAAACCAGCGCGTACGGATATTTGAGTGCATCTTTGGTACCCACGACCACTTTTCAGCTGAAACTCTCTTTGGTTGGTTACGAGATATTGAAGACGAGGGGCATGCAGTATCACGGGCTACGGTCTACCGCACCCTGGATCTGCTTGAACGCGGCGGCTTCATTGAGTCTTTCAACACGGGCATGGGAGAGAAGGTCTACGAACATGTGATGGGGCACCAACATCACGACCATATGGTGTGTGAAGCATGTGAGCACATCGAAGAGTTTTACGACGAGCGCATCGAAAACCTGCAACTTGAAAACGCCGCCAAGCACGGCTTCAAGGTGCACGGCCATGTTCTGCGCCTTTCTGGGCTCTGCCGCACCTGTCACCGCAAGCTCGCCCGGCAGAACTGAATCGCGTGTAAGACAGTCTGCGCCAGTCGTGGGCGAATGGACTTCGCGTCAGAGACGGACTGCTATCAGGATTGGCTCATTTGGAGCCGGTCGCTTAGACGCGCTAGGAAAGCATCGGCCAGGCCGCGATTCCAAAGCCCGAAGCGTTGCACACCCACAGAGATCCGGCAGCGGTTGGAGCCGCGGGATTCCACTCTGAAGGAGTACTCTTCCTTGGAGAAAGATGCTTCCGCAGTTTGCGTCTGAGGGTCGTGGTTCACCGGAAGGGGTGCCATGTCCTCAAGCAGCAGCAGGGCTTCGTTGTAGACTTCCTCGGCCGGATGATCGAGCCACATGGCAGTGGAGTTGGTGCGGTACTCCTGGGTGGCATAGATCCCCGCGGCTCCGGTCACTCCAACGAAGGCCAGGGGGGCGGCGCAGGAACTCAGCGTCCAGGAACTCGCCAGTAGAGTCACGCCCAGGATCGGGCTCAGAATGGTCGAGAGTCGATGGGAGGGTTGGGTCGGTTGCATTCAGTGCTCCAGTCGCTCAGCGGCCCATCAGGTCTTGTTCGATGCGGTCAAGGGTGAGAAGAGAGAGCTCTTGGCTGTGAATCAGGTATTTCTTGGCTTCAACCAAAATGCGGGTCTGGCCCTGATCAAATTGTTCCACATGGACGATGACCTCGCCCCCGTCGATCTCGGCCCTGGCGCTATGGTGGGCATCGTCCCGGTGGATCAGTTCGTTGGTCTGACCGGACAGACTTGCGAGGACTCCAGTCCAGGCGATTGCGGGTTCCAGCGGTACCACCGTGCTGACGGCATTGTCCCGGAACTCTTCTGTGATCAGGACCGCTGCTCCGGATACCGCCATCAGGGCGCAGCTGTTCAATAGGAAGGCACCAAGGAGAGGTGCCGCAAGGGCCATAAGGGTTGTTGTGCGTTTCATAGGTGTTGCCTCTAAGGAGCGAAACTAGCGATCCCAAAAGGCTGATTCCAGAATCGTGCAGCGGGAAATCAAAGGGAATTGGGCAAAACCCAGGGGCGAGGCAACCATTGCTGAGGGAGGAGCGCAGGGCCTGGCACAGTTCAGCTGGGCTTCTGGCAGGCGCTCAGGGCGTCGCTGCCGCCACCAGGTCCGAGTAGAAGCGCAGGCCCTCACCCTCGCTGCGTCCCTCCAAGCGGGTCCAGTCCGGGCGGTTGAAGACCTCGAGGTTGCGCTCGGGGTGGGGCATCAGGCCCACCACGCGGCCGCTGGGATCACAGATGCCGGCCACATCCCCTGCAGAGCCATTGGGGTTCTCGGGGTAGGTGACAGGATCGCTCTGGCCTTGGTAGGTCAGCACGATCTGGCCGGCGGCCTTGAGTTCATGCAGGGTCGTTTCGTCCGTGCAGGTGAAGCGGCCTTCCGCGTGGGCTACGGGCACGGGGAACTTCCAGCCGGCAGAGAGCCAGGGGCAGACGCTGGCTTCCACCGCCAGATCCACCCAGCGGCACTCGTAGTGGTTGGAGGCGTTGGAGTAGAGGGCCAGGGTGCGCTCTTCGGGGGCCCGTTCAGGTTGGAACAGGCCGGACTCCACCAGCACCTGGAATCCATTGCAGACCCCCAGGATCAGACCCCCGTCTGCCACGAAGGCGTCCAGTTCTTTGCGCATGGCGCGCAGATCGCTGCCCCAGACCCGGCCTGCGGCAAGATCATCTCCGTGGCTGAAGCCGCCGGCGAAGACCATGATCTTGTACTTGACGAGACTCGGCAGATCGTCCTGCAGGCGGCGGTGGGAGAGCACATCGACTCGGGCCCCGCCCCGTTCCAGGGCACGGGCGGTTTCCAGTTCGCAATTGGTTCCGCTGGTGCGCAACACAAGGGCTTGGGTGGTTTGCATGGGTCGTGGTGGAGAGGCTAGCCCTGGAAGGAACTATTGAAGGCGGCGTGAACCGCGCCGAGGTCAAGATCGATCAATGGGCTGCCGTTCTCTCCTGCTATCTGCAAGCGGGGTTCGGTCTGCACCAGCCCCAGTCTGCAAACGGGGTGAGAACCTAAAGCTTCCAGGAAGGCTCCTTCATGATCCGGCGCGAGTTCTACCAGGAAGCGTGTGGTGCTTTCACTGAAGAGTGCGGAGGAATCCTTCAGACCCGTGTCGGAGGGCAATTGAACATTGGCGCCCAAGTTTCCTGCCATGGCGCTTTCAGCCAAGGCAACCGCAAGGCCCCCTTCGGAAAGGTCGTGGCAGGCGCGCACCAATCCCGCTTGCATGCTGTCATGCAGGCGCGCAAAGAGATCCGGTGAAGTGCTCAAGTCCGGTCTCGGAACCGATCCACCGTCCAGACCCAGAAGTGCGTGCAGCTCAGATCCCCCCAGGTGGTTTTTGGTTTCGCCCACCAGCAAGAGAACATTACCGGCGGTTTTCAGATCCATGCTGACTGCCTTGGACACATCCGGCAGGATCGAAAGGGCCGAAATCAAGAGGGTGGGCGGAATCGCGATGGTTTCTGAACCCACCCGGTACTCGTTGTTGAGCGAATCCTTGCCGCTGATGAAGGGCGTGCCCAAGGCCATGGCCGAGGCATAGCATCCCTTGGCTGCATGCACCAGGGAACCCAATCGGTCCGGCTTGTTGCAGTTGCCCCAGGAGAAGTTGTCCAGCAGTGAGGTGTGGGCTGGATCGCCTCCGGCCGCCACCACATTGCGCAGGGCCTCGTCGATGCAGGCTTCCGCCATGGCGCGGGGATCGAGGCGGCCATAACGGGCGTTGGCACCCACGCCGATGGCGGCGCCCTTCTTGGAGTCAGGCAGCGGATGCAGGACGACTCCATCGCTGGGGCCGTCGTTGCGTACACCGCTGGTGGGCCCGATCACCCTCTGACCCTGGACCTCGTGGTCGTACTGGCGAATGATCCACTCCTTGTTCGCCACTGTGGGGCGCCCCAGCAGGGCCAGCAGGGTTGCGCCGGGATCATTGAGTTCAGGGACTTCGGGTGCGGGAATGTCCGGTGTGTCCCACCTGGCCTGGCGGGTTTGGCGCGGATTGCCCTCGTGCAAGAAGTGCATGTCCATGTCCGCTTGCAACACGCCCTCATAACGCAGGACCAGGCGTCCTGTATCGGTGAAGTGTCCAATGGCCGTGGCTGTGGCTCCTTCAGCATCGAAGACTGCTATGCAGGCGTCCAGGTTCTCCGGAGGCACACCCAGCACCATGCGCTCCTGGGCTTCGCTGATCCAGATCTCCTCCGGCGAGAGTCCCGGGTACTTGAGAGGCACCAGGTCCAGGTTCACTTCTGCGCCGCATTCAGCTCCCATCTCGCCTACAGCGCTGGAGAGTCCCCCGGCGCCGCAATCGGTCAGACCCCGGAACAGACGCTTGTCCCGGGCGGCGAGCAAACCGTCCAGCACCTTTTTCTCGGTGATCGGATCCCCGATCTGTACCGCGCCGGCGCTCATGGTCTCGCTGTCCTCGTGCAACTCCACGCTGCTGAAGGTGGCTCCGTGAATTCCGTCCCGGCCCGTGCGTCCGCCCACGGTCAAGATCACATCCCCCGGCTTGACTTCTTTGGTGGCGGCCCAGCGCGGCATCAAACCCACTGTGCCCGCGTAGACCAGAGGGTTCGCCGTGTAGCCCTCGTGAAACCAGACTCCGCCCGCCACCGTGGGAATGCCCATGCGGTTGCCGTAGTCGCGCACACCGGCCACCACTCCTCTAAGGATCCTTGAGGGATGCATTGAGCCGCGGGGTACTTCGGTGCGTGGAAGATCTGGCGGCCCCACGAAGAATGCGTCCAGGTTGGCGATGGGTTTGGCGCCAAGGCCAACCCCTAGAATATCGCGTACAACCCCGCCAATTCCTGTGCCAGCGCCGCCGTAGGGGTCGATCGCGCTGGGGTGGTTGTGGGTCTCGACCTTCATGGAAAGGTCCCAGGTCTCGCCGTTGACCGAATCAAACTCCACGATGCCAGCGTTGTCGTGGAAGACACTGATGCACCAGGGTTTGTTCAGTTCGTGTGTTGCCTTCGCGATGGTGGACTTGAGCAGGTTGTCGATCACCTCACCGTCCATTTCGATTCGGCCGCGAAAGGTCTTGTGCTGGCAGTGCTCGCTCCAGGTCTGGGCCAGGGTTTCCAGTTCACAGGAAGTGGGCTCGCGCCCCAAACCAGCAAAATGGTCTTGGATGGTGAGCATCTCTGCCAGGTCCAGGGAGAGCATGCCCTCGCTGGAAAGAGCCAGAAGCTGTTCCTCGTCAAGGTTCAAGAGAGGTACATGCACGACTCCATGTGCTTCCCCTGCAGGGGGCAGGCCGTAGTGCAGGGATTCATCATTGATCAGGACCTGGTCGATGACCACGTTGGCCAGTACGCGCCGGGAGAGTTGCGCCAGATGGTCTTCATCTGGGCTGCAGTCGAGTTCCCAGGCCTGGAATGTGGTGACCAGGAGATCTCCCTGGCCTGTGGGCGCAATACCCGCCGTGTGCAGGGCGCGCTCCAGGGTCTGGCTGACCGGGTCTGTGACTCCCGGCTTGCGCGCCACCAGGACAAAAGTCTGTCCTTCACGAGCGGGGCTTTCACCGGGGGCGGTGATGCGTGCGGAGTCGAGTACGGGGTCCGCCAGCAGCTCGCGTACGGTGCGGACAACTTGGGTCTCGTCAAATTCCGGCGGCAGGAGGTAGCCTCGGCCAAGGCGCAGATCCGTGATGCTCTCCAGACCCAGGGCCTGGGCGGCGGCGAGGGCGTGACTGCCCTCTGGGTCATCGACCGTCGGGCGGCGGAACACCTCCACTCGCCACGCCTGGGGCGGGGCTAGGGAGCGCTGGGCGGTTGCCATGGGGGAGGAGCGCTTGGGTTGGGGGGAAGGGCGCGGGGCTGGGCCAGAGTTTTGAGGGGCTAGTGTAGCGTCTCGTCTGCGTCCATTCATCCTTCGAGGATGGGCGGTTTTGGGCCCCTTCCTGTGGGCCGCGTCTATTCTTCCCTGCAAGCACCTCTTGCCCCGGGCAGCCCCTTGAGTGAGGATGGGAGGCAGGAGATCTTCCCGTGAGCCGCCCCAAGAAACCCGACACCAACCCCGGAATGGCCTTTGAGCGGCCGATCCAGGAGTTTGAAACCCAACTCAGCGAGTTGGAGGAACTGGCCAAGACCACGCATCTCGATATTTCCGAGGAAATCGTGGCCGTACGCCAGAAGATCGCCATGGCGATTCACGAGACCTATGCGGACCTATCTGCATGGGATCAGGTCAATGTGGCGCGGCATCCGGACCGGCCCGTGGCCAGCGACTACATCGCTCGGCTCTTCGATGATTTTGTCGAGTTGCACGGGGACAAGGTGTATGGGGATGATGCCGCCATCGTGACCGGGTTGGCCAGTTTGAATGGCCGGCGTTTCATGTTGGTGGGGCACCGTAAGGGCCGCACCACCAAGGAACGCCTGGAGACAAACTTTGGCTGCGCCCACCCCGAGGGCTATCGCAAGGCCCTGCGCAAGATGCGGCTGGCTGAGAAAATGGGCCTCCCCATCGTGACATTCATCAATACCCCTGGTGCCTATCCTGGAATCGGTGCCGAGGAGCGGGGTCAGTCCGCGGCGATCGCGGAGAACATTTTGGAGATGTTCCGTATCAAGACACCGATCCTGACCATCGTGATCGGTGAGGGTGGCTCGGGTGGAGCCCTGGGCATTGGTATCGGCGACCGTGTGCTGATGATGCAGTACTCCTACTATTCCGTGATCAGTCCCGAAGGCTGCGCCGCAATCCTCTGGAAGGACGGAGCCCGCACGCCTGAAGCGGCTGAGGCTCTCAAGCTCACCGCCCCGACCCTGATTGAACTGGGAATCGTGGACGGCACCGTCCCTGAGCCGCCGGGTGGCGCTCATCGGGACCGTGAGTTGGCCATGCAGACCATGGCCCGGGTGATCACCGATAATCTGGACGAGTTGGCCCAGACTCCTGTGGATGAGCTGCTCGCCTCGAGGCGGGAGAAATTCCGTCGCATCGGTGCTCTGGCGGATCGTTTTCCGGTCCTGGCCCCTCAAGAGCCCTCCTAAGGGCGGGGAAAGTCCCAGTCAGGGTCATTGATCTGAAGGATCCTGTAATCTGGTCCCAACGGCCTCTGGGGGCCTCCGTAGACATCCCCATGGCCCATACGAATCGCCTCAACCTGCGTCCCCGGTTGGGGGCTGCCCTGGGAGAGTCTGCGGGGAAAGGGCAAATTCGCATAGCTGTGAGCGCCGATGAACTCCTGTCGGCCCGGGGTTACAATGAATCAGCCCCACCCATGCAAGAGCCCCAGAACAAGCCCCAACCCCTGCAGGATTCATCCCGCTCGGGTCAAGACGAAGCGGACGCCAGTCAGCGTACGGAGGAACGGGCACGGGACCATGCCCTGGTGCGCCGGGCCCAGGACGGGGAAGAGGACGCCTTCCGCCAGCTCGTAGAGCGGCACGAGGCCCGCGCCCAGAGGGTGGCACGCAAGATGGTGCCATCGGAGGAGGATGCCCGGGATCTGTGTCAGGAGGCCTTCTTGCGGGCGTTTCGTCATCTGAGCCGCTTTGACTTTCAATACGCCTTTTCCACCTGGCTCTATCGCATAGTGACCAATCTGGCCATCGACCACCTGCGCAAGCGGCGTCCGACTTCATCCCTGATCGGCAGTGGAGAGGACGAGCCCTCGATCGATCTGCCCGATGAGGCTGTTGAGGATCCCTCTGATCAGTTGACCACAGAGGAGACCAGGCTCGAAGTGCACTCTGTACTGCAGACCCTCGCGCCGCACTTTCAATCGGTGATGGCCCTGCGGGAGATCGAAGGCCTGGGCTGCCCCGAAATCGCCGAGATCGTGGGCGCGACCCATGTGACCGTGCGTTGGCGCCTGCACCGGGCGCGCAAGCTGTTCCTGGAGGAATGGCAACGGCGCGAACGGGTCCAGGCCTCAGGAAATGAGGCCAAATCGACCAACGATCCCTCAGCGCGCCCGTAACTGAATCTGCCAAACCTGTTTTTATCATGAATCCCCTCGACAGTCCCTGCACCGAAATCCGCGCAGCCTTCCCGCTTTATGTGGGGGGCGACTTGGATCCGGAAGAGAACGGCGCTATCGACCAGCACATTGACCGCTGTCCGGCCTGCGCTTTGTCCATGGAACCTTGGATCACCATGCGTGGTCATCTGAACCGTGAGGCTCAGACCCTGCATGCGGCGAGCGCGCCTTCTCTGTGGAAGGGTGTGCGCGCCCAGATGCAGCGTGAGGGTCTGTTGGAGCCGGCCAGCTTATTGTCTGGATCACGAGTGGGCGCGCCGCGCCTGGCTCTGGTGGGAACTCTTGCTGCTGCGGCGGCTTTGTTGGTGTTCGCGGTGTTTTTCAAGTCTCAGGATCCGGGGTCTGCTGGGGAGCAGATTCCGGGTGCTGGAGCCCCCGGCCTGGCACAGGGCTCGGCGGTGAAGGCGCCCCTTGAGCACTTGCCGCTTCCCGTGACCGAGGGCCTGGCTTTGAGGAAAGCCGGTTCTGAAGAACGCCCCCTCGCTGAAGACGCGGTGGAAGTGTTGCACAATCTGCGGGTGCCCAGGCTTGATGCCAAAGGCGGTTCGCACCGCTTGACCGGCGGGCACTAGGGTTCGGTTCCAGGGAGTGGTTCGCCCCTCCTCTCTCCGCCCGGGTGCTATGGAACCTGCGGGTTTCGAGGTCTTGGGCCCTTCTAAGTCCCTGGAGAGGGAATGGGGCTCGCGCCCGGGTATTTCTTCGCCTCCGACTGAAGTCCAATTGGGAGGCGTGACGATGGAATCGAGGTCTCTGTCCCAGTCCCTCACAGCATTCCTCCGCTGCCATGACCTCCAACGCCCGTCAGCCCTCTGGCCCCGCTTCCATGCCCCCGGGGGTTACTTTGCACGGGGCTGCCAATCCGCAGATTCTGAGTCCTGAAGCCCTGGGGTTTGTGGCGGACCTGGAACGTGCCCATCGCGCCCGCAGGCAAGAACTGCTGGCCGCCCGGGTCGCGCGCCAGGCGCGCTTTGATCAGGGTGAACTGCCCGACTTCTTGGAGCAGACCCAGAGCGTACGCGAAGGGGACTGGCGCGTTGCCAGCACGCCCAAGGATCTTGCCGATCGCAGAGTGGAGATCACCGGACCCCCGGATCGGAAGATGGTGATCAACGCCCTCAATTCAGGTGCCAGGGTTTTCATGGCGGACTTCGAGGATTCCTGTTCGCCCACCTGGGAGAACCTGATCGCTGGGCAGGTGAATCTGATGGACGCTGTCAGGCGCACCATCGACTTCGTGCATCCCGAAACAGGCAAGGCCTATGCCTTGAACGAGAAGATCGCAACACTTCTGGTTCGGCCTCGGGGCTGGCACCTGGAAGAGAAGCATTGTCTTGTGGACGATCGGCCCGTGTCGGCCTCGATTTTTGACTTTGCCCTTTACCTGTGGCACAACGCCCACGAACTCAAGGCCCGGGGTACAGGACCCTACTTCTATCTGCCCAAGCTCGAGAGCCACCTGGAAGCGCGTCTGTGGAACGACGTCTTCGTCCAGGCCCAGGAAGCCTTGGGACTGCCCCAGGGAACCATCAAGGTCACCGTGCTGATCGAGACCCTGCCCGCGGCTTTTGAGATGGACGAGATCCTCTTTGAGTTGCGCGAGCACATTGTCGGTCTCAACTGCGGTCGCTGGGATTACATCTTCAGCTTCATCAAGACCACGCGCAGTCTTCCAGATTGCGTAATGCCCGATCGCGGCAGCGTGGGCATGGATCGGCGCTTCTTGAGCGCTTACTCCCAACTTCTCGTTGAGACCTGCCACCGCCGGGGCGCTCATGCCATGGGAGGCATGGCTGCACAGATCCCCATTCGTGGGGACGAGGAGGCCAATGCCGCCGCCATGGCCAAGGTCAGCGCAGACAAGCGGCGTGAGGTCAAGAACGGTCACGATGGTACCTGGGTTGCGCACCCGGGCCTGATGGCATTGGCCCTGACAGAGTTCGATGAAGCCATGCCCCAGGCGAACCAGATCGATCTGGTGAGGAATCCCTGCGGCATCCAGCGTGAGGACCTGCTGGCCGTACCCGAGGGCACCATCAGCATGCAGGGCGTGCGCCAGAATCTCTCCGTTGGCCTGCGGTACATGGCTGCCTGGCTTTCCGGCAACGGCTGCGTGCCCATTGACAATCTGATGGAGGATGCGGCCACCGCAGAGATCTCCCGCTCGCAGCTCTGGCAGTGGCGTCGCCACAGGGCTCAGACCACAGATGGAGTCATTATTGACGCCTACCTCCTGCGCACGGAATTGGCCCAGACCCTGGCCAGTTTGCGGGCCGAGATGGGCGACATCGCCTACACGCGCGAGCGCTATGCCCTGGCGGGTGAGTTGTTCGAGAGTCAGATCCTGGCCCGGGAAATGCCCGCCTTCTTGACCCTCGCAGCCTACGACCACCTGGACAGTTGACTGACCAGAAAGCAACAGCAAACCAAACAGCCCCTCTCAGGCGAGTCCGAAACCCAAACCCAGAAATCAGCCAACCTTCGACACCATGACAGACTTCAACAGCCCTAACTGGCCCAACCAAACAGATCTTGCCTCTACCCGCTGGGACGGCATCAAGCGCGACTACACTCCCGATGATGTGGAAGCTCTGCGTGGTTCTGTGACCCTCGAGTACACATTGGCCGAGATGGGTGCCGAGCGTTTGTGGGGTCTGCTCCATGGGGACCAGCACATCAACGCCCTGGGCGCATTGACTGGCAATCAGGCCATGCAGCAGGTCAAGGCTGGTCTCAAGGCGATCTACCTGTCCGGCTGGCAGGTGGCTGCTGACGCAAACCTCGCGGGTCAGATGTATCCCGACCAGAGCCTCTATCCGGCCAACAGCGTGCCACAGGTTGTCAAGCGCATCAACCAGTGCCTGCAGCGCGCCGACCAGGTGACCCACGCGGAAGGCGATGATTCGGTGAATTGGTTTGCACCGATCGTGGCCGACGCAGAGGCGGGCTTTGGCGGCCCCTTTAACGCTTTTGAACTGATGAAGAGCATGATTGAAGCGGGCGCCGCCGGCGTACACTTCGAGGATCAGCTCGCTTCCGAAAAGAAGTGTGGCCATCTGGGCGGCAAGGTCCTGGTTCCCACCCAGAGCTTCATTCGCACTCTCAATGCTGCCCGTCTGGCAGCGGATGTCTGTGGTGTTCCCACGGTTCTCGTGGCCCGCACGGATGCAGACGCGGCAGCCCTGCTCACCAGCGATGTGGACCCGCGTGATGCGGAGTTCTTGACCGGCGAGCGCACAGCCGAAGGATTCTTCGCCACCAAGCCGGGCATTGACCAGGCCATTGCCCGTGGTCTTGCCTACGCGCCCTATGCCGATGTGATCTGGTGTGAAACCAGTCACCCTGACCTTGCCCAGGCCAAGAAGTTCGCTGACGCGATCCACGCCCAGTTCCCTGGCAAGTTGCTGGCCTACAACTGCAGCCCATCCTTCAACTGGCGAGCCAAGCTCGACGAATCCACCATCGCCAAATTCCAGCGCGAGCTGGGAGCCATGGGCTACAAGTTCCAGTTCGTGACCCTGGCGGGGTTCCACGCCCTGAACCATTCTATGTTTGATCTGGCCAACGGCTATCGCGATGAGGGCATGGCTGCCTACTCGCGTCTGCAGCAGGCGGAATTCGCCAGTGAAGCGGCCGGTTACAGCGCCACGCGCCATCAGCGCGAGGTGGGAACCGGTTACTTCGATCGGGTGGCCCAGGCCATCAGCGGCGGCAAGTCGTCCACCACTGCCATGGAGGGCTCCACGGAAGTAGCCCAGTTCGAGACCGATGGCGAGCAAGCCGCCTGACAAAAAAACCTGTCAGATAGGAGCCTGGTTCTTCAAGACCTGGCTGAGCCGCCGCGCTGGAACAAAATCCAGCGCGGCGGCTCCTGTTTGGGGCTGAGTCCTGGCGCTATCCTGCTGGGGCATGGTTATTGGAAGAGAATCCGCTGAGAGTGTGGAAGGTGCTGTGAAGTGTGCCCTTGCGGGGGCTCGTCGCCTGGAAGCCATGTCCCTTGAGCAACGGCTCGATTTGATCGGTGAGTTGCGGCGGGATGTTCTTGCGGAGGCGCAAGCCTGGGTGGCGACTTCTTGCGAGGCCAAGGGGATTGATCCCGACTCAAATCTGGCCGCGGAGGAATGGCTCAACGGGCCCATGAGCGTGCTGCGCAATCTGCGTCTGCTGGACCGCACTCTGGCAGGGTTGTTGGGCCGAGCACCGTCGGCCAAGGGATCTGTTCGGGCAGGACAAGACACGATTTCTGTCATGCCCAGAAATCTCGAGGACCGGCTCTTGTTCCCCGGTGTTCGTGCAGCTGTCTGGCTGCAACCTGGAGTCGAGGCCCAAGACGCGGCCGCGCTGGAAGAAGAGCTGGTTGGCAGGGAGCCTGGTGTGGCGGCCTTGCTGTCCGCGGGCAATGTGTCCAGCATCGGCCCTCAAGACTTCCTTCATCTGCTCTTTGCCCGCAACCGGGCCTGTGTCCTGAAGACCAATCCGGTCAACGAGGATCTGGCACCGCACCTCGAGCGCGCCTTTCGCGTGGCCATCGAGCTGGGCCTTTTGCAGATCGTGGTGGGGGGCGCGGAGGAGGGCGCGGCGTTGGTGCACCATGCCCAGGTGGACGAGGTTCATGTCACTGGCTCTGCGGCAACCTACGACTCAATCGTCTGGGGTGATCCCCAGGTACGTGAGGCGAATCGAGCCAGCGGAACTTCAACCTTGAACAAGCCCATCAGCGCGGAGCTTGGCTGTGTGACGCCGGTGATTGTGGTCCCCGGTGTCTGGAGTGCTCAGGAGATGCGCCATCAGGTTGAGAACGTGTCCAGCATGTTGGTGAACAACGCCTCGTTCAATTGCGTGGCAGCCAAGGTGCTGGTGACCTCTTTGGACTGGCCCCAAAGGAACGAGTTCTTGGACGCAGTGGCCAGGGAACTGGAGCAGATCCCAACCCGGAGGGCCTACTACCCCGGATCGGCGGACCGCCATCGGGCTTTTTGCGAGGCCCATCCCAATCTGCAGCTGCTGGGGCAGGGGCAGGATGGGAATCTGCCCTGGGCCTTCGCCACAGGCCTGGATCCCGATGGCCCGTTTCCCCTGGCGTTTGGTCAAGAAGCCTGGTGCGGTGTACTGGCGGAAACCGCCCTGCGAGGTGCCAGCGCCCCAGAGTTCCTGCCCAGCGCGGTTGAGTTCTGCAATCGCAATCTGTTCGGCACCCTGTCGTGCACATTGATCATGGATCCCCGCAGCATTCGGCGGCACTCATCGAGCTATGAGAGGGCCTTGGCGGACCTGCGCTATGGTTCGATCGCGGTCAATCACTGGACCGGGGTGGCCTATGGTCTGGGGGTGATTCCCTGGGGAGCCCATCCGGGACACACTCGCGCCGACATCCAAAGTGGTGTGGGGTTCGTGCACAACACGGAGTTGCTGGAGGGAGTGCAGAAGAGCGTGCTGGAAGGACCCTTTCTGCCACTCTTCAAGCCGCTCTGGTTTGCCAGGCACAAGCATGCGCTGGCCACTGCCAAGGCTCTGACCCGCTATGAGGCCCGGCCGGGGTTGGGCAGATTCCTGGCAGTGCTCTCCCCGGGGGTGAGGGGATGAGTTCTGTGGGTTCAGCTTCCAACAGAGAACGCGAGCACTTTGATTGGATCATCGTGGGTTCGGGTTTTGGTGGCTCGGTCTCGGCCCTGCGCCTGGCGCAAAAGGGCTACTCGGTGCTGGTGCTGGAGCAAGGCCGCCGCTTTCGTGACAAGGATTTTGCCCGTAGCAACTGGAATCTGCGCCGTTGGCTTTGGCTGCCCTGGCTCGGTTGTCGTGGCATCCTGCGCATGACCTTCTTTCGGCACATGACCGTGCTGTCCGGGGTCGGGGTTGGCGGGGGGTCGTTGGTCTACGCCAATACCCTGCCAACCCCCTCTGACTCCTTCTTTGAATCTTCGTCCTGGAGCGGGTTGGCGGACTGGAAGAGTGAGTTGGCTCCGCACTATGAAACCGCCTTGAGGATGCTGGGTGCCGCTGAGGTTCCGTTTTCGACTCCTTCGGACGAGGCTCTGGCGGAGGTGGCAGCGGATCTGGGCCTTGCGGATCAGCATCATCCCGCCCGGGTGGGGGTCTGGTTCGGGGAGCCGGGTGTGACCGTACCGGATCCCTATCTGGGTGGCGAAGGACCCCCGCGAACGGGTTGCATCCGCTGTGGGGCCTGCATGGTTGGGTGTCGGCACGGAGCCAAGAACTCTCTGCCTCACAATTACCTGCACCTGGCCGAAAAACTGGGGGTGCGGGTGCAGGCGGACACCCGCGTGACTGCTGTCAGGCAAGCGAAGGCAGGGGAGCGGGTCACCTTGGAGACGCGTGTTCGGCGCTGGGGCGGTTTCTTTTCCCGGCGCAGCTACAGTGCGGATCGTGTGGTCATGGCCGGTGGCGTGCTGGGCACCTTGCCCCTGCTGCTTTCCATGGCTGGAAGAGAAAAGGGCTTGCCGCAGGTGTCCGATCAACTCGGCCGCAGCGTGCGCACCAACTGCGAGAGCCTGACCGGGGTGCAGACTTTCCGGCGGGGTGTGGATCATTCCAAGGGTGTGGCCATCGGGTCGATTCTGCACCTGGACAAGGGCACTCACCTGGAGACCGTGCGCTACCCCTCCGGCTCAGGGTTCTTTCGATTGGGCATGGCTCCCCATGGCAGAGGGCGCAATCTGTTCGCCCGTTGCCGGGATATAGTTGGCAAGGTCGCACGGCATCCAATGCGTTGGATCCGGGCCTATACGGTGCTGGATTGGGCGCGCTCCACGGTGATCCTGCTCTACATGAAGAGTCATCCGGAGACCTTGACCCTCAAGCTCGGCCGACTGGGAAGCCTTCGTTCACGCTCGAATGATGGCCCCGGGCCCACAGCGGATATGCCCCAGGCCGACGACCTGGGCGAGCGCATGGCGGAAAAACTCGACGGGGATGTGGGCACGCTTGTGACCCAGACGCTGTTGGGAAAACCCACCACGGCGCACATCCTGGGGGGCTGCGCCATGGGTGCGAATTCCACCGAGGGCGTGATTGACAGCTCGCACCGCCTGTTTGGCCATCCGGAGATTTTGGTTATCGATGGCTCAGCGGTCTCAGCCAATCCCGGAGTCAATCCCTCCTTGACCATCACTGCCCTCGCGGAGCGTGCCATGGGGCTCGTGCCCGAGGCCAATGCGTAGGAACAGCAGGAATACGGCGCTCCTGCTGTGTTCGCACCTGACACCCCAGGGGGGCTAGGTCTTGCGCTTGGGCAGGTGCCTGCCGGGCATGGGCAGGCTCAAGGGGCCCAGGGGCGGCGCGTCTTGGCTGCAGCTCAGGTCCTTGACCACCGCTACTTCGTCGCAACGGTGGAACTTGGGGCAGTTCAGGCAGTCCTGGAACACCTTGTGGGGCAGAGCCGCGTGGTCCACTTCGCGGAACCCCAGGCGATCGAAGAAACCGGTCACATAGGTGAAGGCCATCACGCGCGCAACGCCCAGGCGTTCGGCTTCCTCCAACAGGAAGAGGGCCATCTTGCGCCCCAGCCCCTTGCCGCGCTGTTCTTTGGCAACGGCAATGGAGCGGATTTCTGCCATGTCGGTCCAGACCAGGGCCAGAGCGCCGCAGCCCGCAAACCTGCCGTCCACCTCGGCCACAACAAAGTCGCGCAGGCGTTCGATGGTGGTGGCGGGGGAACGGGGCAACATCTCGCCGTCCGCCGCGAGATCGTTGACCAGATCCAGGATCGGTTCCACATCCTGCACCGTGGCGGGACGCAGGCTCAGTTGTTCCAGGACTTGAGGCGTGTCTTCCATCCTTCGATCTCCTGCTTCACGCGGCTGGGGGCGGTGCCTCCCAAAGCGCAACGGCGCTCCAGAATTTGGGTGGGGGAAAGTTCAGCCGCAAGATCCAGGTGTGCCAGTTCCGGCAGGTGTTTCCCAAAGAGGTCCGGGGGGAGCTTGCTCAACTCAAAGCCCCCCTCGTCGGCTGCGCAAACCAGCACTCCGATCCTGTGGTGGGCATCCCGAAAAGTCACCCCGGCGTCCACCAGGAGGTCCGCCAGATCGGTGGCGTCCAGGTGTCCCTCGGCGCAGGCCTGCTGGCAGCGTTGACGGTCGTAGCTGGCTGCACCGACGCACACCCTGGCCACTTGCAGGCAGGCGGAGGTCGTGTCCAGGGCGTCGAAGAGTGCTTCCTTGTCTTCCTGCAGATCCTTGTTGTAGGCCAGAGGCAGGCCTTTCTGCAGGCTGGCCAGGGTGGTCCAGGCACCAAGGACCCGTGCGGTTTTTCCGCGCAGCAGTTCCAGGGCGTCGGGGTTTTTCTTCTGGGGCATGAGCGAGGAACCCGTGGTCACTTCATCGGAGAGCGTGAGGAAGCCGGCTTCCTGGGAGGCAAAGAAGATCCAGTCCTCGGCCAGGCGCGACAGGCTCAACATGGTGGTGCTGCAGGCAGAAACCAGTTCCAGCAGTCCGTCGCGGCTGGCCACGGCGTCCAGGCTGTTGGCGCAGGCGCTGGCGAAGCCCAGGCTCCTGGCCAGTGCCTCGCGGTCGATGGGGAAGGCGGTTCCCGCCAGGGCGCCGCAGCCCAGGGGCGATGTGTCCTGGCGCAGAAGAGCATCCTTGAGGCGACCCGCATCACGCCCCAGCATTTCCACGTAGCAAAGGGCATGGTGTCCCGCGCTGATGGGTTGGGCCCGTTGCAGGTGCGTGTAGCCCGGCAGGACCGTGTCCACTTCGCGCTCGGCAAGTTGGACGAGGGCCTCGATCAAACTCTTGAGTTGTTGGTCGAGTTCCGCACCGGCCTTGCGCACATAGAGGCGCATGTCCGTGGCCACCTGATCGTTCCGGGAGCGTCCCGTGTGCAAGCGCTTGCCCACCTCTCCGACCTTTTGGATCAGGGCCTGCTCCACAAAAGCGTGCACATCCTCTGCCTGGGAGGCATCGAGCGCAGCCGGGTCCTGGCTGACTTCCTGGCTCAGTTGCTGCAGGGCTTCGATCAGGGTCTCGGTATCGGCGCTGTTCAAGACTCCGGCCTGCTTGAGGGCCTTGGCCCATGCAATGGATCCAGCAATGTCCTCCTGCACCAGCCGCTGGTCGAAGGGCAGGCTGCGGTTGAAGGCCTCAAAGGCCGGGTTGAGGGCGCCGCTCTGGCGGCCTCCCCAGAGTCTGGTGGCAGTCATGACAGGGGAGCGCGTTGGGGTTTCTTTGGGGGCATGTTCTTGGAGCGCACGCTGCGTTCCACTGTGCCCGGCAAGCCGAACAGTCGTACAAAGCCCTCGGAATGTTTGGGGTCAAAGGACCCGCCCATGGTGAAGCTGGCCAGATCTTCCAGGTAGAGGGAGCCGGGCCCTTCCACTCCGATGCTGGTCTGGGTTCCCTTCCAAAGGCGCATGGTGACGCTGCCTGTGACCGCGTCCATGGCCGTCTTGAAGAAACCATCCAGGGCCTCCCGGGCAGGGTGGAACCACTGGCCGTTGTAGACCAGGCGCGCGTATTGGGGGCCCAGTTCTTCGGCCAGGCGCAGGGTCTCCCGTTCCATGCACAGGGCGCGTAGTTGGCCCAGGGCTTCATAGAGCACCGTGCCCGCCGGGGTCTCATACAGTCCCCGGCTCTTCATGCCCACCAGACGGTTCTCGATGATGTCCGCGCGCCCGACCCCATGGGCTCCGGCGAGCTGGTTCAGGTTTTCGATGAGAGTCAGGGGAGCGAGTTCCTGACCGTTGAGGGTCACGGGTATGCCGCTCTTGAAACCAATGGTCACCTGCTCGGCCTCGTCCGGCGCCTTTGCGGGATCGGTGGTCATCATCCAGGCATCCACGGGGGCAGGCGTGGCGGGGTTTTCGATCGCTCCGCCTTCGTGGCTGATGTGCCAGAGGTTGCGGTCCCGGGAGTAGATTTTCTTGCGCGTGGCGGTGATCGGAATCTGTTTGGCGGCCGCGTAGTCGATGGCGTCTTCGCGACTGACAATGTCCCAGTCGCGCCAGGGCGCCACGATGGCGAGATCCGGGGCAAAGGCCTGGTAGACCAATTCAAAACGCACCTGATCGTTGCCCTTGCCGGTGCAGCCGTGGGCAACTGCGCTGGCATCGACTTCGCGGGCGTACTCCACCTGGGCCCGGGCCAGGACCGGGCGCGCGAGGGCAGTACCCAGGAGGTATTTGCCCTCGTAGATCGCAAGCGCCCGCAGGGCCGGGAAAATCGTTTCGGTGACAAAGGCATGTCGCAGGTCGGCCACCTTGCAGGAGGCGGCTCCCGTGGCAGCGGCTTTTTCTTCGAGGCCGACCAACTCCTCGGGACCCTGGCCCACATCACCGGCCAGGCAATGCACTTCCCAGCCGCGTTCGGTCAACCAGGGAATGATGATCGAAGTGTCGAGCCCGCCTGAGTAGGCCAGCACGATGCGGTTGTTGTGGGCGGGGGCGTTCATGCGTTGGCTCCTATGGTCTGTTGCTGTTTGGCATCCGCTTGGATTGTGCTCGAGAGCAAAAGGGCCAGCACGGCCTTTTGGGCGTGCAGCCGATTCTCGGCGATGTCGAAGACGATGGAGTTGGGTCCGTCGAGCACCGCCGCGGTGACTTCCTGTCCCCGGTGGGCGGGCAGGCAGTGCATGAAGTAGGCGTCGTCCTGGGCCTCCGCCATCAAGGCCTCGTTGACCTGAAAATCATGGAAGACCGCCGCGCGTTCTTCTGTTTCGTCCTCTTGGCCCATGGAAGCCCACACATCGGTGTAGACCGCGTGGGCGCCCATGACTGCCTGCTGTGGATTGGAGCTGTGCTCAAGGGTGACCCCATACTCCGATGCGGCGGCCCGGGCGCTTTCCATGACTTTGAAGTTGGGCTCGTAGCCCTGGGGCGTGGCGACCGTCACATTCAGCCCCAGCTTGGGCGCTGCGTGCAGCAGGCTGTGACAGGTGTTGTTGCCGTCGCCCACGTAGACAAACTTCTTGCCGGGTAGATCCGGGCCCCATTTCTCGTGCAGGGTGAGCAGGTCCGCCAGTGCCTGGCAGGGATGCAGAAGGTCCGAGAGACCATTGATGACGGGCACGCTCGCGTGGGTCGCGAGTTCGCCCACATGCCGGTGGCGGTAGGTCCGCGCCACGATCACATCGACCCAGCGTTCCAGGTTCTTGGCCATGTCGGGCACGGATTCCCGCGCGCCAAGACGCTCGTGACGATGGTCCAGATAAACCGCGCTGCCCCCCAGGTCCTGGATGCCCAGATCAAAGGTGAAGCGCGTACGCAGGCTGTCCTTTTCGAAGATCAGGGCCAGGCGTTTGCCCGCCAGAACGCCCTTGTACTCGGCCGGATCAGCCTTCATGGCGCGGGCCAACTGGAACACGCGCAAGATGTCCTCACCGCTCCAAGAAGCCAGGCTGAGCAGATCGTGGTGGGGGAAGGGGGTCGAAATGGAGTCGGTCATGATTGCTTGGACATGGAAACAAGGACGGATTGCAGCAGGTCGAGGATGGAGTCGGTGTCTTCGGCGCTGAGCACATAGGGGGGCACCAGGCGCAGTACATCGCCAGCGGAGGTGCCCACCAAAAGGCCTGCCTCGAAGGCCCTGGCTTCGCATTCGGCGGCGCGATCGGGAATCAGAAGGCCCTGCATCAGGCCCCGTCCCCGTCGTTCTCTGACAAGGGGACTTGACCGCACCAGGGCGTCGAGTCCTTGGGTGAGCTGTTCGGAGCGGGCGCTGATGTTTTTGGCCAGACCGTTCTGGTACTCGTCGAGGAACACCAGAGCCGCGCGACTGGCCAGGGGACCGCCGCCAAAGGTTGAACCGTGGTCGCCCGGTTCCAGGACTCCCTTCAGGTCTTCATTGACCAGGGTCGCGCCCATGGGCAGGCCCGCGGCCAGGGATTTTGCCAGGGTGACTATGTCCGCTTCTGCACCCGCGTCCATGGCTGCCAGGAAAGTACCCGTGCGGCCGCAGCCGGACTGGACTTCGTCGTGGATCAAGATGGTGCCGCTGGCTGTGCAGAGTTCTCGGGCCGCCTGCAGGTATTCTTTGCTGAGGGAGACCAGGCCCCCTTCCCCCTGGATCGGTTCAAGAATAAAGGCGGCGGGTTTGCTGGCCAGGGCCTCTTCCAGTGCGGCGCTGTCCTCGGGAGTCACGAAGAGGCACTCGAGCAGGGGCGCGTAGGGTTCGCGGTAGCGCGGCGTGCTGGTCACGCTCAAGCTGCCCAGGGTGCGGCCGTGAAAGCTGCCCGTGAGAGCCACGAAGTGACTGCCTCTTTGGTTGCTTGGATCCTGCTGGTTGTGGAGCCAGGCCGCCTTGCGTGCGATCTTGAGAGCGCACTCGTTGGCTTCCGCCCCTGAGTTGGAGAAGAACACAGCCTGCATGTGGGTCAGCTCGCAGAGTTTCGCAGCCAGCTCTTCACCAGCCGGGTGGCTGTAGAGATTCGAGACGTGCAGCAGGTCGGTGGCCTGCTCGCTGATGGCCGCCACAAGCCGCGGGTGGTTGTGTCCCAGTCCGTTGACTGCGATGCCTGCCACAGCATCGATCCAGTGCCGGCCCTGTTGATCCCACAGGTGACAGCCTTCTCCGCGCACAAAGTGTGTTTCCTTGGGCTTGTAGGTGGCCAGCAGGTGGCTGCTGAAACTCTGTGTGTTGGCGCCGTCCATGGTGGGGATCATGACGGAGTTCCGAGGGCTGGGGTGGGAAAAGACTGGGCGCTGTTCTTGCACGAGACAAAACTGGTCCCGGTTTTCTCTCCAAGGGCCGCCAGGATCGATTCCGGCCCCATGGCTGGTGCGATCTTGACCAGGGCGTCCGGGCAGGCGTCCAGGGCCGCGAAGCCCGCTCTGGTCTTGGGCAGCATGCCGCCCTTGATCACGCCGGCCTCGGTCAGGTCCCGGGCCTGATCCTTGTCCAGGTTCTTGATGGTCTTGCCGTCGGCGTTCTGTACGCCTTCCACGGCAGTCAAGAAGAGGATCGCCTGGGCGCCGATTGCCTGGGCCAGGGGGCCGACCACTTCGTCCGCGTTGATGTTGTAGAAGGGTTCCTCTGATGCCCCGATCCTGGGTGCAATCGAAGCGATCAGGGGCGTCATGTCGGCGGCCAGCAGGGTCTCAAGCAGCTCGGGTCGCACGGAGCTGATCTCTCCCACAAAACCCAGTCCCTTTGGAGACTGCCTGGGTTCGGCGCTGAACAGGTTTGCATCCGCGCCGGTCAGGCCCACGGCGGGAATGCCCTGGGCGCAAAAGGTCTTGACCATTTCGCAATTGACTTCGCCTCCCAGCACCGCCGTGACCAGGCGCGCGGTTTTTCTGTCGGTCACGCGCAGGCCCTGCACGTATTGATCGTCGCGCCCCAGTTGCTGGGACCAGTCCCGCAACTGATCGCCGCCCCCGTGCACCAGGAGGATCTGATGGCCCACAGCGCGGGCGGCACCCACCGCCTGGGCGATGGGGTTGGCGTCGTTGAGATGGGCTCCTCCGATCTTGACCAGGATGCGCATGGCTTAGAGCAGGCCCTCGCTTTCCTGGAGGCCGAGGGCCAGGTTCATGTTCTGCAGGGCTTGTCCGGCTGCGCCCTTTTGCAGGTTGTCGATGGCCGAGGTGATGACCACCCCGGATGAAACCCTTGCGACTCCCAGCAGGCAGTTGTTGGTGTTCTGCACCGCGTGCAGGCTGGGCTGTTCGCCCGCGGGAAGCACTCGTACGAAGGGCTCCTGTGTGTACTGCTCGCTCAGGGCGGCGTGGATCTCTTTCATCCCAAGGCCCTCTCTGGGCTGCACGTAGATGGTGGAAAGGATGCCCCGGAAGCAGGGCAGGAGGTGGGGCACGAACATGATCTTGGGTCCGCCCAGGTGGGCCTGGATTTCCGGCGCGTGGCGGTGGTTGCCGACCCCGTAGGCGTAGAAGTTCTCGTGCACATTGGCGTAGTGGGTGCTGGCCTTGGGGCTGGCTCCGGCGCCGCTGACGCCACTCTTGGAGTCGCTGATCAGGGCGGCGTCCGGTTGCAGCAGATCCGCCTGCACCAGGGGCTTGACCCCCAGCAGGACTGAAGTGGGATAGCAGCCGGGGTTGGCGATCAGTTGTGCGTTTTTGATCTCGTCCCTGGCCAATTCGGTCAAGCCGTAGACCGCCATGTCCACAAGGCCCGGGCAGGGGTGGGTCTGTTCGTAGGTCGCTTCCCAAAGCCCCAGGTCCTTGATGCGCAGGTCGCCCGACAGATCGATGACCACAGCGCCTTGATCCAGGGCCTCGGCCGCCAGTTGCGCGCTCGCGCCATGGGGGGTGGCCAGCAGGACCGCGTCCACCCCAGCGCCTCCGTTCCAGGCCTGGATTGCTGGAGCGCCGGGGACCGGGTTGCTGTTGTCCTCGCTTGGTTCCTGGGTGCTCCAGCAGTGACTCAACTCCACGGCAGGGTGCCGCAGCAGGAGTGAGCACAGCTCCTGACCCACGAGGCCCCGTGAGCCCACGACTGCCACGCGTTTCCTGGTTGTTCCGTTCACAGCACCATCTCCTTCAGCTTGAGACCCAGCTCCTTGGCCGCCGCTTCGTCCTTCAAGACGCACAGCACCGTGTCGTCTCCCGCCAGGGTGCCGAGCATGCCCGGCAGGCGCGCCCCGTCGAGGGCGATCGCCAGGGGCTGAGCTCCACCCGGCGGTGTCTTGAGCACCACCTGGTTGAGGGCCACTGCCATGGAGGTCATCCAGTCAGCGACCGCCTCCGCCAGAGCCCCCGCCCCGATGGGCCGGATCGTGACCAGCTGATACCCGCCGGGCCCCTTGACCGCCCCCAGGCTCTTCAGGTCACGGGAAAGGGTGGCCTGATTGACCCCCATGCCCTGGTCTGAAAGGGCCTGCACCAAAGCCTCCTGGCTCGGAACGGGCCCCCGATTGAGCAGGGCGGTGATCGCCAGATGGCGCTGGTTGCGGGTGGGGGCTTGCATGAATATGCTCCTTGGTGGTAATTTTATGCGATCATGAAGCGCATTTCAAGCGCTGAGTTGAGGGAATGCGAAGAAATATGCGGATCTCCCCGCGGCGGCCTTCGATCCAAAAGACCGTGTCTCATTCTTGGACCCTGTCGTTTGGTCTTGGGTCCGGCGGGTCTCTCCGGCCTGCCTCCCTCTTTCTCTCGAACCCTCATTCTCGTCATGAAGAAGACTCTCAGCGCTTTCGCCCTTGCCCTGATCCTCAGTCCCCAGGCCCTCGCAACCGATTGGATTGTTTCCAGTGGGGGCTCCATCCAGGCCGCTGTGGCTGGAGCCGTCGATGGGGATCGGATCCTGGTGGAGGCTGGGACCTACCATGAGGTGATTGATCTGCTCGGCAAGCGCCTTGAACTGATCGGCCTCGACGGGGCGGCGGCAACGGTCATCGACGGGGCGGGGTTTGGAACAACGGTCATCCTTGCTGATGCCGTACCCGCAGGTACCCGAGTGGAGGGCTTCACCCTGACCCACGGGGCCGGGCGGCCGTTTCCCTCCAGCTATGGCTATGACTACTACGGCGGCGCTGTATTTGCCGGTAGCGGCTCGCGCCTTGAAGTCGAGGACTGTGTGCTGGTGGACAACGCCTGGGGAACGGGTACCTTCGCTGGTGGCATCTATTCCGGTGGGGATGGAACCCATGTGACCGTGCGGCGCAGTGTGATTGCCAATAACCGGGCTTGGGCGTCTGGTGGCGCGACACTCTGCGACCATCATGGTGAGATGACTCTCGAGCAGTGCACGATCCACGGCAACTCAAGCGACAACTTCTTTGGACATCAAGGGGGTGTTTCGATGGCCAACTTCGGTCAGGTCTGGGTGAGCCACTCGATTGTCTGGGGCAATGCTGGCAATCAGATCGGCGCATTCTCGGCTCCTTACAATCAGGGCACCGCGGCCTATGTGGACCACAGCGATGTACAGGGTGGCTACGCGGGAGCGGGCAACCTCAACGCTGATCCACTCTTCGCTGGCGCTGGCAGCTATGACTTCTCCCTGCTTGTTGGCTCCCCCTGCATCGACGCTGGAGATCCTAGTTTTTCCCTCGATTGCGACGGCAGTCTGGCGGACCTGGGCGCGGTGTTGCCTACTTGCCCCGGGCTTGGCGTGCAGTACTGCGCAGCCCACGCCAATTCCCTCGGGAATGCAGTGGAAATCCGGGCCAGCGGGTCGCTTGTGATCACGGACAACAACCTTCTCCTCGAAGCTGACGGCCTGCCTTTGAACCAACTGGGCTACTTCTTGATGAGTGCCAGCACGGACTCGGTCGACCTTTTCGGTGGTAGCGAGGGCATCCTGTGTCTCGGAACCCCGATCGTGCGCTTGAACAATCCTCTCGATGGAGGCCAGGTGCTGGCCTCGGGGGCCACAGGCTCTGTCAGTTTCTCTCCCGACCTGGGAGCCCTGCCCCAGCTGATCCTGCTGCAGCCCGGGGATGTCTGGTATTTCCAGCTCTGGTACCGGGACACCAACGGAGTTGCAGTGACGTCGAACACCTCGGGTGGTTTGGAACTGAGTTTCCTGTAGGGCGGCATGTTCTTGTACCCCCCCCGGCCGCCCTGTAGTCTGAACCAATAGTCACATCCCTCGTGAGCGCCTGCTCTGTGACGGTCGG
>JABABA010000015.1:57468-88672 GCA_014238415.1 Planctomycetota bacterium | reverse complement strand
ATCCCTAAGAGAGCAAAAATTGATGCTTATCCTACTGAAGAAAAGTATGGTCTTGTGTTCTGTTTTCTTGGAGATATTCCAAAAAAAGAACGATGTCCAATCTTAGAAATAAAAGAATTTGAAATGGAAGGCTGGACTATGTCAAGCGGCGGGTAGAAGCTGGACTGGTATTACGCTAGCAGCGAGTCCACTTCATTTGACCAACAGGCTTCTTATGGGGTAGCGCCGTTACCCCACAAAAATCCAAAGGAGCTCTGAACCACTGGCTCCATGATCCCCGGGTGGGTGCTCAAGATGCGCGCGACGAAGAAGGTGGGCTTTCGATCGGGAGTGCTGCTGGCGGCGACGGGTTTTTCTAAGTCGCCGGCCAAGAACCGAAGGCCTCCTCCAAAGCATGCAGCGTAACGGTCAGCAGAGTGCTCACAGAGTAGGACCCTTATTTGAAGGTCTACCCGTCTCTCGGAGCCTCTTCCCTTGCGCTCCATCTGTGACCAACCCAGGATCGGACCTCAAGTCACTGGGGAATCTATTTGGGATGGCCTTCGATCGGTGACTCGCATTCCCAGCCGTTGTGCTCGTTGCAAGAGAACGCGTCGGTTTTGGAGTTTGCGTTTTGGATGCAGCAGGAAGGGGTTGACGCTTAGCCTTACGCATTCGGCTGGTGGGAGGACTCTGATGTTGAGGCCTTCTTTGCGCAGGAGCGAGGCCGTGGCTTGCACTAGATCAAGGAGCTGTTTCTCTCGGCGAGGGCCAAGGGTTTGCGCGAGGCGTTTGAAGCCAAATCGTTCGACACTGGATAGGGCAGTGTTGCGCACTGCGTAGATCGATACCTCTCCCGCTTGTTCAAGGAAGGCCACTTCCACGTGTCCACAGCCGAAGTGGCCGCAGAGGCATAGGTAGCGGTAGAGCAGGGATTGAAGTGGAGCGTTTTGGAGACGGGCCGAGATGATTCCGGTCAGGCCCTGCGGTCCATTGCGCCGGGCGTGCACTCGTAACTTCCACTTGGTTCCGCTTGGGGCTTCAAGTGTGCTCCCATTCAGGGCGGCTGAGAAGCAGGGGCGGGGCAGGAGCAGGCAGGTGAGTCGATTGCACAGGGCACGCATGCCGCTGTATACCCCGAGTAGGTGGACCGTCAGGCTTAGGCGATAGAGCCCCAGGCGCAACAGGGCACCCTTGGCTTCGCCGGATGTTTGCTGGAGGGGATGTCTCTGGGCCGAGATCATGGGGTCGAGGTGGCGTTCGAGGAAAGACTGAATCAGGTGCACTCTTGCTCGCTGCTTGGGTCAGCGTAACGGATTATGCCCTGGCATGGCGAGGTCCGCGAGGTGGATGCATCGGGTTCACGACTGGAACCAGTAGATACGGAATTCGCCGCGCAGTTCTTCCCGTAGTCCGGGGCGATCCGCCAGGGCGTGGGCTCAGTATCGGGATGCGGGTCCATTGGCTTCAAGCACATCCACGACCCAGCTTCCCGCTCGTTCGTTCAGAATGTGGTTGAGCAACGCTTGAGCCAGGCCACGACCGCGCTGGTTGCCATGCACGAAGAGTTCATGCACATAGTTGTCTACTTCAAATCCAAACCCTCTCGCATGTTCAGGGCCCGTCACCAGCAGATAGCCCTGCAGATCGCGCCCATCGCTGATTACATAGGGCGAGAGACGTCCTTGATCTGTGAACCAGCCGTCATCGAGGGTATGGGGTTCAACCTGGTCCGTGTATTGGGACAGGACCTCAAGGTAGGTCTGGTGCAGCGCTTCCAGTTGATCTCAGTCAGCGCCGGTTGCTAGGCGAATGAGTGACATTGAGGTCTTTGACCGGCTATGCCTTGTACTCGTTGGCGCAACTCTGCACAAGTTCAGGGCCTGGCATCAGTGCCCTTGTCATGAGTCAGATCATGCTGCCCTGAGGGCTTCCTGGGGAGGGCGGTGATGCGGTCAACACCGCAATTTGCGGTATTGACCGGCAGGCCGTTACTGAAATACGACGCTCACTCCATTCGTAAAGTTCGAAGTGCCGCTGTCCCGGTACCAGACTTGGAAGTTCCAGGTTTCCCCCGCCATGACTGCTCCACCAGGAGGTGATGGTAGGTTGGCCAGGTCCAGGGAGATCGGGCCTGAATCCCCAGAGGAGCCGGAGTTGAACAGGTTCGATGTGAAACGACCGATCTGGCCACCCAGGCAAAGAGTGCCACTGGCGACAGAGACCGAGGCCTGCGAGCTGGAGATCAAGGGATATCCAAACTGGTTCGACGGCATTTGTAGCGCGTGCAGGCTGAAATTGTTGTCTGTGGCCACAATTGAGCCCTGCGCTTCGAGCAGACCCGGAAGACCCGTGGAGTTCAGTGAGTTGGGATCACAATAGGCCGTGCCGCAGCAAGAGGATTGGATCGTGAAGTTCGCATTTGAGATGTCTTCGTAATCTGCCCCCGCATTGTCCATGCGCACGCGCACGCGCACCATCGTGGAGGGTGCATTGGGAACAGTCCACATGTGACTGTGCACAGAGCCCGCCGCAGTGCTGCCCGGCGGCAAGTCAACGGCGATCTGAATCCAAGGACCGGCTGGACCGGTGGTTGAGTACCACACATCCCAATTCAATTGTCCGTGCGCGACTGTGATCGTCCAGTCAATGCTGACCTGGTCGCCAACTGTAAAGACCTCTCCGCCGTTTGGCGCCAGAACGTCGATGTGGGCCATACCGGGACCGGCAAGGCATATGAGCCCAGTACTCGTGAGAAGGGTCCGCAGGACGCGTGAACATTGGATGTTGAACATGGTTTTTTCTTTGGGAGGGGCGGCCCGCCAGGGGCTTGGCGAGAAGGAGGAAGGGAAACCTCATCCCAGACTCTATACCCGAAGCGGATTTCTGGCAACGAGACCGACATTGGAGGGCTGTGGGGGCCGTAGCTCCGGCGTGGGGCCTTCAAGAGGGGCGTTCATTGACCCGCCGCGAGGTGCTGGGAAGGGGATCTAGCAGCCCCGCCCCAGAAGGAATTCATCCGCCTCCTTGAGGGTTGCTCTTCGGTTCGCCAGGCCGCAGTGCGAGTTCCTTTGGCCACTTGTCTCTCTTGAATACGGACTATCCAGACCGACATCTTCTCTGCGGTCAGGGTCTCCACCACAATTCGATTCCAATCCTTGGTCAGCAGCGTACAGGTGTCATTGGATTCCTGGCCTGGCAGGTGACCCAAGAGCAAGGCGTCACGGGAGCCATCAACGCTGCTTCCATTGGGAGCATGATTGTGCCCCGTTACGCTTGATCCGGCCCGACGTGGGCTTGGATGGAGTCGGCTTTTTCAAGTAAACCCATGCGCGGTGGACGAAGCTGATCAGAATGTACCTGGTCCGGGTGCTCCGATCTGCTATCACAGGGGGCATGCACTCCACCTTCCTGTTGTTTGTGGGCTTGGCAAATCCCCTTGGGACCACTCTCCAGGCGGACGCATCCTTGGCGGCTCCCCCCAATATCGTATTGCTGGTGGCCGATGATCTTGGCTGGCGTGACCTGGGTTGCAGCGGGAGCACTTTCTATGAGACTCCCAATATTGACCGACTTGCCGGGGAAGGCATGCTCTTCAGCGCGGCCTATGCGGCCTGTCCTGTGTGCTCGCCCACCCGCGTTGCACTGATGACCGGCAAGGCGCCGGCGCGTTTGGATACCACCGACTGGTTTGGTGGGCGCCGCAAGGGGTTGCTTTTGCCAGCGCCCTATGTGGATCGTCTGCCTGCTGCGGAATCCACCCTGGCGGAGGCCTTGGGCGCGGCGGGTTATTCCACCGGGTTCTTTGGCAAATGGCACATGGGGGGCAAGGGCTCTTATCCAGAGGACCACGGATTCGATCACAACCGGGGGGGTCACAAGCGCGGCTCGCCTCCGGGTGGCTACTTCAGCCCCTATCGAAACCCGAAGCTGACCGATGGCCCCGAGGGCGAGCATTTGACCGAGCGCTTGACTACCGAGGCCCTGTCGTGGATGGACTCCCTGGAGGACGGACCCTTCTTGCTCGTGCTTTCCTACTACGCGGTACACACGCCCCTGCAGACGAAACCTGAGTATCGTGAGCGCTACCGCCAGAAACGCGAGACCCTGCCTGAGGTCAAGGACCCCCTGGCGGGGCGAGAGCGTGAACGCCGGGTGCGAATCGTGCAGAACCACGCGGTCTACGCGGGCATGGTGCAGAGTCTGGATGAGAGCGTTGGGCGGGTGCTGGAAGGGCTCGCTGAAAGAGGGCTGGCCGAGAACACCGTGGTGATGTTCACCAGCGACAACGGTGGGCTGTCCACTTCTGAGGGCCACCCCACATCAAATCTTCCCCTGCGCGGGGGCAAGGGCTGGCTCTATGAGGGTGGCGTGCGGGTGCCCGCCATCGTGCGCTGGCCGAGGGTGACCGAGCCAGGCAGCGAATGCTCTACACCCGTTTGGAGCGCCGACTTCTACCCCACGGCCCTGCAGGCAGCGGGACTTCCTTTGCAGCCGGAGCAGCATGTGGACGGCCGTTCGCTCAAGAAACTGCTGGCAGGGGGGGAGCAATCCCAACGCGCTCTCTTTTGGCATTATCCCCACTACGGCAATCAGGGGGCTGCCCCATCCGGTTCGGTGCGCGATGGAAACTGGAAGCTGATCGAGTGGTTTGAAGATGATTCTGTTGAGTTGTTCGATCTGGCGCGGGATCCAGGGGAACAAGAGGATCTGGCCGCCACCGAACCCAAACAAGTCGCTCGTCTGCGAGAAATGCTCCACTCCTGGCGCAAGTCGACCGACGCCAAGATGCCAAGCCGCAACCGGTAGCAAGGCACCGGGCCGTTCTCATTCGGAGTAGCGCCCCCGTTTCAGGGCCCTGGGGCGCGGTGTTGTCAGAAATTCGCAGTTTCCTGTCCGTTCGCGACCTTCTCGCGCAGGAGGAGGTGTTCACCAGCACTTTTCGCTGGTTGAGCTTACCTCCTAAACAACAACACCTGATTGAACATGAAGATTACGCGCCCTTGTGACCACGAGTCATGTTCAGGAGACGGACAGCAGCAGTGCTGACATTGATCGCAAGGGCGGTTGACTCTCATAGCCGTCTGAGGCCCGCAACCCCAAACCGACGCCCCCCTGTCCATCGTAGGCAGGGGGGCGTTACCTCTTTCTCTTGTCAACGGTGAGAGCGAAAAGCCCCATGCCAAACAGGGCGCCAAGCGTATCCGCAAGAATGTCCTTCTGCGCATCCCAGACATCTCCCTGAGAGCCAAGTACCGCCGCGCCGGCTTCCGGATCGCCGAGCAGTGCATACTGCCACTCGAACAACTCATAGGCAGCGGCAAGGGTCACAATCGAGAAGATCGGGAAGAGGTACAAGAGCCAGCGGCTGTTTACGAGGGAATGCTTTCTCAGGATCTCTGCAATTGGATAGGCGTAGAAACCAACACTGAAGTGCGCCATTCGATCATAGTGGTTGCGCTCGAAGTCAAAAGTGTTGGTCACCCAGTCGA
Source organism: Planctomycetota bacterium (assembly GCA_014238415.1). GTDB lineage: Bacteria > Planctomycetota > UBA1135 > UBA1135. The sequence goes on along the minus strand of JABABA010000015.1, from coordinate 83,201 downwards.
AGGGTACGCGTTCAAATGTGAAGTGTCCTCAGATTGTGTGCAGGACCACGAGAAAGAACATCAGGACATAGCTCATGGTGCTGAACTCATGGTGTCGGCGGATGAGAGCGACGATCCCTACAAGCAGGATGATGGGAATGTTCTCTGCCCACCAGACAGTACGCTCAAAGGGCTCAATTGCGCAGATGGCGAAGAGAGCCAGGTAGGCACCAAAGAAGATGGCTGGGCTGCTGTTCAGTTTCATGGGGTGTGGAGGCTCAGATGAGGTGTTCCTTTTGTGAAATCTGCTGGCGAGGGGCATCCAGAGGGCGATCCGTGCCTGACTGTGAGAGGATGCAGCATAGAACCCCCATGACCCTCACAGAATTGCATAGAACCATATACTGAACTGGCAGGTCCAGCGCCCTTTCAACTCCAGACCCCGTTCTCATGAAGTTCATTTCAGCAACACTTTCTCTCCAAGTCTGTTTCTGTGTTCTCGCCCTTGGCTTCGTGCCTGCTTTCGCTCAGGGGGTTGATGACTGCACCAATGCTCAGCCCATCGCAGGTGAAGGCACCTGGTCGGTGGATACCATCAGCGCCACTACCGATGGCCCCGCAGACGCCTGTGGCCAGAGCAGTGACATTCACAATGATGTCTGGTTCCGCTGGACTGCCAATGTCACCGAGGATCATTTGATTTCCACTTGCCCTGGAGCTGATTTCGACACGGTGATTGCAATCTATGATGGGAGCGGCTGCCCGGCGGCTGGCCTGATTGTATGCAACGATGACAACTGCGGCTTGCAGTCTCGGGTGATGATAGCTGCGGTTGCGGGGACTGACTACCTCGTGCGGGTTGGCGGTTGGTCTCCTGCGAATAGCGGCATGGCTACCATGGAAGTAGAGGCAATCGTGACTTTGCCCAATGATGATTGCAGTGCTCCGATTGCGCTGTCTGGCTATGGGATTTTCAACACCGACACCAGCATGGCTTTGACTGAGGGCCCAAGCAATGGTTGCGGTCAAGGCGGCCAGATTCACAATGACCTGTGGTTTGCTTGGACTGCGCCCTTGACCGAGGACGCCGAACTGAGCACCTGTGGAGCCGGCTGGGACACGACCGTGGCAATCTACGATGGCCTTGCTTGTCCCGTGGGTGCGCCATTGGCCTGCAACGACGACAGTTGCTCGGTCCAGACCCGTGTCGCCTTCCCCGCTGTGGCCGGCAACGATTACCTGCTTCGCATCGGAGGCTGGAACAGTTCGGCCAGTGGCGTCTTGGATTTCACCATGGACACGAGCACCAATGTCGGCTGTTCGACACCTCCCGTTGGGCCAGATGTAATCATCGGTGATTTGCCTTCAGTACACAACTACGGCGGCCTCGGTGGCATTGGTTCCTACGCACTCGCAACGACCGCCTGCAATGTAGGCGATTCCACCATGAACTGGAATGGCAGCAATGCGCTGCACCCGGTGATTGGGTCCAACCTCTACCGGGTGGAGGGAGGTCGTATTGAGCAACTTGGTTTGTCATGGCTCAAGCACGGCTTTGCTTCCGCCACGGGGACCTATTGCTGTACCTGCATCAGTCCCGGGTCGAGTCAGATCATGGGCATTGGCTGCTCGGATCCCTATGGGGCAACTACAAACGGTGCTCAGCCTTCTCTCGGTCCCCGTTCGGAGATCGATCCCTGGACCGGTGTGTTCCCTTATCCCTTCACCAGTCAGGGCCAGAGCGGAGACCTTCTGTTCAAGCGCTTGCAGGTGCCCAACAGCGAACTCGATCCCAGCAGCCATGCTGATGCGACTTATGTCTTGGAGGGTCAATATGTGACCCCTGATGATTCTATCGCGGGCAATCAGCACAACAATGTTTCCTGGACCCACGCCAGTGTGGGAGGGTTTTCGAACGGTTCCTTTGAGTTGGCTGTTGTGGGGGCGACCCGTCAGGTGCAGCCCGCGGTCTTCGCCTGGCAAGAGATCGATCCACTTGTGCGCATTGAGTCTGCAGCGCCAGCCGGGGACGGCATGTTTCTTGTGGCTTCGCGGGCCTATGACAATGGAGACGGGACCTGGCGATATGAGTACGCGGTCTACAACCAGATTTCTGCCCGCGCCGCGGGCTCCTTTGCGGTTCCGATTCAACCCGGTGCAGCTGTGACCCTGGCGGGTTTCAAGGATGTGGAACATCACTCGGGCGAGGTCTGGGATGGTGCTGACTGGTCCTACACCGCATCCTTTGACAGGGTGCAGTGGAACACTTTGGATCACAGCGTTTCGCCCCTGGCCAATGCGATTCGATGGGGGACCCTTTACAACTTCACCTTGACTGTTGATGTGGCTCCCGTGGACGGGATGATCGAACTGGGATTGTTCGTACCTGGATCCGAAGACTCGCTTGCCATCGGTGCGGTGGTTCCCGGAGTCGCGGGTTTCGGTGAGCGTACCTGTTCTCCGGCGGCGGTGAACTCCGGCGGCCAGAGTGCTGCAATCTTTGCTCTTGGAAGCCCCCTTGCAAGCGACAACGACCTGACCCTGTTGACTCTTGGCATGGCAACCAATCAATTTGGCTACTGTCTGGCATCCCAGTCGGGAGCCTTCATTCCCAATCCGGGGGGCAGTGCGGGCAATCTCTGCCTGGGCAGTCCTATTGCGCGGTTTGTCAGTCAAGTGCAGAACTCCGGTGGCAGTGGATCGTTCACCGTTGGGGTTGACCTGACTTCGATCCCTTCGACCCCAGTGCACGCGGTTGTTGCTGGCGAGACCTGGCATTTCCAGACCTGGTACCGCGATTCATTCCTCGGCATTCCCACGTCGAATTTCAGCGACGGCATACGGATAGCTTTTCAGTGATGCCTCTCCTCAGGTGGCGGCTTCTCTGGTCAAGCTGCTATCATCTGCAGCGTGAGAGTCTGCCTCTTGACCAATCAGGATCTGTACGCGGACCCGTTTCCGGCGGATGACTGGCCTTGTGACCCCCGACCGTTCTTGCCCGAAGCCGAGTGGACCGTGGGGACGCTGAAGAACAAGCGCACCTCAGTTCAGCAGGTTGAGAGGTTGATTGAGCAGGATTTTGATTTGTACTTCAACCTTTGTGATGGGGCGGAGGGCCAGGAGATTCCAGGTATCGAGGTCGTGCAGACCTTGGAGCGCCACCGCGTGCCCTTTACTGGTGCGACCTCGGATTACTACGAGCCCACACGTATGGCAATGAAAGAGGCCTGCGCTCATGTAGGCGTGGCGACCCCCGCTTGTGTCTTGGCGCACACTCCCCTCGATGTGGAGCGCGCTGCGGAGGAGTTGACCTTTCCGCTTTTTGTAAAGCACTACAACAGCTACGCGAGCGTGGACTTGAGTCGCAATTCACGGGTGCAGACTCCTTCAGGTCTGAGGAAGCAGGCGCGCAAGATCATGAGTCGCCATGGGGCTGCATTGATCGAGGAGTACATCGCTGGCATTGAATGCGCGGTCCTTGTGGCCGAGAACCCAGACGACCCCGCGCGCCCGATTACCTACACCCCGGTGCAATATCGTTTTCCCGAGGGCGAGAGCTTCAAGCACGCAAAGCTCAAGTGGGAGGATTACGATGGGCTCGAGTCGTTTCCCGTGGAAGACCCTCTTCTTGACGCGCGCTTGCGCGAGGCCTCAGCCAACTTCTTTGTGGCCATTGGTGGTGCCAGTTTCGGGCGCTGTGATATTCGAGTGGATGAAGCCGGCACACCCTTTATTCTGGAGATCAACCCCAATTGTGGAGTCTTCTATCCCCCGACCGATCCCGGTACCGCCGACATCTGTCTGTCTCTGGATCCGGCTGGCCATGTGGGTTTCATCCGTACCCTGGTCGCTACGGCTTTCTCGCGGCATGCGCGCTTGACCAGTGCGGAAAACAGCAACATCATGCCAGGCGCCGGACCTCCTCATTCGCCAGGGACTCCCTAGGGTTCGAGGGCATGGAATGTTCTGCCCAAACACAGTGGTCTGGAGCCAGGTTCCTTCTTATTGGTGTTGACGCACGCCCCCTGGGTCCTTCTCCAGGCGCTTCAGGAGTGCGGCCATGCGCGTCACACGCTCGGGATGGGCAGCTGCAACATTGACCTGCTCTCCGGGATCCTCGTTCAAGTCGTACAACTGCACCTTGCCATTCTTTCCGCGAGGCGGGATGTACTTCCAGTTGCCGTCCAGCAGGGCCTGGCCCCAGGATTCCTCGATCAGAATCTTGGTGCCCAGCTTGTCCTGACCGAGCAATGCAGGCAGGGAGTTGCGGCTGTCAATTCCCTGACTTGCAAGCAGGTCGATTTTCAAGAGGGCCGCAAAGCTCGCCAGAAAGTCGATCTGGTTGATCATCGCGGCCGATGTTCCCGGCTCGACTTTTCCGGGCCAGTGCAGGATCAGAGGCACCCGGGTTCCGCCCTCATAGATCTGGTACTTGCCTCCGCGATAGGGTCCCGATGCATCGTGGCCCCGGTCCACTTCTTTGGTCGAGGTTCGTACGGTGGTCCCGTCCTGATACCCATCGTCATAGACCGGGCCATTGTCGCTTGTGAAGATCACGATTGTGTTCTCCGCCAACCCATGTTTGTTCAGCGAGGCGAGAATAGACCCCACCGCCGCATCCAACTGCACCATGGCATCCCCGCGGTAGCTCAGCTGGGACTTGCCGCGATAACGAGGATGGGGAGCCCGGGGAACGTGGATGTCCTGGGAGGAGAAGAACAGGAAGAAGGGCTTGTCGTTGGATTGTCGTTCCAGGAACGCATCGGCCTGCTTGACGAATTCATCAGCCATGGTCTCGTCATTCCATAGAGCTGCTTTGCCGCCCCATTGGGCACCAATCCGTCCGATACCATTGATCACTGAATTGTCATGACCGTGGGTGGTGCCGTAGTAGGTCATGGTCTCGGGGTTCTTTTTTCCGTTGGGGTAGACCGTGCCCGCAAAGTCTTTGGGCTTCTTGCCCACGTAGAGCGGATCTTTGGGATCGAGGTTCACCACACCATGGTTCTCCACATAGACACAAGGCACCCGATCGTTTGTTGAAGGCAGCAGGAACGAGTAACCAAAGCCAACTTCCAGGGGGCCAGGCGCTACCTTGCCGTTCCAATCCACGGGGGTCTGCCCATCGCCAATTCCCAGGTGCCACTTGCCGACGATTCCTGTGGCATAACCCGCATCTTGGAACAGTTCGGGCAGGGTGAACATGTGGGGCTTGATTGTCAGGGGAGCGTTTGGCGGCAGCACGCGAATGCCATGGCGAAATCCGTGGATTCCAGTCAAGAGCGAGAAACGCGAGGGCGTGCACGTGGAAGCCGAGCAGTGTCCGTCCGTGAAACGCAGTCCTTCGGCGGCCAGACGATCAATGTTGGGGGTCGGGATCAGTCTTGATCCATAAGCACCCACATCCGCATAGCCCACATCATCCCCGTAGATCAGGACCACGTTGGGATTCTGCTCGGGTATCGGGGCATGGGTAATGCAGAGAGCAAGGAGGAAGGGTGTCATGGGAAGATTCTAAGGTAGCCCCCGCAGAACAGCAGTCCTAAATTGGCAGGGGCAAGGGGCACGTGGGTTGCTGCTGAGTCATGTACACTGGGCCCCTATTGGTGAACCTGTCCAGAAACCCAAACATTCATCCATGCCTCAACCCCTGCTCCGAGGGCTGATCGCCGCGACCTACACGCCCATGGCCGAGGATGGGTCGGTGATGCTCGATGGGGTTGCTGCCATGACCGATCAATTGCTGGGTGAGGGTGTTGCCGGCCTCTATGTTTGTGGCAGCACAGGCGAAGGTGTGTCCTTGAGTACTTCCGAACGCAAATCCGTGGCGGGAGCGTTTGTGGAGGCGGTCGCGGGGCGCGGCCCCGTGGTCGTGCAGGTGGGGCACAATAGTTTGGCCGAAGCTTGCGATCTGGCTCGTCACGCCCAGCAGGTAGGAGCATCAGCAGTCTCTGCTGCGGCTCCATCTTATTTCAAGATCAACTCGACGAGTATGTTGCTGGCTTGCATGGGGCAGATAGCCGGCGCAGCCCCTAGGCTGCCTTTCTACTACTACCACATTCCGCTCTTCACGGGCGTGGATGTGGACCTTGTGGAATTTCTTCGTTGCGCGGGCGAGAGCATTCCGAATTTTGCCGGGGTCAAGTACACCACCCCACGGATCGATGAGTTCAAGGCCTGCTGCGATCTGGAAGGCGGCCGTTATGAAATGCTCTGGGGCACAGACGAGATGCTGCTGCCCGCCTGGTCCATGGGTATCCACGGCGCAGTTGGGAGCACCTACAACATCGCCGCACCACTCTATCGCCGTTTGTTGCAGGCTGCTGAGCAAGGAGACCTGCACGAGGCCCAGCGCCTGCAGATGCTGTCGATCGAGATGATCCGCACCATCGGCAAGTATCCCTTCCATCCCGCGATGAAGCACGTGATGCGATCGATTGGAATCGAGTGCGGTGCCTGCCGCATGCCCCAGCCACAACTCAGTGAGCAGGAGGCGGAGGCTCTCTTGCGCGAGCTGGAGCAAATCGGTTTCTATGGCTGGGCGAGGGAACCCTTGACCCAGACGGGGTCTTGAGGTGATCAGTCCCAGGATCAAGTTCTCAGCGACTCTCTTGTTGGGATGTATCCTGCTTGCGCAAACAGGGACTGGGCAAGAGACGTCTGATTCGATTGACACCACAGTCTCGCCTCTGAGCTGGAGCGCCCTGCCGCCTCTGCCTGACGAAATCGGTGTGGCCGGTCCCTTTGTCGGGGTTCATCAGGGTGCCTTGATCGTAGCAGGGGGTGCAAACTTCCCTTTGGAGGAGGGACAGGATCTATGGAGCGTTCCCAAGGTCTGGCACTCGGATTCCTGGATCCTGCTGCGAGATTCTGCAGGCGATCCAGAATGGCGAACGGCCACGTCATTGAAGAACCCACGTGCCTATGGTGCTTCAGTCTCCACTCCTCTTGGAGTGGTGTGCGTTGGTGGCAGTGATGAAGAGCGCGCATATTCGGATGCGTTTCTGCTGCAATGGGATCCAGGGTCGGAGACCCTGATTCAGCTGGAATTGCCGAACCTGCCCCAACCCATGGTTCACGGGGCAGCGGCTAGCATTGGGGACTGGATCTATGTGACTGGCGGCCAGGATGATCTCGGCCTGGATTCCGCCAGTTGTGACTTCTGGCGTCTCGATATCTCTAATCCCAAAACCTGGGAGCAACTGCCCGACCTGCCTACAGTCCCGCGTGCGTTTCATCTGCTGGTGGCCCAGCACAACGGATTCGAGGACTGTCTTTATCTGTTGGGTGGGCGTAGTCAGGACCCGGAGATTGCAGGTCTCCTTGGTATCCGCCCCTCAGGAGATCTCTTTGAGTTCAGTCCCAGGCGTCATGAAGCCCAGCAGGCCTCCGCACCAGCCTGGCGGCAGAGGGCACCTGCTCCCCAGCCAACCATGGCGGGCACTGCCATTGCGGTGGGGCAGTCCCATCTGTTTGTCCTCGGTGGCGACAGTGGTGCTCTGTTCGCACGGCAGGCAGCAGAGCCAGAATTTGTCAAGAACCATCCAGGATTCGAATGTCGGGCCTTTGCCTACCACACCATCACTGACACCTGGATCGACGCCGGACTGACACCGATCAATCAGGTCACAACCCAGGCAGTGGAATGGGAGGACACCTTTGTGATCCCCAGTGGTGAGGTGCGTCCTCGCGTGCGCACCCGCGATGTGTGGCAGGTGACCTTTCGCAGTTCAGAGCGCGGTTTTGGGGTTTTGAATCTGTTTGTACTGGGTGCCTATCTCCTGGCAATGCTCGGAGTAGGTGTCTATTTCATGCGGCGCAACAAGAATACCGATGATTACTTTCGTGGGGGCAAGCGCGTTGTCTGGTGGGCGGCCGGTTGTAGCATTTTTGCGACCATGCTCAGCTCGATCACTTTCATGGCAATTCCGGCCAAGGCCTATGCGCAGGATTGGGTCTATCTGCTGGGCAATTTCATGATTCTGGCGGTGGCACCTCTGGTGGTTTTCCTGGTGTTGCCGTTTTTCCGTCGCATCGATGCAACAAGTGCCTACGAGTACCTTGAATTGCGCTTCAACCGTCCGGTGCGTCAGTTCGCCAGCGCGCTCTTCATTCTGTTTCACCTCTTCCGCATGGGCATTGTCATGTCCCTGGCTGGTCTGGCCTTGGCCGCAGCGACCCCCTTGAGCGGGCCCCAATGTGTCCTGGTGATGGGCGCTTTGAGCATTGCCTATTGCACTCTCGGTGGGATCGAGGCGGTGATCTGGACCGATACCATTCAGACCGTGGTGCTGCTGGGGGGAGCTTTGATGTGCTTGGCGCTGATGATTTCCCAACTGGATGGGGGACTTGGTCAGGCAGTCGAAACTGCTCTCTCGCAAGACAAGTTGCACGCAATAAATCTTCACTGGGACGCGACCAGCGCCAATCTTGCTCTTTGGGTGGTGGTGATTGGCGCGCTTGGTCAGAACATATCCAGTTACACCGCAGATCAAGCTGTGGTGCAGAGGTATATGACCACCCCAAGCAGGAAACGCGCAGCCCAGTCGATCTGGCTGGCTACCGCATTGGCGATTCCCGCATCGCTCCTGTTCTTTGCTCTGGGAACCGGGCTGTTTGTTTTCTACCAAGCTCACCCAGACCGGCTTGATCCGGGATTCATGACGGATCAGATATTCCCACTCTTCATCGTTGAAGAGGTTCCTGTGGGGCTGGCGGGTCTGATTGTGGCGGGTATTTTTGCTGCAGCCCAGTCCACGGTTTCCACAAGCATGAACTCCACCGCCACCGCGGTGGTCACAGATTTCCTGCGACCCATGAGGGCCTGCAAGTCCGAAGAGGGATACTTGCGGGTTTCGCGGGGTATGACCATGCTGCTTGGAATCTTTGGGACCTTGTTGGGACTCTTGTTTGTCAGCCCCGATATCAAGAGCCTCTTTGACCAGTTCCTGCGCGTGATCGGGATCTTCATGGGTGTCCTCGGGGGCCTCTTTGTCCTTGGGATGCTGACCCGACGCTGTACAGGACTGGGTGCCATGCTCGGCGTGACTTCGGGAGCAGCACTGTTGTTTGCCATGCCCCTGGTTTCTTCGATCAATGGCTACCTCTATGCGTCGATTGGCATCATGACTTGCCTGCTGGTTGGTTATGGGGTCAGCTTGCTGTCCCGTCCGCCCACGCGTGATTTGACCGGCCTGACCGTGCACACTCTGCTGGCAAAGGAGGAAGTTCAATGAAATTGGCTGGCCTGCAGGGTCAAGCGGCCAAACAGCTTGAGGCTGTGGGGGAGGGCTATCAGCGCAGCCTGCTTCAAGATGTGCTGCCTTTCTGGGTCGACCACGCCATCGATGGGGAGTGCGGTGGTTTCCTTACTGCCTTGGATCGCGTTGGTCGGGTGATCGACACGGACAAGGGGCTTTGGGCCCAGGCGCGTTTCACCTGGCTGCTGGGCAAGTTGCATCGGGATCTGGAAGCGCGCCCGGAGTGGCTTGATCTCTGCCGTCACGGGGTCGATTTCCTGGATCGTTTTGGCTTCGATTCAAGCGATGGCCGCATGTGGTTCACCGTCACGCGTGAGGGCGCGCCCCTGCGCAAGCGGCGCTATGCCTTCACCGAGTCCTTTGCGGCAATCGCCTATGGGGAGTACGCGGCCATTACTGGCAGTGCAGTTCATGAGCAAAGGGCCAAAGAGTGTTTCCTACGTTTCGCCCAGCACATTCCCGTGCCCAAGTATGAGAGCACTCGTCCCACCAAGAGTCTTGGCCAGCCCATGATCATCATCGCCAGCGCTCAGGAACTCCGAGCTTCCATTGGTTTTGAGCAGGCTGACGAGTGGATCGAACGCAGCATTGATGAGATACAAAGAGATCACTGCAAGCCGGACTTACGATGTGTGTTGGAGACCGTGGGGCCTGAGGGTGAGGTGATAGATCACTTCGACGGCCGCACCCTCAATCCCGGACATGCCATCGAGGGTGCCTGGTTCATCCTGCGCGAAGCAATGCACCGAGGTCGCGGGGATTGGGTTGAGCTGGGCTGCAATATGCTCGACTGGACCTGGCAGCGGGGCTGGGACCCTGAGCACGGAGGGTTGAGTTCATTTGTCGATCTGAACAGTGGCCCGCCCCAGACATGGTGGCACCAGATGAAGCTCTGGTGGCCCCATAACGAGGCCGTGCTCGCGACCCTCTATGCGTATCGTGCCACCGGCAAGGAGGAGTACCTCTCGATGCACCGCCGGGTGCATGACTGGGCCCACAGGTACTTTCCCGACTCCGAGGCGGGCGAGTGGTTCGGCTACCTCCAGGGGAACGGTGTCCCCGCCAGTTCGATCAAGGGCGATCTTTGGAAGGGCCCTTTCCACCTCCCCCGCATGCAACTCTACGGAGCCGAGATGGTCCGCGAGATCGTCAAGGGTTGAAGCGGTTGATCCTCAGCCATTGCATCCTGAGCCTGGGTCGGTGTCTTCTCCATGCGGGTACCAAAGGGTTGCCCTAGAACCCAAAGCTCAGCACGAGAGTCAGCTGCTCGTGATTCAGATCGACCTCGGCTCCGCCGAAAGCAACGTCTGCTCCCCGTAGGAGGCGCAAGTCGAGACCCAGGGACACGTTGCTGGACAGGTCCATTTTCACTCCCGCGTGCATGTACAAAGCCGTGGTTGATTCGTCCGCATTGCCGGAAGGCGTTTCAATTTTTCCCGAAATCATGGAGATTCCGGCGCCCCCATAGGGAGTGAATTTTCCCATGGGCTTGAATTCATAGCGTGCGCCCCCGAAGAGCTCTTCGGTGCTGAATTTAACTCCAGGCAGGGCAGGGTGGGTGTCTTCGGAGGTCGCCAACCCCACTTCCCAGCCAATGGTCTGAGGGGCAGCGTCCTTGTAGGTCAGGCCCACCATCTGATGCTCCTCAAGAGGCTGCCAGATATTGTTCAGTTGGCGCTCTCCAATGGACAGTTCGATTCCTCTCGTATGCAGGTTCGAGTTGGCGGTCTGGTTCGAGGTGCTGGCGCATGAGGCCAGGATCAGGGTCAGTGCTATGGCTGTTGTTTTCATGGTGATTTCTCCTTTTCCGACCAAACGGTGCAGGCCTCAAATGGCAACGGGGAACTCCTCGAAAAGCGAGAGGAATTGAGGCTGCGGGGTGGATGGATGGGTAGGCCGGAGAACCTCCAAGAAACCCAGTTGCCTCTGTGCTCCTGATCCGTTTGTGGTGTTGACCCGTGAGAAGGAGAGTCCAGGGGTCCAAAGAACTCTCTCTCCAAGGAAAAAATAGACCATGAAAAACAAATACCTCAAGAGTTGTGCAGCGCTGGTGTTGTGCCAATCTGTCCTGGGCTTGCCCTTGAATTCGTTGGCACTCGCTCAGGACGATGTTGATCGTGCTGCGGGCGCCGGAGTGATCAGTGATTGGGCCAGTGATTCCATGGGGGTGTTGGTCATGGCCTCTGTGATTCATGATTCGCCCCAGGACCGAATCGTCGTTCAGCGATCTTCGGATCGAGGCCAGAGCTGGATCCCTCTCTATGAAGGCAAGCTCGGCAATCTGACTGACATCCACCACCTTTCCCTGGACCTTGCTTATGGTTATGCAGATCCCAGCATCGACCGCAAGGTCTTCATCGCAATTGCCGCGACCTGGCCAGGCAGCCCCGGTGGTCCAGGTCTGGCCTTTCATGGACTGTTGAGCGGCTCAATCGATCAGCCCTGGAGCAAAGCGAACTGCGAGCCTCTCGACGGCTGCCTGATGCAGGCTCCGGCTTTCGAACCCATGCACACAAGTGTCGCAGTTCTTCCTTTCGGAGGAGGCAGCGATTATGCGGTTGGTGTGGCACGCACATATCCACCCTTTCTGTGGAACGGTCTGGCCATGGACCTTGACAGTCGCATGATTCGACTCTCATTCGTAATGAACAACGGTCTCCCCGTAGGGGCGGAAACCACGCTGGCTGGTCCCCAGGGGCAGCTGGAAGAGTGGTATCAAGAGCACCTTGGCGCGGGTCATCCGAGCTTGATTGCTGACCGTCAGAACGAGACGATGATCGTTGCTTTCCACAGTCGTGACTACGGTCCAGGCCCTGGAAGCAAGATGATCACGGTGGGGTCAGTAGATATTGCCGCTCACCTGCAGAAGGGCGTTTCTTTCAAGACACGGTACAGTACGGGTGTTCAACCTGGACAAACTACCAGTCATCACCATCCTGTCCTGTCTTGCGACAAGGGCCTCGTTGCGTTCACTTGTTTGACTGGCCTTCCTGACCCGCAGGATCACTCCTATCGTCTGACCGCTTACTGGGGATCTGTCTTCACCGGTTCGATCAAGGACTCCTTCATCGAAGTTAGTGATTTCCTCTGGATGGGCCGCGGCTTCCACGCCAAAACCCTGTCCCCAGCTGACCTGATTCTGCGTGGCGACACAATGCACTTTAGCGCGAATTGCATCGTGGACACGGGTACTCCGACTGGTGGCTTGGGCATCCTTCAGTTCAGGAGCGATATGATCTTCCCCAGTGAATCCGCAGTCTGGCAGGTCAACGACTACGGCGTGGGACCATTGGCGGTCCCGAAGGTGGCAGTGACTCCTCGCTCGGCTGCACCGGAATTTGAAGCGGTTGCCTACCCCTCACTTGTGACTGGTGGGGTCTGGGTGGACCAATAGACCCCGTGAATCCGAGAATACGGTTCCATGCACCGTATTCTCGGATTCACACTCCGTTAGAATGGCGCATTCCATGCGTCTCCCTTTCCTGTGTCTGAGCCTTGGCCTGTTCCTTCTCCTTGCTGGGTCTACGAGGAGTCAGGACTGGCCTGCATTCAGGGGGAACCTTCGGCGCAGTGGGGCGGTGGAGTCGAGCATGGATGCGACCCGCCTGATTCCAGCTTGGACCTGGCGCTCGCCTGAGTTACCAGCGCCAGCTTGGCCAGGGCCGGCTCGATGGGATGCTTATGCGGCGCTCAAGGGTCTACGTTCCATGCGGAACTATGACCCGGTGTTCCACCCGATTGCCTTTGGGGACAGTGTCGTTTTGGCTTCGAATGTGGACGACAGTGTGCGCTGTCTTGCCGCTGAAGATGGCTCGTTGCGTTGGACCTTTTTGACCGGAGGCCCCGTCCGCATCGCTCCGAGTCTGCACGAGGGACGGCTTTATTTTGGGAGCGATGACGGGGCGGCTTATTGCATCGATGCCAAAACCGGAAAACTCGTCTGGCGTTTTCATCCGACCGAGGGTGAGCGCATGGTGATTCAGGATGGACGCCTGATTTCCTTTTGGCCAGTTCGCACTGGGGTTGTGGTCCATGGGGGCCGGGCCTATTTCGGTGCATCGTTGTTGCCCTGGAAGAATTCGTTTCTGTGTTCGCTTGATGCGCGCACGGGAAAGCTGAAGGGCAGCGGGACCTGGAAGAAGGACCTGGGTTCAGGCCTGACTCTTGAAGGTGCGTTGCTTGCGTCGAAGGACAATCTGATCGCGCCCCAGGGGCGCATTCCACCCTTGTTGTTCAACCGTGAGAGCGGCGCACCGGAGGGGACTCTGGAAGGCGGCGGCGGTTGTTTTGTGCTCTTGACAGAGGACGATGAAGTATTCCATGGACCTGGTAACAAGGACGGTTGGATCACAGGGTCGGCCAGCAAGTCACGGCAGAAGGTGGCGAGCTATGCCAAGGGCAATGCAATGGTGGTGGAGGACCAGACCGCCTGGTTGCTCTCGGATGGGGCCTTGGCGGCCGTGGATCGCCGAAGTGGAACTGCCCTATGGACCCTCTTGGCGGATGCACCTTTTGAGATCATAAAAGCTGGAGGGACCCTTTTCCTGGGCGGCGACAGCAAGGTGGTGGCGCGAGATGCAGAGGATGGGCGTGTGCTTTGGGTCGCGGATGTGGAAGGCCGGGCCCATGGACTTGCGGTGGCCCAGGGACGGCTGCTGGTCGCTACGGATCAGGGCGTACTGCATGTGTTTGAAGAAGGAGACCAGGAAATCGCGTTGGGGTCCAAGTACACCCGAACCGACAGCGCGCAGGCTTTGGGTACCCCCCCTGTCATGGTCAAGATTCCAAGGCGCGGTTTGGTGGACCGTTGGGTTTTTCAGACCAACACGCGTCAGGAACAGGAGCTTTCCAAAGACGATCCGCGTACGCAGACCGTGTTTGTCAATCAAGTGAAACGCCGGCTCCCGGCCCATCCCCTCGGCCCGCTGAATTTGAAGCGGGTGGGCGATCTGCAGGCTGTGGTCCTGGACGGAGTCAATACAGACCTTGCTATCACTTCCGACCTCTCAGAAGCAGATCTGCCTACAAAGGCGATTACTGCTTCGGCCTGGGTGCGGGTGGACCAGGCAATTCAATGGGGTGGGATCATCAGCGCAGCCCAGGACAATGGGGAAGATGAGAAGGGCTGGTTGCTTGGGTTTCATGGCACGCGCTTTTGTTTTGTAGTTACAGGCAGCAAGGGTGATACGCGCTTGACTCGCGTTTCTGACTCAAAGGCCTTTCAGGTGGGAACCTGGTATCACGTGCTTGGCACCTATGACGGCCGTGTGCAGCGTCTGTGGGTCAATGGCAAGATGGTGGCTGAGAGCACCCAGGAGAAAGGACCGATTCTTGCGCCCGCTGCGGCCTGGTATCACATTGGAGCCTATCGGGACAACGATGAGTACTTCCGTCATCCGGGCATGTTGCATGAGATCGCTATTTGGAGTCGTGCCCTGGGGGACAAGGAGATTGAGAAGCTCTATGAGCAGCGCGCTCAAGACTTTCCCGAGCCTGTGGAAATCAAGGAAGCCCCTGGTGAGCCCAAGAAACCGATTCTCAATCTGGCTGCGGGTCCTATCCTGCGTTTCCCGCGGCATGGAACCGCTTTGGTTCGCTGGCAGACTGCGAGTGCCCAGCGCGGTGTGATCGAGTGGCGCGCCGGGGATGCGGCGACTCCCGGACCCTGGGAGCGCCTCGTTTGCGAGGAGGGGACCGAACATCAGGCTTTGGTCCCTGATCTGCCGCGCAACACTGTATTGAGCTATCGCTTGCGGGCGGGCACCGGTGATGATGCTCCCGCCACAGACATCTACGAACTGGACACGCACTTCGATTTGACGCTGCCTTCGGTGGATCGCGATCAGTCAGGTTCCTCGGCAGAGGGCAAGGCGGGTCTGGCATTGGTGTTTGGAGCCGATGACAGTCCAAACGACTTGCTCGAACTGGCGCGCGCCAGCCGCTATCGAATCCTGGTGGTGGAGGAGAGTCAAAAGCGAGTTGCTCACCTGCGCCGGGAACTCCAGGCCCACTCGGCCTACGGTTCGCGCATTGCAGTCTTGCAAGTGGAAGATTTCGATCACCTGCCGTTGCCCACGGCCTACGCTGCTTTTGTCACGGGTGATGCGCGGCATCCAAATCCATCCCGCTCCCAACTGTTGGAGGCCCAGCGCGTCCAAGCACCGGGAGGATTGATCCAGTGGGGCGACCACAGTTCCATTCGCGGACCACTCGCCGGAGCAAGGAGCTGGGGACACATGTACGGCAGCGCGGACAATAGCGCCTTCAATGGGGAAGAACTCGGGGGGGTGCGTTCGGTGGATCATCTGGATGTGCACTGGCTTGGTAGGCCGGGAGCTCGTTATCAATCCGACCGCCAGAATCGCAAGGCCGCGCCACTCACATCCAATGGCCGCTTGTTCCTACAGGGCCTGCACCGGATCATCGCCCTTGATGCGTTCAGTGGTCAGGCACTTTGGAACATCGAGTTACCCAACATGGCGCGTTTCAATGTGCCCCGCGACTGCGCGAACTCCTGCGCCGAGGGAGACGAGTACTTCCTGGCCATGCAGGGTTTCCTTTTTGAATTCGATGGGGAGGACGGGCACATCAAACGCCAGCATCCCGTGCGCCCTGGTGGAAGAGATGATTTTGAATGGGATTGGGGCTTCGTGGCCGCAACTCATGGTCGTCTGGTGGGTACGCCTGTCAAGGCGGGTGCGCCGTTCACCGCCTGGTGGGGCGGCGATGCCTGGTACGACGCGCGTGAGGGCGAAGCCGCCAAGAAGGTCTGCGGGGATGGGATTTTTGCCCTGGAGCGCGAGAGTGGAGATCTCGCCTGGCAACGAAGCGGCAGTCTTGTTCTGCATCCCACAATCACTATCGCCGATCAGGCGGTGACCTTTCTTGAATGCAGAAATTCGGAGCTGCTAGCCGCCAACCATCGGCGCATAGGATCCCAAAAGCTCTGGCAGGACCTGTGGCTGGTTTCCCTGGATCTGCAAACTGGCGAAGTGCTTTGGGAACGGGAGGCCACCCCCGTTCCCGGTCGCGTTGCGATCTATCTGGCTCAAAGCGATGGCAAGCTGGTGATGGTCAGCTCTGCAGGAGGCGAGTTTGCAGTTTATGCTTTTGATGCGGGCACGGGCAGCAGCCTCTGGCGGCGAAAGTTCACATGGGAGGTGGACCATCACGGCAAGTCTCTTTCCCGTCCTTTGATCGTAAACGGCAAGGTGTACCTGCGACCGGCAGTGATGGATCTGGAAAACGGCGAGCCGCTTGCCCAACCATTTCCAGAAGGACACCAATGCGGCACTTACGTGGCCTCGCGCAACGCCTTGTTCCTACGGGCGGGAGAGCTCGCAGCTTGGGATGTGCTTGAAGGCCGTGCGACTCGCTGGCAACGATTGCGCCCTGATTGTTGGATCAGCACAATTCCCGCTGAGGGGATGCTGCTCTCACCAGAGGGCGGCGGGGGTTGCAGTTGTGGTACCTGGATCCAGACTTCAATAGGTTTCATGCCCAAGGACGAGCGGTGAAGAGCGGACTGTTCTTCGCCGGGCTTGTGGCTCTGCCTGTGCTGACGCTCTGTCGCTACACCGTGCGCGACATCGGCTTTGTCAGCTTGGTGGAGGCTGAATGGGTGCTGGAGGCCACAGGCCCCCTTGAAGATCAGGCGGAACTGCGCGCTCTTGAGGCTCTGCTTCTCGATGCGAATGTAACGGCCCGTGTGCAGCCCACGAGCGATCTGGCCGTGCGGTGGGACCTCGTTTCCACGGATGGTCGACGACTTGGGCTCGGCCAGTCCACCAGCGCGCGGGAAGACCTGGGTGCGGCCAGGGATCGTTGTCTATCCGAAGTGCTTGATTCGCCACTGCGGGCATTGCTCAGCGACACAATGCAGGATGTGTTTGCCACGGTGTTGTTGGTGGCGGGTACAGACCAAGGACGCGTAGCTGCGGCCCGGGAAGAAATCGATTCGTCTATCGATCTCTTGCGCCAGATCGAACCACAGCTGCCGCGGCCACTGGCGGGGGATGTGGCTGTTGAAGTCCTCGGTGCAAACGAGCGGGACACCGAGCGCGTGGTCCTCTGGTCTCTTGGTTTGCATGATCTCGACCCAGCCGATTCCGCCGTAGTGTTGATCTATGGGCGTATGAAACGAGCGGGTGCGCCATTGATTGGCGAGCGTCTGATCACGGCCGAAATCCTGAGTTCCCTCGCTTTGATAGGAGAGTCCTGCGAGTGTGACACGGATCGCGACTGGGCCGCCGAGCCGCGCCTGCCCCATCGGTTTGACGCTGAACAGCACAACTTGGCTGCTATGACCCTCGGGTTTGATCCGGCCAGCCCCTATGTGCTGGCAGAGGTGACCCGAATCCTTGCGCGGGGCAAAGCTGAACGAACGGGCACGCGTCGCATTGCGGATCTGGGCACGGTGCTTTATGGCTATCGCGAGGGCGAGGTGGCCGGCATCAACTCCCTGCCGGTCCCCAGTGAAGCCAAGGAGGGTGCCCTCGTGATCAGCAGTACTTCCGGTGGTGAAGGAGACTGGGGCTTTGACGATGAACAGGAGGTTCCAGACACGCGAGAGCAGGAACCTAGTCTCAGCTTGTTTATTTTCATCCTCTTGGCCTTCTTCGCTGTTTGTGGCGTGGTTGCAGCGGTGATCTTGATTCTGGGGCGCAAGTCGTGACTACTCTTTCCCTCGTGTGGCGAGAGCTGTTTCTAAGGAAGTGGAGCGCTGTCCTTGCGGTCAGCGCTCTGGGGGCAACTGTGGCGGCGGCCCTTTTCTTCTTTCTGCTCGCTCGGTCCAATGAAGGCGAGACGCGTATTCTGCAGCGGGACATGGGATTGAACCTGCTGATCCTGCCCCAGGATACCTCCCTCGATGCATACTGGGCAAAGGGCCTTTCAACTGGTTCAATGCCAGTGGAGTTCTTGACAAAGCTGGAAGATCAGGTTGTTGCCAACCGCCTGGTGCCCATGATCAAACGCCGTCGCACCTGGCAGGGTCGCGAGGTACTGCTGACCGGTATCAGCGGCGAGATTTTCAAGCAGGGCAAGGCCATGAAGCCGGTCTTTGGCCGTGTGATCGAGTCGGGCACCCTCGTGCTTGGCAGTGAGATCGCTGGCATGTTGAATTTGGAAGCGGGTCAGAGCACCGAACTACTGGGCCAGGTCTTCAGTATCGCGCATGTCCTGCAACCGGTAGGGGACGAGCAGGATGTTCAGGTGTTCTTGGACCTTGCTGACGCTCAGACCTTGCTGGATCTGGAGGGGCGTATCACCGAGATTGAAGCTCTTGAGTGTCACTGCTCTGAGGAAGTCAGTGATCCCCTTGCTGCATTGCGTGCGGAACTCGAGCCTCTTCTGCCCGGGGCGGTCATCATCCGGCGAGATGCTCTTGCTGATGCACGCCGGGATCAGCGCCAATTGGCCGAGCGCTTCTTGCAGTCTGGGTTTCCTGTGATTGCACTGTTTTGCGCTCTCTTGGTGGGTGTGCTCAGCATGCTGAATGTGCGCGACCGGCGTGCGGAAATCGGCGTGCTGCGGGCCTTGGGCAAGTCATCTGTTCAAGTCGCGGGCTTGTTTCTCGGCCGCGCAGTCTTCTTGGGACTGATAGGTGGTGCCCTGGGAATCATCGGCGGTGGGTTTCTGGCTTCGGATCTGGGAACGATGCTTTTTCACACTCGCGCCGGGGCCGTGGCATTGGATCTCGACCTGGTGTTGACTGCGATGTTTATTACGCCCCTCTTTGCTGCTCTGGCCAGTCTGGTACCGATGGCCTTGGCCGTGGCCCAGGACCCGGTCCGCATTTTGGGGGATGCATCATGAGCATCCTGGAACTGCAGCAAGGGGAGATGCGTTATGACTTGCGGGGCCAACAGATCATCGCCCTTCCGCAATCGAATTTGTGCGTTGAGAAAGAGGAGTTCATTGTGGTCCGTGGGGTCAGTGGTGCAGGCAAGACGACATTGCTCTCGATTCTTGGGGGTATGCTGCGACCCACTCAGGGCACGGTGCGTCTTGGTGATGTGGAACTGACCGGATTGAATCAAGCCGGACGTGCGCGAGTACGGCAGACCTCCATCGGGTTCGTGTTTCAAAGCATGCACCTCTTGCCCTATCTCGATTTGCTCGACAACACCCGATTGGCCGGGGGCACTGAACAACATGCCCGGCTCTTGTTGGGGCAGTTGGGCCTCGGTTCTCGGTTGCATCACAGGCCTGCTCAACTCTCGGCGGGGGAACGGCAGCGCGGCGCAGTCGCCCGGGCCCTGGTTCATGGTCCAGAGATTGTCTTGGCAGATGAACCCACGGGGAATCTGGATCCTGAGAGTGCGCATCTTGTTCAGAGCGCTTTTGAGAGTTTCTGCACAAGCGGTGGATGTCTGGTGATGGCCACCCATTCCCAGGAGTCTCTGCCTGTAAGCCGGATCCTGCATCTGGGTCCGGACGGTCTGCACCCAATCGACGCACAATGAAGACCCTCTTCGCGTTCTTTGCGATCGTCTCGCTTCTCTGTCTGGCGCTGGTTCGACTTGGGAGTCCTTCATCACCTGGGGATGGGGAACCCCTGACCCTCTACTGCGCTGCAGGTATTCGGCTCGCTGTGGAACCCGCAGTGCGTGCTTTCGAACAGGAAACAGGAGCCACCGTACACATCCAATATGGTGGATCCGGCAGCTTGCTGGGGCAGTTGCAGGTGGATGGGGATGCAGCGGACCTCTATCTCCCCGGAGATGAGGGCTACTTGGATGCGGCGCGAGATGAGGGCCTGATCGCCGAGATACTGCCCCTGGCCAGCATGCGCCCTGTGCTTGCCGTTGCACAGGGGAACCCACATCAGATCGATTCCATGGAAGAAGTCCTGGAGAGAGACTTGGCCTTCGCTTTGGGAAGTCCAGCCGCTGCGGCTGTCGGTCGCGTGGTTCGCAAGGTCTATAGTGAGCGGGGTCAATGGCAGGAGATCGAGGGCAAGGTAAAGGTCTTTCAGCCCACGGTCACCGAACTCGCCACGAGTCTTGCTATCGGGCAGGTGGACGCTGCTATTGTCTGGGACGCGACCGTGACTCAGTTCGATGGCCTTGATTTGGTGCGCTTGCCCGAGTTGGAAGCCGTGCCCGTGCGCGTGGCGGTCGGCGTATTGAGCATGAGTCCGAGAGCTGGCAGTGCCTTGCAACTCGCTCGCTACCTGCAAGCTCATGACCGTGGTCAAGCACACTTTTCGGCCGCTGGCTTGACTACCGTTGATGGGGATACCTGGGCTGCGCGGCCGGAGGTATTGCTTTACGCCGGGTCCATGTTTCACTCAGCCCTGGAGGAGACCTTGACTACATGGGCCCGTCGTGAGGGAGTGGACCTCATCCGCGTCTACAATGGATGTGGAATTCTGGTGGCCCAGATGCGTGCTGGCGGCGAGCCAGATGCTTTCTTCGCCTGCGACAGCAGTTTCATGGATGATGTGCAGTCACGCTTTGATTCGCGTGTGCTTCTTTCCAACAATCCGCTGGTCCTGATCACCGCTCCTGGCAACCCACTGCAACTCAAGGGTCTGGGTGATCTTGCGCGTCCGGGCCTGCGCGTGGGTCTTGCCCATCCAGAGCATTCCGCCCTGGGGCGCTTGACCCTGCAGCAAATGGAACAAGAGAACCTGGCCGCTGACTTTGCGGCAAGCGGTAATCTGAAACAGGACGCGCCCCAGGGAGACTTCCTGGTCAATGCTCTCTTGACCGGTGCTCTCGATGCGACTGTGGTCTACGGCAGCAACGCGGCCCTGGCGGGGGCCAAGATCGATCGGGTGCCCCTCGCCTCCAAGGCCTTCGCAGAACAGCCCTTCGCTGTGGCGCGCCGAAGCGAACAGCGCTATCTCCTGCAGCGTCTGTTCGATGCTGCCACCAGCAGCAGATCTCAAGATCGGTTCGCTGAACTGGGATTCGACTGGCGCTTCGGGGAGGACTCCCCATGAACTCCAGGGTGCGCGGTCGTTGGTTTCTTGGGGGCCTTGGTTTTCTCGCGGGTTTCTACGCTCTGCTGATCGTTGGGCTCCTGGTGGCGGATGTGGGCTTCACCTCTTGGAGCGAGTGCCGCGCCGCGCTGCAATCCGAGGCTATTCGGCATTCCATTGTTCTGTCATTTGTCAGCTGCACCTTGGCGGCACTCTTGAGTTTGGTTGTGGCAGTCCCTGCGGGCTATTTGCTGGCGCGCTTTCGCTTCCGGGGAAGTCGCTTGTTGGATTCCCTTTTCGATATTCCAATTGTGCTGCCTCCCCTTGTCGTAGGTTTGAGTCTTTTGATTCTGTTCCAGACTGCGGTTGGCCAGTGGTTCGAAGAGAACGTCATGGAGATGACCTACGAGTTGCCCGGCGTGGTGCTGGCCCAGTTCGTAGTGGCCTGTGCCTTTGCCGTACGCACCATGCGCTTGTGTTTCGACGGTATTGACCCGCGGCCTGAACAGGTGGCCCGCACCCTTGGTTGTACACGCGCCCAGGCATTCTTTCGAGTCACTCTGCCCGAGGCGAGAGGAGGGGTCATAGCTGCTGGATCCCTGGCCTTTGCGCGCGCCCTTGGGGAATTCGGTCCGATCCTGGTCTTTTCCGGTGCTACGCGCATGAAGACCGAAGTACTGCCCACAACGGTTTTCTTGGAGCTATCCATCGGCAATCTCCAAGCTGCTCTTGCGGTTTCCCTGTTGATGGTTCTCGCCGCAATCAGTGTTCTGATCCTTGCTCGGGTCTTTGGCATGCGTGGAGGGTTGCTGTGAGTGGGCGGCCAATGATCGATCTCTCGAACGCAACTCTTGGAGCGGGTTCGACGCGTCTGCCCAGGATCTCCTTGCAAGTGCCAACGGGATCCTATGCGGTGCTGCTCGGATCAACTGGTTGTGGCAAGACGACGCTTCTGGAAACCCTATGCGGCTTGCGCCCATTGCATGCGGGCAGTCTTGAGATCAATGGTCAGGACATGCAGGCCCAGGATCCCGCTGACCGTGGTATTGGCTATGTGCCCCAGGACGGCGCCTTGTTTCCCACCATGACCGTTCGGCAGCAACTGGTTTTCGCTCTTCAGATTCGTCGCCGCACCATCGCAGAACAGGAGCAGCGCCTCGAGGAACTCTCCAGTCAGCTCGCTCTCAAGTCTTTGCTCGACAGGCGGCCCCATGAACTCTCTGGAGGTGAACGCCAGCGGGTCGCCTTGGGCCGGGCACTGGCAAGTAAGCCTCCGCTCTTGCTGTTGGATGAGCCCCTTTCCTCCCTGGATGACGAGACCCGCGAGGCTATGCAGGTTGTGTTGGCTGAAGTCTATTCACTGAACTCATCTACAATCCTGCATGTCACACACCGTGAAGAAGAAGCTCAGGCCTTGAGTAACTTGGTCATACGGTTCGACAGTGTTCTCACTGCTGGGTCCTGACATGGCAATGGTCCGATTGGCGGTTGGTCGGGGGGAGCCAGAACAAGGTCGCAACCGTGTCCAGTGCTCCTCAAGCCCTATCAGGGCAGTACTTTCAGGATTTTCTGCAAGTTCTCCGTGGGATAGAGACGTTCCGTGACAATTGTATCTGACATGGACCTGGAATCTCTCATCTCCTCCCACAAGGGCCCCTTGATCGCGTTGATCTCAACCTGGGGGGCGAGTCCGCGGGATGCTGTGGAGTTGGCTCAGGATACTTTCTCTGAGGCGTATCTTTCTCGGGATCGTTACAAGGGAGATTGGGACGATTTGAAAGCGCTGGGAGCCTGGTTGCTTGGGATTGCCAACAACTTGTTTCATGCAGGCCAACGCGCAAGCTCCGGAAGTGGGCGGCTGATATCCATGCCAGAGGTGTCTGCGGCAGACCGTCCAGAGGATACGGACGCCCAGGAGCGGGAAGAGCGCGTATCTGGAGTGCAGACAGCCTTGCTCCAGCTCAAGGCCACAGAGCGAACTGTCCTTCTCATGCGTTACACCGAAGGCAGTTCGTTAGCGGTGATTGGTTCGTTGCTTGGACTTGGAGAGCGTGCCGTGGAGGGTCGCCTACGTCGTGCCCGTGCAGCCCTCAAGGAACAACTGGAGAAGAACATGCTGTTGGAGGAAAGATCATGAAGAAGCCTCTTGTTATTGAAGACCTTATCGAAGGCGAGAGCGACCAGCTGAGTCAGGATCTCTTCGATGGACTGGGTGATTTGCGCGCAGACCACGATGAGTTCCTGCGGGGGGTCAAGCAGCGGATTGGCGAAGAGCCAGAGACCTCTGAGCCATTGGCGGCAGAAGAGAGCAAGCCTCAGGCGATATTGAAGTTGCCGATGTTTGTTCAACGAGCCGCAGCGTTCTTTCCCCCGGTACTGCTGCCGCATGGAATGATCAAGATTGGATTCCCTGTGGGCAGCAAGGTCAGCGCAAAGATCCTTCCAGGCGTAATGCTGTTTCCAGCGCTCTCAATAGCGATGGTGCTATTGACCTTTGCGCTCGGACTACGGGCTGTGATGGGAGGCAAGAAGCTGGGACAGCGTCAGAACGAGGTCGCTGCACGGGATGACTCCAAGGCCTGGTGGCGTCGCTACTGGTTGCCGAGCCTGGTCATGATGATCGGCATTGTTTGGATGCTGTTTCATGCACCGAATGATGCGCTGACTCTGCTGGTCTGTTTCTCGACTTTGGTCTTCTTGGGGGTCTATGCTTCATTGGCCCGTGCCGGTCTGGCGTCGCGCCAAGAGGTGGCCAAGCGGGCTACGGCAGCCATGTACTGGCTGACTGGGATCTCGCTGCAACTGAGCGTGCCAGATACATTTGCAGGGCGCGACTTGTCCGGCGCGTGGCTCGTGCCCTTGGTCCTCTTGTTTGGGGGAAGGGTTTGTCGGCAGCTGGGCAATCTCGGTCGTCGAGGGAAAGGTTCTGTCGCCGGTCGAAGCTGGATCGTAATGGATGTCTGTTTTACGGCTTTGGTCCTTGCGATTCACTTTGGTCCCGTAGGGAAGATGCCCACCAGTTTGGAGGATGTCAATCAGTGGCTGTCTTCGTTGGATGACACATCACAGATCAATCAGGTTCAGTTGGTTGTGAGTAATATGGAGACAGCCGGTGAACTCTCCTTTGACTCGAAAACAATGAAAGCCGCTGCGAAGCAGCGCCTGGACAAAGAGATTCTCGATGGGTCCTTCAACTTTCTTTATGCGGCGGCGCTCATGGAGCTTGGCTGCTTTGAGGAAGAGCACTACGGGGCCCTTGCGAATCCGGAGGCAATTGGGCGATACACCAGGTCCGCAACGCCCATGGCAGCCAACGCGGAGCATCTTCTGCCTGTGCTCATGGCAGAGTTGCACCTCGGATCAATCTCGATGGAACAACGGGAAGCGATAGCTGGCAGAGTGATTGCGGCTGTGGATCCTGGTTACAAGTACGCGAATTCGAAGGACTTGTTCTACGCAGTCCGCGTCTTGGATGTCCTTGGATTATCTGATCGAGCGACAGAACTGCAGTCCGCGTCGGATGAGATCCTGCGTGCGACCTGGGTTCTTGAAAATAATGAAGAGGAAAGCGCCTTTGCAACATACTCCACCAGCTTGGTGTACGACGAGACTGGTCTTGCAAGAGCGGATCGATTGACTTTTGTTTGGGGTCATTCCACCGCCCAATCTATCTGGATCATGAATCGCTTAGGTGTGCCCCAGTGGATGAGTGCAAGAGACCTTACCGTCCTGGACGCTTTCCTTGCGCGTACTTCAAGGCATTATGGGATGATGGGTATCAATGAGTTTGACGCGGAGCCAGCCGCAGCCCAGGCCCTGCTGCATACCCTCCCTGAATGGAAGGCCGCTCGGGCTGAGTTGGTTCCGACCATTCTTGGGACCTTCTACGACCTGCGGGCCTTGTTGGCTGCGGTTCTGCTGGCAGCCTTCTCGATCATCTTGACCTGGATGGCTCCGGAAGAAGGCGAGGAGGCCGTTTCTCCAGGTTGAACTCGGTGCAGGGTGTGGTGTGCTGCCTACTGCATCGGCCATGGGAACCCGTTGTCTATCGCGTCGAGCCAGCGATCTATAACATGGGGGCTTCTACCGGGCTTGATCAATGTTTCTGACCTCTGCTGCGATTGTTTTTTCTTTAGTCGCCGGCCCGACCGATGACTCTTCTGCTCTGCTCCGCGATCTTGAACGTCGAGTTGGGGCAGACGGCTGGCTCACCTTGCATCAGGCAGTTGGAGGCGAAGAGTTCTTCGAGTCCTTGGGCAGCAACGAGACCTGGTTGCGGGAGATCTTGGACTCGGGACCCGTGCGGAGGCCTGAAGTTGTGCTGGGTTTCTTGCAGGAAGTCTGGCAGGCGGATCGAGATCTGGTTCATCGGCCGGCGGACAGGGGCATGGCCACTGCGTGTGCCTTGGCTTTGGGCTTCAGAGATGGTGACAGTGCTCGCATGATGGAGCGTTACGAGTATTACCGCGACAGTGAGTCAGCGGGTCTCTTGAATGCTTGCTACAAAGGTCTTGCTACCTGGGAACGACGCTTTCTGGCTCGGGGGCCTCAGTGGGGAAGTATGG
>JABABA010000015.1:0-57458 GCA_014238415.1 Planctomycetota bacterium | reverse complement strand
CTTGCTACCTGGGAACGACGCTTTCTGGCTCGGGGGCCTCAGTGGGGAAGTATGGGAGGGGCCGAGTCCCTGGTCTATTTGCGCGACCGGATTTGTTGGCCCCGCCCGGACTATGTCAAAGCCTGTTGGCAAGCTCCCTATCGTTCCTATAACTGTCTCGCGGACAGCGTACAGCGTCCGGATTACTACATGCCCTTCAATGGGTCCTATGCAGCAATGCCAGAGATGGTGATTGATGTGGGCGGCGTATGCGGCGCCCTCTCGAATCTGGGCGCTTCCGCTGCCATTGCCAACGGGATACCTGCATCCACCATGGGTGAACCTGGCCACTGCGCCTATACAGTCAAGATCAGCGATGATGAGTGGAAGCCTGCCTATTCACTCTCCTGGAAACGTAGCATGCATACGAGCCTCTTCGAGGCGACCTGGCAGAACTTGATGTTGACTGAGGCCTGTTTCAGTGATCCAGAGCGAGTGGCGAAATCAGGAGATCTATCACGCAAAGCGTTCGCTCTTGAAATGGATGGCGATCTTGAGCAAGCCGCTGATTGTTGGCGGCAAGCTCTGAATGCTCATGGGCTGCACTATGGCCTGTGGGTGGAGTGGGCGGCTTTTGGAGAGCGCACGGACCGAGATGCTAATTGGTGGCGCGACTACCAGACAGCCTTGCTCGTTGGTCTGAAGGGTCACGAAGAGCCGGCCTGGACTGTACTTTCAAAACGCGTCTATCCGCGACTCCTGGCGGAGATGGACGATGCAGAGAAGCTACGAGTTCTGCTTAGGTGGGTTCGCAACCTACAGAACTGGGGTGGAGGTCGCTGGAACATTGAGGGTGCTTGGAATTGGATGTTCAAGCAACTTGGTGAAGATGACCAGCGCAAGCTTGTGCGTGTAATGTCTGAGCGGTTGATCGAGTCCCCGGACTTCGGACCTCCTCTCGTGGTTTGGTTGCTTGCCAAGTACAGCCCCGATTCTGAAGAAGGGCGGGATACTCTAGGGCTGATTCTCAAGGCTTCGGGGAGCGGCAGGGATGGTGCCCAGTCTGCCCTCAAGCAACTAGCCCGAACTGCCATGCTAGATGCTGCGGAGCGCGGTGATGTGGATACCTTTCAAGCAATTGGTAAGCAGGCTTCCAGCCTCTCCGAGCCCTTGTCAATGAAAGGCATCGAACCTTTCCCTGGGGATCTGGTTTCAGCGGGTGGCCTGCTGCAGGTGTCGGGGCGAGGCAATCGTTGGGATTCTCCAGAGAACCACTGGGGCATTCTTGGGGAGCATGGCGGTCGCTGTCACACGAACAACGGTGCCTCATTTATTGCTGTCCGTCTCGAGCATCACACGGAAATCACTGGGATCGTGATTCAAAACCTCAAGGGCGGTCAGAGTTGGCGTGCAACAGATAGCAGAATTGAGATCAGTACCGATGGAGAATCTTGGGAGCAGATCGGGTCCCTTGAAGGCAACAAGCGATTCTACCGCCTCGATCTTGAAGGCAAGTATCATCGCGCACTTTGGGTGCGCATGGCCAAGGACACAAATTGCTTGCATGTGCGACGATTTCTGGTTTGGGGGCACCGCAGGAGTTGATCCATGGCTTTTCCCTCAATCTTCGCTTTGATGGCGCTGAGCCTGGCTGGTGGTCAAGCGGATCAGCCCCGTTCCTTCTCTTCCGGCCGTGCGCTTTCCATCGAGCATGACTCCTTGTTGTTTGTCCTGGTACATGGGTCAGATTGGCATCCTTTTGGTGAGCGTTTGTTTGGTGAGGTCTGGCAAGAGAAGACGTTTGGTGAGGAAATGAAGGGTGTTCTTGCGGATGTGGACATTCTTCAGGTGCGTGACGGAGCCGCCAAGACCGCCGCTGATGCGCGTAATAAAGGCTGGGTCAAGAAGGGTAGCGGGCTTCAGACTTATCCGGCCGTATTGGCTTACAGCGCGGAGGGGGTTCTGGTTGGTACTTGTCAGGGCACGGATCTGCCTAAAGATCTTGCTGCCGCAAAGCGGACCTTGATCACTTTTGGTGAGACCTGTGCGCGGTGGAAAGTACTTACCAATGCGATCGCTCGGGCCAGTGCAGTCGGTGACAAAGCTGCAGAGTTGAAGGGGGTCGTGGCTCGCGCGACTCTTGGCCTGGAGCGTAGCGCCACCTTGCTTGAGGACATCAAACGGCTCGACCCTTCTGATGAAGCCGGCAACTATGCAAGGCTTTCATTCCCCAAGTGGACAACACTCGTCAAGCAGGCCACTGACGAAGCCAAGGCCGGCAAGGGCGATGAGGCCGAGCAGCGCCTCAAGGGCATGTTGGCCAACAACGCCTACACATCCGAACAGCGCTGCGTGATTCATCTGGCCCTTGGCAGCGCTTATCGTCGTTGGGAAGGTCACGCTGAGCAGGCTGCACTCCATTTTCAGGCGGCTGCGCAGGCAGATTCCAATTCTGTCTGCGGGATCGCGGGCAGGCGGCTCTACCTTTCCTTATATGGCGGCCCGTCTCTGTCTTTGGGTTGGAGCAAGCGGCATCCGGTCAAGGCGGGTACCTATTGGGTCATTGAAGATGCCCCCCAAGATCTCGAACCGGGTAGCTATCGCCTTCGCCTCAACCGCACCAGGGGCAAGCAACTCATGATCACCGGTGCTCAACTCCTGAGCGACGGCAAGGTGCAGATCGATTTGGTTCAAGCGACCACTTTGACCAAGGCAAGCCCTACGGTTGAGTTCACCTTTACTGTTTCAGAAGCGCTGACTAAAACCAGCTTGCGGGTCCTGCTCAACGGGGGCGATGCAGGCACGGGCACCATGAGCTGGATAGAGTGAACGCCAAGCAGGCCTGATCCGAGCAATCAGCTGCCCCCCTGGCTTTGCTGCATTCGCTTCCAGATCACGAGCACCAGCCAGATGATGAATACCTGCACGGGAGCGGGGATCTCACTAGGCAGCTGGACTTTCGCAGAGCGCGTGAAGATGGAAGTGGGTTTCATGGTTCCCACCGGGAAGTCATTGAGCTTCAAGTCGAAAGCACGCCCGAAGAACGACCGTCGTGACAGCTCATATTCCTGGTTATTGTAATGGACCGTATAGCGGTTGAAGAAGGCGCTGGGCTTATCAGCGCTGGCGAGTTGTTCCCCAGCCTGTTCTACATAGAACAAGCCGCTGGCAAGTCCCCGGCGGCCGACCGTGTATTGCTCTCCGTCCAGCTTGAATTTGCCGGCCTCGCGCCACCATCGGATGTTCACAGTGGTGAGCATTTGACCCGCATCCAGAATTTCATAGTGGCTGGAAAATAGGTTCTTGGCTCGGATTTCTAGCATGAGTTCAAGATTCTACTCTTCTTGCGGGGTCAGCCAATTATCACGGTTACTGCTGTACTGGCCGCGGATAAAAGCAGGAACAAATTCACCAGGATGAAGCATCCGAGAAACAGGAGCAGCACTGTTGTAAGCAGAGATGCATCTGCTTTTGCTTTCCTGGAGCGTGCAACCAGAAACCAGCCGCGCATTGAGAGTATGGAACTCACAGTGAACAGCACGGTCACATAGGGTGCCGCGGTCAGTTCGTGGGGGCGGTTCGAGGTGCTCAGGTCCCTTACGGCGAGGGCCGCGCCGAGCAGAAACAGGATCAGCGCCAATCCAATGCGCGGCCCTGCGGCGGGGGGATTGACCTTGGGTTGGGGCTCGGACTGCATGGCGTTCTAGCGCAGGATCGGACGCAGGGCGAAGCGCCGGAATTCGATCCAGGCCCCTTCTGATTGCAGGCAGACGGGACCCGAGATGGCTTCGCAGTCCACTGCGTCGTTTTGAAGGATGCCATTGACCCAGAGTTCCATCAGGGGACCATCCATCACGATGCGGTAGTGGTTCCAAGCACCCATGGGGCGTTCTGCGGGTCCATGTGCCTTGATGGTCCGGCGCCCTTTGGTGCGCGACTTGTTCGCGGTCATTTGCATATTGCCAATGTTCCAGATGTCCCCTGCATTGCCCGAATGCAGTTGGGCTTCTATGGAGCGTGGCCAGACCTTGTCCGGGCCGTTGGCGCGCAGGAGCACGCCCGAGTTGCCGGCGCCCTTGGTGGGATCAAAGCGCCACTCCACTTCCAATTCGTAGTCTTCGTAGGACCCTTCAGTGCGCAGGTAGCCTGCGGGGGAACCGGTGCACTGGAGGATTCCGTTGTCGATGCTCCAGGTGGCGTCCGGGTCCTGACCCTTGGGCAGGAAACGTACGAGTCCGTCGAAATTCTTGCCGTTGTAGAGTTCGATGGGCTCCCCCAGTCGGCGGCCAAGGTCGGGCCCTGTGGAAAGATAGGCCACCAGGTCCGCCAGGTCCTGGGGCGTAAGGCCCAGGGCGATGCCTTCGGGCATCAAGGACACCGGCGACATGCGTGTAGCCTCGATCTCGTCCGTGTCAATGGCGATGCGCTCGCCGTTGCTTGTCTTGAGGACCAGGCCGTGCTCGTCCTTGGCCAACAAATAGCCCGAGAGGATCGCGCCGTCTGTGGTGGCGACGATTTGCGTTTCATATCCGATAGCCACAGCCTTTGATGGATTCAGAATCTGGTCGAGCAGGCCGGCACGGTCATACTTGCTGTGAATCGTGCTCAGGTTGGGCCCGATGTCCTGGCCGTAGCCGCCCAGGGCGTGGCATGCTGAACATTGGGCGCTGGTGCTGCGAAAAATCTGGCGGCCGCGCAGGGGCGAGGCATCGAGTGCCAGCAACTCTTCCGGTCGCACGGCGGGAGCAGATGCGTCGATGGGTTGGAACACACCGCGGGCCAGGGCACGCACGCCCAGGTCGGGGTTTTGCTCCAGGCCTTCGAGTGCCACAGCTCTTAGTGTTCGGTCCCAGTTCTGTGCCTGCTCAGCGACCCACAGGGCCTGACTCGGAAGCTGGGCCAGGGCTCGGATTGCATCGGTTCTCTTGGTTCCTCCGTTGGCATCGAGGGCCAGGACGCGCAGAGAGCCGAAACCTTGCTGGATCTCCCTTTCTACCAGGAGAACATTGAAGACAATTGTGCTGCCGCAGCCTTGGGATGTACCGCCCGCATCGGGCCCGGCAAACCCAGTGAACAGAACCGCATCATCGGGAATGTCAAAGCCATGCAGGCTCGGGGCGTGGGTTCCGAGACCATCTGCAAATACCTTTTCTCCCACAGCCAGCGCCCCGCCGCCGGCACTCTTGCCGAAGCGGCTCTGGCCCCAGCCGGTGCTCTCGTGGGTCCAACCAAGTTCAGATAGGGGGGTGCGTTCGCCTGCTGCATTGACGAAGGCGACTTCGATCCAGTCGGCCCAGTCGCAGCCGTCTCCATCGCCTGCGTCCGAGGTCTGCAGCCACAGTTGGCCGGATCCCCGCACATCCACCTGAATAGGGACCAGATCAGTGGGTCGGTCGATCTTGACAGCGCTGGTGGAGGAATCGGGCATGTGGGCCGGACCTTTTTGGGCGAGGCCATGCTCGCGCCAGAGATTGCCCGCTCGCAGGTCAAGCCACTGCCTCGCGCGGGTCCTGGTCGCTCCTGATCCGGTGTGGGCCAGAGCGAACATGGCGTCCGCGGCGGCGGCGCTCTTGAGCCAGGCGATTCCATCGATGGCCTCAAGGCGCGCGTCAACTGTCAAGCTCTCATCCCGTGCCCAGGAGTCGAAGAGGGGCAGGGCTTCTTCCAACTGCAATCGCCAGGTCACCTTGCGCAGCAGCGTGGGTATGGGCGAGCCGTCCTTGTTCCATTGCACCAAAGCCTGGAAGAGGGCCAGTTCGTCTCCGCGCGCCCCCAGTCCAATCGATTCCAGGTATGTGCGGTCGGCAACGGGTCCGCGCAGGGTCAGACCCAGGAGCAGGTCATGCTTGGCATCGGCATCCACCGTGCGCAGAAGACGCAGGGCAAGGGCGCGCACCAGGGGGCTGGGGTCGTTGACAAGAGTTTCGCTGACGGTCAACAGGGACCTGGCTCCTTGCGTCCCGTGCATCAACCGTAATGCCGCTGCGCGTACGCGCTCATGGGGATGGGTCAGTGCTATGCGTGTTGCTGCGGTGCCGTGATTGCTTCCAGAGAGCATGGCCAGAGCCCTTGCCGCTCGGCGTGGGTTGTCCCCTTTGGCTTGGGAGATCCACTGCGCCATCAACTTACCGCTCTCTTGACGCGCCTTCATGCGCATTGCGATGTTTGGGCTGTCCCAGAGGACTTCGCTAGCGTTGCGGCTTAGATCGCCGTGCTGCTCTGGATCGCTGACGCGCAGCAGTCGCCCATAGGTCTCCCGGTCACCCATGCCATGGCCGCCCACTCCCGGGTCATACCAGTCTGCCACGATCACCGAACCATCTGGGGCCACGCAAACATCCGAAGGCCGGAACCAAACGCCCTGTCCATCGTCCGCAGTGCGTCCCGAGGTCTTGGTGCGTCCGAGAAAGACCGAACCGGTCAAACCGATTGCGGCGCCTTCCACATGGGTGTGGTGGGCATAGACCACTCCCGCACCCGCGTCGCAGTTGAGCACTGAGCCGTTCAATTCTGCGAGGACACCGCTTGTACCCTCCAGCAGAGCACAGCCCGTGGGACCACCTGCGCCTGTGGGGGCTCCTGCTGGAAACACACCGGGATCGTCCTGGTGCCAGTGGGCGGTCCAGGTTTCCTGCCAGGGGCGCTGGTCCGCGCGCCAGGTGCTGCGCCCTTCGAAGCCAAAGTATCCAAGGTTTCCTCCTTCGGGAGCCCAGACAGTGCGACAGCCTCGGTTGCCGTCATCGTCGTTGTCCGCTGAATAGGTCGCTCCAAAGGCATCTCGGGTGACCTCGTACTGGTTGCGGAAGTTGTGGGCCAGAACCTCAAGGCCGCTGCCGTCCGGTCTGAGACGCAGGTTGAGGCCAGCGGTCCAGACCTCTCCGTCGCTGGAAATCAGACCGGGCGTGTTCTTTCCATTGTAGGGGGTGCCTCCGGTGTAGATCGAGCCGGAGCGTAACTTGAAACCGTCTGGCCCATCCACCCGATGTGGGCCCGCGTTGCCAACGGAGAGATATAGATAGCCATCGTCCCCTGGTACCACCGAGTGCAGTCCGTGGTCGTGGTCGTAACCGCCGAAACCGGTCAGTACCAACTCGCGTTCATCGGCAACCAGATCCCCGTCCTTGTCCCGGTAGCGAAACAAGTTGGGGGAGCAACTCACATAGATCCAGTCCCCAACCACCGCGATGCCAAGAGGCGCGACCAGGTCGGTGTCCTGGGCAAAGACCGTGCTCTTGTCAGCTGCCCCGTCTCCGTCCGTGTCCTGCAACACAACCACCCGATCCCCGCCGGGGATCTCAAAGCCCTTGTTGCGTCCGCCCCAGCGCCTGTAGTTGATGGCTTCGGTGACCCAGACGCGGCCTTCGGCATCGATGTCGATGGCGGTGGGGTTGTAGACCTGGGGCGACTCTGCCCAGAGGGTGACCCGTGCGCCCTGAGGGGCGACAAAGTGTTCCGTCAGGTCCTGAGGGGGGCTTGTGAGAAGAGGGCTCGAAGAACAGGGCGCTAGCAGCAGGAGTGAGAACAGCATGCCCGCCATTATGCGGCATGTATCCAGGTGCGCGTCGAAAGACTGCTCTAGCGATCACCGGTGTGGCGTACGCCACTCGATCCGCCACCGGTCTGGGACGGGCCAACGCCGCCCGAACCGCCAAGCTCGCCGGAGCCCTTGGTGCGCCCGCCGCCGATGATCTCTATATCCCCGGCCTCGATCAATTTCTTGATTGGCGGATGCTCTGAGTCCTTGGGCGCGATCTGACCCACCCCGTTGGGGCTGAGGAAGAGGCGCTTGCTCCCGGGCAGGGGGACCTTCATCGGGCGCTTGGTGGTGTTCTTGATTTCCATTCGCCCTGAGTCTAACGCCAGGAGGCCCATCGGCAACCCCTCCTGCTGACAGATCTGACAAGAGGGTGAACTTACGGAGAAGTCTCCTTTCCAATGCTCATCTGGGAGCAGGTACGTCGAGGTATTCGTATTCGAGCCACTCGGTCTTGGCTCCCACCAGGACGCCCATTTCGAGTTTGGCACCCTTGGGCAGATCGACGGGCACGCGGCAGGCGGTTGTGAATTGCTTTCCAATTCCCGCTGCTTTCGACTCGGGGAAGATGTCGAGTTTCTTGCCCTTGGAGTCAATCCAGCGGTACTTGGCGTAGGCATCGAAGTCGCCCGTTCCCTTGGCGTAGTATTCCTGCACATTTGCACTGCGCGTCTGCACGGTGATTCCGGCTTTCTTCCATTTTGAACCCCGCACCCGTCGGTACTTGGAAGCGCCTGGAATCTTCTTGATTGATAGCTGTGTGCCATCTTCCATGTGCACGGTAATGGTCAGGTCTTTCAGTTCCTTGTTGCCCAGGTCGAACTGCTCCGTGTAGTCCTTGAATTCAGCGCTGCTGGAGGTGGAGGAAATCTCCTGTCCGTTTTCATCCTGCAGGGTGAACTTGTCAAAGGCGAATATCTTGCCCGTGAGCTGAACATGCAGTTGCGAGATCTCGCGCACACCGCGCTTGAGATTGAAACCGGCCTCGCTGAGGTGCTTGTCCTCCCATTTCACAGGCTCTGCATCAGGTTCGCCCTCTTTGGGGACCTTGATCCAGTGCACCTCTCCCCCGTGAGTCAACTCATAGCTGCCCGCGAGGCGTTTGATCTTGTTCCAGGACTTCTTGGGGCGCTCTAGTTCCCAGACAACCAGGCGCTTGTTCTTGGGGAGCTTCTTGGAACCGGAGGAGCGCGGATCAGCATCTCCAGGGACCACGATTCTGGGTGTGAACATGGTGTCCGCATCAAGTAGTTCTCCCGCGTCTGTGCGCATGGGAGTGAGCCTGGTTCTTTCTATCTCCCAGGGCATGTCCTCGGCGCCCGCGTCGTACTCGATCACTACCAGCAGCCGATCACTGAAACTTGGGCAGTTGAGGGAGTAGGGGCCTTTCTGGGCACTGGAACCAACCAAGAGGAGCAAGGACAGAGTGAGGAGGGATTTCATGTCAGGGTTTATTTGCTGTTTGGATAGCTTGCGCGACCTGCTCGGCGAGAGCTATGGAGCCCTCATTGGTGAAGTGTACATTGGCTGGTTTCTGTATTTCTCCTAGCCGGGGCATGGCATAGGCATACAGGTCGTTGATCGCGATTCCTTTGGACTCCATGATCTTGCAGGCAGCTGCGTTGTAGAGAGTTACATCGCTTTGGTCCCGGTGGGGGCGAAGATCACCTCGGGGAACTGGCGTCGTAGTGGCAAATACAAGCTGCGCGCCGGTTGTGTTCAAGCAGTCGGTGATGCGCGTCAGTTGGTCACAGTAGGTGGTGAGACCCGCTTGATTGGGGTGGCTCGGATCATTGGAATTCTTGCTAGTCTCCGGGTGCACCCGTTTGATGTCGTGCAACCCGAAATTGAAGTGGATCACATCCCAGTCGCCACCATCCAGATTCAGCCAGCGATGAACGGCAGCTACTCCTTTGGTGGTGCCTGCACAATTCTCCATGCGCTTGCCGTTCTTCTGCATGGGGCGTACCACCTTGAAGTCCGGACCCAGGATCTCCTGTACTGTCTTGGTGTAACCGATGGAGATCGAGTCTCCGAGAATCAGTACATGCCTGGGACCTGAATTGCCCAGACTGCCGCAGGCACCCATCAGGGCGAAGGCCGTGCCGCAGGCAAGTATCCAGGAGAGTCGCATGGTTGCTGATTAGATCACAGGTCCGATGGGGGGGGGGCAAGATGTGCCGGTTCGGGGGGCAGGGCATCAAGGGCCCTCTGCAGGTGGGTGCGGACGGTTGCGTGCTCTGTTTCTCCCAAGGGGGTCTTTTCCAGGGGGTCCTCAGCGCAGTCGAACAGGCGGCCATCGTCATACAGCTTGAAACGTTTGTCCCGGGCGAATAGCGCGCGCGGGTTCTTCTTGGGGTCCTCGGGGCGGGGATTGGAGTAGATGGTGATGTGCTCTCTGGGAGCGCCTTCATTTCCGAGGAGCTGTGGCAGAAATGAGCGACCGTCGCATGTCTGGCCCTTGGGCAGAGTGCTGTTCATGGCTTCAACCAGGGTCGGGAGAAAGTCCGAGAGGTCGATCAGGTCGTCGCAAACCGCTCCTGCATTGATTGTGCCTGGCCAGGAAGCGATGAGGGGAACATGGGTGCCTGCATTGGTGGGAAGCGCTTTGCCACCGACTACTTCTCTTCCGTTCTGTTGGGACCGGATGCCCCTCGTGGTTCCGTTGTCGGAGAGAAAAATCACAAGGGTGTTCTCGCGCAGGCCGGCTTCTTCCAGGTGAGCGATGAGTCGACCCACGACCTGATCCATGTAGGCGACCATTTCACCAAAGCGTTCCTGCTTGCTGGCCTGGTTTTTGTCGGCATCAGTTGCGGTGCGGGTCAAGGGCGTGTGGACGAGAGGAGTGTGTACAAGGGCCATGGGGAAGTAGGCCAGGAAGGGTTGTTCGGAGTGCTGATCAATGAACTGTTCCAGATGAGTGCAGAACTCATCAGGCCCAAAGCCGCCCTGAACCGCTGGCTCCAGTACTCCATCCACCTCCATTTTTGGATTCCAGTAGCGCGGCGCGTACTTGGTCACCTGCCAAAGGCACCAGGAATCAAAACCCGCCTGCCCCGGGGTCGTGCCGCGACCGGCCCAGTCCTTGTAGTGCTCGGCCCCCAGCAACTGCCACTTGCCTGCGGCCACGGTCGCATAGCCAGCATCCTGGGCAGCGTGGGCAAAAGTCCTCTCCCCTGGCTGAAGAATCGAAAAATACAAGTAGTTCCGCAGGTTGCTTTGGCCGGTCATGAGCTTGACGCGGCTTGGAGTGCAGAGGGGTTGAGAATAGCACTGGGTGAAGCGCATGCCCTTGGCAGCCAGCGCGTCCAGGTGTGGTGTCTGCCAGCTCTCGCCCCCGTAGGATCCGAAGGCCTCGACTCCGATGTCGTCCGCCATGATCAGCAGGATGTTGGGCGGCGCCTCTGTTGAGTCGTTTCCGTTCAATCCAGCGCAGCTCGCGAGCAGCGCTAGTATTCCAATCAGGGTCTTGGTCATCGTCTGGTTTTGTCCAGGTCGTGGTCTCTCGCGCTTGCTAGCTTGGCAACCAAGAGGTATTGAAAACGCGCGACCTCCTTGCTGTGGGTTTCCAACCCAGCGAGGTTCGTGAATTGTCCGGGATCGCGACGCATATCGAATAGCTCAACCCCTTGTTTCGCATATTCGCCGTATTGGATGAAGGCCCAGTCCTTTTCACGAAGCAAGAATCCCTTGCGCATGGGGGCGACGCTGAAGGCCGCGGTCCGGACTCTATGCTCTGGATCCGAGAGCATGGGGGAGATGTCCTTTCCCTGCAGGCGGCTTTGCCTGGGGAGCCCGCACAGATTGGCGACAGTTGGATATAGGTCAATCAACTCCACCAGCGAATCGCAGACCGCGGGTTCCTCACCCGGCATGCAGATGATCAAAGGCACCTGCGCTGACTCATCCCTCAGGCTTACCTTGGCCCAGAAGTCATGTTCTCCCAGGTGATAGCCGTGGTCACTGGTGAAGATCACAATCGTATTGTCCGCCACGCCTGATGTCTCAAGTGCAGCCATGACCTTGCCTACCTGGGCATCCACGTATGCCACCGAGGCGTAGTAGCCACCCACGGCCTTCTGCTGGCGGCGCAGGTCCATCTTCATGTTCTTGGAGGTCTTGTAGTTGATGCCTGCTTTGGGAATGTCATCCCAGTCGCCTTCGATCTTGGGGGGCAGCTCCATTTTGGAGTAGGGCAGGAAGGGTTCGTAGTAGGACGCCGGTGCCACGAAAGGCACATGGGGCCGCACAAAACCCACCGCCAGGAAGAACTGCCTGTCCTTCAGCTCTTCGATCAACTGCGCCGCCTTGGCGGCGGTTTTCCCATCTGAGTGGACCAGATCATCGCCTTCGGCTTCCACCACCACAAAGGTGTTGCCTCCCACAACGGGCCGCTTGCCATCCGGGTTGCCCTCCAAGGTCTCGCCCTTGCCAGGTGCTTTCCATTCGGGCCCCGGGCTGTTGTGCCGTTCGCTCCAGGAGAGTGCATCGTCCGCCCCGTGGTCCCCCTTCTCGATGCCTCCCGGCACGCCCATGTGAAACACCTTGCTCACTCGCGCGGTGTGGTAGCCGTTGTTCTTGAAGTGTTGGGGCCAGGTCGCGCGATCGCCGATGGCCTTGCGCGGTGCCTCATACCTCAAGACTCCCGTGGCGTGGGGATAGTAGCCCGTCAAGAACGAAGCCCGTGACGGTCCGCAGTAGGTGCCCTGGCAATATGCCTGGGTGAAGCGCGTGCCCCTCGCTGCCAATGCGTCAATGTTCGGTGTTTCGCAGACCTTGTTTCCATAACAGGAGAGCGCCGTGGAGGTCAGGTCATCGGAGATGATGAAGAGCACATTGGGGCTGCGCGCATCCTCGGAAGTCCCGTGAGCTTCACCTGCGCCCAGGCAGACCAGGCTGATCACACCCAGCAGACACGCAAGAAGGAATGTTCTCATGGACAGAAGGTACCCGCACCGGGTTGCCCTGTGGTGAATCGGACCTGTTCACCGCAGATTCAGTGGATATGGGGGCTCTTGCTTGGGCTGAGCAGTGAACTGGCCGGAGGGCGCGCTACGAGCCGTTACCTGTCGTCTTGGTTCTTCTCTACGAACTTCTGCTCAAAAGTCCTCCAAGTCCTGATCGACCTTGCCAGATGTTCTTGCGCCGAAAGCGGGATGTTGTAGCACTGCAGACCGATTGGGCCACGGTAGCCGCGTTTGACCACTTCCCTGAGAAAAGTGAGGTTGTCGAAGCTGCCCTTGTCGAGGGGCTGGATCAGTTCATTCCAACCAGCGCCTTTGGCACCCGCGCCACCCTTGGCGCCGCACAGGGTCACCGAGAGAAGGTAAGGGGCGATCTCGTCCAGCCGTTTGGTCAGATTGACATCCCCTTCGAGGGACAACCAGTGGCAGAGGTTGAAGGCAGCGCCGAAGTTGCGGCGATTGACTTTCTTGGCCAGACGGATGCCGTCATCGATGTTCTCGGCCCAAAAACCCACGTGGTTGTAGACCGCCACTTTGGCGCCGTTGGTGTGCGCCAGGTCGGATAGCCTGGTCAGAATGGGAACTGCGTGCTCATCCCCGGCGGGATCGGAAGAAGAGAATCTCTTGCTGTGCAGGTGAACTGTGAGGATCACCCCCGTGTCCTTGAGAAAGGTCTCCAGATACTTGGCGATGCGTTTGTCGTAGGGGTTTGTTTTGGAGTCGATGTCGACCTTGAAGTAGATGGTCGAAACTTCAAGTTTGCGCTTGTGGAGTTCCTCCGCCAATCGGGGCAGTTTGTCCAGGTCGTAGCCTTCAAATCCATCGAATCCGAGTTCAGCGAGCAGGGCCGCTTGTTTGGCAGGGTCCGAGGGGCCGCTGCCTCGCATGCTGTTGTTGAACGCGTAGAACTGGTTGCTCAAGACGGTGTCCTGAGCGCGCGACAATGAAGACAGAGCAGTGCCAGGGGGAGCAAAGGCGAGGGATCCCACAAGCAGAAGAAAAGCGGTTCGTGAACGCATGGACTGTGGAGGTACTGGTGGAAGGGCTTCTAGAGGCCCCAGGCGCCGCGGACCGGGCGCGTGAGCAGGGCATCGGCAGCGTTGTCGTCGAGGAATCTCTCCTTGATCGGATCCCACTTGAGGGGACGGCCGAGTTGTGCGGCGATCAAACCTATCTGGCAGAGCGAGACCGTACGGTGGCCGACCTCCACGGGCTCAAGGGTCTCGCGGTCTTCCTTGATTGCTTGCAGGAAGTCCACCTTGTCAGGCAGGGTCTTTGCAAACGAAACCTCACCGGCTTCGATGGGGGAGTCGAGGATTTCCTTGGAACTTGCTGCAAGGGGTTTTCCGTATTCCGCCTGAAGCCAACCGGCGGTGCCTTCGATGCGCACAAAAGGCCGGTCGATCAGATAACGCAGTTGCACCCCATTGGCGTACTCGTATTCCAAGTCGAAGCTGGCCAGGGTGTTCCAAAGACCCTTTGAGAATTCCCCGTTACCCTTCACGGAAACCGGGCCCGTGCGCTCAGTGTCATTGCACCACTGAACGATGTCGTTCAGGTGTGAACCCCAGTTGGAGATCATGCCATTGCAATAGTCATCCACGCGCATCCAACCCGGTCGTGACCAGGCCCGTTGGGGATGGACTCGGCGCTCGGTGTAGGGGGCGTGAAAGGCGGGTCCAAGCCACATGTCATAGTCGAAGCCATCTGGAACCGGCATGGTCTTCTGCGGTCCGATGGGGTTGCCGTTGAGCTCTTTGGGGACCCCACTTTCGATGCGTTTGACTTTGCCTATGCGACCATTGCGTACCAGTTCAGCCATTCGCCAGAAGAGAGGATTCCCACGGAACTCGCTGTCGGTGCGGCTGACCACTCCAGCTTTCTCTACCGCATCGCAGAGCGCGCGGCCATGGGCTACGCAGGTCGTAAGTGGTTTCTCAATGCAGACATGTTTGCCTGCTTGGGCTGCCATGATCCCCATTGGGGCATGCCAATGATCCGGGGTGGAGATCATTACCGCGTCAACATCGTCCCGTGCCAGGATGTCCCGGAAGTCGCTGTAGGCTTTTACGCCTGGGATCTTGCTGCCCGTCTGCTTGCTGTAGAAGGCGTTGGCTTTGTTCTTGGCTTGCTCCAAACGCCAGGGGTCCACATCGCAAACCGCGACCACCTGGGCATCGGGGGACTTGAGGAACTGATCGAGGTTGGGCCGCATGGCTTGACGACCCATGCCCAGCATGGCGACTGTGATCTTGTTGCTGGGGGCAGTTGCTCCGAAAATGCTGGAGGGCAAGATCAGGGG
Source organism: Planctomycetota bacterium (assembly GCA_014238415.1). Taxonomy (GTDB): domain Bacteria; phylum Planctomycetota; class UBA1135; order UBA1135. The sequence continues at coordinate 42,679 of JABABA010000015.1, read as the reverse complement.
CATAGCCGCATACTTCAGAAAGTCGCGGCGCTTGTGGTGAGCAGTCATTGGTTGGTGGGGAGGATACTCTTGCTCGGTGGAGTCACTCTAGCTGCTTTCGAGAAGGGTGGCGGATGGCATTGGTGATTTCATCTGTGGGCTGGCCCGATTGCCTTGAGTCTCATCGTAGTGGCCAGGTTCTGATTCCTGGTTCCCTGGAGTGTACCTGTGGGACGCACCTGATCGATCGGACGGACTCAGAGCCGGGGATCTGAGATGCGAGCAGAAGTCAAAGGTCTCAAAGGGAGTTCCCGCCGCTATCTTGACAAGCACTCCAAGTCCAACAAGAGCTTCCGTGGCATTGAGAACCTCATCGAGAATGAGAGCACAATTCCCTTCGAAACAACCGAGCGCAAACCCCCATGATCACCCACACCGTTTTCTTCACTCTTCAGGACTCTTCCTCAACGTCTGTGCAGGCCTTGATCGCGGCGGCAAGAACTCACCTTGCGCCCCATGATGGCATCACCCATTTCAGTGCTGCTCCCCGTGCTCTTGGAATGGACCGATCTGTGACGGACACTGAGTTCCATGTGGCGATCTGTATCGCCTTCGAATCACGCGCTGCCCATGATCTGTATCAAGAAACCCCTGCGCACCAGTCCTTCATAGACGAGTGCCAGGAAAACTGGGCCGAGGTGCGCGTGTTTGATTCGGAGGGGTAGTTGGAGATCCATAGTGTGGTCCCGGCACCCTGTCTTCCCTCGCGATTGTGTTTTTCTACCGCTGCGCGTATTCTCCAGAGGTTGTCAGTGCCTCCTCCTCTTGAAGTGAAGTCCAGACCATGAACAGCGTCATTCTCCTGCTAGCACTCGGGTGCCTGCCCCAGGTCCCAGCTCCCGTGCAGCAAACCACTGTACTTGTCGAAGCGGAGAGCTTCAGTGATGTCGGTGGATGGGTGGTGGATCCACAGTTCATGGACATCATGGGCTCGCCCTACCTGTGGCTGTTGCGGAGACCAACGTCACCCTGCCCGTCAGCGGAACATATCGCATTTGGGTCCGCACCAAAGACTGGGTGGCCCGCTGGGACGCACCGGGTACCCCGGGGCGTCGAAATCGAAGGCAACACCAGTCCCGCATGGTCCACACAATTCAGTGCTGTCAAGACTCGCCGGCTACGCCTGGTGGTCACCAAGACCCAGATAGATGTCTCGCGTATCTGGGAAGTTGAATTCTACGGGCCGGTAGGCGAAAATAAGTAGCGCGTGAGGTCACGGATGAAGGTGCTGACAGTTCAGAAACACATGCCTCAGCTTGCGAGATGGATAACGTAGTTTTTCAACCGATCGTGCTGACCGCCTTACCGGTCACCTTGATTGCCGCAGCCCTTGTCTGGTCGCTGATGCAAGGGCAGGGTTCTGGGCGATCTCGCCGGTGGTTTGTGGTCACGGCTCTGCCAGGTCTACTGCCGCTCATATCCTTCTATTCACTGGCGGTTCATATGTACATTCGCCTGGGTGTCTGGCCCGATTTCTACGGCACACACAAGCTTCCATCGGATCTGGTCACCCATTACGACATCTCCGAAGGGTTGTTTACCATTGGGGTGCTGATCGCAATTGGCATGCCTGTTCTGCTCGCACTTTATGCCCTGGTGCCACGACTTCGCTCCGACATGATCTATCCCGCATTTTGTGGTGCTGTCTGTTGGTTGTGTTTGTTTCTGACAGCACTCGCGCCGACGGGGTTCCAGGAGTGGTGGTGGGATTGACAGTCGAAACTGACTTCCCTTCTATGGGAGAACTTGCGCGCGGGATTCAGTAACCGATGGCAGCACTGATCGGCCGCAAATAGAGAGTGCAGCGGTCAGGAAAGGCTGCTTAGGGCGTGCTGCATGTGCCTTCACCCGGGCGATGCTATGATGCTCATCATGAAGCTCACACCAATTCTCTCTATGGCCTGCTTGGCAGGTTTGCTGGCATGTGGGATGACCTCAGACTCAAAGAAGGTTGGGCGGTCGGTCTCCATGAGGACACAGACGATCACGATGCACCAGGGAGGAACCTACACCAATAAGACTGGAAAGCGCCTGTTGGTCGGGAACCAACGTGGCGAGTTGACAGGGGCTCAAGTGCGCCAGGTCGACTGCAGTGGGAACGACGTGCTGATGATTTGGGGCCAGACCACGATGTGTTTCCCTGGCGTCTGGCCAGCCAACGAGGCTCTTGTTATCAACGGTACGTTCGATAACCCACCCCTTCGGTTGACTTTCCCTGCTCCTGTCGATGGCAACGCAAAGTCGGTGCGGAAAGTTGTGTGGTCTGCCGACAAGTTGATCGTCGACGGCTCGCCCTACGACCTCGTGCCCGGTGACTCATACGTGTTCACAGAGGACGGCCTCGAAGCTTTTTCGAGTGACGCAGCTGACGAGCGATAGATCTGGGTCCGGTCTCCTGTTCGGCTGCTTGTTTCCAGAAGAGGCAGCGACTGTTGCATTTGAGGGAAATCGAACCCACGACATTGAACCTGGGAAGCGGGAAGGCGTGAACTCAGCAATCTCTGATGGGGAATTGGTTTAGTTGCGGTTTGCCCTTCTCCGAACTTAGGTTGGCTGTGAGTCGTAGTGCTTGCAGGTCTTGTGCCTTCTCTTTAGGTCGCTAATTTGAGTGGCATTCAGGAGCGCCATGCCATCCTTGCACCTGCCCCTCTAGAAGGGCTACCATCCTTCGCATGTTGTCAGGAAAAACTGTGCTTATCACGGGCGGGACAGGTTCCTTCGGTCATGCTTTTGTTCCGCTCACTCTTGAACGATATAACCCACGCAAGTTGATCGTCTATTCAAGAGACGAGATGAAGCAGTGGGAGATGGCGAAGAAGTTTGCTGGTGATCCACGGCTACGCTTCTTCATCGGCGACGTGCGTGACCGCGAGCGTATGTACAGGGCCCTCGACGGGGTCGATTATGTCGTGCATGCTGCGGCGACCAAGATTGTGCCAACGGCGGAGTACAACCCGTTCGAGTGCGTGAAGACAAACATTGTCGGTGCGATGAACCTTATCGATGCTTGCATCGACAAGGGGGTGCAGCGCGTCGTGGCCCTGTCCACCGATAAGGCGAGCAGCCCGGTCAACCTCTATGGAGCGACAAAGCTCGCTTCAGACAAGCTCTTTATCGCTGGCAACGCCTACGCGGGGGCGCACGAAACGCGCTTCGCGGTGGTGCGTTATGGCAACGTAATGGGCTCGCGAGGCTCGGTGATCCCGTTTTTCTTGTCGGTGCGGGAATCGGGAGTGGTTCCTATCACGGATGAGCGCATGACGCGCTTTCTGATTTCTCTGGAGCAGGGGGTGGAGCTGGTCTGGAAAGCCTTCGAGGACATGGTGGGGGGCGAGATCTACGTCAAGAAGATCCCCTCCATGAAGGTGACTGATTTGGCGCGGGTCGTCGCGCCCGCGGCACAGCAGGAGATCATCGGGATCCGACCTGGAGAGAAGCTGCACGAGCAGATGATTGGCATCGAGGACTCTCTGAGCACATACGAGTATTCGGACTACTACAAGATCCTTCCGACCATCAACGGTTGGGGTGATGACCCTGAGCGCGTCAAGGAAGGAGAGAGGGTGGCAGAGGGCTTTGTCTATGCGAGTGATTCGAACTCGGAGTGGATGAAGGACGAGGATCTTCAGGCTTGGATTGACGCAAATCAGGGCAGGATTGGAGCGATCTGAGCTCATGATGATCCCTTATGGTAGGCAGGACATCCATCAAGAGGACATCGACGCCGTTGTCGAAATCCTGCGATCGGATTTCTTGACCCAGGGGCCGACCGTGCCCGCCTTTGAAGCTGCGGTCGTCGAGCGCCTCGGTGCCAGTCATGGGGTTGCGACGAGCAGCGCCACGTCGGCGCTTCACCTCGCGTGCTTAGCGCTAGGGGCGGGGCCGGGCGATGTGGTCTGGACCACCCCGACGACCTTCGTCGCTTCAGCAAATTGCGCCCGCTATTGCGGGGCTGATGTCGACTTCGTTGACATCGACCCGCAGACCTGGAACATGAGCGTCGCGGCCTTGCGCGAGAAGCTTGAGCAGGCAGAGCGGGACGGGAGGCTTCCGAAGATCGTCATCCCGGTGCATCTATGCGGACAGCCGTGCGAGATGAAGTCGATCGGCGAGCTCGCGCAGCAATACGGGTTCAAGGTCATCGAGGATGCATCGCATGCCATCGGCGCGCGCTATCAGGACGAGCCTGTAGGGAATTGCCGCTACAGCGACATCGCCGTGTTCAGCTTTCACCCGGTCAAGATCATCACAACGGGTGAGGGAGGGTTGGCGACGGCACGTGACGCAGAGGTAGCTGATCGCATGCGCCTCTTGCGCTCCCACGGCGTGACCCGTGACCCCGAGCAGATGGTCGGCGAGTCCCTCGGCCCCTGGTACTACGAGCAGGTTGCGCTCGGCTTCAACTACCGCATGACCGACTTGCATGCCGCGCTTGGCTTGAGCCAGCTTCGGCGGCTTGATGAGATCGTCGTACGCCGTCATGAGCTGGCGCGGGTCTATGACGAGGCCTTGGGAGACCTGCCCCTGCGACTCCCGCACAATCACCCAGACGCGTATTCCGCGCTGCACCTCTATCCCGTTCGCCTCTGCCTGGATCGAATCGACCGCACACACAGAGATATCTTTGAGGCGCTTCGGCGCCGAGGGGTGGGCGTCAATCTCCACTACATACCCGTCCATACCCAGCCCTACTATCGAGACCTCGGGTTCTCCGTGGGGCAGTTCCCCGAGGCCGAGCGCTATCATGCCGAAGCGATCAGTCTTCCGATGTTCCCCACGCTCACACAGGAGCAGCAGGGGGAGGTCGTCCGGGTGCTGCATGAGGAGCTCGAAGCATGAATCTAGCGGTCATCCCGGCCCGCGGCGGAAGCAAGCGCATCCCTCGCAAGAACCTCCGCCTCTTCTGCGGCAAGCCGATGATCGTCTGGTCGATCGAGGCTGCGCTTGAGAGCGCCTGCTTCGAGCGAGTCGTGGTCTCAACCGACGATGAGGAGATCGCAGAGCTCGCGCGCGAGCATGGCGCGGAGGTGCCCTTCGTGCGCCCCGCGGAGCTCTCTGATGACCACACAGGCACGACCCCCGTCGTGGCGCACGCCGCGCGCTCCTGTGGTGCCGCTGGCGAGGACCTCGTCTGTTGCATCTATGCCACGGCGCCCTTTCTCCGTGCGGAGGATCTCGTGCGCGGGAGGGAGGTCCTTGAGGCGAGCGAGGCTGAGTTCTCCTTCGCCGTCACCAGCTTCGCCTCTCCGATCCAGCGGGCGATCCGTCTGACCCAGGAGGGGCGCGTGGAGATGCTCGACCCCTCGGCCTTCGAGGCACGTTCGCAGGACCTCGAGGAGGCGTGGCACGACGCAGGTCAGTTCTACTGGGGGCGTGCGCGGGCCTGGGAGGCTGGCACGCCGCTCTTTTCGCGGGACGCTGCCCCCGTCCCGCTCTCCAGGCATCGGGTGCAGGACATCGACACAGAAGAGGATTGGTCCCTGGCCGAGCAGCTCTTTCGTGCCGGAGAGATTGGTGAAGGTGACAGGCAATGATCGTAGCTCTTCGAGCAGACGCTTCGCTGCGGATCGGCTCGGGGCACGTTATGCGCTGCCTGACCTTGGCAGACGCCTTGCTCGAGCGAGGGCACTCGTGCGTGTTTCTCTCGCGCGACCTCGAGGGAGCGCGCCACGATGCGGTGCGCTCGCGGGGCCACGGGCTCGAGGTCCTCGAAGGGAGCGGCGAGCCTTTCGTCCCAGACGAGTCTCCGCCAGCTCACGCCGCCTGGCTTGAGTGCGGCTGGCAAGAGGACGCGCGCGCGACCCGTGAGGCCCTCGAGCAAATTGAAGCGAGCATGCTGATCGTGGACCACTACGCCCTCGACCGTCGTTGGGAGGAGGCCGTGGCGCTGCCCGGGCTTCGGCTCGCAGCGATTGACGATCTGGCCGACCGGCCACATGCGGTCTCCCTGCTGCTGGATCAAAATCTTGGGCGGACGGAGGCGGACTACGACGGTCTTGTATCAGAGGACTGCTTGCGTTTGATCGGCCCTGATCACGCGCTCGTGGGGCCCCAGTTCGCTAGACTTCGCGAGGAGAGCCTCTGCCGTCGCAAGGAGGCTAAAATGGAGCACATCATGGTCTCAATGGGGGGTGTCGACACCGATGATGCGACAAGCGTTGTGCTCGATTGCTTGGGGACGATCCGCTCGAACTCTATACGAGAGGTCTCGGTCATCATGGGCCGACACGCTCCGCACCTCGACCGCGTTCGCACCGTGGCATCGACCCTCTCCCTACAGGTCGAGGTCGCCGTGGACGTGACGGACATGGCGGAGCGGATGACTCGTGCAGATCTTGCCGTCGGCGGCGCAGGGGTCACGGCCTTGGAGCGTTGCTCGCTCGGGCTGCCTTCGATCGCCGTAGTGCTGGCGGAGAACCAGCGCAGCGGTGCGATTGCGCTGGGGGAGTCAGGCGCTGCACTGGTCGTGGAAGAGGCCTCAGATCTAGCTGCACAGCTACCCCAGCTATTGGAGGTGATGGAGAAGAACGAGCTTCGCGAGAGAGTCTCTCGGGTTAGCGCAGAGCTGGTCGGTGTGCGAGGTCTGCAGCGCGTATGCGAAGAGCTGGAGGGGTTGGCATGAGCGAGGTCGGTGTGGTGCGGCCAATGGAAGAGAGGGACCTCGAGCGCGTGCTGTCGTGGCGGAACCATCCAGACGTACGGCGCTGGATGTACACCACACATGAGATCGGCGTGGAAGAACACCAGCGCTGGTTCGAGGGTTGCAGTGATGATCCGGACCGTCACCTTTTTGTTTACGAGAGCGACGGAGCCTCTCTTGGATTTGTGAACTTGAAGCAGCTCGGCGGTGAGGACGTGGCCGAGTGGGGCTTCTACCTGGCACCTGGAGCGCCCAAGGGCTCTGGGCGAGGGCTCGGTGTGGCCACACTAGATCACGCCTTCGACACGCTCGGCCTGCACAAGGTCAGAGGGCACGCGTTGGCCGAGAATGAGCGATCGATTCGCTTCCACCTACGGTTAGGCTTCCAGGACGAGGGTCTCCGGCATGAGCAGCACACCGGTCCAGACGGAGAGCCACACTCAGTGGCTTGCTTCGGCATCTTGAAGGACCAGTGGCCTGTGGCGCGCGCGGCGATCATGAAGATGGAGGAGGACGATCAATGACTCAGAGCAGCATTCAAATTGCTGGCCGACGTATCGGGCCGGGGGAGGGGCCTTACGTTATCGCTGAGATGTCAGCGAACCACAACGGGAGTCTTGAGACGGCGAAGCGGATCATTACTGAGGCGCGCATTCGTGGCGCCGACGCAGTCAAGGTGCAGACCTATAGGCCCGACACCATCACCCTCGATAGCGATTCCGAGGAGTTTCGGATCAGCGGAGGGCTATGGGATGGCAAGACTCTTCATGACCTCTACGCGGAGGCGCACATGCCCTGGGAGTGGCACGAGCCTCTGTTCGAGCACGCGAAGGCCGAAGGGATCACGATCTTTTCGAGCCCTTTCGACGAGACCGCGGTGGAGCTTCTCGAGACTTTCGACACTCCGGCCTACAAGGTCGCGTCGTTTGAGGCAGTAGACCTCCCGCTCATCCGGTGCGTAGCACAGACCGGCAAGCCAATGATCATCTCGACGGGCATGGCGGACGCAGAGGAGATTGGGGAAGCCGTAGAGGCTGCCCGCTCTGCAGGCTGCGAGGAGTTGGCACTCTTGCACTGTGTGAGCGGCTACCCAGCGCCGGCTGCCGATTACAACTTGCGGACCCTAGTGGACATGGCTGAGCGTTTCGGGTGCGTCGTCGGCCTTTCGGATCACACCCTGGACAACACGACGGCAGTGGCCTCGGTCGCCATGGGGGCGGCGCTCGTGGAGAAGCACTTCACGCTCGACCGCAGTGGCGGTGGTCCCGACGACTCCTTCTCGCTTGAGCCCGACGGCCTTGAGGAGTTGTGTCGCAACGTGCGCACAGCCTGGGAGGCCGTGGGTGAGGTGGACTACGGCCGGAAGTCGAGCGAGAAGGACAACGTACAGTTCCGGCGTTCGCTCTACTGGGTTCGGAACTTGGAGGCCGGTGATGTGGTCGACGCGACGGCTCTGCGCAGCGTTCGTCCCGGGTATGGGCTCGCACCCAAGCACTTGGATGAGGTCCTAGGCCTCCATGTAGCCCGACCGGTGAGCGCAAAGACACCCGTCCGCCGCGAGGACTTCGACGGTTGAAGCTCGGCCCCAAGGACGACTTTCAGGTAGTCGAGAACCTCATCGTTCAGCACCCGTCGAATTTTCAGGGCCTGCAGGAGTGGTTGGTCCGTCAGGCGGTGAACGGTCTCCTCCCGCTCAGGCGGCTTTGGCCTGCGCTGGAAGTAGAGCCGCGCCCCCGGGTCGGTCGTTTAGCCATCGAGGTGGTCAGTCACTGCTGGAACTACTCGAACCTCCTAGAGTGCCAACTCGGTGGGCTAATTGCTCATCCGCCGAAGGAGGTGGACCTCACCATGACCGTCTACTTCAGTCGGGAGGACGAGCGGACAGCGCGTCTGTTGGAGCTAGCATCAGAGAAGCGGATTGAGGGCGTCACCTGGTGTTGGCGCGAACTCAGTCCTGAGCACCTCTTTCGGAGATCGATCGGTCGCAACCACGCGGCGCTCTCCACGAGCGCGGATTGGATCTGGTTCACCGACTGCGACCTCATCCTTGAGGAGGGCAGTCTCGATGCCCTCTGTGAAGTCCTGCAAGGGCGCACGGATTCACTCGTCTACCCCCGCATCGAGCGGCTCACCTCACTCCTGTCCGATGAGGCTGTAGCCTCAGCGAAGGAGCCACGTCTCCGTCCGCTGAAGGAGGAGTTCGAATTCACCGAGGTGCCTGTCACCCGCGCCAAGGGCCCGCTCCAAATCACCCACGGGGACGTGGCGCGGGCGATGGGGTACTGCCGGGACCTCTCGGTCTATCAACGTCCAGAGAAGAGCTTCGCCAAGTGCCGTGAGGATCGCGCCTTCCGTTGGCTGCTTGGGACGCAAGGTGCTCCTCTAGATATCCCTGGAGTGGCGCGTATCCGGCACCTCTCCAAGGGGCGCTACAGCGAGCGGGGGACAGAGGTCGCGGTTCGCAGCTCGATGCGTCGCCTGCAGGAGAGACTGCGTAGGCACTAGCGATTCAGAGTGACGAGATCTGTTCGCTCATTCTCGGCGTACTGCTCGTAGATCGACAGGAAGGCTTGTCCGGTCCGTTCTCTGGTGAAGCCATCAGGGGCTAGTTGGAAGACCCGGACGCGAAGTTCGGACAGCATGGCTTGGATCGTGTCCGTCGCGGTGCTGCCAAAGGTCCATACCTCAGGACGGTGCTCAGACCAGAGAAGGTTGAAAACCAGTTCCAGAGGGAGGTCGAACTTTGCCACATCGAATCCCAGCTGTGCGCCGAGCATGCGCATGTGTTCTTCGTCATCGCGGCGATGGAGGATGTAGAGGAGGCGTCGTTCGCCAGCGTGCTTGATCACCAGTTCGAGGTCGCTTTCGAACAGGCCGTAGATGTTCTGTAGATAGGTGCCGATGAAGAGCACGTCGCCTGGCCCTGCCGGTTGGACCCCGGTCGAGCTCTGTTTGAGTTGTGAGACGACCGAATCCAGGCGGTTCGCACGGGCCCGTCTTCCACAAGCCCGGGCGAGCTCGTCGTAGAAGGTGAACAACTCAGCTTGATGGACGTAGGTTCGGGACCACGGCCACGGTCGCCACTTCTTCTCGAGTCCGACCAGGTGCGGAGCTGTCAGGATGTTGATGGTTTTTTGTCCGTCGTCGACCAACACGTGCTCCTTTGCGTTGATCAGGTTGATCAGGAACGATGCCCAGCTGGTATAGGTCCCGAAGTAGACACGATTGACGCGGCCCCGGAGGCTGGCCGCGAGCGGAAGTAGGAGTAAGGGATAGAGAATCCGCAGTATGGGGCCAATCTTCAGGAACCGCACATCTTCGACACCGAGCCGCTTCAGCAGAATCTCGATCTGGTCTTTCGTCTGCTGGTTATTCCATGCCAGGAGAAAGAGTGGGTCTTCCCCGTTGATGCGCGATGCCTCGACGAGGTTCAGGACCTGGAGCGGCGATTGTCCTATGAAGAGTGCAGTCATAGCCAGGGCAAGCTCGAAATGGTGCAAGTACCTCCAGTCCAGTACTCGCCCCGTGGGGACCGATCGTCAGTGACCATGACGACATCCGGCCAGGCCCATGGCGCATGCGTCAGACACCGTGTCTTGGGTTCTATCCTCAAGCAGACCAGGTGCCGGCGCAGACAGTGGAATCCAGTAGCCAGAGATTTCATCATGCGCTAGCCGAGCGGCCCTGCTTCAGCGGACGAAACCGTGGTATCAGGTACATCGATGTTTCCTCGGGCATCAGCAACGGACGCGACGAGGTCGAGCCCCATCATTTCTCTGATAGCACTAGAGAATCCCAGAATGGCTTGCTCGTATTCCAGGCCGGAGTCTTCGAGGTACTGAACGTTGACGACTCCCTCGTGAACTACTCTCTGTAAGGAAGCAAGGAACCTTCGAAGCTGTTCGTGAGTAGCAGTCGGAAAGGTGCCGAGATCGATCTCTACCAGGGCCCGATCGAGATCCTCAAGTTCAGTCAGCTCATCCACGGCGATGACACCAGGGGCATGCTTGAAGAATGCCTCTCCAAATGTAACGACCGGCTTTCCTGCGAACAGTGCTTCCCAGCCTGCGTTGCCTGTGATCGTGGCTACAGCGCTTGACTCACTAGTCAGATCGAAGGTCGATGTATTTCCATCGACCAATCGAACCCGGGGTATTTCGCTGAGCCTCTCGTAGAACTCAGGAGCTCGGTGTTTCAGCCGTTGCTTGGGATTCTCCTTTACGGCGATGGTCCAGTGGGGAGGGACCGCGGGGGCAAGGGTCTCCAGTGCGATGAGTTGATCCGCGAACATCCCGCCAAGGGGCATGGTTGTGGCCTCGGGCTGCAGGTGGAGTGGGAAGTATATGAACGGGGACGGAGGGGTCGTACCGCACCCAATGGCCCGTTGAGCCCGCCCTTTGGCGATGCCGGAGAAAAGGGCACGGACCCTTTCGGTCACTCGTGGGTTCAGGTGAGGGTGGAGGATCCTGCGGAGGCGTGTTCTCAACTGCTGCCTGACCGGCGCTCGTTTCTTGACCATGTACCAGGGATGGTGTTTTCCGGTGCGGCGTGCGAACTCGTCTTCAAACCTCGGTTGGAGAATGAGGTCAGGAGAACCGCACGCTTTTTGCAAATCCCTGGTCAAGGGTTCGAACATGCCCTCGATCGAATCGGCAACCACGAAAGTTCCCTTGATCGTGAGTTGCATGGTGAAGTTGGTCCTGATGCCAAGCGCTCTGGCCACACAGTGGGCGATGTACTCGAACGCAAGGTGTGGCACATTGTTCTGAATGACCCGATCGATCCTGTGGTGAACGAGGAACCCATAGCAGTAAGTGACCCATTCTCTCCACTGGCGACTCCGCGATTGGTGTGAAGAGCCAGGTCCATCGATTCCATTCACCCTTCGCGCCATCATCTCCATGGCCTGCGGCTTTGACGAGAGGAGCTTCTTCCAAAGATGTGGGGGCGGGAAGGGCCAAGCGCGAGAAGTCGCGGTATTGAGATCCCGAAAACCTCGAGCGCTGTTGATGTAGACTGCCGTGCGGTCACCGAGTTCATTTCCTCGAGAGATCAGCGCAACATAGGGGGCAGTATCCGAGTTGCGTCCACTTTGAAGTGCTGCGACGAGTGCTTCTTGGTCGTATTGGGTGTCGAAACCAATGAGGAGAGATCGCGGATACAAAATTGTCATTGCAGCCTCACCTTATGGATTATCAGTGTCGCAGAAGAGGGGTTCAATGCGCTCATGATGAAAAGGCCCTCCTCGAAAAAGACTTGATGCCGGCGTTCAACAATCCGCGTACTCTCAGGTCTGGTGCGGCTCTCAAGACCTTTCGCAGGAGGTTTTCACGGGTTCCAAGCAGCAGCTCCTCTTGCACTGTGCCGGAAGGTTTGTCCATGAGATATCGATCCATACTGGCCATCTGCTGAATTCGTGACGGAAGTGATGTGTAGTGCTCCCCGTCCTGGTAACGAATCTCACTTGTGCAGCGGTCCCCCTCCTGGACCAACGGCTTTGTGAAGTGTACGCATCGTGCGCCTGTAATCAGAAGCTCGCAGAGCAAGATGATCTGTGGGTATGTCGCCGCGATGGAGCACCCCGAGAACAGTCGGTCACGGAGGATAGAGAGATAGGGGAGCACCGCTCCGGTTCGCATGATCAACCCAGGGGCATGCCCTGCCGCCTCCATCGCATTCCTTGGATGGATTTCGCCGGTCCGATTGCGATCGCTGGCAAGGCGATATCTATTTCCCGTTCCTGTCTTCCTCAGCCATGGTGTGCTAATGAAGTCTGGCGTCTCGGATTCCAAGAAAGACCTCAAGTCATCGAGAGAATCCAACTGGATGTGATCATCATCCGCCAAGAGAATGATGTAATCGCTCTCACACTCTTCGACGAGCTTGATCAAGGAGCGAGGGTAGCCCTGGTTTTCTGGATTGGTGATTAGCCGTGCAAACTGGTTGTCTTGGCAGTGCTGATTGAAGGGCGCGCGCGCCTTTTGGTCCCCGCTGTCGTCAAGGACAAGGACCTGCAACCAAGGACAGAGTTTATTGCTGTCGACAAGCTGCCCCAGGAGTCGTGCCAATTGGCGCGGCCGATTGTATGTGGGGATCCCAATCGTAATGGTCGGTTGCATTAGAAATGCCCTGTGAGCTCAGAAGATCCTTGGTCAGGTCTACATTGGTTAGGCGCCTTGACAAATCGAGTACGGCCCTCCCAATAGGCTAGCGCTGAGTTACGGCTTTCTTCTCTTCTGGATCAGATATCCGCATCAGTATACTAGGCCTTACGCATGCCGAAGACCAGTTACCTAAAAAACCTCAGCCGAACACTGCGAGCCCCATTCAACCGCCAGTGGTCTTTCCGACGATTGCGCACGTACCACGAAGAAAGACGGAGCGTTCCGGAGTTGGTGAACTGGGCAATGACCTTTGGGGGTTCGGGTTTCTTGACGATTCATACGGTGCAGAAGCACTCGGAGATCCTCGCCTTGGCTCAAGAGGTCGCTCAGTTGAAGCCTCGTATTATTCTGGAGATTGGAACCGCCAGGGCAGGCACGCTGCTCATATGGGCTGGGCTGGCGAATGACCGTGTGCTTACCTGCGATCTCTTTCATTCCCCGGCTCAGATTCCGCTCTTGGAAGCCCTACCTCCTCCTGATTCGGACTGTCAGGTTTCTCTGCTCACAGGGGATTCACACACACCCGAGTTCAAGCAGCGGGTCGCATCAGCACTTGGAGGAGAAAAGGTAGATTTCCTCTTCATCGACGGTGATCACACTGAGGCCGGAGTTGAGCAGGACTACGAGGACTACAAGGAGTTTGTGCGTCCTGGTGGCCTGATCGCCTTTCATGACATTGTGGCGAAGCAGGCGATCCCGACCAATCAGGTTTATCCCTTCTGGGAGCGCGTAAAGCGGAGTCGTGACTACAAAGAGTTTATTGACGACCGGGAGCAGACTGGTTTTGGGATTGGATTGCTCCGAGTTCCATCGACCTCTTCTTGATGGCTGAGGGAGCCGAGCCAGGGTTGCGATCTACGGCTCTTGCATGACTCCGCTTGGGTGGAAGCCCAGGAGCACTGGCTGTTTCCAGGAAACGACCGAGTTGTTCTTGAATGAAATGGAGCGGCTGATGGGACTCGAACCCACGACATTCAGCTTGGGAAGCTGACGCTCTACCAACTGAGCTACAGCCGCTCTCCGTTGAATGGGGGAGTCTATCCGTATTGGATGTGCTGTCAAGGTGCGGAAGCACAGCTTCCCCAAGCAGGCGACCCACCTGTCGGGAGGCGTCTCTGGGGTACCTGCTTCCCATCCTTCTCGGAGAGGGGCTGGAACCGTGGCCGACCTGTTCAGGCTGCCGATTAGCGTATCCAAGGGATCATGATCTATGCTGGGGGACATGCGATTTGCTCTCTTTGGGTTGCTGGTTTCTGTTTCTATCGCTCAGGCCCCTCGCAATGTGGTCTTGATCCTGGCGGACGACATGGGACTTGCGTCTTTGCATGCAGAACATCCGGGCTCGGGCCTGCCCACGCCAAATCTGGACCGGCTTGCAAGTGAAGGAATGAGCTTCACCGATGCTCATTCGGGTTCAGCGGTTTGCTCGCCCACGCGCTATGGTCTCTTGACCGGTCGCTACTCCTGGCGCACAAGTCTGAAGGCGGGCATCGTGAACAAATGGGGGCCTCCCTTGATTGCGGAGGGGCGACTGACCATCGCCGATCTGGGGGGGAGTGCGGGGCTGCGCACGGCTTGTATCGGCAAGTGGCACCTGGGCTGGCTTTGGCCCAAGAAAGGCGGCGGCACCACACGCAAATCCAGTGAGATCGACTACACCCAGCCGCTGGGCGGTGGCCCACTCGAAGCGGGCTTTGAGCACTACTTTGGGGACGATGTGCCCAACTGGCCGCCCTATATCTGGATCGAGGATGATCGAGCCCTCTCGATTCCCAGTGAGACCATGGCAGCGGACAGCGCCAATGGGGTGAGCACGGGGCCCATGACTCCTGGCTGGAGTCTTGAGGCAGTCTTGCCCGAACTCACACGTCGCTCTGTGCGCTACATCCGGGATCGGGCCCGGGCCAGGGAGCGTTTCTTCTTGTACTTTCCCATGACCTCACCCCACACGCCGATCAGCCCATCGGAGGCCTTTCGGGGCCAAAGTGGAGTCAGCGCCTATGGGGACTTCTTGTTGGAGACCGACTGGTCGGTGGGGCAGGTCTTGCGCGCGCTTGACCAGTACGGCCTGGCAGAGGACACCTTGGTGATCTTTGTCACCGACAACGGGACCTCCCCCAAGGCGGATTTTTCCGGTCTGTCGGCCGCTGGGGTGGACCTGCGTGGGATCTGGCGCGGGCACAAGGCGGATGTATGGGAAGGCGGCCATCGGGTTCCGTTCCTGGTGCGTTGGCCAGGGAAGGTGAAGCCGGGGAGTCGTTGCGATCAGCCCGTGGGGCTGACCGATGTGATGGCGACTGTGGCTGATGCCCTGCAGGTGAAGCTGCCCGCTGGTGTTGGGGAAGACAGTCGCAGCCTGCTGGGTATCCTGCGCGGCGGAGTTCAAGAGCCTCTGCCGGACGGCCTTGTCCAGCACAGTTCCAGAGGACAGTTTGCCGTGCGCGTTGGCTCTTGGAAGCTGTGTTTTTGCCCGGGTTCGGGAGGCTGGTCCACTCCGCGGGGGTCAGCCCAAGCCAAGAAACTTGGACTGCCGGAGGTGCAGCTCTATGACCTGTCCGTGGATCCTGGCGAGCAGAGCAATCTGGCCCTCGAACAACCAGATCGTGTGCAAGCAATGACGGAACTTCTGCGCAAGGTCGTGGATGCAGCCCCCAACGATGGGGATGGCTGGTGGAGTCAGCTGCCTTGGGAGCGCTGAGTCACTGGGGTTCTTGAAGCCAAGGTTCACAAGACTCCGGGTGTCTCGACGAGGGGCTGCCCAGTAGGCGGCCGATGGCTACACCCATGGATTCGATTCAGGGCGGGTAGTCCCAGCCCCTCTCCAGCAGCAGGTTGGGGGCAAGAGGCGCACTCGGGCGGGGAAACGGTCTGCGGGTCCCAGGGCAACCGGTAGGATCCACTATCATCAGGTTCAGCTTGGGTTCAGTCCACCTCAGCGCTGAGTGTACCCCCGGCTGGGATCAACCGATAAGCGAATGAACCAACCCGAATCAAACAGGTACGAGCAAGCTGCGGAAGTGTTCGAGCAGTGGCTCCTGGCTTGCATGGAAGGCCAGGATGAAGATCCTGAGGCCCTCTTCGCCGGCCATGAAGATCTGCGCGACTTGCTTGAGTCCATGCTCGCCAACCAATCCCTGGCGGATTCTCTTCTAACTGATTCTCAGCGCGGTTCGGCTGCTGATCCAAGTCGGGTTGTGATGGGGGATTTCGAAATCATCAGCGAGATCGGGCGGGGAGGCATGGGCGTGGTCTATGAGGCTCGCCAGCTGTCTCTCAATCGCAGGGTGGCTCTCAAGGTCCTGCCCCGTGGCTTTGCCATGTCCAACGAGGCCGTCACGCGTTTTCAGCGGGAGGCTGCAACGGTTGCCGGCCTGCAGCATCCTTCGATCGTACCGGTCTATGCCACTGGGGAGCATGACGGGGAGCACTTCTTTGCCATGGAACTGGTGCAAGGTCTGGCTCTCGATCAGGTCCTGGTTGGTTTGGAAGGCTTGGAGGTCAGCGACTTCAGTAGCGCTGATCTGGCGGCGGCCTTGGAAAGGCGCGGACTCGATGGCCAGGCCTGGGTTCCTGACGGAACCCGCGGTTGGCTGCGACTGGTGGTGGAGTGGATCGCGCAGATTGCCAGTGCATTGGAATTCGCCCACCGCTCCGATGTCCTGCACCGAGATGTGAAGCCAGGAAACATCTTGCTGCGAAAGGACGGCAAGGTGGTCTTGACGGACTTTGGTCTGAGCCACTCAGGCGATGCCCCTTCGATTACCCAGACCGGAGACTTCCGGGGTACGCCCTACTATGTCTCCCCTGAGCAGGCCATGAGCGGACGCGCCGAGATGGATCCGCGATCAGATGTCTACTCCCTGGGGGTCACGCTTTTTGAACTCTTGACCCTGCGCCGACCATTTGAGGGCATCACCGCCGCCGAGGTCTTTGGCCGCATCATCCACAAGACGCCGCCCGATCCTTCGCGCCTGAATGGAGCCCTGCCGATGGACCTGGTCAACGTGACTTTGAAGGCCATTGATCGAGACCCTGATCGGCGCTATCAATCGGCCGCTGCATTTGAGCGGGATCTTCGTTCATTCCTTGAATACCGCCCGGTTTCCGCCCGCCGCGTTTCTCTTTGGATCACGGCATCCCGCTGGGCCCGGCGCGAACCATTCCGTGCCGGCCTGGTTGCGCTGGGGGTGATCGCGCTAATGGCGACATCCTTGCTGTACGCCAACATTCGGAAGAAGGCCAATCTGCTTGAGGATTCCAATACCGCCTTGCTGATTAGCACACAAGAGGCTGATGCGGCCCGAGTGGATGCGGAAGATTCCTTGGCCAGGGTCGAGCGTGTCGTCGGCTTCCATCGCCAGCAGATCGAAAACGTGGATCTGGAAATGATGGGCATTCGCTTGATGTCCTTGTTGAATGATGCGTTGGTGGCTGGTCTAGGAGAGCGCGAATTGTCTGAAGAGCAGGAGAATCAAGCGGCAGCTGCTCTTGAACTGGTGCGCTCCCTTGTGAATACAACGAATGTCGCCGGCATCTTGTTGGACGAGCAACTCCTGGGTCCGGCGCTTGAGACGATTGACGAAGAGTTTGCGGAGGACCCAGTGGTCGCGGCGGCCCTGCGTGATGCGATGTCTGAAGCCTATCTCAATCTGGGTCTGTATCAGCAAGCTCTCGCTGAAGCTCGCAAGGCCTGGCAGATTCGGCGTGGGGTGTTGGGCGAGGGGCACGAGGACAGCCTGCACTCCCGGGATCTTGTGGCTGCGGCCCTGAAGGGGCAGGCTCACTTTGCAGAGGCTGCGCAGGAACTCGAGGCGATTCTTGACCTGCTGAAAGGAGCATCTGACGGGCGCTACTTGATGATGGCGGAGACGAACCTGGCACTGGCCATGGTGCAGATGGACAGGGCAGAATATTCTGCTGCCGAGAAGGCATTGAATCGAGCTGCTGAAGCGCAGACCCATTTGCCTGACGAGAACCAGCTGCTGGAACTCGCGCTGCTCACATGTTGGGCAGAGTTGCGCATGAATGAGGGTGAATTGGAGCAGGCCGAGGGCCTCTTCCGTCAGTCATTGGACCTTGCCCTGATTGATCGGGAGGATGATGATCCCACGGTGTTTCACTTGCGCAACAGTCTCGCGGTGCTGCTTACGATTACCGGCAAGCTCGACGAAGCTGAGGAGCAACTTGAGCTTGTCCTGCAGGCCTACCAGAAGGTACTCGGTAGCAATCATCCCACGACTTTGACTGTCATGGGCAATTTTGGCCATACCCTGACCGTAGCGGGAAAGCTGTCAGAAAGCGAGGCGGTGCTGCGTGATACCCACCTGCGTTCAGCGGAGTCCCTTGGGCTTCTGCACCCCGATACTCTCGTCGCTCTTTCGAATCTTGGCAGCGTATTGGAGACCCAGGGCAAGTTTGAAGAAGCCGAGGCCTGCATCAGTGAGGCTCTTCAGGGTTTGCGGCAAGCCATGGGCGATCAGCACCATACGACTCTGCGCGCACTCAACCTGATGGCCCTGATCGCCATGGATCAACGCAAGATGGACCTGGCTGAGGATTCGTTTCGAGAGGTCTTGCTAGGTCTCGAAGAGACTCTTGGACCGGAGCACTACGACACGGTGACCTTGCGCGGCAACCTGGGACTTGTGCTTCGGCGTCGTGGGAAGTTCGCTGAGGCCGAGCCCCTGTCCAAGCAGGCCTACGAGGCGAATTGTGAACTCTTTGGTGACAACAGTCGCGCAGCTCTCGATTCCCAGTGCAACTACGGGGCCCTGTTGCGGGACATGGGGCAACTTGAGGAGGCAGAGCGTACGCTGAAGAACGCAGTGGACCTGGCGCGGGAGCATCTGGTTGACGATCACTGGTCCCTGGGCGCGTATCTGGTCGAGCTGGCTCGTACCCGGTCCAAGCAGGATCAGTGGGCCTTGAGCGTTCAGGACCTGGAAGAGGCGTTCAACATTCTCGGAGGGGCCCTGGGCTCAGATCATCCTCGTGTGTTGGAGGCTGCTGAGGGTCTCTTCCGGGTCTACAGTGCCTGGAATGAAGCCGAGCCCACTGACGAGCGGGCCCAACTGGCCGCCAAGTGGCAGAAGGTTTTCCAGGCACCCCAGGAAGGGGGGCGCTAGGGGCCAGGACCCCGCTACTGCCAGTCGAGGACTGGAGTGCCCTCGGTCTTGGCCAGTTTCACCAACTGGTATGGTCTCGTGACCATCGTCGCTTGAGCTTGCCCCGTCGGGGGCTTCGACTCACGCACCTGAACGCTGAGCATTCCTTTTTCGATCGTGCATCCCAGCACCATGACCCCAAAGCCTGCCGTCGGGCGTTGCCCCAAGAAGACACCGACGACCATCTCTTTCGAAAAATCCACTTCCGGTGCGGCCTTGGCCGACAGGGATGCGGAGTTGACGGCAATCCACAAGGCATTCCACTCCGAGGGGTTGCGGGCCAGGACGATGTGGGTGTCCTCCACCCCACTCGTTGCCCCTTGGGACAGGGATTCAAACGCAAGCTCTGTGGTGCTCGGGCAGGTATCACAGGAGTCACAGCAGTTGCAACCTGCCATGAAGGAGAGTATCAAGGCGCAGCATGCTGCGGAGAGGATTCGAGGGGAGAACATCAGGGGATCTGGCTTGCGGGGGATTCAGTGGCTTGTAAGAGTTGATAGCCCGTTCGGTCAGAAGTACTGGCCGCCGAGCCCGTGAAGGTGCTGAGCAACGGGAAGTCGACCGCGGTCAGGTTTCCTCCGGCCGTCACAGTAAGTGCAATCGGGCCTTCCGCGCTGGGATATATCCCGCAGAGGGGCTCGCCCTCGTCACAGATGAAGCCATCGTTGTCCGCATCGGTGCCTGCCACAACGAAATAGGATCCTGGTGTGAGGCCCGAGAAGGCATAGCCCAGGGCGTTCGGTGATTGCACCACATCCTGGGCAATGGTGGTCAGGCTATCGGTCGAGATCGCCAGCACAAAGACCTCGTGGGTCTCTCCACCTCCTCCGGCACTCGAAAGGGCCAGGGAGACGGCAATGGTGCGAGTTCCCCCGTTGGAGACAACTTCCACAGCGCCTGAGTAGACACCATCCGCCAACCCGGTGATGTTCGCTTGGATTTCGATACTGGAGCTGTCGCTCGAAGTCGGGTTCTGAATGGGCACACTGTTGGCGCTGAGCCAACTGCCACCTGTCTGGGTGCTGATGTTGAGGGTGGTGAGTTCCAGCAGGCCCGCGCCCACATTCGATACCGCCACGGATATGGCGGTGTTGTTGTTGTTGAGCAATACGCTGGTGCTCGAAAGACCGAGCACGGGGGTCACTCCGCCACCGCCATTGGCCAATTGCACCGCTGCGAAGGCATTGACCAACCCCTCTCCATAGATGTCGTCCCGGCCAGGCGCCCCGCGATCGGTGGAGGTGGTGAGCAGGATGTTCTCCAGTTGGGGAACCGTCAGGGTGGGGTCGACCGCCAAAAGCAGCGCGGCCACGCCGGCCACATGGGGCGCGGCCATGGAGGTGCCGTCGTAGAACGAGTAGGAGTCGAAGTCCGTTGGGTTGCTCGTGTCCACTGGACGACAGGAGAGCACACCGTCAGCATAGTTGTCACCGGTCAAATCGACATTGACATTGCCGCCTGGGGCTGCGATGTCCACCGTGGGGTGGAAGTTCGAATAGGGGGCCTTGTTGCCTTGCGTATCCACAGCGGAAACTGAGATCACTCCGTCCAGTCCGGCAGGCGAATTGAATGCGCTGTTGTTGTCGTTGCCAGCTGCTGCAATCACCAGGGTGCCTGCGTTGCGGGCGGCGGTTATCGCGTCCTGTTCGGTCTGGCTGAAGCCAAGCCCTCCCAGGCTCATGTTCATGATGTGCGCTGCTTGTGCTGGAAGGGCTCCAGTGGAGTTGGCCAGACCTGCCGCGAAGAGGATTCCGTTGGCGATGTCGAATCCGGTGCCCCCTCCGATTCCCAGCACTCGCACGGGCATCAGTTGAGTTGCCCAGGTGACCCCAGCAACACCGAACCCATCATTCGTGCTGGCGCCCACAGTCCCTGCCACATGGGAGCCATGGAAGCTGGAGTTGTTGGTTTGCGTCGTCGAGTCGCCCACATCGGTGGCATCCGGGTCGGGGCCGTCCCCGTCCCCAGATATGGCTGGGTTCGAGATCATGTCATAGCCCGCGATTGTGCGTGGAGTCAGGTCCTGAGCGGGGGTCGTCCCCGTGTCAATCACCGCCACGATCACACTGGAGTTGCCGGTGGTGATGTCCCAGGCGGCGGGCAGGTTGATCAGGTTGTAGTGCCACTGCAGGTTGTAGTGCGGGTCGTTGGGGGTCGTGTCAAAGCTGAGCGTGTGTTGGATGTGGTTGGGTTCTGCGAAGCGTACCGCAGGATCCGCGTCCATGGTGGCGGCGAGGGCCAGGGTGTAGCGGCGCTGTTCCGTTGGGCTCAAGTGGTCAGGCAGATCAAAGCAGACCCGCTGCGCTCCATTCGGAATGGCGGCAGCAACGGTACCCGCCCGGCTTGCGATGCAGGCGCTGAGCGCTCCTTGCGCCGGGCCAGCAACCAGCACCTCGCCGGTGACGAACTCAGTGACTGGGGCCTGGAAGAAGCGCGCGAGACCTGGGTTTCTGAGTCGTGCAGCTTGGGCCACGGGGTTGCCCCGGCGGTCCTGGGAGAGCCTGACTGCGGATGCCTGGGCGAAGTCCGAGGTGCCCGAGTCCGGGCCCAGGGCCAAGGTGACGAGTCCCATTGTCAGGGTGTAGGAATCCGGGGCTGACAGATCGAAGGGAAAGACCTGGATCTCCAGCAGGGTCATGGCCGGGACGGGCAGGTTGCCCTCCTCAGGGTCTGAAGGCGAGTTAAAGAATCCCATGAATACAGGGTTGATCAAGTCAGCGGTCGCATTCCTGATCACGACATCGAAGTCCCGGTTGTTCAAGGTGTCGAGGGAGAAGAAGAACTGCCCCGCTTGGGGAACAGCCAGCAAGAAACGGTCGCTTGTATCAGTGGGTCCGGCAGTACCTGAAACGACAAGTCCCGCATCGAGAGCCAGACCGCCTAGGAAGTGAGCCTGTCCGGGCTCATTGTTGGGCTCGATTTCAGGGATGGGGTTTGGGGCAGCGGTTACATTGAGGGAGAGCTCGTAGTCTGATTCTCCAGCGGCGGCCACCAGGACAAGGATGAACGAGCCCTGGGCCAGGAAGCTGCCGCTCTCCACATTCGGTGTGCCGGAATCGAAGACCTGCACGAATTGCAGGCTGACTGAATCGGCGAGGCCCAGGTCAAAGTTGACCGGGGCGCTGGGATTCAGGGCCGTCAGGGTGAATTGCACCGTCGAACGGGATGGGGCATTGACCCGAAAGATGTCGATGCCGTCGCTCGCGTTGGACAGGTTCCCGAGCACCGACAGGCTGGTTCCCGGGTTCAAGTCTCCCAGGGCATGGGCCTGGCCCAGGTCATTGTTGGGTTCCGCTTCCAGGACCGAGCCCCCTGTGCCGATCACCGACATGGTGCCGGAGATCGCGCCGTTTGCGCCTCCGCCACCAGCAGCTCCTCCGACTCCGCCTCCGCAGGAAGTCAGTTGCCCTGCGCAAGCGAGCAGAAGAGTCGAGAGCAGCGCTGTCCGGCGCCAGGTGAAACGAAGAACGTGGGTCCAGGTCATCATGGGAGGAGGGGTGTGGTGGGACTTGAGGAGGAAGCTGGGTCCAGGACCAGGGCGCGAATCAGAGTGGGTTCGCAAAAGGATACTTGTGAATCGGGTGCAGATGGGGCTGCGCCCTTTGCGGAGGCCCGGCGGGGCCTGTTGGCGCCCTTCATGGGGGTGTTTCTTGGCTCAGAACCCGTAGGTCACAGAACTGCCATCCGAGAACGAGATGTAGCCTTCTGTGTTCCCGGCATTCGAATTGCCCGTGCCGGTGTAGGACCTCCAGAAATTGTCGCCTCCTCCGGTGGCGCCCCGGGAAGCATTTGCCTGGGCCGCTGCATAGAGGTTCACAAGGGGTTGAGAAGTGTTCTCGAGGCCCACATTTCCTTGGGCATCGAACCAATACCGGCCGGCGGTGGCGGGCATTCCGAGCAGGGCACTGATGCCTTGGACTTCGATCCATGTCAGCTGCCGTCCGTTGAACCACAGGGGCGCCTGGCCGGAGGATGCGTTTTCTGGCAGGGGACCGAAATCATGCCCCGCAGCCATGAAACCAGCTGCGGGCTGTCCGGCACCTCCGTAGAGGCCGCTCATCGGGTCATACCAGTAGCTGCCCGCCGCGGGCAGGCCTCCGTAGTGGGTCTCGAGCAGTTGGGCCCGGGCTTGGGTAAGGGGCTGGCCGTTGACATGCACCGAGTCGAGTCGGCGCACCTGATGCTCTTGGGTGCCCTGGGGCGCCTGTTGGGGCATCGGGGTGGAATACTCATCGACGGCGCAGCCAGCGCAGCAGGTGGTGGCGGCGAGAATGGTCAGAAGGGTGCTCAGGGTCGTTCTTGAGGGTATCATGGGTTTAGGTTCTCCAGTCAGACAGACGAGAAGAGGCGCGTTTGGCAACTGTCTCTTTGAAGAAAAACTGAGCCCATTGCCACGCAGTCAGTCCTCCGATGGTCGCAGAACCCGATTCCCTTGATTCCTTGCCCGCCGAGCAGCAGGCGGAAGTCCTTCTGCAGCGTTGGCAGAAAGACGGTGATTTGGATGCCCTCGATCGGTTGATGCGCGATCAGATCGGGCAACTCAGGCTGCGCATCCTGAATCAGGGGCCGGGGGGTCTTTCCGCCAGTCTGGGAGCCACTGACGCTGCAAACGAAGTGGTGGTCAAACTGCTCGATCAGGACTCAGTGCCCAAGTTCGTGAACCCGGCGGCCATGCGTGGATACCTCTGGCGTTGTGCACGAAATCTGCTGATCGACCGCTTGCGCGCCAAGCGAGGGGAGAACCTGCGATTGGATGGGACCGCGTTCCGTGGTTCGGAGGAGTTGTTGGCAGTGTCCGGGGGGCAAGCGGAGAGGGACCGGGCGGAACTCAATGATGCCCTGTACCTGGCGATGAACCTCTTGTCGGATTCCGACCGCGAGGTCTTGGAGTTTTCCTATCTACAGGAAATGAGCGTCAAAGAGACTGCCGAGGAACTCGGCATCGCGCCAGAAGCGGTGAAAATGCGCCTGGTTCGCGCTCGTCGTCGGCTGGCCGAGAGGCTCGCCCAGTGGCGCGAGTTGGTGGAAGGCGCGTCATCCTGAAGGGTGCTCGTAACAGCGTTCGCTCCTGGCGGCGGTGAGTTTCTGCCAGGGCGCACTCCTGCCCTGGGGCCTTTGGAGCGTGTTTTTCCAAGGGCCAACGCGGGCCGGCCAAGAAACCCTCCCTTTGGCTGTTGCCTCTTGCAGGTCAAATCGTTCAGCCCTTCATCGAACGAGAATCACCATGAAAAACCACCACTCCAAATCAGCCCTTGTTGCGCCCTCCAATCCAGTCTGCAAGACCTCACAGGGCGTCCGATTTTGTTGGCCCTTGTTGCTTGCGCTTTCTGCTGCTTGCAGCGGTGGCTCGGACGAATCAGATGACGACTCGGGGCCTCCGGGCGCTTCCACCCTGCGCATGGATCCGATTGTGGTCTACCACGATGTTGATCGGAACGGCCTCTGCGACTTTGGCGATACCCTGACAGTCACCTTCACCGATCGGGTTGTGCTCGCGGTTCCTGCGGCCGAGTTGGCCATTGAGCAGATTTTTGGTCTGTACTCCTATGAAAGCGGCAACAGCGGAGGTTTGGGGTCCAATGGGGGTGAGAGCTTTGGTTATGGGGCGACCTATTTTCTCGGTGAAGAGCCCGGGGTGAATCGCTCGACGATCCTGACCATCGTTCTTGGTGAGGGTGCATATCTCAAGGTGCGGCAGAACTTTGGCCCTGGAAATGACTCCATCTCTCCGACCGGCTTGACTCTGCGGCAGAGCCCCTCCAACCATCTTCTGGACGGTCGCTTCGTGACGCCCCGAGAGAATAGTGTCCTCCGCAGCGAGCCCGCCTCCGACATCATCCCCGGTCTGGTACTTGGGGAGACCCTCTTGAGTTCCATCAATGTGCGTTCCGTCGAGGTTGCTGACTTGGATGGTGACGGGGATCTGGACATTATTTGCGGCCTCGAGGAAGAGCAGCTTGCAGGGGATGTAGCCCTCTTGTTCAACGATGGAGAGAGTCCTGCCGGATTCAGCTTGGGCACTGAAGTGCTGGACCTGGGCGTGGGTGGAGATTCAGAGGGATCCGGTTGGGTAGACACCTTGGAGTGCGCGGACTTCGACGGGGATGGGGACTTGGACATCCTGGGTCTTTGCGGTCGTGCGACCGCGGTCTGGCCCCTTTGGTTGAACGCAGGGGACGGTACTTTCAGTCGGGTGCCGTTTAGCGAGTTGACCGGGATTCATGGTACAGGTGCTTCAGTTGGAGACTTGGACCATGACGGGGACTTGGATCTGGCAGTCTGCGATCGCCAGTCCAACCGTGTCATGCTCTTTGAAAACAGCGGTGCGGGTCTATTTGATTCAGCCCCTGTTCAATTGGATGTCTCCTCCGTGCGTGATGTGGTCCTGTCGGATTTCAGCCTGGACGGCTGGCTTGATGTGATCACCACTGGAGAATTCGCTGCTACCAAGATGTGGCTGAATGACGGCACGACGCAATCCCTTGGGTTTGGATCCCCGTCATCGATCACCTATTCCTTTCCGCGAGAGGGGGACAAAATCTACAGTTGGGATGCAAATCACGATGGCGCGGTCGACTTCATCACAACTTCGCAAACCATCGATGGTAGCACCTGGATTCACCTGAACGACGGAGAGGGGTCCTTCGGCGATGTGCACCGGGTGTTAGGCGTAGCCGTTGTTGCCTGCCACGGGGATCTGGACGGAGATGGGCATGGAGATTTGATCCTGGGGAGCCGGTATTCCAATTCGCTCAGGTTGTATCCAGGACATGATCTTCTCTTTTCGACCAACCCGTTCTGGGATCTTCCCTCGCAGACCTTTGAGGCATCGGCCAGTTCCATGGCCATCGCTGATCTCGATGGCGATGGGGATCCGGATCTGGTGTTGGGCAATCGCGAGCTACCCTTTGGGGGCCCCGGAGGATGTCAGATTGTGAGCGACAGCCTGAGCGGGGTCTTTGGTCGCCTGAATCTGCGTGCAGCGGAATCGACGCCCGGGGGTGATGTGAGGGACATCCACCTGGCTGATATGGACGGTGACGCTGACCTGGATCTGGTTTCCATCGGTGCAACCCCACTGCGATGGAATGATGGCAGCGGAGCGTTCTCCGCGGGAAATCAAGCCTATGGGTTGGATGCTGCCAGTGATATCGCCGTGGGGGACCTGGACCAGGACGGGGACCTGGACATGGCTATTGCCTGGGACTCCAGCACCGCCTTGGCCCAAGGCGTTTCCTTCCTGGCCAATGACTATGGTGATTTCAGTCCCTTGGGATCGGGTCTGCAACTCGTCGGGGTCTCCCGCCTGGAGTTGGCTGATCTCAATGGCGACAGCTATTTGGATCTCTACTGCATCAGTGAGAGCAACGTGACCGAGCAACTCTATGTCAATGATGGTTCGGGGTCCTTTACCTTGCTCGTCGACATCGTGCAGGCCGAGAGCCCCCAGCAGTTGGTCTTTGCTGACATGGATCGTGATGGGGATCTGGACATGGTGCGAACGAACAGCTCCGGCAGTCTCGCGGTTCTCTTCAACGATGGACTGGGGACCTTCACCTCGGTCTACTTGACAAGCATGTCTGCCAGCGCTCTGTGCGTGGCCGATGTGGACATGGATGGCGACCCGGATGTGGTTGTTTGCGATGGCTCCAGCCAACGGGTTCTCTTCAATCAGGGAAGCGGTCTGGCCTTCAGCAACGGAACACCCTTTGGGTCGGGCTTTGTCAATGGCATCGTTGCCCGGGACATGGATGGGGACGGAGATCTGGATCTGCTGCTAGCCAGCAATAGTGCGGACGAGCCCATCTGGGTCAACAACGGTGCCGGAGAATTCAGCCCCTCTCCCGTGTTGCTCCCCGGATCCCTGGGTGGTCTCAGCGTCGGCGACATCGACCAGGATGGGGACCAGGATCTGTTGATGGCACCCATTTATGCGGGTGGCACCCTGATGCAGCGTGGGGAGTAGGGTCGCGTCCTGGCGGCAGAGGTTTCACTGCCAGGTGAAGCCGATTCCGTTGGTGAAGTTCGAGGTCGTCCCGTCCCGGAACCAAAGCTGGAAGGACCAACTCTCTCCGGGCAGGAAGACTTGTCCCTGGGGGAGTTGGGTCAGGTCGGGAGCGAAGCCCATCGTTCCGCCGGTGCCCGAGTTCAGCACATGGGTGTTGAAGCGATAAAGAGGCGCTCCCAAGCACAATCTGCCGCTGCCCACCGGAACATTGGCTGTGGTGCGGGACATGACGAAATATCCGAACTGGCTGGTGGGCAGTTGCACTGCGTTCAGCTGCAGTTGGTTGTTGCTGATCACCAGGCTGCCATTGGCAGCAAGGGAAGCTGGGAAACCAGTGGAATTGGCCAGAGGCGGGCAGGATGTGTCCACCACGCCGATGGAGCCCTGGACCTCGAAGGCGCCGATGTCGACGATGGGTGAGGACCCTGCTCCCGTGTCCGGGACAGAAGCCACATCGTCGAAGCGGTTGTTGCCCGCCAGATCCAAGCTGATCGATCCAGGTACCGACGCGTTGTTGCCCGCATCGATTGCTGGCGAGCCAGTGCCCAGGGTGAAGTCGCCGCCCACGCTGTTGTTGAAGGTCGGATCGGAGCCCAGGTTGCCTGTGCCGGTGAATCCGCCTTCCACAATGCAGTAGGTCGCACTGGTGCCGCTGCTGATCTGGTTGGCAGAGTTCTGCGCTCCACCTGGTCCCGCGTTGTCCCAAAGGATCGTGTTGCGAACCAGTACGCTGGAGCCGGAACGCAGGAGGCCACCCACCGTGTTGGCGGTAGCGTTGTTGGCCACGATTGTGCAGTTGATCACCTGGGTGCTGCCGCCGGACCCGATCCAGAGGCCACCGCCTCCGCCGCTGCCGGTGGATGTGTTGCCCTGGAACAGGGAGTTGCTGACCACCACGCCGCTGGTGGAAAAGATCTCAAGTCCGCCGGCCCGTGAGGCGCTGTTGCCAAGGAACTGGCAGCGATCAAAGCGCACATTGCCTGCGGTGGCGATGTCAAAGGCTCCTCCGAAGGAGCCGCCGATGTTGTTCTCGAAAATGCAGTCGGTGAAATTGGGGCTTGCGCTGTTGATATAGCCCGCTCCGCCGCCAAAGGTACAGCGGTTGTCGATGAAGTGACAGTTGCGGATAGTAGGGCTTGAATTGGTGAGCAGGATTCCGCCTCCCCGGTCATTGTTGCTGCTGCCGGAATTGGCAAAACCGTCGCGAACAACGAAGCCGTCCAAGATCGCGGTGGAGTTGGTGTTGAAGCCGCGGATCACGTGGTAGCTGTTGTCGCTGATCGACCCGTTGCCGTTGGTATCGGCGGTCATGACGCTGGGCGCTGTGCCGAAGGCGGGCCGCTGGTCGGGGCTGGTCTCGGTGCCCAGGAAACCTCCGTAAATGCCCACGTTGTTGATCATGCGGAAGGAGGTGATTCGTGAGGTGCCGGTGGTGGGGACATAGGTGCCTTCGGCGGCGAATATCTCATCTCCAGCGACAGCCAACAGCATTGCGTCTTGCAGACCGAGCGACCCTTGCAGGGCGTTGGCCCAACTGCTGCCGTCGTTCAGACCGGTGGACAGATTGGCGTCCACATAGATGGTCCCGGCCAGGCCGGCGGGGGCTAGAAGCAAGGCGGGAAGCAGGCGCGTCAGGGAAAGAAGCATTTCTGAGTTGGGGGAAGGGGCCGGAGTCAGGTCCTGAAGAGACCTGTCTATTGGAAATCAATCCCGATCAGCGTAGCGCGTCCCGCCGAGAATGGGGGGCAAATCGTGGCTCACTGGTGTGCGCTTGTTTCCAAGTGAGATCCTGGGATCAGGATATTCCCTGGGCGCCTGCCTTGGGGGGCTGCGGGTTCGGAGAGCAGAGGTCGATCTGCCCGCTGCACATCTCCCGCCCCTTTGAAATCGTTGCTTTGATTGGGCTGGCAAGGCTCAGATCGAAGCCTGCCTCCTGTGCTCAGTCGGTCACTTTCCGCCCCTTCGGAACTGTCGTACCAGTTCCCTGTAGTCTTCGTACTGGGAGGGTGAGAGCACCCCCTGCAGTTCAGTTTGGTGCTGCTCCTCGTTGAGGCGCTTGGTCTCGCCAATCGCTTCCCGATCCTCGCCTGATTGCCAGCGCCGCCCCAGTTCAGCATCCTGGTCCGCCTTGGCAGTCAGCAGATCGTACATCTCATCCGCCTGGTTCGTACTCAGGTTGAGTTTGGGTGTGATGTCCTCCACCGCACCAGCCAGCCACTCGTCGCGTCGTTGCAGGGCTAGAGTTTCCTTTTCGGTTTGCTCTTGTTCGCGGATCGTGGCGAGGGCCTCCTTCACAACGGGGAGACCGGGGTTTGTGTTGGCCTCCTGCTGGGCCATAAAGGCGCGGACCTCATTCTCGAAATCCTCTTCTGGCTGAGCCTTGACCACAACGCGTTCCACAGGAGCGACTTCAAGCACATCGATTCGAGAACTCAGCTTGCCCAGTTCCTGACGCAGGGTCAGGACCTCTTCGAGAATCTGGCTGTCCAGGGGCAGCGCGGTCTGGACGGGAGCTGGCTGGGCTGGCGGGCCCGGGCTGAGCAGGTAACTGGTCAGCGCTGCGCTGGCTCCACCCAGTAGAACCACCAACAAAAGGGGCATGGGGCGTAGGTCATTCATGGCCTCCAGCATACCCGCGCCTGATCCGACGAATGCCCCATCTTGCTTGAAAGAGCCAGGGGAGCCGTTTCATGCTGTTCAACGCAGCATGTATTCACAATTGGGGGGTCAGCGGCGCACCCGGAACTGATCCTGCCACTCCTTCGACTCCAATTTGGTCTCTGCAAGATCGCCGTATTGAAGTCGCAGTCCCCGCAGGCCCTGCATCAATCCGCGCGTCAATTCCTCGCAGTCTTCCTGGCCGAAGAGGTTCATCCGTTCATCCGGATCTGTTTCGAGATCAAAGAGCTCCCAGGTTCCGAACTGATAGTAGTGGATCAACTTGTGGCGCTGTGTACGGATGCCGTAGTGGCGTGCCACCCGGTGAATGCTTGGAAAGGCGTAGTAGTGATAGTAGATCGACGAGCGCCAGTTCTTGGGATCTTCTCCCCGTAGCAGAGGCACCAGAGATTCCCCCTGCATTCTCTTAGGAGCGGTCACTCCAGCTGCTGCCAAAAAGGTCTGAGCGTAGTCGAGGTTCTGTACCAGGTGCTCGTCCACCGATCCCGCCGCCGTAACCCCTGGCCAACGCACGATCAAAGGCATTCGCAGGGACTCTTCATACATCCAGCGCTTGTCGAACCAGCCGTGGTCTCCCAGGAAGAAGCCCTGATCCGATGAGTACACAACGATTGTGTTGTCCGCCAGCCCGCTGGTCCGTAGATAGTCAAGCAGCCGCCCGACACTGTCATCCACACCGCGCACCGTGCGCAGATAGTTCTTGATGTAGCGCTGATACTTCCATTGCACCAGTTCCTTGCCTGTCAGTTTGGCTTCCAGGAAGGCCGCATTTCGTGGTTCATAGGCCGCATCCCAGGTTGCCCGCTGGAGTTCATTCATGCGCGCCAGATTTCTGAAGCCACTGGAATCATTGGCAAAACCCGAAGCCTGATCCCATCCCTCATGCTCGCCTACAAAGAGGTCATAGACCAGGTTCATGTCCCGGTCCACTTCCATTTCCTGCAGCCGTGCCACGACGGCGTCATCCAGGTGCGCATCAAAGAGCGTCGCAGGCTCGGTCACATGCTTGTCTTCCCACAAGTCCAGGTGCCGCAGGGGCGGCATCCAATTGCGGTGGGGCGCCTTGTGCTGGCACATCAACAGGAATGGTTGTTCCGAATCCTCGCGCCCTTCAAGCCACTCAAGCGCCAGGTCCGTCACGATGTCCGTGCAATAGCCTTCCACCACACGCTTTCCGTCCGCCGAGATCAGTTTCGGGTTGTAGTAGTCCCCCTGCCCCGGCAGGACCTCCCAGTAATCAAATCCCTGAGGCGAAGATCCCAGGTGCCATTTCCCAAGCAGGGCCGTTTCATACCCTGCCCCTTGCAGCAACTTGGGAAAGGTGACCTGATCCCCATCAAACCGGTCGCCGTTGTCCCGGAACCCATTGTGATGACTGTGCAACCCGGTCAGGATCACAGCGCGACTGGGCCCGCAAATACTGTTGGTGCAGAACGAGTTCCGAAACAACATGCCCTCCGCCGCCAACGCATCGATACGCGGCGTGGGATCCAGCTCTGCAAAGGCCGACCCATAAGCCCCAATCGCATGGGGCGCGTGATCATCGCTGAAGATGAACAGGATGTTTGGGCGTGGGGATTGCTCTTGGCTGGAGGCGCAGTCAGTCAGCAACCCACAGCAAACGAGCGCGGGGGCGAGAATCATGGCGGGCATCCGAATGGGGATCATGGCCATCCATCCTAAGTCCTGCGCCAGGCCATTGAGTAGTTTGCGAAGCAAACTGTGCGTCTGTCTGGCAATCGTCAGCGGTTACTGTCTGGCCAGGCTCAACCCCGGGCACCTTCATTCAGCATGCGGCGCAGGTAGTTCAGTTGTCCTCGATGCCAGGAGAGGTGGCAGCATAGTTGGACCAGGAAAAAGCCAACGCTGCGTCCCTCGTGTTGGGGGGGCGTGATCGGCATGTCCTTCTGCACGTCCTCTTCGCTGAGGTCGGCAAGTGCAGCGAGTGTCGTGGCCTGGGTTCGTTCAATCTCCTGGAGGATCTCTTCCTTGCTTGCATCGTGACGTCCGAATTCGGCCTGGCGGTCACGCTTGTAATCGTCCTCTCCCAGTCCATGCCCTATGAAATGGCGGAGGTTGCCGCACAGGTGCAAGGCCAGGGTTCCGACAGAGTTCTTGACTCCCTCAGGCACCTCCCAGAGATCTTTTAGCGGAGTGTCTTCCACCTCCTGGGCCAGGGCGCCCAGGTCGCGTACCACAATCTCTGCGATGTCAGCTGTGAACTTGCTTGTCATTTTTGGATTCTCGTCAGAGTGACATCAGGCTGTCAGGCGGCGGGCAGGTCAAGTCTGTTCTTCCCCAGACACAGTTGGTCTTATGGCTGAATTCCTACTTTCCTTGCATCAATTCCTTTGCACTCAATCCCAACTGGAACAACTCGCCGCCAGTCGCACTCCGCAGGGTTCCTGTCACCAGGTCCTGTTCTCCGGGTGTCACCACCAATTCCAGCCAGGTCTGGGGCGTTCCCAGATCCTTCAACAGCCCAGGGTGTGGCTGATTTGCTGTGGCAATGATGTGGTCATGAATCGGGGATGAGATGAACTCCACCAGCGGGTAGCCAGCGAGAGGGGTGGTTTGGTGGCGAATGACCCTTGAGCGGTGGATGTCGCCAGCCACGAGAACCACGCCGGAGATCTTGTTGTCGCCAATGAAGCGGAAGAGAGCGTCCCTTTCGTGTCTGTAGTTTCCCCAATGGTCCGACTTGTTTGGGCGTACGGAGCCATTCCAGACCATGCCGGTGACAAGGATTTTGACCGGGGCGCTGGAAGCTTTGAGAGACTTGCACAGCCAGGAGTATTGGTCGGCCCCCAGCAGGGTGGGCTTTGAGGGATCGGCAGGGCTTGGTTCGCAGGCGGCGTACCAGCGGGCATCGAGGACAAAGACCTCAGCGGGCCCGCGGCGGAAGCTCGTGTAGATGCCTTTGGTCTTGTTGTCGCCGAAGGAAGGATTGGGACGGTGCTCGATAAATGCCTGCCGGGAGTTTTCCTTGCCCTTGAGCTGGCCGTTGGTGTCGTTGGCGCCAAAATCGTGGTCGTCCCAGGTGCTGATGATGGGGGTGCGACGGGCGATGGCGGCAAAAGAGGGAAAGCTGTTGAAGTCGATGTAGCGTTGGCGCTGGACTTCCAGCTTGGTGGTGTCGATGTAGGGGGTGTCACCAATGCAGAGCAGTACATCGATGTGGCGGGCGGCGATGGCATCGAAGCTTTCGGCGGTCACCTTGTCCTGGCGCGCGCAGGAGACGAAAGCAAGGCGTACGGGCTGGGTGCTCGTGGGCAGGGGCGCCGTGCGGGCGAGTTGGCCCTCGGACGACTCCTGAAAGTCGAAGGCATAAAGATAGGTGGTGTCGGGCTGCAGACCTTCAAGGGTGATGGTGATGCATCCCAGGTGTTCGGAGAGAGCAGTGGCCTTGGTGCTGATGCGGGCGCTGGGGTTTTTCTTGGGCCAGGCGGTGAGGGTGACCTCTCCGGGGTCGGTCTTGAGCCAGACGGACATGCTGGTAGGTGTGACGTGCCCGACCAGCGGTCCTGCGATCAGGGCCTGGGGCAGGGCGGGTTCCTGCACGTTGGGGGCGATCAGAAAGGCGGTGAAGAGGACGGATCCGATGCTCATGGGGCCTAGCCTAAGGAAAAACATGGCGCGCGGGAGAGTCTCAGAACTAGTCATTCTGGTGCCTTGGGGGGTCCATTAGCGTGTTCTTCTTCGGGGCAGGGATGGGCTCTTGGGGGGCCCAAGGGGCACCGCATGAGAGGCGGTCTTGTGGGTCTTGGGTACCTGTGGTTGAATTATCCTTGCGTGGCCCTGCATCCCGGTTCCCAGGGGGTGCGGTTGCTTGCGCCCCTTCACAGGGTCTAGAACAATCAGTGCGTGGTGAGTACGGCGCGGCGACGCAGAAGTCGGCGCCAGGCTCATGCGTGTCCTTTTCCTGAGTAATTATTCGGCATGATCCAATCCTCTTTTATCGCTCCTCCCTTGCTTCGTTGGGTTGCGCCCATGCTGACCCTGTTGCTGTGTAGCGATGCCACAGCACAGTTCGGTCCCCAGCAGGTGATCTCGACCAACGCGGATTTCGCTTATACAGCATTTCCAGTAGACATCGATCAGGACGGGGACATGGATATTGTCACCTCTTCTTCTTTTGACGACAAGGTGGCCTGGTTTCCAAATGACGGCAATGGGGTTTTTGGCCCGGAGATCATCGTCTCTTTGGAGGTGGTCTATGCCACGGCGGCCATGGCTTTCGACATGGACGGCGATGGGGACATCGACATAGTTGCGACGGGAGCCGCAGATGACGAGGTCTCCTGGTTCCGAAATGACGGGACGGGCAGCTTTGGCGGCGAGCGCGTGATCAGCGACGAGGCCGATCAGGCACGCTATGTTTGGATCGATGACCTGGATGGCGATGGCCTCTTGGATGTGCTTTCAGCCTCCTTTGGGGATGACAAAGTTGCCTGGTACAAGAACGAAGGCAACGGTGCATTCAGTGACGAACTGCTTATATCCAACACGGCTCTCAGTGCTCGCTGCGTCGTGACCGCTGATGCGGATGGGGACGGGGATCCCGACATCTTTGTGGCTTCGGCCGGGGACAGCCGCGTTGCCTGGTATGAGAACTTGGGTTCAGGATCTTTTGGTCCTGCGCAGACGATTACCACCAACGCCAACACGGTGATCTCGGTCTACGCATCCGACCTGGATGGAGACGGCGACCCGGATGTGATCGCTGGGGGCAACGGACAACCTTATGTGACCTGGTACGAGAACCTGGGGGGCGGCACATTTGGGCCACAGAAGGTGGTCAGCACTTCGGCAATCCACGCGCGAGGCGTACATGCCGCGGACCTCGATGGTGACGGGGATGCGGAAATCCTCTCTGCTTCCTGGATCGATGGGAAAATCGCCTGGCATGAGAACCTGGGCGGTGGGAACTTTGGTCCCCAGCAGGTTGTGACCACCAATGCAGAGGGAGCCCACTCGGTCTGGGCTGCGGATTTCGATGGGGACCAGGATCTGGATCTTTGTTCTGCTTCAGCGGTTGGGGATCTGATTGCCTGGTACGAGAACATTGGAAGTACGGCGACCCTTTACTGTTCACCTGGGGATCTGAATTCTGCTGGCACCTCGGTTACCCTGGGTGGTTCTTCTTCCACAGGACCAGGCGTGTTTCATCTGGAAGCAAGTGGCGGTCCTGCGCACGAGTTTGCCTACTTTCTTGTGTCGGCTACACCCATTGCGCCGGGCACTATCGTGGCGGATGGGCACCTTTGTCTGGGTCCACCCCTTGGTCGCTACTCCGGGCCCGGGACGAACTTGCACTCACTGGGACGCTTCAACTTGAATGGCGTGCTGATCAATCTAGCGGGCAATTCGAGCGTTCTGAGTGGATACGACCTGCCCAGCAACCTGC
Source organism: Planctomycetota bacterium (assembly GCA_014238415.1). GTDB lineage: Bacteria > Planctomycetota > UBA1135 > UBA1135. The sequence goes on along the minus strand of JABABA010000015.1, from coordinate 7,578 downwards.
CCAATCCACCCGGCGGCGTGATCGCTCCTGGAGACACGTGGCACTTTCAACTCTGGTATCGCGATGGCCTGAGTTCGAATTTCTCTGACGGGATCTCTGTGACTTTCTGATTCGGAGGCGCTGAGCAGAGCGTCTGGGGCCAAAAGAACACTCTTTGATTCAGCCTTGGTGGGCTATGGATTCGTACTCTGTCGTCCATGGCATCTTCCAGACCCAAGCGTATCGGTGTTCTGACCGGGGGCGGGGACTGTCCCGGCCTGAATGCGGTGATTCGTGTGGTGACCCTGGAGGCCATTGCTGCTGGCATTGAGGTGTTGGGCATCGAAGACGGCTTCGAGGGGCTGGTGGAGGGCAGGTTCAGGCCTCTGGGCCTGCGAGATGTGCGCGGGATTTTGGATGACGGGGGCACGATACTTGGTTCCTCAAATCGTTCGAATCCCAGCCATTACTGCGTGGGTCATGACAGCAACGGGGATGCGATCTATGAGAACCGTGTGCCCAACTGTTTGCAGCGGATGCGCGATCAGGACATATCTGCGCTTGTGGTCATCGGTGGTGATGGCACCATGACCTGCGCTCAGCCCTTTGTCGAGGCGGGCATCAATGTGATCGGTGTGCCGAAGACCATCGATAATGACATCGAGGGCACCGAGATCACTTTTGGTTTCTTGACCGCAGTGCAGATCGCTACAGAGGCCCTGGACCGCGTACGCACAACCGCCGACAGCCACGGACGCGTACTGGTGGTAGAGGTGATGGGGCGCAATGCGGGCTGGATTGCGCTCTATGCGGGCATTGCTGGGGCAGCGGATCAGATTCTGATCCCTGAGATGCCCTATTCCATCGAAGCAGTTGCGGAACATGTCCAGCAGAGGGTGGCGGAACGCGGCTCCACTGTGCTCTGCGTGGCCGAAGGTGCGTGTCCCATCGGAGGCGAGCCGGTGATCAAGTTGGTTGACCCCACTTCCCCGGATTCGATTCGTCTGGGAGGGATCGGGTCTGTGCTGGCTCATGAGATCGAGTCAGCCACTGGGATCGAGTCGCGTTCGGTTGTGCTGGGGCACCTGTTGCGCGGAGGCTCGCCCACGGCCGCCGATCGAATATTGGCCACCCACTTCGGGCACCATGCCCTGGGACTGCTGCTTGATGGACAGTCCTCGCGCATGGTGGCTCGGGTGGATGGCATGATGACCTCGGTGGATATTCGCCTGCCCGCTGGCAAGCAGCGACTGGTGCCTCCGGATCACAATTTGGTGCGCACCGCCCGCGGCGTCTGGACCGGCTTTGGGGACAGGCGGGAGAAGGGTCGCTGACCCGCGCAAGGGGCAGTACACTGCGCTCATACCCATGCCCGTCCTCGATGCACAAGCCCTGATTGACAACCGCGTGCAAGCCCTGCGGGACTATCACAAGGCCTGCGGTCTGCCACGGGCGGAACTCGATGTGTCCGGGGGTGTTGACAGTGCGGTACTGGCGGGGTTGTTGGTCCTGGCCCTCGGGCCTGAGCACTTGACTCTGGTCTATTCCTCAATTCATAGCGGAGAGGCGTCACGTGAGAGGGCCCGCGCTTTGGTCGAGGCCTTGGGTGCTCGCTTGATTGTGCATGAGCTGACTGAGATCTATGACGGGTTGCTGCAGGACATGCGCCGGAACCTGAAAGAGGCAGGGTTCGACATGCAAGCGATTGAAGCGCGTATCGAAGGCGACGGCCGGGTACTTGGTTCCATGCGCAGTTGTCTGCGGGCTCCCCTGGGGCGTGGCTATCTGCGTCTGACCGGTCCTGGTGTGCGCCACGGCACCGGCAACGAGTGCGAAGATCGGTGGTTGCGTTTCTATCAGAAGGGCGGTGATGGCGAGGTGGACACCAACCCGATCGCCATGTTGTCCAAGGGCGAGGTCTATCAGTTGGCTTGGGCCTTGGGTCAGCGGCTTTCATCGCAAGAGGCCTATGCCGCGATCATTACCGCACCGCCCACGCCAGAATTGTGGGGCCGAGAAGATCCACACACGGATGAGGAAGAGATCGGCGAATACCTGGGCCTGAGAGGGCATGGGGAAACCTTCTACAGTTACATCGACCCGGAAACGGGGACCTACGCGCGGGTTGGTCTGATCGAGCGCGTGGCGCGCTTTGCGGATTCGCCCCAGGGGATCGGCTTGTTTGAGGACAACGAGGATCTGGCCCGGGAAGAGGCACGGATCGGGGCCTTGATTGAGAGTGCGGTGGGGGCTCCCTCAATGGCAGGACTTGACGGTGAGTTGGTGGCCGATCTGTTGCGCGCCGCTCGGCGGGCGGAGCGTTTCACCCGTCACAAGATGAATCCCAACTGTCCGACCTTGGGAGTTCGGGCAGATCTTGCGATGCTGACTGACGAGCTTCAGTGAGCTAGAACAGGGCCGGGATTCCCAACAGCAGGGCAGCCAGCAGAGCCAGCTGCAAGAGGCCCGCAATCGCACCAACGATCAAGCCAAGTACGCCGAGCTTGCGGTCGGCATTTCCTTGCGCGGCAACCGCCCAGCCAGTACGCAGGGCGCGCATGGGCAGACCCAGTTGAAAGATGAGGCCCAGGACAATGGCTACTCCGACCGGAGAGCTCGCCACCGAACCTCACGATCCGCAGAGCCAGCCCTGGTCATTGGCCAGGCGAGCGAGAGCATAGGTGCCCAGTGCGCTGAGGATGCCGAGGGAGCCGTGCAGTGCGGACTTGCCGCCGGATTGCTGGGGAGCTTGTTCCATGGGTTCATTCTGAGCGCTGGGGCCCGTTCTTTCTACCCTTTGAGGTGTCTTCCTGAGGGTCAAACAGAGACGGCTCGGTCCAGGGCGTGCCCAGGACGGATCATGGACATTCCTTTGGCGCGCCTGTCAGGCATGATTGACTTCAGGCGGTTAGAGTTTGGATCACCCTTTCGATCGGTCCTTGTCCAAGACTGAGCGGATTGCCCCCAACTTTTCTTCAAGGCTTCCATGAATTCCTCTGCCTCCCTGTTCGCTGTCAGCTTGTTGGGATTGGTCCTGAGCGCACCCCTGACTGCTCAGTGCCTGTTCGGCGGAGCGCAGCGCATCGACGCCAATGTGGGCGGCTTTGGTGGCTTGCTGGAGAATGGCGATCGATTCGGTCGTTCGGTGGTGGGCATTGGCGATCTCGATAGTGACGGTGTGTTGGATGTGGCCGTGGGTGCACGTTCCGATGACGATGGGGGCATCGATTGTGGCGCGGTCTGGATCCTGTTCATGAATCCGGACAAGACCGTGCGTGACGAGGCCAAGATCAGCAACCTCTTCGGCAATCTGCCCCCTGGACTTGTGGAGGCGGGGGACTGGTTTGGCTATACCCTGGCCCTGGTTGGGGACATGGATGGGGACGGCATGCCGACCTTGGCGGTCGGTGCGCCCAATGATGATGACGGCGCAGGCAATGCAGGTGCGGTCTACTTGTTCGAACTCACCCCAGCGGGCAGCGTGGCCAGCACGGTCAAGATCTCCAATGCCGGCAACCTGCCCGGCAGTCTCCTAGTGGGAGATTCCTTTGGAATGGGCATGGGGTTCCTGGGAGACCTCGACGGGGACGGCCAACCGGAACTCGGGGTGGCGGCTCCTCTGGCAGACAGCGGCGGCACGAACAGGGGGCGTTTGCATCTGCTTTCACTGGCAGCTGACGGAACTGTGGCCCAGGAGCGTCGCATTGCCCAGGGGGTTGGCGGTTTCACTGGCGTCTTTGACAACAACGATCAGTTTGGAGGCCGGGCGGTTTGTGCTCTGGGGGATGTGAACGGCGACGGGACTATTGATCTGGCCGTGGGCACGTTTCGGGACGATGACGGAGGGCCTGATCGCGGTGCCTTCTATGTCTTGTTCTTGGACTCAAGTCTGAATGTGATCGGGCATCAGAAGGTTTCGAATAACGAGGGCGGTCTGGTCGGGCCATTGGAGGACGGTGACTTGTTTGGCATGACCCTGGCTCCTCTGGGGGACATCAATTACGACGGCGTGCCGGACGTGGCAGTGGGCAACAACCTGGATGATGTGGGCCTTGTCGATGCGGGCTCAATGTTTCTGTTGAGTCTGACGCCCCAGGGCACGGTGCTCACGGAAGTGCGCATTGATCGCAACAATTTTCCGGGCCTCAATCTGCCTTCAGGCGATCGCTTTGGTCGTGCTATGGGCGTGGTGGGAGACATGATCGGGGACGGTTCCTTGACCCTCGGTGTGGGCGCGGGCGCAGGTCAGGGGGGCGGTGCGATCTATCTGATCCCTCTCAGCGCCTGCGGTTGCACCACTACTCGTCACTGTTCGCCTCCGGCGGCCAACTCTGTTTCCGCGGGGGGCGCGATATTTGGAGTGATTGGCACGGGATCGATCATCCAGGACGCAATCGTCCTGGGGACCAACGATCTGCCCACCGGTCAGTTTGCCTTGTTCTTCATGGGAAGCGGTGTACAGGCGGTTGCGGTGGGGAATGGAGTGCTCTGTCCGGGTGCGCCCTTGCTGAGGCTGTTGCCTGCGCTGCCCACCGGTTCCGTGGGGGGTGTGGGCCGTGTCTTCCATCCCTCAAGCCTGGGTCTGCAACCTGGGGAAAGCCGTGTGTTCCAGTGCTGGTATCGGGACCCCGCCGCGGGGGGTGCCATGTTCAACTTCTCGGATGCGGTTGAAGTGCGTTTCTGTCTCTGAGCTTCACTGGGACCCGCGTAGAACCCGTGCTACCAGGGGCACCACAATCCAGCGTGGCATGCGTGTGCTGAGCAGGGCGCCGAGCTTGTTTGCGAAGCCTGGGATTACGGTGGCTCTACCCTGTAGCATGGCGTGCACGCCAGTGCGGGCGACCGCCTCCGACGACATCTTGGTGGCGTCTTGCAGCCGGTTGCTTATATGGCCGGAGATCTCGCCGAATTCAGTTGCGGTCGGGCCTGGGCAGAGAGTCGTGCAGGTGACTCCCGTGCCACGCAATTCGAAGTGCAAGACATTGCTCCAGGAGAGAATCGCAGCCTTGCTGGCGGCGTACATGCCGTAGCCGGGTGACGGCTGAAAGGAGGCGGTGGAGGCAACCTGCAGAATCTGCCCGTGGCCCCGTTCGAGCATGCCGGGAACAAGAGCGCGGGTCAGGTCCACGGGGAATTGAAACAGAATGCGCACCATGGCCCGTTCGCGCTCAGGATCCGCTTCCATGGTTGGGCAAAAGCTGCCAAAGCCCGCGTTATTGACCAGCACATCAATACTGACCTGCGCCTCTTCCAGAGCTGCAAGCAACTCGTCGCAAGCCTCAGGTGTGGAAAGGTCCTGGGTGTGTACCAGGACCTGGACCTGGTGCTCTCTCGTCAGTTCATCTGCCAGTGCTTGCAGACGGTCTCCTCGCCGGGCTACGAGGTACAGGTTGAAGCCACGGCGGGCCAGGTCCCGGGCGATGTCCTCGCCGATGCCCGCTGAAGCACCGGTCACCAGCGCCATTTCGTTCTTTCTCATGGGGCCAGAATAGCCCTTCAGAGACCCTGGAACCTGGTTTCCAAAGGGAACCGTGGTCTGTCCAGGAAACTTCTCCTCCTTTTTGATCTACAGCAGAGGGGCATGCTCGTCTAGATGGATGTGGCTGCTCTGATCTGGATGAACCATGGCATTGGATCCCTCCTTCCCCCCCCGGATCAGGCATCTGTGCGCGCCAAGTTGGTCGCGGGCCTGTGCTCTTGCTGGTATCTGGTCGATATGGAAGTGAAAGGGATTCCCAGGAGCAGAACAAAGAAGGAAGCTGAGGCAGATGAGCATGCGATGCTCATTGCTGCTCAGGCAGGAGACCGAGGTGCTTTTTCATCGTTGGTGCGCGTGCATCTGCCCTTGATCTGTTCGATCCTGTCTTCCTCGATTCGCAATCGATCCGATGTGGATGACCTGGCTCAGGAGACGTTTCTCAAAGCCTGGCGGTCCCTGCCCAGCTTGAAGGCCGGAGCCCACTTCAAACCCTGGTTGTGCCGTATCGCAATCAATCTGGCCCATGATGATCGCCGCCGCTTTGCGCTCTTGCGGCCTGAACCAGAGGTTTCATTGGATCATCCCGACAGGGAGCCATCCGTTGTGAAAACGATACTGGGCCGTGAGTTGCAGGGCCTCATACAAGAAGCGATTGCGAATCTGCCAGAGGACTTGGGGTTGGTCTTTGTTCTGCGTGTGATCGAACAACGTTCCTATGAGGAGGTGGCGGAGATCTTGAGGATCCAACCCCAGACCGTGCGATCTCAGGTCGCTCGCGCGCGACGCATGTTGATGGAGTCCCTTGCGCGAATGCGTGGGGAAGGGGGAGTCGCATGAATAACTGCGAGAGATTTGAATCTGCATTGGAGCAGGCCTGGCTTGACGGCGATGGTGCGCTTCCTTCGACTGGCAGGTGGAGCGAGCATCTGGAGCAGTGCGCGGCTTGTGCCCAGGCCCTGGAGGATCATCAATCGATCAGGAAAGGAGTGCAGGAGGTGCGCCGGAGCGCGCAGGCGCAACCCGACGTGGACCGGTTTCTGGGGCGACTCTGGCAGTCTGTGGATCAGGTATCCGAAAAGGACCAAGACCCTGTTCAGGAGCTTGAGCGTCGCTCTTGGTTGCCTCTGGCTGCGGCGGCTCTGTTGGGGATCGGGGCCTGGTTTGGGTTGCGGGTCCTGGCCGGCTCCCCGGGTGGACAAGCGAATCCCGAACCTACAGATCTTGTGGCGGATGAGACTCGGGGTCTTTCCGAAACCACCCCTGAATCTGTGCCCGGCAGTGTTCCCGGCCTTCTCGTGCTGGACCTTTCGGATGCGCGCGAGGGTTTGCTTGTGGGCACCCTTGAGATCCCCGGGAGAGATCCTGATCCCGAGGCATTGCTTGCGATCTGGCAGGCTTCCCATTCATTGGATGAGTTGCAAGGGCCCGACTCGGCCCAGCAGGAGCAACTCCTCAAGGAGCTGAGCAGTCTGGGTCCTGCGTTGATGGTCGAGCCCCTCGCTCGTGCTGCTGTGCGCAGTGACGACTTGCGGCAGAGCCGCGCTGGCTTGCGTTTGTTGGGTGCCCGGGGAAATGTGCGGTCCACGGATGTTCTGTTGCGTAGCGTCAGAACCCCGTCTCTGCGTCCTGCGGCGCTGGCGGCTCTGGCTGACTTTGGAGTGGAGCACATTCCCTTGACCACCGAGGTGTTCTTGAACCCGGATCTTGGTCCTCTGGTCGATCAGCGTCTGGCCGGAGCCTCGGATCGGCAGGTGAAGGAGATGTTGCTGCAGTTGGCCCGCAATGCACCTCAAGAGGGTGTGCCATTGGAACGGGTGCGCGCCTGGATGCATCTTGTGGCCGAACATGGAGATCAGCCCTTGGGCTTGCTCGTGACCAGCCTGCCATCCCAGAAGCCACTGCGCGAATCCATGCTTGATGCCTTCTGCACAGCGCCGGCCGTGGTCGAAGCCCTGGAAAATGCGATGCTTGTTCGTGCCACTCGCACAGAACGGAAACTCTTGATGGAGCTGGTGGCCCGCGTTCAGCCTCCGTCTGCATTGAGCTGGTTGGTGGAGCGTGCGGAGATCTCTCGCGACCGCATTCTCGCCTGCCAGGCATTGGCGTCCATGGACACGCCA
>JABABA010000014.1 GCA_014238415.1 Planctomycetota bacterium | reverse complement strand
GAACTCTCACCACTTTACGAAATGGCCCAAGAGGGCATCGATCTCAGCCAAGTCAACTGGACCGGACACTAAAAACAAGGCAAGCAAGAGAATGGGGCTTTGAACCCCAAGGAAAACAATCATGGCATACAGCGACAAGGTTCTCGACCATTACAACAATCCACGCAATGTGGGTTCTCTGAACAAGGATAGCAGCACTGTGGGCACCGGAATCGTCGGCGCTCCGGAATGCGGCGATGTGATGAAGCTGCAGATCGAGGTTGACGGCGATCGCATCGTGGATGCGAAGTTCAAGACTTTTGGCTGCGGCTCGGCAATCGCCAGTTCTTCCCTGGCCACGGAATGGCTGCGGGGCAAGACCCTGGAAGAAGCCACAGCGATCAGCAACACCGAGATCGTGCAGGAGCTCAGCCTGCCTCCGGTCAAGATCCACTGCTCGGTCCTGGCCGAAGACGCGATCAAGGCTGCGGTATCAGACTTCAAACGCAAGCACTCAGAGGAGGATGCCTGAGATGGCGATCACCCTTTCCAATCGCGCAGTCAATGAGGTCGAGCGCATCATCACCGAACAGGACCTGCCCACGCTGACTGGCTTGCGGGTTGGGGTCAAAGGCGGCGGCTGCTCGGGGTTTTCCTACACCCTGGGTTTTGACGATCAAAAGCGCGCCACGGATCAAGTGTCCGAGTACTCCGGCGTGCGCATCCTCTGCGACCCCAAGTCGTTCCTGTACCTCAACGGCACAGAGATCGACTTTGAAGAGAGCCTGATGGGGCGCGGCTTCAAGTTCACAAACCCCAATGCCAGCAAGAGTTGTGGCTGCGGAGAGAGTTTCAGCGTATAAGGATCTTGCCCCGTGGACTCCTGTCCCCAGACCTGCCTCGAATGTGAGGCCGAACTGTGGAGCAGCCTCGCCTGCGAAGGCTGTGGGGCCCTGCTCGAAGTCAGTGACAAGGGTACACCCTTCGTTGTCTTTGGAATTGAACGCCGCTGGGACATCGACGTAAAGGAATTGCGCCGACGGCTGCTACGCCTGCAGCGACTGGTGCATCCGGACCATGCGGGAGCCACAGAACAGGCTCAAGAAGCAGCGGCAACTCTCAACCACGCCTATGAAGTTCTGGCCGACCCTTCTTTACGCGCAAATCTCCTACTGCGTCTGCTCGGAGGCCCGGACGAGGCAGCCGAACGGCAAATGCCGCAGGAGTTCCTGATGGAGGTCTTGGAATGGAACGAAACCCTGGACGAAATTGAGCAGCAGGAACCGCCCTCCCGCGAAGAGCCCCTAATCGCCCTGCAAGACACACTGCTCAAACGCCGGGAAGGTCTGCTCACCGAAGTGGGCTCCTCCCTGACCCCCCTGCCCGAACCCAAGGCAGAAACCCTCGCCCCCTTGCGCCGGCGATTGAACGCGGCGCGCTATCTGGCTCGCACTCTCTGGCGCGTTCGCGAATTGCGTCTCGCCGAAGGCAGCGCCTCAGGCGCCCCGCGTCCACACCTCTGATCTACCCTCTACCCCAAAACAGCAGCTAAAGCCGTGGGATACATCGAACTCGACGTCCTGAACAACGACGCGCCCCGCGTGGTCATCGGTATCGACCTGGGCACCACCAATTCCCTCGCAGCAATCTGGGAAGACAATGCGCCCAAAGTGCTGGCCCCAGATGGCCTCAGCGCGATGGTTCCCAGCGTGGTGCATGTTCCCCAAGAGGGCAACCCGGTGGTGGGCTCTGCGGCCAAGGCCCAGACCCTCGTCAATCCTGAGCATACGGTGTTCTCGGTCAAGCGCATGATGGGGCGCGGCCTCGATGACCTGGATCTGAACCACAACCCCCTGCCCTTTGCGGTGGCGGAAGACGGACGCAAGCTCGCCCGAGTCGACCTGCATGGCAAACTCTGGACGCCCCAGGAACTCTCCGCATGGATCCTGGTGGGAGTGCTGGAACACGCACGTCAGGCCACAGGTGCTGAGATCGCCGCCGCGGTGATTACTGTGCCCGCCTACTTTGACGATGCCCAACGCCAAGCCACTCGCGACGCCGCACGCATCGCGGGCCTGGAAGTCCTGCGCATCATCAACGAACCCACCGCCGCAAGCCTGGCCTATGGCCTGGGCCAATCAGAGCCTCAAACCGTGACGGTCTTCGATCTGGGCGGAGGAACTTTTGATGTGTCCCTGCTGTCCATCGAAGAGGGCGTGTTTCAGGTGCTGGCGACCAACGGAGATACTCGCTTGGGGGGCGATGACTTTGACCAGACCCTGGTGCAGTTAGCCAAGGAAGAGCTAACAGACCAGGTCCCCGCCGAACTCTTCCAAGACCCAGCCTTTCTATCAGCCGCCCGCCTGGCTGCGGAAAAGTGCAAACAAGCCCTCAGCTCCGACCCCGAAGCAGAGATGCACCTGGCTCTGCCCGAGTACGACCTCAACTGGCGGCGTAGGGTCACTCGCCAGGAATTCGAGACTATGATCCGACCCCTGGTGGAACGCACCTTGCAATCCTGCCGCCGCGCCCTGGCCGATGCGGAACTCACCACGGACCAAATCGATGAGGTGGTCCTGGTAGGCGGCTCCACCCGAGTGCCGCTGGTGCGCGCCAAGGTCGAAGAACTCTTCGGCCGCAAGCCTCACACCGCCCTCAATCCGGATCATGTTGTTGCTCTTGGAGCAGCGGTCCAGGCGCATGTGCTCACCGGTGGCACCCGTGATGTGCTGCTGATGGATGTAACGCCCCTTTCCCTGGGGGTCGAAACCATGGGAGGCGCCGTATCCAAGATGATCGAACGCAATTCGACCATCCCCTGCAGCCACACCGAGGGTTTCTCCACCTACGCGGAGGGCCAAACTGGCATCGACTTTCATGTGGTCCAAGGCGAACGCGAGCTGGCCGCGGACTGTCGCTCCCTGGGTCGCTTCGAACTCAAAGGTATCCCGCCCATGCCCGCCGGCATGGCCCGAGTGGGCGTACGATTTGCCATCGACGCAGACGGAGTATTGACGGTCAGTGCCAAGGAAGAGTCCACGGGCACGAGCTCTTCAATAGAATTCAATCCAATGCACGGCCTGACCGACGGAGAGGTGGAACGCATGCTCGACGAGGGTTTCGAGAACGCCCAAGCCGACTTCGACCAACGCCGGGTGGTGGACCTGCACACGGAACTAGGCACCATGCTTGCCGCCATCGCTCGCAGCATGGATGCCGCACAAGCGAACCTCGACCCCGAGTCACTGGAAGAATTGACCGAAACCGTCCAGGCCGCTGAAGAGGCCCAGAATTCCCAGGATCTCGCTCAAGTCCAAGCCGTCAGAGACCGTCTCGAACAGGCCAGCCTCCCGCTGGCGGCAATTCTCATGGATGGAGTGGTGCGGGAAGCGATTACAGGAAAGAAATTGGATGAGGTCTAGCCTCCGTAGGGCGGCGAACGATCGGCGTCGTGTTCGCCAACGAAGAGTAGGTTGTGCTGCGTGGAAGGAACAATGCAACCCGTAATTGTCCTCTATGACGCCGAGTGCGGAGTCTGCAACAAATTGGTGGATTGGTTGATCAGGCGTGATCGACACCAACGCATGGTCTATGCAAGTCTGCAGGGAACAACAGCCCAGACACTTCGTGAGCGAAACCCGGAAATTCCATTCCAGACTCAAACTCTGGTACTCGTGAGCGACGCGCCACAGGGCAAACAGATCCGAGTGCGCGGGCGCGCCGTATTCGGAGCACTGACACTCTTGCCCTGGCCATGGCGAGCACTGGGATCCCTTGGAATCCTGCCCCCAATAATCTTGGATCCCCCCTATCGTCTGTTCGCCGCCCTGCGCAAGCGTCTCCGCCCCGCACCATCAGCGCAGTGCAAGGACAGGCAAGAGCATGAGGGAAGATTCTTGCCTTGACTCGAATGCAAGCAGCGAAGGACCCGCGGGCAAGGACACATCTCCAAGCTGAACCTCTGGATGGACTTCAGGGTCGCAAGCGGCCGTAGTCTGAGCTGTGAGCCTCAGCCATGTCGTCAAAGAGCTCTGGGTGAACACATGCAGCCATGATTTCCAGAGACTCTGCCAGACGGGGTCCGGGACGATTGAAGAACGCGTTCCCATCCGCCAAATAGACACGGCCCTCCTGCCAGGCCTTCCATCCAAGTCGATCCAACAGAGCGCATAGGGCAGACGCTTCGGCACGGGTACGAGCCAGATTGAATCCGCACGGCTTGATCAGGACCATATCCGGTTCCAGTTCCCGCAAAGCATCCTCATCAAGAGTGGGTGCGTGATCACCCGCTGCGGTGACCAATGGGACTCCGCCTGCCAATTCCACAAGCTCTGGCATCCACATGCCCCCAATCATCACGGGGTCAAGCCACTCGATGGTCAGAACAGAAGGGCGCGTGTCTGCAATTGCAGCTCGAGAACGCACAAGATCCAGCCGCGCTTCAAGGTCAGCTACAACGCGCCCGGCCATTCTCTCCATGCCCAACACCGAGCCCACTCGGCGAACATCGTCCCATACCTCCGACAGTCGGGTCGGGGAAAGACTGACGACCTGGACCTCAGAGGCAATTTCCTTTAGCGCCCTTTCCACATCCGACAAGGACACAGCACACACATCGCACAGGTTCTGGGTAACAACGACCGATGGAGCCACGTCCTTCAGCGCCTCCACATCCACTTCATAAATAGCAAGCACCTCGCGCAGGATTCTGCGCACATCCAGGTCGATGTCGCCACTGACCGCCTCGTGTTTCACATGTGACCGTGTCAAGCTACGGACAGCTGTCACGTCCGAAGGAAAATCACACTCATGCGAGCGACCCACTAGCTGCTCGCGCATCCCCAGAGCACAGAGGATCTCGGTGGCCGAAGGCAGCAGGCTTGCGATGCGCGTCGTCATCGGATCAACGCGCAACCTGAAGCTTGCAAGCAAGAGGAACGCTCAAGAGACTTGGGAATAGATAGCATCTGCCCTGGCAGCAAGAATAAAATCGCTCTCGGTCAGACCGTCAATCTTGTGGGTCCAAACCAGGATCTTGACCTTTCCCCAGGACAGATGGATGTCCGGGTGGTGCCCTTGCTCCTCGGCCATCTCCCCCACACCAACAGTGAATCCCATCGCCGAGCGAAAGTCATCGAATTCAAACTCACGCTGAAGATGATGACTTCTGATCACTTCCCACCCTGAATCCAACTGATCGCTGAGGGCACTGAGTTCGGCAGCCGCAAGGGGCGGGACGCCCCCACGACAGGGAACACAGTCGCGCTGAGACAGGTTATCCATGACCAACAAGGATAGGCACGCAAATGCCGTCGAGCCAGCTTTCTCTCACAGCAAGTGCTCGGAGCACACTTTGATCGCAATCGGCAGTATCCGAAACGGCGCAAGCGCCTCGGCTGCAAGGCCCTTTCAGCGGAAACGCTGGCTTTGATCCAGGCTGCTTCGCAAGAAGAATAGCCACCAGAGGGATCGATCGTATAGTGGCCTTCCATGTCGACAAATGGTGAGCTGAAAAGAGAACTCGGACCGCTGATGCTTTGGGGCCTTGGGGTCGGATATGTGATTTCGGGAATGTATTTTGGCTGGAACCTGGGGCTTCCAGAAGGTGGGCCCTATGGCATGTTGCTGGCTACGGTGATGGTCACCATCATGTATGTGGCCTTCACGCTCAGCTACTCAGAGCTGGCCTGTGCGATTCCCAAAGCAGGAGGTGTCTTCGTCTACGCGCACCGAGCCTTGGGTCCTGGCATTGGATTTCTGGGCGGTACGGCGCAGATAGTTGAATTTGTGTTTGCGCCACCGGCGATCGCTGCAGCGATAGGTGCCTATCTGAACATCAAGTTTCCTGGTGTGGACACCCTGATTTTTGCCATGGCCGCCTACATGATCTTCACAGGCCTGAATATTTGGGGAGTGAAACTTTCGGCAATATTCGAGTTGGTGGTCACGGTGCTCGCGGTCATCGAGTTGCTGATCTTTGCCGGGGTCACAGGCCCGCACTTCTCTTTCGAGTCGTTTAGCCAGAATCCTCTACCCAATGGTTGGGGCGGAGCTTTTGCAGCGATACCCTTTGCGATCTGGTTCTATCTCGCCATCGAAGGACTGGCCAACGTGGCTGAAGAAACCCACAACCCACAGCGCAACATCAGCATCGGCTTTGGATCTGCCATGGGGACCCTGGTAATGCTGGCCTTCTTGACTTTCTTCTGTGCCGTGGGAGTCAATGGCTGGGAGACAGTGGTCTATGAACCGGGATCTACAGAGGCGTCGGATTCGCCCCTGCCGCTGGCCATGGGTCATCTCATGGGGCGGGATACATTCTTGTTTGGTCTGCTGATCAATGTGGGCCTGCTGGGATTGGTGGCATCCTTTCACGGGATCATCCTGGTGGCGGGCCGCGCGACCTTCGAAATGGGCCGAGTCGGTTACGCGCCGCGCTTCCTGGGCCGGACGCTGGCCAATCGCAAGACCCCGGCTGCAGCCTTGCTCCTCAACATGTTGGTGGGTTTCGGTGCACTCTTGAGCGGACGCACAGGCGAGATAATCACAATGGCGGTCTTCGGAGCCTTGACGCTCTATGCGGTATCAATGATCTCACTCTTCGCCCTGCGCAGGAAAGAACCCGATCTGGCGCGACCGTATCGCGCCCCCTGCTACCCCCTGATCCCGGGCACTGCCCTGGCCTTCTCCCTGGTTTGCCTGGTGGCTTTGACCTACCACAACCCTAAGATCGCCCTGCTGTACAGCACAATCCTGTGCCTGGCTCTTGGCTGGTTCTACCTGGTGGTTCCCAAGGAAACACGCCAGCGCCGGCACACTTTTGGAGACAAAGCCCCATGAGCAACCACGAAAGGTCACCCGAGCAGATCATCGAAGAGGTCAGCCAGTCCCGCGCACGGTTCGTAAAACTGGCGGTGACCGACATTGATGGGGTTCTAAGGGGGAAATATGTGCACAAGGACAAATTCCTGTCCATCATCCAGGGAAACCTTGGCTTTTGCGATGTGATTTTCGGCTGGGACATCAATGATCAGTGCTACGACAACTCCCAGTTCACGGGATGGCACACGGGCTATCCGGATGCAGAAGCACAGCTGGACCTCTCCACATTCAGAAGGATTCCCTGGGAAGCCGATGTGCCTTTCTTCCTGGGGGACTTCGCGCAAGCCAGGGGAACTGCCCCGCCCTGCCCACGCCGAGTACTAAAAGAAGTCATCACCCAAGCAGCGAACATGGGCTTGCACTCCGCCTTCTCCATGGAATTCGAGTGGTTCAACTTCAACGAGAGCGCGGAGAGCCTGGCCAACAAAGGCTTCATAAGGCCCGATCCCATCAGCCCCGGCATGCACGGGTACTCGCTGCTGCGCACAAGCCAGAACTCCGAGTTCTTCGCGGCTCTGAACGGCGGGCTGCTCGACTTTGGCGTGCCTATCGAAGGCCTGCACACTGAGACCGGTCCGGGCGTCTTGGAGGCCGCCATACTCTACAGCGACGCCCTCGAAGCCGCTGACCGGGCGGTGCTCTTCAAGTGGGGTACCAAGGCCATCGCCCACGACTTCGGCATCATGCCCAGCTTCATGGCCAAGTGGAACAGCGACCTGCCCGGCTGCAGCGGACATTTGCACCAGAGCCTTTGGACCGAAGACCGTAGCACGAACCTCTTTTTTGACGCCTCAGGAACCGACGGCATGAGCGACACCTTCCGCCACTACCTGGCGGGTCAGATGCTTTGCCTGCCAGAGATCCTGCCCCTGCTGGCCCCCAATATCAACAGCTACAAGCGTCTGGTGGAAGGGCACTGGGCCCCCACCAGGGTGACCTGGGGAATCAACAACCGCACTGCTGCCATGCGCGTGATCGGCGGGGATGCAAAGTCCACGCGCCTTGAAAACCGTGTGGTTGGTTCAGACGCGAACCCCTATCTGGCAATGGCAGCGTCACTCGCCAGTGGTCTGTACGGTATCCAGAACAAACTTGAGATCGAACGGCCAATGGTCATTGGCAATGCTTACGAAGATGAAGGCGCAGTGCGCCTGCCCAACAACCTGGATGCCGCTACGGAGCAGATGGCGGCTTCATCGATTGCCAAAGAACTCTTCGATGAGGACTTTGTGGATCACTTCGTCAACAGCCGCCGCTGGGAGTGCCGCCAGTATCAGGCGGCGGTCACTAATTGGGAAACGGAACGCTACTTTGAGATCGTCTGAGTTTCATTCATGAGCGACGTCACGCAGTTCAACTACCCCACATCAATCCGATTCGGCGCAGGAGTTGTGAATGAACTCCCCCAACAACTCGAAGCTCTTGGATCTAAGCGCCCCCTGCTGGTGACCGACCAGATTCTGGCCCAGTTGCCCATAGGCCTGGCCCTGCGCGAGACCCTGGAACAATCCGCTTTTGAGTCCGCAGTCTTTTCGGACATCTGGGGCAATCCGGTGATCAGTCAGGTGGAGCAGGGGCTGACCGCCTTCAGGGAACACCAGGCGGACGCCATCGTAGCCATGGGCGGCGGCGCGTCCCTGGATGTGGCCAAGATCATCGCGTTGATGGCGCATCATCCTGGCTCGGTGCTCGACTACGAGGACGGCAACCCAAATCAAAAGCCCGTGGAGAACCTGATCCCCCCGATCATCGCCATCCCCACCACCGCAGGCACGGGCAGCGAAGTGGGTCGTGCGGCGGTGGTTTCCGATGACGCCTCCCACCGCAAAGCAATTCTGTTTCACCCAGGCCTCTTGCCAGCCATGGTACTTCTCGATCCAGAGTTGACCCTGGGCCTGCCCGCGGGAGTGACTGCTGCCACGGGCATGGATGCCTTGAGCCACTTGAGCGAAGCATTCCTGGTCGACGGATACCACCCCATGGCAGACGGGATTTCCTTGGAGGGCATCCGCTTGATTTCCAAAAGCCTCAAGGCCTGCGTAGATTTTTCTACTGCAGGAACAGGCAACACAGCCGAACACATCGAAGCGCGGGGCCTGATGCTGACCGCTTCCATGATGGGCGCTGTAGCCTTTCAAAAAGGTCTTGGGGTAACGCACTCATGCGCCCATTCCCTCTCCACAGTTTGTGATTTGCACCATGGACTGGCGAACGGGATCATGCTGCCCTTCACCCTTGGCTTCAATCGCGCCGCATGCAATGAGAAATTTGCGCGCATGAGCGTTGCGGCGGGAGCAGATGGAACGGCCCAGGGGTTTTTTGACTGGCTCAACGATCTGCGTACCGCAATTGGCATCCCAAGCAACTTGAGGGAAGCGGGAGTGGAACCCGGGCACTTCGAAGACCTGGTGGCCTTTGCCCTCAAGGATTCCTGTCACCTGGAAAACCCGGTGCTGGTTTCTGAAGCTGACTTTCGCTCACTCTTCAAGGATGCACTCGGGTCATGACCTCGCGCCCCCTCAAGATCGGTCTCAGCGCGTGCTTCTTCCACGCCGATCCCACGCGCCCGATCTTCAAGAACAAGACCCTGCAGTACATGGAGCAGTCCATGGGCAACTGGGTAATGGCTTCGGGAGCTCTGCCTCTCATGCTGCCCCGGGCCAGTGGCCCAGTGGGGGCGGCGATGCTGATCGAGGAGGTGGACGGTCTGCTCTTGCAGGGTGGATCCGATGTGGCACCAAGGAGTTACGGGAGTACCCCGCACAAACCCGAGTGGCTAGGAGACCATGAGCGAGATCTCTACGAGATCGAATTGCTGAACGAGTGCCTGCGCGTGGGCAAACCAGTGCTTGGCATCTGCCGCGGCCTGCAATTGATCAATGTGGCCTTCGGTGGAACCTTGTGCCAGGACCTGGAATCCAAGCGTCCCGATTCCCAGGTTCATCGCGACTGGGCTGTATACGAGGAACTGCACCACGAGGTGGTCTTTGAGCCCGAATCACGACTGTGCGAGTTCTACCCCGGAAACTCAGGCGGTCGCGTGAACAGCATTCATCACCAAGCGGTGGAAGACCTGGCCGAGGGCCTGGTCGTTGAAGCCCGATCCGAGGAGGACGGTGTCATTGAAGCCCTGCATCGTCCGGGGAAGTCTTACCTTTATGCGGTTCAGTGGCACCCGGAGTTCATCGAACCTGGCGCACCGGACCTGCTCTCTCCAAGTCCTATCCTGCACAGCTTCCTCTCCGCCGCCGAACTCGCCCGAGGCTAAGCGCCCCATGCTGCAAGTCACAAACCCAGCCACTGGCGAACTGATCCGCGAACTCGCAGGGGACACGACCGAGTCGATCCACGAGAAGTACGCCACCGCGCGAGCCGCCCAACCCACCTGGGCCGCACTCCCCGTGGCAGACCGTTGCACTCTCCTTCGCGGATTCAAGGCCCGCCTGACCGAACGCTGCGATGAGCTGGCTGACCTCCTGACCTCGGAAACGGGCAAGCCACTGCAGCAGTCCCTGAACGAACTCAAGGGAGTCCACGCCCGCATCGATTTTTTTCTGGAGCACACCGCCCGCACAATCCAAACAGCCGAAGTCCTGCCGCCAGAGACCAATCCCCAAGAACTCCTCGCGTTCGAACCCCTGGGTGTGATCGCCAACATCTCCGCCTGGAACTATCCCTACCTGGTGGGGGTCAACGCCTTCATTCCTGCCCTCTTGACCGGTAACACGGTGCTCTACAAGCCTTCCGAACTGGCTTCCCTCACCGGCCTCGCCATCCAAGAGATGTTCACCGAAGCAGGTCTGCCCGAGGGAGCCTTCACCACAGTGATTGGCGAGGGCCAGACAGGCGCAGAACTCCTGCAACTTCCCATCGACGGAATCTACTTCACCGGCTCCCACGCCACCGGAGTCCAGATCGCCGCTGCCGCCGCCCCCAGCCTGATGCGCGTACAACTGGAACTGGGCGGCAAGGACCCGGCCTTCGTAATGGACGATGTGAACATCCCCGCCGCCGCGCTCGCCCTCGCCGACGGCGCCTTCTACAACGCTGGTCAAAGCTGCTGCGCAGTCGAGAGGATCTATGTGCAGGACAGGATCGCCGACTCCTTCATCGAACACTTCGTCAGCGCCGCTCGAAAACTCGTTCTCGGCTCCCCCACCGATCCAGCCACAACCCTAGGACCCTTGACGCGCCCAGCCCAACTCCATGTGCTCGAAGCACAAGTCAAGGACGCCCTCGCCAAGGGCGCTGTTCTACAAACCGGCGGCCAACGCGCCCCCGGCCCCGGCTCCTTCTTTGAGCCCACGGTCCTGACCAGAGTCGATCACACCATGGATCTCATGACAGATGAGAGCTTTGGCCCCATCATCGGCATCCAAGTGGTGGACTCAGATACCGAAGCCGTGCAACTGATGAACGATACTCCCTTCGGCCTGACCGCCGCCGTCTACTCACAGGACAAAGACCGCGCAACAAGAGTCCTCGCCCAAGTCAATGCTGGCAGCGCCTACTGGAACTGCTGCGATCGCGTCAGCCCCCACCTCCCCTGGACCGGTCGCGGTCACTCAGGGCAAGGCAGCACCCTCTCTACCCTGGGCATCCTCGCCTTCGTGCAACCCAAGGGGTGGCATCTGAAGGCAGAGGGTTAGCAAGGCGGTGTCCAACACCGTACAAATTCACGAATCCTGCTCACGAACGAAGGTCCCAGCGAGGATATCCCCCAAGGGGTAGATGATGTTGAAGTTCTTCGAGTGCATGCGACTGTGGGCATGATGCAAACGATGATGGGCGCGCATGTACCGAAAGGGAGGAAAGATCAGCAGAGGATGATCATCCCGCAAGTGCGATGCGGTGTGAAATACCTCATAGGTCAGAAAATACGCCGAGCTGCCAAACATCAGGAACCAGGCGCAATTGGCACTCACAAGTTGCTGCAACAAGAACCAGCCCACCAGATTGATCCCACCAAGCACAAGCAGCACAACCCAGACGGGAAACAAGACTGCGTGAAGGTCCCGTACTCGCTGGCAGACGATGTGCTCGTATGTAAAGAACTTATGGTGCACATCCGAGTGCATGTAGTAGGCGAATCTGGCACCGCGACGGCGGCGGTGCAACAAGTCCCGGTGAATGAAAAACACCGCACCATTGCCAAGTAGGGCAACCAGCGGCAGCATGCCCCACTCCCATGCCCGCACATCCTGCAGCTGCGTAAGGGACCACGCGCAGAGACCGAGCATGACTGCGGCACTGGCCGCGAGGTGCAGCCAGCCGTTGTAATAGGCAGGAAAGCCCTCGCTCCTTTCCCGTTGGCGGAAAGCCTCCACATCGAATGTGGTCATTGGGTATGCCGCATTGGATCGGACAGAACCTTATTCCATGAACGCAGGGACCAGATCACTCCCAGCAGGGCACCCAGTCCGGGGCCTAGCCAGAACCACTTGCCAAGACCGTTGAAACCTGCAACGCCCTGATGAACGGAAATGTATTTCCCCACTGCAACCGCAAGCACCAGACCAACCAGGACCAGAGTGCACACCCGCCCGAGGGAGTGCAGCAGGAGACCCGCGCGTTTCTGACCAAGCACCCCCCATGCCAGGCCCAAGAGCGCACCCACCAGTGGGCCGATGCAGAGACCGTAGATGAAGCCGACAAGTCCACCCTCCCCAGGCCCGGTGAGTACCGTCCCAATCATGGGGCCCACGACCAAGCCAATCAGAACACAAATACTGACTCTTCCAACCCAACGCATAGGAACCTCTCCCCGATTCAGCACCATACGGTCATGAGCCGCGTTCATTCCAGGAATTGGTCAAAAGGCGCAGAGCCCTGCATGCCAGCCAGGCCGCACCTTGTCTCCTCGAACGGATGACCCAATCATCAAATGGGGCCTGTGAAGGAGAACTCCCACAGGCATGAAGGCGATTCCTGCCAGACCCTGACCCGCACATCACTGGATCAGGCTACGCGCAGTCATCACTTCCGGCTGATCCAGTTCGAGAACCTGCAACAGGCTGGGAGCCACATCTGCCAGCACTCCGTGAGAACGGATCGATTGGCCTTCGAACTCTGCACCGCAGAACACGATGGGCACCGGGTTCAAGGTGTGGGCCGTGTGTGGGCCGCCGTTTTCGGGATCCACAAGTTGCTCAGAGTTCCCGTGGTCTGCGGTGATCACGGTCAAGCCCCCTTGGGCGTTGACGGCGGCTGTGATCTCCCGCAGACAGCCATCCACCGCTGCAACAGCCTTGCAAGCAGCGTCGTAGTCGCCGGTGTGCCCCACCATGTCGGCGTTGGCATAGTTGATGATGTAGACCTCGGTCTCGGCGCGAGCGAGTTCGGCGAGGATCGCATCGGTTACGGCCCTGGAACTCATCTCAGGCACAAGATCATAGGTGGCAACCTTGGGGCTGGGGAGCAGGATGCGGTTTTCGCCGGGGAGCACATCTTCTTTTCCGCCGGAGAAGAAGAAGGTCACATGGGCGTACTTTTCAGTCTCGGCGATACGGGCCTGCCGCAGACCAGCGCGGCTGATCACATCCGGGAACATATCGGACAAGTCGTTCGACGCGAAAGCGATGGGAAAAGGGAAATCTGATCGGTATTGGGTAAAGGTGGTGATGGCAGGCCGGCCGCCGCCACGCCGTTCAAAGGCCTGGAAGTCTTCATTGGAAAGAGCATCAGAGATTTGACGAACTCGATCTGCACGATAGTTGAACATGATCAAGCGCTCACCTGCTTCGATGCGTGTGCCCTCTTTGGAGCCTATGACGGTGGGCTCCACAAATTCGTCCGTGACTCCGGCGGCATAGGACTCCTCAAGGGCCACGATCGCGGAGTCCCGGCGTTCGCCAGCACCGACCGTGAAGAGATCATGAGCCTTTTGCACGCGCTCCCAACGATTGTCCCGGTCCATGGCCCAGTAACGACCGATCACGCTGACGATTCGGCCGACGCCCTCAGTGGCACAGGCTTGCTCAAGGCGCGCAAGATGTTTGACAGCCGAACGCGGCGGCGTGTCCCGGCCATCGGTCAGAGCGTGAATCAGGACTCTGCCCCCAGGCAAGCCCACCTTCTTGGCCATTTGCAGCAGGGCCACAATGTGCTTGTCGCTGGCATGCACCGCACCATCGGAGACCAAGCCCATCAGATGCAGATTCTGATCATCCCGGCGTGCGCCCTCCATGGCGTCGAGCAAAGCACGGTTCTCAATGAACTCGCCACTTGCTATCGCCGCGTTGATTCGCGTGATGTCTTGATTGATCACGCGTCCGGCACCCAGGTTCATGTGGCCGACCTCGCTGTTGCCCATGATCCCTTCCGGCAGGCCGACCTCGGCCCCGCAAGCGTGCAACAGACCATGGGGATAACGACCCATCAACTCCTGAAAGAACGGTGCCGAGGAAGCGATCGCATTGAACTCTGAGTCATCCCGGTGACCCCATCCATCAAGGACAACCAAAAGGAGCGGGGGGCGTTTCATGCGTTAGATCAGAGGAAGGGACGGCGCTTGGCCCAGAGCCCCCCCTGCACCATACTAAAGGCCCATGAAAAAGACGAAGACCACCACCTGGCTGGGCAAGACCTCTTCCCTGGCCACCCTGGGCCTGCTGGCCGGTTGCGCCCAGTTCAACACCTTCAGCGTCCAGGAAGACATCACCCTGGGCATCAAGGCCTTTGAAGATGTGACCAACAAAGAAACCCTGGTCACGTCGGGACCTGACCTTGAGCATGTCCTGAAGGTGACGGCTCGTCTCGTTCCTGGAGCCCTCATCGACGCACCAGCCTTTGCCAGGGACTTTCCCTGGGAGACCGTGCTGATCAAGGAAGACAGCACTCTGAACGCTTTCTGCCTTCCCGGGGGCAAGATGGGGGTCTACACGGGCATCCTGGACGTCACAAGGGACGAGGCGGGGCTGGCGGTAGTCATGAGCCATGAGATCGCCCACGCAACCCTTCGCCATGGCACCCAGGCCATGACACGCCAGTTAGCCCTCAGCGGAGGGCTGGCCGTACTCGCTGTTGTGCTGGAAGAGAATGATGGGCACCCCGAATACTCCCTGGCCCTCGCCTCTGTCAGCGCAGCGTTGCTGAACCTCTCCTATGGGCGGGATGCTGAGCTGGAAGCAGACCGGATCGGGCTGATCACAATGGCCCGAGCAGGCTACGATCCGCGGGTGGCGGTAGAATTCTGGCAGCGCATGGAGGCCCAGGACGGGGGTGCATCACCCGAGTGGCTCTCCACACACCCCTCCCACGGGCACCGCATCGAGCAGATAAAACAGCTCTTGCCCGAAGCCCTCGCCATCTGGGAAAACTCCCTGATGGCGCCGGGAAGCATATCAGAATCGAATTTCTGAAAAATCCTAACCCTTTGCATATTAGAGGGTTACGCCGGTGCAACGAAGCCAGGGGAAGCTAAATCCGGCTGCGGTTTCTAGGTTCCTGTGACTGCGGGACAATCCCCGCCCTCTCCATGGGGCCACCTGAAGGCCCCACTCCAGGTCCAAAGCGGGTTCAGACCCCACAATCAATCCCTCTGCAGCACCGTGAAGGTCGCCTTCGCAACCCCCGAACTCCAGAGCCTGGTGCGACGCACCAACCTCGCCGAGATTGCTGAACAACTGCCCCGTGCTCTGGTGGCGGCAGGTGCAACCGTGCGGGTATTTCTGCCCCTGACCAAGGACATCGACACCAGCATCCTGAGCGGCCTCAAGAATGTAGGCAGCCTCACCTTGCCGGACGGCGATGACTCGGTACGGGTCCGCCTGATGCAAGGCCAGCTGAACGATCTCGAAATCGTGCTGGTGGACCACGCGCAACTCTTTCGCACCCGCCATCCCTATGGGGACACCCAAGGCCCCTATGAAGACAACTGGCGCCGCTATTCAATCTTTGCCCGGGCTGTCCTGGAAGGACTGGAGTTGATCCGCTTTGCGGCGGATGTGGTCCACTGCTTCGATTGGACAACCGGCCTGATCCCCGTATTCCAAAGGCTCGACTACCTAGAAAAGGAGAAAAAGCACCCAGCTACAAAGGCCGGTACCTTTTTCGCAGTGCAAAATACTGCTATGCAAGGCAGCTTCGAGCGTGAGATCCTGCCCAAGGTCGGGATCTCCCACCAGGAGTTCCACGCCATTGGTGGCGTCGAACTCGGAGGCAAGATCAACTACCTCAAGGCCGGTGCCGAGTACGCCACGATCATCGGCACGAACTCACCCACCCTGGTGGACTCAGTGGCGGCCATGCCCAACGACAACTCGGTGTTCGATACATTCAGACGCCGCGAAAAAGAAATCGTGGGGATTACCCCTGGCATCAACTATCGCTCCTGGGATCCCTCCTGCGACCCGCTGTTGGCCCAGACATTTGGCCCCGAGGACAAAGATCCCACTACCGGCAAACGCAAGTGCAAGGTCTCCTTGCAGCGTGCACTCAAGCTGGACAACGGTCCGCGTACGCCCCTGATCTGCGTGATCGGCCAGTTTGACAGCGATGGTGGCTTCGACATTGTCTCCGAAGCCATCACGCCTCTGCTGGAGCGCTCGGTGCAAGTGGTCATGATGGGCCCCGGCAGCCCGGAAGTCCTCGAGCGCCTGCACACCATCGAGCAAACCTTCGCCGGTCGCTGCCGCATCATCGAGGGCTACAATGTCAACACCGCTCATGTGCTGCTTGGCGGATCCGATATTCTGCTCTTGCCCTCCCACTTCCATGCGGCGCCCACCCTCCCGGCGATCGGCATGCGTTACGGGGTTGTGCCTGTGGCTTACAGCAACAGCGGTCTCTCCGACGTGGTCCGGGATGTTCGTGTAGATCTACGCAACGGTACGGGATTCAGCTTCAAGACCTATGACTCGCAATCCATGCTTGAAGACGGCATAGATGCGGCGCGCCAGCAATACAAAAGCGCCACGGAATGGAAACAATTGGTCCTACGCTGTCTGGCCGAGGACAACTCCTGGGCTGCGGCTGCCAAGGAACAACTCAGAGCCTACCGACGAGTACGCCGCCGCTCGCCACCGAGGAGGAGTTGATCACTGATGCCGCCGAATGGGCGCTTCCTGGGTCTCGACATCGGTGGAACTTCGGTCAAGGCTGGAACGGTCGAGTCCGAGGGTCAACTCGTCAGCGCCCCCGAAAGCCTGCCCACGCAGCTTGAAGATGGCCCTGATGTCTTCCTCGATCGTCTCTGCGAATACGCACGCTCCTTCGGTTCCTTCGATGCCCTGGGAATTGGCTGCCCCGGTGTCTTTGATCCCCAAACCGGCGCACTACGCGCCAGCGCCAATCTGCAGAACCTCGTTGGACGCAAACTGACCCAGGAAATCTCGAAGCGCTTGGACCTCGCCGAAGAACAAGTGCTCGTGGACAACGATGCGAATCTGGCAGCCTACGGAGAACAATGGCGCGGCGCTGGCGCAGGCAAGGAGGACATGTGCCTGGTCACCCTGGGAACGGGCATCGGCGGCGGCCTGATACAAGACGGCAAACTCTACACGGGCCCTCACGGTATGGCTTGCGAAGTAGGTCACATCGTAGTTCTGCCACGGGAACAGGGAGGACACCCCTGTGGCTGCGGTAGTGCCGGCTGCCTGGAGACCTTGGCGTCTGCCACCCATGTACGACGTCGCGCCCGCGAAGCGGGCCTCTGTGATGACACGATTGAACTCTGTCGCCTGGCAGCAGCAGGCGAAGGCCCCGAGCGAGATTTGCTGCATGCGGTGGGTCGTGACCTGGGGCGCGGACTCTCCTATGTGGTCTCTTTGCTGGACATCACATTCTTCGTCATCGCCGGCGGGTTCAGCGCAGCCCTGCCACAACTACACGCAGGCGTCATGGAGACTCTCGCCGAACGCCGCTACGGAACGCCCGAACCAGTCGTGGTTCGTGCCACACTGGGACCCGATGCGGGCTGGATCGGCGCAGCCCGCCTTGCGGGAGACAAAAAGTGACTGAGGCCTGGATCGACGAGTTGCGCAACATCGTCGGACCGCGCAATGTGATTACGGGCTCTGACTCCCTTGCCTGGGAATCGGATGGGTTTTCTTTGGTGCGTGGGCAAGGCATGGCGATCGTGCTGCCCTTGGACACCAGTGAGACCGTGCGTGTGATGCAACTGCTTGCCGAGGAGGGAGTGCCCCTAGTACCCAGGGGCGCGGGCACCGGTCTGACCGGTGGCGCCTCACCAGTACAGGGAGGGGTAACCATTGGGACCGCGCGCATGCGGAAAATCTTCAGCATTGATCCCATTGAACGCACGGCTCATGTGCAGGCGGGAGTGGTCAATTCAGATCTAAGTCTGGCGGCCAAACCCCATGGCCTGTTCTATGCCCCTGATCCCTCCAGTCAGGCTGCTTGCACCCTGGGCGGCAATGTGGCCAATAACTCAGGCGGCCCACATTGCTTTATGCACGGTGCCACAACCCGCCATGTGCGTGGGCTCAAGTTGGTGGATGCTCAAGGCGAGGTCCTGGACCTTTTGTCCAGTCATGCGGATCCTGCTGGACTGGATCTTGTGGGACTGATCAACGGTAGCGAGGGCATGTTCGGGGTGGTGACCGAAATCAATTTCCGCCTTGAAGTCCTCCCTGAAGAGGTCCAGACCGTCATCGCGGTCTTCAGCAGCCTGGATGCGGCCTGCGATTGCGTTTCCGAAGCCATTGCAGCACACATCGGGGCTTCGGCCATCGAGATTCTCGACAAGCTGACGATCACGGCGGTGGAGGACAGCGTCTTTGCGGCAGGTTATCCAAGGGGTGCAGAAGCGGTGCTGCTGGTGGAAGCAGAAGGCGGCGCATTGGAAGTTCAGGAAACCATCGACCTGGTACTGCAACTGGCGAATAAGCACGAGGCCATCGAAACCCGACGCGCCAGTGATGGAGCCGAACGTGCACGGCTGTGGGCAGGACGCAAAGGCGCCTTCGGAGCCATGGGGCGCGTGGCCCCCGACCTCTATGTAGCCGATGTAGTCGCGCCGCGCACACGCCTACGGGAAATCGTTCACCTGGCCGTCGAAATCGCCGCAGAACGCAACCTGCGCCTGGGAAATGTGTTCCATGCAGGGGACGGCAACCTGCACCCCAACATTGCCTATGACCGGCGAGACGAGGACGAGGTACGCCGAGTGCTGGAAGCAGGTCGTTTGATCATGGAAGCCTGCATTGAACGCGGAGGGTCCTTGACCGGAGAGCACGGAGTGGGCCTCGAGAAGATGACCCACATGTGTGATCTCTTTGACGACGCCGACCTAAGTGTTATGCACCGGGTGAGGGATGCCCTCGACCCAAAGCGGCGTATGAACCCGACCAAGGTCCTGCCCCTGCGTGCCTGTCGCGAGGTGCGCAACGCGGGCATGCCTCTCTCACCCATGGAAAATCCAGAAGGCAAGCTGTGACGACCCCAAGCGCCAAGAGCCCCGCCGAATGCGCATTGCTGTTGTCTCAAGCATCTGGCTGCGCCCTTGGGGAAACCCGGGGGCTGACCTGCTTGGAACCCAGGGACCCGGCACAACTGGCAGCGGTGCTCAAAAAAGCTCGACAAGAGAACACCCCGCTGCTGCCCATCGGGTCGGGGAGCCAACTTGCCTGGTGTCGACCCGATGTCTTCAACACTCAAGGCTTCACACCGATCCCGATCAGCCTGATTCAATTGTCCGGTATCATCGAGCAGATCCCTGGGGAGGGCACAATTACCGCACAAGCAGGCACCCCTTGGAGAGACCTCATCAGTGCAGTCGCCCCATCAGGCGAGCGCCTGCCCGCGGACCTGCCCGCTGCCGAAACCTCGACCCTGGGTGGAGTACTTGGATCAGGGCGCTCGGGCCCAGATCGAATGAAGTATGGACCCCTGCGCCATCATGTGCTGGGCATGCAGGTCATGCTCTCCGATGGCACCCTGGCCAAGAGCGGCGGTCGGCAAGTGAAGAATGTCACCGGGTTCGATCTGCATCGGCTGTACACCGGGTCCCGCGGGACCCTGGCAATCATTCTGGAAGCCAGTCTGCGCCTGATGGCTGAACCACAGCGGGAGTGGGGCTTCTCCCTGCCTGTGGCAGATTGTGCTGAGGGATTTGTCAAGGCCCTGGGGGTCAAGCAGGCCATGCCCCGATTGACATGGCTGGTGCTGACACGCGTTGAGTCCAAAGTTCTCCTCAGAGGAGGACTTGCTGGCTGCGCGAGTCAAGTAGGAGCAGATCAAAAGCAGATCCTGGCCACCCTCGGGGGCTCGCCCGAGTCCTTTGACCTGGAAGCAAACAGGCAACGACGAGACGCCACCGAGGCGGGCTCTGAAGCCCTCTTCGCCTGGGACATCCAAAGCCCCCTGAGACAGTGTTCAACTCTGCTGGGCGAACTTGAAGCCCAGTTGCCCGCAAGCACAAACCTGTGGGTGGACTGCAGCGCGGGCCGAGTACTGGTAGGGCTCGATGGAAATGATCCAGCGCGGGTACGACCATCCTGGGCCGAGAGCATCGCAGGACGAGCTGCGCTCATACGCCCACTACGCGTCAGGGCTGACTTGCACGCCGACCTGTCCCCCAGCGATCCCAGCACCTGGACGACCCGTTTGACCCAAGGCCTCGATCCTGCTGGCGTTCTGGGCGCGGCTGCTTCTTGCACGGGCAGGCAATCATGAACTCCCCCCCCACAAGAGCCCAGCGACTGCCCCTTGACTATGACCTGACCCTGGACTGCATTCACTGCGGCCTATGTCTGAACTCCTGCCCGACCTATCGCGAGAGCGGCCGGGAGTCAGAAGGTCCCCGTGGAAGAATTCACTTGATGCGAGCCCTTGGCGAAGGACGCCTGGAACCGGACACCGATTGCGTGCAGGCCCTCGACTCATGTCTGGTGTGCCGGAACTGCGAAACCGTCTGTCCTGCGGGAGTCCAGTTTGGAGCCCTGATGGAAAGTGCGCGGAACCAGCTGCCCGCTCCCGGTCTGGTACCTCGGTTCCTGCGCTGGTTGGGCTTCCGCGTAGTACTGCCCAATCGGCGGGTGCTGGCGTTGCTGGCGGGGGCAGTGCGCCTGACGCAGATCTTGCACCTGCCCAGGCTCGTGGCGCCCCTTTTGGGCAGCCGCGGCGCAACCCTGGCCAGCATGCCGATCTTTCCCCCGGCAAACCAGCGCCGTAGCCTGCCCAGCATCTCGCCCAGTACCAGCCAGTCACTGGAAACCGTAACCATGCTGGAGGGTTGTATTCAACGGCAGCTCTTTGGATCTGTGAACCGAGCCACGGCCCAGACACTCAACGCCTTGGGTGCGGATGTTCTCACGCCCGCAGACCACGCTTGCTGCGGAGCCTTGCACGCACACAACGGTGACCTGGAAGAGGCTCGACGATTGGCACAAGAGACTATTCAGGCCTTTGAAGCTGTTGACGGAAGTGCAGCCCTGCCTATCGTGGTCAACTCTGCAGGCTGCGGGGCGCACATGTCCGAGTACCCGCGTCTCTTCGCCGACGACCCGGACTGGCTGGCGCGGGCAAGTGCCTTCTCCCAACGGGTGACTGATTTCTCCAAGTTCGTCGCCCAGCCGGATCGTGCGCAAAGACTGCAAGCACAGTTCAAGGCTGGGCCTGCACGCAAGCTCGCCTGGGACGATCCCTGTCACCTCTGCCACGGCCAAGAAGTCAGCGCCGAGCCACGCGACCTGCTGGACCTGATTCCTGGGGCCAAGCGCGTTGAGTTGGCATCCTCCCAGTCCTGCTGCGGTTCCGCTGGAATCCACGCCCTCCTTCATCCGGAAGAATCAAACGCGTTGCTCGACGCCAAGATCGAAGAATTCCAGGCCAGCGGCGCGGAGCTGCTGATCACAGCCAATCCCGGCTGCCAAATGCACTGGCAAGCTGGTTTCCAGAGGGCTAATTTGAAAGTCCAGACTCAGCACCTGGCAGAGACAATCGCCAACTCCTTGGGCAGGGAATCCGCGGGGGGATCGCCAATCAGCTCCCCGACCAAGAGCTAGACCCCATTGCTCCGTACGCAATGGTCAGTTCTTCGCCGGTTCTACAATCAGCGGTGCCCAGGCGGTGATGAACGGATCCAATGCTTTTTCGGCGCCGCGAGCCCTTGGCGGAAAGGTCAGGTACAAGATCATCGCCTGGGGACCGCTGGAGAGATCCACCCTGATCGTATCGTGAAAAGTCGGCTTGTCTTCGACCCTTTCGAAGTGCCGAATGTGCACCCAGGGCACTTCGAAAAGACCCCAGGGGACACGCCCAGCATTCATAGGAATGGCCTCACCTTTGAAATCGACCTGTTCAATGGTCTTGTAGCCGAGGCCACGGAAGTTGCGCTTGCGCTCATCCAAGCTGGTCTTGAGAGGGTGCTGCACCAGGAGCGCGGCGCTTGCACCGAGTCCAAGCCGCTCCTTCAGGTGCGGCCAAGGCTTGGGGCCTTTCCGTCCAAGACCCTTGGGAATCCTCGCCAGAGCGGCGCTCTCCTCTTCCCCGACCACGAATTCAGGCACAGGTTCCCCCAGCGACGATAGTCGCATCAGGGTGCGCCCATCGGGCATGGCCTCGCAGGCCTCCACCTGCCATCCTCCGGGAAAGCCCTTGGAATCAAATACTGTCTCCAGAAATGATCCCGCATCCAAAGCTCGCACAGGGCGGGAGCATTGACCGGAAAAAGTCATGCCCAACAGGGCCAGGCCCCCGAAAAGAGCCAGCACACCCCCAACACTCTCTCTGGAACTACTCAACGGTCGTCAGTGTCCTCGTCGGGCTGGTCGGGTCCGATCAAGGAACCAGGCCCTTCGGGACCAATCGAGAAAGAATCGAAAAAGAATCTGAGTTCCCCATCTGTGATCTCCACGGAAGAGTTCTGTCGCTGAATATGAACCATGATGACGGGGATGTCACCATCCTCGCTCAGCATCAGAAGGAAACTTGCGCCGCCGCCCGCATTGGCGTCATAAACACCTTCCAACACTCGGCCCTGGATTTCGATACTGCGGTCAGATCCTTGATCGGGTGCGGTCTCATTCCAGTGTTCTTGCGCACCTTCTTCTTTACTCACAACAAAGAACGAAGCGAGCAAGTGGCCCTTATCCTCTCCGCCCGGTCCCTGCATGATGAACACCTCAAGGCCCACAAAGGGGACCTTGTTGCCGAACACAAGGGTCCAGCCTTCGGGCAGTTCTTCAACCGGCAAAGTCGCCGCCAGCCTATCGAGACTTTGCTCGGGATTCAGGGCGTCTTTGACCCAGCCCACTCCCATGAACGCCATCACACCAACGACTACAAGCAAGCCCAAGCACCCAAGACCGCAGCCCCATAGCAGAGGGTTCCGCTTCTTTCCACCACCACCTTCCGTCGATCCCCAATCGTCAGCCATATCTAGCTCCAGTTGTGGAAGCCCTTTCCGGACTTCTTGCCAAGTTCGCCCCGCGCGACCATTTCGCGCAGGATGTCCGGCGGACTAAAGCGCTCGCCGAGTGTGCTTGAGAGGTGTTCCGCAATGGCCAAACGCACATCCAGCCCAACCAGATCAGTCAGCTTGAGCGGCCCCATGGGAAACCCATAGCCAAGTGTCATGGCGGTATCGATATCCTCGGCGCTGGCCACACCCTCTTCCAGCATGCGCATGGCCTCAAGACCGATGGCAATGCCCAAACGACTGGAGGCAAAGCCCGGGGCATCCTTCACATCAATTGGCGTCTTGCCCAGGCGACCCACCAGGTCCAGAGCACACTGCGCAGCTTGCTCTGAAGTTCGCTCCCCGCGCACGACTTCCACCAGTTTCATCAGGTGCACCGGGTTGAAGAAATGCATGCCCAGCACGCGCTCAGGGTGCTCCGCCGCTTCGGCGATCTTGTCGATGGAGAGGCTTGAGGTATTGCTTGCCAACAGCACATCCATGCCCAAGGCACCGAGCTCCGCGAATATCGAATGCTTCAGCTCGATTTTTTCCGGAACTGCTTCTACCACCAGCTGCACTCCATCGATGGCGTCCCCCAAGACTGTCGCGCACGAAATGCGTCCGAGAGCCGCAGCACGGTCTTCCTCTGTCACCTTGCCCCGGCTGACTCCCTTGTCCAAGTTGCCCTGAATTGCAGTGAGGCCGCTGGATGTGGCCTGCTCATCAACATCAAAAAGACAAACCTGAATGTCCGCCTGGGCCAGAACCTGGGCGATGCCATGGCCCATAGTGCCTGCGCCGAGGACCGCGGCCCGTTGAATTGCGTCTGCTTGCATTGAATTCGAAAATGAAATGTGGACTAGGGAACCAGGACCAACTTGCCGCGCACCGCGCTGTCCTCCAGCAACTGGTGAGCCTGGCGCACTTCAGCCATGGGCAGGATACGATCAATCACGGGCCGATACACGTCCGCAGCCAGTCGAGCCAAAATCATGGGCAATGCACTTCGCGGTCCCATGGTGGAACCAAGGATGGACTGCTGTTTGATAAAGAGGTGCGGCAGTTGCAGCTCAACTGTAGGGCCCGTGGTGCCGCCGCAGGTGACCAGGCGTCCGAGTCGCGCCAGTGCCCGCAGGGAGCCCCTCCAGGTAGCAGGTCCCACATGTTCCACCAGCACATCGACGCCAGCGCCTCCAGTCAGTCTCTTGATCTCGTTCGGCCAGTTGGGATCGGAATGATCCACGGTGGCCTCGGCGCCCAGTTCAAGACCAAGAGCCCGGGTCTCAGCGTTGCGCGCACTGGTGAACACACGACAGCCCTCATGCCGGGCGATTTGAATCGCCGCGCAGCCCACGCCCGAACCAGCACCGAGCACCATTACCGTCTCACCCTCGCGGATCTCTGCGCGCTCAATCAGCATTCCCCACGCAGTCAAGAATGTCAGAGGTGTGGCCGCTGTGGTGATCGGATCAAGGCCTGCGGGCAGAGGCAGGCAGTAGCGCGCGTCGAGAGTTACATACTCAGCCGCAAAGCCATCGCAGTGTTCTCCGCGAATCCCGTAGTCCGCGGCCAGGTTGTCCTGGCCCAGACGCACCAACTCTGAGTTGCGGTCCTTGGTGAAACCGGGCTCCAGCAAAACTTCCTGCCCCACGGATAGAGCATTGACACCTTCACCTACAGCCAATACTTCGCCCGTACCATCGCAGCCAAGGATGCGTGGAAAATCCACCTTGAACCCAGGCATGCCGCGACGAACCCAAAGGTCCAAGTGGTTGACCGAGACCGCTACCACCCGAACAAGCGCTTCTCCGGGGCCTGGTTCTGGGCGCGGAATCTCGGCTAGAGTCAAGACCTCGGGGCCCCCGTGCTTTGTGATTTGAACCGCTTGCATGGTCGGATGGGGTACTACGTCCTAGCGCCCTTGGAATTCAGGCTTGCGCTTCTCAGAAAACGAGCGCATACCCTCCTGTGCGTCTTCACTGGCGAACAACCGCTGCTGCAATTCGCGCTCCAAAGCCAGGCCCGACTCCAGAGGCACCTCCATGCCGCTCTTGACCGCGCGTTTGATCATGCCCACTGCCAAGGAAGCCCGCTTGGGACTGGTGAAGGTCTGGGCATACTCCAGCAGAAACTCAACAAAGGCCTCGTCGCTGTCCGCGGCGCTCAATTCGTCCACCAAACCCAGTTCCAAGGCCTCGTCGAAGCCAAAAGTCCGCCCGCTGGCCATCAACTCGATTGCACGACTGGCCCCCACAATACGCGACAGGCGCTGGGTACCGCCGGTGCCGGGCAACACGCCCAGGTGCACCTCGGGCAATCCGCATTTTCCGGACCCTGCGCGGGCAATGCGCAGATCGCAGGCCAGGGCGATTTCAAGGCCACCCCCAACACAATGTCCACCAAGTCCAGCGATCACCAACTTGGGTGTGTGCTCCAGCCGCAACATGGTCTCGTTGGCGTGCAGGCAGAACTGGTACTTGAAGGTCGGAGTGATGCCCTGCAGCACGCCTATGTCCGCACCTGCACAAAAGAACTTCTCACCTGCCCCGATCAGGACCAGCACCTGCACGGCATCATCGAAACGGGCCCTCAAGATCGCCTGATCCAGATCGAGCATCATGTCGTGGCTGTAGCCATTGGCTGGCAGGTTCTCAAGGCAGATCAGAGCCACTCCGGCCCCGCTGCGATAAGTCACCAGCCCCTGGGGCAGGGTTTGCGGTTCACCAAGATCGTCCAAAAGGCTCATAGGATTTCAGTCGCGGAGTTACGCGATCAAGGAGCATAACGGACAGCGGGGCCGCTCGGGTCCAAGCCCCTCAACCCTAGGGCAGAACCACAAAACGGTTCTCAATGCTGGGTGTCAGCCCCTTGCCCTCCTTCCAGAGCTTGGCCAGAGCATTCTCCAGCAGGGTACGTTGCAAGATCGGATCCGTGACTCGGTCTCGGGCTTGTTGGAACTCTATGTAGGCATCCCCACCCGAGGCCAGGAAACTGTTGGTGGTCACCTTGTAGTCCTGCTCGGGAAGGAGCTTCTTGCCATCCACCAAGAAGGCCACCACCTGGGGATGGCGCCCATTGCGCTTGACTTGCGCGACGATCCCGCTGAACTCCAATCCGGAACGGCCACGGCCTTCGAGAGAACGCTTCAAGAGATCGCCCAACTGGCGCCCGGTCATGGTCAAGGTCACCAAGGTGTTGTCGAATGGCAGGATCCGAAACAGATCCCGGCGGGTCACTTCTCCAGGCTCAAGCCCAGCACGAATGCCACCACGGTTGTGGATCGCAACCTGGGCTCCCGTGTGTGCTCGCATCAGGTCGGTGATCAGATTGCCCGAAGCGGAGGTGCTATAGGCATCCTTGCTACGGTCAAGAGATCCATCAAGTCGGCCCACAACCTGATCCATGGCCAATGCGCTGCGACGAAGCAATTCAACGCAAGCCATCGCCAAGGCAGGCACGCCTTCACCCTCAGCCGGATCTCCATAGAGGTTCACCAGGCGCGCCTCCCCACGGAGCAGAGATTTTGTCTCCATATCAAACCAAAGATCCACGCGCCCCACGCTGCGAGCCTTGGAACCCGCCTGCACAATCAGGGTGCGTCCCTCGCGCTCGCCACGATGAAGTACCGTGTGTGTGTGCCCTCCCACGATCAGATCCAGGTCCGGGTGAGCTTTGGCCAGTTGCTTGTCCTCGTAGACACCGCAGTGTGTCACGGGCAGCCACCAGTCCACATGCACAGTGCGCTCGGCGAGTTCCTTTTTGATACGCGTAAGGGTTACAGCGGGTTCTTCCCATGCCAGGTCCCGGGTCGACGGATGGCTCATCTCAGGAGTCTGAACCGAACACATACCCACCACACAAATCGAAAGGCCGCCTTTGTTCAGGATCGAGTACTCACCCACTCCCGGCAGAGTGCCCCCGGTCTTGGTGCGCGCATTTGCCAACAAGGCCGGCAGGGGCGCCTCCTTCAGCAGGCTTTCGAAGTGCGAGACCCCGTGATCAAACTCATGATTGCCCACGGTGACCAGGTCATAACCCATCAGCAACATGGCCTTCAGAATCCCAAGGCCCTTGTCCAAGCCACCTTCTGGAGTACCCTGATACCAGTCCCCGCCATCCACCACCAGGATCTCCGCACCCTCTTCCTTTGCGGCGGCCCGGGTACGCTTGATGTAGGCGCCAACACGATTCAGACCACCGGAAGTCGGTGGCGGATCCTGATCTTTGACCCAGGTCGCGGGCAGGGGCACGACTTGACCATGCATGTCGTTTGTATGCAGCACGATCAAATGGAGTTTCCCTGATGACTGATCCTGGGCCCCAGCAGTCCAAGCGGCAAGAACCAGAAACGGGACAAGGAACAGGCCCAAGAGAGCGGAGGTAGAGGATCGAAAGGGCATGATTGATCGAAGAGACAGGGGGGCAGGCCCAGAGGCCAGCAAGCAGGGTACAGGAGAAAGCCCGAGTGAAGGGCGGGAAGGATTCAGGAGATCCATCTCGATGGGTCGAGGAGGGATAAGGAGTCTGACCAAATGAGACCCCAGATTGCCCTGAGGATCCCCATATGAGACACATGAAACCCGCCCAATTCTGCGCTCACCTGTGCCTGCTGGTCATGCTGGCCGCCTGCACCCAGGACGAATCTACGCCCCTTCCCAGCACTCCTCCTGCAAGCGCGCCGACCACCCCCCAATCCAAGCAGAGCATTCCGGTGTCTCCTCAGATACAAGCGACCCGGGTAGACACCACCCAAGAGCAGGCAGACAGTCCAGAAGCTCGCCTGCACATGCTTGTCCCGGTGGACGCCGGGATCTGGATCGAATTCAAGAACCTGGACCGTTTTCGAGCGGTACGCGAACTCGTTGACACTCTGGAACTCAACTTGACACTGCCCGATCCCGCTGAGTTCCATGAAATTCTTCGGGCCCGGGGGGCCGATCCCAGTCAGGTACGACAAGATCAGGCCGCTGCCCTGGTGGGACACTTCACCCAGGGGCACGCGTCCGATTGGAGCCCGATTCTGCCCGTGCGGGACAGCATTGGCTTTGAGCGCTCGGTGCGCGTAGCTCCCGGTCAGGCACCATTGGTGCGCATGGGCTCTTGGGTTGCCCTACCTGCAGGTGGTCAAGAGTGGAACCTTGAGGGGCCGAACTCTTTGGACCTGCAAGACATGCAAGAGGGCGATGTGATGGTGCGCGTGCATCTAGCTCGCATGCGCGAGGAAGGCATCAACACCACTGACCTCTTGCAGGAGTTCATTGGCTCCGACCCGACCTGGTTCCAGGGACCCCAGGGTTTCGCGGCGGCCGTGGCCGTATCGGAGCGAATGGACATCACCATTTGGGCGAATTCAGATGACTTGACCATGGAGATCGCCTTTGACGGCTTCACGTACACTTCGGACCAGGCCAACGATCAACCCGGATCCCTGGTTCCCCCCGCAGAGGGAGCGCAGCGTGTCCTCTACGCGCGCCTCTCGGGAGACACCAACGACCCGATCCACGCCCTCAGCGTGTCCTGCGTTCCGATCATTGGAGAGACACTGGGCGCGACCATCGACGCGCCGACCCTGATTGCCCTTGAGTGCGATCCGACCCCAGGCGCCTGCCAGTTCCTGTTACGCACCCACGGTATTGGACCGAACCAATGGCAGGAGCAACTGACCCGGGCGATAAGCGGGCTGGCCACGAGCGCCGGAACACTGGCCCCCACGAAGCCCTTCGATCACGAGGACATCCACGGCCGCTTCACCCAGGCGGATCTGGTGCCCCGCGGCGGTGAAGCAAGCGAGAGCACCCGGCAGGTGCTGCTCGGCCACTTTGGCCAGGCACGTGCGCGCATGCGCCTGGCGAGCCAGGGGCAGGATGCTCTCTTCACCCTGGGAGAACGGGAATCTCTCGCCTCGGGAAACACCCACCCGGTTCTGGACTCCCTCGGACAGAACATCGAACAGGGCGCGTGCTTCGTGCTGATGCACGAGGAACTTGCAGGGTCCGAGTCAGCTCCCCCGCTCTTCGCCAGGGAGCACCTGAGAGGCCTATGGACTCCGGCTGGAGCCAACGCCACCAGCCTCTTGGTTCAGCGTGGCAGCAGGGGCCTGCGCTACCTTGCGCGATTCACGCACTGACCAGATCCGGAGCCAGAGACCGGGCCCTCCTGCCTGGTCCGACCCCTTCCCGGATGGCACCAGCGCAGCGGAGAAACGCTCCGTGCGAAGGATCGACAAGGCCAGCACCCGCTTACGAGGTCCTGGACGAAGCGCGCCTGCACATGAGGCCATAGGGCACCTCCCCGTCGAATAGCGGGCCCAGGTCCTAAGCAACGCACCACAGCCACTTATGCCATGGTGTATTCTTGGGCATGGCAATCATCCCAAGTCCCGCACAAGAACAAGGCTACCTGCCCACCACCGAGCAGGAAATGCGGGCCCGTGGATGGGACGAGCTCGACGTGATCTTTGTGAGCGGAGACGCCTATGTGGACCATCCCTCCTTCGCGGCGGCACTTCTTGGGCGAGTACTCGAGGCCAAAGGCCTGCGGGTAGGAATCCTGGCCCAGCCCGACTGGCGCAGCGCCAAGGCCTTTCGCAGTCTGGGTCCCCCACGCCTCTTCTTCGCGGTCAGCGCGGGGAACATGGACTCGATGATCAACCACTACACCGCCAATCGCAAGCGGCGCAACCAGGACGCATACTCCCCCGGAGGAGCCATCGAATTGCGGCCAGACCGGGCCACTAATGTCTACACCCAACGCTGCCGCGAAGCCTTTCCGGGAATCCCCGTGGTGGCCGGTGGAGTAGAAGCCAGCCTCCGTCGAGTGGCGCACTATGACTGGTGGTCGGACAATGTGCGCCCCAGTATATTGACCTCAAGCAAAGCCGATCTCGTGGGCTATGGCATGGGCGAAGAGTTCATCGTCCAAGTAGCCGATATCTTGAGTGCGGGGGGCAGCATCAAGGACTGCCGCGCGTTGCGTGGCGCGGCCTACCTGTTGGGCGCCAAGGAAGAGCTCCCCGAGCATCCCTTCGATGAATATCGCGGAGACGGTCGCACACTAGAACTCCCCTCCTTCGAGGAGGTCACGGCAAACAAAATCTCCTTCGCCAAGGCCACCCGCCGGGTACACCTGGAGACCAACCCCCACAACGCCCGACGAATGGTGCAGCGCCACGGGGACCGGCTGGCGGTGATCAACCCCCCGACCCTGCCACTCAGTGAAGCCCAGCTCGATGAGATCTACGATCTGCCCTACCAGCGACAACCCCACCCGAGCTACCAGGAAGAAATCCCAGCCTTCACCATGATCCGCGACTCGATCACGATTATGCGCGGCTGTTTCGGGGGCTGCACCTTCTGCTCGATCACGCTGCACCAAGGTCGCACGATCCAGAGCCGCTCAGAGGCCTCGATCATGGCGGAGGTGCAGAAGACCGCCCGGGCCCGAGACTTCAAAGGCACTATCTCGGATCTGGGCGGCCCCACCGCCAACATGTACCGCATGCACTGCACCAAGCCAGAGGTAGAACAGATCTGTCGTCGGCTCTCCTGCGTGAATCCCACCATCTGCAAGCTCCTCTCCACGGACCACGCACCCACCCGCCGCTTGATGAGCGAGGCGCGCAACACCGAAGGGGTCAAACGGGTACACATAGCCTCGGGAATCCGCATGGATCTGGCTCAGAACGACGACGCCTATCTGGAGGAACTCGCCGCCCATCATGTGGGGGGACACTTGAAGGTGGCTCCTGAACATGCATCCCCCAAGGTGCTCAAGCTGATGAAGAAGCCTGCAGTGGATGACTTTGACGGCTTCGCAGATCGCTTTACTGCAGCCAGCAAGCGAGCTGGGAAAGAACAATACCTGGTGCCCTACTTCATCTCAGGGCACCCGGGCACGGGACCGGAAGAAATGATCGAACTGGCCGAGTTCCTGAAGGCCCGAGGCTACAAACCACGGCAGGTGCAAGAGTTCATCCCGGCGCCAATGGACATCGCCACTTGCATGCATTACACGGGGCTTGATCCCATGACCCTCAAACCGGTGAAGACTGTGCAGCGCCTTCGGGACCGGCGAGTGCAGAAGGCCCTGATGCAGTTCTTCGAGCCCAGCAACTGGTTCCTTGTGCACGAAGCCCTGACTGCTGCCGGACGAGAGGACTTGATTGGCAAGCAGGCCAAGTGCCTGATCCCGCCGAACCCTCCGCCAGAAGCCCTCGCGGCGCGCAAGTCAGCCAAGCACAAGGAAGGGAAGGGGAAGCCTGGCCTCTCTGGAGCAAAGGAATCCAAAGCCAAGCGGACCCTCGACCGCCGCAAGTAGCAAGAGCTACCGAACTGGTGAACCTTCTAGAGAACTTGCGGCTTTGATGATGAGGCGCCGAGTGGATTCATGACGCAATCAAGCGCCGCGAAATTCGCCACCCAGAGAATCACTCGCTGAATGCTTCTTCGGAGAGATGCTCGCGCTTTTTCTCCACATCCTTCCAATCGTCAGCGTCATCAAGGGCGTCCTTCTTGTCGGTGATCAACGGCCAGAGGCCCGCCAGCTTGGCGTTCAACTCCACATAGTCGGCCCACTGCTCGGGCACCTCGGTCTCTTCGAAGATCGCTTCGGTGGGACATTCGGGAACGCAGGCCCCGCAGTCGATGCACTCGTCGGGGTTGATAGCAAGAAAGTTCACCCCTTCAGCGAAACAGTCCACCGGGCAGACATCCACACAGTCAGTGTACTTGCATTTCACGCAGGGTTCGGCGACAACGTAGGTCATGGTGTTCTTCTCTTCTGAGGTCTGGCAGGGAAACAATATGGAAGCCGGAACTTCCAGACACAGGAGTTTAGCGCAGGGACCCCGGGTGGGCAAACCCAGGCCCCGCAGAACCCGGTTGGCTCAGCACCAGGAATTGTTGATCACCTCGCCCAAGCCACCGGCGCCGGGAACTATGTAGCCCGTCTCGGTCAAGCCGCGCTCCTCATCCCAGCAGGCTCCGGGCGTCTCCCTGAGCACATGGGCGGGAGAGAGCCCACGATCCACTCGACCTGCAAAAACCTGCACTTCCTGATCCAGGTCCCGGGTCGCGGCCAAGAACTCAGGGGTCGCAATCAAGGGCAGAGCCAGAATCTGCTTCGGGGTCCCATGGTGCTCGCAGAGCCAGGAAACTGCTCGCCTGAGGGTTCCCCCAGTGGCTCCCATTGGATCTGGAATCACAAGAGTCGCCCCTTCCAGGGTGCCCCCAACCTTGGCAGCGCGCAGATCGACTCCGCTCACGCGCCCGCTCTCATCGGAGATACGCGCCATGTCCAAATGGTCGAGGCGCAGAGAATCCAATGGCAACACCAGAGTCAGCAACTCGAACAGGGTCTGGGCTGGAACAATGCCCCCGCGCATGATGTCCAACACCACAACGCGTTCAGAGGGGTCAAGCAACATGCCTCGCCAAACCCCGGCATCGGGCTGCAGGGCGAGCATGCGCGTAGGAATCTCGGCCTCGCATGCAGACAATGACATTCCAAAAGCCTGCATGCCCAGATGCTGGTAGGCCGCGCGCAGAACCGCCATCAGTTCTGGATGGGGTGTATCAGCGGAAGAAAGACGCGCCAGCAGTGTAGCGCTCAAGGCATCGTCTTGAATGTACACGCGCTCTCCATAGGCGTGCTTCAAACCAATACTGGAATGGTCCCGAACCTCCGGAGAGGAAACGCCCATGGCTCAGGCACCTCCGGCAGATTGAATTCCATGAGCCAGACTCTTGACCAAGCGGGCCACCTGTGCGACGGGAGTTGCGCAAAGAGCCAGACGCAAGCCACCATCCAGAGGCACCACAAAAACCCCATCCTCGCGGCAGATCGCGGCTGCTTTGCGTGCATGGGGTGTGAAGACGGTGACGAAGAAGCCTCCCTCGTAGCGTGGGAAGTCCAAGCCGGCGGTTCGCGCGGCCCCGTTGAAAGCGGCCACCCGTTCGCTCAGCAGACGCACAAGGCGCGCCCGATCCCTGTCCGCCTGACTGCGCAGATCCGCATCCTGGAGCAGATTAGCAACGGCCAGGAGACCGAGGTGATTGCAATTGGACCAGGTACCCCGTGAGGAGTGCTGCAGAGCACACTTGATGCGCTCTCGTTGATCCTGATTCTGTACTACAGCAACCAGGGCGCCCACCCGCGCACCGTATTGGGCATAGGACTTGGATGCGGACCAGGCCACCAGCAGGGTTACCCCGGACGCCAGCCCCTTGACCGCTTCCACCCAGGCTTCACCGGAAGGCGTAGCATAGCGAGCATAAGCCAGATCCAAACAGAGGGCCACCGGACCCTGACTGGCCGCATCATTCAAGATCTCGACGATGCGCTTCCACTCGAAGGGATCGAGAGAGTACCCGGTGGGATTGTGGCAGGGAAAATTGAGCACCAGAAGAGCACGCCCCTGGGTCTTCATCTGTTGGCTGAGTCCTGCCTCAAACGCCGAAAGATCAAAGCTCCGCTTGCTGTCAAACATGCGAAACGTATTCACCTTGCGGCCCGTATGCTCAGCAATGATGCGGTAGGGACTCCAATAGAAATCAGTGGTCAAGAGCGACTGACCCGGCTCAAGAAAGTTCACCACCGCGTGATGAAGAGCACCGGTGCCACCAGCAGTAGCATTGACCACCGCATGAACCGCCAACTCCCGGTCACCCGCAAACACATCCTCCAGTACACCATCGAGGAACTCCTTGTCTCCGGAAATGGGCGCGTAGGCCGCTGCCCGAACGGGATCCACGCTGGTGAATGCCTCGAACACACTCGGCATCACGCACAATGAACCGTCATCTTCCACCAGCGCGCCCAGGGTGGCATTGAGAATGTCCTCCCCCTCAGCAGCACGACGCACAGCCTCCCCGTGCAAAGCAAAAATGGGATCGTCACCTGGCCGATTGGAGGCGGCAGCGATCAGATGGGAATCATTCTGGCGGGTGGTCAAGGTATTCATCAAAGCAGCAGTCGAAGCGACCATTCTACCCAGATGGGAGGTGGATTGGGGAACAAGCCCTCCGACCCAGGAGATTCGACGGTCAGGATCAACTCAAGACCCGCAGCAGCGCGTCCTGTTCGGCGGTGGTCTGCATTCCGGGCGCCACGGTCCAGGTGTCGTAGAAACGGATCCCCTTGAGGTGCAAATAGCGGTCCAGATAAACCGCGGCGTCCCGACGGCTGCGGATAAAATCCAAACTGATGCCCACCAGTTGGTGAACCTCAGCCGCGAAGGGGTCCTTGGCAAGAGCCTCGAGACCCAGACGAACAACCTCCTGGCAGCGCTCGAAGCGGGAAAGCCTGGCGTTGCTGCCAGTGAGAAGTGGGAAGGTCCCATCAGCAGGTGCCAATTCGCGCATCTGAACCAGGTTCTGGACCGCTTTCTTGCGGCCCGCCTCCCGCAGGACCAGAGTAGCGGCCTGATTCTTGTTCAAGGCAGCAAGCTTCGTTCCAGACTGAAAGTCCCGGGCAGACTGCTTCGCTCCGCTGACCCATTGACTCCAGGCTCCCCCCGCCTCCCGCTCACCCATCACAAATGCCTGGGCCAAACGCACCGCATCTGAGTTGGGCACCGAGAGTTCTGAACCGGGACCCTCCTGAAACACCTCCAGATCCGCCAGAATCGCTCGCAAGCGAAGCGCCGCAAGGTCGAGGCGCGCGGTAATCAACTGCACAAGACCAACCTCTTCCAAGCGCCCGAGGCCATAGGTGTGGGAGTTCAGGAGCGCATGTGCGGCCGTCAGTTCGCGCACCTCTTGCGCTCCCTCCTGCAGCAACCAGATGCGCACCTGACGACGGGCGTCTCCCGCCACTCGAACCAAGATCAGTGCATGCTGGGAATTCAAGCCAACGCTGAAAGGGTCGATAATCAGTTCCTCAAGGACCAAAGCCGAAGGATCGAATTCCGGATCCTCCAGACCCGAGTGAAAAGCCAGAACCAGTCGGTCGAGCCCCTGGCGCTGGTCTTCTGCCCTCGCCATGGCAACCTCCAATTCAAACCGCGGCACCAGATCCGCGAGGGCCAAACGCACCGCCTGATCCGCCGCGCTTGGCTTGCGCCAGAATTTCTCCACCTGCCGCAGTTGCGCCTTGGATCCAAATGCCGGCTGACCGTCCAAGTCCGCTACCCAGGGATAGTCTGCACTGCCGATTGAACAAGGCATGCAAAGCAGCAG
Source organism: Planctomycetota bacterium (assembly GCA_014238415.1). GTDB lineage: Bacteria > Planctomycetota > UBA1135 > UBA1135. Next base: position 59,427 of record JABABA010000014.1, on the reverse strand, counting down.
CGATGCTGCCAGGGAAGAGATCTGAAGGGTCACCACAAACCCCAGCCTACTCAAGAATCACATAGGCCCGGGCCCGAACTGTGTCTCCAGAGAAGGAAACATCAGGCAAATGGCCCAGCGATGCCCTCATCAGGCTCTTCAGAACTCGTACAGCGGTCATCAGGGCGAGCAGACGCGCCCTCCTCGCCTCCTTCGGTCAAGCGATCGATGCGCACATGCGCGGCATTTGGCAAATGGACCGGAGGATAACTACTGGGCGCCAAGTAACCCGGAGGAGTGGGAACCTTGAAATCCCAGCCCAGGGTCGTGCTGGCGGAGGGGGCTTCAGCGTTGGAATGGGCACCAGACCCGGGAAGCGCATCGGTTGCTGGCAGCTCCTCTTGAACCTTCTGCTCGTTCACCCGATGAGCCCCCGCACGCCATTCTTCACGGACTTCCCAGAAGGGCGGCCGTTGGGTGGGATCTCCATCAAGGGGCACGGGCTGCTCGTATGCGCTGGGCGCAACATAGAGCGTAGTCGGCGTACCTGGCATGGAACGGTCCTCATCTTCGCTATGCCTATCTTCTACAGGTTGGACTTTCTCAAGATCCGCCTGCTCAGCAGCTAAGTCCACCGGTTCGAGGTCTGCCGGCTCCAACTCAAGGGGTTGCCAGTCGATCACTTCAGTCTCTACGGAATTGGACTCAATCTCAACCGGCTCTTCGCGCAGGTCGATCCATATCTCATCGGAGCGTTCGGGCTCCTCCTTGGGCAGTTGTTCCGGCGGCCGCTCGGGATTCTCCCGACGAGCCAGGAATCGAATCCGGGTCAAGCGCCCAAAGGGCACGCCGCTGGAACGGGCTAAGGCTCCCGCATCCAGGTTGGCAAGGTCCCAGAGGGATACTATGCCCTGGCTTGCCAGCACCTCAATCAACTCCCGATCCAAGCCATCTACTGCGCCGGGTTCAAGACCCGGGTTGGAATCCCGACCAGTCTCGGAAATTTGCTCAGGCTCCCTTTCAGCCTGTTGAAAGGCCTCAACTTGTTCTCCCTCGGGCCCCTCAATCGGTGACTCTGCCATCGGCACTGCCAACATGCGCTCCATGGCAAGTTCATCCCGTTGATCCAGAGCAGTCCCCACGGGCGCCTGAATCGGATCGGCATCCAAGAATTCCGGCACTTCCTCCACATCCAACGAAGGGGCCTCTTCACCGGGTACCAGACGCTGACGCAAGTTGGTCGCCTCGCGAACAAAGCGCCGGGCAGTGGAAGCAGAAATACCCACCAGCCTGGCCAGTTCCTCTGCAGGCATGCCCTCAACGGCTCGCAGGGAATTGCAACCACCTCTGCGCAGGCGCTTGAGGGTAGAGGGACCGTCAGCATGCAGGGTGCAAAGCAGGGCTAGAGCTTCCATGGGGTTCTTGAGGGGTACTCGTCTAGTGGTTCTTACTGGTAATCAAAACAGGAGACTCATGCGAAGGGGTCAAGCCGGCCTGCAACAGGCTGGCACGATCCGCCTCCGGACCAAACATCCCCGCCACCTCGCCGGCCAAGGCAGCAAAATCCTGGGTCGCGCGGCAGGAGGCATCCAGAGCCTGCACCGGCAAGCCCACCGCCGGGGCTTCGCGCAGACGTACGCTGGTACGAATCACCGTATCGAACATGGCGGCACCAAAACGCGCATGCAAGGCCACCAATAGTTCCCGAGCGAGGCGCATGCGACGATCAAAGAGGGTCCCCACCACACGCACTTCATACGCACGCCCCTGATTCTCCCCCATCTCATCCAGAACCCTCAAGGCTTGCAGGGCACCCTGCAAGGCGAAGGCGCCGGTTTCCACGATCAAGAAGGCAGATGTACAAGCAAACAGCGCATTGGCGCAGAGCACCCCCTCAGCACGAGGCGGGCAGTCCACAATGACCCAGTCGTAACGATCACGAACCGCGTCGAGGGAAACCTTCAGTCGCTGCTCCGGATGCAGCAAGCGCTCGGCGGTCTCTTCGAACTCCACCAACCGCGGCCGGGAAGGAACCAGGTCGATGCCCAAGGGGCCGCTCTGAATCGCCTGTTCAATGTAAGCCTCATCGAGCAGGACCTCGGCGACCGTGGGTTCTTCCAGGGGCGCACAACCAAGGGCCATGGTAGCGTGGGACTGGGGATCCAAATCCACCAGCAACACGCGCTCTCCCCGTTGGGCCAGTGCGCCAGCCAAATTGACCGCGGTGGTTGTCTTGCCACAGCCCCCCTTCTGGTTGACCAACGCCAGCACTTGCAAGGGTCCGCCCGGATGGCGGCCCCGCTTGGGAATGCTGGCTTGAGGAGTCATGGGGTTTTGCTGTCTTGAATCGGGCCCCGAACAAGGCCGAGATTCGCTCTGGTCTGATTATGCCGCGGAAGGATGGGGCAAGCCAGACAAACACGATCTAGGATCGGACTAGTCAGCGCAAGGCTCGCCGGGCACCCTGGAAGAATGAAGAGGACGCACGGGCCAGATCCAAGGGGCCCCACTGCACCACAGCCTGCAGGGCCTGCGCCGCCGGAGAAGCTGGCCAGGACACAGTCACGGGGCTGCGCTGCTGTACGCTCTGGGTGACGGCAGGATCCGCAGGCACCCAGCCTATGTACTCCGGTTCACGCTTCAGGAAGCGCAGGGCCGCCCCCCGGAAGCGCGTCCAGGCTGCTGCGGCCACGGCCTCATCACCAGCTCGATTGATCACAACCCCTACTTTGATGGAGGGATTGACCGTCACCGCACGCTTGTAGAGGGCATAGGCATCACTGAGTGCGGTGAGTTCTGGATTGGTGACCAGGATCAGGGTGCTGGTGGCTGCCAGGTGGGCCAAGGTGGAATACCCAAGCCCCGCCCCGTGGTCGATCACGATCAGATCAAACTCACTCTCAAGGGGAATCAGAGCCTTGAAGAGCCGATCGAGCTGGCGCCGGGTGGGATTGACCAGCGCTTGACGACCCACACCACCCGAAAGCAGCTTCAGTCCATGGGGTCCTTCGATCACAGCCTCGTGCGCCTTGACCTGCCCATCAAGCACATGCCCCAGGTCATGCACCGGCGTCATTCCAAGGAGCAGATGGGCGTTGGCCATGCCTGCGTCAAAGTCAACTAGCAACACGCGCTCTCCGCGACGCGCACGTTGGATCGCCAGGTTGGAAGCCAGCACACTCTTGCCCGTGCCGCCCTTGCCGCTGGCCACACACACCACACGGGCTGCGCTCAGGAGTTCTGGGTCGTACGGAACCTGCGCTTCGGGAGCAGACCGACTCTTGACACCGGCGCCAGCGTAACGACGCAAGGGATTCAAGCGCGAAAATTGGAAACGATTCAACATGGGGGCGAGCCAGATTCTACTTCAAAGCCCTCAAGGTCAAGAGTCAGCCAAGGGTTCAATGGAATTTGACCTCTTCCCCGATTCGGTGAAGCTTCATTACATTGGTACTGCGCGCCACCCCCGGAGGCACACCAGCAACGATCACGATTTCTTCGCCAGATTCGCAGACCCCCCGCAGTTCCAAGGCCTCAGAAGCAATGTGAATCATATCCTCCAGGCTGACTTCCCGGCGAAACAGCACCGGACGCACGTGGGCCAGACTGGTCATACGCGCTACCACCGAGGGGTTCGGAGAGAGCCCGATGATTTCGGCATTGGGCCGGTATCTTGAGATCAAGCGCACGGTATTGCCGGTCTCGGTGAAGGCTACGATGCGCTTGAGTCCCAGGGCATTTGCCGTGTGGACAGCGGCCATGGCAATCGCATTGAAGAAAGTGGCCTCCGCGGGGTTCAGTTTGAGCCGTGGACGATGCTGGTACCGCTGGGACTGTTCTACTGAAAAAGCGATCTGCGACATCTGCTGCACCGCTTCCACGGGATAATCGCCTATGGCAGTCTCCGCTGAGAGCATCACCGCATCGGTACCATCCAATACAGCATTGGCAACGTCGGTCACCTCCGCCCGGGTGGGACGACTGGAGTGAATCATGGACTCCAGCATCTCGGTCGCGGTGATGGTGAACTTGCCCGCTCGTACAGCTGCGGCCAAGGCCGACTTTTGCACCAGTGGCAGGTCCGCGAGTTCGAGTTCCACACCCAGGTCGCCCCGGGCAACCATGATACCGTCTGCCTCTTCGAGCAACTCGTCCAGGTTATCCACCGCGGCGCGCCGTTCTACCTTGGCGACTATGGCTGCGTTGGGTATCAACGCGCGAATTTCGCGTAGCTCCTTTGCCTGGGCCGCAAAACTGACCCCCACCATCTCCACATCGAGCTCCTTGGCAAACTTGAGCCAAGCGCGGTCCCGAGGTGTAGGCAGTTCATAATCCACAACGGAATCGGGCATATGCACACCCTTGCGATTTCCCAGGGAACCGCCTCTTTCCACTCGTCCGACTACCGTTTCCCCAAAACCGTCCTCTACCAGAATTTCGATCTGGCCATCGTTCAAGAAAACCCGATGGCCCGGCTTGAGGCTCTCGTGTATGGCCGGAACATCGATCAAGACCTCACCAGGCAGAGCTTCGCCGGATCCCGTCCGCATGCGAATCACCTCACGTTCAACCAGTTCGACACGGCCACCAGGAAAGGTGCCGGTGCGCATCTTGGGGCCGGGCAGATCCACCAGGATTCCGATGGGAGTGCAGCGCTTCTGTGCCGCTGCACGCACCTTTGCGATCCGCTCCCGAGCTTCCCCTTCTTCCCCGTGGCTGAAATTGATGCGAGCAACAGAAAGGCCAGCATCAATCAATTCGCCGACGCGATCCTCCGAAGCGGGACCGATGGTGGCGACAATTTTTGTGAAGGGCACCTGCCGAGCACCCCTTGCGGTGGGTGAAGAGGAGGGGTCGGTCGTAGGGCGTGGCTGGGACATGAATACTCATGGGACGCCCTGAGACGACCAACTGAGGAGCAGAGAATACATCTTTGAGGCCCTCTACCACTGCTAGAAGCCCCAAAGCTCTCCCAAGGAGCCTGGATAGGGGTCCGGTTGGGATTCTCCCAATTCTGCCCCACAGATTTCGAGACCGTGGTAGACATGGAGGGGTAGTTACCGATCGTTCGGACAGGTCGCTCTCCTTTTTTCCATTTCCTTTCTCTTCCCCACCTCCCCATGGGTATCCAAGCAGAATCTACCCGCCGCAGGTCCGTGCCAGCTGCTACCACAGCCTTCCTCCTCGCACTGGTCCTGGCCCTAGTTGTCTACGCAATCTAGGGACCTCGGTCATGCGGGTACTCAGGTACCAACTTGAAGCAGGTCAAAGCCGAAGGAAGCCTTCAGGGTCCACTCCCTACCCGGCACCTCGCTCCGCGAGTGTAGAGCCTGGGCCACGAACCTGGCCGCCAACTGGTTTCGAACCGGGCTGGCTCACCCCATCTGAATCTGCGTAGGGATCTCCTGGTAGGCGGGAAACCTGCCCAGAGCCTTCTTGGAGAACACAAGAGAGTCATCGACAGTGATCTCGAAGACGCCCCCAGATCCCTCCACCGCAGTGAACTCGATCTCACCGAAGGCCTCCTTCAATTCAGCGGCCAGACCGACCGCTTGGGGGAGGTAGTTTCAGGTGACGCAGTATTCGATGCTGACCTTCATGGGAGCACCATATCTCATACTGGAGGTACCGAGAGCCTCCCCTGGGGGCTTGCTGAGTATGAATCGGGTATTTTTGTTCCAGGGAATCCCTCAGGAGCCGAAGATCGGGGGTCCTGCCCCGTAAACTCCCAGTCCCTGCTGGTTTGGACCCCTGCACGCCCCCCTGTGCCGACCCTTCCAAGCCCCCACTCAGCCCGTGCAACGCACGTAGAACCCAAAACCAACATGAAGAATCTGTCCTGGACTCTGCTTGGCCTCTTGGCCGCACCCCTGCTGCTCTCCGCCCTGCCCACTCGTGACACCATCGCCTTCGCCCCTGAAGACGGCACCAGTGTCACCGTGACCTTTCTCAGCACCAGCGAAATGACCCTAGATGACATGCAGATGCTGATGAACGGACAAGAGAATGCGATGATGCCCAGCATAGAGATGGACATGATCACCACCACGGAGAATCAGTTCACCGACACCTATGAGCGCATGGCAAAAGGCCAGCCAGCGCGACTCAAGCGCACCTACGACTCCATCCAGACCGCCATAAACGGCGAAACCACGATGGAGATGATGGGCGAAGAACAGTCGGAAGACTTGGCGGGCAGCGGCACCTCAGAGTTGGAAGGGGAATCGGTTCTGTTCAACTTGAAGGACGGGGAATACATCAAGAGTTGGCCCGAAGGAGAAGAAGGCGATGACGAGCTGCTCGAAAATTTGGTGGAAGATGTAAGCCTGCGCCGCATGCTGCCAGAGGGAGATATCTCTGAAGGCGAGTCCTGGGACATCGACCTGTCCATCATGCTCGACCTACTGGCCCCCGGTGGCGATCTAGGCCTTGAACTAGAAATGGAGGGAGGAGACAACGCCATGTCCATGGGCCCTGATACGGACATGATGAGCGACATCCGGGAAATGCTGGGCGGCAACATGGATGGCACAATCACCGGCAAGCTCACGGGCTACCGGGACGTGGAAGGAGCCCGCGTGGCGGTCATTGAGATCGATCTCGAAGTGGACTGCACCACCGATATGGTCGACATGATGCGCGAGAAGATCGAGGAGAGCATGCCCCCGGAGGCTGGCGTCGAAATTGATCTGAGTTCAGTAGATGTGAGCTATGTCATGGAGGGCGATGGCGAGCTTCTGTGGAACGCAAGCGCCGGACACATTGCTGGGGTGAGCCTCGAAATGGAAGTAGCCATGAGCATGGAAATGGCCATGGGCATGGACGCAGGTGGCCAACAGATGGACATGGAAATGGCGATGGAAATGTCCGGAACGACAGAGGTCACCGTCGAGGTAGAGTGACCAGAGCACCAGGGACACTTGAGTAACACTGGCCCCCGGAAGCTTGACGCTTACGGGGGCCACTTCCTATGGGGCCAAGAGCGCCGGCCAAGAGCATAATCAGCCCGCCATGACACTTTCCCGACTCCTGCCCCAGCGACCCTTTCCACCCTATGCGTTCTTGCCGGGCAGGGATCCCCATCCCACCCGAGACCCGCGGGGGCATTCCGCGGGCATAGAGGACGACTCGACTCCACAGGAGCTGACGGACATAGAAGACTGGGCGACCACTCCAGAGTATCTGTTCGGAATCGACCTCTACAACCACGGCTACCTGTGGGAAGCACACGAAGCCTGGGAAGCGCTCTGGCATCTGGCCAAGCCCGATCCCCTACGGGCGGACTTCTTGCAGGGCCTGATTCAATGTACCGCGGCCACTCTCAAGGTGCGCATGGGCCAGCCCCGGGGTCTGGAAGCTCTTGCCCGCATGGGGACCGAACGCTTGGAGCGAGTTGCGCAACAAAGCGGAGGCGTCTACATGGGGCTCTCCGTGCAGACATTCCTCGAAGCCTTCCGCGCCTTTGCTGCATCCCAGCCAAAAGACACAGAAACGCGGCCGATGATCGTGCTGGACGACTGAGCGGGCCAAACGGCTGACTACTTGGGCAGATCTCAGCCCAGGTACTCTTCAAAAGCCTCGGCTGAAAATCCAACCAAGACCTTCTTGTCCAGCCGCATGGTGGGCGCACGCAAATTACCCGTGGGACCGAGCATGACCTTGGCCAATTCAGCGCCGGTCATTTTCTGCCTGGCCAAGTCGAAGGTCATCACCTTCTTGCCCTTGGCCACCACCAACTTGGTGGCATCTTTGAGCACGCCCTTCAGATCCTTGGCGCCGATCTTGTCCTTGGCTGCATTCACCGTCTCACGGATGGTGAGGGGCCGACCGTCCATCCAGTCGTCAGCCCGTGTGCAACTCGTTCAGCCCTTGCGGTGGTAATAGAAGTCAATGCGCTTTGCCATGGTGGCCAGGATGGGAACCAAAGAGCCAAAGCGCAAGAGTCCAGGAACATGGTGCTCGCTGACGCAAGAATCCAGTCCTCAGGAACGGATCTGACGCAGAAAATCGTCCACCAGTGCTGAGACCACAGGCAACTGACTCTCCACACCTAAAATTTCAGCCGGAGGTACATGCAGAAAAAGTGCCGAAACTCCAAGATCCCTGCCCCTCTGCAAGGCACAAGAATAGACGCGCTCACACACATAGGCCCCCGCATCCTGGGACTGCTCTACCTGTAGGGCTCCAGCTCCCCGCAAGGCAGTTCCGAGGGCCTCCAAATCCAGGGATGTGCGCAACACCTCCCCCTCAAGCCCCAGAGAGGAGACCGTGATCCCCTCATTGTCCGGCCGATCCCCGTGCAGAGTTCCCCTGGCCTGCTGCTCCAATCGGAAGCCCGGGCCCGGATGCACCCCCAGGCTCAGGATGCCCAGGGGCGGCTGCCCCAGATCCATGAGTTCCTGGTCCAGCACCTCAGGCGCCCCGCAAAAGGTCACCGGCAACTCACACCCACGGCAATCAGGCCGCTGACCCAGCAGGCGGGCCAATTCCCCCGATGGGTTGTGCTCGACCCCCTCGAAGGGCCCAAAGCCGGTAATCAGAAGGGGCGCCCCCATGGCTGACAGAGTACTGCCTCGCGGGCATGGACGGGAGTGCAGCCCGCCCGTTACTCTCTGCCCAGTCAATCTCCCCCGGCTGGGGAGCAGATCCAGCCCCCCGGCAAGAGACGCAAGCGATGAAGAACAAGGTCCTGATTGGGAATGGCCAAGGCTTTTGGGGCGACTCGATACTGGGTCCCATACGCCTGTTGCGCGAGGGCCCCCTCGACTACCTGACCCTCGATTACCTGGCGGAGGTCACCATGTCGATCATGCAAAAGCTCCGGCAGCGGGACCCGAAGGCAGGATATGCCACGGATTTCGTGACCCTTATCGACCGCGTGCTGCCCGAGCTGCTGGAAAAAGACGTGCGGGTAGTGGCCAACGCGGGAGGCGTCAATCCCCACGCCTGCAAAGATGCCCTGCTTGAGGTCTGCCGCAAGCACGGGGCGAAGGGCGTGCGCATCGCAGTAGTGGACGGGGACGACATACTGCCGAACCTGGACGACCTGATCGGCGGTGGTGAGGAATTCAAGAACCTGGACACGGGTGCTCCCCTGGCGGATGTGCGTTCGCGCGTTACCAGCGCAAATGCTTACCTGGGGGCCTTCCCCATAGCCGAGGCCCTCAACGCCGGAGCGCAGATCGTAGTCACCGGTCGAGGCACGGACCCCGGACTGGTCCTCGGACCCCTGATCCATGAATTCAACTGGGGCCAAGAAGACTGGCACAAGCTCGCCGCGGGAACAGTGGCGGGGCACATCGTCGAATGCGGCGCCCAATGCACAGGGGGGAACTTCACCGACTGGCAATCGATCTCCAATCTGTCAATGGTCGGTTACCCGGTGCTCGAAGTTGAATCGAGCGGTGACTTCTGTGTGACCAAACACGAGGGCACGGGCGGTCTGGTCAGCGTGGAAACGGTGACCCACCAGCTGGCCTACGAAATGGGCGACCCTGCACGCTACCTGACACCGGATGTGATCGCTGACTTCACAAGCTTCCGCCTGAGCCAAGAGGGAGAAAACAGGGTGAGAGTGAGCGATACCCGGGGACTGCCAGCCACGGAGACCTACAAAGTTTCCATGAGCTACTCCGATGGCTGGAAAAGCGTAGGACAACTGACCATCAGCGGCCCCGACGCGTTGGCCAAAGCTCGCCTGTGCGCCAAGATCGTCTGGGATCGATTGGCCTATGACGGTTGCCAGTACGAACCCCAAGAGCGACTCGAAGAATATGTGGGCGCAGGAGAATGTCACGCGGGTCTGCCCGGAGGCACCTCCGAAGATCCTCCCGAGGTGGTCCTCCGTTTGGGTGTCAAGGGCCCGGACAAGGCCAAAGTCATGCGCTTTGGTCCGGAACTGGTTCCTCTGGTCACCAGCGGCCCCCCCGGAGTTACGGGGTTCGCTGGGGGACGTCCCAAGGCCCAGGAGATCATCGGTTACTGGCCTGCCCTGATGAACAAGCAACTGATCCAACCTACTGTCACCGTCGTGACGAGTTAGCCCCATGCCCACCGTTCCCCTCCACCGCATTGCCCAAGCGCGCTCCGGCGACAAGGGAGAAGGCTCAAACGCTGGCATCCTGGCTCGCTCAGAAACAGCCTACGCCTTTCTGGCTGAGACCCTGACCGAGGAACGTGTGCAAGAGTTCTTCAAAGAGATCAACTCGGGCGGCGTAACCCGTTACCTGGCACCAAACATGCTTGTCTTGAACTTCTTGTTGAAGGACAGCTTGGGGGGCGGAGGCTCCGCCTCTCTCAAAACCGATGCCCAGGGCAAGACCCATGGAATTGGACTCTTGCGCATGGAATTGGATGTACCTGATGAGGTGCTGACCGCGACCCCCGCACCTCCCGCCTGAACCATGGACCTGATTCTCGAACTGCACGAAAAGGCTCGGCGCAAGAACAGCAGCATCGTGCTGCCCGAAGCATCCGACGAACGCGTGGTGCAAGCGGCTGCTCGCCTGGCTAGCGAAGGCCTGGTACGACCGGTGCTTGTAGAAGCCCGTGGCATGACCAGCCTGCCCCCGGGAGTGGAGACCGTGCGACCCTCATCAGATCCGCGCCTTGAGTCTTTCGCGGAGGCACTTTTTCAACGTCGAAAAGCCAAGGGCATGACAATTGAGGACGCGCGCGAGCGCATGCTCGATCCCCTTTGGTTCGGAGCCGCGCTGGTGGCCTCTGGCGAGTGCGACGGAGGCGTCTCCGGTTCCCTTTCATCCACCGCCAATGTCCTGCGCGCAGGCCTGGGAGTCATCGGTCTGACCCCCGGACTGCGCACGGTCTCAAGCAGCTTCCTGATGATTCGCGAGGACGAGGTCTTCACCTTCGCCGACTGCGGCGTGGTTCCGGACCCCAGCCCTGAACAATTGATGGATATTGCGCTCGCCTCCGCCGAAGGGCACCGCCGTCTGGCGGGAACCGCCCCGCGAGTGGCCCTCTTGTCCTTCTCCACCAAGGGATCCGCCGAGCACCCCATGGTGGACAAGATGACCGAAGCCACGGAACTGCTGCGCCAGAAAGCACCGCAGCTCACCGTAGATGGAGAGTTGCAGTTGGATGCAGCCATCGTGCCCAAGGTGGCCGAGCGCAAGGCCCCGCGCTCGCCACTCGGGGGCCGCGCCAACGTCCTGATCTTCCCCGACCTGAACTCAGGCAACATGGCCTACAAACTCGCCCAGCGCCTGGCGGGCTTCACCGCTCTCGGTCCACTGGTTCAGGGCTTCCGGCGGCCGTTCATGGACCTCTCCCGCGGCTGCGTCACAGAGGACATCGTGCATGTGTCCTGTATAGCCGCACTTCTTGGAGACTAGCCCGTGACCGCCAAACGCTCGCCTCTGCCTGCTCCGCTCTGGACACTCGATCTGCACGGAACTGTCCCCGCGCGCGCCTTGCAATTGGTGCAACAGGAAATCGCTTCACGCTATCCCCGGGGACACAGCCCGGGCCTGGTCATCACCGGCCGCGGCTTGCACTCCGAAGGGGGGAAATCTCCAGTGCAGGCTATGGTCAAAAAGTACCTGTACAGTGCCGAAGCCCGGACGAAGGGCGTCAAGAATGTGCAGCCGGACGGGCAGGGGGGTGCCTTCCGGGTGGACCTCTACGCCCCTGGACAAGCACCCAAGCCAACTCCGGACCCCTGATCCGCCTGCCTGAGTAGAGGTACGGACAACTGGGGCCCGGATCAGTACCCTGTTGCCCAGCCATGGGAATGCGCAAGGTATACATCGCCTACACAGGCGGCACAGTGGGCATGCTGCCTACGGAACGGGGTCATGCCCCGGCCCCCGGGCAACTGGCAGAGCTACTCGGTCGCCTGCCACAGTTCCAGGCACCAGAAATGCCCGAGATCACGCTGCGCGAGTACAACCCCCTGCTCGACAGCGCGAACATGACCCCGGCTGACTGGGTGACGATCGGCAAAGATCTCAAAGCCCGACAGGAAGACCACGACGGGTTCCTGGTATTACATGGCACGGACACCATGGCCTACACAGCCAGCGCCCTGTCCTTTCTGCTGGAAGGCCTTGAAAAACCTGTGATCATGACTGGCTCGCAGATTCCTCTCTGCGAGACCCGCAGCGATGCCCTGGAAAACCTGACCACGGGCCTGCTGCTCATCGAACGCTACGCCCACCGCATGTGCGAGGTCTGCATCTGTTTCGGTGGCCGCTTGCTGCGGGGCAACCGAGCCAGCAAGACCGACTCAGAAGGCTTTGACGCCTTCGAGTCGCCCAACCATCCACTGCTGGGAACCATCGGCATCGACTTTGAACTGAATTGGAACATGTTGCGTCGTCCCCAAGCAGAAGGCCTGCCCCTCAGGGTGCGTCAACTTGGTGACACTTCTGTTGGCGCTTGTCGTTTGTACCCAGGCATGTCCGCGCACACCCTGGCGGCATTCTTGGACGGAGTCGAAGGCTGTGTGCTTGAGTGCTACGGGGCTGGCAATGCCCCCAACCGGGACAAAGAGTTCATGGGTGTGCTGCGCAACGCTTGCGATGCGGGAACAGTAATCGTTGCGGTGCCCCAGCCCCTACGGGGCAGCGCGGCTCTGTCTCTGTATGCCACAGGGCGCGCCCTGCTGGATGCGGGCGTGGTCAGCGGCTTTGACATGACCCCCGAAGCTGCACTGACCAAGATGTCATACCTCTTTGCCTGCACTTCGGACGCCACCGAGGTACGGCGCATGATGCAACAGGATCTGCGTGGGGAACTCACGCCACTGACAAGCGAAAATGAATAACGGTCCAGCGAATGAAGCCACCGGGGCACCTCGTCTGGCAATTGTGCTTGAGGGTGGTGGAGCTCGCGCCTCTTGGCAGGTGGGCGCCCTGCGCGGCCTTCTGAGAGAACTGCCTGAACTCTCGCCACGCATAATGGTCGGCATCAGTGCCGGAGCAATCAACGCTTCCAGTCTGGCGAATTCTGATCAACCCCTGCCTGCCGCGGTGGAAGATCTGGCAGAACTCTGGCACGTGCTGAAGGTTGAGCGGGTCTTCGAGGCCCACCCCATCGGCCTCATGAGCCGGGTGCTGCGCGTGGGCCTGCGCGTTGCCTTTGGCCTCAGCGCCAGACAGAATCCAATTCTGGGCATGGTCAACACGAATCCTCTGCGCGAGACCCTCAGCCACGGTCTGCACCCAGGACCCAGCGGTTCTCTGGACGGCGTACGCGCCAACATCGCCAAAGGCCAGTTGGATTCCCTGGCTCTTCTGACCACGCGCTACAACACGGGCCAGACGATCTGCTTTTTTCAAGGAGGCGAGATCGGTGGCTGGAACCGACCGAATCGCAGGGGAATTGCCAGCGATCTGACTGTGGAGCACGTGATGGCCTCAGCGGCTCTGCCCCTTTTCTTTCCACCGATTCAATTGAAAGAAGACTGGTACGGAGACGGAGGCGTGCGCTTGATCGCCCCTCTTGCCCCTGCGGTGCACCTGGGGGCCACCAAGATCCTGGCCCTCTCAACGCGGTACGCGCGCACCGACAGCGAAGCAGACGAACGCAGAGGCAAGGGCCCCCCCAGCCCGGCCCTGATCGCGGGCAACCTGTTCAACGCAATCTTCTTGGATTCCCTTGATCAGGACGCGGCCAACCTGCGGCGTTTGAACCGCTTGATCGAGAACCAACGCGATCCCCCAAGCAAACTGCGCGCCATTGATCTGGCCCTGATGCGACCTTCCGTGGACCTGGGGCGCCTGGCATCGCAATTCGAGCCCGACCTGCCCTGGTTCTTCAGACGCCTGCTGCGCAACCTGGGCACCAAGGGCGCCGACAGCCAGGACCTCCTGTCAACGGTACTCTTCGATCCAGGCTATGTGAGCCAGTTGATGGAACTCGGCGAGCAGGATGGTCGCAACCACGCCCCGGAGATTGCCCGCAGTCTGGGACTCTAGAATCCACGGCAACCAAAGCTAGTCCCAAGTCCTTCCCCGCCAGGGCTTCGGTCACTATCCTTTCCAGCCACGACCCGCACCCCGATGCCATGACCAAGATCCTCTGCAAGAATTGCTGCCATCTGAAGACGGCCCCCTACCAGGCCCCACGAACGGGCTGCTGGCATCCCGACCACATGCAGACTACCCAAAAGGACGCCTGGCTGGATGAACAGCAGCTACCGGGCAACCACCATCAGATCAACCTGCGCAATGATTGCGCCAGCTTTGAAGCAGCGCCGGAAAAAGCCAGCTTCTGGCAGCGCTTTCGAGCATTCGGAACCTAGCGCGCGGGACGGAGGTCCAGGTCGAAGTTGCGGCGCAACAGATTGCAGACGCCATTCTCGCCGACGCAAACCGGGTAGAGCACATAGCCCGTCAGGCGGGGCACGGGGGGAGGTGCTTCCCCAGGAGGACCCGGAGCCGGAGCAACCAGCTCAAAATCCAGACGCGAATCCTGATAGTCCTCCTCGCCCACGGGATGCAGGTCGATCCAGGAACTCCTGGCTCGCCAGCCATCTGGCAGATCGATCCAGATTCCCAGGGGCCCACCCTCCGGTTCGATGCGCACGTCCTCTGCGAGAACAAGGCTGAGATGTACCCGGGAAGTCCCCGGGGCAACGCGCACATTGGGTCCAGCAAAACCCGTGTGGGGCGCCACAGCCCAGTGCAGACTCACGCGCTGCTTCACGTCCGATGGAATCTGCGCGAGAGGGTCGGGGTTCTCTTGGACCGCGGGCACGGGCAGGTCATAGCCACCCCTGGCGGTTTCGGATCCTGAGAGCAACACCTTCCAAGCTGCGGGCTCCAGGCCACGGGCAGCAAGCTCTTTCCTCGCCAGGGGAACCCAATCGTAGAAAGGATAGGGCTTGTCCAGGCGTGGCCCCCACTGCTGGATCCGTCGGCGCCAGATGTACTGGCCGGGATCCAGACTCAAGGCCCGGGACCAGGAATTGATCGCCCCTTGAAAACGGCCCTGGTTGGGTTGTTCACCTGGTCGTTGACTGGGGCCCTCCAGGTCCAACAACAATCTCTGGGCTACCCCCGCGCGAAAATGATCACGGGCCGTGGCGTCAGGGGCTCGGGCACGGTCCACCAGAGCCTGCACAGCAGCCCGCCGCCGGTTACACGACCCGGCGTCCAATCGCTGCCTGTCCATCAGTAAGGTCGCCATGGCCGCCGGTGCGAATTCCCCCGGTTCGTCAGCGGGGGTGATGGGTCCCCTGGCCCGGGCCAGATGAGGACCAAATTGCGCTGGTTGCTCCAACTCGGCCGTCGCCCCTTGCATACGACCCATGACTTCCAGCAAACCACCCTCTCCCTCAATTCTCTTGGGATGCAGACGGTCCTTGAGAACCAGCCCTCCGGGCTGCACGGCCAATACCTTCGGCACCAGCTTGACTTCAAGTTGGTTGAAAGGATCCCAAGCCACAGGCCATCCGATCCCCTGCCACTTGAGCCATAGGGCCGCGCGCTCCCGATGCTGCTCCTGCACGACCCCGATCACGCGCAATCTGCCCGCAGCCACCAGCTCTCTTGTCGCGGCATGCCACACGGGCACGTGCTTGCGACAACCAGCTCACCAGGAGGCAAAGGTGACCAACAGAATCGGCCGTGAATCCCCGGCCTCCCCGCGCAAGCGCAAGGTGCCCTCGGTTCCCACCAGAGGCAGCTCCAAATCCGGCAGGACCTGTCCCTCGGCAGTACCCGTGGCTTGAACCTGACGAGCAGACAAGGGACCACAAAGCAAGAACACAATCAACGCCAGAGGATGCAACGCCATGGACTGATCCTAGCCCCTGAGAAGGAGAGGTCCATCCCCACTTGGGCTATCTCGCCCGCAGACCCAGCCCAAGCAAGGACTCGATCTTCCTCAGGCGCACCCGGTGCAGGACATAAGTCCCCGGACCGCAATCCAAGAGCACCTGCAGCCGATCCCCACGCTTCAGTTTGATACCCAGGATCGGAACATAGAGAACCCTACGCCCGCCCAGATGGGCAACACACTGACTTACTTCGCTCCTCTTGAGACCCCCGGGGCTGGAAGCCACTCCCACTTCAACGCCGCCGAACCCGGGCGCCACAAGGTCCAACTCCAGAATACAGTCCTGTTCCAACTCAGGCAGACCTTCCAGGAGCAAGGTCGCGGGCTTGACTCCCGCCTGGATTCTCCCTGGCTGCTCCAGGTCCTGGTGCACAACCTGCTCGCCAAGCACACGCCAGGTCCCTGGACTGTCAGGCTCCAGGCTCCACCCACTCGACTCGCCCGCGGCAAAAGCCCGCTGCAAGTCTGCGGGTGTGCTTGTCATGAACTCACTCGGAACCAGATCATCAAGCATGCGTTCCACGAACCAGTCCACAACCACTTCAGCCTGACTGGTCCTCATGCGACCACTGTCGAGAGAGTGCTCCCATACGGATCGCAGCCACACATTCCTGCCAAGCAGGTCACGAATGCCACGGCCGTAGGAGTCATTGTTCATGTGGAAGCGGCGTTCCCCGTTCTTCCATTGACGACTGTGGCGCTTGTTGCGCAGCTTGATCCCGTTGTCAGGCTTCTGCACGGTCCACCATTCCAGATCACTGAAAGGGGCCAGCCCATCGAGATAGAGCCTTGTGATCCAAGTATCCCCCACAGCTCGCTGTCCCTTTCGACGCACCCAGGGGGCGCGCACTGGCTCAATGTCAAGCTCTGCCCGTAGCCAGGCCTCAGCCACGCGCTCGCCCCGGCCAGACCAGTGGGTGCCCGTTGGGTGCACCATGAAATCCCATTCCTCCTGACTGTCATGCGCCTTGCCCGCCAACATGCTTGGCAGCAGGTCACGCACCGGCACGCCTGCTTCACGCAGGGCACTCATCAACTGATCTCTTCGTGAGGGGCCCACCCGGGCAAAGCGCTCGGGAATGCGCTCGGGATAGATGCTCGGCTTACCGGGCAAGAGGCAAACAATGTACTTGGACCCACCCGCCTCAGCAAAGTCCTTGCGGATCAAGAAGTTCTTCACCCAGTCATGCAACAGAGCATCACTCATCGGTGCAGCGCCGCGCCAGTTGTCCAGGTGGCGACCATAGTCAAGGAAGAGCCAACCGCCCTTTCCGCGCACCATCTCAGTACCCGGAGCCTGCCCCAACAGGCCCCAATGAAACAAGGACCTCAGTTGCAGAAGCGGTGTGCGCAATCCAAGACGATCCGAGTAGGCTTTCTCCGCCCAGCCCGTCTTGTCCTTGATAGCCGCAGGAGCCTGCCATCCTTGAACAGGCCGCCGTTCTCGGCGCCGAAGTTCTTCGCCCCGTTGCTCCAAGTCCACACCCAGTGAGCTCAGCCCCGGCACCGCCAGCAGCAGCAGACAGGCCATGACCAGGATGCGATCCCTGTTAGTGCCCTCGGTTTTGATCTGCTCGCTCATGGATCTAGAAACGGAAATAGATGAAAGGAGTGCTCGTACCGCCCAAGCCCTCAGCCAGACTCAAGGCCAGAACCAGGAAGAGCGAAAGGTCCGCCACCACCAGCCAGCGACGGCGGGCAGAAGTGTTGATCTCTGCCAGGGTGCGCCGGGCCCAGGGAACCCAGGGCACGCTGGCCAGGGCTCCCAGCAGCAACCCAAGAAACACCGCCGGAGTCATGAATCGCTCCAGAGTCCAGGGACTGTTGGAGGATCCAAAACCAAACAAGGCGCCAAAGTAGGACCCGGCCTGCCCCATGGACTCACAGCGGAAGGGAACCCAGCCCAGGCAAACCGCCAACAGCAACCAAAGGTGCTGGCAGGCACGGGGCAGGCGTGCCAAGAGGCGTCCCAGGCCCACCCGTTCCATGACCAACAAAGCTCCATGCCAGACTCCCCAAAGCACAAAGGTCCAGGCCGCTCCGTGCCACAGGCCGCACAAGAGAAAAACCGCCACCAGATGGCAGCCCGTGCGTACCCGCCCGTGACGATTACCCCCCAGGGGAATGTAGAGGTAGTCCCGGAACCAACTGGAAAGAGACACATGCCAACGTCTCCAGAACTCG
This sequence comes from Planctomycetota bacterium, assembly GCA_014238415.1. Lineage (GTDB taxonomy): Bacteria > Planctomycetota > UBA1135 > UBA1135. Next base: position 41,460 of record JABABA010000014.1, on the reverse strand, counting down.
GTCACCGAGCGACTGGAATAGGGGTGCAAGAAGTTCTCCAGGAACTCAAAGCCCAGCATGCGACCGATGCCGATGGCCATGTCGCTGTACCCTGAGAAGTCCAGGTAGATCTGCAGTGAGTAACACGCCAGGCCCAGCCAGGCCAGGCCAAAACCCAGCTCGCCGGGGGGCAGGTTGAAGGCCTGGTCAGCCACCGGAGCAATGCTCCCAGCCAACAGAACCTTTTTGCCCAAGCCCGTGGCAAAGCGACGAAAACCGTCCGCCACGCGCTGCAATTTGACCTCGCGCCCATCGATCTGAGTGGCCACATCCGCGTAGCGCACAATGGGACCCGCAATCAGCTGGGGAAAGAGCGAGAGATACAGCGCAAATTTGAATGGACTGCGCTGAGGCTCAACCACACCGCGATGCACATCAACCAGATAGGAAAGTGCTTGGAAGGTAAAGAAACTGACTCCGATGGGCGGTCCCGTGGCCCCGTCAGAACGCAGCGCCAGGGCCAGGTCAGGAGTCTCCCCAAAGAGCCATGCCGAGTACTTGAAGAGCACCAAGAGACCCACATCAAAGGCCACCCCCACGCCCAGGGCCCAGTGGGAAAGCAGAGTTCCCCTGCGGCCCACCAGCAGGCCAAGCAAATGGTGCACCAGAGCTGAAGCGGCCAGCACCGCTACCATGGGGCCTTCGCCCCAGGCATAGAACAACAGACTCGCGGCGAGCAGCACCCAGTTCCGGCCGCGCCGGCCGGCGACCCAGGCCAGCAGCACCACCAGGGGCAGGAACGCGGTCAGGAACAGAGGGGAGTGGAAGAGCACAGCAGGGTCGACGGGGCGTTGACCCCGGGATCAGATCATCAACAGATCCTGCTCGACGATCAAGAGTCCCGCTAGCCCAAGCCCGAATGCACCCGCGGCGCAAAGCTCAAGCCTTCAAGAACCCTTGACTCCAAGCCGGTCAAATACTCGAGCCGGAGTCCTGCTGAGGGACCAAAAAGCTCTTCTGCCAGGCCCAGGAACAGGGCCCGGTGCTGGGCCTCGCTGGCACAGAAGCCATGAAAGAAAACTCGCAACTGCTCATCGGGATGATGATGGGAGAGCAGATTCAAGCGCTCCAAGCTGCGGCCTTCGATCAGATGCGCGATCAGAAGACGGTCCAGCAGCATGGAAGTGCGGCCCTCGGAGGAGCCCCGGTGCAACCCGTCTGCATAGGGGCTGGGGACTTGTTCCCCCAATTGACCACCCCGTGCGCTCAGTTCAGCGTGCACCACGGCAAAATGCTCCATCTCCTCGATCACCATGGGTGTGATCGCCTGCACCAGAGCAGGGTACTCGGGATTCTTGGCGATCAAGACCTGACCCATTGCGGCCGCCTTCAACTCGCAGTGAGCATGATCGCTCAGCAGAGCGTGTTCATGGGGAGCGATGCGCTCGACCCATTCCACCGGCGTGGCCCAACAAAGGTCGAGGCCCACTCAGTCGTCCTCGTTCTTCCCCGCGGGACGCCAGAGCACGTCGCCATCGCCGCCCCCCTGGCTCGCACTGTCGTGGTTCATCCGGCGCGCCAGGACGAACAGCAGGTCCGAAAGGCGGTTCAAGTACAGCAGCACTTTGGGATTGGACTGGGCGGCCTCATCGGGATCGCCAAACAGGGTCACTACCGAACGCTCCGCCCTCCGGCAGATCGTACGCGCCAGATGCAACCAGCCGGCGCCAAGAGTACCGCCCGGCAGGATGAACGAGGTCAGATCCGGCAGGTCCTGATTGGCCTCATCGATCCAGCTCTCAAGACGCTCTACATAGGCCTCGCCAATGCGCGCCTCGCTCTCGGGATCCCCAGGTCGGCAGAGGTCCGAGCCAACATCAAACAGATCGTTTTGCACCTGGGCCAGACGTTCGGCCCAGGGCTCGCTGAGACCCTGCGCAAGGGCCAGACCCAAAGCACTCGAGCACTCGTCCACATCTCCATAGGCTGCTACCCGCGCGCTGTCCTTGGGCACTCGCGTTCCATCGCCGAGAGCCGTGAAACCATCGTCGCCGGTTTTGGTGTAGATGCGTCCGAGGTGAACCATGGATGCAGCTTACGTGACCAGAGGGGCCGCGACTATCAGGAGTCCCCTCCCGCGTCCCGGCGCTCCTTCAGTTCCTTCCGGCGCTGTCCCTTTTCATGGGTCACCAGCCCCAGGTCCGCAGGTGTCAGCTCGGAACCAAGATTCTTCAGGATCAGATGCCAGGCCTTGGCGTCCCGATTCTCCAAAGGCGCCCGCAGCATGACCCGATCGATCATCTGGATCACCAGATCCGACGCCTCGGCGGAACGCATGACCTTTTCCGCAAAGACCTCTTTCATGCGACCGGCAAGAAAGTAGCGCCCCTCCTGGTCCAGCCGCTTGGAGCCCCGCTCACGCTCCCGATGTCCCTCCCCCACAAACAGATCCGAGAGTACCACGGTCACCGCCATGGCCAGATTCAACGAAGTATGGGAAGCGCTGGTACGAATGTGCACAAGTTCCGCGCACTGGTCCACTTCCCCGCGATCCAACCCAGTTTCCTCCGTGCCAAAGACCAGGGCCAGACACTCGTCGGGCGAACTGGCCACCTGCTCCAGATCCGGCGCAACCTTGCGCCAGTCCCGACGGTCGCGCAAGTCCCGCGGCCGGGCGGTGAAGCCCACCGCATGGTGAGTGTCCGCCAGGGCGTTCTTCAAGGTCTCATGCACCACGATTGCACGCCTCGCTTCATCGGCCCCATGGGACATCTGCTGAAAGTCCGGATGCACCAGACAACTCGGTCGCTTGGGCGCTACCAGGTGCAACTCGCAGGGACCGAAATTCTGGCAGGCTCGCAGAGCCATGCCCACATTCCGAGGCCCCTCGGGCCGGCACAGGACGATTCGTTTCACGGGGATCTATGATCGCCGATTATTCGGCAGGTGGCAATGAATGGATGAAATCGCGGGCCTGGGAGGGTGCGGCAGCGAGGGGACCGAAGATGGGCTGAGGGGTGAGGTTCTCCAGGTGTACTGGACCAGATCCACTGACACCCCCCGCACCATCAAGCACCCCAAAGTGCGGCGGCATGAGCAACCGCACCTGGGACTCACTCCCCAATTGCATGCCCGCGCTCTCGATCTCCCAAGGCGCAAGCCAGCGATCTCCCAACCGAATCGACAAGGCACACTCACGCTTGGGAGGCAGCCCCAACTGAATCACCGCCGCGCCCGTGCCCTGCACATGAATCGCCTCGGATCCAACCTGCTTGACCTGCAGGCCCTGATCCGCCGCCCATTCAAGGGGAAAGGGCTCACGCAAGCGTGCGGGATGGCGCACCATCCAGACCTCAAAGTCTCCCGCCGCAGGCAACTCCAAACGCGCCCAACCGCTGCCCTGGGTCAAACTCGGATGGGGTTCTTCGCTGGTCCAGGGCACCGGGTCCTGGGTCACAGAAAGCGCGGGCATCCCCGCCGACCAAGGTCCATGGGGCAGAGCCGTATCTGCCTCCACATGCAGCACCCAGTTCTGTGAACGCGCCCCCCCGAGCATGTCCACCTGACCACCGGGCTCCAGGTGAGCCCGCCCACGCACGCCTTTGGCCGAGGCCGTACTGCCCTCGCCTCGCACCCGCGCTGACCTGAGAGTGCCCTCCATCACGCGCCAACGCAAATCAAGAGGCACGGGCGAACCACCAAGACGCCAACCAAACAAAGGCTTCTGCCTTAGGATCGAACCAAGGACCGCCACCGGCCCCGGATTCGAAACCAGATCCTGCAGCTCGCCCTCCGCACTCCAGAGCACCTGCTCGGTCAATCGATGTTCCTCCATCTGGAAAAAACGGCCAAAGGCCCCAAAGCGCTCAAGCCCCGGGTCCTGGACCAGCACTCCTGCCCTCGGTTCATGGGGTCCACCGCCGAACAACTGACCTCGTAAGTACTTGGACAAACTCGCCAGATCAAAGACTCCGTGCAGGGTTCGCCCGGTCTTTGCATCCAAGCTGCCTATCCGCGCCAGCACCCGCATCTGATCCGGCAGAAAAGCCGGTCGCACACGACCCTGGGGAGGAGCCAGTGGCGCACCGCGCAGGGAGGTCACGCAAAGCAGGACGGACCGTCCGCGACCCATGGCCCGCAGTTGTTCCAGCACCGCTGCCAAGGCCTCGTCGATCGCCCCAAGCCGAGCCTCACGCAGACCCCGACGCCAGGCCAGATAGGGCTCGGAACCCCGAGCCCGTCCCAGGAGCGACTTGATCTCATCAAGTGCTCCTTCCGGATCGGTCCGGCCCAGGGCCAAAGCCTTCTGCACATGTGGCAGACGCCCCAGGTGCGGCCCAAGGTGATGCTCCAACCGACCAATCGCAGCGGAGGGGTTCGGCCTGCCCTCCTGAGCCATGTCCGAGAACTGCAACATCAGAAACACCGGAGCCGCGGCGTCGGGCAAGCCGCGCAACTGATTGCTGCTCAAGGCTGCGATGTTGGCCGCACCCAGAAAGGCCCGCGGATCAAGAATCGGGGCGGACCATTCCAAGAATCCCTGCCCAAAGCCACTGAGTTCATCCCGCAACTGAGGTGCTGCCACGCTGGCGAGAGGCTGCCAACCATGGCGCGCGAGATCTTCCGCCAGGGTTTCAGCCGAGGCGGGAAGTTTCTGCCCAAAGGGATCCCGCAGAGATGCGATGCCGTGCTCCTGGGCGCTCAGTCCAGTCAGCAAAGAAGCCATTGCGCTGTTGAGTCCACTGGCGCTGCCGATCATGGTCACGGGAGCCTGAGCGCGAGGCATCCACTCGCTCAGAAACGGCGCCACCTCTGACTCGGCCCAGGCGTCATCCAAACGCAAACCGTCCAGGGCAACCAGAATCAAATCAGGCTTTCCAGTGGCAAGCAAAGGACTTTGTGCAACCGGCTCCTGGATCTCCTCGGGTGCTTCGGTCTGCAGCTTCGAATCCCCGCAAGCAGCAAGCCAAAGCCCGACCACCAAGACCCAGCCAACCTTGCTTGCCGTACTCATCACTGATCCTCTAGCAGGGCCGCGAACTGGGCGGGATCCGGATTGCCGCCGGACACGATGGCGACCACCCGCAGTGGGTGATCTCTGCCAGCAGGTAACTCCTGCCGAGATTGCAACTCAAGCGCCAGGGCCAGACTCGCCGCCCCGGCCACTTCCACGGTTTCCCCTGCACGCGCCAAAACCTTCTGCGCTTGAAAAATGGGCGCGTCCTCCAGGGTCAACATGCGATCCAGGGTCCCCTGCAAAATCGAAATATTCAAGGCCCCGCTGTCGGGGGGACACAGTCCCTGCACCTTTGTCTCGATCTCTTCCAGGGTCACCGGCACACCCGCCTCCAGTCCCCGGCTCATGCTGGCGGCCCCTTGGGGCTCGACCCCAAGGATGCAAACATCCCAGCCAAGGCTCCGGCGCAGGGCCAGCGAAACCCCTGCAGCCAGGCCGCCGCCCCCCACGGGAATCAGAACGCACTCCACCTCGGGCCACTGTTCCGCAATCTCCAAGCCCACGGTGCCCGCTCCCTCCACGGTTCCAACCGCATCGTAGGGATGCACGAGCACGAGACCATCCGCGACGAACTCGGCGCAGAGTTCTTCCGCCGCCATGCGCCCGGGGGCCAGATGCACTCTTGCCCCAGCCTCGCGGCATGCGGCAATTTTGTTGGGATAGGCGTCATCGGGCATGACGATCGTCGCTTGCACCCCAGCCTTGGCCGCTGCCCAGGACAAGGCCTTGCCATGGTTTCCTGATGAGGTACAGACCACACCCGCTGCGCGTTGCGCCTCGGTCAAGCGCTGCATGTTGTTCCAAGCCCCACGAGCCTTGAAAGCCCCGACCACCTGACGGTTCTCCAGCTTGAGGCGCAACTCAATGCCCTCACCCCCTTCAAAAGGCAGCAATTCCGTGCGCTCCACGACTCCCTCAAGTCGTTGCCGGGCCGCTTCAAAATCGATGGCGTCAAAAGCGCTCAGATCCCTTTCTTCAGCCATGCCCCCATCATGCCCAAGGAGGCCCCACTCAACATGCCCGTCTGCTGGTATTCTGCTCAGCAGCCCGGTCCCCCATGCCCCGCCTGCCCTTCACAGCCCGAAACCTCCTGGCACCCATGGAGGGCGTCACCGATCCCCTCTTTCGGCGACTGGTGCTCAATCTTCACAGCCCAGACTACTTAGGAGGCACCTTCACCGAGTTTCTGCGGGTCTCGAACCAGGCACGTACCGCGCGCACGATCCAAGCGCACCTGGGGCCCCAGGGTCCGATTCCGGTGGGACTGCAACTGATGGGCAGCGCGAGCGAGGCCCTGATCCAAACCGCGCGCACTGCCGTCGACAGCGGAGTCAAGCTGATCGACCTGAACTTCGGCTGCCCTTCCAAGGGAGCCATCAAGGGTTGCGCCGGTTCATCCTTGCTCGACGATCCGAACAGTCTCGAAGGAGTCGTCGCGGACATTCATGCCGCCGTGGGAGAGCAGGTTCCCGTAACCGCAAAACTTCGCGCAGGCGGAGAGGACGACGAGTTGCTCGAAGACCTGATCCGCGCCGCTTGCGCGGGCGGAGCCGCGATGGTCACCCTGCATGCCCGCACCCGCCGGGAAGCCTACGCCCCTCCCGCTCCCTGGGAGCGCCTGGCCCGCGCCGTCGCCGCCAGCAGCGTACCCCTTTGCGGCAATGGCGGCATCAACACACACCAGGACCTCGAACGCATGCGCAGCGAAACCGGTTGTCAATACGCCATGGTGGGTCGCGCGGCCCTGGGCAACCCATGGATTTTCTCCGGCCACGAACCTGACGCCGCCGAGTGCGCCGACTTTCTGCTCTCCTACGCTGACGGCCTGCTCGCCCGAGACGCTCCCCTACGTGGAACCGTCTCGCGACTCAAACAGCTCCTGCGCCACTGGTCCGTGGGTGGTATCGCCGATGGCCCAGACGGTCGCCGCAGCTGGTTGCATGAACGCGATCCAAACAAGGTGATGGATCGACTCCATGCCTTGCAGGCAGACCTACAACCCGCGCACCGCTTCGGCCAGTAGGGCCGCGCCAAAACCAGACCCTCGCCCGGCGATCACCGCTGGGCCGGCCAGGTCCACATGGGCCCAGCGGGCCTTGGTTCCGTCCAGTTGCCAACGGATGAACTCGCCCGCGCAGGAGCTTTGGGCATTCATGCGATCTTTGACCGAGTTCCGCATGTCCGCCACGGTGCTGACGAATTCTTTGCGGTGAAATTCCGGGGCATAGGGCAGAGGGTGAACCAATTCACCCGTATGGCGACCCGCTTGGACCAAACTGTTCTCCAGGTCCTCATCATCGGACACCAGCCCGGCGTGCAAGCGGCCCGTGGCCACCAGTTGGGCCCCGGTCAGGGTGGCCGCATCGATGATGGTATCAGCCTTGAGTTTGCGCGCGGCATAGCTCACCCCATCTGCCAGCACGAGACGGCCCTCCGCATCCGTGTTGTTGATCTCCACCCGCAGGCCTGAGTGCAAGTCCAAGATGTCGTCGTTCTTGAAAGCATCGGGGCCGATGGCGTTTTCTGCCATGCACAACAGCGCGCTGACGCGTTTCTTGATCCCCGAGCTGGCCAGGGTACGGAAGGCGCCAAGCACAGCCGCCGCACCCCCCATGTCACCTTTCATGCCCACCATGCCGCCGCCCACCTTGAGAGACAATCCGCCCGTGTCATAGGTCACGCCCTTGCCCACCAGGGCCACATGCCCCTTGGCATTCCTGGGCTTGTAGCTCAGGATCAACAAACGCGGGGGCGAGAGGGCACAGCGACCAACACCATGGATTCCCCCGAGCCCGGCCTCCAGCAGTTTGTCACCGATGATCGCACGCTTGGTCACCCCAGTCAGGCCGCGCACAAGTCGCCAGGCGTCCTTCTGAAAACCAGCGGGATCCAGTTCTGTGGGCGGGGTATCCACCATGCGCGCCACATCCCGAAGAGAAACCACCGCCTGTTGAAGATACTTGCTCGTCGTAAGAACCTTGCCCTTGCGGTCGATAGCCAGGATCCCGAGACTCGCGCTGTTTTTCTTGGCCCCAGAACGGCCATTGTACAGGTGCAGGTTCCGTGCAAGGGCCAAGGTCGCCGCCTCTTGATGTGCGGGGTCGTCCAACAACAGCAGCACAGCGCCCTTGCCCTTCTTGCCCGTATTGGAACGTGCCATGACAGTGCGCACTGCCTCCGCGCGGGAAGGGCTGTTGTGACGGGAGACCCTGTCAGGCAGCATGCCAATCGCAACCTTGCGTACGCTTCCAGCGCACAGACTGCCCGCAGCATTGCCTCGCCGACCCGCCTTGAGGTCGCTGGCCAGGTCTTTGCAACAGGCTCTGATCTCTTTGGGAAGAGCTGACAGCCCAGCGCTTCGCTTGGCCTTCAAAGTCGCCTCGCTGCCCACCACCAGAAGATGATCGGTGCCGCGCAGGAGTGAATCGATGGTTCGGGGATATCGCAGAGTCGTCATGGGAGGGGCAGCCTACAGAATGAAACTCCAGTCCGCGATGGGGCACAAGACACTCATGCCCATCGCTTCGATCTGTTTGCCATGGGTCCCGCCCCCGCTTCCTTGCCATCCGATTCCCCCCAGCCTTGAGTTTTTCCTCAATCACCGACGCCGTCACCCCCGGGGGGGCAAACCACCTCCCTATAATCGCCGGGCTCGAAACGAGCGAACAAAGTCCATGAACACGTCCCCACAACCCTGGAATGCTGCCAGGAGCGAAGAGCTCTACAACATTTCCGCATGGGGCCAGCCCTTCTTCGGGGTCAGCTCCCAGGGCAACCTGACCGTGACTCCCGAGGGCCGCGAGGGGGGCAGCATCGATCTGCCCAAGCTGGTAGAACAAATCCGCCAGCGAGGCGTGAGTGCGCCGCTCCTGCTGCGCTTCGATGGCTTGCTTCGCGCTCGGGTACGCCAGATCAACGCGGCCTTCAACCACGCCCGACGGGAATACGACTATCGCGCGCCCTACCGCGGGGTCTTTCCCATCAAGGTCAACCAGGAGCGCCATGTTGTGGAGGCTCTGCTCAAGGAAGGGCGCTCCTATGGCATGGGCCTTGAAGTGGGCTCAAAGCCCGAGCTGATCGCAGGTATCTCGATCCAAGCGGGCGAGGGCACACTGATGATCTGCAACGGGTACAAGGACCAGGAGTATGTGGAGATGGCCCTCCTGGCCTCGCACCTGGGCATCACCGCTGTACTGGTGGTGGAGAAACTCACCGAACTCGACACGATTCTGACCGCGTCCGAACGCTTGGGCATCCAGCCGGTAATCGGGATTCGGAGCAAGTTGGCGCTACGCGGATCAGGACGCTGGCAGGATTCTTCCGGGGACCGTTCCAAATTCGGCTTGACCACACGGGAGATCGTGGCGGTTACCGAAACCCTTGAGGCACGGGGAATGCTCTCCTGCCTGCGCCTCTGCCACTTCCACATCGGCAGCCAGATCACCCAGATCCGTTCCCTCAAGCAAGCCCTGCGAGAAGCAACCAAGATCTTTGTGGGCCTGAATGAACTCGGCTGCCGCATCGATTGGTTCGATGTGGGAGGGGGCTTGGGGGTCAATTACGAAGGGGACGCGGTGGACAGCGACTCCACCATGAATTACTCCCTGCAGGAGTACGCCAACGATGTGGTCTGGAGCCTGGGGGAAGTCTGCCGCAAGCACAACATCACCCAGCCGACGATTGTTTCCGAGTCCGGCCGAGCCATCGCTGCCCATCACGCGGTGCTGGTAGCCGAGGTTGTGGGCGTTTCCTCCTTCGAGGACGGCCACGACCCCCAACCCCTGACGCTGGACGCACCTGATGTGGTGCGCGAGATGGCAGCGCTGGCAAGCGGACTTACCGAGGGCAACGCCCAGGAGCATTATCACGATGCCCTTGACCTGCGCGAAAAAGCGGGGCTTCTGTTCGAGACCGGCTTGCTCAACCTGGTGCAGCGCGGCCAGGTCGAAGAGCACTTCTGGCGGGCCGCCAACGGGGTGCTGAAAGTCGTACGCCGAATGGATGTGGTGCCCGAGGACATGCAGGGCCTGGAACTCACGCTCTCGGACACCTACTTCATCAACATGTCGATCTTCCAGTCCCTGCCGGACGCCTGGGCCATCGATCAGGTTTTTCCCGTGATGCCGATTCAACGGCTGAACGAAGAGCCCACCCGTCGCGCCACTCTGGCGGACTTGACCTGCGATTCTGACGGACGCATCGGACGCTTCTTGGATCAACAGGGCACCACGGATGTGCTCGAGGTCCACGCTATAAAGGACTCCGAGCCCTATCACATGGGCTTCTTTCTGACGGGCGCCTACCAGGAGATTCTAGGAGACATGCACAACCTCTTTGGGGACACCAATGTAGTGCATGTGGACCTGGACGAGCGGGGCAGGCCGCGCCTCTCCCACATACTGCGCGGGGACCGTGTCAAGGAAGTGCTTTCCTATGTAGAGTACTTTGAAGAGGACCTGCTACGCAGCCTGCGCGGACATGTGGAAGACGCTCTTGAAGCGGGCCGCATGACCTTTGAAGAATCCGGCGCATTTTGGGAACGCTACGAAGCGGGCCTGCGGGGGTACACCTATCTCACCCATCAAGACACTCCGGCTCCTGAACCCAAGGCCTCTCTGGCCCAACCAACGCAACAACCATGAAGATTGAAGAAGGGGCGCTTGTGCGCCTGGAATACCAAGTGTTCGACGCCTCAGGCGAATTGTTCGAGTCCAGCGAAGAGGGCGGCCCGGTGGAGACCGTACTGGGCTCCGGCGAATTGCCCGCCGGCATCGAAAACGCTCTTGCGGGCCTCGACGTTGGCGCCGAACTGAACCTGACTCTGGCTGGCGACGATGCCTTTGGCCAGATCGACCCAAGCCGCATCGAAACCGTGCCCAGGGCGGAGTTCCCCGAAGCCGACAACTTCACCGTGGGCGAGTCGGTGGAACTTGTATTCGAAGCGGAAGAAGGCGAATCAGCGGATGAGGTTCCCGACGACCCAATCACCGCATTGATCATCGAGATCAACCCCGAAGCGGTGGTGCTGGACTTCAACCACCCCCTTGCTGGCCAGGAAGTGCGCGTTGCCGTCAAGGTCCTGGCTTGCGAGACGGCATAGGATCGAACCTAGCCTTGCGGTCCTGTCAGCCCTGGCCACATGGGGCACCCACCACCCCTAGGCCAGGGGCGCCTCAACCCGATCCGGGTCATGTGCAATCCCCAGGAATCTCTCCAGCAGATACCGTCCGGCATAGATCAACGGCGTGTCGATCAAGGCCAACATCAGCTTGAAGAGGTAGACCATCCAGATCACCTGCGCGATACGCGCAAAATCCCAACCGTTGTCAGGGCCAAAGCCCGTTCCGAAGTGCAGGAAGATTCCATTGACGATGATCGTGTCCACCAGCTGGCTGACACCTGTGGAACCATTGTTGCGTAGCCACATGTGACCGCCCCGGGTCACGCGCCGCCAGAAGTGGTACAGGCGCACATCAAACAACTGGGCCACCATATAGGCGCACATGGACGCCCCGAGCAGCACACCCGGATTGGCAAAGACTGCAGAAAAAGCATTCTGCATCTGATCCGCATCATCCAGTCCAAAACCGGTTTGGGTCCAGTAGGGGCTGGGGCTCAAGTGCACGGCCATCTGCAAGATGCCCAACATCATCAGGCTCATCACAAAGCCGAAGATGACCATCATGTTCGCCCGCCGCCTGCCCCAGATCTCGCTGACCAGGTCGGTCAACAGAAAGGTCAGGGGATAGGTCAAGATTCCCGATGTCAGGGTCTCGCCCTCGAAGAAATTCAGGGGTGTACAGATCAAGCCCCAAAAACCGCCCGTCGGCAATCCCAGGTCCACCACAAACAGCTTGGTGCCGATCACATTGGTCAAGACCAGGGCCACCACGAACAAAGCCGCCATGAAGGCATAAGTTGCCTCTCCCCTGGGGAAAGGCCTGCTTGCTTCGTGAGAGGGTCCAGCCATGCACGATCATCCTCGCTTGCTGGAGGGTCTGACGCAAGGATCGCACGCCCGCCTGGCCCGCAAGTCCAAACAGAATCCTGCAAGACGATCCACCCCCGCTCCTCTGGATCGATCCTCCCCCCTGGGCTGGTTAGAATCGCCACCCCATGAAGGTCATCGAACAACTCCGGCTGCTCTCGGATGAGCGCTTCCTTTGCATTTACGAAGCGCTCGTGCGCGATGGTTTTGGTCCCCTCGACGGTGAAGTGGCCAAGGCCTTGAAGTTCCGGCCCCAGGCGATCGTCAAGATTCCCATGGCCAAGCGGGCCCAGCGGGCGCGGCGGATTCTCGACGGCGAAGCCAATGCGGAAATGTGCTACGAGTTGTTTGGCACCTATCTCTTCACCAAGCACAAGCAGCTGGTGCTTGACTTTCTAGATGGGGTGGGCGTGGAGCACGACAAGGGCATGATCTCGAATGTGACCGAAGCCCTGCCGGATCCCGCCAAGCTGAGCGGTGCCCTGACGGAGTTGGATCAAAAATACAAGGCGGAAGATGTGACCTTGTACCTGTCCCTCTGCAGCGAGCAATGGCCTTCCGTGCCCGAGGTCGAAGCCGCCTGGCGCAAGCGACTGGAAAGCTGAAGCTGATCCTACCGAGCCCTGGCGAAGAAATCAGTCCTTCGCCCGCTCGATGAAGCGCCCGTCACGGGTATCCACCCGGATGCGCTCACCGGCCTCCACATAGGGCGGCACTTGCACGCTGAAACCAGTGTCACAAGTAGCCGGCTTGAGTTGCGCTTGGGCCGAGGCCCCCTTGATGGTGGGATCACACTCGGCCACAGTCAGGGTCACGGCCAAAGGCATCTGAATACCCACCACGTTGTTGTCGATCAGAACAGCCTGTACACCCTCGATGCCATCTGAGATGTATCCCTCGTCGCCGCCCATGTTGTCGCTGGCCAGATCGAACTGCTCATAGGTCTCATCATCCATGAAGTACCAGCTGCTGCCGTCGTTGTAGAGGTAGCTGCAGGGATGGCGCTCCATATCGACCTCTTCAAACTTCTCCCCGGAACGAATTGACTCGTTCAGGATCTGGCCCGTGAGCAGATTGCGCAGCTTGGTCTTGAAGATCGAGTTGGCGCCCCGAGCGGTCGGGGTTGAGACCGTATAGGAGACGATGACGCAGGGATCACCCTTGTAGACAAGGCAAACGCTCTTCTTGAAGTTGCTGGTGTCGATCATGGAAGGGCCATTCTAGCGAGGCCCCATCCCGTGTCATCCCCTCGGACCGCAGTTTCCTGGATTGGTGTCTTGGGAGCGAGCGCCTTGGTATTCAAGCCTTGCGAGCCACGAGCTTGCGAGGCAGAACCTGACAGCGGGTACAGACATGCGTCCCCCGCTGGGCCACCAACATCTTCATCAGCCTTCTTCCACAGGAACGACAGGGCAGTCCCTCGCGACCATAAACCTGGAACTGATCCTGGTAGGCCCCGGGGTTACCTTCAGGAGTCACATAGAAACCATCAAAGGAGGACCCTTCGCGCTCGATCGCCTCGCCCAGAATACGCTGAATGGCCTGGTGCAATCCTCGCGCCCGGGCCTTCGAAACCCGGTCACTTGGGGTCAGAGGATGCAAGCGCGCCTCGTGCAGGGCCTCGTCCACATAGATGTTGCCCAGTCCCGCAATGAAGCTCTGATCCAAGAGGAGCGCTTTCAACTGACGCCTGCGTTGAGCGAGAGCCCCATGCAACCACTCCGCAGTGAACTCATGGGAAAGGGGCTCAGGTCCCAGGTGCGCCAGATCCTCAGCGGGGGTTGCCGTCCAGACAAAACGCCCGAACTTGCGCACATCGACAAAGTGCAGCATCCCCCGGTCCAGTTCCAGCGAAACCCGGCGCCACCCGGGGGCGGCTGCCCCGCGCCTCCCGAGCAAGAGCCGCCCGCTCATGCGCAGGTGAATCAGGATGCTGCCCGCAGCCTCGTAGCCGGCTCGCGCGCTCCCGCGCTCAAGATCCAGGCGAATGTATTTGGCTCTGCGCCGAGCCTGAGCAATGCGCGCACCCAGCACCAAAGAAGAAAACTCATGCTCCCCAAGCCCCCCGAGGGTGCGCGGCCAGCACACTTCAACGCCCCGAATCGTGCGTCCCAAAATGCCAGGGCGCACCAGGCGCAAGGTCGTTTCAACTTCAGGTAGTTCAGGCACTGTAGGGCCCCTCAGTGGGAGCGATCCGCCGCCTCGCCCACCCGGTCGGTGACATACTCCACCGCCACCCAGATGCGCATGCTGATGGGCAATACCAGATAACTGAAGAGCACCACCAAAGGCAGGCCCAGGGCAATCGAAGGCAGGGTGTCCAGGTCGGTCAGAAAAAACACCGCCAACACCAGCAGCACGGCAAAGATCTCGGTGATGATCGCTGTCAGATACATCTGTCCGGTCATTGCTCCGGATTCCTTGCGATAACAGAGTCCACACGCCGCGCAAGAAGTCCGCAGCCTGAAGCGCGACTCCTGCAATTCTCCCAAACCGCAACGAGGGCAACGACGCAAGAACGCACGGCGCATGGCTCCAGGGATGGAGGGAGCAGCAGAGGCGGGCCCTGTATTCTCTGGATTGGACATGGCCGGCATTCTAACCCGCAATGGGTTCCCCGAACTGCTCCAGGGACTTCCCTGGGAATGCTCCGGTGAAAACCCCAGTCAGGCCAGCCTATACTGCGAGCGAAAAGAGAGCGCCTTTGAATCAGGGTCCGCTGTGACGCACGCCTGCGTCCCCGGCAGAGACCCAAGCATGCGAACTCAACCACCCAGACCGCATCTTCCTCAGACTCCCCCACCGTGAAACGACTCCCCAAGGCACGACTTTTTTCTCTGCTGGTGTGCGCCAGCCTCTTTGCCTGCAGCAACCCCCAGGCCAGTGAGGGGGTCCTGGTCAAGACCTATGGCTCGGTGATCAAGGCCGACCCCGGCACGGCCTGGCAAGCAACACGCACTGTCTTCCAGGAACTCGCTGGTGGTCAAGCCAGCTTCACCAGCAACCCCCGCCTGGCCCGCATGACCTACCAAGGGGCGGAGGTGACCGTCGAATGCGTGCTGCACAGTTCCGGCGGTTCGGTCCTTCGAGTCAGCTCCCAGCGCCAGGGACAGGAAGCGCGGGCAGTGGGCGACGCAGTTCTGCTCAAGATTCAAAGCGCACTTCTTGCCCGGCGCTGAGAGGGTCAAGATGCAGGCAGGACACAGCCTGATCTTCAAGATTTGAACTCGCGTGAGTGCTCGTAGGGCAAGTCAGGAGTTGATTCTGATGCCCACCACTCCCGGAACAGCCCCTGGACCGAGACCGCAAATTCGTTGACGGTCCAAGCCAGCTGAAGTTCCACAATCATCAACAATCGGATTCCGCCGGACGATGGGAGATGCGCCTCGGCTGTCCCTGGGGCTTCCCCGGCGGATGAATGTCCGGGTCCTGTTGGAATCCTTTTGAAAGTGCGCCGGTGGAGATCCCAATACCTAGGCAGCCCCGTGCTTTACTGGTTCAATGGGGCAGTCCTATGCATTCTTGGTTCCGAATCCTCCTGCGCCCCCTGCCCCTGTTGGCCGTTGGCTGTGCCCTGTTCCTGCTCACCGTCGTGCTTGGAGAGACGATTGTGGTGGTTCAGAATGTGAGCGAGTGGGCCTCACCCTTGAGGGAATTGGCGTGGCTGGGTCTTGGTCTTGCGGCGCTCGGGGGCGGTTGGCTGGTGTGGCTGGAAACCCGGAGCTATCTGAGTTTGCAGCGCATCGGGAAGCTCAAACGGGCCTTGGTGGCTGAGGGACTCAAGCCAGCCGTGGTTTCGCGGGACATCCGGCGTTGGCTCGCGGACCTGGAGCGTGTGCACGGAGAATCCTTAGCAGAAGCACTCTCCGCAACACGTGCAGACCTCGCAGGCCAGCAGTCCGTGGCTCATCTGCGGAGTAATCTGGAAGAGTGTCTCTTGCCTGAACTCGATTCGCGCGTGGAACGGGAGATTCGCCACAGTGCCTTGCGGCTTGGCGTGGCCTCCAGCCTGTTCACTATGCCCTTAGTCGATGGATTGTTGACACTCGGTTTTTCACTGCGTTTGGTGCGCCGTGTGGCAGAGCTCCATGGGGGCCGGCCGGGGGTTGCGGGAACCTCGCGTTTGCTTTTTGAAGTGTTCGTGGCTGCCTTAGGGGCAGACCTATCCCAGCATGCATCGGATGCTCTCTCAGCCAAGGTCGGATCCCTGGCGGCGGCGGCGGGCCAGGGACTGGTGAGCGCCACCCTCCTGGTGCGAGTGGGTCTTTGGGCACAAGCGGTTTGCCGACCCGTGGATCGGGAACGTTCCAGCGTGGGAGCGTTCGTGGCCCGCGGTGCTGCCCAGGGAATCAAGAAGAGCGTGCGCGGAGGCGTGCACCGGGCCATGGGGATTTTGCGGCAGGAAGACCCTTAAGGCTTCTGCGTTAGGACTTCTTGCTCAAATTGGGGCCGCCTCCCTTTCCCAAGAGCATTAGCCTGGGTGTTCGCGTAGCACCGGGCTCCCAAGTGACTCCTTCTCTTGGGTCAGATTTTGAACTGAAACCCTTCCCTGTATTCCTTGTTGATCAAGGCCGTGGCTTCGGGGCGGCAGGTGAGGCCGGGAGTGACCGAGGGGCGGCCGCGCTGAGGTCGCTCGGCGGGGCCCCTTGTGCTGCCTATCCCCCAGAGAGATACAGTCCCTCCTTCTATGGGATTACTGGGGTAGCGTCCGTTGACTCGCTGTCCATCTACCGCGGGTGAGTTTCTCGCGGGGCCGGCGAAAACCGTCCCCATGAGAAGGGTCAGGATGATAGGACGAGACTCGGTCCAGACCGACGACTCGGCCTAGAGTCCCTTTGAACTCCTTAACTTGGACCGAGACTGCAAAGTCGTTGACGGTCCAAGCCAGCTGAAGTTCCATAAAAATCAACAATCGGATTCTACCGAATCCATGCAACGTCTATGTAACCGGCAACCTCCCCCCGACCACATCGCTAACCTACGGGAGCCCGCACAGCAGCAATCGAAGTCGCTGCCAAAGACGCCAACAAGAAAGCAACAATGCCCACGCCGTTTCTGATCCTGCTACCCCTTCTTGCTGTCCCGGCCCTGGCGCAGGAGAAGGTCATGGACTCCACCAAGAATCCCCCACAGACCGAGCAATCCCCCCAGCGCAAGGGACTGCTCCCGCTTCGCAAGCATGGCGGGGCACTTGATGAGCGGGCTTTTCTGAGTGGAGACTGGGGAGGCAGGCGCGATCAACTGACCGAAGCCGGCATCCGTTACGACCTCATCTGGACACAAGTGCTCCAGAACGTGGCGAGTGGCGGAGCAAATCAGTCCAGCGAGTATGGGGGCAAGTTGGATATTCCTATCAACTTTGATCTCGACCGCATGGGAGTCCTCCCCGGAGCACTCTTCACCTTCCGCACCGAATCGAAGCACGGAGGCTCCGTGAATCGCGACACCCGCGTGCTGCTCGCTGCCAACGACGTACATTTCTTTCCCCAGACGGATGGAGAAGAGAGCCTGCTGCTGGCCATCACCGAATTTCGCTACACGCAGTTCCTGTCAAAGCAGCTGGGGCTCTTTCTGGGCAAGATCATCACTCTGGGCGGCGACGTCAACGAATTCGCGGGAGGCCGAGGTGATACCCAATTCCTCTCACACTCCTTCCTGGCTTCCTCTGTCACTGCGATCATGAACCCCTACAGCGCACCCGGCGCGGGCATTTTCTGGATGCCGAACGAAGATGTCACCGTCACCAGTTCGATCTACACCAGCAATGATGCCTCCACAAGCAATGGCTTTGATGAACTCGACGAGGGTCTGACCTGGTCGACAGCCATTCGCAACCAGTATCAGCTCAATGCTCTCCCGGGCGGCATGAATCTGGCCTTCCAATATGCCTTCGACGGTGATTTCACGGACATCCAGGGGCAGTTCGTAGACGCTGGCGTCCTCAATGTGCCGTCGAACTCAGAGAGTTGGAATGCCTTCTGGAACATCTGGCAGTACCTCTCTGTGGATGAACCCGCCGGAAAACGGGTCGATGTCACCAATGGCCGTACGGATCTGCGAGGAACCGGTTTCTTTGCGCGCGCGGGCCTGGCCGACAAGGACACCAACCCCGTCGAGTGGTCGTTGAGTGTGGGACTCGCGGGCCGTGGGCTCCATTCGGGCAGACCCGACGACACATTTGGAATCGGATATGCGCGCTCGCAGATTCGCGAGAACCTCCTGACGAACTCGTTTCTGATTGACGAAACCAGCCAACGCTGGGAGGCCTACTACAGTTTCGCACTCGCGCCTTCAGTCGGACTGACGTTGAGCGCTCAGATTCTCGACCCCCTGCTCGAAACCGTGGAGACGGCAACCGTCTTCGGCGTACGTCTACGCACGTCATTCTGATTCATTACCTGCAAGCTTCTTGAAATGAACAAGACCTTTATCACTGGATTCGCCCTCGCCCTCTTCTGCTCTAGTTGCCAGGAGCACGAGGTCATCGCACAGGCTGCAGATGGTTCTGTGCTGCCTTTTCCCCAGGTTCCTTCGGCCAGCATTGCCAAACCACGCCTGCAGGATTCAATTCACAAACGCCGGGTCGTCCCAGACCGGCTGCCTGCGGACGCGCCCAACATTGTCATTATTCTGATGGACGACTGCGGCTTCGGCACGGCAGAAACATTCGGCGGCTTCGCTCACACGCCGACCCTTGACAAGATTTCAGAAGAAGGCATCAGCTACAACCGCTTCCATACCACATCGATCTGCTCCCCGACCCGCGCGAGCTTGCTGACGGGGCGCAATCACCAACGGGTTGGGTCCGGCACAATTGCGGAGCGCGCGGTTGACTGGGACGGCTACACCGGGATCATCCCCAAGACCGCCGCCACCCTGCCGGAGGTGCTGCGGCAGTACGGCTACAACACTTCTGCCTTCGGGAAGTGGCACAACACGCCGGCCGACCAGACCACAGCCATGGGTCCCTTTGACTTCTGGCCCACTGGCTACGGGTTTGAGTACTTCTATGGGTTCCTCGCGGGAGAGACCTCCCAGTGGGAGCCTCGCCTGGTCGAGAACACCACGCACATCGAACCACCGCACGGGACACACCTGACGGAATTGCTGGCGGATCGCGCAATCGACTGGTTGCACGAGCATCGCTCGCTTGCTCCGGACAAGCCATTCTTCATGTACTGGGCTCCTGGAGCAGTGCACGGACCGCACCACGTGGCCAAGGAGTGGTCCGACAAATACAAGGGCAAGTTCGACCAGGGATGGGATGTGCTGCGCGAGGAGATCTTCGCACGGCAAAAGGAGCTTGGATTTGTTCCTGAGGGGACGCAGTTGACTCCTCGTGCTGAATCGATGGCCGCCTGGGACAGCATCCCGGAATCCGAGCGCGCCTTCCAATCACGCCTGATGGAGATCTTTGCGGGCTACCTCGAACACACTGACACGCAGATCGGTCGCCTGATTGCCAGCATGGAAGAACTGGGCCAGCGAGAGAACACCATCATGTTCTTTATCTGGGGCGACAACGGCTCGTCGGCAGAAGGTCAGAACGGATCCATCAGCGAGTTGCTGGCACAGAACCAGATCCCGAACACGGTCGAACAGCAAATCGCCGCCTTGGAAGAATTGGGCGGCCTGCCCGCGCTCGGTACCTACGTCACCGACAACATGTATCACGCCGGCTGGGCCTGGGCAGGAAGCACGCCCTTCCGGCACACAAAACTCGTCGCCTCCCACTTCGGTGGTACCCGAAATCCGCTCGTCGTCTCCTGGCCCGGCAAGATCAAGCCAGATCAAGCAGTTCGTTCCCAGTTCTACCATGTCAATGACATTGCCCCCACTGTCTACGACATCCTGAGCATCCCCCATCCAAAGATTGTCAACGGAGCCAAGCAGGAACCCATTGATGGTGTCAGCATGGCTGCGTCTTTCTTTGATGCCGATGCACCCGAGAACAAACCCGTCCAGTACTTCGCCAACAATGGCAGCAGGGGCATCTACGACCGCGGATGGTACGCCTGCACCTTTGGCCCCTTGATCCCCTGGCAGAACGCGCAGAAAGGCCTCGCGGAATGGGACTCGCAAACAGACCCGTGGGAGCTCTACGACCTACGAAAGGATTTCTCCCAGGCGACTGACCTGGCACTTGAGCAGCCCGAGAAACTCGAGCAGATGAAAGAACTGTTCCTGTCTGAAGCCAAGAAGAACAAAGCCTTCCCCATCGGCGCAGGCAACTGGCTGCGCATACACCCGGAAGACGCTATAAGCTCGCCCTACACCAACTGGACCTTCGACTCGCGGACCACTCGGGTACCTGAAATGATCGCTCCGCCAGTTGGCAAGCACAGCAACGTGGTCCGCATCGAAGCCGAACTCGATGAGAACGCAAATGGTGTGCTCTATGCCCTGGGTGGCAGCGGCGGAGGCCTGAGCTGCTATATGGACGATGGGTATCTTTGCTTTGAATACAACCTGATGATTATCTATCGAGCCCTTGCAAGGTCTGCTGAAAAGGTCCCCGCTGGCAAGCACACGATCGTGGTCGATACCCGCCTCAAGGCCGAGTTCCCCGGATCTGAGGCCGACATCATTCTGTCCATTGATGGAGACGAGGTCGCCAGGACATCCACAAGCATGACCGTGCCAGGACTCTTCAATGCAAGCGAGAGCTTCGACGTAGGGATCGATCTCGGTTCCCCGGTTGCCCGCGATTACTTCGAACGGGCCCCGTTCCCGTTCACTGGCAAAATCGAACAGATCACAATAGCTCTGAGCAATTCAGACAAATGAACCAACGAACAACAACCATGAAACCCATCACTCTTCTATCAGTTTTACTGGCCGCAAGCTTGCTGACTCCAAGCTTCGGTCAATCGTTCGATCGCTCCGTCCGCAAGGTGGACAACAGGGAACCATCCATTCCCCGCCCCCAGCAGGAAGCACAGGTGGCAGAGAAGCTTGCAAACCTGCGCAAGAAAACGGGCAAGCGACCCAACATCGTCTGGATCGTGGTGGACGACATGGGCTATGGGGACCCTGGCTGCTATGGCGGCGGTGAAATAGCTGGAGCAGCTACGCCCCACCTCGACACCCTGGCCAATGATGGCCTGAGGTTGACATCGTGCTATGCACAACAAACCTGCACTCCGACGCGCTCGGCCATCTTGACCGGACGGCTCCCCATCCGCACAGGCCTGACCCGTCCAATCCTTGCGGGTGACAAAGTCACCAAGAACCCCTGGGCCGATGAAATCAGCCTGGCCACCCTGCTGGGAAACTCGGGCTACACGACCGTCCTCACCGGCAAGTGGCATGTGGGAGAAGCCGTAGGGATGCGCCCACACGACGTGGGCTTCGACGAATTCTATGGCTACTATCCAGCACAGAAAGAGATTTCACAACGCGTCGATGGACGTCGCTATCCTGAACTTGTCCTGGACCCTCTCAAGATGGCTGCCTTCGAGGGACTGGGAATCGGACACCACCTTGTTCACGGGTTCAAGGGTGGGCGTACCGAGGAGATCAGTTCAGTCGAGTCCACCGAGGACATGGGCCGCGCTGACCAGGTACTGACAGATTTTTCGATCGCGAAGATCAAGGAGTTGGCGGCAAAGGACAAGCCCTTCTTCCTTGAGCACTGCTTTATGAAAGTTCACTGCGACAACTACGCCAATCCGGATCTGGCGGGTCTCAGCGCAAGCAAGTACCCCTACAAGGACGCGATAGTCGAAGTTGACCTCCATGTGGGTGCCCTGCGCGCCGCCCTTGAGGAAGCCGGTGTCCTCGAGAATACTCTCATCTTCTTCACCTCAGACAACGGGCCCCAGATGGATGCCTGGCCGGACGCTGGCTACACCCCCTTTCGGGGCGCCAAGGGCACGACCTTCGAGGGTGGTGTGCGCGTTCCTGGCATCGCCTATTGGAAGGGCATGATCGCACCTGGCCGGGTCAGTGATGATCTCTTCGACCTGCTTGATCTGTTCGGAACCGCTCTGAACCTTGCTGGCGTGTCGACCGATACCCTGCCCGACGATCGCTACTACGACTTCATCGATCAGACCTCATTCCTGCTGCACGACAACGGTCGATCCCAGCGGGAAGCGGTCTACTTCTGGTGGGGCACCGAACTGATGGCCTGCCGCATGCGGCAGTTCAAGGCTCATATCAAAGTAGTCATACCACAGGCGACCCACAAGTACATAGACCTCGCGAGTGTCATGGATGTCGGACTTGCCCCCTGGTTGTTCGATCTCTATCTCGACCCCAAAGAGGAAATGACCGTCGGACACCGACTGAGCCCCTGGCTTGCAACCGTCGCCGGCAAACTGACAGCGCACGGTGGTACATTCAGAAAGTACCCACCGAAGAACATTGGCCTCTAGTCCGGGGTCATCTTGAACGGCGGCCCCATGCGAGTTCTGATCCTACCCCTGGCGCTTGCGGTCCTGAGCGGTGCTTCCGGTCAGGAGCCCGCTGCGCGGCCCAACCTGGTCGTCATCATGGCCGACGACATGGGGTTCAGCGACATCGGCTGCTTTGGCGGTGAGATCTCGACGCCCCACCTCGACCGCCTTGCTGCCAACGGAGTACGCCTCACCCAGTTCTACAACACCGGCCGCTGTTGCCCGACGCGCGCCGCGCTGCTGACGGGACGCTACGCGCACCAGGCCGGCGTGGGCTGGATGACCAGCGAAGGCCGTCAGCGAGGGCAGGATCTCGGATACCCCGGCTACAGCGGCGAGCTGAACCGCAGTTCGCTCACTTTCGCGGAGGTGTTGGCGGGCGCGGGCTACCGGACCCTGATGGCGGGCAAGTGGCATGTGGGCACCTTTGCGGGCATGTGGCCCATGGACCGCGGCTTCGAGCGATACTTTGGAATCATCCGGGGCGGCAGCAATCACTTCAAGCCGCTCCCCGACAAGCTCTTGATGGAGGGCCGGCGACCAATCACACCCCCGGAGGATTTCTACACTTCCGATTCCTTCAGCGACCGTGCGATCTCCTATGTGCGCGAATCGAACCAGCGCAGCGACGACCCCTTCGTGCTCTATCTGGCCTTCACCGCTCCGCACTGGCCCATGCACGCGCCGCCCGAGGACATCGAACGCTACAGGGGCCGGTATGACACGGGCTGGGAACCCGTCCGCAGGGGCCGCTTTGAACGCATGCAGAAGCTGGGCATCCTGCCCCCCGGCAGCAGGCTCTCGCCCCTTGATGTAAAACCATGGGACGAGACAGATCCTGAGCGCCGCGAGGCCCTGGCTTTGCGCATGGCGATCTACGCCGCCATGGTCGACCGCATCGATCAGAACGTGGGGCGCCTGGTCGCGACGCTTGACGACGAGGGGATCCGCGACAACACGCTGATCCTGTTTTTTGCCGACAACGGGGGCTGCGCGGAGGGTGGCCTGATGGGCGGCAGCCCGGACGAAATGGTCGGCGGTCGCGAGGGCTACTTCTTGACCTATGGCAAGGGTTGGGCCAACGCCTCCAACACACCCTTCCGCATGTACAAGCACTGGGTGCACGAGGGCGGAATCTCCTCGCCCTTCATCGCGCACTGGCCCGCCGGTATCGAAACCAAGGGGGCGATCCACCATGAACCCTGTCACCTGATCGACATCGCCCCGACCCTCTACGAGTTGGCAGGAGCCCACTACCCCAGCCACCCCGGCGGCCACGAAATCGGCGGCCTTGAAGGCGTCTCCCTCCTCCCGGCCCTGCGCGGCGAAACTCTTGTGCGGCCCGCTCCGATTTTTTTCGAGCACGAAGGAAACCGGGCCATGCGCACGGGCCAGTGGAAGCTCGTCTCCCGGCACGGAAAGCCCTGGGAGCTCTATGACCTCTCGAAAGACCGCAGCGAGACGAGCGACCTGGCCGCGAAGCTTCCCGAACGCGTGGCCAGCCTGAGCAGCTCCTATGAGTCCTGGGCCGAACGCTGCGGTGTCCGTCCCTGGCCGGTCAAGCGCAGGAAAGGCTTCCAGCCGCCCCTGTATCCCTACCCCCTGACCGCGCCCCAGTTGGAAAAGGTCGACGCAACACGCAAGCAATGATGAAGCTCCAGCACCTCTTCACCTGTCTCCTCCCGATTGTGTGCCTGAGCGGCACCTCCGCAGAGCCCAGCGATGCGGACCATCCGAATGTGATCGTCATCATCACGGACGATCAGGGCTGGGCGGACATCGGCTACAACAACCCCGCGGTCTACACACCCAATCTGGATCGACTCGCCAGGGAAGGCGCCACTCTGGTCAACAACTATGTCATGCCACAGTGCACGCCGACCCGGGTCGCGCTCATGACCGGCCGCTACCCAGGACGCTTCGGCACCCAGGCGCTTGCGGCCAACAATCAGCCCGCCTTTCCCATAGGCACTGCGACCATGGCCTCGATGTTCAAGGAGTCGGGCTACGAGACCTTCATGAGCGGCAAGTGGCACCTGGGTTCCATCCCCGAGCACGGACCGAACCACTTTGGCTTCGATGGGAGCCACGGCTCCCTGACGGGTGCGATCGGTATGTACGACCATCGCTACCACGCCAAGGCCGACACGCCCTATGACCCGACCTGGCATAGAAACCACAAAATCATTCCCGGTCACGAAGATGGCACACATGTAACGGACCTGACGCGCAATGAAGCAGTCAGGTTCATCAAGCAGGAGCGGAGCGGGCCCTTTTTCCTCTACCTCCCGTTCCATGCGCCTCACCTGCCGCTGGATGAACGCGGTGAGTTCGTCGACACCCCCACCCAGCCGGACCCCGAGAATCCGAAGCGCTGGCTCAATGAAGACAAGATCAAGTGGTTCAACGACCCCCAGGGTCTGATCCAATCCGAGCCCTCACGGGACAAGCGACTCCTGCTGGCCACGGTTCACCACCTGGACAGCGCGGTCGGAGATGTGCTGAAGGCGTTGGAGGAAACCGGGCAGAGGAAGAACACCCTGATCATGTTCTCATCGGACAACGGCCCCATGGTGAGCAGTTCAAAGAAGGGCAAATACCCGAACAGCATCCACCTGGTGAAATACAATCAGCCCTCGGATCTCCGTGGGCGCAAACTCGATGTCTGGGAAGGCGGCATTCATGTAGCGGGCTTCATGAACTGGCCCGCACGTATCAAACCCCAGCGAATCGAGGAGGTCGTGCACATCGTCGACTGGTTCCCGACCCTCGCCAGCCTGATCGGCTTCGTTCCCCGCGAAGCGATTGCCTGGGACGGCTCGGACCTGTGCCCGCTGCTCTTCGGCACGGGCACTCTCGGGGAACGGGACCTCTACTGGATCTGGAACACGCGGGTCAATCGTTGGGCGCTGCGCCACGGCGACTGGAAGATCGTCCGATATTCCAAGGAGGAACCCAGCAAGGCCAGCGACTGGCAGCTGTACAATCTGAAACAGGACCCGGCGGAAAAAAACAACATGGCTGCGTCCAATCCAAAGATAGCCAGCGACCTTCACCGCCGCTTTGTGCACCAACGCACCCAGGACCGAAAAACAAAATGGTCGAAACCCAAGGACGGATAGATGAAAGCCGAAGATCCGATTGAGCGCCGGCCAAACAGCTCCTGCTCCCGTCTACCTGCTAGAACCCTGAGACAAACCTCGGAGCCTATTCCCGATCAACTAGAAGTTCTCCGTACATGAGGGCGCTGATTACAAATGTTAAGAATGTTCAATTCGTCCAATCACAACGCTGACAGCTCCCATGAGGGCCAGGGCACGCTAGGAATGGTCGCTCTTAGGGGCTTTCTAACCACGTCGGCCAAAATCTCCAAGTGCACTGGCCTGCTCTTGCTGATCGGTGGAGCGGGCTCCATTAGAAATGCTTACGCGCAAAGTACGCACGAGGCCGGGTATCAAGAAGATCATCACTACGATCTTGGCCCGGAGTCCGGCTGCGATTGGCTCACGCCATGGGCACATAGCCATTACAGCGAGCGCGGCACGCCCTATGTGCACGTCTTCAACATCGAACCAGCGTTCCTGGGCCGAGAGTTATTTTTGAGCTATGGCTCGGCGCAAGGCTCTGAGGGTGATGAGGCCGAATTCGAAATGGAACTCGAATGGGCCTTTACTCGCCGGATCGGAATGGTCCTTGAAGCTCCATTGATTCAACTCGATCCGAGCGGCGCAAACTCAGAATCTGGCCTTGGCGATATTGCGACTGCGGCTCGAGCGCTACTCGTTGAATCGGCGGATTTCCTTTTGGCCGGTAACCTGGAACTGTCCATCCCAACGGGCGATGAGGACCTAGGCCTAGGCAGTGGTGAAGCAAGCTGGGCTCCTTCATTTTCTGCCTGGTTTGACCTGAGGAACCGGCTACAGGCCAGCGTGCAAATCGGCGCCGAAAGCGGCATGGATTCGGGCGACTCCGAGTTCTTCTACAACGCTGCGCTTGCCTACATTCTTCAAACTCATGACGTGCACTCGGAAACCGTTCCTGATCGCGGGCACAAGGGTGCGCACTCCCTGCTAGGCGTCACAAGTGGAATTCTCGAATTCAACGGTCGAACTTCGCTGGACAGTCCAAGCAACGGTCACAGTTCCGCCGAACTACTGATCGGAGCCGCATACAACATGACGAGTAGCGTCGAAGTCCGCGGCGCCTTTCAGTTCCCGGTTGGCGGGCACCAGGAGTACGACTCCAGTTTCACCTTAGGCCTGGTCTACCACTTCTAAAGCGGCTTCAGCTCTCAACCGTTCCTTGTCATTGGCTACCTGATCGGACTCTGAGGCAAACCCGAGGCAAATCTTGGAGCCTGTTCCCAACCAGGCTCTTGTAAGTTCTTGACTCTCTTGGGCTTGCGTCAGTTCAGGTTGGAGAGTGCATCGGATTTCTAATCCGATTTGTCACATCATTTCCTTGGCCACGGCCCTAACTCGGCTGGCCTATGCCCCTCGGGAATCTCCATGTCCTTGTATGCGCCGTGATACCTGCACTGCTTGCAGCCACTGGCGTACATCATCATATTCAGCTCACGACGATGCCATTCGTGATACTCCGTGTCTTTCGTTCCCCAGACGGTATTGCACCTCCAACAATGGGCACCTTCAGCAACGGGACCGTCAGGCCCACTGGCTGATCCGTAGTGGACCGACTCTCTCTCAGGAATCTCCGTCTCAGACTTGTCTCTGCCACCTCCATGGGAATCAACGAAAACAGAGACGACAAGCGCCGCTAGAAGGCAGAGAACCACGTACTTCATCCCTGAACGATACCAACCTCCAACCCCAGCGGAGAACTTCACGTTGATGGGACTCCTTCAGAGCTGGTTGTAGCTAGTCGCTACTTCTTGGGGAGGGGTGCGATCTTCTTGCCAGCATTGCAGGTGCCCTCGCGTACCTGTGACTCGGTGTGCTTCAGAGGTTGAGGGCGATCACACAACCGACCGCGGCGGCCACTGCTAATAGCAGGCTGATGGGCCACCACCACAGGAACTTCTTTTGAACAAGCATGAAGCGAAGCCCCATAGGGATGGCTGCCAGGTTGGCAACACCCGCAACGATCAACAACAGGAGTCCAATATCCGCCAGGTGATTCGATGCATTGCCGGTGCGCCCGAGGATCAAAGAGACCCCTCCCAGCAACGCACCCCCGCCGATGATCCCCATTGCCACGGCAATGGCAAAGAACCTACCACCAGGATTGTCTGGTTCGTTGCTGGCCATGGATCGACCCTAACACGAACTCACTGCGACGGAGTCGGTGAGGAGGGCAATTGGGACGAGTTTCATAGATCAGCTCAAACATCATACCCATTTGAACAACCCTCTGCTAAGGACCAGAAGATGCGGAAACTCCTGCGTTCAGGTGACTCGTTCAGAGCCAGGTGGGAGCTATTCGGACAGGCTGAAGAGGCGGGAGCTGTCAGATGAACCACTCAAAGAATGGGATGTACTTTCCAATGAGGGGTCCAGCTATCCCCCCAAGGACGCCGCCGAGAATGGAAAGCGGGATCGAAGTAAAGCCCCCGATCAAAATTGCGCCACCCACAGCACCTATGAGACTGCAAATAATGATCCAGAGGGCCTCCAGCATGCCCTATGAACTCCTGATGCTTCTCTGTAGTCATTCATGGTTCTCATATCTGATCTATCAAAATCGAGGGTATAGCGGTTGAGGTCAAGGCCCCCTTGCTTCGTTCCCAAAACCTACCAAACTCCAACTCCAGCGGAGAACTGCGCGTTGATGGGCATCCTTCAGAACTGGTTGTAGCTAGATGGTGGGACTCCAAGCGGTCCTTGGTCCTGGCACCTTCATCAATCAAAGTAATCCCTCACATGAAGACACCATGATTACCACCTACCACATGGTTCACCTTTCTCATACCGATTGCTATTCATTCATCTGCTGCGGATCCAAATCCATAGAATGCATAGAAGATGATGAACACTACGAACAACAAGCCTCCCGCCATGTGGCAACTCCCCTTCGATCGCTATACCCTGGCGCTGGTGTCAGGCCTATCAGCTGTCGTGCTCTGGAGAGCCATGCTGCCAAGCTTCTACTACATGAGGTTCATCTTCTTCCTGATGATACTCTGGGGGTTGATATCTCTCGCTATCAGTATCCGCTTGGTGATCGCACTGGTCGGCACCCTCCTCACCCAACGCCCCGCTCTCTGGACGGGCTGGCGCAGCGTGGTGCTTCTGCCCGCCATCGTCACACTTCTGGTCGCCTTCAAAGCACCCATGCACCTAGGCTTCGCCTTCGCCAGGCCGGCGTTGGATCAAGTCATCGAAATTGATCTCGAGCCACGCGATTCTTTTTCCATCTCCAAGGCCAGTGTAGGTCCGTATTCCATCTATCAGCAGGCTAACCGAGACTGCCATGACAAGAACCGGATCTACTTCACACTGTCCAATGATGTAGAGGCAGGCTTCGTCTACAGCACCACGGGCATCGACGACCTGTGCTACAACTCCGGCAGCAAGGGGCACCTCTCCGGAAATTGGTACTGGATGGCCGAGGACTGAATTCCGGTGGGATGGAAAGTGACTCCAGAAACATGACTCGGCCCGCGGACCGTCACCGATCTTGGAGAGTGCATCGGTTTTCTAGTCCCATGCCCGCTCTCCTCAGCTTGCAATATGCCTGCACCGCAGACCCGCAGGCCTTTATTCAAAGCGGCTGGTGACTTCTTCGCCTATGGCATCAACCAATTCGCCCGTCTCGCGACCGAACACCTGGATGCCGACCTCATACCACTTGACCGTCTCCATGTAGGTCTTGAGGTGATACCGGTACTCCTCACTTCGCCGCAGCACTTCATAATCTCGCGGCTCACTTCTCAGTCGGATGTCTCCCCATCCAGTTGCAGTTTCTTCGCCCACAAGAAAGTTCTCGACCTCAAAGGTGTGCTTGAAATATTTCTGGCACTCATACAGCTTCACCTTGTCGGCGAAGTCGAACAGTATCGATTCACGTCTCTTGATGACAGCGAGCCTCTGTCCGAAGTGGTGGATTATCTGATTTCTTAGATCTTGGTTTGCAATGATGTCAACCCCATGTGACTGCATGGTCTTGTAACCACCAAGGTCGTTGTCCAGTTGCGTATAGAAGAACGATTCGGCCAACTGGTATGAGATGGCCTCATCGTAGGGCTCATCACCGGCCATGTGATCCAAGAGCTCCATGGCAGTGGCTATGATCTGTATGTGCGATGAGGAGCTCCTCTCAACACTATCTACGGTGCGCTGGAGATCAGATGAAATCTGATCCAGCACTTCCTTTTCCGTTCGAAGCCTGACCTTCGATTCATTCCAATTGTTCAGTGCGAAGGCGCCTAGAACACCCACGACGATAACCAGGGTCTCTAGAAGGTACTTGTACCAATATTCCTTGATATGCCGGATGGCATTCTCCACTGCTCACCTCACTGACTGGCGGTTCAAGCTAATCAAAGGCAATTGAAGATTTCAAGCTGGGGCAATCGAATCGTCCGGCGGCATTGCTGGAACATCTCACCGCACGGCAGCCAGGTCAATTCAGCAACTGCCCGAGGGCCCCTGAAGCAATCCTGGGGCAAGTCCCGGAGGCTGCTTCCAATCAGGCTCCCACAACTTTCTGATTCCTTAGCCTGCGCCACTTCAGGTTGAAAAGCTCATCCAATCCCGAAACCGGCGGAGCGTTTTAGCTAGTATCCAGCAAGATGATCACCGCACTGCTCATTACGGCACCGCTTCTCCTGGTTGACCCTCTTCCCTGGTCGGATCCATGGTTTCCCGCCCAGGACGAGGCTGCGCCTCCGATCCCCATGTGACCTGGCTGACCCGGTGAGGGCGCTCCCGTGTGGGGTGCAGGACAAATCCAATCTGGCTCGTGGAGTCTGACGGGGCGTTTCATCCTGGTCGACTCGGACCGCTCGCCCATCGAGTTCTCACTCGTACATCGGCTTCGCAGGGATCTTCAGGTCGGTCTTGAATACGACCAGGAGGAGGAGCAGCTCTTCCCCCTGGTGAACTGGCGTTTCATGGATGCCACTGATGAACACCCTGCCTTGGCCCTAGGGACGAGTTCGGCCTGGCCCTCCACCGAAGTGGACGGCAACGCACTGTACGTCACAGCGGCCCAGAACCTCGGGGCTGGGTTCAGCGGCAGCGCCAGCTTGTCCTATGGAATTGAAGACGAGAGGTTTCGAGTACCGGCCAGCCTGAATTACGCCTTGGATGAAGCGTGGACAGGAAGGCTCATCTACGACGGAGACAACCTGCACCCGATCCTCACTCTCCGTCGCCCCCCTTTGAGCTACTCCCTGATCCTCCTCAATGGCGAAGAGCCGACCATCTCCGTCTCCTGGGGATTCTGAGAAGCGCCCCTTCCAGAACACCCTGGACCACGGCTCCATGTTCCGCGCCCTGGACTTCGGCAGCCACCATCATGCGCCTGACCCCTGCGCGCAATGATGTGGCGGCGTACCTGCCGGGGCACCACTTGCGTCACCGGGAGGAACTCAAGTAGGGTCTTGGCGTGCATGCCCCCCCTTCGTATCCGAAGGCTCGGCAGGACTCATAGCCGAGCTACGCTGAGCCCCAGCGCTGGGTACAAGATCACTGTCAACCGAAGAGCCTTCGACTATGAATGACATTCACAAAGCCCTCTTCGCGCTCCTCTTCTTCGCGGTGCCGGTCTCGGCCATCGCCCAAACGAAGACCGTCGACGGCGCCTCGCTTCCCCGTTTGGACTTGAGCAAGCCGGCCCAGCACGGCGGGCTCTACAACTATGCGTTCTCGCTGGACGGAAAGAAGCTCGCCGGCGCGTCCTGGATCGTCAGGAGCTCTTCTAACAACGGCTCCTCTGAGAGCAGCGCTGGCGGTGAGGTCTACCTCTGGGAGACGCGCAAAGGAGGCCTCTCGAAGACCCTGGGCTCTCACGACGCGCACCCGATTTGGTTGAGGTTCACCGCAGACGGGAAGACGATCGCCAGTTACAGCGACGGCGACCACACGCTGAAGCTCTGGAAGACCACGGGCAAGAAACCCAAGGCGGTGATCAAGCTGGGCGGACCATGCGGTCTCAATAGCCCGCCGCGCATGAGCGCCAACGGGGAGACCTTCGTCCATCTGGTCCACCGCAAGCTCCCAATAGGAGAGGACGGGCTCGAGGCCGGACACGAGCTCACCTGCTGGGACCTCAAAAAGAAGAAGCGCGCGTGGAGCATCTCGGCAGAGAGCCCGATGGAAGCGCTGAGCGCCGAATACGGGGTCTCGCCGGATGGAGAGAAGGTGGCGGTGTTCCTACGGCACATCGAATGGAGGGAAGAGGAAGGCAGCGGAAAGGGGGAGCACGGTGAGACATATCACGCGCTCTTCGACGCGAAGACGGGCGAGGAGGTGTGGCGGGTGGATTTCGAGGACCGCAGGGCCCTCAGTAGGCGCCCCTTCCCCGGAAAGCACG
The DNA here is from genome assembly GCA_014238415.1 of Planctomycetota bacterium. Lineage (GTDB taxonomy): Bacteria > Planctomycetota > UBA1135 > UBA1135. The sequence continues at coordinate 9,581 of JABABA010000014.1, read as the reverse complement.
TGATGTTCACGCCGAACGGCGAAGAGGTGCTCTCCGTGGGGCCCTCATGGATCCGCCGGTATTCGACTGCGACAGGAGAGCCGATCGGGGAGAAGATCGACCTCAAGTCAAAGGAGTCGATCGACAATGTCTTCTTCAACGAAAAGGGGGACCGAATTCTCGTCGAGCGCTTCTTTGGAGGAGGACTGGACTACTACGCCTTCCCTTCGGGGAAACACGAGCTCTCGGTCAGGTTTGAGTTTCCGGCGAAGTTTGCCGACGCCGCCCCGAGCGGAGACCTGAGGAAGGTGGCCGGACGCGCCAGGTTTGACCCGGTGGTGCTCGATCTCACTAAAGTGCTCGGGAAGTGAGCCCCTTTCGCCGCAACGCCCTAGGCGCCTATCGAGGTTCCGCGCCCCATGCGATACAATCCGAGTGTCAAGGAGAAGGCGCCCTATGTGCCTGTTTCCTCGTCGCTAACCTGCTCTCCCGCTGAGCGCCCGTAGCTCATCTGGATAGGGCACCGATTTCCTAAACCGGGGGTAGCAGGTTCGAGTCCTGCCAAGCGCACCACTGCGCTGAATTCCAGTGTACCTCCTCCTCATCAAGGTCTTTCCACTCCTCACCCTGTGCCAGGCCGGGGGAGGCGGAGGGTTTGGGGGCGGCGGGGGCGGCGGAGGGTTTGGGGGCGGCGGGGGCTCTGGCGACGGCTTCGGAAACCTCGTCTACTTCCTCATTCGACTTGTGATTGAAGTCCCGGTGGTCGGGGTGCCGGCCTCAATTGGGGTCGTGGTCTTCACGGTGTACAGCGCGAAGAAGACCAAGGAGATGCAGGAGCGCAGGATGATCCGCAGGGCGCGACGCGTCTTGAAGCACCATGAAGGCACCGTCACCTGGGATGAATTCGAGGCGCGGGATCAGGGCTTTGCGCGCAACATCTTCTTGAAGCGGGTCAAAGTGGCGTTCCACAAGGCCCAGGATGGATGGTGTGCCCAGGACCTGGAGGAACTGGCACCCTTCGTGTCGGACGGGGTATTCGAGCGCTTTTCCGTTCAGATTGAAGAGCAGCGGCAGGAGGGCTGGCAGCAGACCATGGATTCGGTTCGATTGGGGAGGCTGACGTTTCTCCATGTCGAGGCGAGCTCGCCTTTCGACACGATTACAGTGCGTGTGCCCTTCGAGGCGCAGATAGGGAGAAGGTCCCTGGAAACGCAGAAGCCGATTTCAGGTTCCTTGATCAAGAAGGAGTTCTTCGTGGAGTGTTGGACCTTCGTGCGCCGACGGGGCGTCAAGACCCTGAACGGGCCCGGGCTGATGGAGGGGCAGTGTCCCAATTGCGGGGCACCCCTCAGCTTGAATCAATCGGCCCAGTGCGGCACCTGCGGTTGCCGCGCGCGCAGTGGCGAGTTCGACTGGGTGCTGACCGAGATCACCCAGGCGTCGGCCTGGAAACCGGAGTCGAGTGAAAGTGTCATCGGCCTCAAGGCGTTCCTGCTCAAGGACGAGGGCATGAGCGTTCAGTTGCTTGAGGATCGAGCCTCCTTGGCCTTCTGGCGCAAGGCGGCGGCGGACCGGCGGGCGGAGGTCGGCCCATTGGTTTCCGTGGCGACTGCCCGCTTCTGCGATGAATATGAACAAGGCCTGCAGAATCCAAATAGGTCCTTTGCGGCCGACCGTGCGGTGGGTTCGGTGCGCACCCAGGGTCTGCTGCGGGGAGAGCACCAAGACCACGCGCTTGTTGAGATCTGTTGGGATGGGGTGTTTGGCAGGAGGCGTGGGAGCTCACGGTCCGCAAAGCGCAGGCGCTTGCGTCACAACCTGTTCGTCTTCGCGCGCAAGGCGGGAGTGCAGACGCCCGTCGTCGATAGTCTGACGACGGCCCACTGCACGGAGTGCGGCGCTCACGATGAGGGCGGCACGGGAGCTACTTGTCCTTTCTGTGAGGCTCCCCGCCGTGGAGGTGACTCGACCTGGCTCTTGGACGAAGTGCCCACGGCAAGGACGGTACGGTTCTGGCTGGACAGGCTGGACGAAGAATACCAGCAGCACGAGAACAATGCAGTTGGAGGACCTTTCACACATTCGCCGCAAGATCTTCTGGCCTGGGCCACGGCGCTCGCCCAAGTAGATCACTCCATCTCCTCCACCGAGCGCCTGGCCTTGACGGAGCTGGCGCGTCGGGCAGGGCTCGACGAAGGGGAGCTAGACACCTTGCTGGCCCAAGACGATGAGTTCGAGCAGCCTGTTGAGGTCCCGAAGCACGAGCGGGCTGAGACCTGGCTCTCGGAATTGCTGCAGGTCGCATGGGCTGATGGCACTTTGTCCAAGGCCGAACGCGTCCTGCTGGAGCGCATGGCCAAACAATTGGGCATGAACCGCGCGCAATTCAGGCGTGCGCTGATCGCTGGTCGCAAGGCGCGTTATCAGAACTCACGCCGCGCCTTGTCTGAACAGAAGCGGGCTTCAAACAAGTAGCTCCCACACCTGCCGCAGGTTCATGCCCTGCCGGCCCCCCCATCACTTCGTACTCGGCCAGAGATCGCGCCAGTTGGCAAGGACCTTTTGTTGGCCACTGGCCAATTGGTCAAGCACTGCGGAATCAAGGCTCAGGTTCTCCAGGGCGGTTTCCGAAAGCACTTGTCCGCAGGCTTCGATGATTGAGGAGGGGTCTAGGTCTTGATAGCGGAAGACTTCGTCGGGGCGGCCGCACTTGCTGAATTTGCGCACGGCCAGGGTGCGACAGCGGACGCCGACTACGGAACCCACATTGTCGAGTAGGCCCGCTTCGCCATCGCAGATGGCGACACAGGGGACGCGTCGGCCGGCTAGTCCGGCGATGGACTCGCGCGAGCTGCTGGCAGAAGCACTCAGGTGCAAGTCAGCGCTGACGCCCAGGGTTGTGCGCAGGTGGAAATAGTCGTCTTGCTCACCCAGGATGCCAAGAAGCAACTCAGGCGAGGTGACCACGATGATGTCCGCAAAGATTCCGCGCTGCAGGAGTTCCTCAGACGCGGTCAATGCTTCGGTGACGAGCGATCCCATCACGAACAGCTTGACCACATTGTCTCCAGGCTCGTAGCCCTCTTGGCCGTAGCCGGTCTTGAGAATGTAGCCACCTTCCAGACAATGGGCGCGGGTGCGGGCCAGGAGCTGCTCGTCGGACAGGCCCGTGGCATCGTGGGCCGCGCGGAGGTTTTCAAGCAGGGCCTTTTGGGGGATCCCACGCGTGACGGCTCGCACAAGCACACCGCTGCGGCCCTTGTTGTCCCCCGCCATCTGACGACGGATCGCGTCGGAGAGGATCCAGTCCATCTCCAGGGCAAAGGTCGGTTCCCAGGTGATCAGATTGGGCATCTGGATGTCGGACTTCCAAGAATGCTGGGCCCCTTCTGGCGAAAGAGTCACTCCCGACGGTGTGCCCATCAAGATGAACTCTGACCCCCAATACACATCGTAGTAGAGCTGATCGAGGGCGCGCTTGATGAAGAAATCATAGACCGTCATCACTGGCACGAAGGGCAGCCCCACCAAGGCGCCCATCTTTCCGAATGACCCCAAGGCGCTCATCGCATTGGCTTCAGCAATCTCAAAGCGAATGTGACGGGTCCAGGCTTCAGTCTTGGCCAACAACTCGGGGTGACGCACATGCAGTTCCAGTTCCTGCTCCACATCCCGGCGCTGCTCGCCCACTTCCCCGTAGACCCCGCCGTCCATCGAGGGAGAGATGTTGGTGGATGAACCCACATCCGGTGAAAGGGTCATCACGAACTGGGCTGCGGGAACCCAGCGCGCGTCCTCATCCTTGAGGGCGGAGAGTTTCACCCCTTCCGCCAGGGGCTCGGCTCCGTGGGTCCCCACGCGCACAAGTTTGGCCGCGATCTGACCCCACATCCATTGGGTATGAGCCATGGGAAAGAGCGCCATGTTGATGTCAAAGCTCTCGGGCAAGCCGCCCACCACCTGAACAGCCTCTTGGGTGCGGACGCGGTTACGCGCCGCCAGATCCTCTTGGCTTGCACGCGCTGCGCGAAAAATGTCCCGTCGGGCGGCCAGAAACTTGCCCTCTGCGGAGCCATCGGGAAAACGCTGAAATGGCCGTCCCCAGTCGAGGCCCGCGTCTTGCGCAATTCGCTGCACCTCCTCTTCACCAGGCAAGGTCGAGTGGTTGCCCGGATGAGCCAGGCACTCAAGGCCCCAACCCTTCAGGGTGTGAGCCACCACCAGATAGGGTTCGGTAGACTCGGCCCGTGACAGCCTTAGGGCCTCGACAACCTTTTCGTAGTCGTGGCCGCCCAAGTCCATCATCAACCGCAAGATCTCGTCATCAGCGAGGCTGTTGACGAGGCCCTCGGCTGCGGGACACTTCTCGATGAACGCCTCGCGTATGCGATCCGGGTCGTGCTTGAGGACCAGCATCTGGAATTCATAATCGCTGACGCCGGTCTCCAGCACTTCCCGCAGACAGGCACCACCATCCCGGGCAAAGATCTCTTCCCGGTAGCGGCCGTGACGTAGTTGAATCACCTTCCAACCGTTGGCCTCCGCCGTTCTCGCGATGCGGTCGCAGTCAGCCCCCTCCAGACCACGCTCATTGGGAATGCGCGTACCGTCCAGATTCTGGCGGTTGTAGTCAATGATCCAGGTCACATTGCCCAGTTGCCGCTCGGCAAAGTCCGGCATGGCCTCCAACAGAGAACCTTCTCGGAATTCCGAATCACCGATCAGGCTCCAAAAATGCGCGCCCTCGGGTACTTCCCAGCCGTGATCCACCGCATAACGATAGGCCAGGGCGAGGTAGCCAGAGCACACGGGGGGGATGCCAACGGTTCCCGAAGGGAGGAAGTTGTGGTGGTCCGGGTCCGACTCCGCATGGTAGCTCTGGAACACATGGGGCTGCCCCTCGCCGGGGAACATGCGCAAACCGTGCATGACCTGCTCCGACTCCTCGTCGGTGAACCACTCATTCGAAGCGCTGGGCGCAAAGGCGTCGACCTTGGCGTCGTGGCGCAAGAGACCGATCAGGTGATGCAGGGCATGGTCCACCGGACTTGCGTGGGGCTTGCAGCAGACAAAGTCCGCAGGCTCGCGCACGTCCAAGTGCAGGGCGGCCAAGAGATGCATGGAACTGGCGCAGCTGGCCGGGTGGCCGCCCACCTTGGGGTCACCGGGCCGCTTTGATTCACGGGCATTGGCCACATGGATCATGGTCATGATCTGAGAGAAGGCGCGCGCAACAATGCGTTCCTGGACAAAGGGTGTGGCTTGGGGAGACATGATCGGAAGTGGCCTTTTGGGGCGAACAGGATACGAGGATCGGGGCGGCAGGAGAACGAAGAGCCGATCATCTCCTGGAGATTCTGAGAAGCGCACCTTCCAAAACACCTTGTACCAGGGCTCCATGGTCCGCGCCCTGGCCTTCGGCGTCCACCATCATGCACCTGACCCCCGCGCCCAGGAGCTGAGCCTGCTCCCTCTCGGCGCTCTCACTCTAGTCGATGAGCTCAACCATCGCCTGGCCCAGTGCCTCGCCGATGCGAAGGTAGCTCTCCGCGTTGCCGAACCAATGGTGTCCGTGCCCCGTGTTGGGTGAGTCCTCGGGCTTGCGCAAGAAAGAGCGGGTTGGCACATAACCCGCCCGACCTGCAAATGCAGGCCACTTTGTGGCCTGCTCCTGCGCCGCCCAGAGGTCCTGGTTGTTCGCGTTCCCGGTCTGGCCGACAATGAAAGGCAGGTTGGGTTCGGAAAAATGGTCCCTCAGGTCCCGCACCAGGTTCACGAGGTTCTCTGAGTAGGACTTCAGAGCCCCTTCGACGAACATGTCGTTCCAGCCCTGGAACCAGATGAAACCCGACAACTGTGCCTCGCATCCCGCCAACTCAGGAAAGCGCTTCTCAAAGCCCGCGATCGCCGCGGCGTATTCGCTCAGCATCTGCTCGTAGCAGGGACCGATCGCTCCACCCGAACGCGGCGGCCGAAAATCTTTCATCAGGCTCTTTCCCCCCCAGGCCGTCTTGACCAGGAGTACCGGCTCCTCGAAGTGCTCACCCAGTACCCAGCCCAGTTCCATCTCTGGCCCGAAATGGTGCAGGTCCTCATAGACCGCATAGCCGATGGACAGAGGTCCCGCTCTGAGGGGTCCCCGCGCGGGTTGATACCACACAAAGACGTCGTCGCGCTTGATCCAATTCCCATCGTCCCCGCGCCAGTGCCCGAACTCCCGCGCGATGTCCGGGTCCTCAAGCACGCGCGTCAGAATCCCCCGGCCGCCGTTGTAGTACTCCTCATGATCGAGATCAACGACGCCCTGGCCCTCCATGTTGGATTGTCCGGCAAGCAGGAAGACCTTGAGCACGGGCTTGTCCTGAACCCCGACCGATTGGAGCGGGGAACAGGCAAACAGCAGAGTGAGGGCGGTGAGGCTGATCATCATCATGTCATGATAGGCGATTGACCAAAGACATGTCCAAAGCGGAGAACGCGCCGTGTCCCGAGCCTGACGCCGAACCACAAGAGCACATCGTTGCTTGAGACGACTTCGGGCCATTGAGTCCTAGGGCTCAGGTTCCGAGAACTCGAACACCTCCTCCATCGCGTTCACGGTCTGACGCATCACGCAGATGCGGTCGGCGAGCGCTTGCTGGGTCTGTTCCGAGCAGAGAAGCCATTGCAGCCTGGTAGTAGGGTCCTGCGCTATTGGGGCTCCTTGGAGCTTCCTGGCAGCAGCGCTGGCCCGGGATGGCATCTTTCCTTCAGCAGGAGCAACACGCCCCCTACGCAGGTGGATGCTCTAGCATGGTCCCCATGCAGCGGCCGTTTCTCATGGGACCGATGGTCCTTCTCTGCCTGGCTATCGCCTTGTCCGCACAGGACGCAGAGTCCGGAGGCGGCGTGTACTTCGCCAACGGCGTGAAGGTAGGAGAGGTGACTTCATCGTCGGCAATCATCTGGACGCGGCTCACCGCAACACCCGAGCGCAACATCGGAGGGCGTCCCTGGCCCGACGGCGCCGACGCCGTTCCCACGGGCCATACGCTCGGGGACATGCAGGACAGCGTGATGGGAGTCGCCGGGGAAGTGCGCGTCCAGTGGTGGCCAAAGGGCGCTGTCGGTGTGCGCAGCTCCAGCGGTTGGGCGGCGGTCGACCCGCGGGCAGACTTCACCCACGCCTTCGACCTGAGCGACCAACTGCGTTCAGCGACGGTCTACGAGATGATCGTCGAGGGTCGGGCCACCGGTTCGCAGCAGGTCCAGTGTTCCCTGCCCGTCTCCTTCCGCACTGCGCCCGAGGTCCAGCAGTCGGCCCCGGCCACCTTCACCGTGATCACGGGGCAGGACTTCACTCGGCGTGATGACCCCAGGGAAGGGCACCGGCTCTACGCTTCCATGGGCAAGCTGGACCCGGATTTCTTCGTGCACACCGGCGACGTGGTCTACCACGACAAGCCCGGTCCTCTGGCGAGGTCCCAGGAACTCGCGCGCTACAAGTGGAACCGCATGTACGCCCTGCCCCTGCAGCGCGCATTCCACGCCCGGGTTCCGGCCTGGTTCCTGCGCGACGATCACGACGTACTCAAGAACGACTGCTGGCCAGGCCAGTCCTACGGCGACCTGACCTGGGAACAGGGCCTGGCCGTATTCCGCGAGCAGGTGCCCACGGGGCCGAAACCCTATCGGCGCCTGCGCTGGGGCAAGGACCTGGAGGTCTGGTTCGTGGAGGGACGCGAGTTCCGTAGTCCCAACACGCTTGCCGATGGCCCTGACAAGACCATCTGGGGGAGCGAACAAAAGGCCTGGTTTTGGCGCACCTTCGCCGCATCCGATGCCACCTTTCGTGTGCTCGTCTCTGCGACCCCGATCCTCGGTCCCGACCGCTCGAGCAAGCGCGACAATCACGCCAACAAGGCCTTCCGCCACGAGGGCGATGAGTTGCGGACCTTCCTGGCCCAGAAGGAAAATGCTCTCGTCATCTGCGGCGATCGTCACTGGCAGTACGTGTCACAGGATCCCGACACCGGCTTGCGTGAGTACTCGTGCGGGCCCACTACCGACAAGCACGCGGGGGGATTCTCGAAGAAGAACCGATCGGACGTGCACCGCTTCCTGCGAGTGGCGGGCGGGTTCCTGTCAGTAAGCCTCGAGTACCCCGAGGACCTGCCCCGACTTGTCATGCGCCACCACGATGTGGCCGGGCGGGTTGTGCATGAGGATGCGCACGAGGCGCGCTAGGATCTGACCATGAGGATCGTGTGGTATCTCCTTCTTCTGTCCCTGTGTCCCGTGGGCGCTGGCCTGTCCCCTGCCCAGGATGACCCCGTCAACTACGACGAGGCGAAGGTGCCAACCTACGACCTACCCGATCCCCTGGTCATGGAGGATGGCACCCGCGTCGAGACCCCCGAGCAGTGGTACAAGCATCGGCGCCCGGAGCTTGTGCGGCTCTTTGAGGAGCACGTTTATGGGCGTACGCCCAAACAGTCACTCAAGATCCGGGCCGTGGTGATGAATGAGTGCACGGCCTTCGCGGGCCGGGCCCTGCTGCGGGAAGTCGACCTCATCGTGCCCGGGAAGCCGGATGGTCCCATTCGTCTTCTGATCTACAGTCCCGTAGGGGCGCAGGGTCCGTCACCGGCGTTCCTGGCCCTCAACTTCATGGGCAACCACTCCATCCAACCCGACCCGCAGATCAAGCTCTCCACCCAGTGGATTCGAAACCGGGCCGGGCATGGCATCGAGGAGAATCGGGCGACGGAGGCCTCGCGGGGCAAGCTCTCTTCGCGCTGGCCCGTGGAACAGATCCTGGCGCGCGGCTACGCTGTGGTGACGGCCTACTACGGAGACATCGATCCGGACTTCGACGACGGGTTCGCCAATGGTGTCCACCCTGCTCTGGGCTCAGCGTCCGGTGCTGAACGGAAGCCGAACGAGTGGGGTTCCATCGGGGCCTGGGCCTGGGGCCTGTCGCGTGCCCTCGACTTCCTCGAGGGCGATGCACTGCTGGACGCCGGGCGTGTGGCCCTCTTGGGTCACTCGCGTCTCGGCAAGACCGCGCTCTGGGCGGGTGCCACTGATAAGCGCTTCGCTCTGGTGATCTCCAACAACTCCGGTTGCGGAGGGGCCGCTCTCAGCCGACGCTGCTTCGGTGAGACAGTGGCGCGCATCAATCACGTCTTCCCGCACTGGTTCTGCGAGCGCTTCCGCGCCTACAACGGGCGCGAGTCCGACCTGCCCGTGGACCAGCACCAATTGATCGCCCTGATCGCTCCGCGGCCCGTACTGATCTGCAGCGCCGAAGAGGACCACTGGGCCGATCCCCTGGGCGAACTCCTGGCCAACCGCGCCGCCGCCCCGGTCTTCCGTTTCCTGGAGGCCGCGCTCCCCGTTCACCGCCTGCGCGCCGGCAAGCACGACGTAACGGCCGAGGACTGGACGGCCTACATGGACTTCGCGGACCGTGAGCTGTGAGCGGCGTCAGCACTTTCGGCTCCCGCCGGACCGTCAGGGGACGGCACAGGGGAGCAGCAATGGTCAAGGCAGCCGAGGGCTGAAGCGTGCTGGAGGTCGATCGCTTCAGCGGCGAGCGCAACCAGCGGGACGATCGATTC
>JABABA010000013.1 GCA_014238415.1 Planctomycetota bacterium | reverse complement strand
CTTCAAAGTGCAATTGGGGTCGGGCCTCGGCTCCGGCTTTGCCTTTGTATTGCAGGGCCAGGGGCCAGGCGCTCTGGGCCTGGGTGGTTGTGGCATGGGCTTTGACGGACTGAACGGCTGCATCGCCATCGAATTCGACACCCAGCTCGATGTGTTCTGCGGAAGTTCTCTTACCTCCGATGGACAGATCCCCCATGTGGCCCTGAACTCGGGCGGAGTAGGCAGCAATCTGGGCAACACCTCCTGGGTCCCAGACTTTGCCGACGGCCAAGAGCATCTGATTCGCATCACCTACACCACGGGGTCCCTGTCGGTTTTCGTGGACGACATGAACTCTCCCAGCTTGAGCGTGGCGGTGGATCTCAGCAGCCTGAACAACCCTCCCCTGCCCATGGCCAGCGTTGGGTTCAGCGCCGCATCCTCAAGCCAGTCCGGCATCCACGAAATCCTGGAGTGGAATTTTGACGAGCAGGCCCAGGCACCGTCGGGCAACCATCCCCCGGCAACTCCGACCATCACCGAACCCGCTCAAAACGGACAGGCCGTCAACCCCTTTGATGTGCACATGGAGACCGCGCCCTTTTCTGATGCCGATGCTGGAGACACCCATGCCTGCTCGGACTACGAAATCTGGCGTCTCTCACCCACCGAGCGGGTTTGGCGCGCGGATTGCCGCCCCTGGCCCACCGCCGCCCACATGCATCTGGCTGATGGAGTCTTTGAGGGCTCACACCTGGGACGCAGCGAACTCGATGAGAACACGGTGTTTTTTCTGCGCGCAAGGCACAAGGATTCCTCTGGTGATCCGGCCAGCCAGTGGAGTCCCTGGGGCGGTCGCTCGTTCCAGACCGATGACTGGTCCACGCGCTTTCCAATGCAGATAGAAGATGTGGTGGATCAGGCGCCAATTGCCTGGACCGATGCGGCCACGGGCAGTCCAGCGGTGTTCCCCGGGGGAGGCTCTGGCCATGGGATTCTGCTGGAGTCGCCCCACGATGAGTTGATGCTGTCCTTGACGCCCGGCGTGGCTGGGGCACCCGTCTATGGGCACGGAGTCTTCCTGACCCACCACGAACCCGTGCGCATCACAATTGCCGCAGGGACTGCGGGTCTCACACTGCCCGAAACCGACCTGCTCTTCCACGATCAGGACTGCCACGGTGCACGCCTGCTCTTGCCTGCTGTGCAACTGGCCCCCGGCACCGACCTGATTCTCTGGGCCGCCTGGGGTGGAACCACCTGGCACTCCACCACCAACAACACGACACCGTCGTTCGTGGTCCTGGCCCGCGGCTTCGATGTCCCTTGGACAGTGATGCAAGATGGCTATTCGGTGGAGATATTCGCCGAGGATCTTGACCTTCCGGTCAACATCGCTTTTGTGCCGACCCCTGGTCCGGACCCGGGCGATCCCTTCCTCTATGTAACCGAGCTCTACGGCCGCATTCGCATGGTCACCAGAGACGGAACCAAGCACACCTACGCGGACAACCTCTTGAACTACACCCCCTCTGGTTCCTTTCCAGGCGATGGTGAGCAGGGGGTTACTGGAATAGCGGTGGATCCGCTGACAGGGGATGTCTATGCCTCGATGCTCTATGACTCGGGCCCTGCGCACTATCCCAAGGTGGTGGCCTTCACCAGTCTTGATGGGGGTTTTACCGCTGCCAGCAGCCAGATCATCTTGGACATGGCCGGGGAATCCCAGGGCCAGAGCCATCAAATCAGTCACCTGGAGTTCATGCCTGATGGTTCCCTGCTGGTGCACAACGGGGACGGATTCAATTCGGGGACAGCCCTCAACCTGAACTCCTTCCGTGGCAAGATTCTGCGCATCCTGACCAACGGAAGCCCTCACCCGGGGAACCCCTTCTTCAACGCAGGCAACGGCATCTCAGCGATTGACTACATCTGGGTCTATGGGGTGCGCAATCCCTTTGGCGGGGACTACCGGCACCTGGACAACACCCACTACACCGTAGAAAACGGGCCCTCTGTCGATCGCTTCGCCGCTGTGCACCCGGGCGACAACATGGGATGGAACGGTTCGAATACTTCCATGACGATCAACGCCCTGCACACCTGGTCGCCAGCAGTGGGCCCGGTCAATCTGGTCTTCATCCAACCCGAGGTCTTTGGTGGAAGTCAGTTCCCAAGCCACAAGATGCAACGCGGATTTGTCACTGAATCCGGGCCAACCTACGCAGCTGGCACCCAGGCCCTGGGCAAGCGAATCACTGAATGGGTCATTGATGTCAACAGCGACCTGATCGCCGGGCCGATTCCCTTCGTTGAATACACAGGAACGGGCCGGGCAACCGCCGTTGGGTTGGAGGCTGGCCCTGATGGTCTCTACTTCACCGAACTCTATCTGGACACCGGTGGCAGTGGCCCCGCCAGCATGGGAGCGCGCATCTTGCGCGTGACGCCAACGCTTCTGGTCGACTGCAATGACAACGGCAAGGCAGACGCCTGTGAAATCGCAGCGGGGACAGCAGCCGATGCCAACGCTGATGGCATCCCCGACGAATGTGCCTGTGTCCCACAGACCATTTGCACTCCCCTGCCCAACAGCGCTGGCTCAGGAGCGATCCTAAGCGCCACCCCCGGCTGCTACCTGAACGCCAACAACCTTTTGTTTCAGGTCGATGGCCTGCCGCAGAACCAATTCGGCTACTTCCTCTGCTCACAGACCGGCTCCAGCGTCCCGGTGGGGCAGGGCCTCTTGTGCCTGGGGCACCCCATCGCCCGCTTCAACCAGTTCGTCCTGAACTCCGGCCCCAGCGGCAGCATCCAGTTCCAACCGGATCTGACCTCGCCCCCGCCCCTGGCCAGTTTCAACCCAACAGACAGCTGGATCTTCCAGCTCTGGTACCGCGACCAGAACCCTGGCCCCAGCTCGAATTTCTCGGGCGCGGTGCAGATCCTGTTCCAGTGACCAGGCAGGACCGTTGGTCTTGTGCCTGACTCGCCGTGCTCGGTTTCAGAGTTCCAGGGCCATGATCAGCTCCCCGTCCTCATGGCGGCCGGTGGAAACAAAACCCAGTCCCTCATAGAACGCCCGCGGCCCTCCCTCGGCTTCCACCACGCTGAGCAGAAGTTCGCTGGCCTCTGGTTTCGTGCGTACCTCAGCGATGATCAGCTTCAAGGCAGCCGCGCCATAACCCTTGCCCTGCTCCTTCTCAGCGATCATGAACCGCCAGAGGAAGAACTCCTTCTCAAGTGGCTTGAGGGAGAGCATGGCAAAGCCCACCGGCTGGTCTGCCACATAGATGCCCCGATACCAGGCCTCTGGTGAATAGTGCGCTTGAGCAATCGAAGTGGCGTTGTCCGCAACAAAACCACGCTGATTCTCCGCCACCTTCAACCCCAGGATTGAACGCAGGCTGTCCTTGGTCACTTCTCTCAGGCTGATCTCCATCGGGACAGCATGGGGTCAACCTGAAGCAGGTGCAAGGGACCCGCTTCAGGGACACAGGATTCAGGCCCTGCCCAGGCGCTAAGATGCCCGCGCCCATGCAAGACTATCAACGCGAGTTCATCGACTTCATGCTCAAGGCCGAGGTCCTGACTTTTGGCGACTTCACAACCAAGAGCGGTCGCAAGACCCCCTACTTTGTGAACACGGGCCTCTACCGCACGGGCAGCCAACTGCAGGCTCTGGGCCGGGCCTATGCGGACGCCATTGAGTCCGCCTTTCCCGACGGTTTCGATGTTCTGTTTGGACCGGCCTACAAGGGCATCCCCCTGGTGGCTGCGGTTTCCATGGCCTTTGCCGAGAGAGGTCGAGAAGTCGCCTTCTGCTTCAACCGCAAGGAGGCCAAGGACCACGGCGAGGGCGGCACCCTGGTGGGTCACAAGTTGCAGGCAGGCGAGAGAGTCCTGATCGTGGAAGATGTGACCACCGCCGGCACTTCAATCCGCGAGACCGTGCCCCTCTTGCGCGCAGCCGCCGATATTTCCCTGGCCGGGCTGATCGTTTCTGTCAATCGCCAGGAACGCGGCACCACCCCGCGAACGGCTCTAGCAGAACTCGCCGACGAGTTTTCCATGCCCACCCACGCCATCGTGACCCTGGATGAAATCCTGGAGCACCTGGGGGAACGCCTGAGTGCCGACGACCGCACGCGCATCGATGCCTATCGAGCCGAATACGGGGCCCAGGACTAGACGCAGGGCCCTGATTTCAGAAAACGACTCACCCCATCGGCAGATCCAATCCGCGCTCCTTGGCGCATTGAATCGCTGCGGGGTAGCCCGCGTCGGCATGGCGCATGACGCCGGTGCCGGGGTCGTTGGTCAGGACGGCTTTGAGGGCTTCGTCGGCTTCGGATGTGCCGTCGGCCACGGTGACCTGGCCGGCGTGCAGGGAGTAGCCGATGCCGACTCCACCGCCGTGGTGGAAGGAGACCCAGGAGGCGCCGCTGGCCACATTGAGCATGCAGTTGAGCAGGGGCCAATCGGCGACGGCGTCCGTGCCGTCGCGCATGCCTTCGGTTTCGCGGTTGGGGGAAGCGACTGAGCCGCAGTCCAGGTGATCGCGGCCGATGACGAGCGGGGCCTTGATGCGGCCGTCGCGGACAGCTTCGTTGAAGGCCAGGCCAGCCTTCGCGCGATCGCCGTATCCCAACCAGCAGATGCGGGCTGGAAGTCCCTGAAAGGCGACGCGCTCGCGTGCGAGGCGGATCCAGCGGGCAAGGGCTTTGTCTTCGGGGAAGAGGTCCAAGATGATCTTGTCAGTGACGGCGATGTCGGCGGGATCTCCTGAGAGGGCCGCCCAGCGGAAGGGGCCCTTGCCCTCGCAGAAAAGGGGCCGGATGTACTTGGGCACAAAACCTTCGAAGTCGAAGGCGTTCTTGAGGCCCGCCTGCTGGGCGTGACCGCGCAGGTTGTTGCCGTAGTCAAAGGTGTCCGCGCCACGGGACTGGATCAGGATCATCTGCTCGCAGTGGCGCACCATGGTGCGGAAGGACTCAGCCTGGTATTGATCCGGGTCGGATTCACGCAGGGCCAGGGCTGCATCGAAGGTCATACCGTCCGGCACATAACCGCCCAAGGGATCATGGGCGCTGGTCTGGTCGGTCAGGATGTCGGGGGTGATGTTGCGATCGATCAGACGCTGGAGCAGGTCCGTGGCGGTGCAAAGAACGCCGATGGAAATGGCCTCGGACTTGCCCTGCAACTCCAGAGCGCGGTCGATGGCAGCGTCGATGTCCGTGATCTTCTCGTCCACATATTGAGTACGCAAACGGAAATCGATGCGCGCCTCGTCCACCTCGGCCACAAGGCAGGTGCCACCATTCATGGTGGCGGCCAGGGGCTGGGCGCCTCCCATTCCGCCGAGGCCGGCGGTGACCACCAGGCGACCCGCCAGGGTTCCCCCGAAGTGGCGCTCGCCCGAGGCTGCAAAGGTTTCATAGGTTCCCTGCAGGATTCCCTGGGTGCCGATGTAGATCCAGGAACCGGCGGTCATCTGGCCGTACATCATCAGGCCCTTCTTTTCGAGTTCGCGGAAGTGTTCCCAGTTGGCCCATTCCCCCACCAGATTGGAGTTGGCGATCAGGACCCGTGGGGCGCGGGTGTGGGTGCGAAAGACGCCCACGGGTTTGCCCGATTGCACCAGCAGGGTTTCGTCCGCTTCCAGTCGCTGCAGAGTGGCCACGATGGAACGCAGGGAGTCCATGTCCCGGGCCGCCTTGCCGGTACCACCGTAGACCACAAGGTCCTCGGGAGCCTCGGCTACTTCAGCATCGAGATTGTTGAGCAGCATGCGCATGGCCGCTTCCGCAGCCCAGGTCTTGCAGGACATGGTGGCACCGCGCGGAGCATGCTGAGGTCCGGGCTGGAGACTGGCGGGGTCGAGGTGGGAGCTGGCGCTGGTGCTGGTCATGGGAGGTGCCGCTTGGGGACTTCGGGTTGCAGGATAACAGCTTGGCTGAGGAAGGCGAGGGATTGGGCTGCGGCCTTGTTCTCCTGGGGCTTGGAAGGGACAATTAGCGGGTGCTCGAACTCCGTCTGGTCTGTGTCTCTGGATGGCTCTTGGTGCTCCTGGCCATGATCAAGAGGTCAGAGGGAGCGGCTCCATCAGCCCGTGGCTTGGGCGTGGGACTGTGCCTGATGGCAATCGCGGCGGATCTTTCGCGCTGGCATGTATTCCTCTGGCAAAGCGCGCGCAAGTGGCTCCAGGCAGAAGAGTTCTACTTTGCCCGCGACCTGTTGAAACTAGGCATCGGTGCAGGACTCTTGATAGCGGGTTTCTGGTTTCTGCGCCGGGTGCGCCGCTGGCCTGCGGGATGCGGATTGCGCCGGGGCGTGATCGGAGTCGCGGGTTGGTTGATCTGGTTGCTGGCCTGGACCGCTTTCCTCGATGACATTCTGCCGCGCGCCTTTGGCCAACCGTTCCTGCGCTATGGCATCGAATTCCTATGGGCGGGACTGACAGCCTATTTGGTCATGCGCTCGAAGGAGCACTCATATGAGTGATGTCCACGGCGCACAGTTGGCTTTCGAAGTGCTCCTTTGGGGCACGCCGGCGACCCTGGCCGCGCGGGCGGCCTGTCGGGCCGTACCGCACACGAAAGCAGCCTGGTGGCTGGTGGCCAGCGCAACGGGTGTGATTGCCTTGGACAAGGCGCTGGACCTGCAAGCTCCCGCAATGAACCTTGGCCGAGCCCTGGCGCGTGCGGTGGATCCCGAAAGCACCAACCGTGGAGAGAACCAGGGAGTGCGCATGCTGCTCCTGGGGGCGGCAGCCTTGACAGGGGTGATGGTGTTGTTGCTTCTGGCACGCAAGGACCGCCGACTGAATGGACCCAAGCGTCTGGCAATCCTCGGTCTGGGACTGATTCTGGCCTTGCTCGCGGGTCGACTGATGCACGGAGGCGAAGCATTCCTGCACAATCCGATTCTGGCCTGGACCTGCGAACTCCTGGCCTGGGGCATCACCATGGCTGGAATCATCTGGGGGCTCAGAGCAGGCCCCGGAGAACCAATCACAATCGACGAAGAAGAATTGCTTCCCCGCTGATCTGGCCCGAATCCAACGAAGCTGCCTCAGTCCTCTTCGATCGAAAAGGTCAAGGGGAACGCATTCGCCCTGGCCTGGGATGTGGCGCGTTGCACCTTGCGCTCGGCGACGCTCAAAGGATAGAAACCCACGACCCCGGCACCCCGTTGGTGCACTTCAAGCATGATCTCCACCGCGCGTGCATGTGGCAGGCGAAAGACTCCCGTCAAGATGCCCACGACAAACTCCATGGTGGTATAGGGATCATCGTGACAAACAACGCGCATCATTGGAGCGACGCGCTCTTTGACGTTTACCTCCAGAACAGTGACAGTGTCTGGACTGGTTGCGGGGAAGGGGTCCTTTAGCGGCTCGGACATGCTTCCAAGATAACAAGAGAGAAAGAAATCTGTCATGCCTGGGAGGGAAATTGACAGAGCCGTGATTCTCAGTGCCGCGGGGCCCCCAGCAGGACCTCGGGATCCTTGTCCAGGTGCCAGGGACCCACCGAGGTAACTCCCTCCAGGGCATGCTGCAGGCGTTCCAAATATGCGTCACGAGTCACCAGTGTGCCCCCCAGGGACAAGAGGTGCGAGTTCTCCACCTGCCCGTCAATCAGATCGATGCCCCGGCTGCGCAGCCAGGCACACAACACCCCAAAGGCGACTTTGGATGCGTCACTGCGCTCGGAGAACATGGACTCCCCAAAAAAAGCCGTGCCAAGAGACAGGCCATAGACGCCCCCGATCAAATTAGTTTCATGCCAGACTTCGCAGGAGTGCACGAGGCCCTGCTCGGCCAGCTCACTGTAGGTACTGCTGATTTCCTCGGTGATCCAGGTCCCATCCCGATCCGGTCCCCGAGCGTCCCGGCAAGCAGCAATGACCCGTGGCGTTGCCTCGTCCAAGGAAACGCGCCAGCCGCCCCGGCGCAATGAGCGCTGGGTGCTGGTGGAGATCCGAGGCGCAGGATCTTCGAACACCAGCCGCTCGTGGGGGCACCACCAGGCCAGACGGTCCTCCACCGGCCATGGAAAGAAGCCCCTGGAATAGGCCCCCAGAACCCACTCGGCGTTCATCTCTCCATCCATCCAAACTTCGGCTGGCTCATCAACGCCCAGGAGGCGAGGAAAGGGATGCTCGTCCACGACAGCCCAGGTTAGCGCAGAAGATCACCGGGGTGGTGGCTAGACACAACTCGGCCCCCCGTCTTTGGGTCAGAGGGGGTATCTTTCATGGGTCTCCCCCCGACACTGCCAAGAACAACCATGCTGAATACACTCTGCTTGATCATGTCTCTCCAGGGAAGCCTGCCCGCCCCCAGTGGTGACGCCCATCTGGTACGCATCGATGGCAACCTGCGCACCCTGGCACAACTGCAGAGACTGGGAGTCGACCTGGTTGAACGCGATCTTCCCGGTGGCCGCTTTGATCTGGTGGCGGACGATGGACAGCTGAGGTTTCTCAAAGCCGAGGGCCTCGATGCCACAATCCTGATCGAAGACATCGCAGGGTACTACGCCCAACGCCTGGCCACCGGATCCCTTCCACCACAAGGGACGGGTCTTGGTAGCTGGCTGCAACCGGCCTTTGGACAGGGGAGCATGGGAGGCTACTACACTCTCGCTGAAGTCGAGTCGGTGCTCGATCAAATTGCGGCTGCCTATCCCCAATACGTCACACCGAAATTTTCCCTTGGCCAGTCTCTGGAAGGCCGCGATCTATGGGCGGTCAAGGTCTCCGATCAGCCGGGGGTTGACGAGAACGAACCAGAAGTACGCTTTGATGCCATGCATCACGCGCGTGAGCCCGAGTCCATGCAGACTGCGCTCTGGTATCTGCTCTGGTTGTGCGAGGAATGTGGCACGGATCCGCTGGCCACCTACCTGGTCAACCGTCGCGAGACATGGATCCTGCCGGTGGTCAACCCAGACGGCTATGTCTACAACCAGACGATTCAACCCGGCGGCGGCGGTATGTGGCGCAAGAACCGGCGCGACAACGGGGGCGGGTCCATGGGTGTGGACCTCAATCGGAACTATCCCTATGAGTGGTTTTTTGACGACTCGGGATCAAGTTCCAACCCCGACAGCGAAGTCTATCGGGGAACCGCTGCCGCCAGCGAACCAGAGGTAGCAGCCATGGTGGCATTCATGGCCAGCCGCGACTTCAAGACTGCGCTCTCGATGCACACCTACTCGAACCTGTGGCTCGCGCCCTGGGGTTATGCACCGCTCTATCCCGGGAACTGGTCCGCCTATGACGAGATCGGGTCTTTGGCCACAGAGTTCAATGGTTATCCCCACGACCCGGCTTCGCTCCTGTTGTACGAGGCCAACGGCGTGACCTTTGATCAGGACCATGGGGCCTACGGAACTCTGGCCTGGACGCCAGAGATCGGCAGCTCGTCCGATGGTTTCTGGCCGCCGGTGGATCGCATCATTCCGCTTGCGGAAGAAAACCGCCTGGCCCTTGCGCGCACCGCCTTGGCTGCTGGGGCCTGGCTGCGACTGGGAGCCCACAACCTGATGGACGCGGGAGACGGGGATGGCATTTTTGAGGGAGGCGAAAGTGTCCTGTTCGATCTGGTTCTGCGTAACTCAGGGCTCGCCCCCACCGGACCGGTCACGGTCACTCTGACCAGCTTGAGTCCCTGGGCCGTGGTCAGCACAGGCCCTGGCGGTGCGGCCAACGTAAATTCCTTCAGCGACCTGCACCAGACGCAGATGCTCGACCTCTTGGCGGGAGTTCCAGCAGGCACCCTGATCGAGTACTCGCTTGAGTTCACATGGGATGGCCACAGCTTCAGCGCACCCGATGCGTTCGTCGCGGGCGCTGGTGTCCCCTTGGCAGTCTTCGATTTTGAAGGAGCCTCGGATGAGGGCTGGAGTCTCAGCGCGCCAAATGACGCCTCCACGGGAGCCTGGGAACGCGGCGACCCCGTTGGTACCGCAGCCCAACCAGAAGACAACCACACCCCCGGCGGCACAAACTGCTGGTTCACGGGCCAGGGCGCCGTGGGCGGCAGCCTGGGTTCCAACGATGTGGATGGCGGCACCACGACCCTGACCTCTCCCAACTTCAACCTGACCGGTCAAAGCGCGGTACAACTGAACTTCTGGCTCTGGTACTCGAACAGCACGGGAGGTTCTCCAGGTCAGGATGTCTTCGAAATCGAAGGCTCGGACAATGGAGGTGCCAGCTGGACCAACCTGGCCACCGTGGGGCCCGCCGGAGCCAACGGCGGCTGGAACGAGTACTCCCTGGACCTGGAGACCAGTCTCAACATGACCTCTGCGGTGCGCCTGCGCTTCATGGCCTCGGACCTGGGGGGTGGCTCCATCGTGGAAGCCGCCCTGGATGATGTCAGCCTTGTTCCCGCTGACCCAGGAGGCCTGGGCCAACGCTCGTGCTCCCCGGCAGTGCCCAACTCAACCGGCAAACCAGCCAGTCTGCACGCTACGGGAAGCTCCACCGTGTTCGACCAGGACCTGGAGCTGGCTACAATCAACCTGCCTCACCAACAGTTCGGTTACTACCTCTGCTCCCAAGCCACCGCCGTCGTACCCAATCCTGGCGGCAGCATGGGAATCCTGTGCCTGGGTGGCCAGATCGGTCGCTTCGCAGCACAAGTGGCCAGCACGGGTAACACAGGACACCTGGCAATCGATGTCAACATGGCCCAACTCCCGATTGGAGCCGGCGTCGCGATTCAGCCCGGTGACAGCTGGACCTTCCAACTCTGGTACCGAGACGCAGCGCCGACCCCCACATCGAATTTCTCCGATGTGATCACGATCGTGTTTCAGTGAACCCCGAGGGGCGGCCAGAGTTATCCACAACCGAAGTCGCAAATAGGCCCAAAATGATCGGTCTAGTAACTGTGAAAATGGTGATTTGAGGAGGCAGGGCCTAAGCCGCGATTTGTCTCCGTGAAAATTGCAAACAGCCTAAGTTGGCCCGTCAGAACAACTTAGGAGGAATTGCAAGGTCAATGGTGCAACCCGTGGCCGCGTCAAGAGTCCATCATGGTGCTGCGGCCTTGATCCGAGGCTTCTCCCCGGAACGAATCGTCCCGGCGCAGTCACTCATTCTTGAACCGCCAACACCATGAAACGCCTTTTCAACTTGCCGGTTTCTGATTCACTCCCGGCAGAACTTGGGACCGCCTGTACTTCTCTGAGTTTGCTCGGCCTTGCTGTGATGCTCACCGCGCACGGTGGCCTAGCTACTGAGAAGTCAGGACTTGCTCCCACCGGATGGGACCCAGGTTCTGCTTACGGGGCAGCCGCCGCCGATGATGAGAATTGCCTTGGATGTGGCGAAAGCTACTATTCCCCGCAGGTATCGATGGTGTCAATGACATTAGATCTGCTAATGACGGGAGGCCCAGAAAAGTGGGTAGAAATCGAGGCGCGCCTACTACAAACAGGTAGCGGTGCATCTGGCGAGGACTGCTGGGGCAACTCAGGCGATTGCGGTTCACGCTCCTGTAGCATGGGCTACACTGTCAACTTGCGCGCGAATTGGTATCAGGACGAGGTTGCCTTGCCCGCGTCAATCCTTCTAAATGGAATGCACCTGCGCCTTGACGCTATCCCCGGAGGATACGGAGGGAATATCTCTGGCGCGTTTTTCACCGGTTGCGGGAGCGTTGAGACCCAAACCATAACCCTGGAGGGCTATGCTCCGGGGTATGGGTGGACTTGGCGCCCGGCCAGTGCCTCGCTGAAGGCCAAGCTCGGCTGCTTTGCTTGTGTAGGACCTCCGATCCCGAGTGATCAATGAGTAAGTCGGCTGGCTCGTGATTCTGAGCAGGCCCATCCCATCTAACGAACCCCCTTTCTCCACGAGAGATCATGCAACGCAGCCCCCTGTCGAAAATCCTTGTTCTCTGTTCTCTAGGTGCAATTGCCTTTGTCGGTTGGAATCTGTATCAAGACTCTTCCAGCCTGAGTTCTCTTGATTCAGCACCTTTGACTCACGGGAACAGTCCTGCCCAGCTGGATTCCGCCCTCGCACTAGGCGAGGGATCTTTCGGTCCTGGCCGAACTAGTGCTCCCCCTCCGGAGGAGACTGATTTGAGCTCAAAGGATGACGGACCTGGGGCGAATTCAGCTCAGGACCTTGACCTCTATGGCGAATCTGGGACCCGGGAGGCCTTTCTTGAAGACACTTTTCAACTCGTTCGGCCCGGGGACTACCGCTACATCCTTGAGCCCAGCCGCACTTGGGCCACGCAGCAGGCCAAGTGGCGCCTGAAGGGAAAAGAACACGAAACGCTCCCGTTCGAGGAACTCTGCCCGGGCCATTCAGCCACCAGCGAACAGCTAGCCGCCGCTCATCAAGTTGACGCAGAGTGGACCTATGAAATCATCGGTCTTGCCGGGGAAGTGAAGAACGAGCTAGAGATCGCAATCGACCACTACCTTCACGAGAAAATGACCTATGTGCCCGCCGCTAGCTACAAAGCCTACCCGGCAACGGGCCGTGATCACGGGAGGCAGAAGACCCACACGATTGTCACCACAATTCAAGTTGGTAGCGTGGTTTGGATTGTCGACTTCCGATCTTGGGACTACCCGGTGCTGCAGAGTAAGTTGGACGACATCCAGGGCCTAATCGATGGCCGCACGGCGGCGGTCAAGTCGGCCCTAGGGTGCCTCTAGCTCGCCTGTCCCGGATCGGAATGCGATTTAAGTTTGCGTAGAAGTAGTCCGGGGCCCCTCCAATCGCCGCACTTGTTAGCACTGACCTGCAGAATGTCGGGTTCTCTGCGCGGATTCAATTCTGGAAAACTCTTGACGCTTGGCACAGGCAACTCCGGATTGCCAAAGCCCACATCCCTCAGGGTAACTCGCGCAGATAGATGTTTCGGAACCAGGCGTAGGCATCCCCATCCACCGTTCCAGGCGCATGGCGCTGCAGACCAATGAAGCCGGTGGGGGCACGATCTGCAAAGGCACCGCCTTGGATGGGCTTGAGTTTCTCTGTATCCAGATCGTAGAGAATCGCCCCATTCAAGACCGTCACCATGCGCGGACCGTTGAGAGTCACGACCAGGGTATTCCACTCCCCATTCGGGCGCAGAGCGTCTTTCTTGGCCGGAGCCGATGCGCCATAGAGTGAACCGCTGAACTGCCAGGGCTTGAGCTTCGAATTGGTGTCCTCTTCCCAGTGATGATCGTCGATGATCTGGACCTCGCGACCGGTGTAGGCGGGATCGCCGCCCCCGCGATCCGCCCTGAGAAAGAGGCCACTGTTTGCACCCCGGGCAATCTTGAAGTCCAGGCGCAACTGAAAGTTGGTGTGGTCTGCAACGGTGACCAGGTGAGACGAGGAGCCCTTGACCAGGAATGCCATCAGCCCATCTCGAACCTCATAGCCGCTGCCGTCCCCTGCGCCCTTCCAGCCGGTGAGGTCCTTGCCATTGAACAGACTCTCCCATCCGGCGCGCGCACCCGTGGCGGTCAAGCGCATCGCCCCCCCCTTGTCCCTTGACCAGTATTCCCCACTGCCCGCCGGCAAAGGGCGCAGTTGAATGTTCCGGAATGCGGCCCGCGCTCCCTCCGCAGCATTGCCCCCACCGTGCACCTGCAGCCCGATCAGGCCTTCCATCGCCAATGGCCGTGTGCCATCAGGCAAGCGATAGTCTGTTGTCTTGCTGCCATTGACCCACATCTCAAGGTGCATGGGATTGCCCGCAACACGCACGCGCACCTGATTCCAGGCCTCTTGATTCCAGTGTCCGGCACCGGCCGGGTTGTGCAGGAAGTAGCCAGCTGAGTAGAGCGCACCGATTTCACCGCCGGGACGATTGTCCAGGGTGAACTGCATGCCGTCCTGGTCAGGGCGCATGCGCACAAACACCCCCGAGTCAAACGGATAGTCCACCCAGGCGTCGAAACTCATCTCAAAGTCTGACCAGGTTGTTGTGGTGTAGATCAGGCCTCCCGCACGGCCGGGGCCCTCGCGTCCGGTGATCGCGCCATCCTCCACACCCCAAACGGCCTTGCCGTCGTAACGACCACCGGTCGTGGTCCAGCCTTGGAGGGATTCTCCGTCAAAGAGCGAATGCCAGCCATCGGAAGCCGCGGCTGAAGGAAACAGAAGGGTGGCAAGGAAGGCATTGAACAGCAAATAAGGCATGGCTGAGATCATCTCAGGCAGGCCATCAACCTGCAACCGTCACCTTGGGCATCCTGAGGGTAGAATCACCAGCGTCTCCTGACCTCTTCAACCCAGCCCCCCATGAATCCAAATACTCCTTCCCGTCGCCTTGTTCTCTCCAGCGGAGCAGCCAGCGCCCTTGCGATCGGCAACGGCATCGCCGGCCAGGACGCCAAATTTCCGATTCCCAGCGCACCCGACAAGAGCCCCAAGGCTGATGGCGAGCGCATTCGCGTGGGCCTGATCGGCTGCGGGGGCATGGGTAGCGGTCACCTGGGTTCCATGCTGGGGCAGCGCGAAGCCGGCAAGGAAGCTTTTGATGTGGTCGCGGTTTGTGATGTGAATCAGATCCGCTTGGATCAGGCCCAGAAAACCGCCACCGAACGTCAGGAAGGAGTCGAAGTCGGCGCCTATGGAGTCCATACCGAACTCCTGGCACGCAAGGACATCGACTGCGTCCTGATCGCCAGTCCTGAACACTGGCACGCCACCATGTCAGTGGACGCAATTGCAGCGGGCAAAGATGTCTACTGCGAGAAGCCTATGACCCTCTCGATTGAGGAAGCCCTTTGGATGCGCAACACCATGGCCGCGAACCCGCACATGCGTTTGCAGGTTGGCACGCAGTACATGATGTATGAGAAGTACCAGGTCGCGCGCAAATGGATCGCCGATGGGCGCATCGGACTGCCGACCCTCTCTCAAACCAGCTACTGCCGCAACTCAAAGAACGGCGAGTGGCTCTACGGTATCGACCCCAAGGTCAAGCCCGGCACCACCCTGGACTGGGATCGCTGGTGCGGACCCAAGGGCCTGGCAGAGTTTGACACCGAGGTCTACCACCGCTGGCGTCGCTACCGCAACTGGTCCACGGGCATCATTGGGGACCTCCTGGTACACATGATGACGCCCTTGATGTACTCACTCGATCGTGGCTGGCCCATTCGGGTCACGGCCTCTGGCGGGCACTATTCAGACAAGGCCATGGAGAATCACGATCAGGTCATGCTGACCGTCGAATTCGAAAAGGAGCACACCATGATCGTGGCGGGTTCAACCTGCAACGAGCAGGGCCTCGAGGTCCTGATCCGCGGACATGAGGCAAACCTCTACCTTGGCTCCAACGACTGCGAATTGCGCCCGGAACGCATTTTTGCCGACGATGTGGATCCGGAACGCCACGAATGCAGCCGGGTCTCACCCCAGGAAGCCCTGCGCTTGAACTGGTTGCACTGTGTCCGCACCCGTGAGCAAAACATCAGTCAGGTGGACCTCGCCACGCAGGTAATGGTGGTTGTCGATCTCGCCACCCGTTCCATGTGGACCGGCAGCGCTTGGGGCTTTGATCATGCCACAGGCCAGGCCAAGGCGATTTAGGCCCCCGACACCGTTCTTGACCATGCCCCTGCGCCTCGCCTGTCAGGCCATGGGGACCCGCTTCGAGCTGGTCCTCACTGGTCAGCATGAGGATCAACTGCGCGCAGTTGGCGAGCTGGCACTGGAAGAGATCCAGATTGCCCACAAACGCTGGAATGCCTTTGCTCCTGATTCGATGGTGTCCCATCTGGCGCGCTGCGCGGGAGGGCCTGAAGTGAAGGTAGATCCTGAGACCTTCGAATTGATGCACTTGTGCGTTGAGGTGACAAAGAAGAGTCACGGGTTCTTCAATCCGCTCCTGGGTCCCCTCCTGCGCCAGCTTGGCCTGCGGGATGACATGCCCGCGGAGCCCACCGCACCCTTGACCACATTGATTGATGTGAATGGAATCAGCCTCGACCCAGATTCTTGCAGCGTGGGAATGGCAAAGGCCGGCATGGAACTCGATCTGGGTGCAATCGCCAAAGGTGCGGCCTTGGACCTTGCTGCCCGGGTCCTGATCGAGGAAGGAGTCAATTGTGCCCTGATGCATGGAGGCACTTCCACCGCCCTGGCACTGGACCCGCCCCCGGGGAAAGATGCCTGGCAGGTTGCGATCGGAACCGACGAACACGCACCTCGGGCACTACTGGCCAACACAGCCCTGAGCATCTCGGCGGCCCACTCCAGGCAAGGGTCCCCCATCGCGAGCAGCAGCGCAACAGGCCAGGAGCACCAGGGCATTGACCCCATGAACCGCCACAGCCACATCCTGGATCCCCACCAGGCCTGCGGGACCCGCCATCTCCGGGCAGCAGCTGTGGTGGGCCCAAGCGCCGCAGCCTGCGATGCCTGGAGCACAGCCCTTGTGGCGGGCTGCCGTCCCACGGATGTGCCCGCAAACCTCAGCCTCTTGACCCAACCCTCACCCGACTCCTGGCTGCTCTCCCCCGGGCGGCCAAACTGTTTCCGTATTGAACCATGCATACCAGCAACCCCTCCCCCGACCGCCGCACCATTCTGATGGCTGGTGCCGGTGGCGCCGCCACACAGATCCTGCCCGACTTTCTCGCCGCTCGACCTCATCTGGGCGCTGAGCTGCGCGTGGGTCTTGTGGGTGTGGGCCGCCAAGGTCGCGCCATGCTGGCTGAACTTGGCAAATTCGACGAAGTCGCTCTGCTGGCCTACTGCGACACGGACGAACGCCGTCTGCGCTCCGCCAGCCGACGCGCAAGAGGAGCCAAGGGCTATGCGACCCAAGAGTCCATGCTGGCAGCCCACCCTGACCTGGACGCACTCCTGATCGCCACGCCCACCCATCTGCATCGGAAACCATGTGAGCAAGGCCTGACAGCAAAGAAGCACATCTACTGCGAGTCACCCCTGGCACACACTCTTGCAGACTGCCGTGCAATCACAGCAGCCGCCAGCAGTACGGGCAAGGTCTTCCAAACCGGATACCAGGGCCGCGCCAACCCTGTCTATTCATTGGCCCGGTCGTTCGTACGCTCTGGCGCGATCCGCGATGTGGTCAGTCTGGCGGCACAAAGCAATCAAAAGAACTCCTGGCGCACTCCTGGTTCGGACCCGGCGCGGGAAAAAGCACTCAACTGGCGCCTGGACCCCGAAGTCAGCCTGGGCCTGCCCGGAGAATTGGGGGCCCAACAATTCGATGTACTGCACTGGTTCACCTCAAAGTACCCCGTACGAGTGGAAGCCTCCGGCGCAGTCCTCGCATGGCGCGATGGGCGCAAGATCCCTGATACGGTACACGCCAAGATGACCTACAAGGACGGCTCGCAACTGGACTGGAGTGCCACCCTGGGCAATACCTACAACGGCACGCAAGAACTGCTCATGGGTACCATGGGAACAGTGAGGTTGGCCTGGAGCCATGGCTGGCTTTTCAAAGAGTCGGATGCCCCCACCCAGGGTTGGGAGGTCTACGCCAACCGTCAACAGTTCCACAACGACGAAGGCATCACTCTGATCGCCGATGCAACCAAACTGGCCTCCCAGGGCAAACTCAAAAAAGGCGTCGGCCTGCCCCATCCGGGCCTCTATTACGGACTCGAATCATTCTTCCAGAGCATCGCCAAGGGCAGCGAGGTAGTCTGCTCGGCAGAGGAAGGCCTGCGGGCCACGGCGATCGCCATCAAAGTGCAAGCAGCCCTTTCCACGGGCATGCCCCAGGACATCGACGAGTCAGACCTCACATCCAAGTAACCCATGGACGCCCTGCTCTTGAGAAAACTACCCCTGGGATTGCGGCTTTCCCTGACTGCCCTGACCTTGGTATTGCTCGGTGGCTATGCCGCTTCCGGTTTGCATATGGCCGAACACCACGGCCCACGAGATGGCCAGGAAGGCCTGACCGGCTCTGACATCACTGGTGTCTATCATGGGGTGCAGAGTCCGTCCCTTCTGCGCTCCACCCTGGAACGGGGTCACCCCAGCGAAATCGACGGCGCCGCCGAAGTTCCCGCACCAGACCGGAAAGCCCTGCTTGCCTGGCTCGACTCGGACCGCGTAATCGAGGACTGGGACAACCTGGACCTGGGAGACATGGTTCCCGCAGATCTTCTCGACATCAACTGCATGGACTGCCACGGACGCAGTTCCAGCTTGCGTGCTGAACCTCCCCTTGAATACCTGGACGATATACGCGCCCTGGCCTTCGACAACGAGGTCTCCCCCATGAACGAGGCGATTCTCCTGGCCTCGACCCACGCCCACGCCCTGTCCCTCTTTGTGGTCAGCCTGGCCGCGGTTTTCTTACTGGCCCTGACACGCTTCAGAAAATCCTGGATCAGTGGCATCAGCCTCGCCATCTGCATGGGGCTCTTGTTGGATCTGGTTTCCTGGTGGCTGGCGCGGGATTCAGCCGTATGGGTGAATGGAATCCTTATCGGGGGCACAGCCCATGCCCTGGGTATCGGTCTGGCTGGGATCCTGATCCTGGTGGATCTTTGGTTGCCCGATCAAGCCAGGTCAGAAAAGGACAAGGCCTAAGCTCAGAAACTCAATGCGCCCGCGGACTCTTCCACCGCCGCGACCAGGGCACCTGAAGCAATCAGTTCCTCCGCCGCATCCAGATCCGGCTTGAGGTAACGATCTCCCTTGAGCACCTTGACCTTGGTGCGCAGGAGGGCAACTCCCGCTTCAACTCCCTTGCCAGCCTTGAGGTCCGCGCGGAAACTCCGGGCCTGGGCCGCACAAATCCACTCGATGCTCAACACCCGTTGGGTGTTGTCGAGAATCGTGCGCGCCTTACGCCCGGCAGTAACGCCCATGGACACATGGTCTTCCTGGTTGGCGCTGGTGGGCACGCTGTCCACACTTGCAGGATGGGCATGGATCTTGTTTTCGCTGACCAGGGCCGCCGCAGCGTACTGAGTGATCATCATCCCCGAGTGCAGACCAGGATCAGGGGTCAAGAACGCTGGCAAACCCGACAGGTCTGGATTGACCATCTGCTCGATACGGCGCTCGCTCACATTGGCCAGGGTGCAACACGAGAGGCCCAGGTAATCCAAGATCATCGACAGGGGCTGGCCATGGAAAAGCCCTGCGCTGAAAACCTTGTTCGTCACCGGATCCACAATCGGATTGTCCGTCACAGCTCCCAATTCATCCCCAAGGACATCCGCCACATGCTGCAATGCAGTCTTGAAGGCCCCGTGAATCTGAGGCACACATCGCAGGCTATAGGGATCCTGCACACGATCGCATTGATCATGGCTCTTGACCACCTGGCTACCCCGCAGCAAGCGCCGCACATTGGCCGCCGTGCGGGCCTGTCCGTCATTACGCTTGAGTTCCGCCAGCCGCTTGCCAAAAGGTCGCGGCGATCCCATCAAGGCCTCCAAACTGGTTGCCGCAACGATGTCCGCCACCCGGGACAGGTTCATGGCCCGGATCACCTGGCAAACCGCCAGAGACTTCATCACTTCGGTCCCGTTGATCAACGCCAGTCCTTCCTTGGCCTCTAGGACCAAGGGTTCAAGACCCGCCTTCTTCAAGGCCGCTCGGGCTCCCATGCGCTTGCCCTGCAGATAGGCATGCCCATGCCCCATCCAGGCGGCAGCCATATGGGAGAGGGGCGCCAGGTCTCCGCTGGCTCCTACTGAACCCTGCTGGGGAATCGCAGGAATCAAGTCGCAGTTGAAGAAGGCCACCATGCGCTTGACCAAAGCCGGACGGACTCCGCTGACTCCCCTCAGGAGCGAAACGATACGCAGCAGCACAACCAGGCGCGCTTCGCTCAGGAACATGTCGGGGCCACTGCCCACCGAATGGGACAGCACCAGGTTGCGTTGCAGATCGTGCAGATCCTTGGGTGACACCGCCTTGTGCTTGAGCTTGCCAAAGCCAGTGGTCAGTCCGTAGACCACCTCACCCTTGCCTACCGCCTCCTCCACCATCTGGCGCGACGGCTTGAGCTGCGCATAGATTTTGGCAGGCACGCGTAGCTTCAGGCGTTGGCCCTCGGCCAGGGGAGACAGCTGCGCGAGGGTCAGGGGCTTGGCGCCAAGGGTCAGGTTCTTCACGGCGAAGAGTCTAGCGTCCTTGCCGCTCCAAGGGAGGAGGTCCCGTGCGTCGATCGTCCTCGGGCTTGATGGGCAGCGGCTGACTGGCGATTGCGGGCAGGGGCAGGGTGATCCTCGCAGTCCCGGCTGCCTCGATCTGCACCTGATTCCCTTGCATCAGGCGCTCGCCGCGATAGCGCACATGCATGGCCCAAAGACCCGGGGACAAGTTGTCGACCTCATTTTCACTGCCCGGATGAACCCGAACACGGTCCCGGGGAGCACCCTGCACCTGCACATCAAGATCGAAACTGCGCAAATGCGATGGCAGGTCCATTGCAAGAACTCCCGGAGTCAGATCGGGCTTGACGAGTTCCAGCACAATGTCCTCTCTACCACCCGCAACAATTGCCTGCGCCACCAAGGACCCGTCGAGACTCTCAGCCCGCAGATACCAGCGCTCTGAGATTGCAGGGTAGACGCTGAGCACAAACCGACCGCGGTTGTTCGTACGCACCTCTTGGTGGCCCGCATGCACATGGGAGAAGATCGCCTGCTGATGATATGTGGGCGACCGGCCAAGGGCCTTGGTGGTAGCCACCGATGGATCGGGCGCGTCGAGCACAACCAGCGCTCCCGCAACGGGCTCTCCATCAATCACCACCGTCCCGCGAATCACGGGCCCAGGCCGCATGTGCAGAACAACAGCATTGGGACGCGTGGCCACCAGTTTGATGTTGATCTGCGGGGGAACGGCCACGGCACCACTATGAAAAGGCACCAGGGTGACGGTCTCTGGTGGCAGATCCTCCAGCATGGCGCGCCCGCCTGGAGGAACCAGTACGGGACTGTACTCCTCCCAGGGAAACTGACGCTGGGAACCGGCCATGCCTCCCGCCGGAAAGAGGTGCACCTGCACTGGTTCTTGAGCACCAAGAGATTCTGAGACAACCACCTCCAGGTTGGCCCCAGGCTTGAGGCGGAATATCAGCCGATCCTCATCCACAACCGACCGCCGCCCAATGGCCAGCACTTCCCGATGGGTTGCGCGCCCGACAACTCTTGCGAGGGCGATAATTCTCTGACCGGGAGCCACGCGTGGCAGAAGAAAACGACCCTCTTCATCTGTGAAGGTGCGGTTTCCATCAATGGTGACCTCCGCAGCCGGGATGCCCTCACCAAAGGGATCGGTCACACGCCCGTTCACAAGAGCCGTGGCGCCCCAGGAAATCCCAAGCTTGGCCTCTGAAAGGTTGCGCAGGATGACCTCGCGCTCAGCCACAAGACCAGTAACGGTTGCCACACGCACCACCGCGAGGCCGGGCCAAAGATCACTGGCTCCAAAACGCCCGCTGGAATCGGTTTCCAGTTCCCGATCGCGGTTGGTGCCAAAAAGAAAAGTCAGCTTGCCCGTCACAGGTCGACCAGCCGGCCCCAAGAGGCGACCGCTGAGCCGCGCACGAGCTCCAGAGCGTGGCGTGGGCAGGGTTTCGTCCAAGGGGATGCCCCCGTCGATCAGCAAGGACAGCTCTACCACCAGGGGGTGAGGCAGGGGCACAGCCGGAGCCGGCGGTGAAGTGCGCTCCTCCAGATCAAGAGTATCGGGGACTTGGGACTCGACCGCAGGAATCCGATTGAGAGGGTCCAACTCCAGGATCGGGCCAGGTGCATTGGACTCGTCACCGCCCAAGATCCACAATCCCGCGCCCAGGGCGCACATAAGGACCAACAGCAGAATCAGAGGACGGGACATGGAACGGGGGCATGATACCCCCTGTGTGCTTGACGGTTGAGATTGACCCCTGGAAGAGGAACAGGTTGCACCCCTGAGCCTCAAAGCTCAATCTAGGTCGATGAAGATCGGGGCAAGATTGGGCATGTGGGCCAGAATCGTCACTCTGGGGACGATCGGGGCTGCGTTCTCTTCGTGCGAATCGGAAATTCCACAGCAAGAAGCCAGCAAGACCATGGATGCCCCGGCTGCGGGGCAAATCCCAAGGCCCCAGCCCCCCTGGCCCACAGGACTCTCCGCCCGCTTCGAACTACCCATGCCCGGCCGAACCGAGGGTGTGATTGTCATGGACGCGGATGGAGATGGGAAAGTCGAGGTTGTCGCGACCTGTCGATCAGGCAGCGGAGGTGACGCAGCGCTACGCTCTTTCGGCCCAGACCTCAAAACGCAGCTGACGGTTCGCTTGCCAGACTGGCCGCTTGGTCCAGTGGCACTGGGAAACAGCTCACTGATCGCAGTGGCCTCACGCAGCAGCCAGGAGGTCTTGATCCTGGACCTGAAGAGGGCAAGGGGACAGGAGATCATTCAACGGCGTGAATTGGACAGCGCACCCCGAGCCATGGCGGCAGGACCCGCCCTCTTCGAGACCGCGCAGAATACTGGCCAGACACGAGCAACCCTCGCCGTGGCAACCCGCGCGGGAGAACTGTTGCTGTTTCCAATCACCACAGACCAAAACGCTCCCTTGGGTACCAGCCTCTCGGTGCCACTGCTCGAACCCCACACGACTTTCCTGGCCCTGGATGCGTCCATGGTGGTGGTGGGATCCATGGGCGCGGGCAGCGACGGTGAGGACTGCCTGCGCAGGTACATGGTCAATGGGCCAGACTCGCTCGTTCCAGGACCCCCTGAACCTCTGACCGGCATCCCCCGCGACTGGCTGCTGACTCCGGCCGCTGAACTGTTGGCTGGCGGGGACCACGACCTCTGGAACCATGATGGTTCTACATGGAAAAACTTGTTGCAGGCAGGTCGCGCGCCTCTGGGGCTGCTTGGTTTGGGGGGAGAGCGCTTCGCCTGCGTCTCAAGCGACCTGTCCGTCAGGATCTTTGGCGTGCAGGGCCTTGAGCAATCCTTTTATGGGGGCCAGGACACATGGGATCTGGCCGGAGGCGACTTGGACGGGGACAGCCTGACCGATCTGGTGCTGGCCAATCGCGGAGCGGAGCGAGTCAGTGTGCTCTTTTCAAATGCCTCGGGGTCCTGGCGCAGGCCCGGTTCCCTGCCAACAGGAGTCGCTCCTTTGGTGCTGGTGGCGGCAGACTTCAGCGATTCCGGCCAACCGGACCTGCTGACAGTCGATGCGGGCACAGATGGTCTGAGCTTCTTTCGCCTCCACAACGGCTCCTATCAGTCCACGGCCCAGCCCTCTCCAGGGCCCGGGGTCAGCGAGGCCATCGCCTGTGACTTTGATGCGGATGGAAACCTGGATCTTGTGGTGCGGGCCAGAAATGAAGTGCGAGTCCTTGCTGGAGACGGACAAGGAAATCTGACGGACCCCAAGACCATGACGATCACAGGAATGGGACCGTTGTTGGCACGCGCGGGCGACTTGTTGGTGGCGGGCAGCGCTGGTCTGAACCTGGTCGTCCCTGGCAAGGATCCGAAGACCACCCACCTTGATAACCCTTGCACAGCCATTGCCGCGCTTGCAGATGGCAGTGTGCTGATCGGTCAGGCCGGCGAACGCTCCGGGATCCTGATGCTCACCTCAAACCTGCAAGTGGACGGGTTCCTCCCCCTCCCGGGCAAACCCCTGGATCTTGTGACTGTCAAGCTTGATGAGAACGGCCCCACTCAGATACTGGCCCTGCTGCAAGGAGTCCGGGACAACTCACCGGGCATACTTGCGCGACTCGCGCCAGACCACAACGGTGCCTACAAGCTCGTACAGGAACTGCCCGTGGGCCTGCGCCCTCACGCCCTGGCAGCAGGCGACATGAACGGGGATGGATTCCTCGAAGTCGTTGTCAGCGCCCAGAACAGCCACCATGTCAATCTGTTTGGTTGGAGTGCAGAACAAACGCTGACACGCCTGCCAGACCTGGGTGCGGGGCGCGGTCCCTTGGATGTGACCTTCATCCCAAGTCCTGGAGACGCAGGATCACAAAGTGCAACCCTCATCATCGGTTGCAATTTCTCCAACGAAATACTTCTGATCAAGAACTGATCTCAATCAGGCGCGGCGCACACAGAGCAGATCAGCCACGCATTGGGTGCAGGATGGAAAACACGCTTCGCTCCTGAGCATGCGAAAGTGTCATCGCGTCACGGTTGCAGACGCTCCAGAATCTCGACCAGCCCGACGGCCAGGCGCAG
This sequence comes from Planctomycetota bacterium, assembly GCA_014238415.1. Classification (GTDB taxonomy): domain Bacteria; phylum Planctomycetota; class UBA1135; order UBA1135. The sequence continues at coordinate 71,572 of JABABA010000013.1, read as the reverse complement.
GGATGCACCGGATGCAATGCTCTCTGGTGTACGGTACCCATGGGCCGCGCCAAAGTGTTCGCGTGAGGTCAACAGCACCGCGCTGAACAGGGCGCGTACCTCCGCCAGGGGCATCCCCCCCGCTGCCGCCAGCTTCGGATCGTGCAAACGCGCCAACCCCATGACCAGGTTCTGGGGCAGGCCCCCCACCGTCCCGTCCTGCACCTGAGGCTTGGGGTCAAAGCCGATCACGGTCACATCGCGCCAGACACCGTTCTCCAACTGTTCGCCCTTGAAATGCGCACGCGCTGCAAGGCGCAGCACTGGCGCAATGCGCTCTTGCAAAGCTGAATCCAACTCCCCCACATCCCCCATCAGATCCCAGCAACGCACCTGGTCTGCGGCCACATTTCCCCCACGCTCCAGGGACTCCTGCCAGATCGGCAAGAAATACTCGACCCCACTGCGGGTGATGCGCGTGAAGAGCACATCGTCTGGAAAGGCGCGCCAGAGGTCGAGACCCCGTGCCCCGTAGTGGCCGAACAGATCATCGAAGCCCGGGTCAATGTGCTGCCAGTCCCCCGCCCAGGTGTGATCATAAAGAAACTCCTGCAAGCAATTTTCGAGCACTTCGCGGACTTGAGGATTGCCTGTGCGCCGCGACCAAGAGGCCAGACCCGCTGCCAGATCCAACTTGCGTAACTCACTGGCCCCGGGATGGGCAAGACCATTGGATGGTGTGAATCTGGCCGCCAGGGACCCGTCTGGCTGGGGCGCGCTGATCAACAGAGTGCTCATGGCCCGCTCCAATACCGCAGCAGCCAACTCACGTTGGTCCGGACGGGCGTGATAGCGGCCCTCGGCCACGGATTCCAGGAAGGCAAGCTGCCGTGAGACCTCAAGAGGTCCGTCAGAGAAACGCCCGGGACCATCTTGATACCAATGGACCTTGCGCGGCAGGCCGGTCCTGGGATCGCTGGCCAACTTCAACAAATCATCCAGCAGGCCTTCCGCCTGTGACTGCCAGGCCAGGTCAAAACGCGCAGTCCCCAGAAGTACATCCGCGTAGATGTGATACCAACCGGGCAGGTTCTGGAGGGACTCCCCGGTCTCCACATTCCAAGTGCGAGCTGCAAAGTGCGTGGTGCCTGAGGGGTCTGCCCCCAAGGTTGTCCACCAGCCAAGAATGCGGGTCAGTTCGCTCGCGACCAACTCAGCCAACTCGTCAGCGCCAGGAGCGGGCAGTGGAACAAGGACCTGCAGTTCACTCCAGGCAACGGGATGCGCGCTGAAAGGAAGCACAATGGTCAGACGCGGCTCAAGGGACTGCCCCGTGGCGACTGCGTCAGCGCCTACAGACCAGGAAAAATCCCCTTGCACCTCTCGGCGAAACTCGCGCCCACTGCTATCACGCAGAACCACAACCGCAGGACCCGAGCTCGTTCCCCGAATCACGATCTCGTCAACCATGGGGCCGTAGGCCGCAATGGGCTGTTCAAGGCCCTCTTTGGTCCTGCGCCAGAAGGGAGCCACTGACTGTTTCTCCAGCACGGGCGCCGAGTTGTCAAGCATGTTGAAGCTCTGCACCGGCAGAGCCGACTTCTCTCCAACAGCCCCAAGCAAAGCGGCAATCAAGAATCCCCACATGATTCTCAAAGGGTAGAGGTTTCAATCTGAGACACAAGAGCAAGGGCTGCATCAACCACAAGGAACCGACGCGAGTCTCGTGCAATACGCCCCCACACCCGTCCCTGTCCCTGTTACAATGGGCAGACTGCTGCCAGGCGTGAAAGCTCCAAAATCGCCCAAAAGTGCCGCTCCTTCCCCCGCGCTCGATTCATTTATTCGAATGACCACCTACCGCATCGTTGAACTTCTCGGGGACGGGATCAGCAATGAGCTTTCCCAGGCCATCCACAAGGTGGCCGAGGCCCTGCCCTTTGAGCTCGACTTCCTGCCCGTGGACCTCTCGGACGAATCCCGCAAGAGAAAAGGCATGGTGGTCTTCGATCTGGCCGAATCCGTTATGCGCGACCTGGGCGTGGCGATCAAATACCCCACCGCCACCACCGAAGAGTCCCCCAATCGGATACTGCGCAGCCGCTTGCAGTTCTCGGTGATTCACCGCCCCGTGTGCACAATTCCTGGCATCAAGACCAATTTCACCAAGGCGATCGACATCGATGTGGTCCGCATCGCCACTGGCGGCACCTATGAGGATCCCGGTCGGCGCATCGGCCCAGACACGGCAGTCTCTCTGCGAGTGATCGAACGTGGTCCTGCGCGCCACGCGGCTCGTTTTGCCTTCCGCCTGGCCCAATTGCGCGGTAGGAACGTGGTTTCCACCAGCAAGTACACCATTCAACAAGCCACAGACGGCCTCTTCGAAGAGACGGTGGGCCGCGTGGCCGAAGACTATCCTGGGACCCCCTACCGGCGCGAACTTTTCGACGCACTCCTGGCGGGCATCATCATGCGCCCAGAGGACTATTCGATCATTGTCTGCCCAAACGAGTACGGCGACTTCCTCTCGGACTCCGCCTGTGGGCTGATCGGCTCAGTGGGCCTCGGGGACAGCGCGTCCTACTCCTTTGATGACTCGGGCAAGATCGAGACCGCCATGTTCGACCCCTCTGGTGGCACTGCACCTGATATCGCTGGCCAGGACAAGGCCAACCCCACTGCGGCCATCCTGGCCATGTGCAACATGCTGCGCCACCTGGGCGAGATTGAAACCTCCCGCGCCCTGCGCGCAGCGATCATGAATGCGATCAGCGAAGGTGCCACAACACGTGACATCGGTGGCACTCTCTCCTGTTCTGAATTCACCAATGAAGTCACACGACGCCTGGTGAGTTCCCTGCAGACCTCCTGAGCAGTTCGACCAGGCTTCGCCGCAGACTGCGCGCACCCCCGTACTAAGGTTTGGAACCCTTTACGTACTTGTCGAACCAGTCAATCATCTCGGCCAGAGTATGGAGGACCGACTCGCGGGCGCGATACCCATGGCTCTCGTTGGGCAGATAGACCAGGCGCGCCGTACCGCCGTTGCCCTTGATGCCCTGGTACAACCGTGACGACTGCACCGGAAAGGTGCCTGAGTTGTTGTCGATCTCACCATGCAGGAGCAGGATCGGTTCATTGATCTTGTCGGCGTGCATAAAGGGCGAGATGGCGAAGTAGATCTCGGGTGCCTCCCACAGGGTGCGTCGCTCCGACTGGAATCCGAAGGGCGTCAATGTCCGGTTGTAGGCGCCGCTGCGTGCCACCCCGGCACTGAATAGATCGCAGTGAGCAAGCAGGTTGGCTGTCATGAAGGCTCCATAACTGTGACCACCAACGCCGACGCGCGCGGAGTCGGCCACTCCCATCTCGACCGCTTTTTCGATGGCAGCCTTGGCCGCTGCCACGATCTGCTCGATGAACGTGTCGTTCATGGTCTCAGCATCACCAATCACCGGCATCGTCGCGGCGTCCATGATGGCATAGCCTTGGGTCAGGAAGAACAGGTGCGACGAGCCACCGATGCGCGTGAAGCGATGAGGGCTGCCACCCACCTGACCGGCGGTCTTGGGGTCACTGAATTCCCGGGGGTAGGCCCACACCACCAGCGGCAGGCGCGTGCCCTCTTCATAGCCCGCAGGGAGGTAGAGGATCGAAGAGAGGGCGACACCATCGGCGCGCTCATAGGTGACGAGTTGCTTGGTGATCCCCCGAAGCTGTGGGGTCGGGTCGGCGTATTCCGTCAGCGCTCGGACCTTCTCGCCACTATGGAGGCGATAGTTGGGCGGCTCACTGGCGGTCTCGCGGCGTGTCATGAAAACCGGTCCGGTGGCAGTTACGTCGATTAGGGCCGCCACGGATTCATATGTCTTCTCCTCGCACTGCCACAGACGCTCGCTCTTCAAGGTCTTCAGATTCTGTCGGTCCAGGAATGGGCGCGCACCAGCAGGGCCAGCACCTCGACCGCTGCGATGGATCCAGGGTCCATCCACTCGCACCAGTCGATCGCCGCTTGCGTCCACCACGGTGAGTGGAGAGCCTGGATCTCCATAGCGATCGTTGCTGCTGCGGTCCTCGATCAGGCGTGGCTTGACGGCAGAATTGTCCAAGTCCCGCAGCCAGGTCAGGTTCCAGCGGCGGTCACGGTCGTATTCGCGAACCAGAGCGCGCTGACCGTCTTGCAGCCAGCTGATCCTGCGCAAACGGAACTTTGTACGGAATGCTTCGCGCACTTCTCCGTCAAAAGGCTCCGCCAGCATGCAACGATCTCGGTGGGGACTCTCCTTCTTGGGGTCGCCTCCGTCCAGCGCCTCGGTCCAGACCAGCGTCGCCGGGTGTCCTGGGCGCCATCCGATGCTGCGTGGTCCCGTGCGCACGCCGTGCAGAGGAATGCCCTCTGCGATGGGAATGCTGGCCACCTGCTTCTCGATCTTGCCCTCTGCGTCCCAGACCTCGACGCTTTGACCAAAGAGGTAGGCCGGCATGAGGTAGGAGAACGGGCGCTGGATTGTGGTCACCAGCAGGTGTCCGCCGTCAGGTGACGAGGAGACGGAGCTGTAAAGAGCAGGCCGGCCGACTGGTGTGCGCTTTCCAGTTGAGAGATCGATGCGGTTGAGCTCGCTTGTGGCGTAGTACTCAAACAACGCCTCGTCGTGTCCGCTGGAAAGCAGGTCCTGGTAGGTGCGCAGGGGGGAGCTGGAGCCACTGGTCTCGCGGACATTGGGACCAGTTGGCACCAGCGGCCTGGTGGGAGCCGCACCGCGTTTTGCAGGCACTTCCGTGACGATCAGGCTCGCCCCGTCAGAACTCCACTGATAGCCGGAGCCCAGCACCGAGGAGATCCTGGAGCTGGCCTCGAACGCGGCCCGGGGCGCGCTGACGCGGCCCACCCACAGTGAAGTACCGGAAGCCGTGAGAGTTGTGTAGGCAAAGTGGCGCGAGGTATGTGACCAACGCGCTCCCACCAGACGCGACCCCATGGGGAGGAGCACGTGTGTCTCCTCGCCACTCGTAAGGTCCCGCACAAAGAGGCCCTGATTGAACGAACTGCGGTGGCGGGCATTGGCCGTCGGGTCGATTCGCAGTCCCGCGAGGCGCAGCATGGGCCGCGAAACGTCAGCGATCGATGGTAGCGTGTCCGGTGCCATGCCAATGGCCCAGCGTCCATCGGGGCTGATGCTCAACGTGGGCGGAGACGCAGCATCTACCAGTTCGACCACCTCCGGGGGAGGCAGTCGATAGTCCTCGTCGTCCACAAGGTGAGCGGAAACCAGAGGCAAAGGGGCGACCAGCAGTGTGAGTAGCAATGATGACTTCATGAAGAGATACCTGAGAGGATGTCCATGACATTCACGCGCAAGCGCGTAGAGGAAGTTGCTCCCTGCAGTTGGGAGTTCCTAATGGAGAGTTGACTCGGCGAGGCGCAGGATACCCCATCTAGGTCGGGTGCGGGCGCTACGCCTCCTCGGGGCACAGGTGCAGGACACCACAGCGCAACAAGAGCATCGCTTCAGGTCCGTCCCGATCAGCCAGATGGGCTACTGCACGCTCTTCGAGAAATTTTTTCCACACAAGGAAATCTCCCACTATTCCCAATTCTCGCTCAGGGATTTTTGCAACTATCCGATACATAGCTTGTGCGAACCAAACCACTGGTTCGTGCTGACAAAGAAGTGCAGATTAGAGGAACGTTCCGTCTCACGGGACGCGCTTGACTGCGGGCCCTATCCCCCCGCAAGACAAGCACACCTCCCCCGAGGCTCACCATCCCCTAGAGAGCCTCGATGGCCCCCAATGGTCCCCCTGTCCATTGGGGGCCCCCTTCTTTTTTGGGCTGGCCAGTCACGCCGCGGCTCCAATCAGGTACAGGCTGGGGTACCGTACGCGGCCCCATGAGCGTGTCCCCCACTTCCCACACCCCCGAGGACTCCACGGTTCCGCGTCGGGTTTGGGGCAGCACCAGTTGGATGGTACTGGGACGCCTGTGGAGTTCGATCTGCACCTTGACGGTGCTCTGGCTGTGCGCCCAGCACCTGGCCGATGATGCCTTTGGACGCCTTACGTTCTACCTGGCACTCTTCGGTGTGCTCGATGCCCTGGTGGACCTTGGCACAGGCCAGGCCACCGTGCAGCTTTCAGCGCAAGATCCGAGTCTCCTGGGTTCTCTGTTGATTCGCGCCCGGCGCACCCGGCTGATCGTGGGGCTCGGTGCAGCCGTGACCCTTGCCCTGGGAGCATTCTTGATGGAGGAACCTGACGCGGGCTGGATCGCCCTGGCAGGACTCTATCCCCTGACCCATACCCTGGAACTCTCGACCGTAGGACTGCGCAATCGCATCCAATGGAAGCCCCAGGTCGCAATGCGTTCAATTGCATCGGGGATGGGGCTCGCACTGGTGGGAGCAGCCATCTTCATGGGTGAATCCCGTGCAGGAGTGATCCTGGTGCTCGTGGCCTCGGGCAGCACAATCGGAAATGTTCTCTTGCACCGGGTCGGCAAACCACTCCTCCCACGGGGATCATTTTCAGCGGTTCCCTTGAAGCCATTCCTACGCCTGGCCTTGCCCCTTGGATTCGCGGCCCTCGCTCAACAGTTGTACTTCTATGTGGACAACCTGTTCGTGCGCGTCTACTGGGGCGAAGCCAGCGTGGGTACCTACAATGTGGCAGTGCGGATCATGTCCTGGTCCCTGAGCCTGGCAGTCTATGCGGCTGCGGCGGCCCTGCCCTGGCTCAGTCGCGCCCACAAGCGCGAGGAACTGGGTCTGGCTGCGATGCGCCTGACCCTGCCCCTGACCCTGGGAGCGAGTCTGGGAGTGGCGATCCTCTGGCCCTGGACGGGAGACATCCTTGCTCTTTTCGGCGAGTCGTTTCGGGTGGCAGAGGATCCCCTCAAACTCCTCCTCCTGGCGGTGATCTGCGTGCACGCTGGAGCTCCCCTTTCTACCGCTCTGGTTGCTGCGAGGCGCACATATTCGGTGCTGACCCTGACCTTGAGTGCCCTGCTGCTCAATGTGGTGCTGAACTCACTCTGGGTTCCAACCGAAGGCCTGATCGGTGCCGCCCGGGCAACTCTCATCACCGAGGGCTGGATCGCCCTGGGTGCCGCCCTTGCTCTGATCCACGGGCCAAAGAGCCGAGTATCCTAGTCCCCCATGCGTGTCGGCATTGATTACCGCTCAGCCCTCGTCAATCAAGAGGGCATAGGACGCACCAGCCGCGAGTTGGTGCGCGCCCTGGTAGACCATGGTTTCGGGGGCAACCTGGGCTTGTTCGCCTACACTGCAAAAGGTTCCAAGTTCAACCGCAGGGAATTGGGCCTCGCAGGATCAAAAGCAGAGCTCTGCCGCCTGCGCCTGCCCTCGCCCTGGATTCCGAAGCTGCTGAAGTGGACAAACAAGGGCGTGGATGACCTTGTAGGCGGCTGCGATGTGTACCACCACACGCAGCCCAACGCCTTGCCCGTGCGCGAAGCAGTAGAGGTAGTCACAGTCTTCGATTGCATATGGGCCCATGACGCGCAAGGGCCCGACGGTCCTGGCTACCTTCGCACAGAAGATGCTCAGCGCATGCAGGCAGCCATCAAGGCTTTGGTGAAACGCGCGCGCATAGTGCTGGTGCCCTGCGAATTTGTGGGCGCTGAAGTGGTAGTCAACCTGGGCGTCTCTCCCGCAAGGGTTCGAGTGACATCCTTGGGCTGCGACCATGTGCTGGCTCATCTACCCCCGGCCGGTTTTGATGCACCGGAAAAACCGTTTCTCTTGACCGTGGCCCGGGTGGATGCGCGCAAGAACCACCTGCGCATGCTGCGCGCCTTCGAAAATCTCGTGCGCGAAGGCTTGCCACATGATTGGATCATCGCAGGGGCCGAGGGTCATGGCCACGAGGACTTCTCTCAGGCCCTAGCCAACTCACCAGCCGCAAATCGAGTCCATTGGCGGCGCAATGTGGGGGAAAAAGAACTGGTGCGACTCTACTCCCAAGCGTCGCTCTTTCTTTGGGCCAGCCTCAACGAAGGCTTCGGCCTGCCGCCCCTGGAAGCCATGGCCTGTGGCACGCCGGTTGTCACAAGCCTTGTAACCTCGATGCCCGAAGTCCTGGGCGCTGCCGCCTTCCTGGTGGAGCCCACCGACGAGGAACGGATTTTTGAAGCCGCCCGGCGGCTTCTGACAGAACCGGATCTGGCAGAGGAATACATCGCCCTGGGCCTCAGACGCTCCCGCGAGTTCAGTTGGAAGAACTGCGCCAAGGACACATTGCTCGCCTATCAAGCTGCCCAGGACATGGGCGAGGAAGAGCCTTCCATGCAGCGGCTGTTCCGGTAGGGATCAAGTCCCTAGCGTGTGCTCCCGGAATCGCGCCAGATGTTGAGTTTCTCCGTCAAGCGAGCAACGACCTCGGGCTGCTCACTCCAAAGGTTCTTTTCCTCCTTTGGATCCCGCTCCAGATGATAGAGCTGGCCCTTTGGTCCACCATCGGTGGCCTTGATGTGCTTGGGCTGGGTGAAACCGCCGGAGCCAAGACCCAGGATCAGTTTCCAAGGACCTGAGCGCACAGCGAACATGCCCCCGCCGGAGTGATGCACGACTTCTTTGCGGGCAGAAGCGCTGGACTCCTCCCCTCGGAGGGCCGGGAGCAGTGAGATCGAGTCCTCGGCTTCTGCATCTCCCAGAGGATGTTCAACCAATTCCGCCAGAGTCGCAAACACATCGGTCAAGCAAACCAGATCCAGGCAGACCGATCCGGCGGGGGTTTTTCCCGGCCAGCGCACGAGGAACGGCACACGATGCCCCCCCTCGTGAATGTCGGCCTTTTGTCCACGCCAGTCACCATTGGCCATGTGACCAAAGGTCCTCTCGTCCTTTTCCAACCAATGGGACCCGTTGTCGCTCGTAACGATCAGCAGGGTGTTGTCTGCAAAACCCGTGCGCTTGAGCGCAGCAAGCACCGAGCCGACAGTTCCATCAACCTGATGCACAAAGTCTCCGTACCAACCTGCCTCACTAGAGCCCAGATGAGGCGCCACCGGAACCCAGGGAGTGTGCGGAGCAGGCAGTGGCAGATACAAGAAGAACGGTTGCTCGGGTTGATCCCGCTGGGCGCGTTCGATCCACTCCACAGCTTTTTGTTGCACACGCGGCAAGACCTCGTGCATGCGGAAGTCCGGAGCTGCGGCACCCTTGCGATAGAAACCCTGGCCATCTTGCCGCCGGTGCTTCTCACCTGGCAGTAGACCTGTCGGAGCCTGCACCAGCCCCTCGTCCAGGATCCAGACGTAGGGCGGCATGTCCAGCGACGCGGGGATGCCAAAGTAGGTGTCAAAACCGCAGCTGATGGGGCCCGGCCTGAGGGGCGCGTCGAAGTCCGTGGACTTGGCCAGGCCCAGACCCAGATGCCATTTGCCAATGCCCATGGTGTAGTAACCAGCATCCGACAACATGGACGCAAGCGTGCTACGGCCCTCTTCAATCAAAGCGGGAGACGCACCCCCCAGGACCCAGGCCTTGAGATGTGTACGCCAGGCATAGCGACCAGTGAGCAGCCCATAACGGGTCGGGGTACACACCGCAGAGGGTGAGTGGGCGTCAAGGAAGCGCATGCCCGCCGCCGCCACCCGATCCAGATTGGGAGTGGGAATCTTCGAGGCCGGATTCATGCAACCCGCATCGCCCCAGCCCAGGTCATCTGCCATGATCAGCACAATATTGGGCTTGCGCTCGGGCGGCTTTTGGGCCGAATAGGCGGGGCACAGGGTCAGCACCGCAGATAAAAGCATCAGCGTCTTCTGTTTCATCCAGACAGGCAAGAGAATCGAGACCTTCGGAGTGTTCACATCAGGGGCCCTCGCCCTCACGCTGAGTATAGGACCCAGAAAGCCTCCAGGCATGCTTCTGGATCCTAGGCTTCCAGCCCTCTAGCCTCTAGGACCAGCAACGCGCCCCCCCAACCCCAACAGCTCTCCAAATGAAGTCCGACAACAAGGCCATCGCCTTCGGCCTCCTCGTCACCGCACTCCTCTCCAGCACCATGGTCGTCGCCGGCCTGAAGGCTGGCATCACGCCAGGAGTGAGCCCGCTCGTCATCCTCTGCGCCTGGGGCGCCTTCGCCGCGGCCTCACGCGGACCTGGTGGCAAGCGCTTCTTGAACATCGGCCAGGTGGCAGGCTCAGCCGGCATGGCGGTCGTCGCCGGGGTAATCTTCCCCGCGCCGCTCTTGCAGCACCTGCATCTCTCGCGCGCCCAGGACGCGCTCAAAGAGCTGGGCGTGACAGGCGATCTGCGGTCCATGCCCTGGGAAGAGGCCAAGGCACTGCTCGCGGAACACAGCCTCTCCGTCCCTCCGATCGACATCCCGACGATGATCATCGTGTGCCTCGCGGGTGCACTCATCGGCTACGGCTTCGTCGGCCTCGCGACGCGCAAGTTCCTCACCGATCCGACCTTGCCGGCACCCGAAGCCCGCGCCTGCGAGACCATGATCGCCACCGCGACGGCGGACTCGAGCGCACGACCCAAGCTCGGAATCTCCCTGGTCCTCGGCCTCACGGCCAGCTTCCTCGCCCCGCTCCTCGCTCACATCGGCGCAGCGAAGGAGCACGTGCTCCTCTACACCAAGGAAGCCCTGAACGAGAACGGCGATGTCGATCGTTTGTTCAAACTCGACCTCCCCTTCACCCCCATCTACATCGGGATCGGCGGTCTCCTGACCCTGGCCACGGCGCTCTTGGTGTTCGCTGGCTCCTTTCTGCGCTTGATCGGTGACTGGGCCCTCGCCTCCATAGACCCCTCAAACCCACTCGCAGCCGACTTCCCATCCAATTCGATGCGCTGGGTCGGCGGCGGCGCGATGACGGTCGCGGTCGCTTACTCCCTCGTGAAGTTCATGGGGCCGCGGGTCGCGTCCGCAAAAGAGAGCTACGACCAGTCCCTGCTCGACGTCCCGGATAACACTAAGCGACTCCTAGGCCTCTCTATCGGCGCGGGCGTGCTGACCCTCGCTGGCTGGCTCTTCATGACTGATGGAGCCACCCCTTTCGCGTTCTCCATGATCGCCGCCGTACTCGTGATGGCCCTATTTATGGTGACCTTAGGCGCCATCCTCTCCCTGCAGATCGGAAGCTCGGCTTCACCCGTCTCCGGAACGATCTTCGTCACGACCCTCGCGCTCTGTCTCGTCGCCTTGGCTGTGGGCCGTCAATCCGTAGATGACGTCCCGATCCTCATGGCCCTCCTGGTCGGCGCCTGCGTCGCAGTCTGCACAGCCAACGACTCAAGCCAAGATTACAAGACTCTCCAGCTCTGCGGAGTCGCGCCGCGCGAAGGCTTCAAAGCCCAGTTCCTCGGGCTGCTCGTCGGCTGCATCTTCGTCCCGCTCTCCCTCTATGTGGCCCACGAGGCCTACGGACTGGGGACGAACGAGCTCACAGCACCTCAGGGCCAGATGTTTGCGACCTTGGTAGACGGCCTCCTCCTCCAAGAGACGCTCCCCTGGCCACCAATCATGTTGGGTCTCCTCGTCGGGGCCGTCGCGGTCGGCATGGACATCCTCGCCGGAAAGCGCGGACTCCAACTCCCCGCCATGGCCCTCGCCGTCGGCATCTATTTGCCCGCTTATCTCGGCATCGGGATCCTGATCGGCTCCATGTTCCGCTACTTCGGAGAGCGCGCTCGCGAGCGCGAGACCGGTCGCCGAGAGCGCACGAACGAGGGCATCCTCGCCGCCGCCGGCTTGATCACGGGCGCCGCAGCCCTAGACCTCATCCTCGGTATAGCTGTGCTATTTGGAGGCCGACTCGCAAGTCTCAGCTTCTTCTCTACCTCCACGATCCAAGCAAAACTCAGTGAGAAGATCGCGGCCGGGGGTGATCCAGAATCGATCACAAAGCTCCAAGAGAAGCTCGCTGAAGAACTCGCGAAGATCCAGGTGTCGGACTCAATGACCACAGTGACCGCACTGATAGGCATCGCCTTCCTCGGCTGGATCCTCTTCAAGAATGCTCGGGTGGGCACGGCTGGTGAGACCGAGTCCTGATGAGCGAGCAAGCTGAGAATCACTCCCTGCGAAAGATCACGAAGGAGGCCTTCAGATCGATCCTCGCCCTGAAGGTCGCCGAGGGCCAGGAGGACCTCGTCGGCAGCAACGGTGGCCAGGACGGCGCTCGATGAATTATTTCAGAGCCCTAAGCCTTTGACTGGCCAGGACTTGGGCCTAAATACAGGGTATTCCCTACTGGCGCTAAGGCTTTCACTTAGTCAACATAGGGCTCAGCCGAAGCGAAAAGATAGATGGCGGGACGGGCCAGACGGCCCAGACCAAGTGCTTAACGAGAGAGAGCGATCCCCAGAAGTCTTTCACGCAGGAGAAGAGAGAGGAGCCGGCACCGTGATCACTCACGGTGCCGGCGCTCTTTTATCTGTCGACTGACGCGTGATAATCAGTCCGCAGCAGTAGAGATGGCATTCGGTTCGGCGCCAACAACGCGCGCCCGTGCCCAACAGGTTCTTGTGACTCCTTACTCCTCGCTCAAGATGACTGGCTTGTAGCCACCCTTGGAGCGGAAGTAGAGAGCGATCAGGCCGAAGACCACAAACAGCAATGCAGGGAAGCGAGCTGCGAACTTCAAGGCGCCGCGGCCCGCCTCAAGTTGTGCGCTCCCCGAGTCGGAATAGACCTCGGCCAGGGAAGCCTGTTCAGCCTCGCTCAGGTTTGCTGCAAACTCGCCCGCCTTGGTTGCATCAATCTTCTTATGGGTCATCCACATGAAGCCGCCATCAGTGGTGGCACTCTCCGCCAGTTCCGGTGCGTCCGCAACGACAGACTCATGAATCGACTCATCAAAGAACGCCCCTAGAATCGGCGCACCAATCACCCCAAACGACAACAGGCCGATGGCAGAAACCGTATTCAGAGTCAAGGCGCCGCCTCTGGGATAGCGTTCTGAAGTGAAGCCCAGGATGCAGGGCCAGTAGTATGTCTGCCCCATCGCATAGAGCACAAAAGCCACAAAGACGGCAGCGCCCGTCGCACCTGCAAGCCAGTAGAGACCGACTGCAGAAAACACTCCGCTCACACACAACAGGCCCGGAGGACTAAATAACTTGAGTACGCCACCGGCAAAGACACGCAGGGTCAACATGATCGCGGCTGAGAACACCAAAGCCATGGCGGGGTCGAGGTCGAAATCGGTCAGAACCGGCGCCATCAGGTTCCTAATCCAAGCGTCCGTCCCCAGTTCCGCCGTGGCCACGGGGATCATGAGCAGGCACATGAGGAAGAACAAAGGCCGACCCAAACTGCCCACCAGTAGGCCAAACCCAAAGCCCATGGCGATTCCCGCCCCCAGACTGATGCTGAACCAGTTGTCCGGCTTCTTCTCGAACCAATCTGTCAACTGGAAGACCTGATTGCCAATCTCATAGGTCATCAGGAAAGCAGCCAAGGCAGCGGTCAAAGCGCCCACCTGCTGCAACATTTCCTTATAGGGCACCCCAGCCAGAACACGCTCATCAACGGGGAACTTGCATGGCATGTACATGAACAAATAAGCCACCGCTGGTATGACCATCCAAAGAGAGTGCATCTGCCAACCCACACCCCCTTCAAAGAGACTGTCAGAGGTAATAATCGCAAGTGTCCCCAGCATCATGCCCGCAGGCCAAGCAGCGTGCAAAATCGTCAACCACTTGGTCTTTTCCTTTGGGTAGACCGCAGCGCAAATGGGATTGATCACCGCTTCAATGATTCCATGTCCCAGTCCTGCGCAGATTGTGAAGAGGTAAAGAGACTGATAGCTCTCCGACATACAGATGCCTATTGCGGAAACCACCTGCAGCACGAAGGCACCGATCATGGGCACCTTGTACCCCGTTCGGTCCACGATCAAGCTGAATCCAATCATGGTCAATGCAATCGGCCACAAGGAAGCACCAAAGACTTCGCCCACTTGCTGGTTGCTCAAACCCAAGGCTTCGCCATATTCGCCACCCTTGGCCATTCGGAACGCAAAGCCCACTCCAGCTGCGGTCAAGGAAAGGAAGCTGGCCCAGAAAAGGAGGCGCTTCTCGCGCTCGGAGAGATCACTTGCGTGGACTTGGTTTGACATGGGGAGAATCAAGAGGGATCAGCGGCCACCGGGCAAAGCGCGGCGGATGGACGGAGGAAGCACTTCAAGGGGAAATGGATTCCACTGCATGAGCGGGGACAGGGGAGCCCAACCCAGGCCTTGGCATCATCCCCAGCCGACACCCGACTTGCAAGCAGGGAACAGGGACATGGCAATACGGGCGAGAACTGCCCTCAATCGGACACGATCAGACGAGGCGCACGGCGCTTGGCCGGCAGGATCTCTCCCAGCTGGCCCCGACGCAGAAGGCTCAAGACCTGATCGGGGCCCAAGATCGCCACTACTCCTTGAAGGTGCTGGACCTCGTCCGTCCAGGAGAAATTTGCCGAATTGTCCCCTAGGGGAACAGAAACCGACACCTGAAAGCCATGCACATCACGCCAGCCCCAAATCAGAACCGTCTGCTCTCCGAGTTCCTCCACCCGCAAGGGAGCGCCCAGTTCTCGAAGACAGTCCTCAAGTGTGGACTCGCCAGGAACAAGCTGGTCAAGCGCTCCGGGGGAAATGACCTCGTGCCAGCGCTCCTGTGCGAGAGTCCCGCTGACACAACCACACAGGCCTAGAGCCAGCACACAGCCAGCTGCCTTCAATCCCCAGATCGCGCCAGAAGACTTCATTCAGCACCCGGGTCTCAAAAACCCGGGACCGTGTACTCGGTTTGATCCGAAGCAAACGATGTGCCCACATGGGTCAAACCACCTTGTTCATCGAAGAACACCCAGACCCGATCTGACTGGGCATCAACCCCGCGCAGACCCAGAACCAGCAGGAAAGCAGCGGCTTGTTTCTGGACCTTGTACTCATAGCGCCAAGCCGTGCGCAGCCCGAGCTGTACGACCTCAGCTGGAGCCCCCATCAACTGGGCCACCTCTGCGGCCGTGGTCTCACCGGGAACCAGACGACTGACCACGCCTGCATTCAAGGGTCGATCCACTGTGGTGCGGGAAATGAAACAGCCGGGCAGCAGCACGACAGCAAGCAGAATCAAGAACTTGTTCATTGGGTTCACTCGGGTTGGTCAGCGCGCATCAATCAGGTCGAGAATGCCTTCTTCAGCCATCAGGGCTTCAATAGCCTCGCGACTCTTGGGACAGTCAGCCGACAGGACTTCGCAGCCATCTTCTGTCACCAGGATCACGTCCTCGATCCGAACGCCGATACCGGTGTCTGAATCATACACGCCCGGCTCAATGGTGAACACCATGCCCGCCTTGAGTGTCTGGCCCAGGCGCCCGGGATCATGCACCGCCATACCCACCGAATGAGAGATTCCATGGGGGCATTGGTACCCGCGCTCACGCAACACCTTGGTGGCTGCACCAGACACGTCCCGCATGCGCGCACCTGCTCTGACCTGAGCGATAGCAGCCTCCTGGGCGGCAAGAACAGCGTCGTAGATGGGAATCATCTCGTCTGTGAACACGCCGCCAACTGGCCAGGTGCGGGTCACGTCACTGACATAGTGATCCACCTCGGGAGCAAAGTCCACCAACAGCACTTCTCCCTCAAGCATGCGCCGTGAAGAGAAATTGTAGTGCAAGACAAGGCTGTTGGCGCCAGATCCCACAATGGCCGCATACGCCGGACCCGTGGCGCCGAATCTTCGCTGCTGCCAGGTAATCAAGGAGTCGATGTCCCATTCCCCAAGACCGGCTCGCGTGGATCGAATTGCCTCTTGAATCGCCAGGGCTCCCGAACGAGATGCGCGACGCATGGCTTCCACTTCCCTGTCAGTCTTGATCACGCGCATCTCCCAAAGAGCCGGGGTCAAGTCGCGCACTTCAATTTCCTGCTCTGCATATCGCTGGGAAAGGTGCCCGGCCAAAGCCGTCTCGCGACTGATCCTTCCATCCAGGCTGTCAAGCTTGCGCGCACGGTCATAGGGCAAGGCGCTGTCGTAAGCTCCGGACAGTTCCACATGAGCGGTTTGCAGGGTCCAGATCGGACGCTCAGCGTTTTCCTCCACCAACTCATCAATCAGTTCGAGTAGACCCCTGTTGCCGCCTCTGCCGGGATCGTTTGCGCGCACTTCTTCAACGCCGGTCAGTTCCTTGACCCATTCATCGTCCGTGTCCCAGATCTCCCCATTCCAGCTCTCTGCAAAGCCGCTGGGTTTGGAAACGAACAGCACCTCACGGCCTGTGTCCAGGTCGATCACGAAAGCAACATTCGGACTCTCGACTCCGGTCAGATACCAAAAATTCTTGTCCTGATGAAAACCCAAGCTGGCTCTGGGTTCGGGCAGGCCTCGCAAGACCACAATCCCAGTTTCCAGGCGGCTAGCCAGTTCCCGGCGTCTACCTGCATGCCAGTCGCTCCCCAGACCGCAAGTAGCCGCGCCGTCTGCTTGACGGACCAGGTTGTCACCGAAGGGCAGAGTAAAAACCTTGGTCTGCTGTGAGGAGACTTTGGAGCCTGGAGTCTGCCGAGGCTCGCCCGTGCGAACCTGTCGATCCTGGGCTGGCACATGGGGAAGCAGGGCACCCACCAGGAGGGCGGCGATCCAGAGTTTTGAGGTTCGTTGCATAGGCAGAAGAGTAGCGTGCAGATCACCCACTCTCCTGTTGCGGATAGGTATCCTTCCCTCCCCATGCGCGTTGGATTCGACCTCAGCCCGACCCTGCCTCCCCACTCGGCGGGAATCACCCGGGCTGTGGAATCAACCCTGACTGCCCTTGAGTCCCGCGGTGAGCTTGAAGTAGTACGCCTGCTTCCCCCCCAGGGCACATCCCCCCGGGCGTTCCGTGCGGGCCATGGAAAGCGTGTCCAGCACATGAATCTGGCTGGCATCCACAGCTTCACCTCGGCTTTCGCCTGGCGCGGACCAGGCAAACGGGTGCAGACCATTCACGAATTGCCCTGGCAACATGGTTGCCAGGAGAACGCTAATTGGAGCCACCGTTTCTGGGCCAGCTTTGGAACACGCTGGGCAGACAGGGTGATCACGGCCTCCAGCGTAGTCGCTGACGACTTGGGTCTGCCCCTGGCTGAGGACAATGGCAAGTTGCATGTGATCCCCTGGGGCGTTGATGACACCTTCTGCGCTCAACCACCCGACAATGTCATAGACGAAGTCTTGCTGGGAACCTACTCCCTACCCGAGCGACCGCTCTTGCTGTGCCTGGGTGCCGTGCGCGCCAAAAAGAATCTCGCTTCACTGCTGCGAGGGGTGGCCACGCTTGTGGAACGAAAAGGGCCCACAGTCCAAGTAGTAGTCACCGGGCCCGATACCCATGACCTGCGCACGGATTTGGGATTGGCACAACAGTTGGGTCTGGCCCGTTTCATTTCCACCCCGGGGACCATTGAAGCCGCACACTTGCCGGGGCTGATGCGCCTCGCTGCCCTGGTACCAGTGCTCTCCCAGTCGGAGGGCTTTGCTCTGCCGGTCCTTGAGGCTCACGCCTCGGGCACGGCAACCTTGACACCGGTTGGTAGCGTGCAGGCACAGACTGCGGGAGCCCCTGGTTTCCATTGTGATCCCGCTGATCCTGAATCAGTTGCGGACGGAATCGCAGATGCCCTGGACCAGAGCGAAAGCCGGCGAGAGCAACTCATCGCGCAAGCCGCTCCTTTTACCTGGGAACGCACGGCCCAAGGCATCGAGCAAGTATGGAAGTCGCTCTCATGAGCGCCTCCCGAGTCCTAATCAACGGCCTCGCCTTGGCTCAACCCATGGGTGGTGTGCGCCGACACGCCACGGAAATCTTCCCACGCGCGGCCGCGATCCTGAAAGCACGCGGAGGGTCCCTGAGCATGCTCACCCCGCGCTCGGGGTTGGGGTTCCGATTGCCCGGGGTGGAACTGCTCAGCAGCAGCATCGGATCCTCACGGATGCAACGAATTCTGTGGCAGAAACAGGCCCTGGAAGAGGCGATCCAAGGCCTGGGCCCAATCGATCTCGTGCACGGAGGGCACCTGCCCTCGGCGGGCCCCAAAGACCTTCCCATGGTGCACCTACAACACGATGTACGACGCCAAAGTTCTCTTTTGGGCCGTAGCTGGCTCAAGCAGGCCATCCAAAACGCCCAGGCCGTCATCACGGTCAGTCAGGCCACTGCCGATGAGGTGGCGCGTCTGGCAACCCCGCGCCAGTTGCATGTGATTCACCACGGGGGCGACCACCTGCAGAGGGTCAAGCGTTCCACACCCAGCAAACCCTTCGTGCTGGTGCCCGGTCACTTGGAGCCGCGTAAGAATCCCCTCACTGCGGTACGCGCACTGGCAGAAGATCCGAGCCTGCCCACCATGCTCTTCGTGGGAGCCGTACGCGGCTCCATGGCACAGCGCATGCAAACCGAAGCGGCGCGATTGGGGGTATTGGACAGGGTGCGGTACACGGGTCCAATTCCTGATCAGGAGTTGGCCGAACTCTACGCTACCTGTTCTGCGGTGCTCTTGACCTCACGCCTTGAAGGCTTTGGCCTGCCCGTGCTCGAAGCTCTGCACGCGGGTGCGCGTCTGGCGGTCAGCGACATTCCCGCCCACCTAGAAATCGCACCGGCTGAAGTTCCACGCTTTACTCCAGAAAGTCATCAAGACTGCGCCGCAGCCTTGAGCCAGGCCTTGGATCAAGCCCCGGTCATGTGTCAGGTGCGAACCTGGGACGACGCGGCGGAATCACTCGTGGGCGTCTGGAATTCGGCGTGAGAAAATCGCCAGGCGCCTTGAACCAGGATTCCGGTACCCACCACCAAGAGCAACGCCGCAAAGGACTGTCGCAAGCGCACGTCGGACATGCGCTGGCCAAAGGTCTGGCCCAAGGTCGTGCCCACGATTCCCACCACAATGAAAAGACCGATCACGACCCAATCCAGTTCAAACCCCTGGGCCTCCAACACTCCCTGATACTTGACAAAACCCGCCAAGGACTTCAACACGATGATCACCAGACTTGTACCGATCGCGCGGCTCATGGATAGACCACCCAAGATCCCGAGGGCAGGCACGATCAAAAAACCTCCACCCACCCCCACGAATCCGGTGATGACCCCCACCAAGAAGCCCTCCACCACGATCAGAGCCAAGGGCGGCCGTCCGTGAGCCACCTTGCTCGCCTGCATGGGCCGCAACATCAGCCAGGCCCCGACGAGCATCACGAGGCCAAAGACCAGCAACTGCACTCTGCCCGGGACCATGCCCCCAAGCCACGCCCCAACGAAGGATCCACCCATGCCCGGCACGCCGAACCAGAGCACACTGTGCAAGTCCACACGCCCCGCGCGCCAGGCCCTGCTGGCTCCCACCAGGGCGATGCCCCCCACGATGACCAACGACCCAGCAATGGCCACCTTTTCGGGCTGGCCCACTAGAAAGGTCAAGACCGGCACGGTCAGAATCGAGCCCCCGGAACCCAAGGCTCCCAGGGACAAGCCAACCACCAGAGCACCGATCAGAGCAAAGAACATGCAAGCAACCTGGACCGTCAGACAGAATATTGAGGGGCGGACCCTCGGGCTTTGTTCCAGGGCATCTTGGCCAACATCATTGCCATGCCACAGGTGTCAGTCACTCCGGCGAAGACCAGTCCCGCGCCCACAAACCCCGGCAGAATCAAAAAGGCGGGCGCAACAAACCAAGCAGCCAAGCTACCGAGAAACACCAGGGCTCCCGCGCTGATGCGCACCTGACGCTCCAAGCTGATCGCTTTGGCGCCGCTGCGCGTGACCGGGTTGCCCGCAGCAATCCAGGCTTCAATGCCCCCTTCCAAGCAATGAGCATCGTCAAGCCCGGAACTTGACAGCAACTTGCGTCCTTCTTCCGCACGCTTGCCCGTACGGCAGATCAAGGTCACGGGCCGGCCAGCGGCCAGTTCCGCCACCTTGGTCGCGCTACGGGCCAGGCCTCCCAGGGGAAAGCTCAGGGCACCTTCCACATGCACCTCATTGAATTCCGCGGGAGTGCGAACATCCACCACGAAGCGTTTTGCGGACAGGAGGGCCACAGGGTTGTCAACGTTGACGCTGGTCAGTTGGAATTGAGTCATGATGGTATTTGTTTTCTTGCGTTGGAGAACTGGCCCACTCTCTTGGAGACAAGCCACGCGAAAGGGTTCCCGGGAAACTTCGGCTATTTCCTCAGCGCTCAGGCGTTGGGCTGCACCACCGCTTGATCGGCGTTGGTCCAGGCCTCAAAGCCCCCGCGCAGGTCACGCAGACCACTGAAGCCCTCCGCCTCCAGCAGGCTGGCGGCAATCACCGAGCGATAGCCCCCGGCGCAATGAATGACTAGGGCCTGAGCCCCGCGAACCTCATCCAGGCGATCCCCAAGTTCAGGAAGGGGGATATTGAGGGCATTCTCCAGGTGTCCGGCGGCGAACTCCCCCGGACTACGCACATCAAGAATCTCGGGAGCATCCGCGCCCTCGATCTCCTGCGACAGCTCAAGGGCATCCAAACGCTCGAATTGTGACAGCAGCTCGGAGCGGTCCTTCCATGCAAGAGCGGCCCCATCCAGGTAACCGATCACAATGTCGAAACCGATGCGGCCCAGACGCATGATCGCTTCCTCTTCGCGACCCGCGTCAGCGATCAGAATGATCGGGCGCTTCAAATCCAAAAGAGAACCCGCCCAGGTGGCGTACTTGCCTTCCAAACCAATGCTCAGGCTCCTCGCCAGATGTCCCTGTGCAAAGGCTTCACCATCGCGGGTATCAACCATCTGGGCACCCCGGTTGGCGTGGGCCAGGAAACCGTCCAAGGAGAGGGCTTCGAGACCACGCTCTACGGCAACGGCCAGGTTCGGGAACTCCTTGCGGTTCAGGTCGGCGTCATGCAAGAAGTAAGCGGGAGCCGCGGGCTGATCCGCGGTAACCACTGCCAGAAACTCATCGGTGGTCATTGGCTGCAGGGCATAGTTGCTGCGCCGCTGCTCACCAATGGTGGAAGAGGTTTCATCCGAGAGGTTCTTGCCGCACATGGAGCCAGCCCCGTGGGCAGGATAGACCATGACGTCATCCGGCAACTTCAAGATCTTGTTATGCAAGCTGTCATAAAGCATCCGGCCCAACTCCGCCTTTGTATAGCCGATCGACGCCAAGAGATCCGGCCGGCCTACATCTCCGATGAACAAGGCATCCCCAGTCAAGAGTATTTGGGGCACAGAGTCATCTGCGCTCGAATCAAACAACTGCAGCGAAATGCTCTCCGGCGTATGCCCGGGTGTTTCCATTGCCACAATGCGCACCAGAGGCCCCAACTCCAATGTGCTGCCGTCAGACTCGGGCACAAAGTCAAACTCGGCTTCAGCTCGGGCGCCGAGGTGAATCTTGGCCCCTGTCCGCTCGCGCAACTCCAAATGACCCGCCAGGAAATCCGCGTGGAAGTGAGTCAGGTACACATGCTCAATTTTCCAGCCGTGCTTCTCTGCCACCGCAAGATAGGGTTCGATATCCCTTTGGGGGTCCACCACAACCGCACTGCCAGATTCAGTGTCAGCGATAAAGTAGGAAGCCTGGGCCAGACAGGTCAGATAGTGCTGTTCGAAATACATGGGGGTTGGTGGTCTCGGGTCTCGGGATTTCTCAAGAGTGCCAGAGGGCGCTGTCCATTGAGAGTCACCAATTCCGGCCAGGTTCCCCAAACCCTTTCAAGAAATCTCAAGAGCCCTCCAAGCGGCCCAAAATCTGGCTTTGGAGGGCTTCGGGGAGAGTTCCCTCGCCGATCTGACGGCAAGCGGCCTGGGCCATATCCATGGTCCCGAAAACCGAGGCACAGCGCTCACAGACGATCCCGTCTGGGAATTCAAATTCGAGGTGGTTGTCCAGGCATTTTTGCTTGGCAGCCAGGAGATCAAGGCAGACCTCTCGTGAGTAATTCGGGTCCACGCCCTGGGTCTGGGGCAGCACCACATCCATGGCCGCGCGCAGTTTCAGACGGCCCCGGTGCAGGCGCGTCTTTACCGTGTTCTCGGGCAGGTCCAGAATCATGCTCACATCTTGCACAGAGAACCCTACCACCTCCTTGAGTATCAAGGGCATGCGAAAGTCCTGGGGCAGAGAAGAGATGGCCGCTTCGATAAGCTCAACCTGTTCCTTCTGAAGTTGAAGATCCAAAGGGCCTGCGTCCTGGGATGGCAGAAGAGCCATGCGTGGGGATCCAAGTGGCAGCAGCTCGTCCAGGGACTCGAGCCTGTCCGGCTCGCCGCTCTTCTTGCGGTGCATGCGTTGGCAAGTGCGCACAGCGATAGAGTAGAGCCAAGTGCCCGGAGCGGAACGACCCTCAAACTTCTCCCAGCCGCCCCAGGCCTGCAGAAAAACCTCTTGGACCAAGTCTTCCGCTTCCGTACGCGAACCACAGAAACGGCCAGCCAGGGAAAGGAGCTTGGCCCCTTCCTGCTTTAGAAGTTGGGGAATCGCTGTTTCCCGGGGCGCTCCCGGATCGATCGAGGGGTTTATGCTCACTGAAAGGACTCCGCAGGTGGATTCGAACGGGCTTTGCGAACCCCAAAAACCAGGTGTTGAACGCCCCAGACCAGGCCAGCGAAAAAGGCCGCAGCAAGCAGATAGAGTCCCCAACGCACGAGCAACGGTTGTTGGCCCAGGTCTGAGGAAAACAGCCCCCCCGAACGACCTGCCCCCACATGCTGCAGGATGGGGCGCGCAGGATCGTGGGCGGAGCTGGAAGTCGCGACACTGGCGGCAGAACTTGCACCCGTTGAAGAGACCGATGGATTGATGAATGGGGCTGAAGATGGCTGCGACTGCGGCTCGGACCAGTCCCCCTCCAATTCAAGCTCGCCACTGGCATCGATTGGTGTCGAAGAATCTGCATCGGAGATTGGAGCATCTGATCCCGAGTCAGCAGGCGTATGAGGTCCAGACGCAGACTCGCCGCCCTCAACACCATCCGGCTTGACACTCTCCACGGGAACAGGAGCCACCTCGCCTCCCCCATCTGCGTCAATCCGAATGCGCAACTCCAACGCCCCCGCCCTGAACTCATCGAGATCCTTCAAGAGGGCAGTCTCCACGCGCTGCCCCGCAACCCAGATCCCGTTGGACGAGTCCAGATCAGTCACTCGCCAGCCGTCGCCCTCCGGTTCAATTCGTGCGTGCAATCGACTGACCGAAGCATCGGCAAGCCGCACCCCCGCATCCTTCCCCCGGCCCAGGATGGTGGCCTCTTGCAGACTGAAGATGGTGCCCAGGGCCTTTCCCGAGAGCACAAAGAGCTTCGCGCTCATGGGGCCACCTCAATAGCAGCCCGTACCGCTGGCACCAAGACGAGAGGATCCGGCTGCCCCTCGAAAATCAGCTCTCCTGCGACCTCAAGCACGGGTAATCTCAGGCCGTAGAGCTTCTTCAAGCCAGGATCAGAGTCCACATCGACCATCTTGAGATCCAGCCTCCTCAACAATCCAGCCTCCCCCAAGCGCTCGACGAGCTGCTCACAAAGGCCGCAGCCCTCTCGGGTGTAGAGGCAAGCCGCCAACTCACCCTTCTTGAAATCTGTTCCCGCACGGTGCATGGGCTCGCAATCTATCATGCCAACCATGCCCCAAGACACCCCGCTGGCCCTGTTGGCCCGCTCCATCACGCGATCCTACCGCCCCGGCCTGTTTCAAACGGTCCGGCCAGCGCTGTGTGGATTGGATCTCGCCGTACCACAAGGCGCGACCGTCGCGTTGGTGGGGCCCAACGGATCGGGCAAGAGCACCTTGCTACGGCTGCTTGCTGGCATCGAACGACCGAATTCTGGAGAACTGCAAGTACTCGATGGAAGGGCCCACGAAGCGCGCATCCAAAAGCGCGTCAGTTGGCTGCCCAGCGAATCGCCCTTTCCCGGGGAACTCACCGCCCCCGGTGCTCTTGAACTGATCGCCAACCTCTTCGGCCAAAGGGCCTGGGAAGAGCGCGCCGCCGATCTCTTGCAGCGTGCGGGCCTCCAGCCCCATGCATCCGCTCCCCTGCGGACCTTTTCGCGGGGAATGTTGCGGCGCCTGGGAATGATTGGCGCCTTCTTGACCAAGTCAGAATTGGTGCTACTGGACGAGCCAACTGGAGGTTTGGACGCAGAGGGCTTTGACCTCTTTGACGGCCTCTTGCAAGAGGCGCGAGACAACGGAACCACGGTGGTCGTCACCAGCCATCTGGTTGAAGATGCTTCCAACCGAGCAGACTTGATGGGGGTCCTGCTCAAGGGGCGCATGTGCCTGTGGGACAAGCCCGAGAATCTGATGCAAGCGGGCAATGGCACGACACTGACCCTCAAAGATCTCGACACAGAACAACTCGACCACCTCAAGAGCTGGGTCCAACAACACGGGGGGCAGTGGATCTTGGGCCTGGGAGGCAGCAGCACCCTGCGCAGTCTCTATGAGTTCGCTGAAGGCCAGGACCAAACAGCCCCAGGAAACCCCGCCGAGTGAGACTCCCAGTCCAGCCGCACCTGGTGCTCAGCAGGGCAACCAGGCGAATCATGTTTCCAACTCTCATGATGGCCCTGGTGATGGCTCTCACCACCCGGTTCAACAACGTGGTCCCCGGGGGCCTCGACCTGCCAGCCGCCCGTGCCCGCGAAGAAATCTGGTCCCTGGGCCTGTTGCTCCTGCTACCCCTGTGCGCCCTGCACTTCGCCCAGGGCCTGCGCGCCCGTGAGCACTCCTGGATGTTGTCTTTCCCGGGAGGACTCTCAAGAGAACGAGCCGCCTCGGGTCTGGGCGCTCTGCTCATCGCTTGCGTGACCCTGTTCGGAATCGGCCTCCTGGCGGAGTATTCCACACCAAGCACTCAAGGCTTGCGTCATACGCGCTCAGTGGACCTGGGTCCTCCCAGACGCATTCCGGCCGGGCAAGAACTGGCCCTTCTGATCGACCCGGGACAACGCTCACATGACGCGCGCATCTCCCTGGAGGTGGTGGCAAGCGGTGGCGCAGGGCCTACCACCGAAGTCCGGCTGGAGTTGATCGGCCAGACCAACGCCCAAACGACTCAACGAATCGACGGGCGGGACAGGGTAGAGCTTTCCATACCAAAGGGATCGGGAGCCCAGCAGGTGGTACTGGTTTGCATGGGGCCTGGGGACGCGATGATCATGGGAGGACGGTGCTTGACACTGCTCGAAGGGGTGCAGTCGATGCGTCAGGCGTCCGTGGAAATCGGCGCACGGGCTGCGGCCATTATTGCCTTGATCTTGCTGGTGGTGGCATTGGTGCGGCCGTTCCTCAAGCCCGGCCTGACAACACTGCTGGCCCTCGGCCTGGTGCTCTTGGGCATTCCCGCAAGATTCCTGCCAATGGGCGAGTTGCTCACGGCATTGCACCTGGCGGCGGAGGGAAGGCTGACGCGTACGCCCCAGTTGCATGAATTTTGCGGGCTGATCCTCCTGGTGACATGGCTGACTGCCGCGGCCCTTGCCCAGCATCCGAGGAGATCCCCATGATCCTGTTGCGCCCGTCCCTGGTCCTGCTGGCCCTGACCCTGGCCGCACCCTGGCAGGTCCCCGACTCCGACCCGCGTCCCCTGGGGCGCCGCCTTGCAGGACCTCTCAGCAGCATGTGGGCCGCGGGCCATTGGGTTCGTTTCGACATGCAGGTACACAACAGCGAAATGGAGCGGGCCTATCTGACCGCTGATCGGGCTTTGCAACTGGACCCATGGCCCTCCGCTGGTTGGATCCGATTGGCTGAGCACCTGTGGTTCATCCGCGCCTCCGCGGAGCGCGAACCCGATCCCAGCCGTCGCGCACACTGGTTCGCCGCCGGGCTGCGCGTTCTGAACGAGGGCATCGAGCGCAGCGGATCTCCCGGGGAAGTAGCCCTGGTCAAGGCGCGCATGACCGGCCTCTATCTTCTGCCTCTGGTCCAAGACGGTGCTGTGCACTGGCCCGGAGGAGCAGCCGCTCTGAAGCAGATCTCACAGGCTGCATACCAAGTTGCCCGTGAGTTCGGCTTGGACCCGGCCTCCGGGCTCGATACCGAGGCCCAGCACCACCAGCACAAACACTGACCCTCCATCCGAGGTCCCTCCTCAGGTATCCTGCCACCCGATGTTGGCTCTCCTGCAACAGTCCTTCCTGGACCGCTACTTTGACGGTCTTGGTTATGCAGCACCGTTCCTGTTCCTGGTAGGAGCAGGCGCAGGACTCCCCGTGCCCGAAGAGGTGACTATGACAGGGTCCGGTTACCTGGTCTTCTCGGGCAAGGTGGTCTTTTTCAAGATCACAGTGGTCTGTTGGATCGCCACCCTGATCGGCGACACAATCCCCTATCTGGTTGGCCGCTTCTTCGGACAAAAAGCCCTGCGTTTCAAATGGATCGCGCGCATTCTTCACCCCGAGCGCATGACCGGCCTGACGGAGCGCATGCAGCGCCACGGGATCTGGGCTGTGTTCACCTGCCGCTTCCTGCCAGGACTGCGCATGCCAGGCTTCTTCACTGCCGGCACTCTGCGTATGCCATACACGCGCTTCATTCTTGTAGATGCCTCAGCAGCCTGCCTGATGGTGCCCCTCTACATTCTGCTTGGAAGGACTTTCGGGGAGAGTATCCGCTCTCTTGAAAGAAGCGTAGCGGACTACTCAGAGTGGCTCGGCTTTGCTCTCTTGATCGTGCTCGGGACCTTTCTGGTCAGAGGTTGGGTCAATCACCGGGACAGGCAACGCTTGGCGGCCAAATCCAACGATCAGGGGCCTGAGAAGCCCGATTTGGACCGATAAGCACCCAAGCAAGACCCCGAGCCCCTAGCAGGGGTTGACGACAGGGGAGCAACCCCTAAACTCCTTGCCCCGAAATACTGGCAAGCCCCGTTTCGGTCACCCCGGGCACGACCCCGGACCCACCACATCCCCAGCTGATTCCCTTCAACTCCTATGGATTTCCTCCAAGTCGCCGGTGCCGCGAGCGTTGCAGCCCTGATCTTTGCATTCGTCAAGTACACCGCCATCATGAAGCGCTCAGATGGCACCCCCGCCATGCAGGAAATCGCGGGCCAGGTCCAAGATGGCGCTGCTGCTTTCCTCAAGGCCGAGTACAAGTGGCTGTCGATTTTCGTTGTGGTGGTCGCCATCCTGATTGGCATCTCCAGCGCTGAAGACGGGCTGGGAATCAATACGGCCATCGCCTTTGTTTCTGGGGCAACTGCATCTGCCCTGGCCGGGTACTTCGGCATGCACACGGCCACCCGCGCCGCAGTGCGAACGACCCAGGCGGCCACGAACTCGCTGGCCGACGCCCTGGGGGTCTCATTCAGTTCCGGCGTGGTGATGGGCATGTGCGTGGTTGGCCTGGCCCTGGCGGGCGTGGTCGGATTCACGATGTGGTTTGGAACCAGCACCGCAGGCCTGGAGAATGTGCTCGGCTTCAGCTTCGGCGCCTCTTCCATCGCGCTCTTCTCACGCGTAGGTGGCGGTATCTTCACCAAAGCCGCCGATGTGGGTGCAGACCTGGTAGGCAAGGTGGAAGCTGGCATCCCGGAGGACGACCCTCGAAACCCAGGAACCATCGCCGACAACGTGGGCGACAATGTGGGCGACGTGGCCGGCATGGGTGCGGACCTGTTTGAGTCCTATGTGGGTTCAATCATCGCGGCCATGGCGCTTGGTGGCTTTGCATACGCCAATGTGGAAAACGGCGAAGGCATGATCCTACTGCCGATTGCTGTGGCCGGACTCGGCATCTTCGCTTCGATCATTGGCACCTTCTTCGTCAAGGCCGCAGACGAACACCAGTTGCACTCGGCCCTCTTCCGCGGACTGGTGGTTGCCTCACTGGTCGTGGTTGGCGCAACCTATTGGCTGACCAACATGGGCGGCATTGATCTGCCCGAAACCCTGACCAACGGCCGCGAAGCTGGCATGTCTTTGATGATCGCCGTGGTCAGCGGCCTCGCCATTGGCGTCTTGATCGGAAAGGTCACCGAGTACTACACCTCAACCGACACCAAACCGGTGCAGAACATCGCCAAGCAGTCGGAGACCGGTTCCGCCACCAACATCATTCACGGCCTGGCGACGGGCATGGAGTCTGTGGCCATCCCCGTACTCTTGATCTGTAGCGCGATCTTTCTCGCCAATTACATGGCCGGTGTATACGGCGTGGCGATCGCGGCCGTCGGCATGCTTTCGACCCTCGGCATTTCTCTTGGTGTCGACGCCTATGGTCCGGTGGCGGACAACGCAGGTGGCCTGGCCGAAATGGCCAAGTTGCCCCCTGAAGTGCGCGAGCGCACCGATGCCCTGGACGCAGTGGGCAACACCACCGCCGCCATCGGTAAAGGCTTCGCCATCGGCTCTGCGGCCCTGACCGCCCTGGCCCTGTTCAGCGCCTTCTGCAGCCGTGCGGGCTCCATGCAGGGAACAGAGACCCTGGTACTCAACATCAACTCTACCGAAGTGATCATCGGCCTGCTTCTCGGCGGCATCCTGCCGTTCCTATTCAGCGCCTTGACCATGCGCGCCGTGGGCAACGCAGCCTTCGACATGGTTGAGGAAGTGCGTCGCCAGTTCCGCGAGATTCCAGGCATCATGGAAGGCACGGGCAAGCCCGATGCCGCGCGCTGCGTTGAGATCTCCACCGACGGAGCCCTCAAGCAAATGATCCTACCCGGGGTGATCGCCGTTACGGCTCCCATCGCGGTTGGCTTCTGGAATGTTCATGCGCTCGGCGGCTTGCTGGCGGGTGCACTGGTGACTGGCGTCATGATGGCAATCTTCATGTCGAACGCCGGCGGTGCCTGGGACAACGCCAAGAAGTACATCGAAGGCGGCGCCCACGGCGGCAAGGGCTCAGAGCCCCACAAAGCAGCCGTGGTCGGCGACACGGTTGGCGATCCCTTCAAAGACACCTCTGGTCCCTCCCTCAATATCCTCATCAAGCTGATGACCGTAGTCAGCCTGGTCTTCCTGCCCTGGTTTATCAGCTGAGGCTGGCGATAGGGAACCAGGTTCAATACCGCTGACTTCGCAAGGGACCCCCTTGACCGACAGGCCAAGGGGGTCCCTTGCGAAGTGGGTGCTCTTGAACTCGGTTCCGTACAGCCGGCTTCTGCCCCCCCAACGCCCTTAGAATCATTTCCATGGAAGCACGAATCCTAGCCGCCGCAGCAGCGCATCTGGCCGACGAGAAAAAGGCGGTCAACATCCGTGTTTTTGATGTGGAAGACCGCATCAAGGTGGCGGACTATTTCTTGGTCTGCACCGGGACCAGCCGACCCCATGTGCGCGCGATCATTGACGATTTGCATGTACGCCTGAAAGCCGCCGGAGCACATCATGCCCGCGCCGAAGGCATGGACACGGGCTGGTGGGTGCTGCTGGACTATGGCGATGTGGTCATCCACGTGCTCCAGCCGGATGCCCGAGAGTATTACAGCATCGAGGATCTCTACGAGGGCTGCGAGGAACTCGACTGGCAGACGATTGAACTGCCGGAATTGCCGGATCCCTCCGCGGCAAACCACTGAGTTCGGCCGCAGCGCTTGAGCAACCCCTCCCCCCGTGCCGATAGTCTGAGAGACCTATGCATTGGCACATCAGCCTGGATGAGGCCCTTGAGAGGGCCAAGGAGCGCGGTACCCCCGTTCTGCTCTATCTGAGGACTGCCTGGAGTCCCGGGTGCCGCGCATTGGAGACGGGCAGCCTGAGGGACCTGCAGGTCCTGGGCCTGCTCGATCGCCACTACACCTGCATCAAGGCCGACAAGGACGAGCAACCGGAACTCGAACGATCCTACGGAGGCCTGGGTTGGCCCACATTGCTTTGGCTCAACCACGAGGGCAAACCCCTAGCACACTCAAGCTACCTTCCCCCGCGACAGCTGTCCCAAAGGCTGATGCTGGGCGCGGATACCGGAAGCTCACCAGAGGGCGCCCTCGAAGAGTGTTTCGCGAGCCTGGAGACCTCAAAAAGCGCAGAAGATGGAGTTCCATTGTCCCTCGCCGACGAGGTTCTCGAGCACCTGATTGCCAGTTCGGATCCCGTGCACGGCGGCTGGGGCAAACGCCAGAAGTTCCCCCACCCTGAAGCTCTGCACTTCGCCACCGTCCGTTGGTCGCGAACCGGAGACGATCGCCTGCGCAAGCTGGTCTTGTGCACTCTGGAGGCCATGGAACAAGGCGCGATCCATGACGCATCCAAGGGAGGCTTCTTTCGCTACGCCGGCAAGCCCGACTGGAGCGAGCCGAGCGAAGAAAAACCACTAGGCGCCAATGCCGGGCGTCTGCTGACCTATCTGGAAGCTCATCAGGCCTTCGCCGCAAGCTCTTTCGCGGAGACGGCGCTTGGGATTCTGAACTGGCTGGAGGAGACCCTGCAAGATAAGGAGACTGGCCTTTGGTGTGCCTGCCAGGATCGATCGGCCAACTCACCCGTCGAGGGCGGCGCGGGCAGAAACCCGGCCCTCTATACCGACAGGAACGCCCTGACTATAGAAGCCTTCCTCAAGGCTGCGGTTGTGTTGGATCAGAACAACTGGCAGGAGCGAGCACTTGACAACCTGACCTTCCTGGTGAGGAACTTGATCACCGTGCGGGCCGGAGTGCATCACGAATGGAAGGGCCTGCCGCAACTGCCAGGCATGCTCTCCGATCGTGCGGCCCTGCTGCGCGCCATGGTGCAGGCCATGCATTCAGCCGGAGACAATCGATTCTTGGTTCCAGCAGTCACCCTGGCTCGCGGGACCCTGGCCAACATGTCTGCACACGACGGCAGTCTGCTCGATCGACGCCACCAGCCCGCTGCCCGGGGCAGCCTGACCGAACGGCCCGAAAACATCCATTGGAACGCTCTCTTCGCCGAAGCATGCATCCGCCTGGGGCACATGGCCCGAGCCAAGGAACTTGTGCACGATGGCCGTCGTATCCTGGCGGCTTTCCAAAACGACTGGCGTCGCTTCGGCCACTGGTCTGCCGCATGGGGACGTGCGGTGGACCTCATGAACGCCCACCCTCTGCACATCACTGTGGTGGGTCCAAGCGGCGCGGACGACACACGCTCCCTGCAACTTGCCGCCTTGCGCCCCTATGTGGCCAACCGGGTTGTACAGACCCTTGACCCCGCCAAGGACCAGACCCTGATCGAGCACGCAGCCCTGCCACAAGGGTCAGGCCCGGCTCGGGCATTCGTGCACCAGGGCCTCTTGGCTCTGGGCGAAGCGCGTAATCCAGCAGAACTTGAACGCTTGCTCCGCTAGCCGACCAACAAGGTAAGCCCTAGAACCCGGCCTCGATTCCGCTGGAGAAGTTCGAACTGGCACCATCGCGATACCAGAGCTGGAAGTTCCAGGTGGCTCCTGGGATGATGATTCCGCCCGGAGGGTTCGGCAGGGACGTGGGCACGTCGAACCCGGTGCCAGTGGTAGAGGTTCCTACCAGGTTCACCAGGACTCCTGCGCTGGAGAACTGACCCAGGGAGTTCAATGCGCCGCCTGCGGTGGCGTTGTAACGCCCGATCGGAGCCCCAAGACAGAGCAGGCCCGCGCTCACCGGAATGCCAGCTACGGATACGCCTGAAACAAGCATGAAACCGAATTGCCCGGCAGGTCCACCTGTGGCCTCCAGGTGCAAGAGTACACCGCTAGAAGATGCAGCCAGGGTAACCGGGCTACCAGATGAATTCGCATTGGCCGGATCACAGAAGCTGTTGATCGAAGGGCCTCCCGGCGTTATGCCCATTACATCAAGGGCATAGTAATTGGCATCCCCTGGGGAGCCAGGCCAGACATGAATGCGCATCAAACAGTCCACATCGGCACCTGAGGCATTGGTCCAATTCAAGGATTCGTTGTCGGATCCAGAGAAGCCGCAGGCAAGCGTGCTCGTGCAGCCCGAATTCTGGTCATCACTGCAGGCACCCGCGTCGTAGAGCATCACGTCCACATCCGCAACGCCCGTGGTGAAGGTCATCCAAGCGTCAAAGGTGTCCCCAGCTGCGACAGTGAAGCTCAGGAAATCCGGCTCGCTCTTGCAAACCTCCAGGTTGTAGGACCCATTCACCAAGGGGGCCGCCGTGGCGCAGGTGTGGTTCGGACTGAAGGTATCAGCGTTGCAACCGGGGGCCGGGGCTTCGAAGAAAATCGGATTGCTGTAAGCCACCAAGGCTCCGTCATCGGATTCAAAATAGGCGCGCACCCAGGAGCGCGAGGAAGCGATCAGACTCATGGCCACAGAGTAAGTCCCCACGCCGGTCTGCCCAGGGGAAATTCCCATGACCACTTCCCCAGCGGCGCCAACCTGCCCTCTGAAGAGAGTCACGGTCCCAGAGGCTCCCACCGTGTCAAAATGTGCACGCACTTCCACCGGAGCGCTGGGAACCGGATACGGAAGAGACTGCACCGTACCCATCTCCAGGTCAGCGCCTCCATAGCCAACTTCGATCACCAGGCCTGGTCCATTGGAGATGAAGCTGCGCCCAGCGCGCAGGGCATCCTCAAGATTGGCCTGGGTGAATGCGCCATCCACAAGAGCACAGTTGGCCCCAAAGCCATGGGCCTCGTCGTGGGTGTCACTGCCGGAATAGGCATAGAGCCGACGACCAGCCAGAAGCCAATCGACCCAAGCCCCAACTCCGCCGCCCTGGCCTGACATGGATGTGCCGTTCCAAACCTCGACCCCGTGCAATCCACCGGCCTCTTGTCCCACGGTTGCTTCACGACTGTTCCAGCCCAGTTCTCCTGCAGCCGGGTGATTCGCAATCGTCCAACCGCCCTGGGCGTTGACAGCGCTGATATTGCTGATGAAACCGTTCAGGGCCGTGGAGAAGAGTCCGTTGCAAAACCCCAAGAATCCACTGTCGCCCCCATAGAGGCGCGTACTGATGCCATGAGCGCCCATGTGGTTGGCCGATGGGCCGAACAAGCAGAGTAAATCAAATAGATCCGAACCAGTCTGGGGACCCTGCTCTTCACTGGACAGTTCCATGTCGGGGATGGCAATGAAGTTTGCATCCACAATGGCAGCGCACTCGCTCACCACCGCTGCGTACTCGGCGTCCGTGTCAACGCAATAGCTGTGGTCGGTAGAGGTGAACCAGTCAACACCAAGTGCCTGGAACTGGGTCTTGAGTTCGGCAAAGGAGAAAGAACCCGACAGCTGAAACGACTCAGCGGCGCAGTTGTCCGAGGGCGCGCACGCGCCTGCGGCCTCGCCATGGCAAGAGTGCACGTGCAAGTCTCCCGGGTGGATGGTGTAGCCCGCTCCCGATTCCAAGTTCCCAAGGACACGAGGCAACGAGGGCAATTTCTGGATCAAGTGATTCAGGCTGCGGGTGCGCTGGACCCCGGAGGCCAGGGTGTAGTGCAAGACCAGATCAACACTGACCTCGGTGCCTGGGGGTGCATCGGGGAACATCAACTGATCCGCAGGCACGATCAATCTGGGTTGCGTAAAGGAGGGACGTTCCCCGGCCGCCAACCGATTGCTCAGCGCATGTACACGGCGTATAACATCGTCACGTACCTCCAAGCCCTGCAGCAAGGTGAATTCGGGATCACTGGGGTCACTATAGACCCGCTCATGGGCATCCCCATGGTGAGGAGCCACACCCTCTGGAAGGCGTTCGATGAGACCCTGCAGGTCTCCGTACTCACTGTCCCCGCGCAGGCTGATGTCCAGGTCCTGGCTCCAAAGAACAGATCCGTTGTTTTGAACCTCGACCCCGGTGAGTTGAATGTCTCCCTGGATCTCACCCGGATGATGCACGGTCAACTGCCCCACGAAGGGCAGGGGATTGCGTACCGCGTCAAGCACATGCACTTCAATCACCAGGTCGCGAGGCGCGTTGGCAGAATCTTGAACGGACATCCAGCTGAGGCCGGCGACAAGGATAAGAGGCAGAGAGGAGACAGTCTTGCGCATGGGAAAAGAGGTTTTGGGGACAGCCCCATCCTAAGCACAGGGTTTGATCCCCGCGACCCCTCGCCAGTTGGTTCGTCCCCGTACGAGGCGCTACCCCTCAAGAACCGCCCTTGAAGAGGGGCAGCAAGGTCTTTTCAAGACGCTGGAACAACTGCGCCGTCGCGCGCACATCCCGCAGGCAGTATTCGCCAATGTCTTCAATGCGGCCCGCGCGGTAGGCCTTCGCCACCTGACTGCCGTCAATCGACCCCTTTGGGCTCTCCACATCAAAACGACGACACCAATAATCCAATGAAAACCGATCGCGACTCGCGCCCTGGTAGCCGAGCACATCGAACAGATCACAATGATCGCTGATGTCATAGCGATAAGGCACCAGGTTGCGAGAGGGAGCAATGCCCAGTTGAGCAGACCGGGTCATCAAGACAGGTCCGTCATAGCCACGCCCATTGAAAGTCACGAGCCGGGTTCGCTTGCCCTTTCCGCTGAGATCCACCAACTCCCAGAAACGGCGCAGGATCTGCTCTTCAGAACCGCGCTCGATTTTTGAGTGAGAAACCTTTTCCCAAGTCTGCTCCGGTTCGTGCTCGCCCTCCAGCAGCAGCATGCCACGCTCCTCTTGCACCAGCCACATACCGATGGCGATCACCTTGCCCAGGCCAGGAAACAGGGCGGTTCGCTCCCGAACGGCTTCCCGCGCCGCATCATCGCGCTGTTTGCTCATCAAGTAGCCGCGGGTAATCTCATCGACCTCCTCCCAAGGGAGGCCCGCTACCTCGATGTCATAGACCAGGTTGGGGACGGAGCTCATGGACCCAGTCTAGCGCAGCAGGGTGGACCTGATCGTCGCGATTTGCCTGGCGCCTGCCCAGGCACCGGCAACCAGGAAGGCTATGTTCTCGCCCGGACTACAAGGCAAGCTCTAGTGGTCTCGCAAGCCCAGAGCGACCAAGGATCCTCGCCGTGCCCGCCCCAGACAAATTACCAAGAGGAACAACAACCAGCCTCCCGCACTCAAGAGATCACGCCAACCGGGGGGCGCTGTGGGAATCACACTGCCGCAGGCACCACCCACATTGCTTTGGTTGCTGGCGATGTAGGTGTAGGCGCCAGTCAACATGAACGCCTGGCCGGTGAGTGAATCGCGCAGCAGCACTGAAGCCGAGCTCGCCGACCAGGGGGGTGCGCTGACTTCGATCTGATTCTCCGTTAGGGTGAGCACCTGTGCCAGACTGCCACCCTGGCCTGTCGAAGGATTAGCGCCGAAGACCACTTCCAGGTCCGAATGCAGCTGCATGCCGCTCAGTGTCACAGTGTTGCCACCCTTATCCGTGCCGCTAGCTGGACTGACCCCGGTCAAGAGCGGATCTGGCTTGCTCTCGTACTGAAAAGCTGAACTGGCAACTTCGCCGCTAGGCACCTGGACGGTCAAGATATATGGGCCACCAGGCACGCCACCGGTAGTCACCACCTCGATCTCACTGGGAGAAATCACGCTGACCAAGGGCTGGAAAGCACCGTCAATATGGACACTGCTTCCCACCTGAAAGTCACTGCCGGTGATACGCACCAGAGTGCCACCAAAGGACTGGCCCACCGCGGGAAAAACACTTGCGATGACAGGGTTGGCCTGAACAGTGAATCCATTGACCTTGCGCCCCTCGACCCCACTGCGATCCATGACAACCACATCGTGCAGACCACCGATGGTTGGCGCCAACACCAGTCGCAAGCTGGTGGAACTCACCAGTACTGCCCCTCCAGGTTGACCCTCTTCGTAGATCTGATCACCGATGATCACTCGGCAGCCCGGTCGAAAACCTGTTCCACTGAGCGATATCACTGTCCCGCCTGCGCCAATGGCAGCGGAAGGACTCACCGTGGGCACCGTAGGGTTCGGAGGCGTGACCTCCAGCCCCCCCACCAAGATCTCAAAGTTTCCAAGAGGATCAGTCACGCTCAGATCAAAGTGCCCAAGGGACACACCCGCCGGACAGGTCACCTGAAACTGCACCGACGACCCATTCCAGCCAGTAGGCGTGATCGCAATGCTCGGATCGGACGCCACCAGGGTGCTCCCCGGCACAAGCCCTGCCCCCCGCAACAGATGGGTAGTGGTCTGCCCCATGATCACGCGCTGAGGAAAATCGTCAAAGCTGCGGCCCAAGGAAAGGCTCGTATTCGGCAGAGCCGTCTGTCCTCCGATACTGGAGGTGCCACCCTCGGTCACAACCACCTGACCCATCAGAGTGGCGCCAAAGTTGGTCTGAATGGTGTACCAGTTGGACAGATTCGCAGAACTCACGGGCTGATCCATGGGAACGGCTAGAACACTGTAGGTCCCGGACTCCAGAGCCTGCACGGTGAAAGCGCCAGCACTGTTGGTCAAGATCGCTCCGGCGGTACGGCCTGTACTGTCGCGCACACTGATCTGAGCCCCGATCACCGGCGTGCCGTCCGACCGGAAAAGAGAGCCTGTAATCCGACCGAAGGATCCGGCCGGATACATGTGGCGCAAGCCACCCGCATCATCCGCCGAAAGGCTGCGATGTAGAATCACTGAAGGATCCACATAGGGGAACATTGTCGCCCCAGCCACACCCGAGTGATCGAGCCCCAACAGATGCCCCAGTTCATGGGTAGCCACATCCTGAATGTCAAAACGCCCACTCTGGCCGTTGGTAGTGAACTGATAGCTGCCGCCATTGAAGAGCACGTCCGCGTCAATGATCGCACCGGTGGTGTAGAAAGTCAGCGGAGTAACCGCCACGGTTCCGCTGGACGGTCCGAAGTAGCCTGATTGATTGCTCTCATCGAACATCATCAGGTGGATATCATCTGCCTGCCAGTCCGTACGCGCCTTTTGCGCAGCGCTCTGCACTTCCACCAGGGTCGCGGTTGTTGAGGTCACGTCGTTCCAGGCATCAATAGCATTCCGCAGGGCGACTTCATCACTGCCATCGTTGATGTTATCGGAGCCAGTGGACTGGATGACCACGGACACATTGGAAGGATTGTTCCAATATATCGCCTGCCCATTGCCATCGTAGACAATACGCACGTGAGCAGCGGCCAAAGCGACCAGCAGCAGCAACGAGACAACGGTAGAAACTTGTTTCCCACGTACCATCAGCGCTGCTCCCCGCGACGCACATTCAGACGCGCCTGCAAGCGAGAGATCACCTCTGAGTAGTCCTGGATGCTACCGCCTTCCGCGTCGCGCAAGCCCGTGCGGCTGACAAAACTCAAGCCAGCACGATCCTGGGCCAGGGTCCGGCGGCCATCGAAACCACGGCCCAAACGCAGGCGACCCTGGCCCAGCCCCACGGGAATGCGTAGGCCTGTGGTGGTTTCTGGACCAAGCAACAAGAGGCAATCCTCACCAACGCTGAGCACAGGCATCCCCGGAATCACAGTCACCAGCCCCGAGGGCAGGGCGCCTCCGGGCAGAGTCACGGTGCGCCGGGTGCGAGGTTCGCCCCACAGAGTGCGATCAATGAGCAGTTCATACTCCGTGCGAATGGTTCCATCGGCAGCCCGCAGGGGACGAGCGGAAGCCACGGTGCCTTCGAGCACGAGGTCAGCCAGATCAGCCTGCTGCTCCAAATCCATGCGCAACACAGTTGCTGCAGAGGGTTGCTCAAATAGGGGTTGAGAAGCGGTGACGATCAACGACACCGCCAGTAGAAGGAGAATGCCTCTCATGACGCTCTGGGTGCACACGCAGGGAAAAAGGGGGTGGCGCGCAATTCCTTCATCGAGGTGTCGTAGAACGCCTCTGGAGCATGGGTGCCGCGGTCTCCAATCGAGACAGCAGACAAGGGGCCCCGGGCCACCAAATGCAGATTGGAGTATCAGATCGAGAGGAGGTCTCGCTTCAGCCCAAACCGCGCAGCCAGACCACGTCAAAGCGCCTCACATTCAGAGGTGTGGTAGCTTTCATGCGGAGTCAACTTCCCATGGATGCGAAACAACTTCTCCAGCGCATGTGCGACCGACACAACCTGCCCCTGAATCTGGGGCTGAGCCTGTTGCCCCTGCTTGAGCGAGCCCTGATCTCGGAAACCATTGTACGCGATCGTATTCTGGTCCTGACTGACGAAGCTCTAGCCCATGGAGTCAAGCATCCTGGAGCCGACCTCCTGGAGGTAGTTCAGCAAGAACTCGATCAGGATGTGCTCAAGACCCTTGCCAAGACCCTGCATACGTGGGAACCGGAGCCTGAAGCCTTGCTGACACTGGATATCCCCAAGGAATTCCTCCCCGATGACCTCTTCGACGATTCAGACGAAGATGAGGGCAAGGAAGCGGCCTGACGACTGCTTTTGACCCCAAAGAACAGGACGGCCCGTCTCTCCATCGGAGAGACGGGCCGTCTGCTTGGATCATTGCAACCTCTCAGCCATCTCGCCTGTCCGAGCGTTGCCGACGTCGGCCATTGCGCTCGCGCTCATCGTTGTCCCGGCGGCGATCCGTGCGCTCACGATGATCGTTGTCTCGGCCGCGATCCGTGCGCTCACGACGATCGTTGTCTCGGCCGCGATCCATGCGCTCACGACGATCATTGCCTTGATCGCGATCCCTGCCTCGCACCTGGTCGGATTCCTGACGTCGATCCGACTGCTGCATGCGCTCACCGATAGCGATACGCATGCGAATCATGGTACTGCGCAGGTCTCCCACCTCATTATTGAGTTCTCCGATTTGAATACGAAGTTCTTCGATTTGATGACGAAGCTCATCTGCCTCGCTGGGTCCATTTCCCCCTGAGCGATGAGACTGGAAGCCACGCATGGCAGGGCAGCGCATGGTCATCCCAAAAGGTGGCATGCCGGTACGCCTCCATTGACCATGCTCACGATGAGGACCCCGGGAATCATGGGCGTCGTGAGGAGCATGCGGACCGTCACCGCCTGCGTCATGACCATGCTCACGATGAGGACCCCGGGAATCATGGGCGTCGTGAGGAGCATGCGGACCGTCACCGCCTGCGTCATGACCTTCCGGGCCACCAAAGAACAACCTATTTCCTTCGCGGCCTTCTCCGTGCAAATCAATAACGAATCTGCGTTGCCGAGAAGAATCGCCTTCTCGGCAGTCCTCGCACCCTTCGCAAGACTCATCTTCGCATTCCCCGGAGCCAATCATCTCCAGCACCATGTGCCGGCGATCACCCCCTCCGGCTCCTTCCTTCAAAGGCCGCATGCGGAAAACGTGACCACCCTCTTCGCCATCGCCCATGCGCACCTCTCGACGGAAGCGAGCCCTGGGGCCGGCTTCGCCTTCTTCGGTATCCACATCGACATGGATCTCGATCTCGCCATGGAGATCGCCGAGCAGTTCGCGAATCTTCAGCTCGATGGGCTCCTCTTGCAGAGCATCCACACCTCCCCTGCGCAGTCGACGCACGAGACCTTCATGATCACTTCCAGACCCACTGACCCGGCGGGGCTGCGAGTCGCCAGGCCCCTTGACCCAGACTTCCGTGTGTACATCATCAGACGAGCCATGGAACTGCAAGTCTCTGCCTTCGATGACTCTCTCGACCTCGATTTCAGAGCGATTTCCATGCCCTTCTTCATTTTCGATCCAGATGCCACCGTGTTCGGTGTTGTCGCTGTCGTCGCTGCGGCGCAAGCGCCGGATACGCACGCCCTCGGAGGCTGACTCGACAGATTCAATTTCCTTTTCGAGCTTTCGAATCTCCTCGCGGACGCGGCCTGCCTCGGCTCTCTTCTTTTCAATTTCCGAAGGACTGGTGACCTTGATCCAGGGCTTGTTGGGGTCAGCCTTGACAATCATCGGTACCATGGGCACAGAAACCCTGGGAGCCGCCTCTTTGGACTCTTCACCGGATAAGCCAATGTCCGCCCCGGTTGCGAGGGTCACGGTGTGACTGAAGCGCTCGCGTTTTCGTGCGCCGCGCACAACTACCTCTGAGCCAGCCTTGAGCTTTTCCAGCTCCTCGATTGAACCCTCCTTGCGGAAATCAAGCTGCCCGATCAAGACGATCAGGTCGCCCTCTGCCAGACCGGCTTTTTCTGCCGGACTGCCGGGCATGACGCCGTTGACAACGATGCCACGATCAGTGACATCCATGTAGATGCCCAGGTATCCTCGCTCGTCGCAAGCGGGAACCTCTGTGTACTCGCTGACATCGTAGCCGGGAAGCGCATCGGTCAGGCTGACCGCCAGCTCGACGGTGTTTCCAGTGGAAGCCGTAGGGAACCAGAGAGCGGCATCGGTGCCGTTGTCCTGGGAAGCGGGGAAGACCAAGGCCGCGAGGGCCAGTAAGGGAATTGTAGAGATCATGAATTCAGAGGCAGAGGACAAGCGGATAAGTACGCATGTCGGCGTCCATGTTGGCCTGCAAGACAGCTTTCGGGGAACTTATCGGCAATCTTTACACAAGAGCCCCATTAGCACCATTTACCAGCCAATAAGGCCCCAAAAGTACACCGGATTCACGACCCCGACCCCCGCAATAAAACAAAGGCATCTGGGGTCTCGATCAGGCTTTCTTGAGTTCCGCGCGGGATCGGTCCAAGAGGTCTCCCAACAAGATTCCAAGGGCCTCCGCATGGGGGTCAGAGATCATGTTGGTGTGTCGCCCCCGCACAATGTGGACCTCGACGCCCTGCTCCGCATAGGGAGTCCAACCCCCTTCTCGGTCCAAATGGGAATGGAAGAGAGGCCGCGTGCGAGCCTGGAAGAAAGTGATACGACCGCGATAGTCATGGGGCTGGAACTGGGACCAAGCACTCAAGTTGGATTGCTTGCGCTTGATCACCTGCTCAGACAGTCCCTGCAAGTCGAAGTAGTCTTCCAATTCCAGAGCCCGCCGGGGCTTGAGCGAGAGCCGCGTCCGAACACGCTTGCTCAGGGAATGCACCCTCCGCCCAACACGCCGCGCGAGAAACACAGGATTGCGGGTCAGTAGATCGTCGCGAATCCAGCGGGGCAGATTGACCACGAATGCGGGAAAGGCCTGAACTCCCTCAAGTACAGAGGCGCGCGCGGGAGTCTTGGGCCAACTGTCAAAAATACCCAGCAGATGCACTTCACGTCCCTGATCAGTCAACTGGCGCGCGATCTCATAGGCGACGCGGGCCCCATAGGAATGACCCGCCAAACTGAAAGCACCCTCCGGACGATGTTTCAAGAGCGCCTGCACATAGTAGCCCGCCAGGGACTCAATCGATGCACCTTCCAATTCCTGCTGGCCAAATGACTGTTGCAACCCAAAGACCCTGCGGCCAGGCACTTTGGCCGCTAGATTTCCCATGGTGTCCAAGTCTCCCGCAATCGAATGCAGCAGATAGAGAGGACATGGGAGAGCGCTAGGGAATAATACCCCGGCCAAGGCCTGCATGCCCTGCCCTCTCAGACTCGCCAGATGAGATCCCCCTGTCCCTTTGGGAAGTAGCCACAATTGTGGTAGCGCACGAGGATCGCGTGAACCGGATGTGCCAGACCTGAGCCTATTGAGGGAGTGCCAAGTTTGCGATATTCCTCTGGGACACATGCCTCTGGAGCACCTATTCTAGTTCTTACACTCCAAGCAACCAAGGAGGTGCTGGTGGCGAGATGGGCATGAGAAACTCCAACGGAAAAGAGGCCGCTCGCTACCACGACCTAGACGCGCTGAGGGCAGTGGCGATGTTGCTCGGCATCGCGCTGCACGGTGCGCTCTCCTTTGTCCCTTTTCCTTGGATCGTTCAGGACAGCGAGCAGCACACCGCCTTCGGTAGCTTCTTCTTCTTTGTGCATGGATTCCGCATGCCGGTGTTCTTCGTCATGAGTGGCTTTTTCACGGCGATGCTCTGGCGACGGCGTGGCCTCTTTTCCACTCTCAGGCAGCGCTTCTTACGGGTGTTCCTGCCGTGCATGGTGGGCCTCTTCTCAATCGTGCCACTCAATCACATGGCGGGCGAATTCGCGTCTTTGCAGAAGGAGTTCATACGGGAACAACCCAAGCAAAGCGAGACGGCTAAAGACACTGCAGGGCTCATCGACCTCGCACGCCGTGGAGACCTCAAGGGCGTAGAGACGCTGCTAACCCAAGGAACCGATGCGAACGATCAAGCAGAGGATCAGTCGAGCGCGCTTCACTGGGCCGCCGTTTCGAACCATCGCGAGATCGTAGAAGCGCTTCTGGTCGGCGGCGCGGAAGTCAACATCCAATCTGCGGATGGAGGGACTCCTTTGCATTGGGCGGCCTTTTTAGGGGAACCCGAGACGGTGAAGCTCCTGCTTGAATCCGGGGCAAACCCCAGACTGAAGAACGACAAGGGCGAAACGCCACTCGACACGGTCTTGCACCCATGGGGAAAAGAGATCGAGAGGCTCACAGTGTTTCTGGTTGGGATCATGCAGCTCGACGTGCATCTCGCCCAAATCGAAGCGGATCGGCCGGCGATCATCACTGCCCTCGGCGGCCGCGTCACCGAAACCAGCACGGACGCTTGGATCAAGGGTCTTTTCTTGAAGGACGTCTTCGGACACCTATGGTTTCTGTGGTTCCTGTGTTGGCTGGTGATGGCGTTCTCCCTGTATGCCCTGTTGGCCACCGTTACGCATCTGAAGAGTCTCCCAGACTGGCTGATACTGTCCCCTCTGCGCTACCTGTGGTTGCTTCCATTGACACTACTGCCCCAGCTCGTGATGCACTCGGGTGGCGAATTGCCGGGCTTCGGCCCCGATACATCCACGGGTTGGCTGCCCTTCCCCCACCTGCTGTTCTACTACGCAATCTTCTTTTTCTTCGGCGCGTTCTATCACGACGCCAAAGGTTCAGGGAGAGAAGTCGGAAGCAGATGGTGGATCAGCTTGCCGCTGGCCATCCTTGTAATCTTTCCTCTCGGCATGGAACTCTCAGTCAAGCCTACCTGGAGCCTGGAGGCGATTCCGGAGGGCCTACACCACCTATGTGGCTCCGCGGTGCAGGTGGTTTTCGCCTGGCTGATGATCTTCGGCCTGATGGGTCTCTTTCGGATGTTCTGCGGGCGAGAACGCCGTTGGATGCGCTACATGTCTGACTCCTCCTACTGGCTCTACCTTGCCCACCTGCCCCTGATCCTCATCGCGCAGTCATTCGTCAAGGACTGGCCGCTCTCGCCCTTCCTCAAGTTCCCGCTCGTGTGCGCGGCCGTGACGCTCGTACTCTTGCT
Organism: Planctomycetota bacterium; assembly: GCA_014238415.1. GTDB lineage: Bacteria > Planctomycetota > UBA1135 > UBA1135. The sequence continues at coordinate 28,509 of JABABA010000013.1, read as the reverse complement.
TAGCTACCAGCTATTCGTACGCTACACCCCAATCGGTACATTCTTGAATGGCCCACGCAAGCGCCGGGCTCAGGAGTTGTCATCCGCAGACTGACGGATAGGGCGCTAGGCGTCGCGCATGGTCTCACACCATAGCAAGAGGCGCCTTCCCCCAAAGGGAAGACGCCTCTCTCAATGACTTAAGTCACTAGAACTCAGCGGCGACGACGCTTCTTCTTCTTGCCCATCTTGACTTCGACTGCCTCGCTGCTGAGGTCGGCCTTGACCGTCACGGTCGCCTTGGCCTTGCCAAGGGTCTCATGCCAGATGGACAGCTTGTACTCACCGGGAGGCACACCATCGATTGAGAAACGGCCGCTGGCATCCGACAGGGACCAGTGGGTGTCATCGGTCACAAAGGCGTAGCTCTTCATCCAGGGATGAATGTCACAGCCGATGGTGATCGGCTCTGCCTTAGTAACCTTCATGTCGATCTTTCCCTTGGCAGCGACGGTCTTGTTGAGCGGGTCGTTCTTGATCGAGTAGGTGTGCACATTGTGGGACACTCCATCGCTGTTGGCGAACCGAAGCATTGCGCCAGTGGGAACGATGGACACATGCGGCTCGAATCGGCACTTCTGTTGGTCAAGCACAATGGGCTCCTTCGGAACCTCGACTTTGGCTCCCGCCACCGACATGGTGATGACCACGTTGGCGATGCCCTTGTCAGCACCGATCAAAAGACTGCGATTCACAGGGTCGACAACAGAGCCATCAGCGCAGCAGCCCTTGGCCTGATCGGCCTTGATCTTGAGGGGCTTGGGAGCTTCCACTTTCCCGTCAAAGACGATTCGTCCGTGGACCTTGCCAGCAACTGGTGCTGAGGTGTCACTGTTCGCGATCGCCAGGGTCAAGGCGATGGTGGCGCTGGCGGCCAGCGCGAGGATAGGGGTGATCTTCATGAGTTCAGGGTTTTGCTATGGGTGATATCAGAGGGCTTTCCCTCTAGCGAATCCGCGCACTATTCTATCGCACAGATCCGTGGGGAACGGGAGTCTCTAAGCGGAAGAATTACCCTGCTGCATGTCAACCCAAGGCGAATTCTGCCAATTCGCTCACGATTGCAACTGCAACCTGCGACAGGGGGACGCAGCTGCCTGCAACGCCGTCCGAAGAACAATGCAGGAAGGCGTTCAGAGTGGACCGCCGCCCGCAGGGATGTGGCAGATCGACACCCCGATCAGCGGCGGCGGCGACGGCCGGAAGTTTGGCTCATTTTGGCCTCCAGACTCCCGCCAGCAGCAGTCACGGTGACGGTCTCTTTGGACTTGCCCAAGGACTCATGCCAGAGCTGAATGCGATATTGCCCGGGGGGAACGCCGACAAAGGAGAATTTTCCATCAGCATCGGTCACCGCCCAATGGGTGGCATCGGTAACGACTGCGTAGCTCTTCATCCAGGGATGAATATCACAGCCGATGGTAATGGCCTCCGCCTTGTCAACCCTCATGTCATAGGAACCACCTGCCGCAATGGTCTTGTTCTGACCATCGTTCTTGGTGGAATAGGTGTGAACATTGTGCGACACAGTGTCACTGTTGATAAAGGAGAGGGTTGTACCCACCGGGACCACAGACACATGCGGTTCGAAACGGCACTTGAGCTGATCCATAGTATGCTTGTCAACGGGAGCAGGGGCGCTGACTCCGGGCACCGTCAAGGTGACAACGACATTTTGAATGCCCCCGCCGGCACTCACAATCAAGCTTCGATCTGTGTTGTCCACCGTGGAGCCATCAGTGCAGCAACCCTTGGCCGCATCAGGCTTGATCACAAGGGGCTTCAAAGTTGGGGCGATTCCATCATAAACCACGCGGCCAACCAGACTCCCTGCGGCCACAGGCGTCTCTGACTCCATTACCTCCGGCTCTTCCATCTCCGGCTCTTCCACCTCCGGTTCAGCTGGCTCAGGTCCTTCCTCTTCCATCTCTTCATCGATTTCCTCTTCCTCCTCGATGATCTCAGGCTCCTCGACCGGCTCCCCCACCTGGTTGTCGTCGCTCATATCGGTGAACTGAACCCCGCGCGATCGCAAGATCGCCAGCAGTTGATCATCGTCCACCGCATCCAAGTTCAACTGACCCACAGCCTGAGATGGGGCTGAGCCACCCAGGTTGTAGAGCCAATCCATAATCGCATCAATCTGGGCGCCATTGCTGGAGCCCGGATACTGCTCCTGGTACTGGGGTTCATGGGCCGAGAAGTTGTCCGGCATGGAGGTCCCTGGATAGACAGCGGCTGGGTTCCAGATCCACTCACGCACCCACTCCTCCCGCAAGCGGTCCTGGGTATTGGTCAGAGCCGGGGCCCAGGCAATTGGATCCTTCTGGTAGGAACCATCCGGGCCCTGGTGGCACTCAAAACAATTGACGCCCTCCGCCGCGACTTTCTCTCCAATCGGGATCCGCTCCGCGAATTCCTCCAGGTGACTCGGACTCTGACGCACCACCTGCTCGTATTCATGGGGCAGGCGACCTGTCATACGGAAGCCCTGAGCACGCGCCCAGTCGTAGAGTTTGGAGAAGTTCGCGGCCACTTCAGGGGCATAACCCGCCTCGATGGCCTCCACCTTGTCTGCAGTCAGACCCGCGCCAGCGGCAACCTCTGCGGACGAAAGTCCTGGGGCCTTCTCCGTAACAGTGAGCACAGTAGGCCATTCATTCGATCGGGTCTCAAGATCCCAACTGTTCGGAGTGGATCCATCGAGCAGTTCCTGCTTCGCCTTGCGACCAAGAGTCAACCGTGCAGTGCGGGCATAGCGGGGCGCCCATTCCTGACGAGCCTTGACCGCAAAATAGTCTGCAATCGACTCGGCCTCCCCATCATAGAAGTGGAACGAAGGCATCCGCACACGCATCTGTTGGCGCAGAGGGTAAGGATCCTGCAGGAAGGAGTAGAACCAGTCCCGTTGCAGCTTGTGGCCCTCGTTGGTCAAGACCGGCGGAGCAAAGGTCCAACGCAACTTGGATACTTCGGTCTCCTGATAGAAGCGACCCACGCCATCAATGTCCTCGACCAGAGGATTGCCGTCATCATCAGCGAGCCAGGTCCAGGGATCGGATGGATAGCTGTCTTCGTCGTCGGGGTCGTAGTCAGGATTGGCAACCATGACGCCGCCCGCATAGTACGAACGCACCTGTTCCACGAAATCTCCCCCATAGGACGGCTGCACCGCGCGCAGCTTGTCCACCGGGATCTCCACGCTCTCATTGGGCGCACCCACATCCGGATGAACATCCAGCAGAGTCACATCAATGACCTCAAGACCTTCCTCGTAGTCATCCTGGTAGTACTCCTCCCAGTCTGCTCGCACACGGGCGAAGTCCTCCATGCTCCTGATAACAGGGGGCGCAAGCTCATCAGGCAGATTCTTGAAATTAGCCGTTATCGTGCGTTCGTGCCCTGCGGAATCCTCAAAGGTAATGCGAGGCTGATCGATCACATGACAGGCAACACAGTTTTTCTGACGGACTGCCCGTGCGCCAGCGTCGAAGGCCAGCTTGTCCGCACTCGGATGCATGGCCTGACCCGGCACATCATCGTTGACCAGGCCAAGGATGAAGGTCGCGATTGAATCGATCTGATCGTCGGTGAAGTCGAACCAAGGCATCCGCAGGCGTTCCTTGGGGTTTTTGACCTTGTCAATATCGAAAGACCGTGGGTGCGCCAGCTTTCGCTTGAGCCATCCGTCCTTGTAGTGGTGGTCGAGCCAAGGAAGATCCTGAGTGGTCTGATTTTTGGCCTGGGCCACGATGTCATCCGCCAGATGGATTTTCTTCTGCCCAGGGTCATGCTCATAGGACATGCCGAAATCCAACTTGTCCACGGTCTTGGAAGCCCACTTGGTGAGTTCCGCACCGATGGGCATCATGGCGCCCATGCCTGAAATCTCGTGACAGGAATAGCAGCCCTGATTCATCACAAAGGCCTTGCCCACGGCAGCGGCCAGCGCCGTGTCTTCTGCCCACTCGCCCACGAACCTTGCAGCCAGACCAGCGCGGCCCTCTTTTTGGAAGAACCAGCGAGCTTGCTCCTCGAGCACCTCGCGATTGAAGCTCTTACGCTCCACGGACCAACCATCCGGAGTCTCCCCGAATATCCCATCAGGGTCCTCCATGATGTATGCGGTGATGTCCGCTGCGTCCCGATCATTGAGACGAAGGTTCGGCATCTGGGTGCCGCCCCAATAAGCCTTGGGGTCCTTGATCCAAGCAAAGAGCCATTCCGCGCTGACCTTTGTATTCACGCCCCGCAGGTTGGGACCGTGTTGATTGTAGCGCCCGGGCTGTTCGGAGAGGTTGTTGGTAACGCTCTCTTCACCCTCATAGGGTTCCGTGTTGTGGCAACTGTAACAGCCCACCAGGTTCATCACCTCACGCCCGCGCTCTGCATCTCCCACCAGCGGCAATGGAGGGAAGTCCTTTTCTTCGTGGTTGGCAAAGAGGAATTCGGTGATCGCGGCAACAGCGTTGTCGTTCCACTCGCCACCCATGATCGAACGGCCCTGGCCGTATTCTGAGACCACCACCTCTTCGTTGGCTGGATAGTTTTCCAGGTGGAACACCTGGGGCATCCACGTTGTGGGCCGGAACTCACGCGGGTGCGCAATCCAGGACTCAACCCAATCGGGCTGCAGCTTGCCTCGCATGCCCAGCAGGCTCGGACCTGGACGGCGATTGGTTGGGAACCAATCGATCTTGTGACAGGCATAGCACCCATAGCGCTCGACCAGACGATAGCCCTCGGTCAAATCAGGCGCATCCGGAGCGATCAGCTCCATCGAGGTCTTGTGACATTGCACACAGCCCGCTTCGGTATGCTTGTCCGCCAGCATGGGGTAGTCCCAGTGGTGCTGCTTGTGCCAGTGGTACTCATCTTCCCAGGCCGCTTCCTCTGCAGCATCGCTGGGTCGGTGGTCTGCATGCTGGAACGAGAGCGACTCCCCCGAGCCTCGATGACAGGAAGTGCAGCCCACGACCTTGGCGGGGTGCGGCGACTTGCTGGTCAGGTATAGGTCAAGATCTGGATGCGTGGTGAAGGGCTGAGGTGCGTCCTCGAAACCCTCACGATCAATGCCCATGTGACATGTGGTGCACATGTCGATACGCGGCTTCTTGGTGAAATTCAGGTCGAGATCGATGCCATCCAGGACATATTTGTGGACCTTCAGATTAGGGCCGACAAAGTCGAGGCCCGGCATGTCGCGCACGGCCATGGCCAACTGTTCGGCTATGCCGGCGGGATCGAGGGACTCGATCTTCTCGCGCACACGCACGAGATCCGTTGTGGCAGTGGCCAGGTCCTTGTCCGCATCCACAAGAGCCTGCCGAAGGTCCTCTAGCTCACCAGCGAGTGCATCCTTTGCTTCCGCCAGGGCCTCCACTCGCTCGCCAATACCGTTGTTTGCCTTGAGGGTCAACTCGATCTCCTCGAGAGCATCGGCCACCTCCGACGGCGTCTTCAACACGGCATCACGCTCGTAGTTGAAGATCATCCACTTGACGTTGGCAGAGCCAGACTTGTACTCGGTCTCCAACTCGCGGTGGGCTTCAGAGGCAGCGTAGTACTCGGCCTCCAGTTCTCCTATCCGATCACCCTGAGCGTCCAAAGCAGCCTGGGCCACATCGACAGTAGCCTGCAGAGCAGCCTCTTGATCGATCAGACCTTCTTCAGCGAGGCCCTCCAGGGCAGCCTCTGCCTTCTCGAGCTCCATGTTGCGGAACTCGCGCTGATAGTTCTTCCATTCCGGGCTCGCGTCATCAAGCACGGTCCAAACCATGGTGAACAGGAAGAACGCGCTGGAAAACAAGAACCAGCGATTCATTGAAGGGATGTGATAAAGAGTGTCGCCGCGATCAGCCATGTCTTGTAAGGGCGGACAGTGATGAGTTGTCGGTGAAAACAGAATTGCGCAGGGCCAGACGGATCCGGAAATCGTCAGACCTACGCATCAGACGTTGAGGAACCACTCAGGGATTCCGATGATGTACTTCAGGTCGATGGTCCAGCGCATGACCATCTTGAGGGGTACCAGGGCGGTCCACAGGAACAGGTGCGCAAAGACCGCATAACGGATCGCGCCCATGTCCAGGGCCATCTTCTTGAAGACCCACTTGCCCATAATGGGTGGCAGCATCAGGAACCAGAAACCCAGGAAGGCAAAGCCCGGAGCCTCGCGCACCAGGGGATTCTGGGGCAGATGCTGTCCTAACGCCTTGATCCAGAAGTACTCGGACAGATTGATGCTGACCATTGGTTCAAGCTTGTTGTGGTCCCAATACTCAAAGGGCCCAAAGAAGGACCAGTTTGGCCCCCTCAGGAAGGTGCCCATGATCACCAGGGAAACCCACAACAGGATGAAGCCCACCATGAAGAAGCTGACCGCGAAGGGACGCTCGTCGAAGGTGTAGTAGCCGTTGCCCTTGGGGTTGGTGTCGAGATAGGGGATCGCGCATAGACCCACGACTATGAAGCTGGGCAGGAGCACGCCCGCGATCCAGGGATCAAAGTAGACCAGCATCTCCTGCAGACCAAGGAAGTACCAGGGCGCCTTGGAGGGGTTGGGGGTGCGGGCCATGGAGGCAGGCTCTTCAATGGGAGCCTGAATAAGAAGCGACCAGACCATCAATGCTGCCATGAAAAGCAGCATGCAGATCAGTTCGCTATAGACCAGATCCGGCCAGGTGAAGACCTTTTTCTTGGCCATCTCACCCTCAAGACTCGGCTGCCCCTTCTTGATGCGCTCGTCGTTGATCACCGCCCGACGCAGGAACAACCAGGTGAAGAACACCACGCTCGCGATCAAGATCACGATCGGAATATTGTCCGGCTTGGTAATGATCTGCTTGAAGTTGGGATCGGGAAAAGCCCCGATGAATCCCAAGACACCCACAACCGAGAAAGCGACAAAGACCGAAGGCTTGCTGACCCACTTGCGGAAGATGAGGACTCCTGCCAAGAGGGCAGTAGTCAGCACCGTGTAGGGAATCGGCGCGGAGATCGCGTCAATCAGGTCCTTGATGAACTGCGGCATGGTGATTGCTCAGATACAGGAAACAGAGGTGATCTTGAGGTGGCAGGTCAGAGGGGTCCCGAAATACCACCGTCCTTGCGGACGCGCCAGAAATGCACTGCCATCAGCGTCGCCGCGATCAGCGGGAATCCCAGACAATGCAACACATAGAAACGCAACAGCGCGCCCTCGCCAACGAAGCGTCCAGCCAATAGACCGAAACGCACGTCATCGCCAGCGTGAACAAACTGCAGCCCTCCGAACTGCAAGAGCGCCGCACCCGGCCCCTCGTGCCCGATGAAGGGCGTGGCCCGAGCCATGTTGGTACCCACCGTGATGGCCCAGATCGCCAGCTGGTCCCAGGGCAGGAGGTACCCGGTGAAGGACAGCAGCAGGGTCAAAACCAGCAGGATCACGCCCACGTTCCAGTTGAACTCCCGGGGCGGTTTGTACGAACCGGTCAGGAACACGCGATACATGTGCAGCCAGACCGAGATCACCATCAGGTGAGCAGCCCAACGGTGAACTTCGCGCATGACCCCGATGGGCACGTGTTCTCGCAGTGCGAAGATGTCCTGGTACGCCAACTCTGCGGTCGGCCGGTAGTAGAACATCAGCAGCAGGCCAGTGATCGTCTCGATCAGGAACAGGAAGAATGTCAGCCCGCCCATACACCAGGTATAGGAGAGCTTGATGCCACTGCGGCGCACCTTGACCGGGTGCAGGTGCAGGAGGACATTCGACAGGACCGCTAGAGTGCGGTTACGCGGCGTATCCGGGTAACCGTGTCGAATAATCGACTTCCAGATCTGAGTCCGGGCGATGTAGGCCAGGAGCTTATCCATGCCAGATTTGTCTTGTTGAGGGCTGGGGAGAAGAAATGAGGAAGAGCGTCAGGCCTAGCCGACGAAGTCCAAGTAAGCACCAGGCCAGGTCCACTGGCCTTTCTCTGATTGGAACTTCACGTTCTTGTCGATCAGAAGCTGACCGTCTTCGGCGAAGGTGACCTTGTAGCGTTCAAGGGGCCGGGGCGCAGGTCCCTCCACATTGATTCCGCTCTTGATGAAACCGGAGCCATGGCAGGGACACTTGAATTTTTCGTCTGCGGTCAACCAGTTCGGCGTGCAACCAAGGTGTGTGCAGACTGTGGAGAGCACATAGAACCCAAGGGGCTCGCGCACGATCCAGACCCCGTGGGAGGCCTTGAAGCGCGTGTCCACTGCATCAACTGCGTACTCCAGGGGCAGGCCCGCCTTGAATTCCTGGGGCGGCTCAAAGAGCACATTGGGGAACATGAAACGCCCCATAACCCCCACCATGGCAGCCATGCCAGCGGTGAACACGGCCCAACCCCCAAGCAGAACGCCACGCCGCTTGATCTCACCTCGCAAAGGAGAGCGCACAAGAGGCGTTGCAGGGGAGGAAACTTCGGTCGCCTTGTCAGGTGTAGGTGAGTCCGCCACGAGGATCGCTGAGAACGGGTTTTGGGGGTCGAGGTGGGCAGAAGGGTCCCGGACCGACACGGTCCTGGGCGTACCATCAGACGAAGATCCTAGGCTCTGGAAGGCCATGACACCCAGGACAATCGCCGCAAGAGGATGGCGAGCAAAGCCTGTCTTGGCAAGCCCTTTTGGAGGGTCTTGAAGTGGACCCTGACAAGCAGGTGTGACATTCGGTCGCAGCGAGATCGCCGGTGCGCTGATTGCTGCCTGACGACCAGAATCCTGAGAGGCCTGAAGTACTCTGGAGCCAGCGCGCCCCCCTAAGAAATGGTGGTCCTCGCCCAGCGCTCAAAGCACTTCAGATGATCTGTTTACAACTTCCTATTTTCGTACCTAATAGCAGCCTCTCGGACCTGTAAATCGTCAGATTCTTTGAGCTCGATCATGAAGGCCTGATGAGCCTTTCCATAACGCCCGATCGCCTCAGCAGCCCAGACCCTGTAGCGCTGGATGTCGGAAGAGCGCTGGAAGCGCCCGGCGGTGTTCTCGCGAGCACCCTCCCAGAGTTCCATACCGGTCATGTCCTTGAGCAGGAGCACCGCCACGGGATCGGGGGGATCCAACCGACTGAGGGACAGGGCAGCGGTGGCGCGCACCTGCAGCTCATGGTCGTCCAGAGCTGCGACCAGGGCCTCGCGCCCCCCCTCCCCACGCAAGACCGCCAGAGTTCCCGCAGCACCCATGCGCAGTCCCAGATCGTCGTGGGTCACAAGGGCCACGGCAATGCCGGTGGCCTCATGAACCGATTCCTGTTGGTTCTCCGCAAGCAGGCCCAGGTTCTGCAGAGCCCCCAGGCGAATGCGACCGTCCCCATCCTGCTCGTCGTTGAGCCTTGCCAGGTCCAACAGGGTCCGGATGCCCTGATCGTCGCCCAAGGAGCTGAGCAGAACCGCCAGTACCAGACGCGTCTCGTTTTCGTCTGGGTCGAGGCCCTCAAGAGCCGCCTTGACCTCCCTGATGAACCCGCTGGGCACCGGCCAGGGAGCATCCTCACCTGCCTGCACCGCCGCCTGGTTCTCGGCGGCCTGACGCGCCAGGTTGAACAACGCCTGCTGGCGCTCGTTCTTGCCCCCGCTGACCACCAGGGCCAGGTTTTCGGACAGATTCCCCTCTGAGCCCGCAAGACTGCCGAAGAGGGCGAAAACGCCGACAATTGCGAAGACTATGCCGGCGGGAACCACAAGCAGGGGGATCCAGAGGTTGCCGTAGCCGCCTTCGCCCGCGCTGGCGCCCGCACCCTCCGCCGTGTCGGCGATTTCGATGCTGCGCTCGGGTGGAGTGCCCCCTTCTTCGGAAGGAGAAGCGGGAGTGGGATCGTTGTCGGTCATCGCAAGGGTGCGGCGTTGGGAAAAGGGACAGACCCGCGGCTCGCGTCCGGGTTGGGACTCGGAGAATTCGCTCAAACAGGATAGCGGCATGACCGGGCTGACGATCGGCAGACCCTGGTTTTAGGTGAACGGACTTGGGACCTGGATCTGCGACAGAGTGCCGCTCCTGAGGACTGCGCGAGCTGATGTAAATAATGAACCCGCCGCCCTGTCGGCTGCATCAGGCAGGTGGAATCGGATAGTGCCCCAGAGTTCCAAAGCGCGGCAGATCGCCCACCAGAGGCCGCAGCCACTCCAAGAACTTCGGGCTCACATCATGGGGCCCATCCAGGAAACGCTTGGGCATGACCTGAGTCTTCTGGGCCAGATCCTTCAGGGCTGCCAGTTCATACCGCACTCGGTACTCGCGGCCCTTTTCACGCTGAATGACCACCGAACCGCTCGCTCCTTCCTGTGCCACAGCAAACTCCACGGCAGCTCGCCCCACTTCCCGCGCCTCGCGGGCATCCACCTCGCTGATCGCCCCTGGAAATGTTCGTTGCAGGTAGCCAAAAGTGTCGACCCTGGCGCGGATGCCAGCACCCAGTGCCCCCCGCAGTTGCGCGATCAGGCGCTCACCCAGGCCGCCCCCGGACAGTTGCACATTGCCATGATTGTCGAGTTCCCGGCTCTCTGAAATCAACGCGCCCTGGGCATCGTGAATGCCCTCGGACAACGCCACCACGCAGCGACCATGACGCTCCATGCAATCGCTCACGGAAGACAGAAACTCGTCCATCACAAAGTCCCGCTCGGGCACATAGATCAAGTGTGGTCCGGACTCTCCGCTTTCCCGGGCCAGGCCCGCAGAGGCAGTCAACCAACCCGCATGCCGCCCCATGATCACATTCACCTTGACCCCCAGCAGACTGCGATTGTCCTGCTCGTCCCCCATATGGGCCAAGGCCACAAAGCGAGCCGCCGAACCATACCCGGGACTGTGATCGGTTACCGCCAGGTCATTGTCCACGGTCTTTGGCACATGCATCACCTGCAGTTCCTGCTTGCGCTCACGAGCCGCCTGCAATAACAAGAGAGCCGTCTCCGCCGTGTCATTGCCCCCGATGTAGAACAGGTAACGAACACCATGCCGGTCAAGGGCGCGGACCACGCGCGCCGCCTGCTCCGCATCAGGCCTCAGGCGTACCGAGCGCAAGGCCGCCCCCGGCGTCAAGGCCACGCGCTCCAGAGTCGCCGGCTCCTCATCGGTCAGGTCGATCAGTTGCTCATCCAAGATCCCCTGCACCCCATGCAGGACACCGAAGACCTGATCGATCTCCTTGGCCTCCAAACAACTCTGCACGACCCCCACCAGACTCTGGTTGATGACCGCGGTGGGACCACCCGCCTGACCAATGACGGCGCGAATCGGAGAGGATGCCATGGGGTGTACTTGCGGGTGTGCTGGAGGTGAGGGCCGGGGAGAGTCCCGGAGGGCCGATTGGTCGCACCATCCCCTCAGGGTTTCGGGGGGGGATTCTAGCCCCCAAGCCCCTCCCCACCCTTGCGATCCACACCCAAGAGGGCTAACCTGCCGCCCCCCGCGCAGGGATCTCCTCCTGGGAGCCTCCCACCTGACGCCGCCTCCGGGGTCCGCAAAGACCCCTCTACCAAGGCGTCGGCCCAAGCGCAGGGACAACTTCGGTGCCCGGGTGGCGGAACTGGTAGACGCGCAAGACTAAGGATCTTGTGGGGTAATACCCGTGCTGGTTCGATTCCAGTTCCGGGCACCATTTTCTCGCTGCGCCCCAACGGGCACATGCCCACAGGGCTTGTTGTGAGAGAGGTGGGCGCAGACCTCGGACCGGCCTCACTCATCCAGCGGCATCAGGGCCCTCAAGGTCAGGTTGAACTTCTTTGGGTCCAGACGCAAGCTGGCCAGCAGTGCCTTGATCGTGCGCATGTAGTTCAACTTTCGCTCAAGGGCCGCGAGCAGAACCGGTTTCTCGTCACGGGCATGGTCCTTGAACCACTCCTGCAGTTCCACGTCGATGGCATCGTCCAGGATGGTGCGTTGCTCTTCACTGAGTTGGTTGCGCTGCTTGCCGGGGAACATGTTGGGCAGTACGCGCAATTCCTGACGGCGGCGTTCCATGGCCCAGTCCACGCGACCGCGCAGGTTCAGGTCCACCTGGACGCGCCCCAGGGCACGCAGGGTTTCGGTGGCAGCGCGCGGGTTGACCCAGACCAGCAGATTGGAGGCGGGAGTCGACGAATTCAAGAGTGCCTGAAAAGTCGGGTTGTCGCTGAGAGAAGTGCGCTGGCGTGTCATGCACTTGATCACCTGATCGAGCATGCGCTCGTGGTTCGTCACGATGCAACGCCCCTCTCCGTCCACGACGGTGGCGATCATGCCGGTGCCGGGAATGAAAGGCGACCAGAATTCGCGCGTGTCCATGCCGCCGACCTCGTAGCGGTAATAGCCGGGATCTCCGGCCACGCCCCCCTGCAGACCAAACTTGTCCGGATTGCGCCCGATCGCGTCGCGGATCGAGTTGACCGTCTCGATGCCCTGGTTCCCGCGCAGCCAGGTGACCAGGCTGAAAGCAAAGACAGTAGAACCATCGGTTTCAGGACTCATCTCCTGACCCGACCCCTCGTGCAAGGCAACGATGGGCCCATAGTCCTCCTCACGCACGATCAGCAGCAGGCGGTCATGGGCAGCGCCTCCGATCTCTTCCACCAACTCGCTCAGGGAAGCCCAGCGCCCGGTGGAACGGAACACATCCTCGATGTTCTGGCGCAGGGCGGGCTCCGTCGAAGCCAGCACCTCGCGCAGAATGTCCTCCACAGGGCCGTGCAGATATACCAGGGCCGCTGTATCCGGAGGAGCCATGCGCGCGATGTCGCGCAACACATGATCCTGCTCAAAGCCCTTGTTGCGGTACACCCGGGCCTGAAAGTCGCTGATCTTCTCAGACGAGAACTTGCCCTCCAGATCGAGAGTCAGGCCCCCATCAAAGCCCAGCACCCCGGCCACATTCTTGCATGCGGGTGCCTGGATCAAGCGGGCGGTCATGGCCTCGGAGAAACTCTCAGAGGTGGGATCGGGCCAGGTCGCGGGCAGACCCAGGGAATCAAAAGTCGTGCGCAGGTTGGCAAAGAGCTCGACCTCTTCCCGATCCGGTCCCATGTTCCCCAGCACGGGCGACTCATAGGTAGTGGCCAGACGCAAGGAGTCCTCGCCCGCCGCCTGTGAAAGCCGTTTGGCATGCTCGACCAATTCACCATTGGTCGCGATCACGACCACATCAAGCACGCGCCCGATGTGCACGTTTCGCTGCAACTGCCCGCCACTCAGTTTGAAGTGCGAGTCGCTGACCTCTTCCACAGCCATGCCCTGATCTTCAAGCCCAAGGTAGGGAATCAGGCTGACGCCCAACTTGCCCATCCAATTCACGCGACCATACAGGGCCCAGTCCGCGTTCTCCGCCGTGCGTCCATCCAGGTCTCCGGCAATCGCCACAGCGCGTCCTCCAAAGACCGCCAGGGGATCCACTGAAATCGGCGCCTGCGCCAGGGCCTCTTCAACCTGCCGCAACAACTCGGGAATCCCGAGGTCCTCAATCAACTGGGTCTGTTCTGGCGAGTCGTCAAAATCCCGCCAGGCCGCCGTGTGAGCCACGGTCTCCAGCAGGACCACCTCAGGGAAGGGCTCGAACAGGTCCCCGACTTTCTCCTTGGCCACCCAAAGATCCACATTACGGGGCGTGAGCGCCGACAAGGAGTGGCCCCAATCTCCCTCCATGGGATTGAAGAACAGGGTGGCGAACAGGAAGTACCCAAACACGAGCACCAAAGTCAGCGCTATGCCGACGATCTTCAGGAGGCGCTTCTTCATGCTCATGGGGATGCTCCGCGGTCAAGCCGCGTCTTGGGTCGCAGGGGAGGTTAGGAACCCGCCCGCCCTCCTTGAAGGCCCAATTGCCCCCTCCCGAGTCCCGGCGGCCCGCACGACCTGCCTCCCAGACGCCCCCGACCTCCTTTTCTTCCCCCCATTGGCGCCATCTGGGGCCCCTGATTTGCCCCTTTTTCACCTCCATCGCGGCACCCCCGGGCCCACGGCTCTCCCCCGCCCGCGTTTCATGCCCGGGTGAGTGCGTGGAGCCCCCAGATGCGCAAGCGGCCGGGGGCTCTTGGATCAAGTGTCAGGGGCCAGCGAGATTTGGTTGCCGGCGCCTGCAGTTCTCACCCAGACCCTTCAGGACAGATGGCCCAAAGGACTTAGAACATGGTTGTCCAGGACAACCGTTGCTTGTGAAGACCTCTTGCGCTGATCACTTGGCCTCTTGAGGCTCGGAACTCACTCCGTGCCTCTCGCGGACGTGCGCCTTGTTTTCGACTCGGTCGAGGTGGACCCAGACATCATCGATGAAGATGGTATCGACCGCCATCACAATGTCCCATGGGTAAGAAAGGAAGGCGTCGGGATAACGGATCACACCCTGCAACATGTGGGTCATGATGTGCTGGTCACCATCATCATGCAATTGAAGGTCAAAGAACCCCATGACCTGACCGCGTGGGGAGCGGGCGATAAGCACACCGTCGCTCGAACTCTTGATGTGGAAGGTAAACAAGATTCCGGATTCAGTGAACGAAGCCCAACCCCTGGGCAGATCAGGTGGCATGATCCCAAAGGTACAAGCGCGACGCCAAGCATTTCGAGCATCATTGACTAGAGCGATCTTGCTCCCAGCATTCGTCCAATCGACAATGTTCTGCTCAAGCAGACTGTTGACGGACTGATCACAGGTATTCAGGGCATGGACGAAGGCCTTCCAGCCTGGATCGTCGCGAACCACCCTCAAGGCGGCCAGCAACTCAGGGCTATCTCTCTTGATGTCATTCCATTCATAGTGCCTGTAGCTGGATGAGAGCTCCTCCCAGCGCCGATAGGGGTCAAATTCAAGACCCGCGTCACCGCTCGAGGTGCTCGAACTGGATCTAGAGGAAGCAGAAAGAGCGGCCGTTCCAGCACAGGAACTGGCCCCTATGAGCACGAAGAGAGCAAGGAGTGGAAGGTGGATTCTGGATGAAGAGTTCATTGTCATTTCTCATGGGTTATGGAAGCAAGAAGGCGATCCTAAGGGATCGCCCGAGGCGCCACTGACCACTAAACGCACGAGTCACTGGTTTGGACACCAAACCCAGTTTTCTCGCTGCCCCCCTGGAGAATGGCCGCCCCTGGACCGATCAGGAGGGGCTGATTCCCCTCGGGATGAAATCAGCCCGCGCGATTCCCAACAGATCCAGCGCCGTTTCCTGTCCCCAGCGCCGCCCGCTTCCGATCAGGTCCCCTCCATGCAGCAAGCAAGCGCATCTCGATCACGGTCGCGCGAGAAGGGGAGCAGAGCCCCTTTCCTCAGAACAACAACCCAAGAGCCAGGCCCACGCCCGCTGCAATCCAGACCGCCTTCCATGAGACCGTCGGCACCTGTCTCTCCCAGACCGCGCCACCGTCCAGCCCAAAGTCGATGCGCAGCAAGACACCCTCGCGCATGTCGGCCAGGATCAGGCCGTCGGTTTGATAGATGTGTTGGTATTCCAGGAGCTGCCGACGGGTGGCGGAGTGTTTTGGATTGGGGGCCGTGTCGCCACTCTTGACTTCCACGACGAAACTCTTGCCGTCCTTGTCGGCCAGATAGTCGGCGCGCACATGGTAGGAGACCGGTTCGCCATCGACCAGGAACACGCTCTCGGCACGCACCTGTCCATCGCGCACGCTGTAGCCATGCTCTTCCAGAAGCTGCTGTGCGTCGAGTTCAGCCCTTGCGCCACGGGCGAAACGGCGCTGCATTTTCTGGGCCTTCCACCAGCGCTGAATGCGCAAGGCGAAGTAGGCGCCGATGGCGAAGAGGGCAGCGCCCAGAAGGACATGCAGGAGGTTCATGGAATTCAACAGGGCCTGCGGAACACCCATCAGGCCATGGTAACAGCAACTCCCTCGCGGGGTACAAACACGAAGTTGTTCGCGTAGCTGGGATCGAACCAGTATTCGCCCTCGGTGACGCGCTGGTGGATTGCAGGGTCAAAGTCAGCGGCGGATAATAGTTGGCGACGGTGGACAAACTGGGAGTCATAGCCGCGGGCCTCCATCCAAGTGATCAGATCCCTGACGGAGCCACTAGCAAGGTGTCGCTCTTCTGACTCGCAGACCACGACTGGGCGGTGGGTTGCGAGCAACTCGGTGGCGCCGGCGAGGACCGCGCGCTCATGGCCCTCCACATCGATCTTGAGGGCTCCGATGCGGCCAGAGATCTCTTGGGCTAGATCATCCAGACGCACTAGGGGGACTTGGACTTGGCGATGGGGATCGGCCCCGGACTCCCGGGATTCAAGGCTTGCCAGGGGCGAGTTCGGTTGGTCCCTAGGAATCCAAAGGGGGGCCTCACCTCTGCGATCACTGGCCGCAGCAGCCACTACTCGCAGATTCTTCACACGCCAAATACGAGCCATGCGCTCCAGATAGTCCGCAAGATCAGCCTGGGGTTCGATGGCCAGAACCTGCTGCGCCTGACGACAAAGGGGCAGTAGATAGCCGCCCTTGTTGGCGCCCACATCAATTGCCAAGTCGCCTGGTTGGAGACCCTGCAAGAGCGCCTCCAACTCCATCCTCTGGTCGTACCAGCGGGTCTTTAGATTGCGCCATAGGAATCGGATGGGCATGGAGTGCCAGAGGGTAAGGCATCCGGTCGCTTATGGGCCTTCCACCAGCGCTGAATGCGCAGGGCGAGGCAGGCGCCGATTACGAAGAGGGCAGCGCCCGGCTCCCCCCCCGCGCCCCTCCATTCTCCCGGGGCGGGGATCTCTTGGTATGGTCCCACCCATGGTCCGTCTTCTCGTCATTCTCGCTCTTGCGGCCTGCGCCGGGCCTCTCACCGTGCATCGCTTGCCCCCACGCAAGCCGAACATCATCTTCATCATGGCGGATGACCTGGGGTATGGGGACCTGGGTTGTTATGGACAGGAGCGGTTGCAGACTCCGCACATCGATGCGTTGGCGGCGAGCGGAGTGCGTTTCACCAGTTGCTATGCGGGCAGCACGGTCTGTGCACCGTCCCGCTGCGTCCTGATGACAGGCCTGCATACGGGGCACTGCACGGTCAGGGGCAACGCGCTGGTTCCCTTGAAGCGAGAGGATGTGACCGTGGCAGAGGTCTTGCGCTCTGCGGGATATGTGACCGGGATGTTTGGCAAGTGGGGGCTCGGGGAGCCGGGAAGCGATGGCGTTCCCACGCGCCAGGGATTTGATGAGTGGTTCGGGTATTTGAACCAGCGCAACGCGCACAACTACTACCCGGAATACCTGTGGAGGGGAGAGGAAAAAGTGGCCCTGGGAAATGTCGCCGAGAACGGAGTCGCCAGCAAGAAAGTCGACTACAGCCATGACCTCTTCACCCGCGAGGCCCAGAGCTTCATCAAGCGGCATCAGGACGAAGCGTTCTTCCTGTACCTGCCCTACACGATTCCCCATGCGAACAACGAGGCGGGAAACCGTTTGGGGGACGGCATGGAGGTTCCGGACTATGGAGACTTCGCGGAACAGGACTGGCCGCAACAGCAAAAGGGCCTGGCAGCCATGATTGCGCGGCTTGATTCCGATGTGGGCGCAATCAGGGCGACCCTGAAAGAGCTGAACCTTGAGGAGAACACGCTGGTCATCTTCACCAGTGACAACGGTCCCCATAACGAAGGCGGATCCAAGGCCGCATTCTTTGATTCCAACGGTCCTCTGCGTGGGATCAAGCGGTCTCTGCATGATGGCGGAATCCGCGTGCCGGGAATGGCATGCTGGCCCGGGACGATTGCGCCGG
Organism: Planctomycetota bacterium; assembly: GCA_014238415.1. Taxonomy (GTDB): domain Bacteria; phylum Planctomycetota; class UBA1135; order UBA1135. Next base: position 10,772 of record JABABA010000013.1, on the reverse strand, counting down.
GGCGCACGAGCGACCTGCCCTGGGGCTTTGTGGATGTGCTGCCGACCCTGGCGGATCTGGCCGGAGCAGTTGCGCCTGACAACCTGGACGGGGTCTCGGTTCTGCCGACCCTGCTGGGTCGCGAGCAGGTTCTGGACCGCTTCCTCTATTGGGAGTTCCACGAACGAGGATTCGATCAGGCCGTGCGCTGGGGACGCTGGAAGGGAGTTCGCAAGGGAGGGCCGGATGCAGCGCTGCTCCTGTTTGATCTGGACAAGGACATCCAGGAGAAAAAGAATGTGGCCGCGATGCACCCCCTGGTGGTCGATGCGCTTGAGACCTATCTGCAGGGGGCGCGCTCGGAATCCAAGGACTTCCCCGTGAGGACTCGCCGAAGATGAGAGCCCCCAGGTGATTCGAAGCTGAAACACTCTCGCCTGTCTGCAGGTGTCCGCGCCTGACCGAACTCCCTGCCACACAAACAAGCGAGCAGGAGAGCCCCCGGGGGCTACCGGCACAGGGGGTATTGCGGAACACAGACTCTGCCCAAGGCCCCGCAGGCAACTACCCTGTGGCTTCGGCCCGGGCCCCCATGACCCAGGCTACCACCTGGGCCTGACCTCCCCCACACCACCATGAGACCTCTCTTCCGCCGCGCTCTCCTGTACCCCTTGCTCCCGGCAACGCTTCTCTTCTTCACCAGCGCCGGGTGCGCCAACCTGCCAGCACCCCCACCCCCAGAGGCGGGGCCACCAGGTGTTGATGAGGGCCAGTACAACAGACTCTCCGAATTCCAGGACAAGCTGATCCGGGACGAGGTGACAGGCAGCAATGTCACTCTGGTCTTCGAGGACGGCAAGGTGATCTACCACTCGATCGTCAACTCACTGAAGGACGGGGACCGGGACATCACCGAGGACACGCTCTTCCCGATCTGGTCCATGTCCAAGCCGATCACCATTGTCGCAATGCTGACCCTGCACGAGAAGGGGCTCTTTGACTGGAACGACCCCGTCTCGAAGTACATGCCGTGCTTCGAGGCCCTGACTGTTCGCGATGGGGATACGGTTCGCCCAGCAAAGGAACCGCTTCGCGTGGAGCACCTGATGTCACACCGTTCTGGTTACGCCTACTACTGGGCACAGCCTTCACATGACTCGCCGCAACCGAATCAGACCCGCTTCCAGAATCTCCAGCAGTATGTCGAGGCGACAGCCAGAACCCCGGTGAACTTTGAGCCCGGCAGCGACTATGTCTACGGAATCAACCAGGCAATCCTCGGGCGTCTCGTGGAGGTCCTCAGCGGCAAATCCTTCCAGGAGTACCTGCAGGAGACCATCTTTGATCCCTTGGGCATGACCCAGACAAGCTTCGCACTCGATGCGGAACGCCGCGCCCGCTTCCAGCCACTCTTCATCAACTCCAGCGACATGATTGGGTTCACCAACGAGCTCGATGAACTGACCTACGCCCCAGAGAGTCGCGCCCATTTCGGCGGGGAGGGACTGACTTCCACGCTTGGTGACTATTCCCGCTTCTGCGAGATGTTGTTGGGGGGCGGAGAGTTCCGGGGCAGACGAATCGTCTCAGAAGCCAGTCTCGCGAACATGACGAGCGCAAGAACCCATGACTTCGACCAGGCCAACATGCCAGGTTTCGACATGGGCTTCAGTGTTTTTATCCTGGCCAACACCGATCCGGAGGGTTCCCTGGCGCCGAGAGGAATCTACGGCTGGGCTGGTTACCACAACACCCACTTCTGGATCGACCCGAGCACGAACCTCTATGCCCTGTTCATGTCGCGCGCCAGGGAGTTCACCTTCGACATCCCAATGCAATTGCGTGCAGCAATCTATGGAACAAAGGACTGAATAAGAGCACTCCAACTGGACATCGCCAACAATCCTGAACTATCACGGCAGGGCTGTTGGTCAATGAGAGACCCAATGGAAGAAAACAACCACAGGACCAATGCAAACATCGCTCTGGCATCAGAAATGCTGGGCTTGATCTTCTGCCTCGCGGCAGGATGGGTCGGCATTGCGATGTGGACATCGAACATCGTGCAGGGATCCATGGGACTCGCCATGGTGCTTAGCGCAGCACTTCCGACCTTTGGCCTGGGCATATTGCTCCTGATCGCTGGGAGAATACTGCGCACCATGAAGATATAGCGATCACTGGATCACATCTGATACCGTCTATCCATGAAGGCCGTGAAACGACTGATTGGTTCTCTTGTTCTCCTCGCTGGCGTGGGCAGCCTTGGGACCTTTTCCTATGCAAGGTATTACAGCGGAGATCATCTGCACCTGCAGAAGGTGCAGATGGCCGCGCACGCCGGGACCGTCGAATATGAAATCGACCTCCATCCGGACCAGTCCCCAATATCAGTACTGATCGGAGAAGTCAAAAAGGGGAGCACCAAGCCCACGGGTGCCCATTCATTTGATTTGCGAGTGCTTGCTCCAGATGGTGAACAGATCTGGCAGTCAGATGCTCGAATCTCGGTGCCGAGCAAAAAATCAAAGCGCAAGAGAGGGTGGAGCTGGAGTTTGACTACCAACGGCTTCCCCAACACAAGCATTCACAAGGTTGCCAGCATCGATGAACACATCGAAGTTCGTACCCCCGGGACCCACAGGGTCCAGATTGCCATGGGCACTGGACCGCAAAAAGGCCCAGACTTCGAATTGGCCGTATGGATGCGTCAGAACACCATGGTGGTCCCCACAGTATTGGGAATCCTCGGCTTCGCACTCCTGATAGCAGGCGGCTTCCTTCTGCGCGGCTTCGCCCCTGGGTTCTTTCGCATCAGAATCGGTGGCAGATGATTCCAGTCTCGCCCCAGGCCAATCAGGGGAAAGCTGAGAGTTCGTTGAAGCTCTGATTCAATGCGCCCCAGGGCACACAGAGCCAGCAATCACAATTCCACGGATCAGCGCGTCACTGGAATACAACGACCACGCCATTTGTGAAGTTCGAGGTCCCACTGTCGCGGTACCAGACCTGGAAGTTCCAGGTATCCCCGGGCAGCACCCCTCCACCTGGAGGCGATGGCAGGTTGTTCATGTCCATGACGAGTGAGCCGGAATCACCGGATGCCCCGGAGTGGAAGAGGTTCGAAGTAAACCGACCGATTTGACCACCCAGGCAGAGCGTACCGGAAGCCACAGGAACGGCGGCTTGCGCATTGGAGAACAGGGGGTACCCGAACTGATTCGCGGGCAGTTGCAGAGCATGCAGAGTGAAGTTGTTGTCTGCGACCAGATGCGACCCACCTGCTTCCAGCAGGCCCGGCAGGCCCGTGGAGTTCAGGGAACCGGGATCGCAATAGGCTATGCCACAGCAGGTGAGCTGGACCGTGAAGTCCAGGTCAGAAATGTCCTCATAGTCGTTTCCGTTGTTGTCCTGACGCACGCGCACGCGCATCTGGGTGGACGACACATTCGGAGCGGTCCATGCATAGGTGTGCACGGCTCCCTGCGTGTTGTCTCCCACGGGCAGATCCATTGCAATCGGAATCCAGGGACCCAGCGCCCCGGTAGTCGAATACCAGAGATCCCAGTTCTCCGTTATGTGGACGGCAGCAATTTCCCATTCAATACTGACCGGAGCGCCAGCATTGAATACCTGACCACCGTTCGGCGCAAGGAGATTGACATGTGCAAGGCTCGGTGCAGCGAGGCAGAGCAATCCTGTACCTGCAATAAGGGTCCGCATTGTTCTTTGACGAGTGGAATGAAGCATGAGGTTCTCCTTTGAAGTGGACAGATCACAAGGTGAGTGTCAGACAGAGAGTGGTGAGAGGTCGAGGGCAGATTGTAACCGGCAGAGAGCACCGTCGCAATGCGTGCAGGCCAGGGGCCGTGGAAGGAGGTTCCCGCTGCAAGAAAAGCCGAAACCCAACTCGGCCGAGCGGACCATTATGAGTCACATGTCCAGAGCCTGACCCGTTCAACAACGGCCCATCAGCGTCTGACTCTTGACGGGGGTTTGAGTTGGTAGGATTCGGCCATCGGGCCCGAGTCCGTTTCCCATGCTGAAATCAGGCCTGCAACCAAGCGACCGGCATGCCCAACGACGACCCAGCTGAAGCAACCCGACTATCATGAACACACGCATCTTCTACCTTGCTCTTCTTGCTTTCGTTCTGCTTGGAGGACCCGCTCAGGCTGACGGTCGTGTCAAAGTCTTCATCCTGGCCGGGCAGTCCAACATGGAGGGCAAGGCACAGAACAAGCTGCTCGAATACCAGGCCACCAACCCGAAGACCGCGGATCTCTTCGCGCACCTGCGCAAGGATGGCGAGTGGATTACGCGTGATGATGTGTTCATCAATTACCTGAAGCGGCGCGGAGGATTGACCATCGGCTATGGCTCCCCCAACAGGACGGGTGTGGAGCTTGAGCTGGGTACCGTTCTGGGGGACGCCTTTGATGAACCGGTCCTCTTGATCAAGACGGCCTGGGGCGGACACTCCCTGTACAAGCTCTTCCGGTCACCGAGCGCTGGGATTCCCGAGGAGCGGATCCAGGCCGAGCATGAGAAGCTGACCGAGAAGACCAAGAAGGACAACGAGAAGAACAACCGCGACGACCCCATGCCGACCGTAGAAGGCATCCGCGCGGAGTACGGCCAGTCCTATCGCGACATGATGACCGAAGTGAAGGTCACCCTGGCCGAGCTGGACACCCGCTTCCCGGCCCTGAAGGGCAAGACCCCGGAGCTTGCCGGGTTCGTCTGGTTCCAGGGCTGGAACGATCAATACAACGGCGCCGAAGTCGAGTACGCCTCGAACATGGAGCACTTCATCAATGACGTCCGGCGGGACCTGAAAGCACCCAAGCTGCCCTTCGTTATCGGAGTGATGGGACAGAACCAGTCCAAGCCTGCCAAGGGAGCCATGCTCGCCGTTCAGGAGGCGCAGTTGGCCATGGAAAAAGTGCAGGGCTTCCGCGGAAATGTAAGGGCCGTGCGCACGGACACCCTGGTCGACAAGGCTGCCGAGGCGCGCTACCCGACCTGGCGAGAGAACATCGAGGAGTGGGAGAAAGTCGGCTCCGACCGTCCCTACCACTACCTGGGCAGCGCGATCTGGTTCAACCGCATGGGCAACGCATTCGCCGATGCGCTAATGGACCTGATGGACGACTGATCACAAGCCGGTCGCCCCCCAACCAGGCCTGAGACCTTTGCAGGTCGAAACAGGTTGGGCGGAAAGCAACTCCCAAGAGCACGCTTTCGACCAAGGCAGGGTGCCCGCTGGGCAATCCGTGTGGAATCTTGCCTAGCCGGGCTGCGCCAGACCCCGCGACTGTGTTTTCCCTTAGAAACCAAATCCTAGAACAAGGGAAACCACATCGCTATCCATCGATGAGCCACCACCAGCGAACATGCCCGGGAAGAAATCGATGTTCTCCGTCCCCATTACGCTGCGGTAATCCAGTCCGACGGACATGTTCCCATCGAGAATGAAGTTGACACCTGCATGCAGGTAGAAACCAGATGTGTCCCCTGCACCAGACATCGAGCCAGAGCCCAGGGGCACGCCAGGGGAACCAGGGGGGTCAGACCAGGCGAAGTACTCCTTTGCATCGATGTAGCAGACTCCAGCACCCACATAGGGGCGAATCGACCCGGTATCCGCCTCGTAGCGGAGGCCCAGAAACAGCTCGGTAGTTTCTGATTCCGTGACCCCGGGAGTGGTCTTGGTGCCGTCTACAGTACCCGTTCCCAAGTGGATGTTGTTGGTTGTGTCGCCAGAACCGAGCAACACGCCAGCTTCCCACCCGATCGTTCCGGGCGAACCATAGTGATAAGTCAAGCCGTAGGTAGCTTGGCTGCCACGGTTGTACCAATCATTATCGAAGAGATTGCTATCTCCGATACCCTCCATTTCCAAGCTCCGAGATCCGATTGAGAGGCTCAAGTGATGCTGCCCAAAACTTGGCATTGGAAGCTGTGGCGGGCATGGGTCTTGTGCCAGAGCCCCGGCTACGGGAAACGCGAACAAAGTGAGCAGATGTAGAACTTTCATTAGTATCGGTACAGGTGTAGTGTCGGGGAAATCGCAGGTAAGACCGGGGGGATGGGGGTCATGATTCTTGAAGAACTAAAGACAAGAGCAGCTAGTAACTGGTCCGCACCCGTTCTTCCAACATGTCGCTCACTGTCTCATTTCGACAGAGGACGATTTCGACTCCGGCCAAGGTGGAGTCCTCAACCGTGGAAACCAATTTCAAAGAGAGAATGACCGTCTTGTCCATCACGGCGTAGGTACTCACTAGAGCCGTTCGAGCGTTGTAGTCCATAGCCAGGTTCCGTGCTTCACGCGAGAGAAGGAACTGGCCGTCCTGGCGCACAAGCATCTGGTCCGATCGAACGGTGGCATGAATTACATCCTTGTCGACCTGGGTCAGGCGCGAGGACAAACACTCACTGATCACCCGCCCGAACATGGTCGTGCGACCCACATCATTGATGTCCACAACAGTGGAAACGAGGACACGATCGAGATCCTCTGGATAAGGATGCTGGTCCAAGAGGTCGTCGATGGCCTCGTAGGATCTGCACACCAAGTACTTGGCCTGGCCCACAGGACTTAGAGATCCGCTGTAGCGAAGAGAGCAGCAGGCCGAGAGCGTCAACAATCCCAGGACCGCGGTGATTATGGTTCGCATGAAAATTCTCCTAGTGATGGCTGTTACAGGGCGTGTCGGAACAGAACTGGCATGTTTCGACAGGGACATCGAATCCGACCATCGCAACCTCGGTCTTCACGAGGTACTCGGGTGCCATCCACTCGGGATGCAAGCGCTCAAAGTCACAGGGCGCCCGATGGTGCAAGCAGTCCTCCTCACTGGTGAGCCGGAATCTGCGTCCATAGTGAATGCGCTCCCGCAACCTCTGCAGTTCCCAGCTCTGCGCGCTGAGAGCATTTGCCGCCAACTGAACATCCGCTGCTGCTGCTGCTGCTACCGCTTCTGCCGCTGTCAGCGCTTCTGCGGCCGCTGTCTCTTCACCCACACCACCATCATCCGCGCTATTCAAAGCAGTCAGAGTTGCGCTCACATAGGCGTTGATGGTCTCTTGATCGACATGAGCAAGAATCCAACACTTGTAGCGACGAAAGTAGTGCACACCATCCGTACGAGTATTCATGAACCCCGTGGGCTGGGTGTTGGAGACGCTCCACTGTTCCCAGTGCTGCTCGCTTGCAGCTACCCCGCCCACGATAACGTCCGCCAATTCGTGGACCCGGGAACGAATGGACTGATCAACGCGCTCACCGTTTCCTTCTAGATGCCGGTGCAGCGACAAGAAGCGCGCACCTGACGAAATATCCTGAAGGCAGGCTTCGGTACTGACCTGAGTCGCCACATACTGGGCCAGTTGTGCACGGGCGTGCCCGAGGGCCTCATCAAAGGCGTGGCGTTCGTCAAGAACATTCACTCCGCCACCGCGACCAACGAAGGTGACAGTACCAGGTGCCTGGGCGATTGTTCCACCCACCCAGCTGGGGGCATCATCCCCCGCAATGGAAGAACGGATGAGCTGTTCCTGGGGAGCGGTGGATGCACAGGATTGAATCGCGGCAAGAAGGATGCAGGCACACAGGCCTAGACCTCCTGTTTGCAGAGGGCGAATGAGCCTCATAGGAGAAGGGGGGGTTGAAGGGGATTGGAGATGGAAACCGCGGAGAGAAGTTCACCCGCTGACCCTCTGAAATGCAGAGAGCTTCTGCTGGGACAAGGTAATTTCAGAAACTACACCCTTATGGCCCTAACCTCCTTGCCCTGAAGGGCTTACAGCTCGACAGTCTTCGACATCCTCACGCCAAGCCTGCCAAGGGAGCCATGCTCGCCGTTCAGGAGGCGCAGTTGGCCATGGAAAAAGTGCGGGGCTTCCGCGGAAATGTGAGGGCCGTGCGCACGGACACCCTGGTCGACAAGGCTGCCGAGGCGCGCTACCCGACCTGGCGAGAGAACATCGAGGAGTGGGAGAAAGTCGGCTCCGACCGTCCCTACCACTACCTGGGCAGCGCGATCTGGTTCAACCGCATGGGCAACGCATTCGCCGATGCGCTAATGGACCTGATGGACGACTGATCACAAGCGGGGGATAGTCAAGCTAGGAATCAACTCCGGGGTTTGGACCTACATCACCTGGGAAGGGGAGCCAGGCGAAGGCCAATCAGAAATCACCCTCCAGGATGTGGGGCGCGCATGGGTGAAGGACAAGCCCGCCACCGTGAATTGCGTGTTGACCAATGGGGATGGCCAGGAAGTCGGACCCTACCAGTTGATCTTCTCCCGCTAAATCTCTTACTTGGGTTGGAGGTTGGTAGGGTCTGTGAATGGGAGAAATAGAACTTGCGGCGATCTGCCTGGTGGCGTTCTTCGTTTTGCTGATTGTTTGGGCGTGGGCACAACGAACACGGCCATAGCCGAACAAGCAATGTCAATCATCAGATCAATCAAGGGCGGCAACCCCCTGGTGGAGTCCCAAGAACGCTAAATCCTCCGCTGGGGTTGGAGGTTGGTATTGGTCTTCTAACGGAACATCACCGTCACGCCGTTGGTTGTGTTGGAAGTCACTCCCGGATTAACATCCCGGTAAAGGACTACTGGGGACTTAGTCCTGAGGGGCGGAACTAATTGCAATACCGATGTCGCCCTTCCGAAGTCCAGGTAAGCCAACAGAATCGGACTCTGAATAAGCTACGAGGATCTCATCTAGGCTGACGGTCGAACCGGTGATTTTATAAATCCCTACACTTGTCTCTAGATTAAATAGCTTGTTTGGCCGCGACATGCTGACCGCCCGCCCTGAACCAACGACCGCGAAGCGCAACCTTTCTTTATCCAGATCCATCAGGAAAACCTTCACGTGCGAGCCAGGTTCCCAGCCTCTACCACCGCTGATTCTCCCTAAAATCCCACTCTCGCCTTTGAAGCACATACCCAAAATCCAGTCTGGGTCGTGGTCTTCGGGTATCTCCAGGTGCCACCACTGCGCGTGCAGAGCATAGGCCAAATCTGCGGCGGTTAAATCATCGGAACTCTTCCCACAACCAACCAATGGGAGGGCAAACGCGCAAAGAAGCATAGAGGAAAAGGGATGCAAAGGGGTCCTGGGTGAGGGGGGGTGCCTAGCCAGCATGGATCCTAGCTCATTCAGCGCCCAGGGTGGTGAGGACTCGACTCCGAAGGCCCTGTCCGGGGCTTGCTTGTCGCCCTCAAGACCAAGTCCGTACCCCTGCCGACCAGGAAGGCAGGCCTCCCCCCCCCGAAGCCACCACGCGGCAGCCTCTAGCCCGCGTGAATGAAAGGAATCGGATTAGAAATCCGATGCACTCTCCAACCTGATCTGATGCAAACCCCCAAGAATCAAGAACTTACAAGAGCCTAGTCGGAAACAGGCCCCGAGAGTTGCCTCGGGTTTGCCTCGGAACTTTTCCAGAGATCTCTACGAGTTGGAATGGCTGGCGCAGAAATCGGCGGCCATTCACAACGATTCACCGACCATCAACGACAAGTCGGCGTACCCGAACGGCAGTCACACTACAGTAGGGCCATGAGCACCCGCCGTCCGAAACTCTCAGCACTGACCGCCGTGGCCCTCCTCGCGGCATTTATTTGGATTGTCATGGGAAGGCCGGGCGCGCTGTCACCCGGCCTCACGCCCGCCCAGCAGGATCCGACAGAGCTCAGCGCGTCGGACGACAAAGAGGTCAAGGACCTGGCACTCGGCGAGTTGGCGAGCGGAGAGCGCATCGAGGTTGCCCCTACGGCCAAAGAATCCCAAACCCTGGCCGCCGAGCGGGATGCAGTGCTGCGCGGACGGGTCGTGAGCGACGCGCTCGGCTCGCCCCTGCCCGGTGCCACCGTGACGATCACCCGTCGCAAACACAGCGAGTTCTACATTCCCGACACCGAGGAACGAAACGCACGCCAGCCCGTTATGACGATCGTGACCGACGACGAGGGGTACTTTGAGGCCGCCGTCCCAATGGCCGTGCCGCTCGACGTGGAGGCCAGCGCCAGCGAGCACGCCACCGCCCGGCGCGACCACCTCTTCGCTGGGGACGACGTCGAGCTGCGGCTTATGGCTGCAGCGATCCTCGAAGGCGTCCTGACGCTCGCGTCGGACGGCTCAGCGGTCGAGGGCGCTCTAGTGCTCGGCAAGGACAGCCGGCGGGTGGAGCAGTGCCGCGCTCACACGGACATCGACGGCCGCTTTTTCTTCAAGGACTTACAGCCGGGCCTCCTCATCGTGCAGATCACCCCCCGAAAAGCGGCTCCTCCTCCATCAAAGACGATCGAACTGCGCTCGGGCGAGCGTGCTTGGTTGGGCTTGGGCTTAGAAGCTGGCGTCCGAATTCATGGTGTCGTCAGTGACCCGCAGGGCGTCCCGATCGCCGGCGCTGAGGTCGGCCTGGGGGCCTCCTTCAAGCGGTCCGTGTTCACGGACATGCACGGCATGTACGAGATGTTCGGGCTCGGCGGAACCAAGCGCCGTGACCTGGGCGATCCCCGGGTTCGTGCGGATGGCTACGGCAACGAGCGGAAGGCGCTCGGCGGTTCTGAGCTGGTCCAGGACACCCAGCTGGACTTCGTGCTCCATCCGGCGCGGAACGCGACGGGACGGGTCATTGACACCGACGGCGCTCCGCTTGAGGGCGTCTACGTCGCCGGCGTCGGATCCAAGAAAGTTGAGGGCGTGTTCCGCTCGGACTGGGAGCCTACGGCCACGGACGCCGACGGTCGCTTTGAGCTGGCTAGCCTCTG
>JABABA010000012.1 GCA_014238415.1 Planctomycetota bacterium | reverse complement strand
CTCCTTGGACGAATAGCAATCCAGCGGGCGTCTCCCCCAGATCGGGGGAGGCGCCCGCCGTGCATTGAACAGGGACGAGGGAGTCCCCTTCTGAGACAAGGATTCGCACCTCTGACCTGAGTGTTGGATGCTTGAGGACCAGCCCCAAGAGGCGTAGACCCGCTTCTGTACGAACGAAGCACACTCAACACCACACAACAACACTAACCTGCACTGTTCAATGAAGCCCCTTCTCCAAATTGCGCTCTTGTTTTCGGCCAGCCCGATGCTGTTGTCCTCCGCCACGGCACAAGCCGGGGACGACTGCAGCGCACCGATTGTCATCTCCGGAACTGGCACCTTCAACTGGGACAACACCCTCAACACGACCTCTGGGTTTGACGGCGGAGATCCCACAACCTGCTTCAGCCCCACCAACGCTGGCTCCACTGGCTCAGACGCAATCCGACAGGATGTATTCTTCGCCTGGACAGTTCCCGCCAGCGGCAATTACACCTTCGATACGGAGAACTCGATTGGCATCGACGATACCAAGATGTCAATCCACCTGGGCTCAGACTGTGCTGCAACCTGTGTAGCCTCTGACGATGACGGAGGTAGCGTCCCCGCTTTCTCCTCCCTGATTCAACTTACAGGTTTGACCAACGGTGACCAGTACCTGATTCAAGTAGGCAGTTGGAACGATACGAGCTCAGTGGGCGACGCCGTGCTCAACATCACACATATGGTACCGCCGACGAACGATGACTGTTCCACGCCCCAGGTCATCAGTGGCTTGGGTACTTTCAACTGGGACAACAGTGCCGCCACTACGAGCGGTTTCGACGGGGGCAACCCCGTAGGTTGCTTCAGCCCGGTCAACGCCGGGACCACCGGGATTGACGCGATCCGCAAGGACCTTTTCTTTACCTGGACCGTTCCCACAGGTGGTGGCGATTTTCAATTCGACACGGAATTCTCACCAATCAACACGGACACCAAACTGTCGATCCATGCGGGCTCAGACTGCTCCGCGACCTGCCTAGCGTCCGATGATGACGGCGGGGTCGATCCGGTCTACTCCTCGAAAATTCTGCTCTACGGACTGACTGGAGGCGACCAATACCTGCTTCAAGTAGGCAGTTGGAACGATGTCAGCCCCGCCGGTGACGGGTTCTTGAATATCAGCGTTCCGCCGGCCGCGCCTGGCAACGATCTGTGTTCCAGCGCCACAGCCATCAGCGGCAGCGGAGGCTGGGGCTTTGACACGACCACCGCCTCTACCAGCGGCTTCAATGGGGCCACATCTGGCACATGTGGCTTGAGCGCCCAGGACATGGGCCCGGATGTGTTCTTCCAGTGGACCGCCACCAGTTCTGGAGACTTCCAGTTCGACACCTGTGGCTCGCTCTATGACACAAAACTCTCACTGCACGTGGGTTCGGGCTGCGTGGCCATCTGTGGAGGACACAATGACGACGGCACCTGTGGCAGTGGAGCCAGCGAGGTGGTACTGCAAGGCATACTTCCCGGCGACGAGATCCTGGTGCAGCTCGGCGGCTGGAATGGACTGCTCGGCACCGGAACCCTCAACATCGCCCCCTGGGCGGACCCTTGCGCCATCCTGGGACCGGATGCTTTCGAAGACAATGACACCTGTGCAACTGCTCAGCCAATCATCGATGGAATCTACCCCGGCCTGACAGTTTTCCGCACTGACCTGGACATCTACAGCCTGACAGTGCCCGCAGGGAGCACATTGGATGTGCTCTGCAACCACAGCATTTCGGAAGGAGATATCGACCTGTTCCTGTTCGACGCCGGCAATTGCATGGACGACCCGACTGTAGACCCCACCTGCGCGCCAGCTCTGGCGTGCGGCTGGTCCAGTTTAGCGCCAGAGTCATTGACCTGGATCAACACAACAGGCGCGGACATGGACTGTACCCTGCGGGTCAGTCTCTGGCCAAGCAGCGTCGGGGATTGCGCGGAATATGAACTGGTTCTGACCGGCGCCGATGCAGGTGGCCCCAATCTTTTCTGCGATCCCGCCTCGATCAACACCAGCGGATCCTACGTGACCCTGGCGAGTTCAGACTTCTCAGGCCCCGGAGTGTTCCACCTGGAAGCCAGTGACGGTCCCGCTGATCAGTTCGGCTACTTCCTGGTCTCCGCCACGCCCATGGACCCAGGCATATCGATCAGTTCTGGTCAACTCTGCCTGGGCGCTCCAATTGGTCGCTACAGCCCCGCTGCCGGTGGTACGCTGAACTCGATCGGTCGTTTCAGTGTCTCAGGAATCTTCCAGGCCCTGGCCGGCAACTCGTCCGTAGGATCTGGTTTTGATGTGCCAGCAGTCCTACCGAGCCCCCCAGGTGGGGTCATCAACACCGGGGACACCTGGCACTTCCAGCTCTGGTACAGGGACGGCATGGACTCAAACTTCTCCAACGCGATCTCAGTCGATTTCTAGGGGTAGGAAAGCCGACCCAGCAGCAATCCGGCACGATCTGCCCTCTCAGCTCGCTCTGAGAGGGCATCTTCGCCGTGACTGGTGAAATGCTCAGAATGGGTGTACCGGTAACCGCGCAGAGTCAGGTTGATGCACATTGTGACATTAACCCACTCAGACCTTGAATGATCGTGTCTTGCTCTGAGTCAACCTCCTGTTGACAGCGCCGAAACGGCCAAAACCTGGGATCCTTACATGTGGCCCCGCATTGGCCGCTCTTATGTCACCCAGATCGATTCTCGGCCTGGCCCTACTGGGGCTAGTTAGCCATGCCTCTCCAGGCATCGCAAGCGCACAGGATGCGTGTTGGGACCCAATCCATATCAACGGTGTCGGCTCCTGGGCTCTGGACAACACCAATGCTACGCCCAGCGGATTCATGGGTTGCGGAATGAACATGTGGCGTGACGTGTTCTACCAGTGGACTGCGCCCAAGACCGGTGGCTATGTATTCGAGACCTGCGGTACAAACGGTGACACTATCATGGCGGTCTATTCAGGCGCAGGGTGCCAGGCCTACTGTCATCGCTTCAATGATGATGCCTGCGGCCTTCAGAGCCAGATCACCTTCGGAATGCTCCAAGCTGGAGATCAGATCCTGGTGCAGGTGGGCGCCAAGGATTTCGCCACTGATGTCGTTGGCCAAATGACTGTACGCTGCATGCAAGCCCCCAACGACAGCTGCGACACAGCTCACTGGTTCTGGGGCAAGGGTGTGTTGCCTTACGACAACCACTGCGCCACCACCAGCGGAATCAATGCAACGAATCGCCCCCTGTGCGACACGTTCACAATCGAAGACGATGTGTTCTTCATGTGGGTTCCGACCTATAGCGGCTCCTTCTGGATCGGCACTCAGTCCTCGGACCCCACCGCAGATACCATGCTGCGAATCTACCAGTTCACCGACTGCGGCAATCTTATCTGTGTGGGATCCGATGATGACGATGGCCCAGGCCTGCTGTCGCAGGTACACATGCCAGTGGTTCCGCTGGGCTTCCAATACCTGATCCAAGTGGGATCAAAGACACCCGGATCTGGAGGTCCTGGCATGTTGGTTGTAGACGACGATCCCTGTGCGGTGCTGACCAACGATGCCTTCGCACCCAACCATGACTGTTGGACCGCCGCCCAGGTAAACAGCGGCACCTACTCCAACCTCGCGGTGGGACCCACTGAGCCGGACTACTTTGACCTGACCGTTCCCGCAGGCCAGACAGCAGCAATCCAAACCGTGACCGACTCATTCCCCCTGCCTTTGGAATTGGCGATCTACACACCTTCCACATGCCCCAATCAGACCGTAGGCAACTGCTCGGGGGCCCTGGCATGCGGACAGGTGATTGCCCCGAACAGCGCCGAACTGATTTGGTCCAATCCCTCAAGCAATCCAGTCCAATTGAAGCTGCGCATCATGCCACCTCCGGGAACGACCTGTTTGAGCTACACATTGCTGATGGGTGGACTCGACGGGGGCACAACCCTGGACTGCACTCCTGCAACGCCCAACTCTTCAGGACTGCCCTGCTCCCTGGCAGCCTCCTCGTTTTCTGGTCCGGAGTTGTACCACCTGGAAGCCGTCAACGGACCCCCTGATGAATTTGGCTACTTCCTGGTCAGCGGCATTCTGTTGGGCTCGGGTTCCACGGTTTCGAATGGACTGCTTTGCTTGGGCAGCCCCATCGGCCGCTACAACGCAGTTGCTGCAATCAACAACTGGAAGCGCAACAGCTTGGGACTATTCAACGATCAAGGCGTATTGATCAACCAGGCGAACACATCCTCAACCGGGTCTGGATTTGATGTTCCTACCCAACTCCCCAGTCCCCCGGGCGGCTACATTACCCCAGGTCAGTCTTGGTACTTCCAACTCTGGTATCGAGATGGCCCCTCATCCAACTTCTCAGATGTCGTTGGAGTGACCTTCTGAGGGTCACCAGGTGTCCTAGCGCCCCAACAACTCGAGACAGATTGCGGGGAGTTTCTCGAAAGAGACCTCCTGAGATTGCTTGCTGCCCATCTGCTTGAGTTGCGCGACCCCGCGCTCCCATTCGTCATCCCCTACCACAATGGCCAAGGAGTGGCCGCGCCGATCCGCATACTTGAACTGGGCACCAAGTTTCCTGGGTTCGGGGAAGAGTTCCACATTGAGCCCGGCGGTCCTGAGACGGTCTGCCAGTTGAATATGGTCTGCAACCCGCTGATCTCCGAAAAGCACCAAGAATACGTCCGCGGTAGTTGTTCGCCGATCCGTACGCTCAAGCTCCTCCAGGGCCGCCAGTAGACGGTCCAGGCCCAATGAAGCTCCCACACCGGGCAGACGCTGTTTCGTGTAAAGCGAAGCCAGGTCATCATAGCGACCGCCTGAGCAGCAGCTCCCGATGTCAGGCAAGTCATCCAGGGTGGTCTCAAAGACAGTGCCCGTGTAGTAGTCAAGTCCCCTGGCAATCCCCAGATTGACCTTCAGTTGGTCGCTGGAGGCACCTCCTGCCATAGCACCCTCGATCACAGCTCGCAGACGTCCCAGTCCAGCCTCGCCTTGTTCAGATCCCGCGACCATTTCCGGCAAAGCGTCAAGAACATCCTGATTGCTGCCCTCCAATCCTGCCCAATGCAGGATCTCCTCTGCCTGTTCCGAGGACACGCCAGCCTGACGCACCATCTCGTCGGTCACCCCCTCGGCACCAATCTTGTCAAGCTTGTCGATGGCCCGCAGCAGAGGTTGACTGGTTTCGAGCAACCCAAGCCGCTCAAAGAGCCCATTCAGAATACGGCGTTCGTTGACATGGATCACAAATCCCCCCACTTCAAGACGACTGAACAGCTCGTGGGTCACCAAAATCGTCTCCACATCAGCCAGCACGCTCTCGGTCCCGATCGTATCGAAATCGCACTGAGTGAACTCCCGATAGCGGCCCCGCTGAGTATTCTCCCCGCGCCAGACAGACCCAACCTGATAGCGCTTGAACGGCGTCCCCAAAGCGCCCACGTGCTGGGCCACAAAACGCGCCAGAGGGATGGTCAAGTCAAATCGCATGGACACATCACGACCACCCGGATCCTGGAAGCTATACATCTGCTTGTCAGACTCGGCACCGCCCTTGCCCAACAGAATCTCGGTGTACTCAAGGGCAGGCGTTTCTATGGGAACAAACCCAAAGGAGCGGTAGACCTCACGCGCTGTATCGATCAGCCGCTCGCGAGGGATCATGCTGGCGGGGAGTTGGTCGCGGAATCCCTTGAGGGTGCGCGGTTGGATGATCTTGCCCATGTTGGTCCTGCTTCCTGAGGGAGAGAGTAGCACCTCGAACCGGCAGCTTGCAGGGGAAACAGTTCCCCATCCCGTATTCCACCAGCCCAAGGACCCTGGAATCAGGGCAAGCGATCAGCGGGTGGGGTAGGTCTCAAGGACCCATTCCTTCCAATTCGACTCGAGAGTCAAAGGGCTCAGGCCGTAGATATCAATCAGCGCCTCGCGAGCGGGCGACTTGTTCTTCAACCGGGTTGCCATTGCAGGCAGCTTTGATCCGTCGATTTGAATCAGATAGTCAATCAAAGAGAAAGCGATGGCCTGCTCTGCCTGCTGCAGTGTGTTCACATCACGCCCCAATACCGTAGCCACCGAAGGCTGCCGATCCTGCTGCACGAGTTTGCGCACCGCTATCCGCCACTTGCCTTTGCCCCAGGGGCCACCCGTACCCTGCTCCTGAAAACACCATGTCTGGGCGCGCTCAACCAGGTCGATCTCGAACCAGGAAGCCAACCCTTCATCAAACCACCCGCCACCCTTGTACTGACCCATCCACTTTGAAGGTGTGTGGTTCGACAACAATAGGTGAGCCGCATTGTGTACCAGGTAGCGATGCAGGTCCTCGTCAGAGGGAAAGTGGGAGCGTGTACCACAAGTACTAAAGAATGGCTTAGGGCCCATGCGCTTGACACCCATGGATGCGTTGCCCCCGCAGAAGCGTCGTGCGGCGTCGTCATGGTCCTTTGGCAACCACCATACCGCCATTGCTGAACGGTCGGGAATCTCCCGTTCCTTAACCTGCAAGACCTCCAGATAACGGGCGTGAACCTGCTCCATGCGATCAGCAAAGAGATGCAGCAACTCATGCTGATCGAGGCGCTTGCGGCCAATCTTCATGGACTCAATGTCCCACAGTAAGCGGAAGTGCTCGGACTCTCCTCCGGGCAGTTTACGCTTCATCTCCGCTTCAAGTTCCTGGTGCCGCACTAGTGCTGCCGCACGTTTCTCGTGCATCCTGGCCAGACGCTTGGCGGCATCCGGCCGCAAACACTTGTCGCAAACAATACGCCCAAGACTGTTGCAGGTATCGCACTCGCCTACATGCGTGCACAACACCATGTTGCCCTCCATGCTCAAGTCAACGCGACCATGCACCTTGTCTTCACACGCCACCATTCCGGTAGTGTTGCAATAACGGCACTTCTTGTGCTTGACCTCGGGATCTTGCGCACCAAACAAGAGGGCCGAAAGCAACAATAGGGCCGACGAAGTCAGCAGGACTCGCAGGGTATGTACAACCATGACCTGCATTGTAGTCCCTGCCCGGGACCGTGGTCTGCATGCGGCCCCTCTCTACCGAATCCCGCCATTGCGATGGAACACGACCCGACCAGCCTTGATCACGGCGCGCACAGGGCTGCGACCCAATTCATAGGCTAGGTGACGGTACGAGGGCAGATCGGTCACGCAGATATCCGCCTGCTTGCCCGCTTCCAGGGACCCCAGGTTCGCCCCACGCCCCAAAGAAGCCGCGGCGTTGAGGGTGATTGCAGTCAAGCACTCGGCCGCTTGAAATCCGTACCGCAGAGCGCCCCAGGAAGCCACCTCAGGCAGGCTCTGCAAGTAGCAGGACCCTGGATTGAAATCCGTGGAGAGGGCCGGAGCCAAGCCAGCATCGATGAGGGCGCGGCCCGGGGCCTCTTTGCTTTCGCCCAGAAACAAGGGCACCAAGGGACACAGCACCGGCGCAACTCCAGCCTCAGCCATAGCCGCCATGCCCTGCCCATCGACCCATTCCAGATGGTCGGCACTGGCCGCTCCCAATTCCGCCGCCAGTTGTGCTCCACCCAGAGGACTCAGCTGATCCACATGCAATCGTACACCGAGGCCAAGTTCCTGCGCCTTGCGCGAAATCCTACGCGTATCTTCCAGGTCAAATGTGTGCTGCTCTACAAACACATCGCAATACTCAGCCAGCTTGGACTCGGCAACCAGAGGTAGCATTTCTTGCAGAACGACCTCAACATAGCGGGCTTTTTGACCTTTGTGCTCGTCAGGAATCGCGTGTGCACCAAGAAATGTGGGCACAATGTCAAGAGCATGCACATCCGCCGCTTCACGCAGAACCTCCAGGGACTTGATCTCATCTTCAGGGGTCAATCCATAACCAGACTTGGCCTCGATCGTAGTTGTACCCAACATCAGAAAACGGTCCAGCCGTGTTAGCACCAGAGCCAAGAGTTCCTCACGGGAAGCACTTCGCACGCCCTTGACGGTGGAAAGAATCCCACCCCCCGCCGCCGCGATCTCTGTGTAGCGGGCCCCGGCCAAACGCTGCGCAAATTCTGCCTCACGGGTACCCGCAAATACTGGATGGGTATGTGCATCCACAAGACCTGGCAGCAAGGTGCCCCCCTCAGCATCGAAGCACTCGGTCGGCTCAAAGGTCGCTCGCAGATCGGCCTCAGATCCACAGGCCAGGATGCGTCCCTGATGTACAGCCACAGCACCCTGGTCCAGCACCTGCACCTGGTCCATGTCGGTTCCAGAGCGCGCACCCGGTCCAAGGGGGGTCGCCAGTTCACTGGCCCCGTGGACCAGCAGATCGATTGCTTGCCTCTGCACGATCCTATGGTGCCAGTCTGGGGGCCCCCGCCCTAAGACCTAATCAGCTCGCCGCCCTGACGGACCTCACGGGTCGGCTGGAAACGGGTGCCTTGCAACCAAGGCTCTTGCCCACGGCCAGGGCCAGCCGCTTGCGAGCCCTGAAGAGAATCATCTTGACCCCCGAGGAACCGACCCCCATTTCCCGGGCCACCAGATCCCGGCTGCAACTGCCGATCTCCAGCAGCTCAAGAATGCGTCGGTCCCTGGGTGCGAGACCCTCAAGTGCCGCCCCGAGGTGGGCAAGCAGGACCACCATGGCATGCGCCAGGAGGGCCGACTCTTCAGCGTCCTGGGCTCGTCTACGGGGGCCCAGGCTGTTGTCGGTGTAATTGGAAAGAGTGCGGTGATCGCAAGTCTCCATCCGCCGAATCCAACGCACCCGAGCACGCAACGCATTAGCTGCAATCGTGCGCGCCCAGGCCCGGAAGGGGTGCGAACTACCACCCTTGAAGGTGTGGGCGTAGCGCACGATGGCACACCAGGCATCCTGGGCCACCTCAGCAGGATCAACCACGGGGGGACGGCCCCGCATGCAGTGCAGGACCCAGATTGCCAGCTGAGGAGCGGCTAGCGCATGAAGAGCCCGGAATGCGGCCTGCGAGCCCTCGTCCCGGAAGAGTTCCATCAAAGCAGTCTCCAGCCGACGCTGCTGCTTGTCTTCCTGGATGGAACTCAGTCCACTGAGCTCAACACCAGAGAAGCCCCGACGCTTGAGAGCGGCCTCAAGCGAGCCCTCGAGAGAGTACCGGACCGCGACTATGGAATTGTGAAGAGCGGGTGCTGCTGGATTGCGGCCTATGGAGCCGCAATCGTGCGGGGCGCTGCTTATTGGACTCATGCCGGCTATAAGGCGAACCTCGTGCCCATGGCCAGACACCGCTCACCCGATATCATAAATCAAGTATGGTCAAAGACTTAGAGCAGCCTACCCTGCCAGCTGAAGCACTCGGTGTTACGCATTCGCCACAATCAACCCCAAGTTGCACCTATTGAGGCGTAGCCCGTCAGGCCCCCTATGGCCCCGACACCTTCCCAATGGCTACCATGCCGCTGCCCCAGCGGCCTCTCTACCCAATAAGCCTTGCCCGACCCACTCCGACCACCCCTGGGCCTCATGGTCCCGGTGCTTGAGAACGACCCCTCACTCCTCGTGCCCGCCCTGGCTGCCACCAGCCTGCTGCTCGCCATCCTGTGCGCCATCGTGCGGGCCTCCCTCTCCATGGCAGTGGGAAAGCGCATCCTGCAACGGGTGGCGGACGAGTCCCTTCACAAGACCCTCGCACCTCTGCTGGGCCGGGTGGATGCCTTTGCATCGAGTGCGGCGATCATGGTGGAGATCTTCCAGGCCTTGTTCACTCTCCTGGTCTTCAAGAGCCTCGCCAACTGGGCCGGCCTGACTCAAGAGACGATGCTCCTGGCGGTGCTTATTTCTGCCGCCGGAATGATCCTCTCCTCGGAGGTCCTACCCACCGCACTGGCCCGCGCGGGTGGCGATGCTCTCCTCTTGCGCCTGCTGCCCACCTTCGCGATCCTGCAGACTCCAGTCATGCCCTTGCGCGCAATGGTGGATGGGGCGCGCAGAGCGGTCCTGCGCGTCCTCCGTTTGCCCGATGAAGAGCCAGCCACCCGACGCCTGCTAGCGGGCCTGCGCGGCGCTTTGGAAGAAGCGGAGCCGAACCGCGACCTGGATGAACAGGAACGGGAGATGATCGAGAACGTGATTGAATTCCGAGGAGTCGACGCAGTGGAAGTCATGACCCCGCGCACAGAGGTCACGGCAGTGGATGTGGAAGACGGGGTGGTGGGTGCCTTGCGACTGGCCATGGAAAGCGGCTGCTCACGCTTGCCCGTTTTTGAGGACACAATAGACACCATCATTGGCACGGTTTCGGCCCTGGATCTGACCCGTTCACGACAAGCGGAGACCGGCGCGGAAACCAACCTGCGCAGTCTTCTCAAGCCTCCGTTCCTGGTACCTGAAACAAAATTGCTGGCGGAGTTGCTCAAAGAACTCCGGCACCGCAAGGAGAAAATGGCGGTTGTGGTTGACGAGTACGGAGGCACGGCTGGAATCTTGACCGTTACCGACATCCTGCGCGAACTGGTGGGAGAGATCCCCGAAGTAGACGCAGAGGTCGAAGGCATCCAGACCCTGGACGGAGGTAGCTTCGAAGTCCCCGCTGCATTGCACGTAACTGAAGTCAACGAGGCACTTGAAATCGACTTACCAGAAGAAGAGGACTTCGAGACACTGGCAGGCTTTGTGCTCGCCCGCTTGGGGCATCTGCCCAAGGAAGGGGAGACCTTTGAGGAAAACAACCTCGCCTTCCATATTCTCAAGGCCAGCGACCGGCGGGTCCTGCGGGTGCTGATCCAACGCCCCGCATGAACCGTCACACGGAGCGCGCTCTGATTCTGCAACGGGTGCCCTATGGAGAAAGCTCCCTCGTAGTAGGCCTGCTCACCCAGCACCAAGGACCCGTACGCCTGCTGGCACGGGGCGCACATCGGGCCAAGAGCGCTTTTGCCTGGACCCTGGATCTGTTTGACGAACTGCAACTCACCTATCGCCCACGCAAGGGCGATGGACTCGGATCCCTTGAAACCGGAAAAGTGCTCCGGCGGCGGCCGAACATCCCCAAGAACCTTCGGGCCTATAGATCTGCGCTCTGCGGCCTGGAACTCTGTGATCTGGTGGCTCGCCCCGGAGAAAAAGAGACACGGCTGTACAAGATCCTCTCAGAGTTGCTCAATGCCCTTGACCAACCAGAAGAAGAGTCCCTCGAGACCGGTCTGCTGGCTCGCTTTGAAGCCCAGTTGCTTGAGGATCTGGGTCTTTTCCCAGCCACTGGGGGCTGCGCGGAGTGCGGTGGGAAAGCTCCGGCCTACCTGAAGCCAAGTGACAAGCGTGGCCCCCATGCACCCTTCTCTGCGGCGGCGGGAGGCAGGCTCTGTGAAGCCTGCGCACTGGCCGCCAAGCAAGCTGGACGAAAAGTCGGTACCCTGCCCCACAGCGATTTGGCCGGACTCCATCAAGCCCTCGAAGGAGAAATCCACCGAGATCAGGAGTTGGCCGCCGCAGTACATGCCATCGCCGCGCGATTCCTCGATTATCATCTGGGCGTCTTGCCCCGTACCCACCGTCAATTCGCTCCATCCACGGCACCCCGATGAGCCTTCCCCTGCGCTTCAGCCTGTTCCTCCTGGCGGTCCTCACCTCCTGTGCAAGCAACCTGCCCCGTCCCAAGGGCATTCCAACGGCATACCCCACGGAGCAGGTTCCCCAGGCAATCGACGCCGCCCGGGATGAACTCTTGCTTGGGGATGGAACCAGCGCGGCGATTGCCCATCTGACTGCTGCCCAGGCAGCACCTGGACTCACCACGGAGCAGAGCGCCACGATCCAGGTCCTGCTGGTGGAGGCGGTCTCAAAGCGCCTGGAGGAATTGAGGGGCAGCAATGCGGCAGACGAATTGGAAGCCCTGGCGGAGCTTGAGCTGCCACGGGATCTGGCAGTGCGGGCTTCCCTGGCGACTGCCCGGGCCATGTTGAACCTGGGAGAGCGAGTCGATTGCCACAAGTACCTGGTCAAGGTCGACGGCCGCTACCCGCTGCATGCAAGGCGAGCCGAATCCGGTCGCTTGCTCTTTGAAGCGGGACGATCGCTGGCCACCGACCAGGGGACCTACTTCTGGTTCAGATCCTACCGCCCCCTTGCAACTCCGGTCCTAGAGTACTTCGTCCAGAACCATCCCGAGCACGCGGATGGTCCAGAGGCCTATGCTCTGCTCGCAGCAATCTATGAAGAGGGACGCAGCTTCGCGGAGGCGATCCGCCGCAATCGTGATCTCTTGCTGGAATACCCTGGATCCCACCAGGCAATCGCAGCCCGCGCCCGCATTCCACACCTACGACTGGCCCAACTCTCCAACCCCGAGTACGACCGAACAGAAATGAAAGTCGCCCGAGGTGAGTTGATCAGTTGGCTTGACGACAACCCTTCCCATGCCATGGCAGATGAAGTGCGTATCGATTTGGCCGATTGCATGCAACGCTTGACCGATTCCGATCTGGCAATAGCGCGGTTTTATGAGACCGTCGAGAATGCAGCGGGGTTTGAATTCCACGCGCGCCGGGCCTTGGAGGAAGCGCGCAAGGGAGGCAACGAGGAACAGATCGCCGAGGCGCTTGACCTCCTGGGGCAGGCCACCGAGACAGGCGCCCCATGAAAAGACCCAGCGCAAGAATTCTGCTGCTCTGCCTGGCCCTGGCCAGCTGTGGCTTCAGCGCGCGCCACACCCTGGGACCGGACAGACCCAGCCTCGGAATCAAGATATTTGCCAACGATGGCCGCGAGCCCGACCTGGAACGCCGCCTGCACCTGGAACTGACCCGCGCCGCCCGGCGCCTGGTGGACGCGCGCCTGATCGCGCCCTCACGGGCTGATCTGACGTTGGAAGGACGCATTTTGGAGTACGCCACCCGCGGCGGAGTACGCGGAGAAGACAACGTGCTGCTGGAGAGGGGTGTGCAACTGGCCATCGAGGCCTCCCTGCGCGACTCCCAGGGAAAACTGATGGCAGGACCAGTCAGCCTGCGCCAGGACGTGGGTCACACCACCGGAGAGGCAAGAGGCAGGAGCACCGCGGAAGACCAGGCCTTAGCCAATCTGGCCGAAAGTGCCCTGCTCGACCTGCTGGTAGACTTGGAGCAACGCCAAAAGATGCCCCAGGGCACCTCCCAGCAGAGCCCCTGAACCAGCCCTGGAGGGCCCCCAGGCCACGCCGTACACTGTTTGCGGCGTTTATAGGGTAGGTCCAACTGGGGAACCCTGAAGCCGAGGCCTCAATAGGCCGATAATAGATCATGGCAGATGAAAACGAGAAGCAGGAAGCAACCAAGAAGCCGCGCCCCTTCGGGCCCTTCTTGCTCTTTCTCATGGTACTTGTGGTGGTGCTGGTCGCTTTCGGGAACTCCCGTCTGGCAAGCCCCGAAACGGTGACCCAAGACCAGTTCTGGTGGAAGCTATGGAACGGCAAGATTGCCGCCATTGAGATAAGCGGGGAACACCTGATCCAGGCCAGCGATGTGGATGGCCGCACGCGCTATGAAGTCTCCTTCACGGAAGTCGCACCCCTAGAAGAACAACTACGTCAAGCTAAAGCATCCCGCGGCCGACTTCAAATTGAAGCTGCCGACCTGCGCGTGGCGCTTGAGCAGAATTACATCAGCCCGGAAATACATCGTCACTTGACCGGGGTCACGACGGTCGTCACCGAAACACGTGATGAATCTGGCCAGACGCAGGTCGAGTCGAGGGAGACCACGCAAACCGATCTATTCTTATTGGAAGGCACGGCTCTTCCCCGAGCATCCTGGAGAGCCCTCGACCAGGTCAGGAACCGCTCCTGGATCGAGCAATTGCCCGAGAATGGCGGCAAGGTCTGGCTGCGTGTTGAGCAAGGCTCGGATCTGGCAGACCTCAAGTCCAAACTGACTGCCGCGGGCTCCACGGAATTCAACCTGGCCTTTGATCTGTCTGATGGGGGCGGAACCAGCCACGGAGAGCCGGACACGACCCTCGGATCGATCATGATGTTCTGGGGCCCCTGGCTCTTGATCTTCTTTGTGGTCATGATCTTCATGCGCCAAATGCGCGGGCAGGGGGGCAGCGGCGGAGTGATGAACTTCGGGCGCAGCCGAGCCCAGAGGTACACCAAGGAAAACCACACGGGAGTCACCTTCGAAGATGTTGCCGGTGCCCTGGAAGCCAAAGACGAGGTGCGGGAAATCGTTGAGTTCTTGCGCAATCCCGGACGCTTCACCCAAATCGGTGGACGCATTCCTCGTGGCGTGCTGCTCACCGGGCCTCCGGGCTGCGGCAAGACTCTGTTGGCGAAAGCCATCGCCGGAGAAGCCGAGGTGCCCTTCTTTTCAATCAGCGGCTCAGACTTCGTCGAAATGTTCGTGGGCGTTGGCGCCAGCCGAGTTCGCGACCTCTTCAAGCAAGCCCGGGAAACCACCCCCTGCATCATCTTCCTGGATGAAATCGACGCCGTGGGGCGTCGCCGAGGGAGCGGCATGGGCGGTGGCCATGACGAACGCGAACAGACATTGAATGCGATCCTCGTGGAGATGGATGGCTTTGGCACAGACGATGGCATCATTTTGGTGGCCGCCACCAACCGACCCGATGTACTCGATCCAGCCCTCCTGCGCCCTGGTCGTTTCGACCGCGAGGTCATAGTAGACCTGCCCGACCTGAACGGTCGGCGGCAGATTCTGGACGTACACCTGCGCAAGGTACGCAAGTCAAAGAGTATCGATTCAGAGCTTGTTGCCAAGGCCACGCCGGGCTACTCCGGTGCGGACCTCGCAGCGATCATCAACGAAGCGGCGATCATGGCGGTACTCGAACAGAAGGACGAGATCGAAATGGAGCACCTGGAAGAGGCCGCCGCCAAGGTGCGGTACGGCCGCCGCAAGACCAGCCACAACATCGAACCAGAAGACCTTGAAGTCACCGCTTATCATGAAGCGGGTCACACGATTGTGGCAGCAAAGCTCGAAGATGTTGATCCTCCGGCCAAGGTCACAATCGTGCCCCGAGGGCGCGCCCTGGGGTCGACCATGATGCTGCCCGAAAAGGAAAGCTACCACATGCAGCGAAAGCGCATGCTGGGACAGCTGGCCACCTTGTTCGGAGGGCGCATTGCGGAAGATGTATTCTGCGGCGATATCTCCGCCGGCGCCAGCGACGACATCAAACGGGCAACTGATCTGGCCCGAGCAATGGTCACGGAACTGGGCATGAGCGACAAGATCGGCCCGATCAATTACTCAGAACGCCAAGGCTCGGACTTCCTGGGCAGCGAACTATTCAGCGGCAAGCTGCACTCCGAGGAGACCGCGCGGGAAATCGACGAAGAAGTGGAGCGCATCCTGCGCGAAGCCTACGAGACGGCGCGCCACCTGATAACTGAACACTCGGATGCCCTCAAGCGTCTGACTACCGGGCTCATGAAGTACGAGACCATCGAAAAGGAGGAGATCTTCCGCCTGATCGATGGCGCTGACCCCGAGACCCTGCGCCCAGAATCCTCGAAGGATCTTGAGGAGTCCACGCAGGCTGAAGAATCTTCGGCCCACCTGCCCCGGGAAGAGAACACCGAGGAAACGGACGGTTTCTCGGGTGAGGCCGGCCTCTCCCCCGCCTGAGCGTGCCCACAGCCCCAAAGAGCCCAGAATCCTTCGCCACAGGCCTGGGCTCTGCCCCAGCGATCGAGTTGCTCTGCGCTGATGCAGGCACGCGCCTTGCGCTGCGCTGCCTCGACCAAAGTGACGAAAACACTTTGCACCGCTGGTCCCTCAGGGGCGAGGCCCTGCTCAAGGACGAACTGGACCTCCTGGAACAAACAGAGGGCGTACACCTGAAGGAAAGGAGCGAAGCCTGGGAGTTGTCCATCTCCCCCACTTCTCTCACCCAACTCAGCGTCTCTGCACCCCTCGGCAAGCTACTCGCCTCCTGCACCAACGCCACGCTGCGGCCCACTGCGAAGCCCCTGATCATGGGCATCGTCAATGTCACCCCGGACAGTTTCAGCGACGGGGGGCAATGGTTGGACCCGATAGCCGCCATCAATCATGGGCTGCAACTTGTAGCCGATGGCGCTGATGTGCTGGACATCGGCGGCGAATCCTCGCGACCGGGAGCCGCACCGATCGACGAAATCGAGGAACTCCGGCGAGTTCTGCCCGTAATCGAGGGACTGGCGGCGTGTACCTCCACTCCCCTGAGCATAGACAGCACCAAGAGTGCCGTTGCCCGGGCCGCACTCGACGCGGGAGCCAGTTGGGTCAACGACATTTCCGCAGGCCTGCAAGATCCCCAGATGCTGCCTCTGGTAGCAGAACGCGGTGCGGTCTTCGTCGCCATGCACCGCAAGGGTGACTCCCTGAACATGCAAACCGCACCCTCGTACAAGGATTGCCTGGGGGAAGTGTGTGAACACCTCCGTGAGCGGGCCGCCGCTTGTTTGACCACCGGAATCGCCACCGACAAACTGATCCTGGACCCCGGGATTGGCTTCGGCAAGACGCTGGAGCACAACCTGGACCTGATGGGCCGCCTTCGAGAGCTACGTTCCCTGGGGGCTCCGCTCCTGGTGGGTCCTTCGCGCAAGGCCTTCATCGAGCAGGTGAACTCTGCCGCCCAGGGCTCGGATGGGCTGGCCACCCTGCCCTTCCAGCGTCTCGGAGGGACCGCCGCCGCAATCTCTTTGTGCATAGATCGTGGTGCAGAGGTGTTCCGGGTCCATGACGTTCGCATGATGGTGGAAGCAGCCCGAGTGGCCCACGCCCTCTCTTCCCCCAAAGTCACGCCCTAACGCCACCTGACCCATGGACGCCCTCCCCGCACTGGACACGTTCGACGCCCTCCTGCAGGTGTTGTTGATGTCCGCGGGCGTCTACTTGTTGCTCGGTTTCCTACGCACAACACGCGGCACGGGCATCGTACGCGGACTGGGCATCGGACTGTTGGGCGGAGGTCTGACCCTCTGGCTGGTGTCACAGATGCTCCAACTGAACGAAGTCCTGCGGGTCTTTGACGCCATAGCCCAGGTAGCCGTAATC
Organism: Planctomycetota bacterium; assembly: GCA_014238415.1. GTDB lineage: Bacteria > Planctomycetota > UBA1135 > UBA1135. Next base: position 85,572 of record JABABA010000012.1, on the reverse strand, counting down.
GTGCTGGTGATCCTCTTTCACCCAGAATTACGCCGAGGCATCTCACGCCTGGGCGAGCACGAACTCCTCGGCCGCTTCCTACGCAACGTGCAAGCCGCCAGTGTGGAGGAGGTGGCCCTGAGCGCCATCTCCATGGCAAAAGATCGAGTGGGCGCCCTGATCGTCTTTGAGCGCCGCACACCGCTTGAGTCTTTCGTCGAACGATCTGTGCCCATCGGCGCTCAGGTTACGCGCCACCTGATCGAGACCATTTTTCATCCGGGCAACCGGCTCCATGACGGTGCAATCATCGTGCGCGGCAACCGAGTGGAGGCTGCCTCCTGCATTCTGCCCCTGACCGAGAACCGAGAACTGGGCAAGACTGTAGGTACGCGCCACCGCGCCGCCTTGGGCTTGAGCGAGGAGACCGATGCGGTCATCCTGGTTGTCTCAGAAGAGACCGGGTCGATCTCGATTTGCAAGGAAGGGCGAATGGAGCGTCGCGTGCCACGCGATGCCCTGGAAGGAATCCTGCTTGATTCCCTGGGGGGCAGTACGCTTGACAACGATAAAGCTGAGCGTTCGCGGGCCTCAATTGTGTGGGGTTGGATCAAATCCAATCCCGCCGAGAAACTCATGGCATTGGCCCTCGGACTGGGACTCTACGTAGGCGCCTGGCGCGCAGGACGCTCGGTCCTGGAGTTCACCCTTGACCTGCAGGTGCAAACCGCCCGAGAAGGACGCATGGCCGCCCTGGGCGAATTGCTGGTGCTAACGCCCGAAGAAATCAGCGCCTCGGTTCTCACAGGGAGCGGCCAACCGAGCGGTCAGTCCAGCGTGCGCGTGATAGTACGGGCCCCGCGGGAGATCCTGGGCTCCCTGCGCGGCAGCCTGGCGGGCCGAGTAGAACTCAAGCCCGGTGGCACAGGCGAGCGGGACCTCTCCCCGGACGAAGTGCGCTGGAGCGCGGCCCGAGCCTTTGACCCCGAAGAACTGGATGTGTCCTGGAAAGGAGCCGCCCCACGTCTGGTGCTGCGTGAGTACACCACCACCAGCGTCATCCTGACCCCGCAGATGGTTCAATTGGACAGCTCCCAACTGGGTACCGGTTGGAGTGTGGACAGCACATCTTTGAGTTTTCTGCCGAGCGAGATCCTCGTGCGCGCCCCCCTGGGAGCTGAAGGACCTCTGGAAGAGCGGCTGCAATTCGAACCCATCCTGCTGCCCGAACGACGCAACGAAGAGTGGACAGATCGTCCGCGCTGGAACGCTGCCCTCAAGCTTTCAGACATCTCCCGAGACGATGGTATCGAACTGCTGGGCCAGTCCAACATGCTGATCGAAGTCGTCCCCGCTATGGAGTCCGTTGGTCATGTACTTCTGGACGTGGCCGTAGTCTCACTGGATCCAACGAAGCCCGATGACCCGGACCTCTGGGAAGCCCCCAACAAGAAAGTAAGAATTGAGGTGCGTGCAAGAGGGATCTTCACCGGCTCTGACGAGGAAGACGGCGGCCTGCGCCTTGCGTTGCTTGAGGCCATTCGTGAGAGCGCCCACGCCTTCGTCAATGTCAGCGGCCACAAACTCGAAGCCACCGAGTTCCCCGTCAAGATCCAGTTGCCGATGCCAGACGCCTGGCTTGTTCGCGTCCCTGCGGAAACAAGCGAGCGACTACGACCTCTGGGCACATCGTTCCTGGACATCGTGGTAGAACCCGGGGGCCTGACCCTAGGCCCCAAGAGCGAACCCAAGACCAATGAGAGCCCCGGCAACGGCGGCTGACCCCATGGCGAGCGAAGAGATCTTTGGCACAGACGGCATTCGAGGACAGGCGACCCAAGGTTGGCTGACCCCCCAGGGTGCCGCATTGGTGGGACGCGCAGCCGGCTTGGTGCTGGGCGGAAAAGGCGCACAAGCCCTCTTGGCCCATGATGGCCGGGAGTCCGGACGCTGGCTTGAAGCAGCTTTGGCAGAGGGCTTGAGTCAGGCAGGGGTCAGTTCCCGCAGCGCTGGACTCTTGCCCACGCCCGGGCTCGCCTGGCTTGTACGCAAGGAAAACGCAGCTCTGGGCATCATGGTAAGCGCTTCCCACAATCCCTCCCAGGACAACGGCATCAAGATCTTTGGCCGCGATGGAGACAAACTCAGCGATGAAGAACAGGGACGCATCGAGGATCTCCTGCGCACTGAAAACCCAGTGACCAACTCAGCTCAGGACAACAAGCTCTTGGTTCCCGAACCGGAACTCGAGGGCAGTTATGAGCGCTACCTCATTGAAGAATTGGGCGCGGGCCTCAATCTTGAACAGACCATGATCGTGCTTGACTGCGCCAACGGCGCAGGCAGCAAGGTGGGACCCCGGGTGCTAAACAGAGTAGGCGCCAAAGTGATCCCCTTGGCCCACAAACCAGACGGCAAGAACATCAATCAAGGCTGCGGCTCCACTCATCCTGAAACTCTGATGAAGACCGTGCAGGCCGAGGGCGCTCTGCTCGGTATTGCCCTCGATGGAGACGGAGACCGTTGCATGTTGGTGGATGAGCATGGAACCCTTGTGGACGGCGACGGAATCTTGACCATCCTCGGCCGCCATGGCGCCAAGCAAGGCAGCCTGCCCCGAAATAAACTGGCTGCCACGGTGATGAGCAACCGTGCCCTTCACATAGCCCTGGAGGAAGTAGGAGTTAGCGTGACTGAAACCACTGTTGGCGACCGTGCGGTTGTGGAAGCCATGCGCCGGGAAGGACTGGCCCTGGGTGGTGAACAATCTGGCCATGTGGTACTCGGAGAACGCACGGCATTTATCGGGGATGGCCTGGCCACAGCATTGGCGGTACTCGAAGTGCTGTCCCAAACAGGCGAGAGCCTCTCAAGCCTGGCCAGCGCATACCAGCGGCTGCCTCAAGTGCTGCTCAATGTCACTGTAGAGTCCAAGCCGGACCTATCCCAGAATCCTAGGATCATGGAGAAGGTCACAGAGGCGGAAGCAGCCCTGGGCAACCATGGGCGGGTGCTCTTGCGCTATTCCGGCACCGAACCCCTGGCGCGCGTGATGGTTGAGGGACCGGATGCAGAACTCATCCAACGCCTGGCCCAGAATGTGGCGGATTGCCTGATCCACGAAATCGGCCCTGGGAAATGATAGCTGCCGCATTGGAAGCCTCTACCCGAGCTGCCTCCTTGGCGCTGATTGTCGAGGGCCAGGTCTTGACCCAAGACCTGGCAGGCTCGCGTGCTCACGCCAGTGACATGGTTCCCTGCCTCGCGCAACTCTGCCAACAAGCTGGCGTCCACCCTCGTCAACTTGAGGTCTTGGTGTTGGGTCTTGGTCCCGGCAGCTTTACCGGCCTGCGAGTTGCAACCGCCACCGCCCTGGGCCTGGCAAGAGGCAACGGAGCAAAACTGGTGGGCCTGCCTTCCCACGAATCCATGGCCTGGAACTACCTTGAATCCGCCGCCCAAAACTCGGAAGTGATGGTCTTGCAAGACGCCCGAGGCGGAGCCCTGCAATACTCCCACTACCGCCAGGCAAAGGACCTGCCCGAAATTCTCTGCCCCCCCACCAGGGTTCCTGTCGAAGAAGCTGCTGAATGCCTGCCTCGGGGAATTCCACTCTTGACCGATGCTGCTGGCCTGCTCGCAGCTGGATTGGAAGGAGACGAGGAAACAGAAGTGGTAGGTGGCATCAAGCCCGAAGCTGCCAGCCTCCTGCAGCTGGGCCTCAAACACTTGCAACGAACTGGGCCAACCGCCCCTGAAGATTTACGACCCCTCTATCTGGCCGCATTCACGCCCAAGACGCGCGCTCGCTGATAACGACCAAAGAAGAGCCACTCAACGAAAACAACGCCCCACCGTCAACGACGGAGGGGCGCTGTGACGAGTGACAAGTACCCGATGAGCATCTGCTCATGGGTCCTCAGCCAGCGATCAAAGATCGTGGGGACGCAGGGTTCCCCTGTTGTTGGACTCAGCGCGAGCTTCCGCGCCCGCAATCATGTCGCGCACTGCCGCGTCCAGCGCAGCATAGAAATCGCCGGAGATCCGAAGGCCCACGGAGTTCTTGGTGCGGGACTTGCTGATGATCAGATCAGCGGGGGCCTTCTTGCCACGACGCTTGGCCTTCTTGGTGGCCTTTTTCTTTTTCCGAGCCATGTTGGTCTTAGCTACCTGAACGGCAGCCATTCTTTGGGGTTTGAGGTTGTAGATTCTGTAACGCACCGAAGAGGGTGGCGACCGATCATCAACTTGTCAACTGTCTAGAACAAAGCAATCAACAAACAGCAAGAGCAAACGACGCCCTTCCCCCAGCGCTCCCCCGCGAAGATCGGTAGACACTCCCTCCAGACCCCCAGGGAGCCCTCCGAAGGGGTAAAAAAGCCGATCAGACATGTACACAACTGCACGGAACGAGTCAAACACCCGCAAGCCAGGAGGATTCCAGGAAACCTTGAACGAGCGCTCCCCAGCACTATCCTCGACCGTGTGCAACCCTGTGACATGCAACCCCATCGAGCATGGGCCGAGATCGATCTTGACGCCCTGACCCATAACCTTGCGGTCATTCGTAAACGAGCAGGCCCAGGCACACGCATTCTGTTGGTTGTCAAGGCCGACGCCTATGGCCATGGCGCCGACTTGATCGCACACCACGCACTGCGCGCGGGAATCGGAGCCCTGGGGGTAGGAACTTCCCAGGAAGCCCTGCAATTGCGCGCAATGGGAATCGACTTGCCCATTCTGGTATTGGGAACGGTGATCGAGACGGAACTAGCCGCCTGTTTGCGAATGGAAATTCACATCGGCTTGCACACCCTCGACCGCTGCCTGCAGTTGGAACAACTGGCGAGGCGCTTGGGTGTAAAAGCCCAAGTACACCTCAACGTGGATACGGGCATGGGACGCCTGGGGGTACCCTGTCACCGGGCGAAGACCATGTTGGATGCCCTGGAAAAAGCTCGAAACATCGACCTTGTGGGACTGATGACCCATGTCATAGATCCTGCAGGATGGTCACCCAGAACCGTGGAACAAATGGAAGGACTGAAAGCAGTCCAAGCAGAAGTCACCGGACGCGGACCCTGGCAGGGCTGGGTGCACGCCTTCAACTCGGCAACTCTCTTCACTGCACCCCATCTGGTTGGAAACACCGTACGCGTCGGGATCGCGGCCTTGGGGGCAGCAACCCTCGAAGGGGCAGGCCAGCAGGACTTGCAGCCGGTGCTCTCTCTGCACAGCCAGGTGGTAATGCTCAAAGACGTTCCCGTGGGCGCTTCGGTCGGCTACGGCCCGGACTTCATCGCCCGTAGACCGACCCGCGTAGCGACCATCCCCATGGGCTATGCCGACGGCATCCCCTTCACCTTGTCCGGTCGTGGAGAAGCCCTGCTGCGTGGTCAGCGCGCTGCTTTCATAGGACGCGTCTCCATGGACTATGTGACTTTGGATGTGACCGAAATCAACGGAGTGCTGGTAGGCGATGCGGTGACCTTGATCGGCACAGATGAGGAAGAGAAAATCACGCTTGACCAGGTCGCGCGGGGAGCAGGAACTATTCCCTACGACATTTCTTGCTCCATCGGGCCACGGGTGGTTCGGCTGCCCCGGGAAAGGGGCGAGTTGCTGGTGCCTGCCCAGGCGGCCGGGTCCAGCAATTTGCTGACTAAAAAGCCGGTGAATCTGACGCAACAAACCACTGCTGGGACTTCTTCGACGGAATTGCCCCTCGCGGGTGACGTATCCTGAACCCAGTGTCCCCAGCCTCCAACTCTTCGACTGCCGCGCACAGCGACCGCTCGTCCGGTGCAGGTCGCCGGGTCGCCTGGCTCTTGATGGCCCTGGGAGGCTGGCTTGTCTTGTTGAGCCTCGCCGCCTGGGGACTGTTGATTGACACCAGTCTGACCACCGACACCTTGTCAGGCCTCTTGCGAGACAGGTTGGGTTCAGAGATGGAAGTGCAGGTACGCTCCGTGGGATTCGCGCCCCTGGAACGGGAACTGGTGCTGCATGGGGTCACTCTGGAAGCCCAGGACGGCCGATTGGAAATCGAACGCCTGCACCTCTTCATAGATTGGGAGTCAGACCATGGATTCAGTATCGATGGAATCGTGGCTGAAGATGGTGCCATGTGGCTCACCAGCCCCTTCCTGGAAGCACTCTCCCGGATCGATGACGGCGCGGGAAGACCCATGGGCCTCAAGGACACCCCCCCAGTACAAGTCGATGGGCTCGATCTGCATGTACGCGGTGAAACCGGGGGATGGACCGATCTCGGAATCCTGGACATGGGAGCCCAGAGACAAGCAGGCGAATGGATTGTCCAGGGCAAATTGGAGGGGACTCCCACAACCCGCGCACCCCTCTGGTTTCACTCCACCCTGAATGACCTGGGAGCCATCCGGGCCCGAACCGCTTGCGATTCCGTCTTGCTGGAACTCTTGGCGGAACAAGCATGGCTGCCCGAAGAAGTGCAACGGCAAATAGAACTTTGGCAGCCCGCCGGAAGCATTGGAGCACGAATGTTCATGACCCGTGCTGAGTACGGCGCGCCTCTCGACTTGAAGTGGGCGCTCAACCTGCAAGCTGGGAAGGCAAGCCTGCCAGCCAACGACCTCGGTCTACCGGATCCAGACACCAACATCGACCCAAACCTGACCCTGCATGCAGCGCTAGAGGCGGACCTGCAATTCACCGACGACGGCAACCTCCTGTCCTGGGGCCTGCAAACCCAACTGGAGATTGACTTGCATGGCCTGCAGGCTGAGGTAGCCGCCAGAGCAGGCACGGCTGCCCCTGCCGGCCAGGACCTGGAACTCTGGCTCCATGTCCCACGAGTGGATTGGAAAGACCAGATACTGCCCCGCCTGGGGCGAAGTCAAACCGTAGGTGACTTGGAAGGAATGCTTCAACCATCGGGCGGGGGCCAGGTCCTGGCCTGGCTGGCAGTGCCCACAGGTGCCTGGAACGCAGAACAACCCCAGAGCCTGATCCCACGCCAGATCGTATTTGAGCCCCACGAAGAAACCAGCGTGGCCTACTACGGAAACCCAAATAAAGAGGAAGATGGCGAGCGCAATCTGGGGTTCCCCGCCCGGGTGAGCGACATAACGGGGCAGGCGCTGCATGGCTTCACGCCCGATAGCCATCTGACGGATGAACTCGCCCTGGTCCGCCTGCGCGGACAACATCCCACGGGGCCGGCCCGTGTAGCGGGAATGTTCCGTACTCGGCCCCGTTGGCTGGACAAGTTGTCGCTGGACCAGGACGTCACCAGCGAGATGTTGATTTCCATTGCAGGGGACCACTTCACAGTGGAAGAGGAGTTCTTTGCCGCTCTCGATGGGCTTTCGGGGGTCAAGACTGTTCGTCAGATCCGTCCCGAGTTTGACCCCCACGGTGGAGCCATCGACTTCGAGCTGGTGCTACAGAAGGTGCTGGCCTACCAGGCACTCTCCACAGATCTTCAACTCGACTTCAACAACACTTCTTTTCGCTGGGCGACTGAAAATATGCCCTTGATGAACGCCAGCGGGACTGTTTCGGTACAGGTCACACCCCTCAAGCTGGAGGAGCAGGCAAGTACCGTTCGCCTGAACCTACAAGGATCCAGCGAGCCCTTTGCAACTCAAACCAAGCTGGAAGGCCACGCTAGCTTCGGCCCCCTTCGCGGACGTGCATCCTGGCTGCGGCTGAACCTGGATGGAATTGACCTCAGCTCCCCCACCATTGCAGAACTGGTCAGCGACACGGACGCGCGCTTGAGCACAGGGTTCGAAGAGCACATCAGCGGCGCTGCCTGCACAGCTGCCATTCAGCTCTGGCGACAAGAGAAAGACCTGCCCTTCACTCTGGAAGCTCTGCTCAAGACACCCAGCGATGGGCTGAATGTGCAGGTGCCAGCAGGCCAGATTGCCCCGCTGCAGTTGAAGGGCCAGGCTGTCCTGATGGGACAACTGAAGAGTGATGATGATCCCTTCGACAGCACGAACTTGAAACTGGCTCTGCGCGCCTCAAGCACCGACCATGTGGCCCCACTGATCAGCCTCGCATCTGAGCCTGAGCCATTGTCTGATTGGCAGATAGACATTCGCGCAGCTGGAGTGGATTTAGAAGACCCGGAACTGGCCAAGCTGATCGGCTCCCTGGCCCCCGGACATAGCAAGATCACCGGGTTCGCCGATGGCCGCATCCTCTTCAGGCCGGGGCAGCCGATCGCAACCACAACTCTCTGGCTGGACTGCCCTCTGATCACCATCCCAAGTTTTCCCGAACCCCTGGGACCTGTGCGTGGAAGGATGGTGCTCACCTCAGATGGCTTGATCACCAGCCCTCAGCTTGAAATCAGTGTCGCTGGCATCACAGCGCTACTGACCGACCTGAAGCTCGATCCAAACACCGCGGGAGCACATGCTATAACCAACATCCAAGCCAAGGATGTTCCGTTGCACGAACGTCAACTCAATCTGCTCTTGGGTGAAGAGACGGCTTCAGCGCTATTGGAAGAACTCCAGGCCCAGGGTCTGCTCTCGATTGAGTCGGGAGTCCTGGAGCTGATCATCACAGAAGGTAAGGCACCAATGGTGCGCTTCGATGGAAACGTCACTCTTCGGGATGCAAGCATGGCCATCGGCCTGCCAATTGAAGTTCAGCACATGGGGCAGTCAGAAATGACCCTGATCAGCGAGGAAGGGGGAATGCGGGTGCGAGTCAAGGTGGCGGATTTGAACGCATCCCTCGCAGGCCGCAACCTTGAAGGCGCGTCGTTTCAAGCCACCTTCATCGAGCCACGGCTGGTGATTGAAGACTTTCACGCGGGATTTGAAGGAGGACAACTGGGCACAGAAGGACTCAATCAAGAGGGAACCGCAAGTTTCTTCTCCATGGATCTCGCCGATCCCTTCACCTTCAGCCTGTCGGCAGCTTTGCAGTCTGTAAATGTGGGCCAACTGACCCGTGGCATGTTTCAGTCAGAATTCGCTAACGAAGGACAGTTGAACGGGAACCTGCGGCTGAGCGGCGAGTTGGGAGACCTTCTGGGGGTTCGCGGAACCGGACGCATCGAGTTCAGCGACTCGAGCCTCTGGGCTATCCCGGTGTTTCAAGCGCTCTTCGCCACACTAGGCTTCGACAGCACAGCAACCTTCAGCAACATGGAAACCTGGCTCAGCCTTGAAGACGGTGTGATCAGCATGAGCGGCATGCGGCTCAAGAGTGATTTGCTCTCGCTCGTGGGCGAAGGCACCCTCGATATTGAAGGGGATCTGAACTACTCGATGGAAGTGCGCTACAGCCTGGTCGACAAGTTTGGCATCTTGAACAAGATCATCTACTTGCTACAGGACGAACTCATTCGAATTTCCATCGAAGGCGACATGAGCCGGCCCAGAGTGCTGGCCCGGGGATTCCTGAGCCGCTTCACCAGCCACCAGCGCCAGGGACGCCGCTTGCCAATTCCACCACTCTCGACCCTTCCACGGGTCTGGTAGAACATCCGCCCACGCCACCAGCCAATGCACGACTCACCCAGCCCTGACATCCAAGTGATCATCCTTGCCGGCGGCCGAGGAACCCGGTTCTGGCCCGCCAGCCGTCAATCCCAACCCAAGCAGTTCTTGCCCGTGGGAGGGCAGCAATCCCTCTTGGCCGCGACATGTGAGCGCCTCAGTGGCTGGATTGCACCCGAGCAGATCTGGATCGTAACTGGAGAAGCCCACACTCAAGCATCCGCAGAGGTGTGCCCATCAATTCCCACGGACCAAATCCTGGCAGAACCCTGTGGCAAGAACACTCTGCCCGCCATTGCCCTCGCCAACGCCCACATCACACGCAAGAACCCCGACGCTGTGCAGATTGTCTTGCCAGCGGACCACATCGTAGCACCGAACGGTGCCTTTCAGGACCTGCTCGACACCGCGGTGCGCACGGCCCAGGAACGCCCCGAAGCCCTGATAACCCTTGGCATCCGCCCGACCCACCCGGCCACGGGATTTGGTTGGATCGAGGTTGGCGAGGAACAGGTCTGCAGCGCAACCCAAGGCGCCACCGAAACAAAATCCCATGCAGTACAGCGCTTCGTGGAAAAGCCTGACGCCGAGCGCGCCTTGCAATACCTCGAATCCGGTCAATTCCTGTGGAACAGTGGCATGTTCGTTTGGAGCAGCCGCGCCATCAGCGCCGCCCTTTCCCAATACGCGCCCGCGACGCATCAAGCGCTCAAGGATGCTCCGGAATTGACAGACCTCACGCCCGTTTATGAAGCACTGGATTCCGCCAGCATAGACACCGCCATCCTGGAAAAAGCCGAGCAGGTGCTGGTGTTCCCGGCTGAGCTTTCCTGGAGCGATGTTGGTTCCTGGGAGAGCCTGACCGAAGTGGTGCCCGCAGACTCCCAGGGCAACCACGCAGACGGTGGCGGTGATCTGATAGCCCTCGATGCCCACAACTGCATAGTGCACACACCCCCCGAGACCCTGATCTCGCTGCTGGGCATCGAGAATCTGATTGTGGTGCGCGCAGGCAATGCGGTACTCGTGGCTCCCCGGGATCGCGGTCAAGATGTGCGCAAGTTGGTGGATCTGCTCGAAACCAAGGAGCCCAAGTTCCTTTGAGCACGGTCCCCCCAGGTAGCGTGCTTGCAATCGACCCAGGCTCCAAGCACACGGGGTTTGCCATAAGCGATCCGCTGCGTCTGGTCATCGAACCGTTGGAGACCTGGCATGGACCTGGAGAAAGCGAAGACCTGCTCAGAGCCATCGACGCGTTGGCCGCAGATCGTCAGCTGGGAGTCATCTTGATTGGGCTACCGTTGAATGCGGACGGATCCGACAGCGAACGTTGCGTTTCCATCCGCGCTTTTGCGCCCAAGCTCCAAGCACGCTTCAAGAACCTCAAGGTTATCCTGCGAAACGAACACCTCTCCACGAAGGAGGCCGAAGCCCGGCTCCACGAGGCGGGTTACCGGGGCGCCGAAATCCGCGACCGCTCGGATGCCTGGGCGGCCATGGTCATCCTTGAGGAGTGGGTGCTCCTCGGCGAACCCGTCACTCGGGAGCCGGAAGCACGCGATTGAGCCACTTGCTCAGGGCATCGTTGGCCCGACTGGCATCGCTACCCTGAAACAGGTGGTGCCCCAGGCCATCAAGGTCAATGACTTCTATGCATTCGCTCGTGGCAATCTCAGCATTGCCAGCCAGCCCATTCCCGCGCAGCACCAAGGTCGGACAATCCAAGTCAGTGAGGCGTGGCATGGACTCGTTCAAGGCACGCCCGGCTTCTTCAATCGCGCGCAAACTGATTTGATCATGGGTCAGGGGATTCGCATCCCATTCATTCGCAACTTCAGCGTCGCTGCTCAATCGAGAACCCGTATAGCCTGTGGTCCCCATACTGTTACCCGTCACCTTCTTGAAGAACTTGGAGAATCCCTTGGGTTGTTCTGGAGATGCAAAGGGAATCGAAGCCAGAGGATTCGCCAGCACCAGCCCCGCCAAGACTCCAGGCCGGCTCAAGGCAAAGTGTGCCCCGTACAGGGCGCCAAGTCCGACCCCAACCAAGACCTTGGGAGCATCCGGCATACGGTAGGCAAGATGATCCTGAATCTCACCCAGGTCACGCTCCACCTCACGCAGACCCGCCGAGTGACCGCGCTCTCCCTCTGAGCGCCCGTGCCCACGTAGATCCGGCAGGGCTACTGCCCAACCCTCACCAGCAAGGACGCTGGCCAGACTGCGGTAGCGTTCCCCCACATCCCCCGCGTCATGAATGATAGTCACCGCTCCCCGTGGAACTCCCCGGGCAGCGAGTTCCAGCACACTCAAGAGCACCATGCCTTTCATTGAGTCATGTGAAAGACCAGCAGCTACCTCGCCCTGCTCATTGGACTCACGCAGTTCAAGGTTGGTCAAGAAGAAGTCGTCTTGAGACATTGATTACCGGGGATTGGGAGGAGGGAGAATTCAGACAGTGAATCAGCGGGCCACATAGGTGCCGCCGTTCTCTTCCGCCAGCCTACGCAAGAGATAGGCGTCCTGTGCACCGGAAAGCCCAATGGTGTGGATCACAATTCCAGCAGTCCGATTCCACTCGCGCACATAACGCAGAATCGGCTCGGGAGTGACGACTAAACCCACCGAGGGCTTGCCGTCAGTCAGCAAGAAAATCGTATCGATCGGTGGGTCGGACCATTTGTCTCCAAGACTGACCTCAGCCACATCAAAACCCTTGCGCAGGGCTCCAAAAATATTGGTGCCCCCGACCGCGGTCAGGCCCTTGAGGAAAGGTGCTATCTCAGACCGCCGCGCTGGTGTCATTGTCTGCAGGCCGTCCTTCCAAAGACGAACATCACTCGCGTACATAATGATCGCAAAGGTCGCCTCATCGCGCAGCCCCCCTAGAGCGCGCTCCAGGTCGCTCATGGCAACCTCCAGCCGCGAGCGCTCGCCACTCTTGGGCATATCCGGAGGCTGATTGGGATTGTCCCCGGGATTATCGCGTACCACTACGGAGAAGTTCATAGAGCCCGAGAGGTCCAGGATGAAGGCCACGTTCTGACTCTCCGTGCGGATACCGAAAAAAGTCACGCCGCCCCCATCGCCCTCTTCCATCAGGGGGTCATCTGCATCAGGTGCGGTGGGCTCGAAGGTGGACTCCACATCCTTCCACCAACGCTGCCAGAGCGCAGTATTGGGCAGGAATCTCTGACCTGTCATGCGCCTTAGGGCGGTGGCCAGGTCTGTGCGCTCCCGCCCCCCTGCTTCCACCAAACGCGCGATCAAAACCGGCACTCCGGGAGCATGACGTAAGTCACTGATCGCCTCCGCAGCGGCGGTACGCACTATCCAGGTCTCGTGGTGGATCCAACGAGTCAAGAGTCCCTCGAAGAAACCAGGGTCCATAGGGCCACCAAGTTCCACGATGCCACGGATCAGGAGTGCGATGGCAGCCGGTTCCTTTTCGGCCTGTAACACAGCAAAAGTCTCGCTACGAGCAAGATCGGTGTCCGTGCGGGTCAGGACCTCTATTGTTCTCAGGCGCGCGCCGTCTTTCAGCTTGGAGAGCGATCGCGCAAGGCCCTTGATGGATCGCTTGCGAGCGGTCTCATCTTCTCGAGTAATGGCCTTTGCGCTGGCAAGCACACAGGCATCGGCCGCAGCGGCCATGCGCAACATCAGTGCGTGCATGACAGCTCCTTCCGCCTTGGCTCGCTCGTATTGAGCTGAGGTACCAGCCCCGACGCGCCCCCCGTTGCGTGCGGCTTCATCCTGCAGGCGGCCTTCCAATTCAATGGCGTCTTCTTCCGCACGGGGCAACTTGCGCAACAAACGCCCACGCTCTTTCATCAGATTGACCATCACCCCGTGAAGCTCGAGGCCTGCACCCGCAGTTCCTATGCGACCCAAGAGATCAATACCAGCCAGACGCTCATTCCAGTCCTCGCTCTTCTCGATCAGCTTGCCCAACTGCTTGTCGATTGAGCGTCGATCGGAAGTCCCAAGGCCGAGGACCATGCCGGTCCCCTTCTCATGCAATAAGCTGAGCCAGGGCTCGGCCCGGCGCAACTTGCGTTCCTGACGCGAAAGTTCTACAGAAGTTGACTCCAACCACTTGACCGCGTTCTTGACTGCATCTTGCAAGGAGTCATCGCGCTCTGCACGCAGGCGCAGACTGGCAAGCACACGCTCGTCATTCTCCTTGAGCAGGGTCAAACGATCGACCTCTTCCCGCAAACCTGATGCAGTGGTGTGCATGTGCAGGATCTCTTGCATGACCACATCCCAGGCCTTGCGCCCACCAATGGCCACCAAACCCTCCAGGCCGGCCCTGCGCTTGTCCTGATCACGCCCCCGGGCGTTGACCTGAAAGACCCTGGTGGCCTCTTCCAGGTCGTCTCCTGGTTGCTCAGCCACCCGCTCACTGGCTCTCAGGCCACCTGCGGGGTACGAGACAGCAGGTGTCACCAGCAGGGGGAAGAGAAGGGTCAACAGGGGGACACGCATGGGGCTCGGGGGGGTCCCTAATTGGGGACGAGTGACCCAGCCTACTCGGGTCCCCCCCCTGACGCATATGCTGGGAGCGGATGTGAGAGGCCGAGCGGCCGCTCCCCGTGGTGCTCTCGGGCATCGGCGGGGGGAGGAAAGTCCGGGCTCCACAGGTCAGGGTGGTTGGTAACGCCAACCGGGCGCGAGCCCAGGGAAAGTGCCACAGAAATCAGACCGCCTACCTCGCGCAAGCGAGCGGCAAGGGTGAAACGGTGCGGTAAGAGCGCACCGCGCTCCTGGTGACGGGAGTGGCAAGGTAAACCCCACCCGGAGAAAGATCGAATAGGGGAGGAACGGTGACGACCTGCACCATTCAAGCCTCCCGGGTAGATCGTTTGAGGCCTGGGGCGACCCAGGTCCCAGAGAAATGGTCGCCCTCCCCCTCGTGGGGAGGACAGGACCCGGCTTATAAGGTCTCTCACATCCACTCTCCCCCTCGCAAGCCCTGGGAAGCACACAGCCACTGGGAAGCACCAAGACAGCCCCCCCGCGATTCCTGAGATGAATCACGCCAGCAAGATGTGGGCCTTGGAATTCTGCCCTGCGCGTCAAAGTTCTGGGCCTCTGATGAGTCTGCTCCAGACTTCCGGCATGATCAGGCGCATAAGCGGCTTCCTAAAGCAACTTTCATGCCTCGCTGCCCAGGTATGCCACAACATCTAGCGTTTGAATAACGCTCCAACCCAGCATGTTGACAGATTCACGCAGGGGACATACCTTTCTGCCAACAAGTCGTACTGATCCCCGCCGACACCAGTCGGCACAAACCAACGCGACGACCATAAGCCTCCCCATGGAATTCATCCACGTTGTCCCCCGCGAGAAGCTCTTCCAAGAGTCCACCCCGCACGGCTTCGTGGCCTTTGATGGAGACTTCAGCGAGGGTGGTTTCATGGCCATCCTCGAGAGAGAGGGCTTTTTTGTGGAACGGGCTTACGCCGAAAGGACGCCTGCCCTCAAGCAACCGATCCCCTACTGCTTGGTGATCAAGGAAGACCAGGTCTTCTTGCTAACCCGCAGCAAGCAAGGCGGCGAAACCCGCCTGCATAACAAGTTGTCCATCGGTGTCGGCGGTCACGTTGAACCAGTGGATCTTCCTACTTCCGAGGAGCTTGAACTCCACCCTGATTGGAATCGAAGAAACCCCATCCCCAAGGCTGCACTGCGCGAGGCGACCCTGGAAGAGCTTGAGATCGAGGGGGATTTCAAACTCAAGACGGTAGGGCTAATCAACGACGACACTAATCCGGTTGGGTCTGTGCACATCGGAATCGTGATGTTGCTGATCGTGGACGGCTCCGTGCGTGTCCGCGAAACCGAGCAGCTCAGTGGCAAATTTGTCAGTCTCGATGAACTCAAGCAGTTCGCTCGAGACGGGGCAAATCTCGAAACCTGGTCCAGTCTTCTCGTGCCAGAACTGGACCAACTTGTGCCACAGTTGATGCGCTCCTGAGCAGGGACCGCATCAAACCTCCCTTCCCACTATCGTCTTCCCCTGACCTGCGCTTTCACGCCCAGGACAACCCGGCCAGCAAGCCGGAACAACGGACATTCCGCACCTATGACCATTACTCAGAAGACTCCACAACCCTCCCACCACCGCATGTATGACCAGCTCCACGCCGCCAAGACCGCCGACAAGGTAACAATCCACTTTCGTGACGGTCGTGTAGCTACGGGCTGCCTGGCATTCAACTATTTACACGGCACAGGACGGGTGATCGACCCCGATCAAAAAATCTCTACAGACTTTTCTATCGAAGAGATTCGAGATCTGAAGTTCTCCTGATCTCTGCAACGGTCCACTCTCAAGGGGGGCAAGGACCGACCGCAAGGCACCTGAACTTCCATCAGTCGCCTCACATTGGCCGCCACTTCAGTGGCAGCGCACATGTGGGGCGACTGCTTTTGGGAGAGACTCTTCCCGCAACAGTGCAAGAAAGACTGTAGGTTGATCCCATGCAACCACTGGACCACAGGCCCCGGATAAAAAAACTCCCGCAACTCTCGGCCTGGGCGCTCCTTGCATGCACGCTCGCAGCCTGTGGCGGCAAGGATGTCCAAGCAACCGTGCCTGCAAGGCCTGTCCGCGGGTTCTCAAACGGCTGGGATCTGGGTCCCTTGCTGGCCGGGCGGCGCCTGGCCCTCCCCCTCACCAGCCGCTCGGAAATCGTACCCCGGGGTGAGGTCCAGGGAACTGATTTCGGCCCTGAGGACAGACCTGAGGCCTGTTTCTACGTCCAAACCGAAGGTGAAAACTCAGCGGGCACGGCCCGAGCCCTGGTGATCGAACATCCAACCGATCAGCAGATTCTGACCACCGAGCAGGGCTGGTTCCAGGTGGGGCCACCGCTCCTGGCACGCAACATCGAGCCCCAGGCCAGTTCCCTGCTGGCCCGCCAGGACGGACACTGCGCCAGCGGAACGCTACGAGTCACGGCGCCCCCCTACGCCAGCGGTGCAACCCTCTGGCTGGTGATCCTCTCGGGTTCCAAGACTCAAGAGTCTCTGCACCTCAACGACCAGGAGCTACAAGTGCCAGCCGCTCCCCGTGGTGCATTGGTAGTTCCTTGGTCTGGCTTGCAAGCCTTCGAAATCAAGACCAGCGGCCCCATAGATCAGATTTATTTTTGCGAGCAGGCGCAAGAAGTGGGACACCTTGCTCCCTGGCAGGATGTCTCTTTCAAGGCAGAGGCACTACAGGTTCCTCTGCCTGAAGAACCTAAGCAGGAGCTGACGATGACCCTGCTACTTGAGGTTCTGGAACCTCCGATGGGATTCCCTGCAGGCCTTCACGAGGCAAGCACCTCACCCAGCCCCGCCTTGCGTGATGTTGCCTCCGAAGCAGGTCTTCAAGTAGTGCACCTGGAAGGACCCGATCTGCAACTGGACATTCGACCAACCATGGGACCGGGAGCGGCTTGGGGTGACTTTGACGGGGATGGCTGGCTGGATCTGTTTCTGCCGCAAGGTGCCGGCCGACCAGAACAGGACCCCCTGCTCCATCGCTTGTTCAGGAACCAAGGGGACGGCACCTTTGAAGACATATCTTTCCGTGCAGATCTCGGAGGCGGCGATGCCAGCATGGGAGCCCTGGCCTTCGATGCAAACGGGAACGGCAAACTCGATTTGTATCTGGCCTGCCAGGGACGCGACCGATTCTTCCTCGGAAAAGGAGACGGCACCTTCAAGGACGCCTCGAACCTCCTGCCCCCCTCCGACCTTTGGAGTTCGTCTGTCTGCGCCGCAGACTACGACGGGGACGGAGATCTGGACCTGTACATCACGCGCTACCTGGAATATGACCCTGGCCAGCTGCCGCCAGATTCTGAAGGCGCGAGCATGCGCCGGGAAGATCCCCTGCCCATGCTGCCCTACCTGTTCCAAGGCCAGCACAATCAACTGCTCCGCAATGACCTCGCGGGGGGAGTACTGACTTTCAGTGATGTGGCAGAGAAACTAGGAGTGCATGACCCGAAAACGCAACGAGTAGGAAAGGAGACACAGGATTCCCCAGGCCTCGGCATGCAGGCGATCTGGTGGGACTTTGACAGGGACGGTGACCAGGACCTTTATGTGGCCAATGATGTAACTCCCAATGTGCTCTACGAAAACAATGGCAATGGTGGCTTTCGAGACGTGACCCTGGAGGCCGGTCTCGACGATCCCCGCGGGGGTATGGGCCTCGCCATCGGAGACCTGGAGCGCGACGGGGACGAAGACCTGCTGCTGACCAACTGGGAGCTTGAATCCAACGCCCTCTATCTCAACCTGCTCGAACGACGCTTCAGTGGGCGCACCCGGCGCCCCCGTTTCCGCGACGCAGCGATTGCGACGGGACTGGCCCGACCGAGCATCGGGGTCACTTCCTGGGGGCCAGCACTGTTCGACTTGGAACTCGACGGCGACCTCGACCTTTTCGTGGCCAACGGTTATACCAGCCCGGACTATTCCTCTACAGGAATCTGCGTGGGACAGGCAGACCACCTGTATGTGGCACAAG
This sequence comes from Planctomycetota bacterium, assembly GCA_014238415.1. GTDB lineage: Bacteria > Planctomycetota > UBA1135 > UBA1135. The sequence goes on along the minus strand of JABABA010000012.1, from coordinate 67,554 downwards.
CGGACGGCCCGTTTGTAGAAATGGGCGCCACGCAAATAGAGAAGAAAGCTCTGCCCGCCGCCTCCCGCGGTGCAATTGCCTGCGACTATGACCAGGATGGTGATGAGGACCTGCTCGTGACAAGCAACAACGGAGCTGTCCGTCTTCTGCGAAATGACTCGACACGCGCCAAGGGACACACTTCGATTCGCATCCGCCTGAAAGGCAAAGGCGCAAATACCCAGGGAATCGGTGCCGAAGTGACCCTGTCCACAGCCAACGGCCGATACCGCCGCAGCCTGCGAGCGGGCGAAGGCTATCTTACGGGTGGCCCAGGAGAATTACTCTTCGGCCTGGGCGCCTGCAAGGGTCCAATCGATGCACATGTGCGATGGCCATCAGGCGCAGAGACCGAGCACGGGGAACTCCTGGTGGGCGGGCTTGTAGTACTCAGCGAAGAGTAACTCCGACTCCTCAGCTCCAATCCTCAATGTGAACCCCCACCTCGTCGATTCCCTGGCGCGCGTGCAATTCGTGATAACGCCCCCTGGCAGCCATCAGAGCCAAGTGGCTTCCCTCTTCTACAATGCGCCCCCCCTCAATCACCAAGATGCGGTCTGCACCTTCAATGGTGGACAAGCGGTGAGCGATCACAAAACTTGTGCGACCTTCGAGCACGCGCTCAAGGCCCTTTTGAATCTGCACCTCGGTCTCCATGTCGATGCTTGAGGTGGCCTCATCCATGATCAGAATACGTGGCTCGGCCAGGATCGCCCTGGCAAAAGAGACCAGTTGGCGTTCCCCTGCCGAGAGCAAACTTCCCCCGGCCCCCACGTTGAAGCCGTAGCCCCCAGGCAGACGAAGAATCGTCTCCTCAGCACCCACAGTGCGCGCAGCTCTGTACACCTCATCATCTGTGGCGTGCAATTGACCATAGCGGATGTTCTCCAGCACGCTTCCGCTGAACAGATGCGGATCCTGTAGGACGATCCCAAGATGTGACTGCAACCAATCCAGACTGCGCTCACGCAGATCGCATCCATCAACGGAGATCACGCCGCCGGTGGGCTCGTAGAAGCGACAAAGCAGACTGACAAGGGTGGACTTGCCCCCGCCGGTGGAGCCCACCAAAGCCACTGTTTCCCCTTCGGGCACGGTCAAGTTGATGCCCTCAAGCACTAACTCGCCAGGAAGATAGGCAAACTCCACATCCTGGAAGACAATTCTGCCCAGCTGGTCGGAGTCCCCATCGATAGCCCGACCTGGCACAGGGTCATGGGCTTGATCGGCAATCTTCTTCTTCACCAGTTCTGAGTCACAGATCGCCGGCTCGGTAGCGATCATTTCGATGATACGCTCTCCAGAAGCTTGAGCCATCTGCATCTCACTGAAGATATGCGCCAGTTGCTGCAAGGGCTCGAACAACATGCGGGTGTAGCTCAAGAAAGCTACCAGAGTACCCAAGCTGATCACGCCGCCCGCGACCTGATAACCGCCCAAGATCAAGGCCGCCGCAGTGGCCAAACTGCCGATGGACAGGATCACGGGAAGATAGGCTGCAGCCAACACGGCGTTGCGGACGCTGGACTCGAACATGGCGTCCGTCTTCTTCTCAAAGCTCGCCAAATTGTCCTGCTCGCGCACGAATGACTTGGTGGTCAGAACTCCCTGAATCGACTCATTGAAGTCAGCAGTAATCGTGGAGTTGATTTTGCGAATTGACCTCGAGGCAGTGAGCATGCGCTTTTGAAAAAATCGACTGGTAAGCGCCAACAGGGGTGCCACCAACAGGACCAAGACAGCCAACTTCCAACTGAGGTACAGCATGACGCAGGTGATGCCCACTAGGAAAGTCGATGCCCAGAGCACATCCAACGCACCCCAGGCCAAGATCCGCGCCAGGCGTTCACAGTCACTTGTCATGCGTGCCATCAACCAACCGATAGGCCTCTTGTCGAAGTAGGCAAATTCCAACAACTGCAACTTGCCGAACCCCGCTTCGCGAATGTCCGCTGCCATGTATGCCTTCAAGAATCCGGCGTAGCGAATGAAAAAGAACACGCTGCCACTCAAGCCTACGATCAACCCGGCATAGGCCCAAAGATAGGGCATCAACCATTGGCTGCCTTCGGGCAGTGCGCCACCCGATTCCGTTAGCTGGGTCATTTCATCGATCAATGCCCGAGACACGAGGGGGAAACAGACATCACAAGAGCCCGTTGTCAATGCGAAGAAAGTAAGCCCCGCCAATTCCCGCTTGTAGCGCATGGCATAGCGGAACAGCTCGCCCCAAAGAGCAAGATCGAGCCCCGAGCCCGGGCTTCTGTCATCCCGATCTGGCTCCTTGATCTGCTCGGCGCTCATGGATGAACCTCATTGGTCTTGGATTCGCCAGTCAGGTCCGGCCGTTTCCCATGGGAATCGATCTGACGCGTAAATGCACTCTGAATTGCCCACAGCCGTGAATACGCGCCTCCCTGTGCCAGCAAGCCCTCATGCTTTCCCCGCTCCACTACACGACCCTGATCAAAGACCAGAATCAGGTCCGCCTGAGTCACACAAGACAAGCGGTGGGCAATGATGATCGTGGTGTGCTGGCCACGCCGTTGCCCAAGAGCCTTCATGATCAACCCCTCAGTCTCATGGTCCACCGCTGAAAGGGCATCATCGAGAATCAAAATCGGAGCTTGCTTGAGGAGTACCCGAGCAATCGCCAAACGTTGCTTTTGCCCGCCTGAGAGAGTCACTCCACGCTCGCCAAGCATGGTCCCATAGCCCTCCCTGAAACCCTCAATGGAGTCATGTATCGCCGCAGCACTCGTAGCGGCCTGAATGTCCTCGCTACTCGCGGTGGGGCGACCGAAGAGCAAGTTATCATCGATTGTTCGTGCGTAGAGAAACGGGTCCTGCATCACAACAGCGACCTGGTTACGGATGAAGTCTCGGGACAGGCCCGAAAGCTCGTATCCATCCAATTCAATAGAACCCGAGCCCCCATCTCCATCATAGTCATACAAGCGCAATAGCAACCGGATCAGGGTGCTCTTGCCCGAACCCGGCGGACCCAAGAGTGCCAGGGTCTGACCCGCTTGCAACTCAAAACTGACCGACTGCAGGACTTGACGCGCTTCCTGTTGATCGTCCCGTTCCCTTGGGCCAACACGTTCCAGTTTATTTTATCGTCCGTAGGAGAAGCTCAAATCCTTTACGTGAATCGACCCCGACAATTTCGAGGGCGGCTCCTCAATAACCTTATCGGTGGCGTCCTCATGATGCACAGCCAGCACCTCTCCCAGCCGTCGCAGAGAAACCCTCGCCTTTCCAGCATCAACCAGGGTGCGACCCATCTGACGCACTGGCCAGATCACATACGCCGAATACATGGTGAAGGCAACCATGGTGCCCAAGGTGATTTCCCCCCGCAGAGTCCACCAGGCGCCAAAGAACAGCACGAGCCCCCCCTGGCTCATGCAAACCAAATCAGAAAAACCCCAAAAGCGGGCCAAGAGCCGCATCAGCAAATTGGTCTTGTCTCGGTGCTCGTGGTTTGCTGCGGTGAACTTCTGCTCCTCAAACTCACGCCGTCCAAAAGACCGCACCACCCGAATCCCCGTCAAGTTCTCCTGCAAGACCGTGGTCAGGCGCGCCTCCGCTTCGTCAACATCCGTGAAATACCGGATCAATCTGCCAAAGAAGAACACCGAGTAGATCACCAGCAAGGGCAGGAGAGCCAAAGTCACCCAAGCCAGGGACGCAGACAGCGCAAACAGCACAGGAGTGACACAGATCACCAGCAGAATCGAGCGGCCGATCTCCACCACCTGAGCCGCCAGGAACACTCTTACGGTCTCCACATCACTTGTGCAGCGCTGGACCAGATCCCCGGTCTCTGCAGTGTCGAAGTAGGTGGCGGGCAAAGCGGCCAGATGGGAGTGCAGGGTGTTGCGCATGCTGCGCACAATGGCCTCCGAAGCCCGCGCCGCCAAGTGACCCTTGAGATACTGAAACAGTCCCGCCATGACCGTCACCACAATGATCAGCGCTCCGGCGACCATCATGCTCGTGACAACCTCCGTACCTACACCAAGGGCATCGGCTACAAAACGAACCCACTCGGGAGCGACGAAGGAATAGCGCCTACCACCCTCGCCTTCAATAGGAACAAACCCGTCGATCATGCTGCGAATCACGACGGGCACGACAAATAGTAACCCAATACCCACAGCCATAGCCCCCACCGAGGCAAGGTATGGGCTGCGGTAGCCACGGGTCAGCCCATAAAGGCCAAGCGGTTTACTGTTTGCTGAGGGGCTCAAGGCATGAGGCAACAATCCGCATCCAGCAGAAGGTACCGATCCCAGAAGATACCCTTTCGGGTCTCGTAGGATCAGAGCCGAGTATCAACCCTGCGGAGATCTTACGCAATTCAATGCTAGTAGATCCCGCGCATGACCAGAGAGGATCAACACATGAACAGTCTTTCACCGCCGAACGCCGATCAGCTGGCTCTGCTCCGGAACCATCCCTGCGCCACACGAACCGCCCCCGATCCGCAGCCTGGTCCAGGCCTGCCAAATCCCAACCAGGTTCCTGACGCTCAGCAAGAACGCGCTGCTGCCAATGCCTGTTTCCAGCGCACAGGCCGCGCACCTCAATTCAAGAATCTCGGCTCAGCGTCCACCGTCCCCATAGGGCGGCATCTCGGGCTCCAACTCAACATGCACCGCGTCTGCTACTCGGTTGATGTAGTTGAAATAAGAGATCGTTTGGATCGCGCTGTGAATTGCCTCGTCTGACAGACCTTGGTCCCGTAGAAGCTGTATGTCTGTGGAGGTCATAGCAGCTGGAGAATGAGTTAGTTTTTCTGCATAGGTGCAGAGGGCAGTGTCCACCGAGTCCAGATTCGCCTCGCGCCACTCTTCCAGCACCCGCTCGGCAATCTTGGGGTCGCCCCCCTCATTTTCGATCTCAACCCGGAGATCGTCCGCGTGGGAGAGCATTCAGTAATGACAATCGTTGGCCTTGCTGACCACCGTGGCCAGCATCTCACGCTGGCGCCGAGAGAGAGCGTTGCCTTCCTTGACAATGTTGCGGTAGAGCCCCATAGACGAATCCAACACACGCGGGTCGAGGCTCATGGAACGCACGATCCCAAACACCTTGCCCACGCGTTCGATTGAAGCTGCATATGTCTTTGCTAGGCGCCCGCTGGCTTCGTCCGGGGCAATGGTCTTGATCCAAGGCATGAACCTAGCCTACGCCAAGTCAGGGGGATTGGGCTTATCCATGCCTGGTCCAAGCCCCCAAAGAACTGGCATGGCGCTGTTTGATCTCCGCCAAACCCTCACAACGGCGAGCCAACTCCACTTCTCCATGCTCTACCAGAAAGAAAGCGTATTGCAGATACCAACGAGCCACTGTTTCGCAGGCCTGCTGAGCGATTCGCACAACGGGTCGCGGGCCACTCATACGGGCAACCATGGCCAGGGCGCGGGCCAGGACACGGCGACGGAAACTCGTCCTGCGCGGTGTTGCGCCAAGGATGCGCAGCAAGTTCTGGACCTCCTGCACCACCTCGCTCCCTTCACGGTTGACCCGCTCAAGAGAATCACCAAGAGCAGTGTCTTCAACCAACCTCCCAAGGTGATCGCAAATTGCCCTTGCACCGAATTCCGACAACAAGGCCAACTTCAACTCCCGACAGAGTGCCTGCCGAGCCTGACTGCCCAGGTTCGCCCCGAGAACCGCTCCTCTAGAAGGAGCGGGGCTTGTGGATCCGGAGGCCGAATTCATCGCAGGGGAAAAAGTGCCTCGATTGCTCGTCGCTCGACAGGTGCCGCCGAATGGGGATAGAACTCCCTCAGGGCATCCCGGGCCTGCTGATTGCCAATGCGCCGCAGGGCAATCACCGCCGCCCGCGACAAGCGCGGATCGGAGTGCCCCAGGAGACCCGCCAGATCCTGCACCAAGCCCGGAGCCTCGCGACCCCAGTCCCCGAGCAAAGCAATCGCGGCAGCCCGGGGGCCAGCAGGGGCCGTTGGTGCAAGTGCCCAGGAACGCACAATCGGTAGAGCTTGCTTCGAACCAAGAGTCTCCAGAGCAGCAACCACATGCACGGCCAGGCGCCCCGCTGGGCCATCCACCTGCATCACACCTGGGGCCTTGATCAGCTCTTCGACCCAACGCAGACCACGCACAGGATCAGCTTTGACCCCCAACATGACTGCCGCGCCCGCGCAATCCCATGAGGGCGCAGAAACAAAAGCAGCCTGGGCCAGCTCAAACAAGCTGGTGGAAGGGGTGAATTTCACCAAGGCCTGCAACACGGCCCGGCGTAAGCGAACAGAGCCGTCGTCCAGCGCCAAGGCACTCAGTAGATCACGCGCTCCGGCACTTTGAGTCTTTCCCATAAAACGCGCCGCTTCCACGCGCACGGCCACAACAGGGTCCGCCGCCAGGCGCCGAGCCGCCGCGGAGAGAGCTTGCCGTCGGGCCCCTTCGGGCAATCCTGGCCACTGCTCTCCAAGTGAAGCCAGGGCCTGCATTCGACCCATGGCGTCCGGAGCCTCATACACCAGCATGATCTGGGTCGCCAACTCATGGACCTCGATGCGTTCCCCGGGAATCCAATGCAGAGGATCAAACCGCACCCAGAGCAGTTCCTCCCCATCGGTGGCAAGTTCAAGGGTCTGCTTGCGCTGGTCGAGCTTCACGCGCTTGCGATGGATTCCGGTGCTTGTTCGCCACTCAATTTCAGCCGGGGTCACAAAAACCGTGGGAGTTCCCGTACGCAGACTATGGACTTGCTCGATGGTCACCCGGGTCGGCCCATCTTCCGAACGCCGCGACCAGCTCAGGCTGAACTTGGGCAATCCGGGGGAGTGCAACCACTGTTCAAAATGCTGGGTCAAATCCAAACCCGAAGCAGCTTCAAGACTGCGCTGCAAATCGAGGGAAGTCACGCCCGAATTCTCATGGCCCCCCACATAGGCTCGCAATCCCGCAAAAAAAGCATCGTCTCCCAAGACAAAGCGCAGGTGATGTAAGCGACTGGCGCCACCCTGGTACACATGGCCGGTAAAGAAGAGATCGAGGGGGTCGATACAAGAACCATGCACAATGGGCCGATGGGTTCTCTCATCCGCCCCGATGGCCGCAACCTGCATGTCTCTGATGTGACGCAAAAATTCCCCCTGCCCACGGGTTCTTTCGTACCAAAGCAGAGTGCAGTAGGTGGCAAAGCCCTCGTTCAACCAGATCTCCGACCAGTCCGCGCAGGTCAGCAGATTTCCGAACCACTGGTGCGCAGCTTCATGCACCACCAGCGATTCCGCTCCGCCGTCCATGCGCCCTCGCACATCACAGAGAGACGCACTCGTGATCGTTGTCGCGCTAGCGTTCTCCATGCCACCAAAAGGAAAACCATCTACTGCACAGGTTGCGTACTTGGAATAGGGATAGGGCCGAGATGTGAGTTCTGCCAAGAATTCAAGCACCTGGCCTGTAGAGCCCAGACTGGGTTTCAGGTACCTGGCCATGGCAGGCGTGCCCACATAGGTCACAGGCACCGGGCCCCGGTCAAAGACGCTGACCAACTCTCCAGCCACGAGGGTTTCCAAGTAGGCAGGGTGGGGCATGTGATGGGCCCAGTGCTCGATGGCTCTTGATCCCTCCAACCTGCGTTCAAGCAGCATGCCCCCCGCCATGGAGGTCCAAGACGCAGGCATATGAACGATCAATTCACTGGTTGCCCTCTCGGAGGGATGGTCCACGCAAGGAAACCAACGCCGGGCGTCTTCGCATTCGCCCTGGGTGAAACAATGCGTAGCAGGATCTTCCGGAGCGTACCAGAGTCCCCTGTGGGGAACGCCCCCATAGGCGACCACCACTTCGGCGACCTCGCCGGGAAAGAAGTCCCTTCCCAGGTCAATGGTCAATTGGTCCCCTCCATGACGCCAACCCAACTCGCGACCCGCTGCATCACTGACCCCCGACACCTGAAGTACCGCCAAGTCAAGAACCAGGTTGCGGTTGCCCGAGGTCCGGCTGATTGCACGAATACGCGCTACTCCTTCCATGGCCCGCTTCGCGGGCAGAAGCGTCAACTCCAACCTATAGTGCTCCACATCCCACTCACCCCTGAGGGGGACGAGGGCCGCTGGCGCACGCCGCCCCTCAAGGAGCACCATGTTCGACTGAACCGGGCGCAGCTTTCCCGGTGGGGGCGCCACGCAAGCACAAATACCAAGCAAACAGAAAGGTGCCGTGGCCAGAAGAATACCGGGTGCGGCTGCCCTGAATGCGTGCATCGACATGGCCCCATGCTAAGCCAAGCAACACGCCGTCGGTGGGCCCTGTCCCCCGTTAGCATCCATGAAGTATGGATTTTCTGATCGAGTGCATTGGCTTTGGGCCCAAGAGCAACCCGTTGAGCCTGCAGGGCTTGCTTGAAGAACAGGGCGAGCCGACCCCCTGGCGAGGGAACAGCACGGATCAGCGACGCCTGCGTCTGGGTCAAGGACTGGAGTTGCGAGGCGAACGTCACGCCAACGGAAGCTGGACCCTGCTACCACACTATCGGGTAGACACGCTCCTCAGAATCTCCGCGCAAGAACTCACCTCCCCGGAGGACTCGCGCTTCGAGGCATTGATGCATGGCTGGGCCGCGCCTCCAGTACCCGGTCTATCGGCGGATGAATACGGTACATACTTGCTGAGCGTCTGGATTTCAGACGCCGCGCGCCTGCCGAAACCTCTCCCCCCGGGGCACACCCTGGCCCTGCATGTGGCCGGCTTCGCTGTGGACTTGGAGAACATCGGCCCGAACCAGGAACTCGCGCCAAGAGCTCTCCTCGAACGCCCCAACGGAGCCCTGATTGAACCTCTTGGTGGCCTCGACAATCCTGGCGGATGCGCACAACTCTCTTTGCGCATCAAAGAAGTCCGCAACCTGAAGAACCAGGTCAGTGGCGAGACCGTACAAGTCTGTTTGTGCGATGCGCCAGAGCGCCCCCTTGCTCTGCTCATCAGCCCCTGGCAAGTGGAAGCAGAGGGTCTGCCCGCACCCCGCCCAGGTCTACGCATCGAAGGGACCTTTCTGTTCCTGGGAGAACTTGGCGGCGGCATCCCGGGGCCCAAGAAAGTAGCAGGGCGAGCTTTTGGGTGAAGCGACAGCGAACCGGTTGGCCGGCACCAAACCCAGGTGCCGCACCAAGCCATACTCCGGCAGTAGAAACCAAGCAGCTCTCTGAGCTCCATGGGGTGAATTCCATGCGACACGAATACTCAGCAAAGAACATGGATCAGATTCTGTAGCTGCCACCAAGACTGATGACCAAAAATCGCACAACTCCCTGCGTCATTCCGCCGAATTCGGAGCCGCACCCCCGGCCATCCAGCCGTTAGGCTACTTTCGTCAAGCCTTTCAGAACTCACAATGATTCCAGGAAGCAGAGCTTCAACATCTCCTTTGAGACCCTCAGTTGCCCGGAATGGACCACGGGACCTAACCGTAGTCCGTCTGGTCATGGGACTGCTGGCACTAGGCCTTCTGGTTTGCGCCGCATGGTTTGATCCCACCCAGATTGCCGCCGGAGAACACCTCTCCTGGACCGGTCTGGTTATCGAGAAATGCCCCGGTTGCCCGCTCTGTGGACTGTCACGGGGATTTGCCTTCGCTATGCGCGGCAAGTTCACAATCGCCAGCAACCTCAATCTCGCCTTCTGGCCCTTCTTTCTCTCTGCAATCGCAGGAGCTATGCAGGTCCCACTTGCGCTGAGAACCCTTATCTTCCAAAAGTAGACCCCACAGCATGCGTACAGCCACAATCATCTTCATTGTCCTTTCCTGCACTATCACAATCGGCGGTTTGTTCCCTTGTCTGGGTTGGATCAACTGGATTGGAATTCCATGCTCGAGCATTTGCGCGATCCTGGGCCTGATCGGCACTACCAGCAAGGACACCCCAGAAAGCGACAAGGGGGTGCATCTGGCCGCCCTGATCCTGGGGGTCTGCCTGATCGGAGTTGGTGCGATCCGCTGCTTCCTCGGAGGAGGGGTTGTTTGACCCAGGATCCGAAGTCGACCCCTGGCCTCCATACGGAGCGCGAGCGCCCGAGGAAATCGACTGAGCCTCGCATTTCCTGATCGTCCCAGAAGGACAAACCAAGCAGAGTGCTGAAACGGACTCCGGGATGAACCGTGCGAGCACGGCACTGTGCTCCCACTTGCCCTGCAATGGAGACCACGCAGGCTCCCAGCCCCTGTCTGGCCATAGGGTAAACACCTATGATTGTGTCCAATTATAGCATTGTTCTCCTATTCTATAAGTATCTATCTGTAACCATGGGAAGGAACCCCCTAGTATGCTCCCATGTCGATCGCTACAACAACCCCGAGGACTGACCTAACCACAATCCTGCTCGCTACAGCGGATGAGATCGAGTTCTCCGGTGACATACCCGGGCTGATCAAGACGTACGAGCAACCGTTCAGTGCCTCTGAAGAGGGTCACCCTGACGCCCGCGAGGCCCCTGCTATCGAAGACCCGGTAATGGCCCGCTCCGGGAAACCAGGCGAGATCCTCCTCATCCACGACTAGCTCGCGACCATGTCTAGAACCAAGAAAGATAGTCGCCAGGGCCGGACATCCGACAAAGGGGGAGTTTCCACATCATGGGCTCTTGGCTGCTTCCTCACGGGCAAATGCATGCTCGCTGCAGGGATCACTATCCTGCTGATCGTCTTGGGCGGTGAACGCGTTCGCCTACGCAACGTGGAACAGATCGAGTCGCGTACCTTGAAGGCGATCGGTCACAGTCTGGATTCTTTCATCGACAACCGTATCGTGATTCTCACGGACTTCGCCAAACTGCCTCAGATCATCCACAGTGTGATGCAGCCCGAGGCGAGAACCGCCGACCTATCTGACCTGATGGGCACGCTCACGGTCCTGGGGCACAAACACAACATGCTGCTCTTCGATTCCGAGGGCAAGATGATCCACTCAATGGACAGAGACCTTGAGGTCCCCCACATTGAAGACAAGTGGGTCCAATCGATGACGGCGGAGGAGATCCCCGCGAGGATCGAGATCTTCAATTCGGAAGAAGAACGCTTCTGCCGCATCATCGTGCCAGTGACCTACTCCCAGCAGGTTGAAGGGTTCTTCGCAGCAGACCTCCCGGTTGGGCTTCTGCACTCGAAAGGGATGCCCTCGACCCTCATTGAGAACGCTGAAACAGAAATCTTCCTGGAAGACACCCTGCTCGGGAGCTTCGGGCAGGAAGTAGACAGCCCCTGGAAGACAGGCTTCTCACCCTTGTACGGATTCGGCATTCATTTCCGGATTTCCGGCGATTCGATGGCCAGCGGATACGAGGACATCATTGGGGAACTGATCCTGGCCCTCGTCGTGGTCAATTTCGTGAGCTTGTTGATAGCGATTCTTGCCAGCAGGCGGATATTTTCGAATCCATTGGAGAATCTACGGCATACTGCGACACTCATTGCCGAAACGGATATTCAACCCAATATCCCCAAGAAGCAGTTCCTTCGTGAGCTCCGGGACCTGTCGCGAGCATTCGTTGGAATGCGTGCCAAGGTCCGCGAACGTGAGGAGACACTCCTACAATCCCATCAGCAGTTGGAAAACCGTGTCAAAGAGAGGACAGCAGACCTGGAAAGCGAAATCGCAGACCGTCTGACAATCGAAGGGCAACTGAGGAAAAACTCCAACGAACTCAAGACCGCGTACAAGCTGCAGATCTCGAATCAGGAGCAAATGGCGATCCAGCAAAATGAGCTCAAAACGGCCAACACAGAGCTCAGGCATGCAAAGCAAGGCGCTGTTGAGGCCAACCACGCCAAGACCCGATTCTTGGCCAGCATGAGCCACGAAATCCGAACTCCGTTGACGGCTCTGCTTGGCTATCTTGAGATCCTGAGCAATGATATTCCGAATCTCACAGCTGAAACTCGGACGTACCTAGGACGGCTGAACCACAATGCCGAACACCTGCTGTTTCTGCTCAATGACATCCTCGATATGTCAAAAATTGAGGCAGACGAAATGGCGGTCCAAAAGCGCAGCCAGCCCCTCAACGCCCTAGTCGAAGATGTCCAAGCTCTCATGTCCCCACGGGCAAACCAGAAAGACCTTTCACTCTCAATCAAGAGCAAAGGACCGCTACCCGAGAGAATCGTGACGGACAAGGTTCGCCTCAAGCAGATTCTCATCAACCTCGTGAGCAATGCCATCAAGTTCACCGAAGTAGGCGAGGTCACGATAGCCCTGAACCTGGGCGACGATTCCCCGGAAGGTGATCCAATGATGCAAATATCGGTCCAGGACACCGGCATTGGAATCTCCGAAGAGTGCGTCCCGCGCCTTTTCCAGCCGTTCACGCAAGCCAACATCAACCGCGACTCTGAACTCGGTGGTAGCGGTCTGGGCCTTGATATCTCACGGCGCCTGGCACGCATCCTTGGAGGCAATATCACGGTCGAAACCAAAGTTGGTTTTGGCAGCACCTTCACCCTTCACCACCCCCTCAATCTGGTTGCCGATTTGCTACCGGAAAAGGAACTCAAGGCAAACCCTATTCAAGAGACTTCCAGCACCAGCCTTGAGAGCATCTCAGTCCTTGTGGCGGACGACAATCAAGACAACCGCCGCATCTACGAGTTGTTTTTGAAGGCTGCCGGTGCCGAGGTGACCCTTGCAAAGGATGGATTGGAAAGCGTGCAGATGTACCGCGAGGCCCAACGCCCCTTTGACATCATCGTGATGGACATGCGGATGCCCAGAATGGACGGTTACACCGCAACCAAGAAGTTGCGAGGTATGGGGGCAACCATGCCGATAATCGCCCTCACCGCCCACACCATGAGTGGAGACGCTGAGCGCTGCATTGAGGCGGGCTGCAGCGGCTACATTGGAAAGCCGATTGAAAGGGAGCAGTTCATTCATGGCATCATGCACGAGCTCAATCAACACAAAAACCAGTCACATGAGTTGCAGGAAGAGGAGTCACAGCCGTCAGTGCCCGACCCCCTCATCCAGCTGATCGAAGCCTATAAGCTGAGCCTGGCCGGGGTAGCCAAAGAGCTAAATGAACTCCTGTCCCGCGAGGACCTTCCAGGGCTCGAACTGTGTGCCCACAAGTTGCATGGATCAGCCGGGAGCTACGGACTGCCAGGAGTCTCTCAGGCCGCCGCTGACGTGGAAAGTGCCATCCGCAACTCCCAGCCTCCCGAGGAGGTCAAGGCTGCGACGAAAGTGCTGCTGATGGGGATTGAGACTCTCCTCCCCTCATTGAAGTCCAAGACGAAAGACAACGGCGTGACTGCCAACAACTGACCAAGACTTTTCGGTCAATTGTCAGGGCCGTTGGCTCAATAGTGAATGCTCCCTCTACAGGGCGCTCTTGGAGCCAGGTAGGCCCTGGTCACCCGCTTCACCAAAGGGGTACTTCATGGTTCTGTTGCTTGAGTACAGAGAGTCACCAATGAGCGCTCCAGCCGACTGCCTCAGCGCACAGTCTTGACACCCTCGAAGGCCACCTTCCCCAAGGCTAGGCAGTCCAAGCCTTCCATTTCCTTTGGTGCTGAGACAACGCCAAGAACAACTCCCTGACCCAAAACGGACAACGTGAAGGACAACTCCTGGCCCTCTTCAAATCCGCCGTCAGACCCGATCATCGCAAGAATGGGCTCACACGATGCAGCAAACTCTGCGGCTTCCTTCTCGTCATCCCACCAAGTGAACAGAACCGTCGCGGACGCGCCATGGGGGCCCTTGAGCAACAACACCTCGTCCCCGTCCCAGCCCGTGGCTGCCGGATTTGTGTAACGGATGGCCAGCAACTTGAGCGGATTGGTCTCGACTCCTTCGCGCTGATCGATTGGCGTAGTCATGATCGCCAACATCAACTCCCCGAGCACATCCCTGCGCTCCATGCTCCAGCCTTCGGGAAGCCGAGAAGTGTCCGTCAGGAGGGGCGTAGGCAGGTCAACCATCTCTGCATCCCAGTACTTTGCAGGATGCAGGATCTGCTCGGTTGATACCGGAGGCCTGGCCCATGCCAGGTCAAGAACCGAGATCTCCGCAGGCCGCGTCATCAGGGTGCGAACCTCGACCTTTCGCAGGAAAGTCTGACCTGCCATATAGCTACCCAGCAGAGGCTTCCAAAGGTATGGCGGGGCCGCTGCCAGAGTATCGGTGGAGAACGAAGCCTGGGATTCGGCCACGGCAGCCATGTCAAGACTTCGAATGTTGAGCATCATCCAGCGTTCCATGACCTCCATGGCGCTCCCCTCTGCCAAAGCATGCAACGCCAGCTGGGCGTCGGTCTGGTATTTGCAGTCCTTGTCGAGTTTGTCCAGGTCCTGGTACTGATCGTCCAAGGCGTGAGTGAACTCGTGAGCCATCACCACCCGGGTCAAGTCCTCGGACAGACCCTCCACCACATGAAACGATTCCGTGGGCGGGTCATAGAAACCGCCAACCTGCTCTGCCAACACCGCCAGGGTCAAAGCCTTGAGGTCCAGATCGCGCGGGATCATGCCCAGCATCTTGGCGATCTTCTCGTCCTGGGCCATACGCAGAGTACCCCCGTCATGGGCGAGTTTCTCAATCACATAATCGGTGAACTGCTTCGCGTTGGTAGCCTTGATCTTGACCGGGCGCTTGAAGCTGCGGCCCGTAATCTTGGCCACATCCACCTCGATTGCTTCGCCAAGGGCGGCGAGATCGAGTGCAGGGACGGGCGCGTCCTGTGCCAGGACGAAGAAGGCGGTCAGGCAGATCAGCATGGGAAAGGGAGAGGGTTTGGGGGGCGGCTGCCACCAATTCGACTGGGAATCAGGAGTGTAATACAAAACCGATGGGGCAGAAGGACCCAGGACGCTTGCCCAGTGGCGCGACCCTTTGGCAGGATCTTGCTCCCATGCGCAGCCCTGATCTCCATAGCAGACCTCTCTTGAGGTCCTTGACCCTCCTTGCTCCCCTTCTTCTGACCTCTGCCCTTTGGGCGGCTCCAGTCAATGAAGAGCCTGTACAGGGGGGAAACGGAACCGTTGCGCCTCCAACCTCCGAAGAGGTACTCAAAGAACAGGCTGCCGCCCTCAAGACCACACTGAAAGCACACCTCAGCGACCGGGTGGACGCGGTGGCGGTCAAGACTCCTGGCAAAGAGAAGTCCGAGCTTACCTGGCAAGACGATATCGATGATGTCATGGGCAAGGTCAACAAAGTGATTGCCTCGGTCTTCTTCTACCCCCTCTTTGAAAAGTCCCACGTGGAGACCATCGAGAAAGCAGATCTGGCAACCGATGCAACCCTGCTCACCAAGATCGACGGATTTCTCAAGGACGCGGAGGCCGAGGGTGTACCCCTGAGCAATTCGTCTCTGGTGCTCGATCTGCCCAAGATCGGCTCTGATGACGAGCCCAAACTGACAATCAAACGCAGCGGCGTCCCTCTGGCCGTACTCTGGCTGGTGCTCGGCGCGATCTTCTTCACCTTTCGAATGGGACTAGTTCAATTGCGCGCCTTCAAGCACGCGATTCATGTCACCAAGGGTGACTACTCAGATCCCAATGACAAAGGCGAGGTCAGCCACTTTCAGGCTCTGACTGCTGCATTGAGCGCAACGGTCGGCCTTGGCAACATCGCCGGTGTGGCAATCGCCATCAGCCTCGGTGGTCCCGGGGCAACGGTCTGGATGATCCTTGCAGGGTTCCTTGGCATGGCCAGCAAGTTCACCGAATGCACTCTGGGTCAGATGTATCGTCAAGTCAGGCCCGACGGGAGTGTGATGGGTGGTGCCATGTACTACCTCTCAAATGGTTTGAAGGAAATGGGCCTGGGAGGCCTCGGAAAGGTTCTAGCCGTGCTTTTCGCGGTTCTGTGCGTGGGCGGTTCTTTCGCGGGAGGCAACTCCTTTCAGGTCAACCAATCAATGAAAGCGCTGCAAGAAACCGTTCCCTTCATAGCCGAAAACGGATGGATCTATGGGCTGATCATGACTGTATTGGTGGGCGCAGTGATCCTGGGCGGCCTCAAACGAATTGCCCAGGTAGCGGAAAAGATTGTCCCCACGATGTGCGGCATCTATGTGATGGCTTCCCTGTGGGTCATTATCAGTAACGCGTCAATGGTGCCAGACGCGTTCGGCAAGATCATCTCTGGAGCCTTCACGCCCATGGCCGGCTTCGGCGGCCTGGTTGGGGTCTTGATCGTAGGTTTCAAACGTGCTGCTTTCTCCAATGAAGCTGGCGTAGGATCCGCAGCCATCGCCCACTCTGCAGCGCGCACCCCCTATGCGGTGCGCGAAGGAATCGTGGCCCTGCTCGAACCCTTCATCGATACGGTCATCGTATGCACCATGACGGCGCTCGTGATCGTGATCACGGGAGCCTATGACCCCACGGCCCATGACGGCATGTTTGCTCCCTACCTTGCGGACACGAACGGCGCAGGCCTGACGAGCGCTGCTTTTGGTATGCAGATCAGCTGGTTCCCCTATGTGCTCAGCGTCGCGGTGGTGCTGTTCGCGTTCTCAACCATGATCTCCTGGTCCTACTATGGCGAGCGCTGTTTTGTCTGGCTCTTCGGCGACAAATCATCCCTTTTGTACAAGGGCCTCTTCCTAGTCTTCGTCTTCCTGGGATCGGTCATCACCGCCAAGGAAGTGCTCGACTTCGGCGACCTGATGATCCTTGGCATGGCCTTCCCCAACGTCTTGGGCCTGGTGCTCCTGTCCGGCAAGGTAAAAACCGCCTTCAATGACTACTGGGGCAAGCTGGGGTCCGGAGAAATCAAACCCTTCATCTGAAGCACCCCCTGGGGGGTTCAGAATCCTCAAAATGAGATTATCAGTACTCTGGTGCGCTCGTGGACGGTATGTGCCGAACCAATGCTCTGAGCCCTCATGCGACCTTCCCATCTGATCACCTCTTTCTGCCTGTTCCTGAGCGTTGCATTGGCGGCGCCCACAGAAGCTGCTTTCCAAGGTCGTGGCGGCCAACAGCAGCGTGGGGGACAACAGCGTGGAGGCGGACGGTTTGCCCCCAGCTCGGATCGCCTGGGTGGAGATAAATCCAGAGGCTCCCGCAAGCGCGTCGTACGTAAGCCAGGGCCTGCGGACAAGAGTGCCATGAAGGATCTACAGCCCTTCATCAATCGCGGCAAGCTGCCTCGGGATGGGGTGGTTCCTACCCGCTCCGGTCCGGGCACGATGCAAAGAGGTTAACTGATAGTCTCAACCGACCTGGCAGACGACAACCAGATCCTGCAGTGGTTCTCGGTCTGTGATGCGGACGCCAATGGCTGGCTGCGTTTCCGCGAGACCAAGGCGGCTCTGACCTTTGATCGCCCCCAATTTCGAGCCTTTGACGAGGACAACGATGGGCGCATCAAGTTAAACGAGTTCACCGACTACTATCGCTACCGCATCATCAGCTCCGGAGGATTCCGGCCCCCGGCGGTCAAGACCAAGCGCATTGCTGCTCCCCCCCGGGCGGCCACTCAATTGCGATTGGCCTTCGACGGAGATGCGAACGACAGGATCGATGCTGATGAACTTACGGCTCTGCTTGAGTCCTACGGCCGCTACGACCTGACGGTCATTGAAGTCATGGAGGACCATGACATCACCGGCGACATGCAACTCAACCGAGATGAGTTGGAGGCCATAACCTTGCTTCTGGCCGCCGCCACCCCGGAAGACTTGGACAACATGCCATTAGCGTCGGTCGCCGGCGTAGATGAGTTGTTCGGAGCCCTGGCCGGATCTGAGGTCTACATGGGCACTCATCCACCACGCATCGTCGGACCGATCACTCCCTTCCGTCGCCTGGACCTGAATGGCGATGGCGGTGTGAGCCTGGCAGACCTGGAGGCGCTGCAGCGCCCCATGCGCACCAACATTCGCATCGCCCCGATTCTGCATGCACTAGATGCAAACGGCGATGGCTCTCTGGACCGAGCGGAGTTACGTGCGGCCCTCGGGGATGTACGCTAACGATAGCGATCGCGCCTACTTGGCATGCAGGGCGACCAGCGGCACATGCCGCACACCCTCCTCGTCAGCCACCGAATAGGCACTGGTGCCAAACAGGGAAACACCAGCGTGCTTGCCGTCCAAACCCAGTAAGTAGAGCTGCAAGTTGAATGCAGGCAAGCCATCTGCACGCACGATTTCCGGTTGCCAGGCAGAAGCCCGCTGGGCCTGGGCGGTGACCCGACGCAGAACGGTCAGACCAGCCTCCTCGGGCGACATACCAGAGCGCAACAGCTCGACGCAAAGGAAACTCGCGCAAGAGAGGATTGCGGATTCTCCGCGCCCAGTGCCCCCGGCACTACCCACCTCCTGATCGCAGTAGAGACCTGCGCCGATGATTGGCGAATCCCCCACCCGTCCGGGGATCTTGAAAGAAAGGCCCGAGGTAGTGGTGCAGCAAGCGAGTTCGCCCTTAAGTGACAAGCTGGAACAGTGGATCGTGCCTGTGATGCGTTGATCGCTGATCAATTGTTCGAGGGTCCACTTCTCACCCATGTACTCGTACAACTTGCCGGATTTCTGGGACTTCTTAGGCGCCAGTCGATCGTCCTTGCCGCTCATGCTCTCCTTCCAAGCAAGCCAGACCTCCCTGGCCTTCGGTGTCAGGAGATCAACCTGGGGATGTCCGTACTGCTTGGCAAAGCGAGTCGCCCCCTGAGCCACGAGCATGCAATGGTCCGTGCGCTCCATCACCAGCCGCGCAACTTCTACGGCGTGGACCGTGTTCTCAAGCGCACCCACGGCCCCCGAGTTATGAGTCGGGCCGTGCATCACCGCCGCATCAAGGGTCACCCTGCCCTCCTCATCGGGCATACCGCCAAGGCCCACACTCATATCATTCGGATCTGCTTCTACCACCTTGACCACCTCGACCGCCGCATCCAGAGGCTCAAGTCCCTCCAGCAACCGGGGATACTGTGTTTTCATGCCGCGAAGTGCATTGGCGCTGCCCACCATCACAGGGCGCTTGCGGGACTCATGGATCGCAGGGCCTTTGGCACTGTTGAGAGCAGCAGCGGGACCACTGGCCAGAGCTCCGGCGGCCAGCAAGAGAGAGCGTCGATTCGGTTGGCCCTTGGGCAGATTTGCTTGAGACATGCCCTCTTGTACCCGTTGCCGAACCCGGACGCTAGTCCTGACTGCCGTCGAGAGCCAGCCCCAGGCACAAGCGACGACACCAATGGGAAGCCGTCCCCAACCACTGCTCCCATTCATCAGCCAAGGGCTCGTCCTGAGCCTGATCGAGGGCGGCAGACATGCGTAGACGGCGCTCCAAACTGAGAGAGCGCTGCAAACGCCGCAAGTCACTGGGGCGAGCATCGGCCACAGCGGCTGCGGTGGCAATGACCGCAGTCAACATGCGTTCCACTTCGAAGTAATCTTCAAGCGTACGACTCTCGCCACTGTTCGGGCGATAGATACGAATACCGGGCACACCCGCAGCTACCAGAGACGCCAACGAACTCTCTCTTGCATAAGGATGTTCGCTGGAGGACCAGGGCCGTGAAACCGTGCCGCTGTCCACCAGGGACATGCGCCCCACCAAGGCAAGGCCGCTGATGTTCCCTGGGCCAGTCTGCACCCCCCACTCACCAGGCGGATCGGGAAAGAGTGGCGCGCGTGCTGCGGGATCCGGAGAACGCTCCATCAAGACCACCGAGCGTTCTGGGTCTGCCTCTCCACGGAGGCCCTCTGCCAGGATCACACTGATGGGTGCATCCCCCTCGGCTCCGAGCATACCTTCAAGTGGCTCGGTCCCAAACACGAAGGCCACGCTGCGCCTAGGGTGCGCGGCCTGCAAACGATCGACAGGGATGTCGGGACCCATACCGCTGCGCGGTACTTCCCGCGCCTGACCCTCACCGTCAATAGCGCGCACCAATGCCAGAGCGCCCGCCACCATCCAAGCCCCATCCTCGAAGCCTGTGGCAGAGTCCAGATCCACGACCAGGGCAACGACCTGCTGGGGGATTTCTGCACCGATGATCACTGCGACCAGCAGTTCATTCTCTCCAACTTCACGCCGAACAAGAGTCGTGCGCGGGTCCTGGCCGAAGACTTTGCTCAAACGCTCGGCCAATTGATCCAGGCTATCAGTCGGTGCAGGCCAGACTCCGTCAGGGAGGGCTGCAAAAAGGGGTTCACAGAAACGCCGGGCAGACTCTGGACCCGCCGCCACGTAGGGACCCATGTGATAGGCCCGGGCATTGCCACCAAGATCCCATCCGGGAGGCAGGTCAGGGGTGGCTTCGCAAGAGCAAAGAAGCAAGCAGAGCAGGATCATGCTGCTCCCGGCGCATGGTCTGCCTAGCTTGGAGATGATTGGGTCGAGCGCTCAAGAAGCAACCCAAGGCGCGCGCGAGTTGCGTCCGTGAGCACATCGGAGTGGGTCAAGATTGCACCGTCGAGGGCCGTACTACAGGAACAGCTGCCCGTAGCCGCCACCCGCTTGAGTGGCTCAACCACCGTACGCAGCAGAGAACGCACACCAGCAACATTCTTGGCCATTATCTCCAAAATCGCATCGACGGTCACATCATCATGACCCTCATGCCAGCAGTCATAGTCAGTAGACATGGCTACGGTGGCGTAACACATTTCCGCTTCCCGGGCCAGCTTTGCCTCGGTCAGGTTGGTCATGCCGATCACATCAATGCCCCAGGACCGATAGAGTTTTGACTCGGCACGAGTTGAGAACTGGGGCCCTTCCATACAGAGATAGGTACCACCGTCGTGAACCGTGACCCCCGCGTCATCTGAAGCCTCGAGCAACGCCTTGCGCACCAGTGGACAAACCGGATCAGCGAACTGCACATGGGCGACACAGCCGTTTCCGAAGAAAGTATCCACCCGGTGGCGAGTACGATCAATGAATTGATCGATGACCACAAAATGCCCGGGCACGATTTCCTCTCTCATCGAACCCACTGCGGAAACCGAAACGATGTGCGTCACTCCAAGCGCCTTCATGCCCCAGAGGTTTGCGGGGTAGTTGATCTCCGAGGGAGTCAAACGGTGCCCACGCCCGTGTCGGGGCAGAAAAACTAGGGGCGTACCGTCGAGTTCGCCAGTCACATAGGCGTCGCTGGGATCACCAAAAGGTGTAGAGAGGGGAACCTCTTGGGCGTTCTTGAAGCCCTCGAGCTCATAAAGGCCCGAACCGCCCAACACGCCGATCTTGAATGGTGTATTCATGGAGTGGTCTGCTGCTCGCGCCAGTTTGCGCGATCAGGGCTCCCAATCGCCACCACCGTCCTTCGGGGATGACCCTTGTTTCTCAGGGAGCCTCAGGCTCACGACCCCAGTCGGCCTCGGAATCATGTCCCTCCGCCCAGTCGGAACGGCCATCGTGCTTGGGCCTCTTGCGGGGATCAGGACCCTGCTGACCCCTCTCACGTTCGTCTCGGCCACGGTTTCGGGGAAAGGAACGCATGTCCGAAGGCCGGGACCCAGGACCGCCGTCCCGCTTGGTTTGACCTCGTTGAGCGCTGCCCTCCTGATGATTGCCGAGCCGATGGCCACCGCCGCCCCGATAACCACCGCCTCCAGAACGCTGTCCTCCACGACCTTGATAACCGTCTCCATCGGATCGATGGCCACCGCGCTTTTGATCCCCTCCACCTGCGCCATGCCCGGCGCCTTCAAGACCATGACTGCCCCGTGTTCGCCGATCACCGCCGCCGGAGCGGTACCCGCCCCCTTGATAACCATCCCCACCGGAACGAGAGCCACGATCAAGGCGATCAGTCCTGTCCGGGTACCGAGCCCCTCGGCCTACGGTTTCATGGGGCCCGGGCCCGATTCCCCCATCTCTCCCACCCACACCAGCGCGCCGGGAACCGAAGCGACCGTGAGCCTGCTCGAACCTCTGAGGTCCGCGACCACGAATCAAACGTTGAGGTCCGTCCTCATGATGACCAGCCACAGGGCCGACCAGGCAACGCACCAGCATGGTGGCGTAGGCGCCCCTGGGCAATTCGAAACCAAGTTCTACGGCCTGATCATCTTGCTCCTCGCCACCGCCCGCAGCGGAACGTGCCTTGAGGTTCTGGGGCAAGATCATCAATGGCCGCTCCTCATGTTTGAGGGCAAAGCCCGGAACGCCCTCGACGATCAAGTCATCGGGACTGAGTTTGTGCTGCGCCAAAGCCAGACGCAAATGCCGTAGCTGCTCAGAATCCTGCACCTCGCTGAGACGCGGGCCGGGCAGGGGGAAGGTTCCGTTCCACGCCTCGGGAAACTTGACTTCCTGACGCGGGAAAATCAGACGGCTCTCCCGGGACAGAACAGCGAAACGTTCGCGCGGGTTGAGGTACTGTTCGAACCAGGACTCAAGCGCCAGATTCCAAAGATGCGATTGAAAGGCATATAGGTGAATCAGGCGCTCGCGAGTCGCGATCCGATGAAAGGCACCGGCCCAATCCCCATCATTGCGCCGTAGATGCTCGAAGACTGAGTGGTGCTTGCCGTAGCGTCCGGCGTGATCTCGACAGGCACCCCAGTTGCCCCAGCTACGCCAGATCGCCGCCTTGGCGTCTCTGGCCGCAGGGGAATCAAAAGGCGAAAGGGAAGCCAATAGGCGCTTGAGAGCATCTTCCTGATCCCCACGAATCAGATCGAGCATGATCCAGCCCTGGCGATGACGCAGATTACCAAAGCGCTGCTCGTCAAAGTAGTTGGGATAACCATGCTCACGCACCGTGGGGATGTTCTCGCGCATGCGAGTCACCTGCCTTGGAGTGAGTTCGCGCACAATGATGCGGAAACTGTTACCGACAGAGGCAGCTGGGCTAAGAGGCTCTTCACAGTAACCAACAGTCTCGATCTTGAGATCAGGCTGACGAATGTGGACCTCCTTGCCGCGGGACACACTCATGTGCTGAATCGTAACGCCCTGGCGATCCTTCAGACCCGCCATGGAAACATCAGCCGGGGTCACACCCACCAACCGAGCCAAATCGGCAGCAGCCTCAAAAGAAGTTATCTTGCGCTTGTGTACCCGGTAGACCCGCTGGGGACCGGCGGGTTGAATGATGTCTTCACAGAGCAGTTCCGTGACGCGAAAGTCTTGAGGTCTTGATTTCAGCTTCATGATCGCCATTCCCTTGGTGGCCGTACACGGGACAGTTGTTTCAGCAGCCGCGAAAAGTCAGCGGGCAGGGGGGCCTCCGCGCGGCGCGGAGTCTTGCCATCCAAAGGATCAATCCAAGCAATCGAGTGCGCGTGCAGGGTCAAGCGGTTCATCAACGGCCGCTCACTGACCCCACGCTTGGGTCGGTAGTTGCGCTTGATCTCGGAAAGCAACAGCTCCCCCCGGCGCCCATACAGAGTATCCACCATCAGAGGAAAACCAGCCCAAGAAAGGTGCACGCGAATCTGGTGCGTCCGCCCTGTAACGGGTTGGCAGCGCATGAGAGTGTAGCCCTCAAAGCGCTGTTCGACTTTGATGTGTGTGCAAGAGGATTTGCCCTCCTGTTGGTCCACCAGCATGCGCCCCGGCTTGCGGGGGTCGGGGCCAATGGCGGTATTGATCTCTTCCCATTCCCCATCAGGGAGAGGACTCTCACCCTCCACCAGGGCCAGGTATTCCTTTCGAATGCCGCCAGAATCAAAGGCCGCCCGCAGGATGCGCTCGGCTTCGAGATTCTTCGCCACGAGCAACGCGCCAGAGGTGTCCTTGTCGATACGGTGAACCAGGCGGGGGCGAAATTTGAGCATGGTGTCCCCTTCCAGGTCACTTCGCTCCAACGCATCCTGCAGCAGTGCCCCGCTAAGACAACCCTTATCCCTGTGCCAGCGCTCAGGCTCAACAGCCAGGCCAGCGGGCTTGTTGGCCACTAGCACGGAGGCATCCTCATGGAGAATCTCCACGGATTCCCCAGGAGCAACGGGCCTGCTAGGGAGATCTGCTTCCGAAAAACAGACCGAAACCACCTCGCATTCACGCAGATGGTGGCCGGGTTTGGCGGGTGCTCCGTCCACAAGCACAGCGCCCTCACGAACCTGGGTACGCAAGAAGCCCTTGTTGATGAAGGGGTAGATCAGACAAAGGAACTCATCGAGCTCAAGCCCAACCCGATCCTCGGGGACGGTCAGATGTTCCACGGAACCTCCGGTCAGGAGCGTGCCGCTTGGGCAGTGAGCGATTGTTCTGCACTGCGAGCGACCCGCGCTTGCGCCTCGGGACGCAGGGCCCCCACATAGGGCAGATTGCGATAGCGCCCTGCGAAATCGAGGCCGTAGCCCACCACAAACAGATCCTCCACCTCGAAGGCACAGAAGTCCGCATCAAACTCCACTGCGCGCCGTGAAGGCTTGTCCAGGAAGACGCAAGACTTGACCGTGCTGGCACCAAGGGCAAGGAACTCATCCTTGAGGGTTCGCATGGTGCGGCCCGTGTCAAGAATATCGTCTACCAGAAGAATGTTACGCCCTTCGATCTCGTTTCCGGCGGGTAGAAAATTAACCTTCAACTTGCCGGACTCAGTCCCGGATCCATAACTGGAAGCACTGACAAAGGCCAGTTCCAGAGGAATCGGAATGCGCCGGATCAGGTCCGAAGCAAAAATACAGGACCCTTTGAGAATCGAAACCACGGTGAAGTCCTTGCCTTCATAGGCCTTGGTCACTTCTTCTGCTACGCGGTCAATTCCGGCCCGAATGGCCTCTTCGTCCAGGAGGACGCATTCAACATCTTCATGCATGTTGTTTCACTCTCTTTATGCGGGGATAGGCTTATGCAAGGTTCACCGGAGTCCGGCGAAGAGAGAGAGGATACCCCTTCCAGAGGCGTCTGGGGGGATCGGATTGCCCCATTCCTTACAAGATGACTCTCTATTGGGGGTGACAAGCCAACCCCCCAGAGGTATGCTTGATCCCAAGGAAACCAACGGTCCGGGCCGCATGCCGCATGCCCACTAGCGCGTTGACCTTGGGGCTAACCCACCCGGCAACCTCCGAGAGATAATTTACGCACAAAGGCGTTGGTCCTGATTTAGCGAACCCGAGATAATCGGTGCCAGAAAACGGCACCAGCGACAGGGGCAAAGCCTTGCCCTACCACGGACCTCCTGGTCCCTGTGGCACGGCGAAGCCAAAGCCCCATGAAAACGAGGAGTGCTATCAGAATCCACTCGAGGACTCGAATCCCGAACTGCGTTCCACAGGCACCCATCCAATACTGTTTGTTTCGTACAAAGCCCAACAAGCAACCATGACCAATTCCATTCCTACAAAGCGTTCCTACAACCGACGAACCGACGAGCAGATCATCTCGGACTACGAAGCCCAGATCGAGGCACTCAAGGCCCGCAAGGAAGCCAAGGAGCGGGGCAGTGACCCGGTCGCCAAGGAATTTTCCAAATTCAAGAAGAAGGTCGTCTCCTTCGCTCAGACCTGCATGGACAACGATCGCTCGGACATAAGCAACTCGGCCATGGCGTTCATCTCCATGTTGGAGCGCCAGGTCAAGAGTTCCTGACCAGCCTCTAGAGAACTCCCAGAGCCACCAACTGGTCAAAGCCCCCTTGGCTGGCCAAAAGGCGTCCGGCACGATCAAAGAGGCGCAAGCAAGTAGGCGTAGCCAGGAGCAGCCTGCCCTCCAGATCGCCCAGTGCCATGATGCCCCCGGACCCGCCGGTGGCAATCAAGTGTCCGCGCTCGCCTGGAACTGGCAGCAATTCGATCTTCCGACTGCGGGCATGAACCACCCAGGCTTCGCTCGCATTCAGGAGCCGGGATCCCCCGTTGCGCAGGAGAACACGCTCAGCCTTGTCCCCCACCTGCTGCACACTGAATGACTCTTCGCCCCAATTCCTGCGCTGCACCACACGCCTGGTGCGTCCCTTCGTCCGAGGATCATCTCCCAGGAGAAGAAGCCCATCGCGATGAACCGCGAGATCGAAGATCTGCATCTCCCCAACGGAGATGGACCCCTCTTCAATAAGCGGTCCACCACTCCCAAGCCTTGCCAACTCAACCCAGCAAAGGTCTTCTCCGCGCAGGAAGAGCAGCCTCTTCCCCCTCAACCAACATGCACCCGCATTCGCAGGGACCACATGAACCTTGGGGCCCGACCTGCCCGGCTCAAAACACCGAAGGCTGTACTTCCCGGTCTCACCTGCCAGGACCCACCCCCGACCCGCCTCGTCCGCGCAGATGTCCAGGGGAGACTCCGAGAGACTCCACGACTCTGATACATCCTTGGAGTTGATGGCCACATGCATCAGGGTGGCGCTGCCTTCTTCCTCACGCCCGTTGGAGCGAGCCACCCAGGCAAGACCCTGCTCCACAAGGGCCAGGTGGGTTGGCGGTGGCACGAGCCAAACCCGTTTGGGAATCAACCTCCCATCGAGCATGACCAGCACGCCCTGAGATCGATCCGCCAACACTACCCGCGAGGGCCCCGGCTCAGACCAACCCACCAGTGGAGTTGCATGCCGATGACCAAGGCCCAGGAGTGAAGCCCCCAGCCCCCCCAGCGCTGCGCCTAGGCGAATCACAGTTCGGCGATGAATGTGGCTGGTCACATCTGACTAGACGCAGAGATCAACCGCAGGTGTCAACTCTTTCGGACGGCTTCCACGATCTCTCTCTCAAGCCCGCGTAAGCAGGGGCCAGGCTCCTTCGTGCTCCAGCATTCGACGCTTGAGATCAAGAGCTCCACACACGCCACCAGAGAATCCTCCCAGACCGCTGCCCGCCAGCACGCGATGACAGGGCACGAAGAGCGGCAAAGGGTTCTTCCTCATGGCCGTGCCCACTGCCCGGGCCGCACCAGGCCGACCCACCTTTGCGGCCAGTTCTCCATAGGTCAGGGTCCTGCCCGCATTGACGCGCCTGAGGGCGTGCCAGACTTCAAGCTGAAAGGGGGTCCCCATTGGCGCAAGCCGCAATTTGAAAGGCTCAAAAATACCCTCTGACCAACTCTTCAAGGCACGCACCCCATCCCCTTGAGAACGAGGAGCGTCCTTGATTTCAACCCCTTCATACCAACGGGCGAGATGTGCATCTCTACCACTGGTGGCGCCAAGCCCTGGCAGAGAAACCCAGACCAAACCCTGATCGTTTCCGATCAACTCGAAGGATCCGAAAGGGGTCTCCACGACCCTACGCAGAAGAGACGCAGCCATGACTCACTCTTTGGAATCACTGCCGCTGGAATCGCTTGATTCCAGCGGTTCCTCATCCACCCAACGCAAGGCACCGCTTGAAGGAGTGAATTCCTTGCCCTCTTTCTTGCGCGCACGCTGGCCCCGATAGGTATTCCACAAGAGTCCCGCGTAGAGAGCAGGAATCAGAATCATCACCACACCCAGCATGAAGTAGATGCTGTAGGTAAATCCTGCGCTGAGGGACCCGCCCTCACTGGCCAATGCCTCTTTACAAGAGTCTCAAGTGAAGCCCACCGGCGCCAAGGCCAGCAGCAGAGTCACAGGAATCAGGGTGTATTGCAGGGTTCTCATGGTGTCGGGTTCCAATGATACAGAACAAAATAAACCAGCACACCGGTCACGCTCACATAGAGCCAGATAGGGTAGGTCAGACGCGCCCACCAACGGTGACGGACCCAATCCTCGCGCTGGGCCAGCAGGATGGTGCGAAGAACCATTGGCAGATTGACAGCCGCCAGCAGCACGTGGGTCCCCAACAACACCAAATAAGCCACCTTGGCGGCCCCTTTGCCATGGAACTCCGTGGGGCCTCCCTGTAACGGCAGGACCATGGTGTGGTAGTAGACATAGCTGACGAGAAATGCGGCGCTGACCAGGAAGGCCGACTTCATGAGGGCCGCGTGGCGCTGCTTGCGTCCGGACTTGATCGCAATCAATCCCGCCACCAGCAAGATCCCCGCGATGCCATTCAGGCTGGCATTGACCAAAGGCAAGATCGAAGCAGAGCTCTTGGCCCCGAACGATTCACCCAGGGCCAGAGCGCGCTCCGCCATCAGAACCATGTTCCCGACCAACTCTTCCCGGGAAAGATCATCGCCTGCGCACTCATACCAGCCGGCGATCCGTCCCTCAGGATCAATCACCGGCAAGCGCGTGGCATGGGTGATCGCCAGCCCCGGCTCCAGGGCAGGATCTCCACTACGGGCAAGAGCAACTTTGAGGCCTTGGCGCACAAAGTTCTCCATCTCTGAGGAATCACCGGTCAGGAACACCCAACGCTCGTCCTCGACCTTGAAGCGGGCGGCCCATTCGCCCAGGACCTCAGGCGTGTCGTAGTCGGGGTCCACCGAAAACGAAACCATGCGCACATCGGAACCCGCCAAGAGAGGATAGACCTGGGCCCGCAAATCCCCTGTCATGGAGGGACAGGGCCCCATACAGCGAGCATAGAAAGGGATAGCGATCCAAGGTGCACCCAACAAGTCGTCTAAAGACAGCACCTGACCGGAGCGCTCTATGAAGGAGAACTCCGGCACAATAGTGAAGCGTACCTCGGAATCCACGGGCGGAGACGCAGCCCCCTGGACGGGACCCCCCTCCTCCACAGCTGCACCTGGCAAAGCAAGTGCCCCCTCGACGGAAAAGGCAAGGCAGCACAGAAGGGCCAGGCTCGCCGCTCGAGAGCTACTAGTTCCCGCCCTCTCCGTGGATCTCAGCACCCGGATGAGTCGCAGCATAATCATCATAGAGATAACGGAATTCCTCGTTCACGAGATTGCGTGAGCCTTCGATGATCGTCGCTATGTCCCCGGTCATGGGGTCAAGCTGATGGGCGATCTCGTAGTTCAGTTTGTCGTTGGCGGCCGTGTCTGGCCAGAGCATGATCATGAAGTAGATCACCAGTGGGACCGTGAACCAGACATTGCCCTTGACGATTGCTCCCTCGTACTTCATGTGCATGAAGTACTGATAGATGTAATAGCCCTTGAAGTAGGCAAAGATCAGCAAGCCGCCCCAGAGCAGTAGCTTTTGTTCATAGAAGTTGCGGTTGCCAATTTCTCCGTAGACCACCTCTGCTGCGGTGAGAGCAAGCAAGATGATCCACAGTTTCTTGACACTGAATTGCGGGGGGTGTTCAGACATTTGAGATTCCTCCGATCACATGAGGTAGATGAGAGTGAAGAGCAGCACCCAGACCAGGTCAACAAAGTGCCAGTAAAGACCGGCAAGCTCCAAGCCGACCCAATTTTTGGATGAGAACCCTCCGCGCAGAACCTGGACATAGACCGCTGCCAGCCAGAGCACACCCACCACCACGTGGATCCCGTGCAGGCCCGTCATCAGATAGAAAGTCGACCAGAAAAGATCCTGGTTAGGGGTCATGCCGTGCTGAATCAGGTGGACGTACTCATAGACCTGAATGCCCACAAAGCCCGCTCCCAATAGGATCGACAGGCCCCACCACTTTCGTAGCCCAGCCAGGTCATCCTTCTGCACTGCAAACAGACCGGCCACAACCGTTGCCGAAGAGCAGATCAGCACAAAGGTATTGAAGGCGGTGATGCCCACGGCCAGTCGGTGAGCCGGATTTGGCCATTCGGGGGATCCAGCCCGCAGCACGATATAAGTGCCGATCAGACCGGTGAAGAACATGATCTCGGTGCCCAGGAACACCCAGATCGCGAACTTGCCGCGATCAACAGGCGGGCCCGAGTCGTAGTCATAGACGGGATGGTGGTGCTCTGGGGCATCCACCGCGGGATCGTAGCTTGTGATTGCTGTAGTCATCGAACGGATCCGGTCAGGAAGGGGTCGATCAGAATGAGCACTGCCCAAAGGGGCAGGTACAAAAGGGAAACCAGGACCAGTGAGCGCGCGCACCGGCGATTCTCATGAAGAGCGAATCGAATAGAGGCGCCCAGATAAAGCAGGGACAGGAGCGTGACTCCAATACCGTAGGTCCAGCCCGCAAGGCCCGAGGAAATCGGCAGCAGGGCAACTGGCACCAGGGCGAGGGCGTAAAGCGTGCCATGGCGGCCCGCCAGACCCTTCGCGTCGCTAATCGTGGGCAACATGCGGAAACCCGCGCGACGATAATCCTCGCGGTAGATCCAAGCGATTGCAAAAAAGTGCGGGAACTGCCAAGCGAAGATGACCGCAAACATGCACCAGGCCCAGGGGCCGACATTCCCAGCCAAGGCCGCATAGCCCAAGAGAGGTGGGGCCGCGCCAGGAATTGCACCTACCACCGTGTTGGTGGTGCTGATCCGCTTCACGGGTGTGTAGATCACCACGTAGCTCACGAGGGTCGCCAATGACAGCAGAGCAGAGAGCAAATTGAAGCGCACTGCGAGTCCCGCCACGCCCGCTGTGCCCAGCAAAACCGCATAGATCAAAGCAGCACCCACGCCCACTTCTCCGGTCACCAATGGGCGCATGCGGGTTCGCTCCATGAGTGCGTCAGTGTCCCGCTCCAGTACCTGATTCAGGATGCTCGCACTGCCAGTGACCAGGGTGATCAAGAGCGCTGCTTCAATCGCCGGGCCCCAGGAGAATCCGGGCACCACGGCCGCACCGAGCAGCGCCATGATCATGACCATCAGGGCGATGCGCGGACGCAGCAAGACCAGCCAGGGGTTCTGGGTGGCCGCGGCTTGTGCCAGGGCCTGAGTCGAGCGCTTCATGCCATCCCTCCGGCCTGGAGTGATTGACTGGAATCCATGGCAGTTGAATCAGCCTTCGATTCCACCTTGGGTTCTGAGCTCAGCTGGAGACGCACGCCCATTGAAATCACCGCCACACGCCCCACCGCGGCCAGGAGCAGAGCCCCCACCATCACATGAGCCGAAGCCAGAATCCCCTCTGCAACGGTCACATGACCGTTGAATCCGCCTGCCAGCACCAAGATCACGACCAGAGTCGCAACCCCCAGCACGATCTGGACAACCACC
The DNA here is from genome assembly GCA_014238415.1 of Planctomycetota bacterium. Taxonomy (GTDB): domain Bacteria; phylum Planctomycetota; class UBA1135; order UBA1135. The sequence goes on along the minus strand of JABABA010000012.1, from coordinate 36,665 downwards.
AACTGCAACAGGCCGCGCCGCAAATTGCCCAACACGGAGGATTGGGTCAGGCGCTCAAGCGCACCCAGGCGGCCAGCAAGCAGCAGCACAAGGCCCAGCACAAAGAGCGCAAAGACCGCATGCATACCAGCAGACACGTGCCCGCCCGTGTGGCGTGTCCAGGCACCCAGAACTGCCTGGCCCAGCACCGCCAGCAAAGTCAGAACAGACAACAGGAACGGCCCCCGTTGGAGATCCGCGTTCCCCGATCGGGTCACCAGACGGACACTGCCCACCAGGGTGGCAGTCAAGGCAGCAATCAAGAACACCAGCTGGGCCAGGGAGCCATGCAGGAAAGCCAGTTCCACGTTGTTCTCCAGCACGCGAGTGCCGCCCAGGATTCCCTGGCCGATGATCGCGAAATGGGTCAGAAGCGCAAGAGCACGTGGACCCTTGTGACTACCGAACATGAGCCCGGCCAACAGCACAAAAACCGCTCCAGCAAAGGGCCCCGCAGGCGCCGCCCAATCCACTGCTTCGCCGGCATTGATGCTGCCACTTTGGGTATAAAGCTGCCCCACCGCGACTACCTCCAAGCCAATTCCAACGCAGCAGGCGGTCATGGCCTGCCGCCCCGCCGGCAGAGCAACGGCAAGCAGCAGAACAATGGACAAGAGGCCCACCACGCTTCCAAGCAAACGATGGCTATGCTCCAGGGTTCGCCCCAGATCCTCCAGCATCTCTCCGAGGGGATAGGAGAACATTGTCTGACCAAAGGTCGTGGGCCAATCCGGCACCGCCATCCCCACCCGATAGGTCGTCACCAACCCACCAACTCCAAGGAGCAGCAGGGTGGTCAGAACCAACAGGCGCGCTAATGTGCGCGCAAGTGGGGCAGTACGGATGGAGTCAATCACGACGCTTGATTACTTGCTCTCAACTTCCCGGGTCTGAACAAAGAAGTCCTCTTCCACATCCGGGCTGGCGTATTCGTAGGGACCACGGTGAACACGCAGGGCGCGATCAAAATTGCCGTGCCCCGGAGGCGAGGGGGCTTCCCACTCCAAGCTGCAGGCGTTCCAAGGATTTCGACTGACACGTTTACCCCAGAACATGGAATGGAAGAAGTTCCACACAAAGAAGATCTGCCAGACAAAGAGACAGAATGCACTTATCGTGATGAACACATTCAGGGGCTGCAGATGGGCGTAGGTTTCATAATCGTAGGGGTCTGCCGTACGACGCATCAAACCGGCCATACCAAGCTGGTGCATCATGTAGAAGACTCCGTTAGTGAAGATGAAACTGCCCACAAAGTGGATCTTGCCCAGGGTTTCGTTCATCACCCGTCCGAACATCTTGGGGAACCAGTGATAGATCGCTGCGAAGATTGCAAACACTGAACCAGCGAAAACCACATAGTGGAAGTGGGCCACGATGATGTACGTGTCGTGAATATAGATGTCAACTGGAGTAGCAGCCATCCAGATACCCGACAGACCACCAATGATGAACATGGCAATGAACCCCAAGATGAAGAGCATCGGGGTGGTCAACTGAATTCGCGCGCCCCAAAGGGTGCCCAGCCAATTGAAGACTTTGACCGCGCTCGGCAGGGCGATCATCATGGTAGCCACCATGAAAGTCATGCCTAGTGCAGGGTTCATGCCCGAGGCAAACATGTGGTGTCCCCAGACAATGAACCCCAGGCCCGCAATCGAACTCAGGGAGTAGACCATGGGCTTGTAGCCAAAGATCGGCTTGCGGGCATGTACGCTGAGGATGTCAGACGCAAGGCCCATTGCCGGAACAACCATGATGTAGACAGCAGGGTGACTGTAGAACCAGAAAAGGTGCTGCCAAAGAAGAGGCTGGCCACCTGCGGCGGCACCAGCCCCCTCGGGGTTGAGCTGATTGATTACCAGATTCGTCGGTGTGAAGAAGCCAGACTGCAAAACTCGGTCTGAGATCTGCATCAAACTTGCAGCGGTCAGGACCGGCAAAGCGAAAAGCTGCAACAAGGCTGCGATCCACAGGGCCCAGATAGACAATGGCATGCGGAACATGGTCATGCCTGGCGCCCGCATCTTGACGATGGTGGTCACATAGTTGACCGCACCCATCATTGAACTCACACCAACCCAAGTCAGCGCCAGAAGCCACCAGGTTTGGGCCGATACCGACCCGGGAGCGGCGCTCTCGATGGTCGAGAGGGTTGGGTAGGCGGTCCAACCCGCAGCAGGTCCACCACCAGGCTGGTAAAAGGACATCAGCACACAGAAGACAGCCGGAATCATGGCCCAGAAGCCGAACATGTTCAGCTTGGGGAAGGCCATGTCAGGTGCACCGATCATCAAGGGGATCAGGAAATTGCCAAAGGCGCCGGTCAACAGCGGGATGATCACGAAGAAGATCATGATCGTGCCGTGCATGGTGAACAGCATGGTGTAGAACTCTGGAGTGATCGCCTGTCCAGTATTGGGGAACAACAAGTCACCAATTACAGGCATGCTCTCCCAGGGCCAGGCCAACTGGTACCGGATCGCCATGGCGAACAAGCCGCCGAGCACGAAGAACACAAGCCCCAGCAACATGAACTGGATGCCGATGACTTTGTGGTCGGTAGAGAAAATGTACTTGCGGATGAAGCCAAGCTCGTGGTGCTCGTGGCTCGTGCGCGTGGTTCCGGCTTCGCCCATTCCCGGGCGAGCGTTGGATGCGTGAGTATCAGACATGATTCGTTTCGGGTTCAGTTCGTTTTCAAGAGTTTCCGAATTGACGGGCAGTCATTTCATCCACCCACGCCTCGTATTCCGCGTCAGGGAGAACACGCACCCTGCCGCTCATCTTGTAATGACCCCATCCACACAACTCGGCGCAGATGATGTCGAAGGTCTTGTCCTCGCGACCGCCCATGACCTCGTCCAGCTGTTTGTCGTCAACCGCCATCCAAATGCGCTGGGTCATACCCGGCACTGCGTCGCGTTTGAAGCGCAGATGTGGCACAAAGAACGAGTGCAGCACGTCCCGTGAGCGCAATAGAAAGATGACCTTCTTCTTGTCGTTGTCCTTCACCGTGTCAAGCAGGGGCATAACCAACTCGTAGACGCTCTCGAAGTCATCGTTGGTACCGAAGCGGCCGTCCTTGCCGGGATAGCGGAAGCGCCAATCAAACTGGCTGCCCCAGATTTCGCAGAGCACCGGCAGATCATTCCCGTCCTCGTCCTGCATGGAACTGTCGAACTGCATGGCGGCAAATGTGCTCATCTGGCTGAAAGCAATCACCAGCAGCAGGGCTGCAGGGATGGCTGTCCAGAGCAACTCGAGCTTATGAGAGCCGTGGATGAAGACCGCCTTGTCTTCACGCTTGGCCGAGAACTTCCATATAGACAGGATCAGGGCGCCCATGGTGATCACAAACATCACCGTGACCATCACCAGGATCAGCCAGAACAAATTGTCCGAGCGCTGTCCAAGAGTGCTCATCTCCTCCGGCCACCACCAGGTGTAGTGAGAGGGTGATGGAGCCATCAGCCAATATTCATAGTCCACCCAGGAGACAATCCCCAGAACAAGGAGACCAACCATCAACAGGGTTGTAGTGATTCGCATGATCATGATTGATCCTCCTAGTTACCGGAGGCCTCGTTGTGGTTGTTGTCGGTGTCCTGGTCGCCATCACCAGATTGAGCGCCACTGGAGCCATCCGAATCAGAATGCCCGTGCTCCTTGGCATGGCGATCCGCAAGAGCAGCCTGCTTGTGTTCATAGACCCGCGCCAGATCGTGTGAGTTTGACAGCATTCGGACATAGATCACCAAGTCCCAGATGTCGTCATCGCTGATCGAAACCTCAGCGGCCGGCATGATCGTGCCGGTGATTCCGTACTTGATCCGGCGATAGAGATCGATTGGTCGTGACCCACCACGGAAAATGCTGCGCGTGAAGTTACGCGGCATGGAGGGATTGCCCCAATCGTCTGGCTTGATGCGATATAGATCTCGCAGGGCGTGCCCATCCTCATCCTTCATGGTGTGACCAGCCGCATCCTTTATCTCGACCCAGCGATAGCCCCCGCGGGCCTCATATTCGGGATCGATTTCATGCTCGTCCGCATCCACCACTTCTGCCAGAGAGATCGGAAGGTTGGGCGCATCCGCGCCGCGCCCGTCCATCCCGTGACAGGAGAAGCAGTTGGCCAGGGTGCCCATGAACAGCTCGCGCCCATGCTCACCACGGGTCACCTGTTCACCCACACTCATCTGATCCCATCGTGGCACAGCCACATTGAAGGCCACATAGTTCTCATCCGCGTCGCGCCAGTTGGTCCAGACATCGGTATAGGTGCTTTCAATCGTGCCCAGTGGCAAGTCGCCTGAATCTGAATCTGCCATCTCCAACGCGAGCCGGGCCTCGGTCTCACCGCGCATGGCCAAGAGGCGCACATAGTCCACCAAGCCGTGCAGCTGACCCGAGCTGAAGCGGGCAAATGAGGGCATGGCTGTTGTGTAGGAGCCCTGCATCAGAATATCGACCAGGTCCTGACGCCGCGGCCGTTTGCCGTTACCAACGGCGATCCACTTGAACTTGCCCAGGCGATAGTCCCTGGGACGCGGCTCAAGGAATTCTGCGGTGAGGCCGTCGCCACCCCCTTCAACACCATGACAGTGCAAGCACTGGACGCGGTACATCTCAGCGGACTCACGCAAGGAGGGGTACCAGTTGGTGAAGAGCAACTCAGCCGCTTCAGCCCAGGTGGCCCCGTCTTCAGGCAGGCCCGGAACCCAGAGGTCCTCATCAAAAGCAGAGGCGGGATCGACCTTCTCTGCAGTGCCACCGACTTCTGCCGCCTCGCCAGTGTGCAGGGGTGCGAAGTCGCTGGTCCAGATAGCCCACAGGTCCTCCGCATAGAGAGGCTCTGGCACGATTGCGTAGCTACCGGCCTTGATCAGGTCCAATTGTCGTAGGAAGCGCCGGGACCGGTTGTCCGTGACGATAACCTCCCACTGCTCTTCGGAGATTTCATAGTCCCCAGGAAAATTCGGGTTCTCATCTCCATCGAGCATGTCGGTGGTGATCAAGAAGTGGGGGTCCTGGGGCGTACCGAAGAGGGTCGTCAGTGCGCCGCTGACCTGGGAGCTTGAGCTCGCAAGGCCCACTTCATCCAAAGAGGTCATCGTGCGCTCGGAGAGACCAAATTCCAGGTCCGCGTGTCCGGGGCCGTAGTCGCAGGAGGCGAAAACGCCCACAAGCATGCCCGCTAGGACGAAAGGGTTGCGCTGGGCCAGGGGCCGCAGACACATCAATCGCTGAGTTGCCATGGGGGTTGGGGATTCGGGTTTTCCAGACCCGAGAATCGGGAATGGAATTAGATCTTTCGAACCTGTACCGGCTCGTAGCAAGGTGCAGGATCCAAAGCGTGGGGTCGTGGTGTCAAGAGTCCCATGGCAGGACTGCCAGGGCTCATGCGACAATCCGCCACGGCGAATCCGGCCCACAAAGCACTATCATCAGCCCCTCCACCAGCACCAAGCCAAGAACCCGCGACCCAGAAGGCTCTTCGCACGGACTTTCCACCCAGGCCTCCCCAACACACATGCATCAGTCCCCCCTCCTCGACCACCACCATGCCCAAGGAGCGCGTGTCACGGGGACGCAGGCCAATGCTCAGGTTCTGACCTTTGGGGCCGTTCCTGAAGAGTACGCCGCCGGGACGCAATCCTGCTCTCTGATCGACGCCAGCACCTGTGGGGCGATTTCGGTCCGAGGGCCAGACGCTCCGGCTTTCCTGCATCGCCTGCTGGCCAATGAAGTCTTGCCACTGCAGATCCAAGAGGGCAATCCAAATCTGCTGCTGACTTCCAAAGGCAAGATTCAAGCCCGCTTCGACCTCTTTCGCGAACCGGACGGTTACCGCCTTGAGACCCCGATGGGTTTGACCGAATCCCTGCTCACTGCCCTGGACATGTATCTCTTCGGAGAAGATGTTGAGTTGCAGGATGTGGGCGCAGAATGCGCAGCTCTCTTGCTAGGTGGCCCAAAGGCCAAGGAGATCGCTGAAACAACAGTCGGGCCACTGACAGGCAACATGGATATCCGTGACTGGCAAGGCTTTCCCCTGCGCATCAGTTCAGCAGAGGTAGCGGGTGACCGGGGTCTGCGCCTGGATGCGGGGGAACAGGGTTGCCTCGCCCTCTGGCAAGCCCTGCAAACCGCAGGCGCAACACCCCTCGGCCGGGTGGCCGAGGACTCGCTCCGCGTCGAAGCATTGCGCCCCCGCTGGGGCTTGGACATCAGCGATGAAATCTATCCCTCCGAAGCGCGCCTGGACAACGAGTTCAATCTAGAAAAGGGTTGCTACATCGGGCAGGAGGTTGTTGCCAAGATCAACACCTATGGAGGCCTCAACAAGCAGCTCTTCTGCCTGGCCCTCGACACGGATGATCCTCTGCCCCTGGGTGCGAGACTGACCCGCGATGTGGATGGTGAGACCCGCGACCTGGGCCTGATCACTACCTGGGCCTACTCCTTTCACCTCGATCAGGCGGTTGCATTGGGCTACATCAAGAAGCGCCATCAGGAGCCTGGCACTCAGTTCCAGGTGGGAGATACGGGGGCCACCGCCACCCTGCTGAAGGGCAAGCCCCTACGGCAGATTGCGGGGGCCTGGAACGCCCCTCAGCCCTAGTTTTCCGCGCCGTCAGCCAAACGCAGAGCTGCGGCCATAGGCGAGGAATCACTCTCCACCGCCACACTCAGTACGCGCTCCACGCTACGGCGCACACGAGCTCCCACATCTTCTACGGGCTCACGACGGCCCTCGAGGTGAAAAACCGAACCACGCACCAACGCACCTGCGTTGATCACAAAGTCCGGAACAAAGAGGATGCCCCGTTCGTGCAATCGCTCTCCATGCTCCTTGCGCGAAAGGGGATTGTTGGCACCACCCGCCACTAGCTTGCATTGCAATCGCTCCACCGACAAGTCGTGCAGGATCCCGCCCATTGCACAGGGAGAAAAAACATCACAGGCCACTTCCATCTCGGAACCGGGTTCGACCATTTCCACGTCAAGAGTGGCACGCACGCTGCTCACCTGCTCAGGATCGATCTCTGTAGCCAGTACCTTGGCGCCACGTTCCAACAGCCGCTGGGCAAGCCCCTGCCCCACTGCCCCAAGGCCCTGGATCAATACCCTGCGCCGGGGCCAGTCCAGCTCTCCGTCCAGATTGAGCAGAGCCGCCTCCATACCCTGAAAAACCCCCTCGGCTGTGCAGCTGGCCAACTCGCCAGGTCCCGCCGGACCGGGATCGGTGCAGTAGGCTGTTTCAGCACTCACCCAACCAAGTTCCTGCGGCCCGGTATTCACATCGGGCCCCGTGTAGTAGCGTCCGTTGAGACGCTCCACCGCTCGCCCGATTGATCCGTAGGCCTGCTTCAAATCCAGTCCCTCCTGATCAAGCAAGACCACCTTGCCACCCCCGCAGGGCAAATCGAGCAACACACACTTGCGGGTCATTGCCCGCGCCAGACGCAGGGCGTCCATCAAGGCTGTGGAATTCACCGCATAGGACCAGCGACGGATACCCCCAAAAGCGGGGCCCCGAGAGCTGTCGTGAATTGCAAGCAGTGCGCGCATGCCCGATTTCGCGTCGTGCAGGGCGAGGAGTTCTTCAAAGCCCTCGCGGGCCATGGCGTCAAAAAGTTGCAATGGCATCGGCCTAAAGATAGCTCTCCCGGTCCCCAAGCACCATGAGGCGCCCCAGCAGGCCGACCGAAGAAGTAGGCTGACATTCAATAAGATCCGGGGAAAGATCCCAGCTCACCAATCGTCTCGACCCCCACATGCGACCCCTTCCCTGCCTCTGCCTGCTTCTGACCGTTGCCTGTGCCTCAACTGGCAAAAAAGGCGCCTCCCCTGACACCGAACCCGTGATTCCCAAGGACAAGTGGGAGAATGTGGAAGACTGGAAGGTCAGCGACCCTCACGAGAACCGGATCAAAAGCAAGGGCTACATCCTGTCCGAGATGGACGGCATGGTCACCGCCTGGAACAACCTTCTCCTGCGAGCTCGCAAGGGCGCTGACCAACAGAAGTTCCGGGTTCTGGATGAGAAGATCTCCCACCGCGCGGCCAAGGACCTGCGTCTCTTCCTGGAAGAGCTGGAAACCGGTCCAACTCGCAATCGACAGGTTTCGGCCATGGCCCTTGGTTTCAGTCGCTCCAAACGAGCCGTCGCTCCACTGCTGGCCGCCTTGGAAGACAGCCAGACCACCGTACGCGCCAACGCGGCTTTTGCATTGGGCCTCTTGCGCATGTCAGACACACCACTGGGCGGGCTGATCGCCATGCTGAATGCACAAGAGGCAAACGAACGAAGCAGTGCCTCGTGGGCTGTTTCCGAATTGATCAAGGCTGGAGCAGACGGAACCCTCGCCCTTGAAGCTGCTCGCCACGGCTTGTTTGACACGGAACCATCCGTACAAGTGCACTGCGTCCTGATCCTGGCTCGTCTGGGGGACACCCAATCCATGGGAGACATAGGCCTGATGCTGCACAGCGAACGCCTGTTGGTACTGCGCGCCGCAAGCCGCACGATCACCAAGCTCGGCCTGGCTGATCCCCATTCAAAAGGCCGCGCCGCGCGCATCTTGACAGGGGCCCTGCTGGAAAACAAAGAGGGCCCCCGGCGCAGCAGCCTGCTGCGTGATCTACAACTTTTGTCCAAGAGCAACTACGGTGATGAGGACGAAGCCTGGATCAAGTGGGCCAACCGCCTGCCCCAGAGCTGACACCGCCCCAAGGCCGTCCCAATCGCCTATCCTGGGCACTGATGCGACTCTTCCTGGGACTCAGCGCACTGATCTGGACAGGCGCCTTGCTCGTTGCAGAGCCACTCGATGTCGGCCCCCAGGAGCCCACAGTTGAGCTGCCGGCAGATCCCCCCCCCATGCGCCGCCACCGTGGCGCTTGGACCCTGTCCATGCGCTCACAATTGGTCTTCACCAGCGCACCAGATCGCCCTCACACGCTGGCTGTGGATCTGGCCTATCCGCAGCGCGGTCGCTGGATGTTGCGGGCGAAGGATCCGGGGGAAGACCGTCGAACATTGATCTACCGTTATGGCTCAAGACTCTGGTCGATCCCCTTTGGCACCGCTACCAGCTACGCGGCCACAGACAAAAAAGCCCAAGACATGCGCTTGATGTTCGCGCTTCGCCGGGCACTCCTGGCCTGGCCTCACCAATTCGAGTGGACTGGAGAAGGCAAACAGCGTGAAGCATCCTTGGGCAAACTCGGTTCCCTGCGAGCACACCTCAATGAGCAGGACTACCCGATCCTCTTGGAGGTACGCCATCCTGACGGCAGCGCCTATGAGACCCTGACCGATCTGCATTGGAAGGAAGTCGACGGCAAGCCCCGTCCCACGTCCTTCAACATGATCGTCAACGGCAAGAAGATCTGGCATGAGAAGATCCTGCGCGTGGACCGCGGCCTGAGATTCCTCGACAGCTATTTCATGCCCCACGACCAACGGCCCAAGGCTCCACCCCGTGTCGGACAGAAGAGCCGCCGATTCGCATCCCCGGCCGGCCTTGAATGGGAACACATGGTGAAGAATGGAGTGCTCGACCCCATAGCCTCGGCTCGCTGGCGAGATCAGGCGAAGCGTGAGCTTGGAAAAGAAGGGGGCGAGCTGCTCACGGGTCTGGGACGCGTGATCGACGAAGGGGGACGACTGGTGGCCGTGCTCTTGATTGCCAAGCCGGGTCAGGCTGAAGCGGGTGGCTCCTGGAAAGTGACGCCACCCAGGGCAGGCCTGATTCAACGCCTGCCCCAAACGGGCCCCCTGGATTCAGCCCAGCTCAGAGCCCTGGTGGCCGAAGCCCGAGAGGGAGGCACCCCCTCCCGCATTGTGCTCTGGGAGACTGGGAAAGGAACCCGAGAGATTCGTGTGGAGGTAGCCCCGTGACCCTCTCCTTGCACCGCATCGCGTCCCCTATGGAGAACACACCGCCGGTGTCTTCCAGGTAGGTCAGGGACCCTCCCCACATGCCTCCTGGGGGTCTTCAGAGGCTGGCACCCTCCTTGCTGTGAAGAGGTCGAACCCTGAACCCCACCCTAGCTCCCATGAGTACCCCCCGCCTGATCACCACCACCCTGATCCTCCTGCTGGCCCTTCCCTCCGCTGAGGCCTTCGGCCAACGCAGTCGCAGCAGTTCCCAAGGCAGTCGCACCCAGAGTTCCAGCCGCTCCCAGCGTCCCAGCCCCTCCCGCTCCACCCCCTCACGGTCGAGCAGCTCCCGCTCAACACCCTCACGATCGAGCAGTTCCCGCTCCACCCCCTCACGGTCGAGCAGTTCCCGCTCCACACCTTCCCGTACAAGCAGCTCACGCGCGAGAAGCTCAAGCCCGACCTACAGCCCCAGCCGCAGCACCTCGCCCAGGGTGACAACCCAGCCGACCACACGCTCGACCTCAAGGGCCCCGAGCCGCACCAGCACGGTTCCCACGCGCAGCACCGCTCCCGTCACGAGCACATCCAGCAGCGCTAGCGCTGCGCGTGGCAGCAGCAGTTCGACCTGGCGTCCCACAAGTTCCCGTTCGACGCCTGAAAGGAATACCCCTGCTCCCCGCGAACCGGTGACCTCTCCGACGCGCAGAGTGCGCTTCCCGCAATCCTACTCGGGCTCCAATTCCAGCCCCACTGCGACAGGTGCGCCCTCCTGGCGCCCGCGCTCCACGCCAGTGGGCTCAGGTCCCTCAGCCTCCGTACGTAGCCGCTGGAGTCTCAGCGGACAATCACCCTCCGCAACCTCAAGAGCCAACAGTGTGCCTTCATCCAATCGCGCTTCACTGTTAGGCCGTTACCGTACGGCCCAGACCAGAGCAACAGACATCGAGCCTGCCCGCGGCTCCACCCTGGCCCAACGTGTGCAAGCCGCGCGTCAAGGCAAGCAGATCCGAAACGCACGCACCACTCAAGCACGTCAGGACAGTACCCAACGCAAGCAGCGGACAGCAGAAGGTCGCCTGCAGCAGCGCTTGACCCGAGTAGCCAAGGCGCGGGAACAGTATCAAGAGGTAACCAACAACCGTCGTCGTCAGGCAGCTCTTGACGCCAAGAACAACGCGCTTGGAGGCGGTGCCTTCTCCGCCGGGGATGACCCCAATGGTGTCCAGGCCGCGGTGCGCCCGGGCCTCGACTCCGACGGAGGCGCCACGGGCAGTTCCGGATCGGGAGCAGGCTCTGGCGGCGAGTACGACGACGGATATGGCGATGGCTACCACGATGGCTGGCACGACGGCTATGGCTATGGCTCCCACAGCATATTCTGGGGTTGCTACTCCTCCTGGGGCTGGAACTCCTGGGGTTGGCTTTCTTGTCCCATCTACTGCTCCTCGTTTTGGTGGCACAGTTGGTGGTGGGGCGGCGGACACTCCTACTGGGGCTGGTGGCCCTCAAGGTACTCCTGGTACGGACCCATGGTGCCATATGGCTACTATCCGGAAACGACCACGATAGTGATCGAGGCCGAGCCCGAAGTAATCTATGTGGAGCAGGCACCGCAAGCTGTGGCGCAAGAGGCCATCCCCCTCGGCGAGGTCGTGGTGCCAGCTGCGGCAGGAACTCCCCAAGGACAAGTAGACCAGGCCAGGCAAGAGGAACTCAATCGGGTCGCTCAGCACTACCTGACCCTTGGAGACGAGGCCTTTCGCGCGGGGCGCTTCAGCGACGCGGCCAGTCACTACTCACGGGCGGTGGAATTTGCCCCGAAGATCGGCATCCTTCACCTTGTGCTCTCCGATGCACTCATGGCGATAGGTGACTATCGCTGGGCCGCCGCGGAATTGCGCGTGGCTCTTGAGCTGGACCCGAGCCTGGCCCTTCACGTGGTTGACAAGCACACCTTCTATGGGGACCCGGTTCAGTTCGACCAGCAACTGGCAACCCTTGAACGCTACCTGAGCGACCACTTCCTGGACGAAGACGCGCGCCTGCTCCTGGCCGGAAACTACCACTTCGGTGGCCGACCGGCCGCTGCGGTGGACCTTCTGGAGAGTCCCTTCAGCGCAGCGGTGGTCAGCACCGGACCTGGAGCAGTGCTGCTCGAAGCGGCCCGCTCGATCCAGCACGGGACGCCTGCCCTGCAAGGGGAAGAAAACTAGGACAGGCTCAATTCCCGGGGGCCTTCGTCCCCCAGGAAAACCGCAAATCCAGGGTCACGGCCAAAACGCTCAACGAACCAGCCCTGCGCCCTCTCGCGCAGGGCTTCTTCTTGGCCCCTCCGGACCAGGGCCACCACGCAACCTCCAAAGCCGGCCCCTGTCAGCCTTCCGCCGAAACTCTCCTCCCCTGCCGAGACCGCATCCACCAGAAGATCGAGTTCCGGCACTGAGACTTCAAAGTCACGCCTAAGGGATTCGTGGGACTCCACCATCAGGTCACCCGCTGCAGCAATGTCTCCCTGTGCCAGGAAATCCCGCGCCTGGAAGGTGCGCTGCACTTCATTGATCACATGCCGGGTGCGCCGCTGCAAGACCGGGTCCATCCTTGATCCATGCTCGGCCAACACCTCTGCCTTCACATCCCGCAGGCAATCAGCGCCAGAGCTCAAAGGAACTAAGAACTCCGCGGCGGCTTTGCACTCCTGCACACGCTGATTGAAAGCACCAGCGGCCAACTCACGCTTGACTCCAGAGTCCATCACGACGATGGAGACCGCCTTCGGATCCAAGGGCAAGTAGCTGAAGCTGCCGTCCTTGCAATCCAGCCACAAGAGGTGCCCGGGCTTGGCGTAGCCCACTGCGTAGGGATCCATGATGCCGCACTGAACGCCCACAAAGCCCCGCTCGCCTTGCAAGGCCGCGTTGACCCAACCCTCACATCCCACACCCAGTTCCCAGCAAAGATCAAGAGCCAGAGCCGTGCCCACGCAAATCGAAGCGGAGGAAGACAAGCCTGCCCCAATGGGCAGGTCCCCACCAAAGAACAGATCAAGACCCGCCATGGTCTTGGGACGCTTGCCGAGCAACTGGATCAAGACACCCAAGGGATAGTCGAACCAGGCACCGCTTGCGACTTGGGGCAGAGTATCCAAGTCCGCATCGAGGGTCACACCACCCAGGGTAGAGGCCATTCGAATCCTCCCATCTGCCCGCGATCGCACGCCAATCAAGGTGCCCCGGTGAATTGCCGTGGGCATCACCGGACCCCCGTTGTAGTCCAAATGCGCACCGAACAAATTGACCCGTCCGGGAGCAAAGAAAAGACGCGCCGGAGTGCTAGACGACCCCAGGTGACGGTCCATCTGGGCCACATGACGCCTGTGAACAGCTGGGTCGAGGGAGGCGGAGGACATAAGGTTGATTCTTCGGTGCGCCTGTGGACCCAAGCGCCAAGGCCACGTGAGGACTCCTGAAGGGCCCCAACACCACCGATCCCCTTTCCGGGACACAGATTGCCCAAAGGAAGGGGAGATCTTCAGCACAGCGCTGCGGTTTCAGACCTTCCAGGACGATAGAGTGCCTGCCATGGTCAGTCAATCGCTTCCGAGGGGTCCCAGTCTCCAGCGCCTGCTCCCCAGTCTTTTCCTGGCTGGAATGCTCTCTGCCTGCGCCACGATTTCGTTTGAGCGCGAGACCGAAACCTCCGGCACCTTTCGCTCCGAAGCCTGGGCTTTCACGATCTTTGCCTGGGACTTCCCCAAGGAGTCGGTCCAGATCGCACGAGACAATGTTTTTGACGCGGGGCTCTCCAACCTGGATGTCACCAACGTGATAACTACCCCCTACCTTGGGTGGTGGGACTGGCTACTCGACGTCGTCGGAGTGCGCAAGACCGTGTTGACCGGCACCTGGGGTTTCTCTGGCGAGCAACTGCGTAAGGAAAAAGCAACCGGCACTCCGTTGCTTGGGTCCTGATCCGTTGACCCCTGCCCCGCATGGGGTGAAGAGCACACGGTCTCAGCGCCGGTGCCAAGGTATCTCAACGCGCGCTATAGCGCCTTTGCCTTCGGGCCCGTTGGTGAGAGTCACTGTACCTCCCAGATCTCCCACAATTCGGCGCACAATCGCCAACCCCAGACCGGTACCGCTTGAGCGCGTGGTGAAGTAAGGATCAAAGAGGTGCGCCTCTTGCTCCGTGTCCAGACCTGGACCCGTGTCACTCAGCAGGACTTCCACACGCTCCCCCACCACGTCGACGCGCGCGATCAGACGCTTGCGCTCATCCATCCCATCCATTGCTTCTAGTGCGTTGGAAACCAAGTTGAGCAAAGCTCGCCTCAACTCACCCTCGTCCGCCAACACGCAGCCACCTTCTCCCTCTCGAACCACTTCCACATCAAGGTCTTTGGCCCAGGCATGGGTCAATTCCAGGACCTCATCCAAGAGGCTGCCAACTTCCACTGGCTCGGGCTCGATGTGATGACCAGCGAAGGCGTGAAAATCGCTGGCGATCTCACGCATTGCCGCGACCTGGCGCTCGATCATGTCCATGGTGCGCTCCTGAATCGAATCCGCCTCGGGACTGCCCTCAGCCCGAGCCCGTCTCAGCAAGCTGATCGAAAGGGAAATCGGAGTCAGGGGATTCTTGATCTCGTGGGCCACCTGACGAGCCATTTCGCGCCAGGCAGCGTCTTTTTCTGCGCGCACCAGCCGTGAGCGGCTACGGGACAGGTCCTCAGTCATACGGTCGAAGGAGCGTGCCAGGTCCCCCAGTTCATCCTGCCGTCTGGAGTCCAAGCGAGCTTCCAATTCCCCCCCAGCAATGCGCCTGGTGTGCCGCTCCAACTCCAGAATCGGCTGCAGGGTGCGCCGAGCCACCATGAAAGAGAGTACGGCCGCAAGAAAAAGACCCACCAGAGTCGCCAGCAGCAGAGTCTGCGAAACCGCGGCCACCGGCGCGTAGATGTCTCCATAGTCCACGCCAACGCCAACCACCCAACCCAAACCACCACCGTCGACAGATGTCAGGTGCTTGAATGCTGCCTTCTTCTGCACTCCGCGAAAGACATAGTCCGGATACATGCCCCAGGGTCCGCGGCGGGCAGCTTCCACCAGGGGGATCAACGA
The DNA here is from genome assembly GCA_014238415.1 of Planctomycetota bacterium. Taxonomy (GTDB): domain Bacteria; phylum Planctomycetota; class UBA1135; order UBA1135. The sequence continues at coordinate 21,608 of JABABA010000012.1, read as the reverse complement.
ACCTGCTTCCAACTCGCTGACCTTTTGCCCCACGAGACGACGCGTAGGGTGAGCCACGATCGTGTCCGCGTCGGATCCCCAAATCCAGGCATATGAAGAAGTGTACAAGTCCTCCGTAGTCTGGCCACCATCACTGCCCAAGCGACGCACGCCATATTCCTCAACCCAGCCCTGCAGACGATCGGTATGCATCAAGCCTATCACGGCTCCAGCAGGCAGACCTTCACTGGGAGCCTCCAGCCGCACGGCCAGACCCACATAGGAGCGCCCATCTGATTCCACACCAAGCAGGTCCTCCAGCGTTCCAAAACCAATCGCTGCCCGCCCTTCGCTCATCAGTTTCTCGAACCAAGGCTGATCTGAAACACTCCCACCAAGGGAAATGGAGTTATTTGGAGCGCCATCTGACCCGAACTGATTGGCGATCAAGATCTCTCCATCGCCATCGACCGCAGTAACGATGCTGTGTGCACCAGAAAGGCGCACCAAGCGGTCGAATAGATCCTGCACGGTGGCCTCCCAACTTCCGCGATCCTCCTCACCGCCAGCGGCATACCAACTGACCAAGGGAACTCCCGCAAGGTACTCAAGGTCCTGCCAACGCTCGCGGATCTCCGTGTCGATCTGATCCGCAAGGTCCGTGGCGGTGGACAGCAGGTGGAAACGTACAGAATCGTCAGCCAGACGCTGGGAGACCTCACGGTCCACCCAGGTGGAAAAGCCGATGAATGGCACGGCGACCGCGACCAGTACGGCCAGGGTCCACTTGGTGGAGATGCGACGAAACACGGAGAAGGTCAGGTTGAGGACAATCGCCCGAGGACCCAAGGTCCGGTGGGGCCAGCCCAGCTTATCCTCTGACCCTCCTGAATCCTCGGGACGAACCCAATGGCCTCCAGTTCACCTCCCCGCCGCATCCTGATTGTGCGCCTGTCGCACCTGGGGGATGTGTGCCATGCGCTGCCGCTCTACCACGCCCTGCGGACAGCACATCCCGACGCCCAACTTGGATGGGCCATCCAGCCGCCATTCCAAGACCTGGTGCGGGGTCTGCCGGGGCTGGAGGAGGTATTCCTTTTTGAACGGACAAAAGGTCTGCCTGCCTGGCTCCGCCTGCGCCGGTCCCTGAGGAACTGGCAACCGGACTGGGCCATCGACTCCCAGGGCAACCTGAAGAGCGCCATGGTCACGCGCCTCTCCGGCGCCCCCCGCCGGTTGGGCTTTCATCGGGGAGACTGGCGCGAGCCCCTCGGAGCCCGGGCCATGACTGAACAAGCGAAACCTGCCGAGGGTCCCCACAGCATCCAGCGAGTGCAGAAACTCGCGCAAGTTGTGCTCGCCGAGGATCAACCTGCCCCCTTTCATCTGCCCATCACCCACGCAGCGCAACAGCGAGGCGCGAAGGAACTCGCCGCCCGTCTCCCGGACCGCGGCCGCCCCAGGCGCATAGTGCACCCTGGCTGCCCGGGAGATTCGCGCAGTCTGCCAGTGGACGAGATCGAGGAACTGGTGCAGGGCCTGGTGCAAGGGGGCGAGGATGTACTGCTGCTCAGCGGCCCAGGGGAAGAGGACAGTGGCAAGAAACTCTCAAAGCGCCTGCAGTACAACCCGGCTGTACAACATTGGATTGGTCAGCGAGGACTGCCCTTGATCACAGCCCTCTTTTCCGCAGCCGCCAAACAGCACATCCGCCTCGTTGCCGGAGACTCGGGTCCCACGCACCTGGCGGCGGCCATGAACATGGGCGTAGACATGTGGACCGGACCAACGGATCCCGAGGCAACCGGCCCCTGGCCTTTGGTCTCATCCCCTGACACGATCCACACCGCGCACCGCTCCCCAAGCGGTAATATCTCGGATCTGAGGGGCGAGCAACTCGCTCAAACGCTGCTCGAGTCAGTGCTCTGCCCTTGAGTATGAACCCATGAGAATGTCCACCTATTTCTTGTCCGGCAGCATTGCCTCCATACTGGCCTTGCTCGTCTCCGCTGGCCTTGGTTTCGGCAATGCATTGAGCCTGCATTTCAAGGTCGCCCTGCCTGCGGCAATCTTGACTGTGGGCGCCCATACCCTGTTGATCCTGTTCATGGTGGTCACTGGTCGCATCCTCCGCGAGGCCGTCCGGTGCCGGGACCTGCCCCAGGACTTCCTCGACGAACTCAACCAGTTCTTTTCAGCAGCAAACGCCTACCCCGCGGCGATCTTTGGCAGCTTCTCCATCGTAGGCGCGGCGGTTCTTGCCTTTGGTGCTCCCGTACTGGGACTTCCGGCCGCAACCCATTGGATAGCCGCCTGTCTGGCTTTGTTGCTCAACTTGTGGGCCCTGCCTGTTGAATACCGCGCCCTGCGCAGAACCCAGTTGATCGTGGACAAGGCCGCTAACGCCCTCGATCAAATCGAATCAGAAGCCACATCTGTCGGAGACAAGCTGGCTGAACAGGAAGGCACAACGCCAGAAGGTCTGGCCCAGGGAGCCATGGCTGTGGCCATCGGAGCCTGGCTGCCCTACGCCTACCTGATATTCATCATGGGCGAGGGCAAACTGTCAGACGCGTCCATCCACCCGTTCATCGAAATCAGCCTGGCAGGCCTGGTCGTCTGGTGGCTGGCGCGCTCGGAATCCAAACGTCAGGCGTCAGAGTCTGCAGACGCATCCTCAAGCACCTGAATGCGCTTGCGGATATCCTTGTACTCCGGCCAGAAAAGCTCGATCTGACGCAGCAGCTGCAGGGCTTCGGACTCCTCATCGGCCGCCATGGCCTGCTCATAGAGTACTGCTGCATCGCGAACATAGTCCTCTAAAGTACCCATGCGAGCGCGACAGTCCTCGTAGTAATCCTCAACTGCCAGGATCTGACTGTACTTGGCAATCGCAGCCTCATAGCGGAAGTCATGCTCAAGGTCGATTGCCTTTTGGTAGGCCACCTTGATTTGCGCCACCTTGATTTCCGCAAGCGCTTCATCAAACATCCCGGGACGCGCCACGCTGATTTCTTGGCCTTCAAGCAGGATCTCCCGAGCTTCGCTGAACTCGGATCGCAGGATGGCCATCTTCCCTTTCAGGAGGAACTCGTCGGCCCTGGCCTCGATTCGCGCCCGATCAAGGCCCGCTTGAGCAGCGTCACTTCCAGGGTCCAACAAGAGAGCCACGCGAAAATCGTTACGCGCGGCTGCATGGTGCCCCGCCTCTTCCAATTGCAGGGCGATACGCGTATGGCGGTTGGCAATCTCCCGTTCCACTTCAGTCACCCGCTGAGTGGGACGAGGATCATTCGGACGGTACTTGCCAGATGCACGGAACCGGCTTTGTGCCAAATCCAGTTGCCAGTCACTGATAGCCCGCACACCCTTGTCGTAGTAATCCTCTCCAAGATACTCGCGCCAGGCGATCTGTCGTTGCACTTGAATCAAACCCGCCTCGGCCTCTACAAGATCTGCGCGATAGCCAAGCGCCTTGATGTAGGCCTCACGAGCCTCTCTCAACTTATCGGCCGAGTGCAGGCCCTGTGCCGCATTCAAATAAGTGATACCTAGCTTGCGCAGGGCCTTGAGCTCCCAACTCTTGGTCACATGGTTGTCTGGCTCGAGTTCAAGCGCCAGTTTCACCATCTCAAGAGCATCTTCATCGTCACCCGCAAAAGTCATTCTGCGCGCCTGATCGAGATACCAGGCAATCGTGGCTCTGCGGTGTTGAAAACTGGCCTCGGCGCTGCCCGGGTCGGCCTCCAGATCAGCAGAAGCGGTGCGAAGCGCCTCATCGTAGAGCCCATGATTAACTAGCCACCCGACGGAATGGGTCTTAGCGGGGGCTGTGGAAGTTTGACAGCCAACAAGAATGGCGAGCAGGAGGAGAGTGGCCTTCATGGTGGGTGGGAGACGAATGGACCCGGGGAATCTTCCCGGAACCCCATGGAAGCCCTGACGAGGGCCAACAGCAAGCAGCAATCTTGAATCTCGGCCTATCAGGCCCTGAGATCGGGCCCCGTAGCCCAGTCAGGAGCGCAGGCCCTCAAAGAGCGCCAGTCCCAGACTCCCAAAAGCCAGCACCGGGGTCCAGGCGGCCAAGAGGGGTGACAGGCCTCCATTGATTCCCAGGTTCCGGAACACGAAGTCCGCAGCGAAATAGAAGACGCACAAGATGCCCCCCACCATCAGACGCTCGGAGCCCTGACCACGCTCATAGTGGAAGAGCAGGGGCAGACCCACCAGGAGCAGGATCAGGTTCGCCAGAGGGAAAGTCAGATGGTAGTGCCAGAGGGTACGAAAGGCCGTGTCATCAGGTTCACGCCGAATCAAGCGCTCCACTTCGGTGAAGGACAATTCCAAAGGCTCGGCCCTGGCACGGCGATAGGTCAAGGCCAGTCCAGGATCCATGTCAAAATCACTGAGTGTGCTCACCTCTTCCGTGGCTGCAGTGTTGCCCAGCACCTGTCGCTGGCCAGCTACCAGGTCCCAACCCTTGCCGTTCCAGGAGGCACTCTCCGCATCAATCCGCACATAGTCATCCGCTTCGGCCACGATCGCCACCACACCTTCGGCCTCAGGCGCACTGTCTTCGCTCTCGCCTGGCCAGAAGCGCTCCAAGAAGACCAGACTGCCTAACAAGTCGTGCACCACCACATCGGAGTAGACCCGGGGCTGATCGCCCTCCGTCAATTTCCAATGCAAACGGTCACGCTGATCGGCCAAGGTCTCCACCAGGGTCTCTCGCAACACAAACATGCCCATGGAAAGAACACAACCCAACAGGAAAATCGGCAACAGTATCCTGCGAACACTCACACCAGCAGCAAGAACGGCGGTCACTTCGTTCTTCTTCAATAGACGATTGACCGTGAACAAACCCGCCAGGAGGGTCACGAAGGGAGCAACTTGCAAGAACAGGAAAGGAACCTGCATCAGGTAGTAACGCAGGATCACCCCTCGCGAAGTCGGCTCTTTCCCATCCTCAGCGGAAAGAAACTGACCCGCATTGTTGGCCATGTCGAGTACGAGGTAGAGTCCAACCACCAAGAAAAGAGCGGTGCCATAGGAGCCGACAAAGTGGGCCACCACATAGCGATCCAACCTCCCCAGGAAGCGCAAGTGAGAAAAATAACGGACTCTCATCGACGCAACCCCAGATACAAGAGGGGCAGGGATGCCGTGACCCCCAGACAAGTTGGACCCCAGGCCACGAGCACCACGGGCAGACTTGTATGCCCTGCCAACTCCGATCCCAAACTCATAGAGAGTGCGTAGTACCCGATTCCATAGCCCGAAGCCACCGCAAGAGCTGCCAGCTGATTCCCGCGGCGCAGAATCAATCCGGTAGGTGCACCAAGCAGCAAGAACAAGAGATAGACCACCGACCGGCTGCCGCGCTTGTGGATCTCAAAACTCATACCCCGGCGCTTTTCGGAATCCCGCTCCACCAACAAATCCTTGTGGATCTGGGACACCGTGCGATAACGGGGTCGCGGCCGTTCACCGACCTTTGGCGGGTCCATCAGTTCCTCCAACGGAACCGAATAGCGCACATGGGCCTGCTCCGTACGCAGCCCTGCACCAGGAGCCAAGGCACGCACCCCCTCCAGGTCTACCACCAGAGAACCCTGCTCAGTACGAATGTGAGCCCGTTCAGCAAACACATCAATGCGCTCTTCGCTGCTCTCATTCGCCCGCCGAAGGTAGACCTCATGCCAGAAATTCGGATCGCGTGGATCACGCCAGGCCCCACGCAAAAAGAAACCATGAAACTCCACTGTGGTGCGCCCCGGAGGCAAATTCGAGAGAGTCCTCTCCAGTCCGCGAGCAATCAGGGCCCTCTGGTTGGATTTGGTATGAGGCACCCGCTCGGCGAAGAGCCACCAGGTCACACCAGAGAGAACCAGGGCCAAAACGAACCCCGGCAGGAGCAGCTTGACGGGGTGAAACCCCGCCATCTGAATCGCAGTCCATTCTCGATCCGCAGCCAACCGCCCATAGGTCGCCACAACCGCCAGGAGAAAACAGAGGGGCAATACATAGGGCGCCAGGGTCTGCAGCACCGTGGGCAGATAAGCCATCAGGAGACCGGCATCCGCAGCAGGCAACTTGTGGACCGCGTTGACGGCGACTCCCGGCACCGCCAGCACAACGATGGCCACCACACCAAAGGCCAGGGCCTGGACCAACTGGCGCAAAATGTAGAGCTGCAACTTCAAGGAGCGGATTCTATACCGCAGGTGCGCGGACCCAATTGCCCTAACCCCGACGATTCATGCGATGATGCACCACCCGGGCGTCGAACGCCCCCGAACATGGAGCGAATCCTCAAACAAAGCCCCAGGCGCACCGTCCTGCTCATGGTGCCTGCCCAGGCAATGCCAGGACCGGGCAGAGTGATCAAGCGCTACCACGCCCCTGAGTTCCTCGGCGGCCTGCGGGATCAACGGCGCGCACAGAAGGAGTTCCAGACCCTTGTACATTTGCGGGAGTTGGGGCTCGCTGCCCCCAAACCCCTGGAGGTCCGACTCCAGAGAAACCACTGGGAATTGGTGATGGAAGAGATCCCAGGGGCACGCAACTTGGAGCAGGTCTTTGCTCGGAACGGAGCCCGATGCGCACTCGCCGCCGCCCTGGCGGATTTTCTGTACCAGCTACTTGTCCTCGAAGTACGGCACGACGATCTGCACCCAGGAAATGTGGTGCTTGACGAACAAGACAAGCTCTGGCTGGTGGACATGCGCGGGGTACGCAGTGATGCGCCATATGGTGAGCGTGAGCTGCGTGAGCTCCTCGTGCACCTCTGCCAGACCTGCCGGGAAACCACGAGCCCCCGCTGGCGCGCTTCGGTCATGGCTCGCTTACGGCGGTGCTGCAACAAAGGACAGCTGGCGCATCTGGTAAGGAACCTGGATCTGCCAGCTATCGAAACCAGCGCACGGGCCCTGCGGCGCAAGAATGGGCGCAAGCGCATCGGCCGCTGGCAGAGAGAAAGTTCCGCTGCCACCCGACGAAAATCGGGATGGCTCGCCCTTGATCGCATTCCCGGGGATTGGATCCGCACGCCCCCCGCGTCTTTGGACCAAGCCCATGACTGTTGGAACTCCCTCGGGCATCTGGCCGAGCACGGCATTCCCGCCGAACAACCTGTACTCCTTTGGGTTGGCTCCCGAAACGTACGGGTGGTGAGCCAGGTCCCGACCGGCGCGCGCAGAATGAAGACGGGCAAGGAAGGCTCTCCCGGGGCCTGGGGGCACATTCTGGGCAGCATTGCCGACCGAGGCCTCGGCCCGAAAGCCAGCAATATCTCACAGTGGTGGCTCACCCGGGAAGGAGCAATCCTCGCGGGAGATATCCATCTGCTCGACCTCTCTCGCACCGAGCAGGTGAACCCCTGGCGCTTCAACATCGAGGGATTCAACCCGGGCTGGACCCCAGACCAGCGCAGGGAGTTCAGCTCAGCCTGGTGTCTGGCTCATGCATGTGGTCCCCAGGAACAACAAGAGTTGAAGGAGTCCTTGCTTGGCGACCTCTAGGCGCACCAGAGCCCTGCGTAGAGGCCTCTTGAAGTCTTTTCTGATCCCGGCGCGGGTGTTGCCGCACGGTCTGATGCGAGGCTCGATCCAGCACTCACTGCGATTGGCAAGAGGCACCTCAGCTGCCCGAAGGGTGCACTCAAATCTGAAACTCGCAGCAGATAACCTGGGCCTCGATGAAGCACAACTACGCGCTTTGCCTGCCGCCATCCGAGCCCACACTGCACGCCAAATCGCCGACGGGGTGCGCCTCTCAAGACAAGACGCTGGTGAATGGGTCGATGCAATCGTGCAGGAGGGCCCAGGTTTCGAACGCCTCAGCGAGACCCTCGCCGCCAATCCCGGAACGATTATCTTGGGTGGACACATGGGCAACTGGGAAATACTGGCGATCTACCTGGTGCGCCGGGGAGTACGAGGGGTCGTGGTAGGACGCGCACGAGGCGATCAAGACTGGCTGACCAAGATGCGCGCCCAACACGGTGTCGAGACCCTGCCCCAGGATGCCAGCGCCCGGGAAACCCTTCGCGTGCTGCGCTCCGGTCGCATCCTGGGCCTGCTCTCTGATCTTGAAGCCCGCCAATTGGACGGTGAGTTTGTGTCCTTTCTGGGGCATCCGGCTCTGACCATGACCGCTCCTGCAGCCATCGCCCGCGCGGCCAACGCTCCTCTGCTCCCTGTGCGCTGCGTGTTTGATACACAAAGCGACCGTTACCAAGTCCACGTGGACCCACCCTTATGGTCACGTACAGACCTGGACCCCAAGGCCTCCACCACCGACCTCTTGGAGCGCATGAACCAGGTCTATGAATCCTGGATCAAGGCCAACCCCGAGCAATGGGCCTGGCATCAACGGCGCTGGTGGACCAAGCCCGGCTCGTTCGATGCGATCCCCAACCCCGCCTTCCGGAGAGAAAAACGCGCGCGGGACATTTGAGTTCCTAGAGCAACCCGTGTTCCCTGAAGAATGCCCGGCAAATGGAGTTCTTGGCCATGCGGTCAAAATCCCGACGACGGGAGTTCTTGTAGCCCTTCATCGTGTCGACAATGTTGAGAATTGTCTGGCCGTCTTTGGAGAGCTGGCCGTGGAAAGCGACCAAGGCCCGGGCCGCACGATCGGACATGCTGGGGTCACCGATTTTTGTGATCAACTGCACCAGGTACTCGATCGCCTTAGAAGGGTCGCCCTTGTCCCACAGATAGGCTGCCTGTTCAAATCGATCCTGAAAGTACTCTTCGCGCTCTGAAATGTGGGTCTTGATCACTCCCTCAAGAATGGTTTGATCCGCCCCGCCTGCCCCATCGCGAAAGGACTCCAGCATGGGCATTGCTTTGGCGTAGTCCCTGGGAAAGGCCCAGGTCAGGGTCTTGGTCTCCCAGAGAACATCTTCAAGGTTGGCAGGGCTCGACAAGTCCGCCACAACCCTCCAGCGGCTGAGTTTATTGCGCACCTCTTCTGCGTCTGAATGGTCGGGCCAGGTGTCGAGGAAGTGCTGAGCACGCTGCACGAAAATTCGCGCTCTGGCGCGCACGGGCTCCTTGGCCAGGTAACCCGACTCGTAGTTGCGTATGCTCTTCTGCAGATACTTGGTGCCCGCAATGTTGTCCACCAACTGAACACTGGTCTTGGAGAGGGCTTCGGATCGGACCCTCAGAGCAGCAAAGGTCTTACGCCACTCGGCGGTCAACCTGTGATTGTTGCGCTCGATCTTCTCGAATCCCTCCTCCGCCTTCTTTACGTTCCCATTCTTGAGTGCCTCGGTTATCTGCTCGTGAACCGTAGATGCATCAAAGCTCTCCTGATTCACAGACTCCTCGTAATTGATGAAAGCCTGAATGCCAACCCCAACCACCAAAGCAAAGCCCAGCAGAATTACCCAGGTGGGCAGGCTTTTCTTGACCGCCCTTTGACGGGTGCGTTGGACCTTATGCAGGCCAGCTTGACTCTTTGAAGTTCGGGGCGTACGGGGATTGACTCGTGCCATGTGGGGCAGTGTACCCGCTGACAATCCGGATTGGTTGTGCTTTGGGGCAGCGGAGATTCCGGCCCCCCGCAAGGCCCGGACTCAGTCCATGCTGCGCCTAGAATCGCGACCAGTACCAAAGTTCTGGGTCCAATAGCGACCCACCACGGATGTCGCCATCTCGGTGGCCTGGCGGGAAAGCAATGCTCGGTGGTGCCCCGATGAGTGAGTCCAGCCGAAATGCGCTCCAAGGGGATCCCCCGCGCCGCCATGAATGTTCTCCCCAAGACCCTGGGTATAGCCCTGCTCGGTCATTCGCTCAAAAGGGGTGCGCCTGCCGGGAACGCCCTCCTCGAAGTGACTGAAGATCCCCGTACGACTCATGTACTCCCCATGTACAACCGTCGCCGCCTGGAGCCGCGCATCCCAAGCCAACGCGACACGACCCAGGAGGCGCCTGTATCGATTGGTCACTCGCACCTGTTCCGACTCCTGGGATCGACACACCTCCTCTTCTGCTGCCCACAGGCTCTCGTTGTAAGCCTGCACCAGACCACTGATGCGGATCTCAGTCTGTACGGCCCTGTTCGGAGCAAAGTTTGCCAGGCTGAGATCCGTGACCTCCGGTTGAATCAATAACAGCCAGGAGGGCAGCTCCTTTGGAAGACTTGAGCGCTGGAGCTTGCCCAGCACCCACTGCAGATCACCCAGTTCCTCGTGGAAGGCTGCACCCAAAGAGACCGAGAATGGCTGCTCCCGGATCGCGCGCACCTCGGCCACCAGGTCATCGACCCTGCGCTGGACCAGATTGTATTCCCCGCGCCGGTTGTCGGGGATCGGATAGAAGTACTCCTGCTCGTCGAAGATCAGTTCCAGAGCGAATTCCCTCGCCACCTCGAGGTTCCGGCGACGCACAGCAAGCTGCTGCAGACGCTTGAACTCTCCGCGCTTCAGGATTCGCTTGGTGTGCCGGACAAGGAAATCATTCAGGGTCTCTTCCAGACGGATCTCAGCCAGCCGATACTGATCGGCCAAGACAACGAGCACCTCCCAAGCCTCTTCACGGGCCTCCCCCTGGCGGGTAGTGAGCTTACGCAGCTCCAATTTCAGCTTGGCTCCGATCAGTTGCTCTTGATGCTCAACGGTGGCGACAAAGGAGCCCGCCACCAGGGAATAGCCACCATCGGGCATTTCTTCTCCCCGTGCCTGGGCTACCAACAGATCCGTGTGTTCACTTGTCAGCAATCCCCCGGCCCGCTGCTCCCAGAGAATGGTCAGTCCCAATTCGTTGAACTTGGGCGCACCATCGGCCAGACATGCCACCATGATTCCCAGACTGGCAGGAGGATTGTCCCCCAGCTCCAGTAGAACCCGTTCGGTCCCTTGATGACCGAGGGCCTTGAGCTGAAGAGCGATCCCCCGGGTGGCGCCTCCTTCAGCATGGTCCAAAGACCAGACCTTGGCCAGGGCAGCCAACCAGCGGCACTCCATCTCCCGGCGACGATAGCGGGCGGATTCAGGATTCTGGGTCAGACGCGAAGCGACTTGCAGAAGCGCAATTGCACGGGGTAGATCTCCCGCCACGCGTGCTTTTTCTCCCATCAGGGCCTGCTCGCCAGGATCAGCCAGGAGTTCGCTGGAGGTAAGCGGGTAAGGACGCGCAACCACACCCAGCGCATCGCCGATCTCTGGAACACTGGGAGCAACCTTTGCAGCCGGCGGTTCAACAAGCGGCTCCAGAGAGGTGCCCGCATCAGAAGCCGCGACTGCCACTTCGGATTCGTCACCTTCTCGATCGGGAATGCTGCTCACTGCCTGACGCCACTGCTCGACTCGACGAGAAAACTCGCCATCAAGGGCGCTCTCAGGAAAACGTAGATACTCCGCAGCCACCAGGTCCCAGGCCGCCCGGTCCCCGCGTAAGCGCTGAGCGCTCTCGGCCCCCGCGATCAATCGCCTCGCGCCCTGATCTGCCGCACTGCGAAGACTCTCGCGATGTTTCAGCAGCTCGACCCCCAACATGGACGCCTGTGCGGGCAGGTCTCCGATCAACTGATCCAGCAATGCCAGGGCACGAGCATATTCACCCGAGCGTGAGGCAGCCTCCACATCGACCATGATGCTCTTGACCAGGCCCTGAATACGGGGCAGAACGGCAGGCTCTTGCTCTTCGTCCAGGACAGGATCACCGCTCGGGACTCGCGCAATCAAATGTGACTTACGCGAACGGCGGTCGGCATCCCAATCCAGCGTGACTGATTTCTCCCGCAACACTGTTTCCCGAGCCTGCTCATCGGTGAAGCTCTGGGCCAGATCATCTAGGCTCGCCAACAGACTCTCCAAACTGCGGCCATCACGCCCGGCTCGCAGGGTGGCACACTCGATCTTGGCCCTCTCCCTCTCGGCCCAAACCCCATCGATCTGAGCCTGCAACCCCTTACGGCTCGGATGGTCAGGATCCATACGCCCGAGCAACTCCTCGGCCGATTCCAGCCGTCCATAGAGGATCTGCTGCTCAACAGCGCCGGGCTCCACGCCGCCACCGCAGGACACGAACAACAGAATCAGACATGCGCGCTTCATAGAATTCTCAGCCACCATACCAACTTCAGAGAATACCCACCTGTGAGCCAAGGCAACCGAATCATAGCTCCGAAAGCAGCCTGCCCAGGCAGTTCACCTTGACAAGAGGTCTGAAGAGAGGTTTTCGATACCGATTCGGCGTTCGGCACCGTTCGGCTCGCACGGCGTCAACTCACAAAGCGCAACCGCCCGCCGAAGCTCATTCTCAAGCTGCCTCACATTCCCGGGCCAGGACTGAGATTCGAGAAAAGCAAGAGCCTCCTCGCTGATACGCACGGGCGTACCCGCGCTCTCGCCCTCAGCAGCCAGCAGGTGCAAAGTCAGGCGCCGCACATCCCCCTCCCGTTCGCGAAGAGAGGGCAACTGCACAGTAACGACTGCCAGCCGCCAGTAGAGGTCTTCGCGAAAGTCACCAGCTGCGCAGGACTCTTCCAAGTTCTTGTTGGTGGCTGCCACGACGCGCACATTGACTTGTACGGTCTTGTTGGAACCCACTGGTCGCACCTCCCCTTCCTGCAACACGCGCAGGAGTTTTGCCTGCATGGCCAGCGGCATCTCTCCAATCTCATCCAGGAACATGGTCCCCCCATCTGCAGCAACAAAGTGGCCGTCCCGATCACCCACTGCGCCTGTGAAGGATCCACGAGTGTGGCCGAACAACTCGCTCTCGAGCAACTCTGCCGGAACCGCAGCGCAGTTTTCCGCCAACAAACGCTTGGATTTGCGGGATGAGCCTGCGTGCAAGGCCTTGGCGATCAACTCCTTGCCCGTACCTGTTTCTCCAAGTATCAACACAGTCACATCTGTTGGCGCCAGTCGATCAAGCAATAGATGTACGCGCGCGATCTGGGGGCTTTTCCCCACCATGCCATGCTTCAAGGGTTGGCGTTTACAAAGCACACCCCACCCGCTGGCATCATCAGGGACGTCAGACTCGACCCCATAGGCCGCAGCGTGTGCCTGCACCCGAGAGAGTTCCCCCGCCTGGGCCGCCTCTTCCAGCAACCGATCCAAACGGGAAAGAAAGTCCTCTTTGGGCACCATCAGACCGCCACCAGATGGGCATATGAGAGCAGGAGCTGTTTGCTGCCATGCTCATCAAAACGGACTTCAGCTCGGGCATTTACGCCACTGCCAGACAGACTCTCGATACGACCACGGCCAAAGTGTTCGTGCTCCACCAGCTGGCCCACCGCCAGAGCCGCAGCACCCTCGTCTTCTGGTTCGTAAGCTCCCAGAACCGACTCCGGGTCATCTCGCTCCAGGCCCTCAACAAATTCGGCAGGGATTTCTTCCAAGAAGGGCGAAGGACGGGCCCAGCGCGTATCACCAAAGAAGAAACGGGTCACTGCATGGGTCAAGAAGAGCCGCTTCATGGCCCTGGTCAAGCCCACATAGAACAAGCGCCGCTCTTCCTCGATGCCGTTCACGGGATCCTCTTCCAGGGCGCGGCCATGAGGAATCAGCTCCTCTTCACACCCGGCGATAAACACCTGGGGGAACTCCAGCCCCTTGGCCGAGTGCAAGGTCATCAACTTGACCGCGTCCTCCGTACCGTCATAGACATCAGTGTCACTCACCAGCGCAACATCCTGCAAGAAACCCGGCAACTTCCCATCCGGGTGCAAGCGATCGTACTCCTGGGCATGGGCCAGAAGCTCCTCAACATTGGAGTCGCGGTCCACGAGCGTATCTCCATCGTCCATCTCCGCGATCCAACGCTCACGGCCAATACCTTCAAGCACGGCCGCCAGAGCTTCGCCCGCAGGGCCATCCCGCATGGGATCGAGGGCTTCCAGAACTCCCGCGAACTCCGCCAGTCCCTTCTTGGCGCGACCGCGCACCAAGGCAATCGCCTCTTCTGAACGCAGGGCATCGCGCAAACAAAGTCGCCGATCCACGCTCCACTGAATCAATCGCCCAACTGTAGTCTGTCCCACCCCGCGCAGGGGTGCGTTGACCACCCGCAGGAAAGCCTGATCGTCCTTGGGGTTGACCAGCAACCGCAAGTAGGCCACCAGGTCGCGAATCTCCCGGCGCTGGTAGAACTCCAAGCCACCCACCACTTGATAGGGCACGCCAGCGAGACGCAAGGCACTCTCCAGAGCACGCTGCATGAAGTTCATGCGATAGAAACCCGCGCAATCCCCAAAGGACCCGCCACGACCTTCAACGCCCCGAATCTGGGCAGCGATCTCCCGTGCCTCTTCGTTCTCATCGCCGCACTCCAAAATGACCAGTCGCTCACCCTCTTCACCTTCCGTCCAAAGCTCCTTGACCTTGCGCTGCTTGTTGTTGGCGATCAGAGCCGACGCTGCTCCCAGAATCGTCTTGGTCGAACGGTAGTTCTGCTCAAGACGCACCACCAAGGGTTCGCCGAAGTCTTTTTCGAAGTCAAGAATGTTGCGAATGTCCGCCCCGCGCCAACCATAAATAGACTGGTCGGGATCTCCGCAAACCGCCAGATTCCCATGGCCGCTGGCCAGATGGGAGGTCAACAGATATTGCACCCGATTGGTGTCCTGGTATTCGTCCACCAACACGAAACGAAAGCGAGTGGCGTAGGAATCCCGCACGCCGGGATGCCGGTCGAACAACTCCAAGGTCTTGAGCAACAGATCATCGAAGTCGAGAGCATTCTGATCCGCCATCCTTTGGGCATAGGCATCACGCACCTTGCTGAAGACCTCATCATCCATGCCCGAGCCATCGTCAATCACCAGGGGCTGGTCCTGATCCGCCACCCGGTTCTTCTCATTGGATATCCAGCCCCCCACCAGCGCCGGTCGAAAGCGCTTGGGGTCATAGCCCAGGTCCTTGATGATCTTCTTGATCAGCTGGTTGCGATCCGAGGTGTCATAGATCGAAAAATCCCGGGTGAATGGCGCGAGATGCTCAATGTCCCGGCGCAAAATGCGCGCGCACATGGAGTGAAAGGTGCTGATCCATGCCCCCGTCAGATTCGGCAGCAATCGATCCACGCGCTCACGCATTTCCGCAGCGGCTTTATTGGTGAAAGTGATCGCCAGGATCTCTTCCGGACGCACCCCCGCCTGGGTCACCAGCCAGGCGATGCGATGGGTCATCACCCGCGTCTTGCCCGACCCCGGCCCCGCCAGGATCAGGAGCGGTCCCTCCCCATGGATGACCGCCGACCTCTGGGGTTCATTCAGACCCGCGAGCAGATCCTCTGCGCTCACCCCCGCTGCGGCCCCATCCTGGGCCGCCTGTACGTCCATCCAATCCATGCGCCACTGATTCTAGCGCCCCCGGGCCGCAAGAGTTCGCAGCACTCGGGCGGAGCCGCTTGAAAGGAGGGTTCCTTGTGGGTCGTCTCGGCCGGAAAGGAGCCCATCAGGGGGCAAGGCGCGAGTCCCGCTCGAAACGACCGACCCTGAGTTCAATGAAGCAGGCCCCAGGCTCGGTCCTGAAACCGGACTGATCCCCCCCTGACCCGCCAGGATAGATCGATCTCCCCTGAAAGCAGCCCGCCAGATTCTCCCCAGACTTGCTCCTGACCGACTGCTAGGATTTCGGTCATGGCTTTCAGGCAACATGGAACCGGCGCACCTCTGGATGCGGGCAGGGCACGTAACCTCCAAAAAAAAGCCCCCGATCAAAGACCGGGGGCTAGTGTTCCAGGTGTCGCTCGTTCCGTTTTTGCCTGCCAGCACGCGGAAGTACCTGGATCCTCAGAAGAGGATTCGGAACTCAACACCCTGTTCGCTCATCAGGTATGAATCGCTCCATGTCGCTCATCTACAACTATGCCCGATTTCTCGGCCTTGTCCAGTAGTCTCACAAGTAAGCGGGCTAGATGATCCAACCTGATGCACACAACCAGCGCATGTCCATTGAGCGCCGCTGGATTGGTCCCAATTCGGGAAGCAACTACTCCACTGACCGCTGGCGCAACCCGCGAGCGGAACAGCGGGATGGTCGCCTGCTCACAAGCCTGCTGACCAAAGCGGAACTCGGACCAGGTCCGTTGCTCGACGCCCCCTGCGGAACAGGACGCCTGCAGACAGTTCTGCGTGGACTCAAGAGGGACTCGATCTGCCTGGATCTTTCCGCGTCCATGCTCAAGCAGGTTCAGACTGGTGCCCGCCTGCAGGGATCTGCCTTTGCCTTGCCCTTCAAAGACCACAGCTTCCCCCTGGTGACCTGCTGCCGCCTCTTGCACCATCTGGCGGAACCAGCCGATCAAGCTGCGCTGCTGAGGGAACTCGCGCGGGTCTCTGCAGGTTGGGTGGCGGTCTCCCATTGGGATGCAGCCTCCTGGCATGTGCTTCGCCGCAGGATGGGTTGGCGAAAGGGTCACGACCACCGTGTGGGATTGAGGCGCCGTGAACTGATCGAATTGGGTCTGACTGCGGGGCTGGAGCGCTGGTGGTCACGCTCAAGCCTGCGCTTCATCTCGCCCCAACCTGGACGCTGTTCAAGAAACAACCACGCAACGAGGACCAGCCCCCATGCTGAGTGACCACTGGCTCAACAGGGACGGTCGGCGCTGGCGAATCTGCAGCGAAGGTGGCAAGCAGGGCGAAGCTCTGACCCGCGCCGCCCTCGATACCCTGACCCTCTTGGACCTGACTGTGGAAATCCAGGGCCCCGCCGCGCTCTTCCCCGAACCCGCCTGGCTGAAGGGCAGCGCCCTCAAAGGCAAGACCGCCCTGCGCCATGGTCTGCGTTTCCGCCTGGGACTGGGTCTGCCCCGATTGCGGGAAGCAAAGAACCTCGCCTGGCTTGCCCGGCATCTGTTCGTCGTTCCTAAGCCCTTGATTGGGCTGGTCCTCTTTCGCGCAGGCCTGCCCAGGGGCCAGTGGCTCGTAACCCAGGAACAACAGGACGCACGACCCTTGCTTGAGATCTGGGACGAACTCGACTCGGACCAAGAACAAGCGGCCCTGACGGAGCTCGCCCGAGAAGTGGCGCGCATGCATGCCCTGGGCTTCACCCACCGGGACCTGTTCCTGCGCAACCTCATGTGGCGCGGGACCCAGGCGCGCAAGCTGCTCCTGCTGGACTGTTGGCGAGGGGGGCCGGGGTTCGACCTGCGCGGGGCCAGTTGGGATGTGGGCTGTCTGCTCTCTGACCTGGTGGATCTGGTGGGCGGGGAGCAAACGCAACGCTGGCTGACAGAATACCTGGACCAGCGCACAGCGCAGGACCGGCCGGTCGCCAGGGAGACCTTCGTCCCACAAGCACTCAAGGCACGCCGGACCGTCATCAGGCGCCTGATCGCCCAGCCCCAGCGCCTCGGAAGCCGGGCACTCCCCCGCCTGGAATGGGTTCCAGGCACCTGGAAATGACACTGCCCCGGGGCCCCAAAAGAAAGGACAATTGGGCACCAAATCGCAGCAATATGATCTACAGGTTCGCGTATCGTCTTGCTTAGGCGAATCCCCCTTCTCTCTTCCGTCAGTCCGCTGCTCCCGATCCACAACCAGGATCCTGCAAACCAACGGCTGGCAGCCCCCCTAACCAATTGTTGACATGGTATTGATTTCTGGCCTCTTGGCCCTGCCCCTGCTGACCACCCCCCAGCCCCTTGTCGTTCCCCCCCAGGACGAGCTCTTTTCATTCAGCGCGAAACCCATCCAGTCCATGCTCAGCCACCCCAAGGATGCGGGTTTGCTACGCATTCTTGAACTGCTGCCCGCCCGCATCGAGGCCCTCGCCGTCGAGAACGGAGAGCAGCTGCCCCCTGGCCTGGTTGCCATGATCGCCGATCTGGTCACCGCAGGTAAGACCCTACGCATCGCCACCGGATCCCCGGATGGCCCTATCCCCATCCAGGCATCTTTCAGTTTCGACGCCACGAACGCAGAGGAAGCTGGCGCCCGCAATGAATACCTGATGAGCATGTTGCGCGGCAGCGGCGCACCCTTGGGCGAGCAGATGGCCTCGGGACTCTATCCCCTGGAAATTCCGATCCCGATGCTGGTAGGCATCGGCACCATCGGCAACGAGTTTGTGGTCACGGCGGGCACCGACAGCCCCCTGCCGGCGACCATCGCAGCCCCATCATTGCCCTATGACATCAGCCGCGACTGGCAGATGTCCATGCAGCTGGGCAAGCTCTACGAAATGATCGGAAGCATGGCCCCCATGGGGAGTGACGAGTCCGAGATCTTCTCAATACTCAGCTCAAGCCTGGGTTCCCTCAACTTCACCATGGCCGGCGGTCATGACGCCGAACGGTCCTACACCACCCTGATTCAAGGGGGCGCAGGACGCATGGCCCGCGAGGCGAATGCTATGCCCTCCTCCGGCATCAGCGCACAAGACCTGGGCCTGATTCCCGCGGACGCCCAATTGGCCGTGCTGATGAAGCTCAACCTTGAGGCGAGCGTCGACATGGGCCTCAACATGGTCGCGCCGATACTGGAGCAGGCAGCAAGCAGCGAAGGAGCCACAGGCATCGATGACCCCCTCGCCCTGCTGGCCCAGATGACGGGCCTCGATCTGCGCGCGGACTTCTTCCCGCACCTGGGGGAGACCTGGGGTTTCTACATGTCCGACAGCACCGGAGGCGGCACCATGGCCTCGGCCGTTGCGATTGTGGAACTCACCAACGCCCAGGGCATGCATGACTTCATTGATCAGATCTGCGAATTGATGTCGCCGATGTGGCAGGAAGCTCAAGCGAACGGCTTGACCATCCAACGCAGTACTGTCAACGCTGACGGTGTCGAGCTCAACACCATGACCTTTCCCGGCATGCCGATTCCGGTGGAGCCCACGTACGCTCTCATGGACAAGTGGCTGGTGTTTGGTCTCTCACCCCAGGCCACGCGCGCAGCGGTCTGGCAGATTCGTTCTGGTACCCCAGGTCTGCGGGACAACCCGCGCTTCGTGGAACAGGCCCAGGCCCTGAACGCTTCAGACAGTGCCATGGTGGTCGAGTTCTTCGACGCCCCTGCTCTGCTTGCTGATGGATACACCTGGATGAACCTCTTGATGTCCGCCGCCTCCAACGGGCTGCGTACGGGTGGCTCCCCGGATCCGGGCATGCTGCTCGACCCCTACCCGGTGCTGGCGCAAGATGCCAAGGCCTGGCTCCAGGTCAGCACCTATGAGGGTGACGACCTTGTCGCCAGAGCGGCAAGTGATGCCTCACTGATGGTCAATTTGACAGGCTTGGCGGGCTTCGTTGATCGCTCGGGGCTGATGATGGTTCTGCCCCTTGTATTCATGACTGCGCGGCAGTCGGTAAGCACTGCTGCTACTCATCCAGCCTTCGATTACCCACTCGAAGCCGTGCCCACGGCAGAGTTCGACATAATTGAGGATGAGGCCGAGGCAAGCCACTCCCACCCAGACGCCGAGCCTTCAGACCACTCTCACGACGACATCTGAGGGGTTGGGGCTGCGGCCCCAGCAGCTTCCCAATCGGGGGCCGGGATGGAACTCTCCTTCCCGGCCCCCGATTGTATGCCCAGATTCGGACTGCTAAGCTCAAGCCATGTCTCTTCTCCTCTTGCTTGCGCTACTGCCCCAAGATGCAGTTGCCCAAGCCGACACACCGCTCACGGTCATCGACACCACCCCCTTTGGTTTGGAGAGAAGTAAACCCCACTCACTGGCACCCGCTGGAGCCCTCGGGGAAGGAATGATCATGGCGCGGGGCGAGTTGACCTGGAAGCTGGATTTCAATGAACAGACCTACATGGGTCTGCGCGATGGCACCCAGCAAGTGGGTGCATCCACGATCCTGAGCACCTGGGCAACCACCGTAGAGGACGCGCGCATGAACCGCTGGGATCTGGAGGCGCGCTATGGGCTCAGCGATCGCATCACCCTCGCGGCCAGTCTGCCCCTGGAACATCGCGAGGTGACCTGGAGCGATGGAACCAACAGTGGCACCAGCACCAACGAGGGCCTCGGGGACGTTCACCTGGGAAGCGAAATGCGAGTGCTGGAAACAGAGAGCTCCCGTTTGACTGCTGGCTTGGGAGTCTTCGCTCCCACCGGCGAACACAATCACTCGGGGCCCTGGGCTGGACAAGCGAATGTGCTCCTGCCCTACGGTCTGCAACTGGGCGGCGGCGCCTGGCAGGGGACGGCCCAGGCCAGTTGGATTCTGGATGGCGGGATCTGGACCCTGGGACTGGGAGCCCTTGGAACCCTGCCCCTCAACAAGAACGATCAGGGATGGGCTCGCGAGCGTTCCCTGATGGTGGATGCCTGGATCGCCCGGGGTTTCTGGACCAACTGGGTCATGAGCTTGCGCGCCCAGGCCTCGGGCTTCAGCGACGTACGCGGTGAGGCGGAAGGACTGGACCCCTTTCAAAACCCCATGGAGGACAATGGCCGAGTAGGAGGCGATCGCATCGATCTCTTTGCAGGCCTTGCGGTGGACTTGACCCCCGGACACGGAGTCGGATCCAACCGTCTGGAAATCGCGGCGGGCTTTCCGGTCTACGAGGACCTGGACGGGCCGGGTCTGGCGGCGGACTTTAGCCTGCGCTTTGGCTGGCGATTGGGTTTTTGAGTGAGCCGCCGGAGTCGCTTGCTCGGGCTGCTGTGGATCTGGGGGCTGACGACCTGTGGAGAGGTTTCCACGCCAGCCACCGCCCCCGAAACGGTCGACATCCCCTCCTCCCTTCTGGCCCTGGGTTATGGCGGCGCGGCCACGGGAGACCATCTGCCCGGAGTCAGCCTGCGCGCACCCGGGGCTGGTTCCGAAATCCTCTTGACCACCGACGGAGTTCAGCGCTGCCTGGCCATTGATCGAAGGGGCGAAATCGTCTGGAGCCGCGTGATTCCCGGACGCAGCAGGGTGGAACTCTTCGCCCCACTGGAAGACGGCGGCATCCTGGCCCTCTCCACGGATGAAGGCCTGACGCGCCTTTCAGCAACAGGAGAAGTTCAGTGGCAGGTCGAGTTGGCCGCCCACCACGAGCTGAGCCCCGCCAATGACGGGAGTTTCCTCACCGCGACCCATCGCGTGATCGACTACCTGGGCCGTAGGGTGCGCTTTGATGCAATCGAACGCGTCAGTTCCGATGGGCAGGTCACGCAGATGCTGGACCTGTTCGATTTGCGCGCAGAGCTCATCGCACTGGGACAACCTTCACCCCTCGACAAGGAAACAACCAGTGAACCCGAAACGGTCTACGATCGCTTCCACCTGAACTCGATCCAGATCCTGCCAGAATCAGACCTGGGCCAGCGAGACAAGCGCTTTGCAGCGGGGAACCTGCTGCTTTGTCTGCGCAACGCGGATCTGGTCTTGATCATCAACCCAACCTCCAAACGCGTCCTCTGGCACATGGAGAGCCCGGCCCTTGATCGGCCCCATGGAGCTCGGCTGAACCAAGCAGGCCAGCTCTCAATTTTTGACAACGGGTGGCACCGGGGACGATCTCGTGCCTTGATTGTGGACACTGAAAGCGGCGCGGTGCTGCGGGAAGAGGACGGGGGCGAGGCACCCTTCTTCACCCGTACGCGCGGCTTTGTGCAGCAACTTGACGGTGGTCGCCTGCTGCTGACCCTCTCGGAAGAGGGGCGCGTACTGGAATACGACAGCATGGGTGAACTGGTATTCGAGTGG
>JABABA010000011.1 GCA_014238415.1 Planctomycetota bacterium | reverse complement strand
GGGGTACTGATCCAAGGCAAGCTTGCAGCCATCGGATCCCTGGAAGAACTCCTTGGAGCAGCGGGGCGCATACGGGCAGAGGTGGACGCACCGGAACGGGCCCTGGAACTCGCACACCAAAACTCCTGGAAGGTTCTCGCCCAACGGGGACAAGAACTGACCATCGACTCTGGAACACCCGCGGAGGAAGTCAACCAGGCTTTGGTGCAGGCGGGCATCGGAGTCAAACGCCTGACCCCGGCCAGATCCTCCTTGCCGGATCTCTTCGAGCAACTGGTGGATGCACAGGAGCGAGAGCAATGAGAGGCGCACTCCTGGTCTTCAAGGCAGAGTGGGGCCGACTGACCGCCGCCCGCACCTTTCATGCTGTCCTGTTGTTGGTATGCCTCGCTTCGGTGGCCCGGGCAATCAGCGACGGCATCGCCCTTGAAGGGCACGGAATCGAATCCGGCCAGGGCTGGCATTCCCTGGCGGTGGGCTTGCGCACGGGGCTGGTGCTCTCAACCTTGATCCTGGCCTTCAGCGCGGCACGTGGACTGGCAGGTGATGCCCAGGCTTGGATTCTGAGGCTGGCCCTGACCCGCGGCACTTCCCGAGCGGGCATGATCACCGCGCGCTTGATGCTGGGCCTTGGCCAGCTCGCTCTGCTTGTGCTCTGCAGCGGCGCCGGTGCTTTGCTCGGAGGCTGGTTCGCCGGTGGATATGGACCCTTTGTTGTGGATGGGGCTGAGTTCGGCGACCGGAGCTTCTTCGCACCCGAGTTTTTGCGAGTTGGGCTCGGCGTGCTCCCCGCCCTGGCGGCAACCTATGCCTTTGCCCTGTTTGTCTCAGCTTTCTGCCAGAACGCGGTGACCGCGGTAGCCGCCAGCATCGGCTTGCTGCTCTCCTTTGACCTCTTCAAGGAACTGCTCGGCGAAGGAAGCCGGTGGTTCTTCCTGGCGCACACACCGACCCTGCTGGATTCATCGGGCTTCACCTACCTGGACAATCTGTGCGGTCTGGCCACGAGCACGGCCCTCTGGGAAGAAGGATATTGGCGGGCGGGCATGGTCAGTTCGCTGGCCAGCGTGCTGATTTTCACAATTCTGGCAATGGTAGTGCTTCGGCGCAGAGCACTGTAGCCATGTGCTCTGATGGGACTGAAAAAGGACCATTCGCAGGAAACCGGAACCCAGCTTCTATCAACGATTCTGGAAATCAGGGTCCCTGCACGCCACACTTATTAGACCTCTAACTGGCGTCCCCCCGCTGGCAACATGCAATCCATTGGCCTATTCCGCGCAGCCCTTCTAGGACTGGCACTGCTCCCGCACTCGGCTTGCATATCGGTCCCTTCGCGCCCGATTCCAGACGCTCTGCCCGAAGTCCTGACCTGGACCCGGGCCCACCAGGGCAACGCAGTCTTCTTCGGTTTGGAAGTTCGCGAAAACGACAGCGACTCCCTGGAGGATCTCTTCTTTGCACCTGGGGTACGAGTGGTCCGTGTAGTCGACGAGTCCCCTGCTGCCCAGGTGGGCCTCAAGGTCGGCGATGTGGTGCTGCAGCTGGCCGAAGAAGAGATCAACGACCCTGCTGGCTTCAAAGCCCTCCTGGCCCAACAGACCCCCGGATCGAACCTGCAACTGCAGGTGCAACGGGGAGACGCGATATTTGAACTCGAGGCCCGGATTCGCGAGGCCGCAATGGCCCCTTCTCCGGCAACCCTGGTGGCGGTGGCAGAACCCGCGCGCACCCTTGCGCGCTGGATGCGTGGGGACGGGGGTGTAGTCTTGTTGGCAAGTCATCCCGAGGGCCCCTTGGCCGCAAGCGGCATTCCCGATGGCGCGATTGTCACCCATCTGAACGGAACCCCCATGCGTAGCGAGCGCGCTCTTGTCCGCTATGTGCTGGCCAGAGAACCGGGCGAGTCGGTAATTTTTAGCTGGCATGGTGCTTCGTCTGATTCTCAGCAGACCCAGGTGGAGCTCTTCGCCCCTGGCAATCGCCTGCTGGAAGCGGCCTTTCCCATTGTGATCGGCTACCGCAGCTCGACGGATGGGGAGAGCAGCACCTTCTACGTGGGAGACTTCTGGCTCATCTGGCTCTTCAAGTATCAACGGGAAGGACGCGAGCACCACTACTCTGTCCTGCGCTTCATCACCTGGTCCACCGGTGAGGGTCTTCTGGGTAGCCAACTATGATTGCGCTTCTGGCATTGGGACTGTTGGCAATGAACGACTCCATAAAGGAAGTCACCTTTGTCGATGCATCGCTCGCCGTTCCAGGTGAACTGCTCTTCTGGGAAGCGCAGGATTGGAACCGTGACGGGCAAATCGATCTGCTGCTGGTATCTGTTGCGCCCAGCGGTCGACGAGAGTTGCACGTGCATCCCGTTCAGGGTCAGACCATCGAGGCCAAGCCTTCTCACTCCATGGAATTCCTGGGGGATGTGACCGCCTTCGGCCTGGCAGAACTGCGACCCACGGAACCAGGCCGAGAGGTCCTGCTCCTGTCCCCCACAGGCGCCTGGTCCTACTCCCTCAACAAGCCAGGCTATCGGGGCAACATCACTCAACTGGTCAAATTCGAAGGGGTCTTCGACTTGCCCCTGGCCGAGCGCATCGGCTGGTGGGAATACATGGGACCAGGCCCCAACGGGATCGATCAATTTCTGGTGCCCTCCTTGGCTGGAATGCTGCGCGCTAGAAAGACAAGCAACGCCTGGGACCTGAGTGCAACACCAGGCGTGAAGCAGCCCAAGCGAATCGGAACGGGCAGCTTGCCCTCGACCCCGCGCTCTGCCACCGGGGGATTACGAGTTGCCTTGGAAGTAGAAGGAGGCAAGCTCAGGCACCCCTTCATCGGTGAAGCAAGTCAGGGTTTCTCCACCATGGCGCGGGATTCGGTTTCACTACAAGCGCCTGCATGGGTGGACTTCGATGGGGACGGTGACCGCGACCTTTTGTACCTGACCAAGAACGAGTTGGTGATTTATGAAGGCGACGGGGATGGCAGCACCCAAGAGCCCATCCGGCGCGAACCCCTGCCCGACTACCTGCCAGCACCTGACACGAAGGGCGTCAACCTGCGCCTGATCGACATCAACCGCGACGGCCGATTGGATTTCCTTGTGCAGATTCACAAGTCATCCAAGTCGACCTTCAGCAACGGCTCAACACGCTTGTTGATCTTGCTCCAGAGCAAGACCCGCATGCTGCCTGCCAAGCCGAATCAGACCCTGTCCTTTGCGGCCACAAACCTGAACGCTGAAGTAGCCTACATCAATGGGGACGAGCACCTGGATCTGGTTGTACGGCAGTTCGAATTGCCGGAACTGACCGCCATGGTCACTGGCCTTGAGTTCACCTTGACCCATATGTTCTACGCGGGAACAGGCCGAGGCTTCGAGCCCCAACCCACCCTACGCCAGGCAAGCAAGTACGACGAAGAAGAAGTGCAGAACCTGATCGCCAATCGCTCCTTCCGCATGGACCTCTCCGGTGACGGGCTGGCGGACATGGTGGAGATCGACCTGCAGGGGCGCATCGTAATCAGGCGTCTGATCAAGAAAAGCGGCTTCTTCTCGGGCACGACCTGGTCCTTGGAACGGGTGCCCTGGAAACGCTTCGACACAGTTGGCTCAATTCAGGATCTTGAAGTACGCGACCTGAATGGAGACGGTCAAGGGGATGTGGTCAGCCTGAGCGACGCGGGCCTGACCATCCTGCTCTCAAGCAAGGGAGGTGGTCGATGAGCACACACATGGTGATTACTGGCTGGCTCCTGCTCAGCTACACCCTGACGCCCAATTTGGATGACGAGGCCCCAGCACCCCAGGACCAGGACGCGCCGCTCTTCAGCACCACCGTCCTGGCCGTGGATGGTGAACTTGGGGAGTTGATTCTGGCGGATGTGGACGGAGACGGGGATCGGGACCTGGTGCAAATCCATAAAGAAGGTGTCAGAGTCAGACCTCTTGACTCTGCAGGACATTACGCAGAAAAGCCCGGAGCCCTGTTTCCATGGCCCTCACAGCGTACCGCCTGGGACCTGGCTGATATGAACGGGGATCAACGGCAGGAACTGGTCCTGTTTGTTGATGGCGCCCGAGTACTACATTCGCACTGTGTCGACGGAGTCTTTGAGAAACCGAAGGAACTGTTGAAAGCAAGTGGCTGGCAGCCCCTGGGTGTACACCACATGCGCTTTACCCGGGACATCGATGGGGATGGACAAATGGATATCACCATCCCCCTGCCCACCGCTCATCAGCTTTTCCTACGCAGGGAACAGGGCTTCGCCAAGCCCCTGAAGATCAAGTACCGACCGCTCGTGGACCAGAGCTTCGGAGATCCAGACCTGCCGCGCATGAGTATCTCCCAAACAGTGAGCGCACCCTGGTTTGGACTCAAAGACGTGGACGGAGACGGACACAAGGATGTGGTATCCAATACAGACGAGGAGGTCGCCTTCCACATCTTCCGGCAAGGAGTGATTCCAGCAGACCCCACCTGGATCCTCGATATCGCTGCCTTGACCCGTGACTTGCCTGATGAAAAGGACATCGACCTGGAGAACCTGCTGGCCATTATCTCCCACCGACTCGAATGGCGGCTGGTGGATCTCGATGGGATTGCCCCCCATGACCTGATCGTCAGCGTTGGCGGCAAAATCCGCACCTGGCTTGGGGGCAGTGTCATGGGTATGAAGGGCGATCCGGATCAACTGCTGCTGGCAGCTGGCAATCTTCTTTGGTTCTTCACCCGCCAGATAGAGGGCTCTCCCCTTCCCGAACTCCAGATTGTGCGTGGAGAAAAAATAGGACTTGGGCGCATTATTCGTTACCTGATTCTACCGGGCAAGATCACATTTGACCTCTTCACCTACCGCAACGAAGCGGGACGCTTTTCAGAACGACCCATACGCAAGAACAAGATCCAATTCGGTATCCCCAGGCTGATGA
This sequence comes from Planctomycetota bacterium, assembly GCA_014238415.1. GTDB lineage: Bacteria > Planctomycetota > UBA1135 > UBA1135. Next base: position 100,969 of record JABABA010000011.1, on the reverse strand, counting down.
CCCTTCTGGACGATGACGGTCTGGGCTCCGCAGTGGAGGATCAATTCAAGATCCCCGCTCGCCGCATGCACCGCACATCTGGCACCGACGACATCGCCGATCTGGCTGGGCACGAACTACGCATATACAGCCGCTGCGCCCCTTCTGCCAGCAAGACCGAGAAGATCCTGGACGGTGCTTTCGAAATGGACCGCTTCATCGAGTTGTTCCTGCTGGAGGACCTGGACCGCCGGGGCGATGGCGCCAACACCCTTCTGGACCTGGGCAGTTTGGCGACATACGAATTCTCCCCCGGCTTGATCCTGCGCAGGACGGCCAAGGACAAGCCAATCGCATTCCGGGCCCAGTTGCCAGAAGGCAGACATCGACTGGCCTGCCGCGACCTGACCGGTAACGGCGAGAGTGACCTGATCGTGGTCACCGACTCCAAGCAGGGCAAGGTGGTTTCTATCTTCGTGCGTCGGCCCTAGGGGCACCCGCTTTGACGGTAGAGGCTCCTTACTTGCGCCGGCGGGCGTCATCGCTGGTGTCTTGCATGTCGATGGCCCAATCCTTCCAACGATCTTCCAATACTCGCAGGGATCGTCCCGGAGGAACACCCAAGAGCTTGGTGGCCGCCTCACGCCAGGCAGCAATCATGCTGGCGCGATCCAGAGACAGCTTGCCTGCAGCCCGCAGCCAAAGCTGGGCGTTCTTGCCCTCTTCGCGTACCAGATAGTCAAAAAAGGACCAGGACTTGGCCACATCGCCGTCGTCCATCTGAAAGAGGGTCTTGAGGGCCAACCTTTCGATCGGTTGCCCCTTGGTCAAGGCTACCTGATTGAGCTTGGCGCGGCGGCCCACACCAAAGGTCTTCTCGCCTCCTTTCTTGTCCTTTGTCTTGTCCGAACGGGTGCCTCCCTTGTCGTACTCAAAAGCAATGCAGGTCACCTGATTGACGCCCATCATCTCGAAGGACAGCCACCAGGCCACGGCTTCGCTAAGCCAGTCCTGATCCATTCGCCCCTCTTCGTTGCCAAAGTGCAGACCCGCCAGCATGTGGCCAACCTGATGAACAATCTGTCCGTGCAAGTGATCTCCCTCACGCCAGCGGCGCAAGAACCGGAAGAGCTTCTCGTGGTGGCCATCAACGCGCTCGCCGCCAATCTCCAGGCGCCGCTCCACATCCCGGGACCAGTTGGATTGAAAGTACTTCTCCGAGACACCGCGGTAGGCCTTTGAAGAATCCGGCACAAATATCCATTCGGCGCTGATGCGGTCCTGGAAGACATCCTTGAAGTCTTCGGCCACGTAGGGGTCCACCAGCTCTTTACGGAACTGTTCCATGACCAGCTCGCCGTAGCGCAAACCATCTTGAACCTCCTCGGGAGAGAGCACACCGCGCACGGAGGTGATACGTAGGTGTGTGGACTCATAGCAGATGACCTTTTGAGAGCCGTAACCCAATTCTTCGAGCACATCCAGCAGAACCTCATCCGCAGGAGCCTTCTTGATCGAGTCCAGGGCCAACTGCCCACGGGCGGCAAGATGCTCCTCACGTCCCCTACGGGCGGCTTTTGCAAAGGACTTCTCCCAGCCCGCAACCGCTGCGGGGAATGGGCTCATCTTCAGCCAGGAAACAAAGCGCGTACCAGCACCCAGGTAACGCTCATGGCGCAGGCTCCAGTCCGCGCTACCGCGCTTGGCCTCGTCTCGGGCATCCTCCAACTTATCCAGTTGCTCGATGCGCAAGCGATACTCCAACGAGATTCCATTCAGGGTCTCACCTGGAAAGGCGCGTTGCATCTCCTCCACATAGCCACCGCTGATGGAAGTCTCGGTCTTTCTGCTTGAGGCGATGCGCTCCCCGTCCTTCGCATACCAGGGGGACATTTCGGGCTTCTTGGGATCGTGGATGAAGACCTCGATCGTGCCGCCTGGGTTGTACTGAATCGCACCGTTCTTGAGGATCCGAGCGCCAGATCTGATCTCGACCATCAGGACCATGTCCCCCTTGTAGGAAACGATGTTGCTCTTGAATTTCTTCTGGCCCTTGGCGTCCAGACTGATGGCCCAGACGCCATCGACCTGAGGGGCTGCCTTTGCGAGCCCGGTACCCATGATCAGCGCCACGAAGGTCGCCAAGATGAATCGCATACCCATGCCCACCATCCTACGGGATACCAAAGGCAAGCCGGGCGCCTAATGGCAGGAGCACTGCCTAGCCTTCATCCGCAGGCCCAAAGCGCTGATCCAAAAGCCCACCGAAGCCCTCAAGCGCCACTCGCTGGGTATAAAAATCAAGGCCACGCAGACCTCCCAACTCCTCGCCACCGCCAGCCCGCCCAGGCCCGCCGTGCACCATGGCGGGCAAGACCATACCCGGGGCAAGAGCCTGCTCTGCCATTCGCTTTGATCCGATCCAGACACGACCATGCCAGGGCGCGACGCCCAAGACAACTTCTTCGGTCCAAGACACGTTGTCCGAATAGAGACTGCAAACCAAACCCCCGCCACCCTTGTTACAGAGGCGAATCGCTTCCGCCGTCGTGCCGTCATAGGGAATCAAGGTGGCCACGGGACCAAACACCTCAAGCTCATGCAGCACGGCCGCTTCGGAATCTGTGGCCTTCAACAAGGTGGGCTGGACCAAAAGTGCCTGTCCATCCTTTTCAGGCAAGCCCCCACAGATCACGTCCGCCGCTTCCAGCAGGCGCTCCATGCCGCTCTTCACATCATCGAACTGGCCGGGGTGAGCCACGGGGGCCACGCGATTCGCCCGCTCGGCAGGGTCCCCCACCGGGAAGCGCCCAAGTTCCGCCACCAAATCCTCTGCAAATGAATCCAGCAAACTCTCAGGGATCAAGATACGCCGCACGGCGGTGCACTTTTGCCCGGCCTTTTGGGTCATGTCTGTGGCGATGTTCAAGAGCGCCAGGTTCCAGGTCTCTTCCCCGGGTTCCAGGTCCGCATCAAGCAACGCACCATTGAGAGAGTCTGCCTCAATGTTCACCCGCACATTCTGCGCCAGCACATTGGGATGGCTCTTGATCTTCAAGCCAGTCTGGGCCGAGCCCGTGAAAGCGACCCCGTCCATGGGGCCCAAGTGATCGAGCAAATCCCCCGCCGAGCCACACAGAAATTGAAAGGCACCCTCGGGCAACAATCCGCTGTCCACAATCTGTTCCGCCACCCGCCAGGCCACCAGAGCGGTACTGGTTCCCGGCTTGCTGATCACTGGTACGCCTGCCAGCCAGGCACAGGCCGCCTTTTCGAGCATGCCCCAGGCGGGGAAGTTGAAGGCATTGATGTGCACAGCGACCCCGGGCCTGGGCACACGCACGTGTCGCCCGGAGAACCGTGCTGTACGCCCGAGCTGCACCGTATCCCCATCATTGAGGTAGGGACGATCCCCGAGGCGCTTGCCAAAGGAAGCGTAGGCCGCCAGAGTTCCGGTGGCGCCATCCACATCAAACTTGCCATCTCCTCGGGTGCAGCCACCGTTGATACGCGCCAGATCGAGCAGCTCGTCCCGGATTTCATGCACCGCCGCGGCAAGGCCCTTGAGCATGGTGGCACGCTCAGAGAAACTCAACGCACGCAATGCGGGCCCTCCCACATCACGGCCGTAGCGCACGGCGGCCCCCAGATCCAGGCCACTTGAACCGCATTGGGCCACGGCTTCGCCGTTCATGGGGTTGACCAGGGTGGAATCCGTACCCGGGTGCCAGGATCCGGAGAGGTAGCTCTTGAGGTTGTGCATGGGGAGTCTCTTCGAAGAATGGCCCGCTACAATAAGCGAGCAGCCATCCCTATGCTAGGCATCATGAGCACCTCGTCCCCCACCCATTGGCTGCCCACCAACACCTTTGCCGGGAAGCGCGCCTTTGTGACCGGCGGCGGCACGGGGCTGGGCCTGGAGATCAGCCGGGGACTGGCGGCCCTGGGTGCCCATGTGACAATCGCCTCGCGCTCAAAGGAACATCACCTGGGGTTTCTGACCGAAGCCAGCAAAGAGGGCTGGGACGCTGGAGCAGTGGTTCTGGATGTGCGCGAGGACCCCTCGGTGCGCGAGGCCATCGACACCTTCTGCGAGCAGCATGGAGGAATCGACATCCTGATCAACAACGCAGCGGGCAACTTTGTGTGTCCCGCCGAACGGCTCTCAAGCAATGCCTGGCGCTCGGTGCTGGGCATCGTTCTGGATGGAACCTTCTCCTGTTCCAAGTACGCCGGTCGTCACATGATCGCGGGGGACGGGGGTGTGCACCTGAATGTGGTGGCGACCTACGCCTGGACTGGCATGCCCGGGGTGGTGCACTCTGCCAGCGCCAAGGCAGGGGTCTTGGCCATGACCAGGACCCTGGCTGCTGAATGGGCACGGCACGGGATTCGTGTCAATGCGATTGCCCCGGGACCTTTTCAATCAGAAGGGGCTGCGGGCAATCTTTGGCCTGATGAGACAATCGAAGAACGCATGCGCGAGGCGATCCCAGCCAAGCGTTTTGGGACGACCGAGGAGATGGCCACCCATGCGCTCTATCTTTGTTCGGATGCGGCGGCTTACATCACGGGGGAGTGCATGGTCATCGATGGTGGATTGTCATTGGCTTCCGGGCGCATGTGGGAACCAGGGGAGACGCTGAAACGCAAGCGGGACAAAGATTGATGAATAGAATGGAGCGTGGGCAATTGATGACCGAATCGTTGAGCGAGAGCGAACGGGCCATCGATCAGTTGTCAATGAACGAAGCGCTGGAGCGATTGCATCAAGCTGACCAGGAAGCCGTGCAGGCGGTGCATGCGGCCCAGGGGGAGATCGCGGAGGCGGTGGAACTGCTCTCGAACCGTGTGCAGGCTGGAGGACGGGTCTTCTACGTGGGAGCGGGCACCAGCGGCCGTTTGGCGACTCTGGATGCGGCGGAACTGCCCCCCACCTTTGGGGTGCCCGAGACCCTCTTCCAAGCGCTCATCGCCGGAGGAACCAAAGCCCTCAACGCAGCCGCGGAAGGGGCTGAAGATGATCTCGGGGCAGGGGCCGAGACCCTGGCAGAACGCGAACTCGGACCCGAGGACGCGGTGGTGGGAATCGCAGCCGGGGGCACCACCCCCTTCGTGCACGGGGCACTGGAGTACGCCCAGCAGGTGGGCGCCGGAACAATTTTTGTGGCCTGCATTCCACGGGATCAGTTCGAAGATTCCTACGACCTTTCCATTCGCTTGCTCTGTGGTCCAGAAGAGGTCCAGGGCTCCACGCGCATGAAGGCGGGCACGGCCACCAAGCTCTGCCTCAACGCACTTTCGACCCTTGTCATGGTTGGCCTGGGCAAGGTGCACCGTGGACGCATGGTCGATGTGTCCACCAAGGGCAATACGAAGCTAATCGACCGGGGCGAACGCCTGGTGATGGATCTGGCAGGGGTCGACCGGCCGCGAGCCAAGAGCCTCCTGGAAGCCAGCGATGGACATGTCAAACCGGCCGTGCTGATGTCCAGGCTGAACTTGGACCTGGCAGCAGCCCAAGCGATCCTCAGGGACCATGCTGGTCACCTGGGAGCCTGCCTGGAGAACGAACAATGATTGCCTGGATTGGAACACACGAACTGTTCCTGACGTTCGTGGCACTGATCGTCTTGCTGCTGCTGATCGCCCTGGTCAATCGGGCACGTGGTCGCGGGGACTCCTAGAGCGCCACGATTCTAGCGCGGCCTCAGAACCCCGACCATTACGCGTCCACAGTTGGACCCAGACGCTGAGCCTTCAGCATCAAAGGAAGGATCCCCCGCCAAGAGACACATCTCCGCGCTGTTGAGAGCGTCCACCGCGAGACTCTGCATCCAGCGCGGGCCCGCCTGCTCCGGCGCAGCAAGAGCAATAGGAACGGCATTGGGATCAGCCCCTGGCCACAGCAGGAGGGCTGGACCGGAATCCTCAAGACCGGAGAAGGTCTCGCTGGCCACCAGAGCATCGGGCTTCTTTCCTCCGAGTAGTGACGCCGCAAGAACCCTCACTCCGAAGCGACCGGACGGAGGCTGCTGGGACCCAGGCAGAGGGACTGCATGGGCGTCCTGCTCCAAGTGCTCTGAAGAAAACAACCCAAGAGGCCGACGCTGGTGTGAGAAATAGCGAAAGGCCGCACCATGGACTCCGGCGGTCCCCGGTTCGCGATCGGGAGCGCCGATCAGAAGGGTCTTCCCAAGGGCAGAGATCGAGCGCCCGAAGGAGGAGGGAGTCTCCAGTTGTTTGAGCGGATCGCTGAGCAGGATGGGCTGGATCGGTCTCAGGCCTGCGCTGTAGATCCAGACCTGGCCAGCCCCCTCGATCCCCTCCCCGGGAGCATCGGGTGCGGCCACCACCAGATTCACAGCGGCGCCGGGGGACAGATCGAGCACCCCGATCGCACTCCCAAACCCTATCCCCGGTCCCGGCCGGGGAGCAGGGATCACACGCCGGCCGAGCGAAGTGCAAAGCAGCAGCACCGCTCCCCCTTGGCGATCCCGATAGCGGGCCAGAGGCGCACCCATGGCCAGATCAGAACGACCATCTCCATCAAAGTCGCCCGCGCCAAGGGAGGAACCCAACCGACCCGGCAGGGACCCTGGGCCCAGGAGCATGTGCGCGGGCTTCTGCAAGGACTCTATTCCCCACACAAACACGCTTCCCGAACCATTGCCTGAAAGGGGCGAACCGATCAGAAGCTCCGCCGCCGGATCCTCGTCCAACTCGCAGATACACAAGGCCGAACCGAATCCCAGGGACTCAAACGGTGGATTGTGATCTGGAGGAGAGACCCGCAGCACCTCACGCACGCCCTCCAACAGGCCTCCGGACGCAGCCAACATCACAAGCACCAGCCCGCGGCCACCGGGACGCTCGGCCCCGGGTGCGGAAGCGGCGAGATCCTGCCACCCGTCCCCGTCAAAGTCTCCCAGGGCCAGGGCCTGTCCCAGTCGGGCACCCGGTGCCAGTTCGGGAAGAGCAAGCGCAGACCAGATCAGCTGCAGGTCTTCAGGCACCTCGCCTGATTGGCTCACACCCTCTTGACCCAAGGGTACCGCGAGAACCGACACCGCAGCCCCCAAGACCAGCTTCGGCGCGAAAAGCAATAGGGCAAGACTCATGATCGATGCATCCACGACACCGAAGCACAGTAGCGTCTTGGTGCCACAGAATCTCCCTCAAGCCCTTTCCTGAAGCCCAAATGCCCTGCTTGTGGACCCTGGATGTGCAATCCTTCCTGCAAGTCCAGCGAACTGCAGTTTCCTTGCAGCAGGAGCCTTGGGTTTTCCACGCCAAGCGCATGAAACCCGGACCTGGATCTTCCGTTCTTGATCCTGTGAGGGTGATACGTGGAAACGGCGCATGTCTCGAAGGAGGTCTGGCCAGCCTTGTGGCTGTGGAGGCTCGCTTCAAGGGTGCTGACCGAGGGGGAACACGCATCATTCTCACCGGCTTGCCGGACAACATCCTGCGCGAGACCCGGGCTCGTCTGCCTGCGGCGCTTGGGCAGGGTGGGGTTCACCTACCCATCGGCGAGCTGTTTATCAATCTGGCGCCCGCTACCCGCCCCAAGGCGGGGGGACTCTTGGATCTTGCCCTGGCACTGACCATCGCCGGGGCCCTGGGGTTGATCGCAGTGACAGAGTTGGAGCGCACCCTGTGCCTGGGAGAATTGGACCTGGGAGGTGGTGTACGGCCCTGCGCAGGAGGACTGTACGCCGCCCGCGCGGCGGTAGCGGCGGGGCTGACCCAGGTGATTGCGCCAACGGAAACTGCCGAGCGCTGCGCCTGGATTGCGGGACTCAATGTGATCCCCGTAAAGACCCTGGGGGACGCTCTTGACCACCTGGCCGAGGTGCGCCGCATCAAACCCCTGCAACACAGACACCCGCCCACTCCCACTGTCTCCTCCGAGGGTTCCCTGGACGAAGTGCGCGGCCAGGCAGAGGCAAAGGAGGCCTTGGCACTTTCTGCGGCGGGAGGCCATCCGCTCCTGATGGTGGGACCGCCGGGAGCTGGGAAGAGCCTCCTGGCCCGCCGACTGGCGCGCCTCTTACCGCCACTCTCCCTACCTGAACGGCTGGATCTCTTGGCCCGCGCGGACTGCGAACCCCTGCATCATCCCTCAGCCAGCGGGCCCAATCCAATCCAAGCGCGCCCCTTCCGCGCCCCGCACCACACAACTTCCCATGCGGGTCTGGTCGGCGGCGGTCGTGAAGCGGGAGCTGGCGAGGTCAGCCTCAGTCACAGGGGAGTGCTTTTCCTGGATGAACTGCCGGAATTCAAGCGCGACGCCCTCGAAGCCCTGCGGGAACCCATGGAAACCGGACGCATTCTGATCTCGCGCGCGACCGTACGGATTGAACACCCGGCACGTTTCCTGCTCGTGGCTGCCATGAATCCCTGCCCTTGCGGCTACCAGGGGCACCCACGCCGACGCTGTTCCTGTGGGAACGGCGCGATCCAGCGCTATCAGAACCGCATCAGCGGGCCGCTCTTTGATCGCCTGGATCTGGTGGTGCAACTGGCACCATCCAGTTTGGACGATCTGGCGGGCACAACCGTTTCCGGCCCCCGGGAAGCGGAGTTGCTGAAGCGCATAGCACTTGCCCGAAAAATGCGCAGGATGCGAGGGCAGAGGTTGGCCAACGCGCGACTGGGAGCCACGGAATTGGACCAGTGGGTGCCCGTACAGGGCCCCTTGGGCAAGCTACTGGCACGGGCGGCCAACGAACGGGCCCTCAGTGCTCGAGCGATCCAATCCTTGCGCAGGGTGGCTCGCACGGTGGCGGATCTTGAGGGCTGTGCTGAGTGCAACGCCGAGCACCTGGCCCTGGCCCTGCTCCATAGGACCCGAGATCCCTGCTCCCTGCCCCAGACACCGATGCCTTGATGCCAAACGAGACGAGCACCCCTACTCGTGGCGCAGGGCTTCCACCGGATCCATGTTCGCCGCGCGCCAGGCCGGATAGAGACCAAAAACCACGCCGATGCCCACGGAAATACCAAAGGCCAGGGCTGGAGCTTGTGGTGTGACAATGGTTGGCATGTCCGCCGTGGCTTCCACGATAGCTGGAATAATCAGCCCCAGCGCCACGCCTGCCAGGCCGCCGCAACCCGAGAGCACTGTGGTTTCCACGAGGAACTGGATCACGATGTCCTTGCGCTTGGCTCCCAGAGCCCGGCGAATGCCGATCTCCCGTGTGCGCTCGGTGACCGTGGCCAGCATGACATTCATGATGCCGATCCCCCCCACCAAGAGGCTGATGCCTGCTATGGAACCCAGCACGATGTTGAAAATGCGCTTGGTCTCCTCTGCCCGCAAGAGCAACTCAAGGGGCACGATCACTTCCCAGTCCTTGTCATTGTGCTCACGATTGAGCATGGCGCGGCAGGCGTCCGCAATCATGGGCACATCTGCGGCCTTACGCACATCGACTATGATCTCGTGGAGTTCAACTTCAGTGATGTCTCGACTGCCACTGCGCATCTTGACCTGGGTAGTACCGAACATGCGACGCCCGGCAGAGAGAGGCAAGAAGAGGTCTCCGCCGACCTCGGTGCTGGAGTCAAGACTCACTTGACCGACAGGCCCCCGGGGAAGGACCACGCCAACCACCTCCAGGTACTCGCCTCCGATGCGAATCGTCTCGCCCACAGGCGAACTAAAAGGGAACAAGTGCCTGGCGACCTCATAGGAAAGCACGCAAGCGGGTTCTTCAAGGGACTCATCGAGCTCTGACAGGAAGCGCCCCTCATAAATCACGCGCCCCGTGGCATCCCTGTAATCCGAGCGGGTGCAAAGCACCCGGGGACGACAGACCCGAGTCCCTTTGCGCACCTCCTCGGGCACTTGCATCACCGGGATCACCGACCGCACTCCGGGGTAGGTGTTCTCAATACGCAGGCGGTCAGAATCGGTCAGGCCATATGCCAGGACACGCACATCCTGGTTGGACTGCTGGTCTTCTGGGGGCTTGACCGAGCGCAGGATCACATTCTGACTGCCCAACTGACGAATTTGCTCCTGGGCAGATTCGCTTGCACCCTCCCCCACTGCCAGCATGGCAATCACACTGGCGACTCCGAACAGCACACCTAGAGTAGTCAGGAAAGCTCGCAACTTGTGCAACAGGAGACTGCTGATGCCCAGACGAACAGTACGCAAGAACGGTGAACGGATAATCATGAGCTGCGGTTCTCCACAACCTCGTCTATGCGTCCGTCGACAAGTTTCATAGTGAGCTCAGCCCGGCGGCCGATACTGCTCTCGTGGGTCACCAGCAAGATCGTCTTGCCCTCGGCATGCATTTCGTCGAAGACCTCGAGGATTTCCGCAGCGGTCTTGGAATCCAGATTACCCGTGGCCTCATCCGCAAGAATCAGATCCGGATCGTTGATAAGGGCCCGCGCAATGGCCACGCGCTGCTGCTGGCCGCCGGAGAGCTCCGGGGGCCGGTGTCCAGTACGACCTCCAAGGCCTACGCGCTCTGCAAGCTCCTTGGCCCGATCCAAAGCCCAGGCGGGCCACTCATCACGGTACATGACGGGCACCAGAATGTTCTCGAGCACATCCAATTGGGGTATCAGATTGTAGCTTTGAAAAACAAAACCCAACCGCGCACCACGCAGCTCGCTGAGTTGATCGTCATCCAGGGCCGACACGGGCTTGCCGCCCACCAAGTACTCCCCCTCCGTAGGACGATCGATACATCCCAAAATGTTCAACAGGGTGCTCTTGCCGCTGCCGGAGCTACCCATGATCGACCAGTACTCACCCCGACCAAACTGATGGGTAATACCATCGAGAGCAGCCACTTCGGTGCTCCCCATTTGGTAGACGCGCCGCACATTTACAAGTTCGGCCGCCACGTCGGTCTGAGTTTGCAGCGTCACTCTCCGCCCTTGCCCGGAGTCGCTCCGGAGCGCTCGCCTGAAGATGGGCGTCCAGAGGAAGTGGAATGTCCGCTGGAACTTCCTTGTGCACCGCCACCGGCCTGACCGCGGCCTGACCTGCCCCCATCGGGGCGGCCGCCGCCGGGTCGCTGACCGCGAGCGGACCCTGCGCCGCCTTCACGTGATCGACCTGCGCCGGGTCGGGCATGTCCGGAGGAACCCGATTCGGCGCCGCCTGAAGACGAGCCGCGACTTCCCCAGGCCGCGCCCGCAGCAGGATTGGCACCCGAATTGGAAGCGCCAGCACCCGGGTAGCCATCACGAGAGCCGCCTTGAGCGTTGGCAGCACCTCCCAAGGCATCCGGTGCTACGCGCTCTGCCCGCGGTCCTTCCTCGGGAGCACCCGGGGAGGCACCCTCGGGCTTGAAGTCAGGAGGGGGCGCAAGCAGAACCACATCCCCTTGCGACAGCCCCGCGACAAGAGTCACAAACTGGGCGTTGTCCGGGCCCACCTCAACCACCCGGCGCGTGACTTCACCCCCTTGACTCTGGAACACCACCGTCTCACGGCCATCGAAGAAAACACACTGGCGGGGAACAAAGAGCACGTCCTCCAAGTCCTCCACAAGGATCTCGATATTACAGGACATTCCCGGACGCATCTCCGCATTGCCTCCGTCAATCGCGATCAAGGAGCGGTAGACCCTTTGATTGGGGTTTGACCAATAAGAGCCCGAGTCCGGTAGCTGAGCTACAAAGTCCACCCGGCCTTCGAACATTTGCCCCGGCAGGGCATCCACTCGGATCAAACATTTCTGCCCAACCTGCACCTTCTTCAAGCTGGTTTCGTGCAATTTGGCCTCGGCAATCATGCCCCCCGCCTGGGGAATCGAAATGATGTCTTGACGCTCACGCACCTGAGTGCCCTCTTCGATGGGATCGCCACTGCCCCAGCGACTCCTCTCCCGTGCATAGACCAGGATACCGTTCACTGGCGAGTAGAGCTTGGCCTTGCCCACCTGTTCCCCGATCTTGGTCAACTTGTCCTCTTCCCGGGCCAGAGTGAAGCGCGCGGAGTCCATGTCCGCCTGAAAATCCGCCAAGCGGGCACGGGCCTGACGCTCGGTTTTTTGCAGGTCACGCTTGCGGGTTTCGATGGCCTGACGCAGCTCTTCAAGGCGACGCTCATGGTCATACTGCAAGGTCAGAGATTTTTCCCGATCTGCTTGCCCCTTGGCGATGCGGGCCCGCTCATAGGCCAACTCGTCCTGCTCAAGATCATTCTGCGCAGCAAAGTCGTTGTCGACCAGTTCCCTGGTGAATTCCAGTTCTTTCTTGGCCTGGGCCAGTTCCTGCTCACGCAGGAGAATGTCCTCATCCAGTCCCTGGATTTCGTGCTGCCACTCGCTGACCGTGCTGCCTGGGGCGCCATCGGCCCCTGACTGATTGCGGCCCACGTACTTCTCAAGATCCATCTCAGCGAAGCGCAGTTGCAACTGGGCCTCAGCCATGTCGGTCAGGTTCTGGATTTCCTGGATCGCGAATTGCTCTTCGGCCTTGGTCAGACCAGCCCGCGCGCGATTGACAGTAATTTCCTGCTCGACGCCGCGGTCCACCAGTTCGCTGACATCCAGTTCACAGACCAAGTCGCCAACCTTGACCATCTTGCCCTCTTCTTCAAGGAAGAGAATCGTACCGCCGCGCTCGATTTCACAGCGCAGAACTGCAGCATTGCTGGCCTCCAAATTGGCGCGCACGGTCTCACTGATGCGGAGGGCACCACTCCGAACCTGGGCACCCTCGATCTCAGCGGTCTCTTCACTCTGAAACCAACCCAATTCCACGATTCCATAACCAAGGCCAACGAAGGCGCCGAGCCCAATCATGGACATGGGGAGCATTCCGTACTTCACGCTTCTTTCTCCTTCATCATGTTTGCTGTTCCCGGTTGCTGGTGTTCATTCTTGCGGCCCGATCCGCTGCAGGAGGTAGGTCATTCTACCAACTATTGAGTGTGGCCCCCGCGGGTATAGGAGCTCTGTGGCGCTTGTACGTCCATGAGCGACGGCGATCCCGCAACATACACCGCGCTGCGAACTCTCGCACGGCTCATGCCTGTCAACCTCTCCAAAGAAACCGGGTCCAGGCTGATGCCCTCTTCGTCCACTCGCAGGGCCTCCAGATCCAAGTACAAACCCAGGCGCGAGAGGCTGTAATCCACAAGGGCCGCGGCGCGACTATTGCGGGCTTGACGCAGGTCCTCCTCCGCGTCGAGCACATCCCGGGTGCTGGCCTTGCCATGGTCCAGATTCAAACGCGAACTCTGCACCCGGCGCGTGGCGAGGACCACCGCGCCCTCCTGCAGCTTCCAGGTCTTATGTGCATTGCGAGTCTGGCGCAGAGCATCGCGTACATCCACCACAATGCCGTCTGCTTCAGCTTCCACCGAGCGCCGTCGCGAGTCCAGACTGATCTGAGCCGAGCGCAAAGCGTTGCGCTCGGGAATACGATCCCAAGGCAGGTCATAGGAAAAGCCCAGACTCCAGCCGGTGGTACGCCAATCATATTGGAGGGCCGTGTCGCTGGCAGATGGTGCGGCGATCGAAGCCTCGAGATCAAGTCCCGCAAGCAATGCATCCTCGGCCAGGAGCGCACCGCGCAGACTGTCCTCCAGCTGATCGAGGGAAGTCCGGAAATCCAAACGCTGCTCAAGGGCCAAATCAACCGCCCGGTCCAAGTCCATGTCAGCCAACAGATCGTCGTCCCCTGAAAGGAGTTCAAATTCAGCGCGATCCAATGGGAGTTCGACATCGATCGGCAAACCCAGGAACAGCATCAGATCGTCCTTGCTCCGCTCCAACCTTGCCCGTTGGACAATCAACTGATTCTCGGAACGCAATTCATCCTGCAGGGCCTGGTCAGCTTCAATGCGCGACAGGCGGCCTGAGGCGGCCATGGCTTCGTTGCGCTGTCGCAGGGCGACCAGGTTCCGGTAATTCGATTCCTGGTTCTCCAACTCGTTGATGGTTTGCAGTAGCGAATACAATCGGCCGGCCACATCCACCGCATACTGCCGCCGAAAGCGTTCGAACGAACGCACCTGATAGACCAGATCGCGCTCGGCTTGGGTCAGGGGCTCCAGGGTCACTCGTCGGCCCGCCCCGCGTAGTAGCGGTTGGGTGATGGACAAAGACAGATCGTTGCTCAAGGACCAACCGTCCCCGGTGGAAACAAAGCGCAACAACGAACTTCCGATGGATGTAACTATCCGCGCCCCGCTGCCCAGCACCCGGGTCAAACCCAAGTCCAGAGAAGCCGATGCCTCGTTGCTGTCGTTGCCAGTGCCGTCCATGTTTGCAGCACCGTCCCCAGAGGCCAGCCAGGTAAGGCGCCATCGCTCCAGGGAAAGGTCCAGGGCGGCCAGATAAAGAGACTCTTTTTCGGTCTGGAAAGTACGGGAATTGCTCGCAGCGATGGAGAGCAGCTCGCGCAAACCCAATGGCACCTCCTCCAACTCCTCTCCGGCCAAAAGGCGCTGACGCAAGGTGACCCCCTCAGGCTCCAGGCGGAAGCTACCCTGCTCGCCAAAGAGACTTGCCCGAGCCTCCTCAAGGATCTGGTAGGAATCTTCGTCTGCCTCCTGCGCCCAGGATTCGGCGCTGCGGCAGCCTGTCAATAGGCCGATTCCCAACAGGCCGATTCCCAACAGCAAATGACCTGCGGGATCAGACAATGGGAAGGTGTTGCCTCCCCCCATGAGCCGGGGACCCAACGGAGGAGAATCTATATGAAGCTGGCACTTGGACACGGGAGCACTCTGCAGCGCCCAGGGTAGCCTTAGAAGACAAGAATCCCGCCAGGAGTTACCCACTCTGAACGCAATCAGGCGGCTTCGGTGCCCTCAGAGTTGCCAAGCGGGGAAATCCCGGGCTCTGAAGATCCAACAACCCCACCTCCTCTGAACTCCCGATCAGGATCCCGGACCGCCGGAAAGATGAGAACTCCAGCCTGAGCCTCGGGCTTGAGTCCAGCGACGCTTCAGACTCATGGCCAGGCGTGGACTCACCCTGCGGGCCCAAGCCTGGCGTCCCTGTAGCTGAAAGAGAACCAGCTCCCCTGCGCAGAACACCTGACGGCGCAGCAAGCGGCCCTCAAGGGTGCGCCATTCGAAGCCCGTCAGCATCCCCGAGTCCAACCTCAAGCCCGCAGCCCGAATCGCTCCGCTGGCGGCGCTCAGCAAGAGGGGATCCTCAGCAGGATCAAAGATGCTCAGAACAATTCCCTGCACTGAGGCAGAACCGGGATCAAGCAACCAGACCGTTTCAAGGGGACGTCCACCAGCAGCCAAAATCGCAGTCAATCCTCCAGCACCGATTGGTGTGCCTTCCAGGTGCATCTCCCGGGGCGAAGGAGCACCCCAACAGTGTGACTCAAAACGGAGCACCTTTTCCCCAGCGTGTGCTTCTGCCAACCAGGTGCGCCCGCCCAGCCCGGCCAGAGGCAACTCCCTGTGCACGAACTTCAAGCCCTGCCCGTCCACGGACTCGGTTTGGAGAGTCACCAACGCTCCTGCACGCCAGACCAGAGCACTCTCGAATACACGCTTCGACACGTCCCCAGTCCGCTTGTGGGTCACAACCGCCAGAGGTTCCCCCTGCTCATCGGGGAGCACAAAATGCTGGCTGCGCGCCCCATCTACAAAGGGAGCAGCCGCCAGGGCAAGAATACAAAGGCAGGGACTCACAATCCCATTATCGTCATTCCAGCAGGAGCAACCTAAGGCCAGCGGGTGCGGTTCAGACCCTGCAGGAGAGCAGAGAGTCCCAGCCCCGCAAGCAGCACCAGACCCAACACGGCCACCGCAAGCAACAGGGGCAGGTCCATATCCCGGCCGAAGCGCGCCAGGGCGAGATGACCAAAGAGGCGCCCCCGGGCACCATCCAGGTTCACGGTCTCACCAGTGCGAACCGAATCCTCACCAGCAAAAACCTCACCCAGCGGAAAACTCCCGTCCCCCACAGCTTGCTGTCGACGCAGAATCCGCCAGCGCAAGGCCGTGCGCGGGCCAAGCTCCGCTTGTTGTGTTACCTGCCCAACACCTGCTTCCGCGTCAAGAGTTCGGACCAGACCCGGATCCACCAAACTGCCCGCAACCTGGTTCAGCAACCCGAGCAGCACGATCAGGCCCACAAAGACCGTCCCAATGGGCATGCTTCTGCGGCGATAGCCCGCGCTGAACCCCAAGCCAATACCCATGGCGGGACCCACAAAAACCAGCAGGGGCAGCAGCATCACAGGGCCATGGGCATTGCGGTCCCCAATCAGGGGCAAGACCCCGAGCATCGCAAGCACGGTCAGAACTCCCACCAGACGGTCAACCCCCCAAAGCAAACGAGCGGCACCAATGCCCGCAAAGATCAAACAGGGAGCAAACAGCAACAACAACCAGCCCGCCCTGAACCACGCATCCGGACTGGCCTCGGCAAGGACGCTTGCATTGTGCAATTGCCAATACCTCAGGCCGGCCTGGGCCAAAGGGCCGCTTCCCAACAATTGCCAGCCGATAGCTGCCAGGACAGGTCCCATGATGGCCACCAGCGCAGCAATCTGCCCAAAGGGAAGGCTGCCACCCCGGGATCGCCTCAACCCCGCCTCCCCAAATGCCAAGGTCACCAACACCAAAGGCCAGACACGCATGTCCATCAGGAGAGCAATTGCCAAAGCAATGCCAACGGTCCAGAATCGGAAACGGCCCACGATCTTGCCCGCCGCCACTGAACCTGCCAGATGCAACAGAGTGGCCCAGGCGTAGCTCAAGAATGCGGATGCCAGGAGAGCTGGCTCGGGCCAACCAGAGGCAGAACCAAGGCTGGAACCGAGGGCCACACATCCGGCCGCCAGAGCCGCGCTGGGTCGGGTGGCCCCCATACTCAGAGCTCCTGAGGCAACTGCAGCACAGCAGATGGCTCCCAGCAAGGGCCCCAGCAAAGCAGCCAGGAGATGGGCCCAGAGTTCACTTGAGTTGCCTTCTGAACTCGCCCTGTAGCGCTCTTCAACACCGGGCGTAAGTCGATGCAGGCTATCGCCGAGCAGATGGGCAGGAACCAAGGCAAGAGTTGCTCCGGGGGGAGCATGGGCCAGGGCAAAACTCAGGCCCTCGGTGTCCTGCATGAGAAACCCAAGATCAGAAGGCTCAGCTGGCGGGCGGGCCTCGACGATCTGTTGGGCCAGGTCAAGGGCCTCGGGAGTCTCGCAGAGAACCGGCGCCCCCTCCCGCCAGAGGCCGCCCGCCGCTTGGAACAGGGCCTCCTCATGTGCACTGGGAGGCAGCCAACGCACACAAAGCAACTGCACCGACAAGGTCAAAAGGAACACCCCGCGCACCAGATCAGGACGCGCATCCTGACTGCTTGTCTTGGAGGTTTTCTTGATACCTTGCTTCACTTCTCCCTCCACAGGTACAGAGCGCAACCATCCAGATCAACTACGCGCTGCAATCCACTGGACTCAAGGACCCGGTCCACGCCGCGGGGCACCCCGGCAGGGAGGCCCGGGGCCGAGGCCTCGCGGTCCACCTCATCTACCAACAGCAACACATCCCGCCCAGGCACCATCAGGAAAGCTGAAAGGTCCGCAGCTGAGTTCATGCGGCCCATGAGCACCTCCCTGAGGCGGGCGCTGCGCTCCTTGGCCAGGTCTCCCCCATCAAGGTCCACGAGCAGGGGCAAGCCCGCCGGTATCCCCGCCATGCTGATGCCTGGCTCCGGCGGCAGGCGTTCTGCGGGCACTTGGTTGCGTAGAGCCAGGACGGTTCGGGGAGCGAGTTCCAATTCCCGCACCTGCTGTAAGGCCATGCTGCGAGGGGTCTTGCCCTGGTGCCTCAAATGCCCTCGTGGGTCGCTGATGCCAAAGGCGATTCCCGCCAGACGCTCGTGGACCCCATGACTCCAATGGGCCACGCGCATTCCACTGGTCACCAGCAACAGGGCCAGGACAAGCGGCAGGACCAACAGCGGGGCTCGGCGCAATGCATCGAGCCTCAGCGTAAAAACCCCCGCACCAAGAACCGCGAGCCCCAATCCTTGAGCCCTGAAAAAGAGCGCGTGATCCTTGTGAACACCATCAGCACAACAACCTGCGAGAGACAAGCAGGTTGCCATGAGCACCAGTTGCAGGACCAGGATGCGGCGATCTATCCCTGAAAGGGGCGCAATCCCATTGACACCCGGTCCAAGCCCTCCCTTGCGCAACGCCAGATAGCCACCAGTCAAAGCCAGAGCAAGCAACCCAAGGCCCGGAACCAGGGCCGCGCTGTCAACATCGGGTGTCAGGACTCGTTGAGGAGTCGTGCCCACGGAAAACCTCAGGGACAAGAGAACCGCTGGGATGAGGGGCAACGCAAACTCACCCAGGGATCGGCGCAAGACTGAACCTCGGGGCCCGCCGGACAGAGCCGCAAGCCAAAGCACACTCAAGTGGACAACAACTAAAGCCACACCAAGGAGCGGGTGAACTCCAAGGCAAAGGGCCAGGCAGATTCCAGCCAACAGGGGCCAAGGCGCAGCTCCATGGCGCAGGGCATGGGTTCCGGCGTAAAGGCCACCAAAACCATAGGCCAGGGCCAAGACCCCTGGACCTCCGCGAATCCAGGCCATGCCCGAGTGCAGGACTGCCCCCGGCTCCGCGTTGGTGACCCGAGCCATGGCCACCGCCCAGCCACCTCCAATCTCCGGGAGCGGAGACCACCAGTACCAGGCGCCCCAACCAAAGAGGGCAAGCAGGATCACGCCCACGTCCGCACGTCCCGAACGCCACAGGGCTGCTGACCAGAGGTGCAGACAGAGCAACACCAGAGCACAGCTCCAACTGGCCAAGGCCGCAAAAATCCAAGCGGGGCCGAACCCCGTCAAGGCCGCCAACCCTGACACCAGCCAAGCCGCCAGGGGACTGCATTGCAGGGGAACTCCCGCCAGCCAGGGTTGCTCCAGGGCGCCTCCTGACAAAAAATACTGGGCCAGTCCCACCTGCCAGCCCAAACCATCGTGCCCCAAGCGCATGGCTCCCGCACTGCCGAAGAGCAAAGCCGCCAACCAGCCCGCAGCCAACAGAGCGCAGCCAACAGCTATCCAGGCCGCCCGGCCAAGAGGCGCCCGGCGCAGGTCCCTGGCCTGGCCCATGAAGAACAATGCGGTGAGTAAGACCAGGGTCCCCCAGCGTGCTCCATTGGCGCCAACGACCAGAGCGAACAGGCCGTGCAATCCGGCCGCAAGAGCCGGCGACAAGAGAGCCGAGAAGAGCATCAGCTTCAATGGAGAGGGCTCGACCGGAGTGAGCCAACGAAGCAGGGGCAGAGCAGCGAAGAACAGGCAGAAAGCCAGCAACGCCAAAGAGAGGGCAAGGCTCATGGGCTCTCTTTGGGTACCGGGTCCGGACGACGGTCGTTGAGGAGCCTGAGCATCCGGCTTACCTGCTCTGGATGCTGAGCCGCGAGATCTCGCTCCTCACGTGGATTGCGCAGGCTGTCAAACAGGCGTGCGCTCTCAGGGACGAGCGCCAGGGGAGAGCTGCCTGAATCCGCCAGGTCCACCACCAATCGCCAGCGCTCGTCCCGAACGGTCAACCTCGGGGGATTCGCGCCCACGCCCAGAGAAGCAGGAGACGAGAAGAACTGCTCGACCTCGGCCCCGGAGTGCCGTTCCGCGCCGAAGGGCTGGCCCAAAAGAGGTAGCAGACTGCGCCCTTCACGGGAGGAAGGGAACCCCAGACCAAACCACTCGCATAGGGTCGGCGCCAGATCGCAAAGCTCCACCACAGGATCCAAGATCCGCTGCCCCTTCAATCCACCCGTGTGCCTGATCAGCAGGGGAACATGCAGGGACGAGTCATGGGGTTCGCTGGAGGATCCCCAGGGAATTCCCGGGCGATCCAGCTCGACACCGCTGACCCCGCTGACAATCACCACAGATTCATCAAGGGCCCGATCGCTGCGGGTGACAAACTGCAGATAGTCCAGCAGAAACCACAACTGATAGCTCATCTCTGAAACGCCCCCGTCATAGAGGTCCAACAGACGCTCAAGTTCTGCGGGAGGAGGCAAGCTCGCCCCGGCGCGGGTCCTCCAGGCTTCGCGCTCGGCAACCGAACCGTTCATGTGCGCACCACTCTCCCGATCAACGTACAACTGCGCGAAGTCAACGGGCTCACGGGTCAAAGGATCAGAAAAAGTCCCCGGAACGAAGGGAAATGCCGGCCCTGCCAGATGGATCCAGACAAACACGCCTTCGCAATTGCCAAAGTCGTGCACGCCAAACCAACGCACCGCCTCGATCAACACATCAAGGTCGCTCTCCAAGCGCAAACAGGAATGAAATCCAGCCTCGACACCAGCAGGCAAGAGATTGGAGTCATTGGCGAAAGCCACGCAGAACATGCCACTGTCCGCAAGGCTCTGGGCCAGCATGGGCCTAGGTGGTTGATCAAGGCCGCGCTCACCAGAGAAGATTGAGAGAACGCCCTGCCCGCCATCCCCAGAGGGGGCGAAGGCTTGGCTGAAGAGCACTCCATCCCCAGCAAGGTCGTCGATCGAAAGGGCCTTGCCCTCGACACGCTGTTGGGCAGAGACCGGAAGCAGAGTAGTACTGCGGTGATACATCAGGGCCGAGGTGTGATCTGCCCGCAAGCCCTCCACAGTGATCAAGAGCACATGCCGCGCCGGGCGCTGCGGTCGCCGCGCGTCACCACAGGAGGCAAGTAGCAGCAAGGAAATCAGCAATCTCGTGCAGGGCATGGCAAACGAGTGTGCGGATGATGAGTCCCCCTGTCGAGGCTCACGCAGGAGGGACTTGCGCCTGGGGCTCAAGGGCCCCCGAAGGCGGACATTTCGCCCCCAATCCCCCACACGCGCCTCACCCAGAGCTGGAACACTATCGTCAACAGCGCCACCGTCAACAGGTTCATCCAGAGGCCGGCGCGGGCCATGACAGCGGTGCCCACGCGACCAGAAGAGAAGACCACTGCATTTGGAGGCGTGGCAACGGGCAACATGAAGGCCGCCGAAGCAGCCAAGGCAGTGGGCACCATCACCAAACGGGGATCGAGGCCAGCGGCGGCCGCCGCCTCCCCCACCACCGGAAGCAGCACGGCAGTGGTGGCGGTGTTCGAAGTGATCTCGGTCAAAAAACTCACCGCCAGCGCCGTCACCCCCACCAACACCCAGGTAGAGCGGCCCTCAAGCAGCGGGCCCAGGGCTTGACCAAGAGCCTGATCCAACCCGCTCACCCGGAACCCACGGGCCAGGGCGAAGCCCGCCCCCAACAGCAAGAGCACTTCCCAGGGCATGCGGCGGGCATGTTGCCAATCCATCAAGCGACCGCCCTTAGGACTCCCCGAAGGAATCAGGAAACATAGCAGGGCCATGCTGATCGCCACGGTTGCATCGGACACGTCGCGAGTGTGCTGCGACCACTGCTCAGGGGGCAGGCCACGCATACGCATCACCAGGCGCCACCAGCCATGCAACTCGAACTCTCCAATAGACACATCTGCACGGGTGATCCACAGCAATGCAGTGCAGGCGAAGACGGCACCCATTCTCTTTTGCGGTGCGGTCATGTGACCCTGGGCTGCGCGCTCGGAGACGATTGCAGCGCGTCCTGCTGCGCCCACGCCTGTCTGCTTGGGCAAGGGGAAAAGCACGCGGGTCAAGAGCCACCAGGCCAGAGGCACCCAGAGCAGAACCATCGGCGCCCACGCCAACATCCACTGTGCGAAACCCGGGGTAGGCGCTTCGGGAAAGAGGGTGTTCATCTGACCCAGATACAGCTGGTTCGGCGCGGTACCAACCGGCGATCCCATGCCCCCCACCGAAGCGGCCCAGGCGACCCCCAGCAAGAGGGCAAAGCCCATGCGTCGTACCTGAGTTGGATTTGCTCCGGATTCCTTGGCAACCCGGTCCAGAACTGCCAAGGCAATAGGCAGCATCAAAAGGGTGGTGGCCGTGTTGTTGATCCAAAAGGAAAGCCCGGCCGCTGCGACCATGAAAGCCAGGATCTGGGTGCGGGGTTGGGGCCCAGCCACTGAGAGCACACTCAGCGCCATGCGACGATGCACCCCCCAGCGCTCAAGTCCCAGGGCAACAATAAAAGCCCCCAGGAACAGCAGCACCAGATCGCTCATGTAGAGCGGCGCAACTTCCCCCGCGGGCAAGACGCCCAGCAGTGGGAAGAGCACCGCAGGCAAGAGCGAAGCGATGCCCACGGGAAGGGCTTCGGTAATCCACCAGACGGCGGTCCATGCGGTGACCGCCGCCGCCCGACGCTGCTGGGTATCAAGCCAATGCTCCGGCAGCAGCAGGATCAATGCGAAAAGCAAAGGTCCCAGTCCAAGCCCCATGCGCTGCCATCTGCGGGTCCCCGGAGCAAGTGGCCCAGGGGGCGGTACCTCCAAAGGAGTAGCCTCGCTCATGGACTGGAGTCCCCTCCCAGCGAGGCACAAACCCAATCCAGGTAAGCAGGAAGGCCCCCCACCACTTCAACAGCGAGCAACTCGGGCACCTCGAAGGGATGCAAGGCACAAAGCCGCTGTTCCAGTCCAGCCAAACGGCTCTTGCTGGTCTTGATCAATAGCTGCACCTCGCTTGAGGTCTCCATGCGGCCTTGCCAGGAATAGGTACTGCTGGCTCCGGGCAGGGCGGTCACACAGGCTGCCAGGCGCTCTTCCACGAGGGCCTGGGCCAGGGACCGGGCGACTTCTTCATCGGGCGCGGTGGAAAAAACCAACAGGGGGGGATCGGGCAAGCTCATGGGCCCATCGAGGATAACGAACCAAAACGCTATGATCCCCATCTCCTATGGGTCTCATTCACCGAGCAGTCCTGGGGGCCATGCCCCTGATCCCCGGCCCCGTGATGCGAAGGCTCTCCTCGCGATACATCGCCGGCGAGCGTCTCGATGAGGCCCTAGAGGTGCTGACCCGGCTGCAGGGGGAGGGCTATGGGGGAATCCTCGACATCCTGGGAGAAGATGTTGCTGACGAGGGGGAGGCAAGAGAAGTGCAACAGTCCTACGCCGAAGCCGCCAACGGCCTGGCCAAGCACAACCTGCAGGCCACCATCTCAATCAAGCCCACACACTTGGGCCTTCGATTATCTCCTGAATTGGCCCTGGAACTGTTCTCCGGCCTCGCCCAGCATTGCCAGGAACTGGGGCTCTTTCTGCGAGTGGAGATGGAGGACCACACGACTACCGATGCAACACTCGAGTTACACCGGGCCCTGCATGCGAAGTTTGAGCAGGTCGGTATCGTGATCCAATCACGACTCTTTCGCACACCAAAGGACATTGAGCAGCTTCCCGCGGCCAGCAATGTCCGCATGGTCAAGGGTATCTACCTCGAACCTGCCGACATCGCCCACACGGAAGCAGACCCCATCCGAAAGGCCTTCGCCGAGCAATCCATGTCCCTACTGACTGCGGGCCATAAGGTTGCCTTTGCCACCCATGACCAGGAGCTGGGGGATTGGCTGATCCATGCCTGCGAGGAAGCCTCAATCTCCAAGGCTTCCTGGGAGTTCCAGGTTCTCATGGGAGTCCAACGATCTCTCTGGTCTCAATGGCGAGACCTGGGCGCAACAGTGCGTGTCTATGTACCCTTTGGCTCCAACTGGCGCGCCTATTCCACCCGCCGACTGGCCAAGAATCCCCAGATTCTGGGGCATGTCCTGCGCGCGAGCTTCGGCCTCAACAATGGTCGCTTCCAGCGGCGTTCCTGACAGCTTTCGAGCTAGTGCCCCACTGCCAGGCGCCGGGCCAGCATGTCCCCCAAGACTCCCGTGGCGTTGATCTTCGCCATTGTACTGCGGTAGTCGTAAGGCACGCGATACCAGGTAACTGCATCGTCTTCCAGGACCAGGTAGCAGGCTCGATTGTCCCCATCACGAGGCTGACCCACTGAACCCACATTGAATATGTAGGGGCCGTCCTCCCCGAATTGGAAACGCAGGCTTGTCTCACCCTCCAATCCTGTCCAACGCAACTTGGAATCAAACACGCCCGGATAATGGGTGTGCCCTACAAAACAGGTCCCTTTGAGCATTGCAAAAATCCCCTCAAGCTTTTGACGGTTCAACATGGCGTCGGTGGAGAGGACATATTCGCGCACGGGATCCCGAGGAGAAGCGTGGTAGAAATAAAAACCCTCTTCCTCGTACTCAGGCTTCAGCCCAGTCAACCAAGACCAGCGGGCCCTATGGGCCGGTCCGTGGTACCAGCGCGGCTGCAGGCAGCGGCGGGTCCAGTCCACCGCCTCGCGAGCATGAGGGTTGAAATCACTGGCGCCCACCACCAAGGCCTCGTCGTGATTCCCCAGCAGACAGAAGCGAACCTCTTGGCGCACCATATCCACACAGGCCACGGGATCGGGCCCATACCCCACAACGTCCCCAAGACACCCAATGTCGCTGATTCCCAGGGACTCGATGTGGGCCAGCACTGCAGTCAGAGCCTCCAGATTGGAGTGCAGGTCACTGATCAGGGCAAGGCGCATGGTCAATCCTCAAGGTTTCCCAGGGCAGCACGCAGCACCCTTTGACTGGCTTCTTTCAGGCTGCCCTTGATAGTGGCCCCCGCTGCCTTGCGGTGACCACCACCCCCGAACGCACTGGCCAGGGCCGCCACATCATAAGTGGTCTTGCTGCGGGCACTCAGCTTGCAAAGTCCTGGTCGCACTTCACGCAAGAAGATCACGACTTCAATTGTGCCCACAGAACGAACCACATCTAGGGCGTCGTCGGTATCCAGTTCATGCACCTTGCCCTGGGGATTGAGAGGCAAAGTCAAGAGAGCCAACCGCCCGTCGGCATGAAACTCCGTACTGGTCAACAACCTGCCGAGTTCGTTGGGATGGGTTTCGGGTCTGCGCTGAAAGAGATCCATGTACTGCTTGGAGACATCAATTCCCTGTCCCACCAGTGATGCAGCCAGCGCAAGCGTCTCGGCATCGGTGTTGCTGTACTTGAACCAACCCGTGTCAGTAACGAGGGACGTAAAAATCCCTCTGGCAGCGATCTCATCAAGGGGCACACCCAATTCATTCGCAACGCGCGCCACCAGCAGTCCGGTTGAACTTGCAGTGACATCGTGAAAACTAGCGTCCCACCAACGATCCAGAGGCTTGATGTGATGGTCAATCACCATCTTCTTGCTGCCCGCCTCTTCAAAACGCTTGCTCAATGCTCCAGTGCGCGAGAGTTCAGAACAGTCGAGCAGGATCAGGAGGTCGTGGGGCGGAATTGGGCCGCCCTGATCAACACCGAAATCTATTGCTCGGGACAAAACACCAAAACGCAACTCCGGCGGATCAGGGTTGAGAATGGCAACCTGCTTGCCCAAGGCCTCAAGCACACGAGAAATGGCCGCCTGGGCGCCAATGCAATCCCCATCAGGGCGCTCGTGCCCAGTCAGGAGTACGCGCTGAGCTCCCTTGAGGGTCTCGATCGCATGGATCTGCTCTGGGTCCAGAACTGGGTGAATGCTTGATTCCATCCCCAGAGGATAGCAGCCCGAAGGAGTCGATGAGACCTGGAAGCTCTCAGTCCCCAGGACAAACCTCACGGCCAGCCACCAGCACCCGTCTCACTGCGGGCAACGATCCGGTCAATGCTTCGAGCGCCCCAGACTTCGAACGGGGTGTCAGATCCCATTGGACCAGATCTGCCAGAAACCCCTTGGCAACCCTGCCGAGCCCCTGGGACCAGCCCAGGCAATGGGCGCCGCCCTCGGTAGCCATGGTCCAGATCTCAGAAGGATCGAGGTCAGAGCAGGCTACACCCATGCGCGCCATCTCCGCGCGCATGTCCAGATCCCAATTGCTCGCCCTGGAATCGGTACCCAGGGCCAGGACAACCCCCGCATCAAGCCAAGAGCGCGCATCAAAGTCCGAGCGCCGAAAGAACCTGTGACTCTGAGGACAGTGCACCACCGCTGCACCCGCGCGAGCGATGGTCACGATGCCGGAGGCGCTGACACGATTGCAATGCACCAGAGCAGTGCGCCTCGCGAGCAGGCCCGTCCTCTCCAGATGATCGAGGGAACTCAGACCCGGGCTCTCGGGCAAGATTCTGGCCAGCGGGCCACTTCCACGCCGCATCCACTGATCCTCTGCCAGACTCTCGGCAAAGTGGATCGAGATGGGCACCCGGCGTCGACTCGCCTGGCGGGCCAGCGCCCGACCCAGAGCCGGTGACACGGTATAGGGGGCGTGAGGGGCCAGACCAAAAGCCAGAGTCTGTGTCCCGCGCCGGGGAGCCCGAGCAAAGCGAAGCGCAGCACGAGTGCGCTTGGGGTCCCAGGCATCAAGGGCCTCACGCCAGATCCGAGTACGCAGGGGATGACCAGCGAGTATTCCTGTTGCCAGCCCCAGTGAGTCATTGTCCCCCAGCGCAGTGGTGCCCGTGGCCAAGAGACGATCGGCTCCACGACGCAAACCGCTCTGCAAATCAGCCCGTTTGACCCCCATACGAGCTTTCATCAAGGCCCCAACCCAAGGGGCGAAGGGCAGCCGGGGAACCATTCCTTCCAATGCGGTCAACTCCAGGTGTGCATGAGCGTTGACCAGGCCAGCACTCCAGAGCCCGGGCCCCTTGTCCTCAAGCGCGGCATCCCATCGCCGAGCAAGGCGTCGAGCGGCGGACAAAGAAGGGGCAACCTCCAGGATTTTGGCTCCGCGCACCAAGATCCCTGCGCCCTTCAGAAATGAATTTCCGTGGCAGAGCACCTGACGCACCAGAATCATCTTGGTGCTGAGCATGCTTTCCTCCCACGGAACGCGGGGCTCCGAGCCTTCCCACTCATGAACTGCTGAACGCCCACCTGGAAGCCAGGCCCGTGCTCCCTCAAAATGAGCTGCCCAGCCACAGGTCCGCGCGCGATCAGTTCGGGTCGCTCATGATGTAGAGGCCCGTCACGCCTGCCACCTTCAAGCGGCAGAACAGCCCGTTTACGTCCACCGAGCCATCAGGCAGGTTGATCGTGTGATCGAACAGGATCGTGTAACGGATCATATTGGGCGTAGGCTTGCCGAACTGCGCCGCCCAGTCATTGAGCAGAGCAGGGTGATCCACCCAGGGGGAAACAGAGCCCGGCACGATCGGCGAATGAACACCTGTGAGTGTCAGGTTGCAGGGATCATTGTGAATGTCGCCGTCGGTGTCCGAGTGATTGAGGTCTAGCCCTGTCATGGCTCGCGCACCCTGAAAACGAACCACGATGGGTGCATTTTCGGCACCCTCACCAAACGGGCCGAGTTCCGAACCAAAGAAATCCTCCCAGGACAAACCACCAAGCTGATTGTCCACATCGGCCGCCACGTCGATACCGCGGAATGGAATCGGCACCGTCGGACCAGCATCAGAAATGTAGAGCACATTCATGTTCCAGGCCATCTCAGCGGGATCTGTGTTGATGCCGTCATCATCACGGAAGTTCAGAGCAAAGAAGTTGCCAGGAGGCCGGATCCAACAGGACACCGAGCCACTGAGTGAATCAGGACGGCGACGAGGAGCCGCGATCGGAGAGTTGACTCCCAGCCAATTGAGGCTCTGCGGATCGAGAGGGTCGTCAGGCAGAATCCGGTTAGCCAGACCAAGGTGGGTCAGGTTGCCCGTATCGTCCTCGATCCAGATCAGGCCTGCGCCCCCATCACCGCCTGCGCTGGCGCTGAATCCAGCTGCTCCGCCCAGACCGCCGGAGACATCCAAACGACCCGGGTTCGGCTGGCCTGCACCAGGCGCGGATCCCAAGCTGATCACCGGGGCCTGCAGTCGCAGGACACCACCGGACCCTCCACCGCCAGGCATACCGAACTGATAGTAGTCCCCCGGGGAGCCCGGAATTGAACTGCCACCAATCCCACCAGAAGCATCGATCCGGCCATTGACCGTGATGGCCCTTCCGCTGGTCAATTGCAGGGCACCACCACCAAAGCCACCGCGAGCTCCGGAGTGGTCGTGCCAAGAATAGAACGTGGATGAAATGCCCACACAGGCCCAGGTACTGGAATCGTTGTAGCCGCTCACGCCCGTACGATATGGATGGTTGCCTCCACCGCCGCCGCCAGAACCGCCACGCAGGTAAGCAGGAAAGTCCACCGGGTTGGCACCACCCACAAACCAATCCAACTTGCGCTTGATATAGCCCGTGTTGTCGACGTTCGGAGGGGCGAGCAGGACCTCACCCGAGTTACCGCCCACGGGGTTGTCCGGGGGATTATTTGAGAGTGAGACATTCGGGAACTGCGCAGTGGGCTCCTCCGAGAGGGAAACGCCAGTAGTTCCGTCAATGGAATAGGCCCCACCCGATCCAACCCGACCGATGGTCAGGGAGACGCAACGCATGTCATTGCCGTATTCAGGCAGCAGTTGCAGGTTGAACCAGATATCAGTTTCAGGGTTGGCCTCGGTGCCAGTGGTCACATTTCCATTTCCATAGTTGGCGGGGTAGCGAATTGCCCCCAAGCCTTCTGCGATTGCTTGCAGGCCGGAGGTACGGCCGATGCCCTGCCCAGAGCGGCCATTCGTTACGGCTCCTGGATTGGCAATTGCATCACTGAGGGGGTCATTCGCCCCGAGACCCAGCATAGATGCCCCGCTGAAGTCGTAGCGGTCGGCTCCCAAGCCCCCATCGCCACCATTGGCAGCGTTGATTGGTGTGACCATGCCATCGAGTTCCCAGAACGTGGCGCTCAAGGGGTTTACTCCAGGCTCGATCGGGTTGGTGGAGACCGAACCCGCAATCGCTGTGTATTGATTGACCGGAGTGGGCAGAGGAGAATTCTCAAGATCAAGGTAATCCACTGCGGCTTCGTGAAACACCACATCGCCCACGGCATAGTCCGAGCCAGCATCCCAATCGGGGTGCACGGTCTTGGCAGTCTGTGAATTGTGAGCCCCGGGAGTCGCACCGGACATGTTGATAATGCCACCAGCATCGATTTCCACCGGGCCACGGGAGTAGACCCGTGCAGGGGTCTTACCCACGATGCGCAGGGATCCACCGGTCTGAATACGAATGCGGCTGAACTCAAATCCGGAGCCGGGGATCAAGCTTCCCAGGTTCGAGGGATCCTCCACCATGCCCGTCACAAGGATCTCGTCCGGGAAGCCACCAAGGGTGCCATTCGGAGGACCACCGGTCAGGGAACTGTCCACATTGCCGATCAGGTCCATGGGCCGACCCGCTAGAGGGAAGACCTGATAGTCCGAGTTCAATTCAATTGTCTCGCCCTGCTCGATCAGCAATTCCCCGAGACGACCCGAACCGCCGCCGCTGCCGCGACTCAGCTGTCCTCCGCCCCAGGCACCACTGGAGCGCCGATAGTCTTCATTGGAATTCGCGTCAGGTCCGGCGACTAGAAAATCCTCTCCACCGGCCTTGGGAATCACCAGTTCGCCGAACTCCACAAATTCCGGCGTAAAACTGTGCAACCCCCCACCATTCTCAAGAGTCACCCCATTCCCTACCAGGTCGACCACGGCCGCGGGAATACTGACGGTCACCAGACGGGGAAGAGCCCCGATTCCCGAGGAAGGCAAGTCCAGGTCTGGCTGGAAGACCACATAGGTCTCCAGATTGGCAATATCCACGTAGGCCTGAAAGAAAGGGTCCGAGGTGAAACCCGGATCAAGAGAGGGCAGAGGAGAACCATAGTCTCCCCCGATGATTGTGCGGTCAGCGGTAGAGGTGTCTCCGTCCTGATCCACTTCGACGCGGATGAAGGGAGCGCTACCGGTCTGGGGGTTGACCACCGAGGCCAGGTTCATGATGTCATTGAAGCGAATACGAATGCGGCTCCCGCTCCATACATCAACCAGGTCTTCGGGTCCGTTGACCAACTGATTGCGTAGCAGGATCGGATCGCCATTGGGATCGACGCCAGTCTTGACATCCGCATAGATCGCAGCTGAGGGCGAGCCCGGGACCGGGTCCACGATGCCTTCAGATGTAATCACCGAACACAGCAGTCTGTTCTGGTTGGGTCGGCCGGAGATGCTGCGGATGTAAGGCGGTG
Organism: Planctomycetota bacterium; assembly: GCA_014238415.1. Lineage (GTDB taxonomy): Bacteria > Planctomycetota > UBA1135 > UBA1135. The sequence goes on along the minus strand of JABABA010000011.1, from coordinate 71,032 downwards.
GATCGTTCTGCAGGACACCGGGAATCGTCACCTGATAAGTGCGGTCCGGCAGCAGCGCGAAACTCGGGTTGCCGTTGATGTCAAAGCTCAGGGATGGGCGGAAGATCAGACGCCTCGGATCCGTGGGATCGGTGGTGAAAGTGCCCTGGGGTGTGGTGCCCGTGGATGCGTCCACAACCCTGAACGATGCTGAGTTGATGCTCACCAGATCGATCTGTTCTGAGAAAAGGACCGTAATCTCCTGGTTCTGATAGGTGTTGCCAATCGAGCAGGAGACCTGATCGCCGCCACTGGGGTCATCACCAACACCGCTAGAACAGCCCAAGGAGCACTGCACAATGTAGAGGTTGCCTGTTGCGGCAGCACCGCTGACGGAACCGTCGCAGGAGCCAAGAATGAGGACCGCGCCGAAGCCGGCAGCACTGATTAGGGGTTGAAGGAGCTTCATGCTTCCAATGGGGCCACGCCGCCCGCTGGCGGAGGGGTCTTGTTGGGGGGCCAAGGAGGGGTCAAGGGGGGTGGCCAACCTGCTGGGGGGCTCAGGAATATACTCACGAGGTGGGATTGGTTGCCAAACGAATCGGAAGAACTCACGGGCAGGACTCTCCCATGGCCCGGGGCTTGCTGAACCCGAGGAGAAAAAACCCCCGCCAGGACCGCTGCCGGAGCCAACTTCCCTTGCAACGGTGGGTAGCACCCGCCAGGACGGGCCCCTTGCGCTAGAATCCCAGGACACCGTGCCTTGCCTGCATGTGCGAACGCCATTGAGACGCATCCCAGACCGCCCCAGGGGCTGAAATAGCCCTTTCCAGTAGAATCCAGCCCCTGTCCGCGAACCGAATTGCTGAGCAAGATGTCCATTCTGAGTGGCCTCAAGGTGCTCCTGACGCTTCAAAACCCGTGCCAGCCACCGGATCCCAGTCCTCCCCCGCCAATGCAGCCCCGCCCAAGAAGCCCCCTCCCAAGCCCCCCAACCGCACAGGGAAACCGAGCGGCAACGCACACACCCACAAGGCAAAAGGGCACCCCAAGCGGCTCCCAGGCCGCCCTCCTGCTGTGCTGCCTGGCCCTGACACCTGCTTCCTGCGATCAGCCCTCAACCTCCATCGAGGTAGAAGGGCAAGGGGCCAGAGATGAGTGGGGCATCCCCCTCGATGCCCCGGTTTCCACGGCCGCCCGCGAGCAGATCGGTCTCTTGATCCAGCAGTTCCGCCCTCTGGATGCGACCCTTACAAGCGATCACCACGACCGCTGGCTCGCTGACCAGCGTTCACGCATCGATCGAGTCATCTCCCAGGGCGAAGGAGCAGGCAATGCAGCCCTGCACGCTTACACCGGTGCCGCCGAGGAACCCTACCTGGTGCGCCGCGCACTCTTATGGACTGGTGGGCTGGCGGCACCAGAAAACGCACGCGAGCTGCTGCACAACCTGTTCATCACCTACGGCTCCCCCATCGCCGACCGGACAGAAGCCGCCCTGGTCTTGTCCCTGACTTCCCCGCGACTGTTTTTCTCGGATGCCAAACCGATCCTCGAGCGCACAAGAGTCAAACGCCAGACCCTGCCGGACGACGAGTTTCTGGTGCGTGGCTGGATCAACGCCTGCCTCAAGACTGGCGAGTCCCCGGTACCCATGCTCGCCCAAGTCGCAACCAATCTGCGGCTGGACCCTCCAGCCCGTTGGCAGGCGGCCAAGCGCATGCGCGAGTTCCCCCTGGAGCCAATTGGACAAAGAGCACTGGAATCCTGTCTGGTCGAGTCCAGCGGAGATGGCTACTTGCGCCGCATGTCGGCTCAGTCCCTGCGTGAGCTATTGCCCTCGGAAACAGCCTGCGCATTGTTTGCCGAGGTGGCACGGCGCGAAGCAGACAGCAACTTCCGCGCATTCTTGCTCGACATGATGCAACGCAACTGCCGAGGACTCTTGCTGGATGCCGAAGGACTGATCAAGGATCCTGAGCCGCTTCCAAACCTGAGCGGAGAACAAGACGGCCGATGATCACCGACAGCCATTGTCATCTGTACTGGGATTCGTTCCAACAAGACCTCGCGGAGACCCTCCAGCGCGCTCAAGAGCGGGGAGTCGAGCGCATGGTGGTGGTGGGCACAAACGTGGAGACTTCAACGCAGGCCAAGCAACTGGCTGACGAACATGAGAACCTCTACGCTACCGCAGGCATCCACCCCCACGATACCGAGCAAACTGGCGAAGCAGAGCGAGCCGCCATCCGCGCCCTGGCCCAGGACCCCGGTTGCGTTGCCATCGGTGAGACCGGTCTCGACTGGTTCAAAGAGTACAGCCCGCGCGCGGCCCAGATCGACTCCTTTGGCTGGCACCTGGACCTGGCGTGTGAACTAGACAAGGCAGTCATCATTCACTGCCGAGACGCCCATCAGGAGACCGCCCGCATGGTCAAAGAGCACCCCCTGCGCAGAGGCGTGATGCACTGCTACACCATGGGGCCTGAAGAACTAGAACCCTATCTTGCAGCGGGCTTCTGCATCTCGTTCTCGGGTGTGGTGACCTACCCACGCAACGAGAACAACCGCGAAGCGGTGCGGCAAGTCCCCCTGGATCGCATCCTGGTGGAAACCGATTGTCCATTCCTTGCGCCGCAGGGGTTTCGGGGCAAGCGCAATGAACCGGCCCTGGTGGCGGAAGTCCTGGGCAAGGTCGCCGAACTCAAGGGCCTGAGCACCGAGGAAATGGCGCGCATCACAAGCGAGAACGCCGCTCAGCTGTTCGACCTCCCTCCGGTCTAGACAACAGCGCTCTCCCCTCCATCAATAGCAAGGGGCGCCTGCGGTAAACCGCAGGCGCCCCACAAGCAAGAAGCAAGATACGCCGGTTGGCGATCAGTTGCCGACGGGAGTCCAGATGTTTCCGTCTTGGGCGGTCACCACGGGAGTGGCGCCACTGGTGTCGAGCAGACCCAGGGCTGCGTCCATGTCAACTGCTGACAGGGCTTCAGAGAATGCCGGCATGCTGGTCGTACCGGAGTACTGGTCCAGAGTGTCGCGGTTGGAGTAGCTGATGATGTCTCCTTCCTGGTTGATGAAGAAGGTGCGCATGCCAGTCTTGCCAGCGTCCACGGGCCAGGCGTAGCAACACCACATTACTTCGCAGTTGGAGCTACCGGGATTGGTAGCGGCCGCTCCGCCGGTCGCAGCCTCGGCCACGCCCAGAGACGGGCTGGCATCACTGGGAAGCCAGATCTGATAGAAGTAACCTTGACGCTCGACCAAGCTGGTCGTGATGTCGCCGAAGGGAGTTGCCAGGTAGGGCGGATCAAGAGGCGCAGCAACGTCTCCCGTAGCAGCACCGATCCGCAGGTCAGCAACACCAGCGAGTTCGCCAAAGTAGCCAAACTCACCACCGCCGTCATAGTCGGTGTCCACGGATGACGAAGCCTGGAACTGCTGCTGGGACGCTGCGATTGAGCGCAAGGTCGCAACGGCGGCGTTCTCGTTGGCTGAGATGCGAGCGCTCATGAGCTTGGGCAAAGCAATGGCGGCGATAATGGCGATGATCGCAACGACGATCATCAGTTCAATGAGGGTGAAACCCGCTTTGTTGTTGTTGACTTTCATATTCAATTTGCTGGACATGGACAGGCACTGGTTGGCCTGGATCTGATGGCGAATCCCCTTTGGGGTTCCTTGTGGATCCCCAGGAGAAGGGCCTGGGGACGCGGCACAGTTCGATCCGGAAACCCGGTAGCACTCCACGCCGTGCTATGAATATCGTCCTCGGGGGCAAGCGGCTTGAGGGTCTGCCCGGTGTGTCTCAAAACTGGATTCAACAAGCTCAAGCACTCAATTCAGGTCGGATAGACCTCCGACCTGGGACACCCAATAATCGGTCCTGCGAGCCCTCAGAGGGGCTTTTCAGCCCCCGGAGCTGAGTTTCTCCACCAAGCCCATGATAGGCGCGAAGATGGAAAGCACCACGCCTCCAACAATGAGTCCCATGAAGCTGATCAAGAGCGGCTCGATCAGACTGGTCAACGCCTTGACCATGGCCTTGACCTGACTGTCATAGAAGTCGGCAATTTTTTCAAGCAGGGTTTCCAGAGCACCAGTCCGCTCACCGATGGCAATCATGCGTGTGACCATGGGCGGGAAGACCTTGCGCCTGGCCAATGGGTCGGACAGTTGCTGGCCCACGCGCACGCTCTCGCGGGCTTCGATCACAGCTTGGGCCACTACCTGGTTGCCAGCGGTATTGGCCACGATGTCGAGAGTCGAAAGGATCGGCACGCCAGAACGTATCAGGGTTGCGAAGGTGCGGGAAAAGCGAGCCAGACAGACCTTTGCGTGCAACTTGCCGAAAACCGGCAGACGCAACATCAAGTGGTCCCAAGCCAGTAGCCCAGGTTTGGTGCGCTTGGCCGCGCCAACTGCAAACACAAGGGCCATAAGAGCCACAGGAATATAGGCCAGGTTGCCCAACATGAAGTCGCTGACCGCCAGCACAGCGAGGGTGATCGTCGGCAGGGTCAATTCCATGGACGCAAAGACCTCCTTGAAGGTTGGTACGACACCAACCATCAGGAACACAGTGATGCCCACGACCAGGATCATGGAGATCACCGGGTAGGTCATGGCCGAGCGGATCTCGCGTGAGAGTTCAGCGCTCTCCTCTTGATAGGCGGCCAAACGGTTCAGGATGATGTCCATCTGGCCAGAAACCTCGCCAGCCTTGACCATTGAGATGTAAAGGTGATCAAAGACCTTGGAACAGTGGCTCATGGCGCTGGAGAGATCAGATCCACCACGCACCTCGGTCACCAACACCTCGCAGGTGGCCCGCATACCAGGGGTCTCAGCCTGTTCGCCAAGCACCTCCAACGATTCGAGCAACGACAGGCCAGAACCCACCATAGTCGCCAATTGGCGGGTGAAAATCACCACCTCGGCCGACTTGGCTTTGGGCTTGGCCTTACCAATGGAGAGCGAGAAGCGTTGCTTGTTCTTGAGCGAGCTTTCGGCCAGCTGGAGCACGACCAATGAACGCTTGCGCAATTCGGCAGCGGCCTCCGCCCTGGTCGCCGCTTGAATGGTGCCCTGCACCGTCTTGCCTGTGCCGTCCTTGGCGGCATACTTGAATTGATTCATGATTGTCTGGGAAGGGAAAGGAGGGGCAGAATCAGTCCTCCAGGGTGATGCGCAGGACTTCTTCAACGGAAGTCACCCCACGAATCGCATTCAAAATGCCCACGCGACGCAAGCTCAGCAGTCCATCTTGAAGGGCCAACCGCTTGACCTCTTCAGCAGTACGGCCTTCCACGACCAAGCGCCTCATACGCGAGGTCATGGGCATGGTCTCAAGTACGGGGAAGCGGCCGCGATAGCCACCATTGCAACGACCGCAGCCCTTGGCGTTGGCGGCAAACAGCTGCAGATCATCAAAGTCCTCGGGCAGGAAGCCAACGCTCAGCAGACCCTCCCTGGGGGGATCTTCCACGGGCACGCGGCAGGCCTTGCAGAGCCTGCGGCCCAGCCGCTGAGCGCAGATCAAGAGCAATGAACTCGAGACCATGAATGGGTCCACGCCCATGTCCACCAAGCGCGTGATCGTACTTGCCGCATCGTTGGTGTGCAGGGTCGAGAGCACCAGGTGTCCGGTCAGGGCAGCCTTGACCGCGATATCAGCGGTCTCCTTGTCACGCACCTCACCCACGAGAACAATGTCTGGGTCCTGACGCAGGATCGAGCGCAAGGCACCGGCGAAGGTGATACCTCGTTTGGGATTGACCGGCACCTGGTTGATACCTTCCATGCGGTATTCAACCGGGTCTTCCACAGTGGTCACATTCACATCCGAGGTCGACACCGCTTGAACGCAGGAATAGAGCGTGGTGGACTTGCCCGAGCCCGTAGGGCCGGTGACCAACATCATTCCATAGGGCTGACTGATCGCCTCGCGAACATGGGCCAGAGACTGAGGCTCCCAACCCATGCCATCCAGGTTGAGGGCCAGCGACCCCACATCCAGAATCCGGATGACGCTCTTTTCGCCTCCAACCACAGGGAGAACCGAGAGGCGGAAGTCGATGCCGCGGCCCTCGTATCGGATTTGGAATTTTCCGTCCTGGGGTGCATGACGCTCAGCGATGTCCAGGGATGCCAGGATCTTCAAGCGCGATGAAATAGCCGGTAGGAGGCCGCGTGAGACCGGCGGAATACCCTCGCGCAGACGACCGTCAATCCGGAATCGGATCTTGACCTGACGGTCTCCGGGCTCAATGTGAATGTCACTGGCTTTCTCACGCAAGGCCTTCAGCAACAGCACATTGATCAGCTTGACTGCAGGCGAGTCATCACCTTCAGCCATGGTGGTTTCGATGTCTTCGGCTTCCGGCTCGTCGGGCTCCGCCTGCAGACCGGAGTCCTCACCCACCTGATCCATCATTTCCTGGACCTTGGCAGAACCGTCATCATGCAGATCCTTGAGCGATGCCAGGACCCGAGGCCCGGGCGCATACACGGCACGTACCTGACAACCGGTGCGGCGGCGCAGGTCATCAAACAGGAGCACATCGAAGGGATCCGCAGCCACAATGGTCAGCAGATCCCCGTTGCGGGTCAAAGGCAGAATCTGAAGGCGATGGCAAAGCTCATGGTCCAGAAGGTCGAACACATCTCCATCGGGAGCAACCTGCGCCAGATCAATCGGTGCCACCTGGGCAGTGCGCGCCACCACTTCTACCAGAGCGCTCTCCTCCAGATCTCCCGCATCGAACAGGGCCTCAAGAGGGTCCTCCAGGGAAGCCACCTCATCCCAGCGCTCGGGGGAGACCAGGCCCTCCTCGCTCAACAAACGCCTAATTTTGGTGGGAACACGCACCATCAGGCAGCCCTCAAACAGTTGCGCAATTCGCTCGGATCTGCAATGGCCTTCTCCGCATCGGCCATGCGGATGACGCCGTTGTTGACGAGGTTCGCCAGGGATTGGGCCATGGTGCACATTCCCAAGCGGCCGCCAGTCTGAATCTGGGAGTAGATCTGGTGGCTCTTGCCATCACGCACGAGTGCGCGAATGCCTGGTGTTGCGATCATGATTTCAGCGGCCATCACACGGCCCGAGTCCTTGGCCTTGGGCAGCAGCTTCTGACTGAACACCGCCTGCAAGCTAAAGGACAACATGGTGCGCACCTGGGACTGCTGGTGAGAAGGGAACACATCAATGATACGATTGATCGTCTGCACCGAGTCCGAGGTGTGCAGGGTGCCAAAAGTCAAGTGCCCTGTCTCTGCAAGGGTCAGGGCAGCTTCAATGGTCTCGTGATCACGCAGTTCCCCCACCAATACGATGTCTGGGTCTTGACGCAACACACTGCGAAGAGCGTTCTTGAAATTGCGCGTATCTCCACCCACTTCGCGCTGGGTGATCACGCAATTCTTGTGCTGATGCGTGAATTCCACCGGATCCTCGATGGTCACAATATGTGCCTGACGGTCTTGATTGATGTAGTCAATCATGGCTGCCAAGGATGTGGACTTACCCGAACCCGTAGCTCCGGTGACCAACACCAATCCAGATTGCAACTTGCACAGACTCTGGCAGAGGTCCTCCGGCATTCCCAGGTCCTCAAAATTGGGAATCTGAGTAGGGATCAGGCGCAGCACACAGGCCACGGCCCCCTGCTGATAGAAAACATTGACCCGGAAACGCCCGAGCCCTTCGAAGCCAAACGAGCAGTCGAGTTCCAGTTCCCGGTCCAGCCGGGCGATCTGGTCCGTGGTCAGAACGCTTGTGGCAAGGCGCCGTGTCTCATCCGGAGACAAGGGCGCGTGCTCAACAGGCATCAAGCTGCCGTCGACCCGAATGCGGGGCGCAGAATGAACCGAAATATGTAGGTCTGAGCCACCCTGACGCACTAACAGCGTCAGGAGTTCTTCCATTGTGATCATCGCGAAGACACCTCTCCCCAGGCACTGGGGTGCTGTCTTCATCGTCCAAGCTGTTGACCTTGCTGGAGGGGAAGGAGCCCGATCCTCCAGACAGGGACGAGTTGGGTGCTTCCAGGGGCCCAGAGGAGCCCAAGGAGCGCCCCAAATCAGGCCTCTATTCCCAGATCACGCCTCTACGAGGGCCTCGGCCTGGGCCGCCAAGATCTTCTTCTGCTCTGCTGCGGGCACCGGGGCAAAGCGAGCAAAGGACATGTTCCAGGTTCCTTCGCCCTTGGTGGTGGAGTTCAGGTCCCGATGATAGGTCTGCATCAGAGCCTTGGGGGCTTCGGCCACAATCATTGTGATCGACCCCCCGGCTTCGGTCTGCTGATCGATCACATGGCCCCGACGATGACTGGTGAGGTCGCTGAAAATCGCCCCCGCATCCTCAGTGGGCACATGGATTTCGACCCGCATCAGAGGCTCAAGCAGCACTGGCTTGGCGTTTTCGAAGCCTTCGCGGAAAGCCTTGGATCCAGCCGACTTGAAGCTCGCCTCGTCCGAGTCCACCGCGTGGAACTTGCCGTCGTAGAGTTCGACCTCCACACCCATGACCTCGCCACGGGTCAAGATTCCCTTGGCGCAGATCTCGCGAATGCCTTTTTCCACGGCAGGGATCAGGTTGCGGGGAATTGCCCCCCCTACGACCTTGTCGATGAACACCACCGGGTCATTGGCCGTACCAGGACGCAACCGCAGGAAGCACTCTCCGAATTGCCCCTTGCCGCCACTTTGTTTCTTGTGGCGATGGTGAGCCTCCACAGCCTTGCTGATGGTCTGGCGATATGCGACCATCGGCAGGTGAGTCTCTACCTCGACTCCATAGCGCCGTGACAAACGCTCAAATAGAACCTGCAGGTGCAAGTCACTCATGCCATGGACCACCATCTCGTGGGTGTCCTTGGTCTGCTCGATAGTCAAGCTGGGATCTTCACCCACCAACTTGTGAATGGCCTCGCCAATCTTTTGCTCATCTGCCCGTGAGCGCGGTTCCACGGCAAGCGCAACCATGGGGTTGGGAGCGGTGGGCACTTCGACATTGGAACCCTCTTCGCCGGCCTGGCAAAAGTGCGCCCAGGTGGGGAGTTTCTCAACCTTGGTAAAGGCCACAATTTCACCCGGAGTGCCGGTTTCGAGGGCTTCGCGCTTCTTGCCCAGCATGCGAAACAGTCCGCCAATCTTCTCGTTGCCTTCTCCATTCGCAAGCCCCACATGGGTGCTGTGATCCATTGATCCCGCATGGATTCGCGCCAGGCAGATACGCCCGACATGGGGATCCACCTGGGTCGCGAAGACTGTTCCCATCAGGGTCCCGGACGGATCAAGTGAGACCGCCTGCCCCTCTTCATCCTTCACCAATCCCGATTCAGGAGAGGGCCCGAAGCGCTTGAGAAAGGTATAGACCTCATCGACTCCTTCTCCCGACGCGGGGTTGCAAACCAGCACAGGAATGAGTGTCCCGTCTGCAATCGCGTGAGGCATCTCCATTTCAAGTTGATCCTCCGTCAGGATGCCGTCATCCAGATAGGTCAGCATCAGATCGTCGTCTGTACAAGCGTCCATGACCCTATCCTTCAGGCGCTGATGCCACTCGCTATCGGCATGCAAGAATGTCCGCTCTACCTTCGAGAATCCGGGGCCGGATTCATTAGGCAACAGGACCGGTACGCAGACTTCACCGATCCGCTCTCGCAGCTCATGCACAATCGAATCGAAGTCTGCGTTCTCGCCATCCAAATGGGTCAAAACAATCGCACGGCCACGGCCCATACGGCCTGCAAGCAGCATCTTGGTACGTAAGTTGAATGAGGCGCCACTAGCGCAACTAACGACACCAACGACCAGGTCTGAGGCCCAGATGGCAGCCTGAGCTTGAGCAACAAACTCCGGATAGCCGGGAGTGTCCATCAGAGTCCAGTCCTTGCCATCGTGCTCTGCCGAAACCACACTCAACTGCAGAGTGTGATGCCGCGACTGCTCTTCGGGCTCGGTGTCGCACAAACTCGTGCCGTCTTGCGGGGATCCCTTGCGGGCGTTGGCTCCCATCTTGAAGGCAAGGGCATCAACCAGGGTGGTCTTGCCCGTGGACGGGTGTCCGACGAACGAAACATTACGAATGGCAGAGGGTTGGCTCATAGGGGGCACTGGGCAGTTGATTTGGATCCGCCACCCAAGGCCATGAAGCGCCCCAGGCAGGGTGAGAACCAACCCATTCTAGCCCCAAGGGGTGTCCTTGTGGGGTGCCCCTCCGGGGCCCCCAGCCAACTTGGGAGCGGGCCCTATTTCCGCCACGCCTGAACGACAACTTCCACCCGTCGATTGCGCGCCTTGCCCGAAGCGTCAGTGTTTGGCTCAACAGGCCTGTGCGGTCCGTAGCCGAGCACCACAAAGCGTTCGTCGGGTAGCCCCCCCTGAGCCACCAGGAATCCGTGTACGGTCAGGGCGCGGGCAAGGGAAAGTTCCCGATTGCTGGCGAAGCCCGAGCGCTGAATCGGGTCGGAATCCGTATGCCCCTCCACCGAAATCTCAGCCCCGCTTGGGCTATCCTGGGTCATGCGTTGGGCCAAAGCCCTCAAGGCTTCCTGCCCTCTTTCGGTGAGTTCGGCGCTGCCAGGACTGAAGCTCACCGCGCTGGGAACCACATAGGCAATCCCCACACCCCGGCGCTCGACCTCGATACCGTGCTCAGACAGATCGTTCACCTCAGGCAGAGGCAAGTCAACGACTGCAGGCACGGCGGCAACAGCCTCAGAGGTCCGCATGACGGATTGCAGTTCGCTCAATTCGCTCTGTAGACCCGCGAGATCCCCGGAGAGGTGCAAGACCTCCTGCTGAAGGACAGCGTTCTCACTCCGTAAATGACGGATCAAATCGTTTCGTTCTCCAAGGGCGCCACGCAGAGCCTGATCGGAGGCGCACCCGCTCAGCACGGGCAGGACGCAAAGGGTCAATAGTGTGCAGTTCAGATTCAATCGCATGATTTCGTTGGGCATCCTTGGCCCTCAAGAGTCAGTTCAATAGAAATTGGAACACCAGGGCTCCATCATCATTCCAGCCCAAAAGACTGAGAGCAATCCCCACAGCCAAATAAGGGCCAAAGGGTATGTAGCGACCAGCGAGTCGGGCGGCCTGCAGAGACCGCAAGCGTCCATCTCGCCGATGACGGCGGGAGACTCGCAAACGCAACTCGCAATACAAGCGAAACATGTTCAGGACACCCACCAGGGAGCCCAGGATGGCTGCGATCAGGAGCGCGTATAGAACTCCGGACGCTCCAATAAACCCGCCCCCCGCTGCCGCCAGCTTCACATCACCGAAACCCATGGCATCCACGCGATAGACCTTGGAGCCCAACCAGCCTATGAAGTAGAGAATGCCACCCCCCACCGCCATACCCAACAGGCACTCGCCAAGAGCAGCAAAACGATCAAGATCTATCTCATGCAGGCGGGGCACGAGAAAACTCAGCAGAGGCGCAAGAACACAGCCCCCCAGGCTTACCTCATCTGGAATCTCGTAGCAGTCCAGGTCCACAAAAGTAGCCACCACCAGACCAGACAGGACCAAGACCACTATCGCGATGTGCGCGGTGTCCCCCATGAAAGAATCTGCAGCCGCCCAGAACAGAAGAGCCGTGAGGATTTCCACCAGGGGATAGCGCCAGTGGATCGATGAACGGCAGGTCCGGCAGCGGCCGAACAGAATCAGCCAAGAGAGCACCGGGATGTTTTCGTACCAGGTCAGAGTGGTTCGGCACTTGGGACAGCGCGACCGCAGAGGCTTGAAAATGCTCTCCCCCTCGGTGGGCAGGCGATGGATCGCTACATTCAGGAAGGAGCCAACCAGAAACCCCATCAAAACCCAATAGGCCGTGGCCAAGGGACTAGAAATTATGGGGTCGGTAAGCTGCGGATCCATGCTGCGAGTGGAATGCCTCCTGGATCAACACGCCACCGATCGTCAATCCTGAAAAAGCACGGCAGCTCGTTCAAGGGCGAGCACGATATCCTCCCGTACACCCGCACCTGGTACTCCGCTGTCTGCGGTCTCAGATCCGAGTGCCGGCCTCTATCGTCAGCGGGCAAAAGGCAAGCCTTCGGGAGCTTCCCAGTCCAGGCGCAAAAAATCCAAGGCTGGAGGGTCCCACACCCCGCCGGGCAGGACTTCCAGTTCTACCAACACGCGTACAGGCCCCGCCCCTTGCAGCAAACCAGGATGACGCACGACCCGCTCGCGCTCCAGGGCATCATCTGCGGGTAGAAAACCCACCCTCCAACGACCCGTCCCCTCCCGTCCGCCGACAACCAGTCGACCCCAATCGTAACGCTGGCTGACCTCGCGTGGGAGAGGCGAGGAGATAGCCGCGAAGAGCAGGGGCTCTTGGAGAGGGTTGAGATGTGGTTGATCCACCAGCACGCCCGGCAGGGACGAAGGAATCCCAGGCAGATCCAAGCCACCACCCTCTCCCAAGAGGTGCAAGTGTTCGCTCTTGCAACGCACGCTACCGTTGATGCGTACGCGACCTCCGGCCACCAGTATCAGGGGCGTGTCTACCTGCACCTCCCCAGTAATGATCAGATCTCCACCCGCAATCAGGACGGTCCACTCGCGTCCGCTTGCGAGCGCCTGATCCAGAAGAACAGACAGCAAGACCGGTTGATCAGGCGAACCATGAACCTGCACAGGATCCACCACCTGACCTTGGCGTTGGCGCAGGAGCGTGCCATCAATGCGCATGGAACCCTGACTGCGTAGAATCACAAGGCCCGGAAGGTCCAGGAACTCGGCCTTGGATCCCGCAGGCACAGTCAGCTGAATGGCCTCACGCTGGCCTTGGGTCTGCTCGCCGGTCAGCACCACCACACCTTCATGCCCATCCCCACTGGCCGCGGGCAGGGCAACGCTGAGTTCCCCCCGGTCGGACCAGGCGGCGGTGCCGTCTGCCCAAGGAATCCGTTGGGGCGACTTTCCATGAGCATCGAGAAAGTCCAACCGGATGGTCGAGTCCGGGCCAAAACCCCTGGGCAGAACTCGCAGCCGTGCCAGGGTGATGGGCTCCGCTTCACTCCAAGCGAGATTCCCTCCCATGTCCATCAGGCTGGGCTGGGGAACGCCGCGCAAGAGGTATCCGCCCTCGGACAGCCGTGCGTCCGGCCAGAACTGGATTCGTGCGCAGGAACCGGTCGCCAGGGATCGAAAGTGATTGTTCTGTACCAAACGGGTGTGCAATCCTGCCACTCGACCCAGGGCTCCCTGCTGAGTACCAGGCGCGCTGATGTCCGCCTCAATCCAGAACTCTTCAGAGACCAGTGAACTGGGGTCGAGAGGTTCATCACAGACAAGCACAATCGCCTCCCCGCGCTGCAACAACAAAGGCGCGCCAGGGGCAGTCCCAGGAGGCCGCAGCGGTTCGCAACGCCCGGGATCCATGGAGAGATCAAACAGGCTCGGCCCTGGCCCGATCTCCTTGGCCACAAAGTCATGGCGCACGGTCTGAGCCAGATGCGCCCCACCCTGTGCACGGATCCCATCGGGCCGAGGAAAGCCCGTCAGCACCAGGGAGTGGCGCTGCCCCGGCCGGTAGCCCCCATCCATCCGATCAGATCGCAGGATGGGCTTGGGCCAGAAGCTCAGATGTACGCCATCCACCTCCCATCGCCCGGGGATTGCAGTCCCCTCCGAGAGCACGCGCGCGCTCTGGGGCGTGATCGACGCCAGATCTACATCCTGATCAAAGGTCACCACCAGAGGCTCGTTGAGATACACGCGAGCGTCGACAGGCGGCATGATCTGCAGCACGACAAGGGGTCGCAGTTGCTCCTGCGGTCGGTTGCAGGACCAAAGGCAGGTCAGAGTCAGTAGAGGGACGAGAGCTTTTCTCACGGCTGATACCCGAGATTCTAGCAGCCCGCCCGGTCTGAAGTGAATACACCCGCCGAGGTGCAGCGGAGAAACAGGACGGGGCGCTATTCCGCTCCGAACTCAAAGGGGATCTTCATGAACAACAAGCCCGGCAGGGGAGTGTTCAGCGGATCGCCAAGGTCAAACTCCACTTCGAAGCGGAAGAAATCCCAGATGCTGCCATCATTCATGTCCGTGATATCCCGGGCAAGGTCTGTGGAAGTCACCGTGAAGGCACCGCTGGCTGAAGGGTTGCCAGCCACATCCGTGGTGGTGGCATCAAAGCCGAACCGAATGCTGGCATCTGCCGAGAGGTTGTCCCAGATTCCCTGGGTTTCCACTCGGAAATGGTGCGGGCGCAAACTGGCAAACACCGTGGTCGCCTGGAATAGGGTCAAGTCCACCCCAGCACCAGCGGTACAACGCAACTGATCATTGACCGCGTCGTAGACCACGCTGATCGCTTCGAAGTCCAGACTTAGGGTCGGATCAACCGCAGCGTCTCCCAGCACGATCGCAAAGCGTCGCGCCATGGAAGGGGTGACCCGATAGGTGTCAGGCATACTGGACGCATCAAAGACCAAGGTTCCGCCATCCGGAGTGATGAAGGGGGCGACGAGCCCAAGGGGATCCACAGCTGCGGCAACAATTACCGGGGGCAGCTCAAGTACCGTATCCCCGACCGGCCCATGCAGTACCTTGCCAATGTCATTGGGATCTCCTGTGACCTGCACACCCATGATCGACGTAAAGGTAGCTGGCACATTGGCCGGGTTGATCCGGGCCAGTCCAAGGGGAATCCAAAGGGAGCGGGCCGCAGACTTGGGACCAAAGAAAGGCACCAGGTTGTTGCTCATGGGCACACCTTCAAGATCAATGCCCGGCTGATTGGTCTGTAGCTCAATCACACGAGCTTCGACTTGCACTGGATCCATCCAACCCAGGGGCGGGGGAGCGATCACTTGCGTCGGATCAAGGGGATTCACAAGGTTCGCACCAACCAATACCATCTCCCCATAGACCTGCCCTGTCTGACCATCAGCCAGAACTGCCGGCAGGTTGATGTCTTCGGCGGGAGTCGCCACATGGAGCTGAATGATCCCTGGACCACCGTCGCCACCAGCGCCCAGCACCGGTCCCATGGGATCATTGAAGCCCTGGGTCGAGATTGAGAAGCAACCGATGCAGCGGTAAGGGGGCGCATCTTCGAGTCCGTTGGGACAACCAATTGGCTCGTTGTCAACGAACGCACGGGGGATGCAATCGCAGCGCCAGGCAGTGCCGCCGTTTGCACCTGACCCACCGTGGTCCGCAGCACCCGCACCACCCTGACCGCCAACTGCACTCAAAGCACGAGTACTGCTGAAATTTGGCCAACCTGTGCCGGTTGTCAAACCACTGTCTCTATACCACTGCTGGGAATCTTCCGCGATGCCCAGGATGTTCACCTTGCCTGCAGTTGAAAAGATGATGTGACCGCCAGCACCGCCGCCAGAGCCACCACCTACACGGTCGAAAAAGTTGGTGTTCTCGCCACCGCCTCCCTCGCCGCCATTCGCAATCACAGAGCCGGTAGCACCGATGGTGATATCTTCAAGAGCGAGGATCCTGAGACCTCCGCCGCCACCGCCGCCACCAGAGCCCTTTTCGTCTCCGGTGATCTGGAAGGGTTGCAAGGGGAACGAATTGGACGAAACAGCGTCTCCCCCAGCACCCCCACCGCCTCCAGCGTAGGTCTTGCTCAGCTCACCCACCACCAGGGCGCCCTCGGCAGTAATCATCTGACCAAAGAAGTTGTTGCCCTCATCTTCGTCCACGAAGGGGTCTTCTCCGATGGCACCACCCTGGGCACGAACCGCCTGACTGATGGCACCCTTGCCATTCGGTGATCCACCACGACCAGGTTCGGGGTCCATGCCAATCAAGATCTGAGCACGCACCATGGGCGTGTCCGGACTGTTCGATGTCGGGGTCCCATCGTGGTCATAGAACACGGTCGACCCGAAAGAAGGGCCCCCACCCCCGGAAGCGCGCCGATTGTTGGTACCGCCGGTGTTGTAAGTAGTCTCACCGCCAATCCCCCCGCGGTTGGCAACTCCGAAGGCACCGAAGCCATCACCGCCTTTGGGCGTCGATTGGGAGGTAAGGAAGGAACCTGTACCACCGCGACCACCGCCGCCGTTGCCAGAGGCTCCCAACTCGGGGAAGTTGGTGGTGTTGAGAGTGCCCACACCCGGGTTGTCACTGCCATTGACCGACAACTCGCCATTGATCACAACCTCGCCACTGGCCAGGATCGTCAAGGGGTTGGGCCCCAGGACGATCACGCGAGACCCTGGGTTGATACGGAAATCATGGATGTCCACAACTCCGTTGATCACTGTCTGGGTCGTCACGGGGATTCCACCCGGACCACCAAGAATCTGGCTGGTTACCGTATCCAGGATGACGGTTTCGGGGCCGCTGAAACCAACCACCCAGTCAAAGTCGCCGCCTGGGCCGCCTGTGCCACCAAAATCAAAGCTGGCGCGCAAGACACCCTCGCCCCAAGTAGCGGACGGCTGTCCAAGGGGGGTGGTCCCATCCTGGCGGGAATCGCCCACACCCGCTGAGTAATCAAAGTCCTCAGTCAACTCATCGAACTCCTTGTCGAAATCGTTGGAGGAGATAGTTGTCACCATCCTCGCCGCGCCCACATTGTCTGAAGGCAGCCCATCACCAGTCAGGTCACTGAAGCCCTGCCTGATGTTGAGGCGCATGCGCTTGCCCTGGGGGACGACCCCCAGAGGGGTCACACGCAAGGCGGCACCGGTCGCAGTGCAGTTTGCGATCAGCTCGACCTTGGTACCAAATCCAGCGAAGTCACCGACCCCATCCTGCTGTTCATACTCCAGGGCGATCAGGTTCGAGCTGATATTCTCCGGAGAAGAAATAATCGGCTGATTGAAGAAGACCACCAGCGACCAATGGCTGTCCACATCTGAGTACTTGTTCAGCAAGGGGAAATACTGGCTCCCACCAGGGGGGATCAACTCACCCTGTTGGGTGGTGAGCTGCTGATAGAAGTACTCGCGAGTTCCGTCGCCACGCTCCAGGTAGGTCGCGTCCAAATCGTCAACGGCCACGCCACCACGAAGTCGAACCCGCACATCAGGCGGCCCAGGAACCGTGTCCAGGAAGAGCGCCTGAGGATCCGTGGAGTCCGGGGTCTGGAAGGTGACCACCAGCCCCTGTGTAACTCCGAACCCATTGGTGTCTTGCACAGTCACCCCATTCACAGTTGTGTCGAGCACATGCAGGGTATAGGTTCGGCCACCAGGCAAGAGGCCC
Organism: Planctomycetota bacterium; assembly: GCA_014238415.1. Classification (GTDB taxonomy): domain Bacteria; phylum Planctomycetota; class UBA1135; order UBA1135. The sequence continues at coordinate 53,845 of JABABA010000011.1, read as the reverse complement.
GCATCGGAGTTGTCTGCCAAGGTCGGGCAGGAGGGCTGAAAGCGCACGGTGACCGCATCCAGTTGACTGAAGGTACCCGTAGCCGAAAGGCCGCTAGGAGTCGCAATCGAGATGGTGTTGAGTCCTACTGTGGAAAAATCCAGGGCCCGGGTGAAGGTAATGTCAATCGCCCGGTTGATCTGCCAGATCTGAGCCTGGGAAACGGAGACCGACACGACATTGAAGCCGCTGGCACCGCCGGAGCCGCCGGAGCTGCCGGAGCCGGCGTCACCTATTGAACCTCCACAGCCGACCGAGATCAGTGGCACGGCCAGAAGAAGAGAGACCAAGGACTTGTTCACACACATTGTTCGAAAAAGGGACATGGGGTTTTCTTGGGGGGGAGAGGGTCGACCTGAGAGGCCTTCTTGTTGGTGCAATCGGTCACTCTTGCCAGGACAGCGCCAAAGCCGAAAGCTCAGAGCCAAGTCCTGAAATGGGGTTGTTGATGAAAGTGATTCGCATCTGGTAATACTTGGAGCCGTTGATGACGCTGATATCCGACTTCCAAGTATGGTCGTCGGTCAGGACTATGCCCCGGTTCATGCGGTTGGAGTTGTGGTTGGGCCATGCGTTCTCGCAATAGACGGCGGGGTCATCCCAATAGTGATCCCCGTAGATATCGAGGCTCAGGGCGCTTTCCAGAGCCGGATGCACCGTGGGGTTAGGAGGTGCTCCCGCACAAGTCGTCGGGAACACGAAGGTACTATGGACACTGATGTCCACTGCCCCGCGGAAATCCAATTCAATCGATGTACCCGAGGGCTGATCCGCCAGAGATGGCTCCATAATCGGGTCACTGTAGATCGGATTGCTGAAGGTACTGCCAACTGCACCAGGATCTGTAGCAGGGAACCAGATCGAAGTGCTGCGGCTGATTCGCACAATAAAGTCCACCGCGCCTATATAGAAGGAATTGTCCCGACCATAGGTTGACGCATTGTTGGATCCAGGATTGAAGCCGCCGTTGGCAAAGGTCTCCGTGTCCGGGTTGCGGGGAATTTGATTACCCTGCTGATTCGTACCCCCTGTGGAGAAGGCACGGAAGTACGGACGCGAAGATGAATTCGCGGCCAACACGATGTCGAATGGGTTCGCGCCTACAGCACCGTCATCAGGAAAACAACGCACCTCGAACAGGAGCGGCAAGCCAATTGAGCCCACATGCCCGGCGGGATAGTAAGGGTTTCCTGGCGTGGGCAGGTTGAGCACCACATACTCCTGCCTGGGGGGAACACCGTTGCTGGAGTTGCCTCCGCGAGCCAGCACTGAGCTGTCTCGCCAGGTCCAATACACATGCTCTTCCGGAGGCAGATCCCGGTTGAGGGGATAGGGCATCAACTTGGTCCCGTTGGAAGCCACCTGCAACGCGCCAGGAAGCACGTTGTAGCCCAATTGCCGAGCATGGACCACCGTGGGCGGATCCTCAGACTGGTTCACATAATTGTTGGCGAACTGATGACGCAACCCAGAGTTCTGATACTGGGGAAAGAGCGAACCGGGGTCGATATACTCATCCGGAGTGAACTTGCAGTGGGCCATGACCAACTCAAAGTGCTCATAGTTGTCAGAGAGCACCTGGCCACCGGCAGGCGACCAGTAGATCCCCTCCACATCCAAGTTATGGTTTGTGTTGTCCGTCAGGGCAAAAGCGAAATCCACATAGCGATAGAGCGTCATCATGCGGGATCCGAAACGGGACAGGGGGGTCTGCACACCCTGAGGAAAAGGGGTCATCGCGGCGGCGAGGGGCTGGCTCTGGTCGGCCAGACCAATGAAGCGGACAGTGGGTCTCGGACGGATCAACTGTTTTTGGATGTCGAACAGGTGCTGTCCGCCATACTCGGGCAGCAGACCGGTATCCACATCCCCCACCGGAGGTTCTTCGTCGGGACTGGTGAAGCGACTCACGCGACCCCCATTGGCCACACCGGGATTGGTGCTACCCACCTTCATCTCGATGGAGGGCAGGCCTTCCTGCAAGGGGTTGCCTGCCAAATCGGTGGGCCCCGTGTCACCGGTCACCACGGTCAAGAAGTAGGACTCGGTCTCGCCCAGGGTGTGGGCCAGGGACAGGTCAGGTCGAAATGTGAACGCCCGCAGATCGAGTGTCTGACTCACAGAACCAACCACATAGGAACTGGAAGGCAGGGGTGGATCCAAGGGGCCCGGGGCCGGCTGACGAGTCAAGGTCAAGGAGTCAAAGGCGGTCATGGATGCCGGGTCCATGGGTTCGCTGAATCGCAGAGCGGCTGTCGAGTCCGTGTAGATTCCCTCCGCTGGAAAGGCGGGAAAACCCGCGGGCTGAGGCAAGATCTGAACGAAGCACGGTGCCTTGGCAGCGTCGGACTGAGAGTCATAGGCAGCTCGATAGGAAACCGGACCAATGGCGGCCGAAACCCAGGTCGCCGGACCCGATCCACCGGGACCATCCCAAGCGTCGGGGTAGAGCAACAGGCGCACCGTAAAGTTCTCCGCAATTCCATCGCCCGGATCCACGGGAGCGGCGAAACTGGTGACTTCCGCGTACACCGTACCCTGAACCAGCACATCCCCGGGTCGCGGGGTCTGGGAACAGGTCCCCGAGTCAAACACCAGGCGCGGCACAGTGAATTCTCCGGGAGCGCCGTCAATCAGCGGCTGGGGTGAGAAGCCGATGGGAATACGAGCCGGGCTGGCACCAACCACCACCGGTGGGGTGAAGTCAGGCATGAAGCCATTGTATTGATCCCCTGTGTCCGAACCCCCCGAGCGCATGGCCCGGATCACATCCTGGGTTGGTGAACTGAAATCCGCCTGCCCGTTGTTGGCCGCATCCAAGGAATGTCCGGAGAGATTGCGCAGAATCGTGTTCTGGCCCACCAGGCCCGCCTCCACAGAGGGGATCCGCAGCAGCACATTGGTCTGATTCACATCCACGCTCTGGGGCAGGCCAACGCCGTTGATCGCCATGGGCGGATCCGTGGCAAAGGATTCGATCTCGCTGACAGTGAAATCAATCAGCACCCGGGTGGAGTACAAGGACGCGACGCCATCCCCGTTTGGATCAGCAAGGTCGCCGTAATTGGAATCAGCAAATATACGCGCCTCGAAAGGAATCGACGAGGGCACACCCACCATCAGACGCAGTGTCTCATGCGATATCGTTGACACATCAAGCAGATCATCGAACTGCACCGATAGAGTCGCATTGCGCGGAACCTGCGAGTAGACCCCTGCCTGGCCTGGAGCAAGGGGCGTAATGAAACTGATCGTCTCCCCCGCTGCGCGCAAGAGGGTGTAGAACTGATCGTATCCTCCACTGGTGCTCAGGTCTGTCACATCGCGCATGATGATCAAGGCCTCTTCGCTTGTAACCGGATTGGTCTCAAGCAGATAATTGCTGTCCGAGATCAATGAACCACCGATCACGAAATCAGTGTTCATCGCAACGCGCAGTCCCTCAGCGTCCAAACCAAACACACTGACCTTGCGTCCCCAGGAGACCCGGGCCAGACGCAAGTTGGAGGCGTTTCCACTCTGATTGTAGTCGGCGATGAATGAGAGGCCCGAGCCCGAGGGATCAGATACGACCGATCCGGGGGCATTCGCAGAAATCGTGCCAGAGCCCGCGTCTCCGCCACAACCAGCCAGAGTCAGACACACCAGCGCAGAGCTGGCCTGCAGTGTTGCAGCAAGGGTCAAAGGAAGTGGTCGTCGCAAATCAAAAAGGAGCCTGTTCATGGAAAGGTATGCCCGCTGCAGTGAATTGTGTGCGGGGTCTGGTGGTCGCAGTTGGTGCGCGCGCTCCCACGGGGGGGAATGCACGGCTTGGACTAAGCTGATGTCGCGTTCCCGGAACTACCCGGGGTGGCACCATCTGTGTTGAGATTGATCGACTTGTTGTGGTTTGGATTTGCAAGACGCGCGACCCGAGGGGCACGCAGCTGTTCGGGACACTATGCTGTTCGGGACACTATGCTGTTGGGGACACTATGCTGCTGGGGACACTATTCTCAGGGGGGACGCTTCCTTGGGCAACCCAGTGTGAAACACCCTGTGGGGGGTCCACCATCGGGACGCACCTCACGGGGAGCACACGGCAGGGTTCACATTGTGATGACCTTGAGCCAGGGGTCAAGGGCAAGGACGCCAACAGTCAAGCCGGGGCGGCTAGGGGTTACCCCCTTACACCCGCCAGGTCACCCCCCCCGGGGGCCTGGCAAAGGTAGTTCCGCCATCCGGCCGACGGCTGACACCTGCCTGCATGCAACTCCCGTTCCACGACTCGCCGAGCAGGACCCGGCGCCGCAATGGCTTTGAGGCCTCAGGAAGGGGGGTAGAAACCCGGAAACAACCCCGTGTACCACTTTGGGACTCCCAGATGGGCGCTGCGTGGGGCGCCTGTGTGCGGAAGCGCACACTTCACTCCACTCCCCTGCCTGGGCCCTACCCGCGTCCCAACCTCTTGCTGGGGCCCCCAAAATCGCTCAGCCCCCGGCTGGAAAAAACTCCAGCAAACCGGCCTGGTCTGCATCGGACAGGAATACCAGATGGTCGGGGCGCACCTTGCGCAGGGCTGATGATCCAGGGGCATGGTAGCGCTGGGTGGTGGAACAACCCACGAAGCGATAAAGGAGGTCCCTGGAACAATAGGCGCAGCGGGCGCGCAGGGGCTGACGCGAAGCAAGCACAAAGCGCGGTTCCACATGCCTCGGCTCTGTACGTGAAATGCAGCTCGGGTTCGGGCAGGGATTGGCCCCCACAGGAACCGGCCAGGATGCAACAGGCTGGGGACTGACTCCGGGCAATTCGATCTTACCCAGCATTGCGGACAACAAAGCCATGCGAATAGGAACTCCACGACCCGCCTGCTTGAAGTAGATGCTGCGCGGGTCCTCGTCGATGTCGCTGGAGATCTCATCCCTGCGCGGCAGGGGATGCATGACCACTGCGTCCCTCAGAGACTCTGCCGCCATGTCCCGCCGTTCGAGGCGCATGTACTGATCACTACCCCCATCGCTCTGGTCAAAACGCTCGGTCTGGGGGCGAGTCATATAAAGCGCATCCACATGCTGCAGCTCCCACCCCCTGGCATCGGTGAACAGGGAAAGTTGGTGAGGCTTCTGCGGAGTCAAATACATGGCATCACTCTCCCCCGCAAGGTCCCCCAGCCTGCGCGTATCAGCGCGCACAGGCTCTACGCCAAATTCCTCACGCAATCGACGCACCACATACTCGGGCATCTCGAACCCCGGCTGGGGCACACATACAATGCCCGCCCCAAAGCGCGCCAGCGCGTAGGCGAAGGAGTGCACTGTGCGACTGTACTTCAGGTCTCCGGCAAGCACGACCTCAAGGCCTTCTATGTGCCCCCGTTCCACGTGCAGGTTGTAAAGATCACAGAGCGTTTGAGTCGGATGTTCATGGGCGCCGTCACCTGCATTGACCACGGGCACAGGGGAGTAGCTCGCGGCTAGACGAGCGGCCCCCTCGCTGGGATGGCGCAACACAATCACATCTGCGTAGCCGCCCCCCACCACACGCACCGTATCCGCGAGGGACTCACCCTTGACCGCGCTCGAACTGGTCATCTCGGCAGCAGTCAGGACGCCGCCGCCCAGGCGCAACATGGCCGACTCGAATGACAGACGCGTGCGGGTCGAGGGCTCATAGAAGACGCTGGCGGCGATCATGCCACGACACATCTCACTCTGGGCCCGAGGATCCGCTGCAAAACGGTCAGCCCAGGCGAACAGAGCCTGAATCTCCTCAAGGGAGAGATCGTCAATTGAGACGAGGTGTCGGATCAAATCCAGGGTTCCTGTGGGTGGAAGGCCTGGGCGTTGGGGGTACGCCGGTCGGTCCCTAGGGGCAGCAGCCTACGGATTGCCCCACCCCCGTCAATCCGAAATGTCAAGCAGAGCCTGCAGGGGGCTGGAATCCCCACCCAAAAAGGCTGCCAGAGCCTCCGCCTGGGACTCGTCGTAGAGCGCCGCCTGCCCGGATGTGCGAGTCCAGTCTCCTGGCAGCCCGAGCGAGTCCAGGACACATCGGGCCACCACGGCACGGGCTCCCTCGGGATCAGCAAGCACATCGAGAGCAGTCCCCGCGTCCGGTTCTGAACTCGGGGCAAGGGCCTGCCCGCCTCGACTCCGAAGGATCACTTCAGGTACGGAAGGCAAAGTGACTCCCAGGACCGGACTGGAGGGCTTCGCCTGCAGGCCGTCCACAGGGAGCAATCGAAGCACAAGATCCGCCCCGGCAGCGGCCATGCGGGCCTGCTCCTGCCCCGCGCGCTCCACCGCCAGGGGAACATGGTCGCGCTCGCCTGCCGTGTCAATCCACTCCACTGGCCAAGGACCCAAGCTCCCGCGACCTTGAACCGCGTCCCGTGTGGTTCCCTCCTCGGAACTGATCAAGGCGTGTTCCTCACCGATCATCAAATTGAACAGAGTGGACTTGCCTGCGTTGACCTCCCCCACCAGGACCACCCGGACGGACTTCAGCCAGAAACGCTGCAGTCGCCAATGATCCAACAGATTCTTCGCCTGGCTGTCATCTGCCCTGTCAAGAATCTCAACCAGGGACCGTCGCAGGTGCCCTCTGCCCTGATCCAACAACAAGCGCGCACCAGCGCTACAGGGAGCTCCTGGAACCCGCGCGAGAGCAGCGGCCTCAAGGCTCAACCTGGCACCGGACTGGCGCGCTGATGCTCCCCCAACAAGGAGCCTTTCAACCAGCGCCGGGCTACCGTGCACATGCAGTTCCAAAGAGCCATCTGGGCAAGCCACCAACAATCCTTCATCGAGTACCTCCCCATCCAGGCTGGGACGCACAAGGTGAACGGATCCAAGCGGCACCTCATGCAAACCAAGACGCTCGAGGGTCTCTGAGCGCGTCGATTCATGGAATCGCAGAACCGCCACACCTGCCGGTCCCTGGGGAGTGACCTGCTCAAGTCCCGAAGCAGCCATGCTCAGTCCCCATAACCTGCGGCCATGCCTCTGGCCAACAAATGCTGATCCTCGATCAAGGCCGAGCCCAACTCCCCGAGAGCCTCCCGTAAGAAATCCCTAGCTCCCCCCGTGAACACAATGGTCGCATTTTCCATTTCCGCCTCCCGTGCGATCCCTCGCACCAGGGCTCTCGCCGTGCCCGCAAGTCCCACAGCGACGCCGGAGGCCAGAGCACCCTCCGTATCACGACCGAGTGCCGCAACTCCGGGGCGCGGCTCGATCCTGGGCAGACGAGCCCCACCCCGGTGCAGGGCACCCGCCAACAGACTCGGCCCGGGTGCAATGGCACCACCCAGGAAGTGACCGCGGTCCACGCTCCAGCGCACCGCGTCCACAGTCAGAGCGGTGCCCAGCTGAACCACGATCGAGTCGGACCTGGTGTGCTCCAGAGCTCCCCGGGCTGCAAACAAGCGGTCGAAACCGACGCTCTCAGGGGTGTCAAGCTCCAGGACCAGACCATGGGGCGGATTCAAGACAATCGGACCGGAACCTGCCAGGCAGCCCGTGAGGGCCTCAGCCGCCTCGTTCGCGCAGACGCTCGAAATCAAGCGGGGTTGCGGAGCCTGGGCCACAGCCGCCAGAGACTCTGTCGAGAGTGAAGACAACAAATCTTCAAGCCCTGCGGCAAAGAGCCTTCGGGGCTCACCGGATCGGGGTAACCAGGTCAGCTTGGCGCGGGTGTTGCCCAGATCAAAACAGAACACCCCGGGGCTCCCGGCAGCTGGGAGATACGCTCCCTCCGGGGCACTCAATCGGACTCGGGGCTGCGGTAGACCTTGGTCGTGCGGCGGCCCATATTTTCAACCACCACTTCCCAGACCGTGTAGGTGTCCTTGTTGTTCTTGACGAACTTGATCGCTTCCTGCTTGCTGCTGACCGGATAACCATTGATGGAAATAATGATGTCTCCAGCTTTGGCTCCATGGCGCGCGGCTATCGAGCCCGGTTTGACATCGGTGATCTCGACTCCAGCTCGCTTGCCGTCCTTGTCGAAGCGCGTACGCATTTGCACGTCTTGAGTCAGGATGCGCTGGTAGTCACGGCCGAACTCTTCCATATCGGTGCTGCCCAGTTCCCAAGTGTTTCCACCCAGATGACGGGATTCCAGGGGCACGAGAGCCACAGGCCTGGTGAAGGTCGGCATCTCGTCGCGCATGGGCTGCACCACAGTCCCCTCACCCACCACATGGATCAGAACATCTCCCTCAATAAGCCCGGGCACGATGACCTCGTTCTCCCGGTCAGCGTTGTCGGGAAAGGCAAACTCCACCGCTTCTGGTCGAATCCTGCGCACCACAATGCCCTTGTTCGGCGGGGGCAAACTGTCCCCAACCTTTAGGTTGGCGGTCTCACCTCCAACCTTGTAACGCACGAAGATCAGCGACTTGCCAGGATCAACAACATCCACCTGGAGGTAGAGGATCGAGAGCACATCAGCCACCGGCTGATACTTGGGCTTCTCTGGTCCGGTATCGATCACAGGTTCGACGATCACTTCCGGTGGTTTGCCGGTCCAGTTCATGTTGATCCAAAGGGGCCGCACCTGCTGGTTGTAGTCCACGGTGGTGGCGCGGGCCTCTTGTATCTGGATGCCCGACTCAAGAATGCCCCGTACCTGAGCCTCATCGAAAGGCTTGCCCATGGCCTCCTGTCGTCCACGGAAGTCCATCACGTTGGCCCCCAGGCCCACGGCGGCAACGATGCTGGTGCCCCAGCAGAGGAGGGAGATAGATGATGCCTTCATGAGTGCTTCAGTTACGGGAGCCTGTGTTAGGACGGCGTCCGGCTCGATTGCTGCTGTCTGCGCGGTGAAATCATAGGATACAGTGGGATCCAAGCGCGGACCATCATGGCCGGTCCGGCCTCCCCAGGCCACTACCAGGGGCAAAACCCGCCGCGCGGGAGGGTTCGGACCCTTCATGACGCACCTGCTAGTGGATTATTCCCCCTTCCTGGCGTCATTCCCCGATCCGGACAGGCTCCCCCTCACCACCCCCGCGCGAGGCGGCAAGGCGCAGGCTGAGGTCGATCAGAGTGCGACCCCCTTGCGCGTCATACAGCGCGAGGTTCCAGGGCCAGGCCTCAGGCGTCGATGCGACGGTAGGCGCTGAGAAGGGCCTCAAGCCCCTCTTCGCCCGACTTGCTGCAACCGTGTTCCATGCCGATGACCCCGGTGAAGCCCTTCTTGCGCAGCCACTTGGTCAATGCAACGTAGTCGAGCTTCCCGGTGCCGGGCTCCTTGCGGCCAGGGGAGGCACCGTACTGGATGTAACTGATCTGGTCCCAGCACTTCTCCGCGTTCTCAATCAGCTTCTTGCCGTTACCGATCTCTCCCTCGTGGTAGAAGTCCGCCAGGAGCTTGCATGACTTTCGGCCCACCAATTTGGCGAGCAGGTGCCCGTCCTCAAAGGAACGCAGCAAGGGTGGGCCGCCGGTGACTCCATGGGAAAGGGGCTCAAGAGCAAGGATGATGCCCTGCTCCTCGACGATGTCACAGCAACGCTTCATCATGTCGACCGAATTCTCGATCTGCTTCTCACGCGGAAGCGAGTCGTCCCGAGGACCCGGGATCATCGTCATGTGTGTCTGGCCGGTGCGCTTGGCAAGGGTGACGCCGGCGCGCATGTCCTTGAGAACCTTTTCCGCGCCCTCCTTGGTTGGGTCATAGAACTTGACCCCGTGACCTGTGCTGATCACGGCCACCCCCAGTTCCATCCCCTTGTCCTTGCAGAAGCCACCCACCTTCTCCTGCATCTCGGGTTTTTGACGCGACAGCCAGTTCTCCTCCCAGGCGCGGAAACCCTGGTCGTATGCAAACTGCAGTTGCTCAAGAAATCCCTTGGGCGCAGTAGGTAGCAGGCCCAGATGGGGAGCAAACTTGGCCGTGAAAGGCTTGGCAACTTCAAACGCGCCGAAGGCAACGCCCGAAGCCAGCGCGGCGAAAGAGCCGCCCGTGAATGTGCAGAAAGTTCGTCGATCCATGGTCCCAGTTGACCACAACTGCCATGGCCCGGGCGGGGGCAATTCGAGTTTCTGGGCCAACGACCAGTAACGACTGCAGCCGACGATCCCCAGCCCCTCAGCCGGGAGCTGACGCTCGCCGCTGGACCTCCATGCGCCCAGCGAGCCAGGCGACCACCAGATACAGTGGCATCTCGACGATCAACCATGCCGGTCCATCGATGGACATCATGGCCATGATCCCACCCGCCAGCGAGGCCAGCCCGATAGTCAGTGCCAGCAGCATGGGCTCAGAAGCTCCCAGCCGCGCGGCCACAAAGGCGCCTACAAAGGACTGCCCAAGGTGCGCGGCCAGCACTACGAAGAAGGCCGCCGCAGGCAGGGTTGCAACCCACGCATTCAGCTGCTCTGGGTCGTCCATGGTAGCCCCCTCGGGCATGGGGAAAAGCACCTTCGCGTTGAGCATGACCAACGACATGTTCACTGCCATACCAGTGATGAGTCCAATGATGATGGCAAGGATGTTACGAATCAGAATCATGGGAAGCCTCCAGCAACAGTCTATAGATCAGGATCTTCCTTGTATTCAATTCTTGGTTCGTTTGCGGAAACGCGAACCCAGGGGCGGGGGACTGGGAAGAGCGAGCCCGTCGGGCAACGGACTCCGGCACATCTTGTGGGAGCATGAAGCCGGGTTGCCAGTGAATCGAGTGCTTGACCGGGATGTCGGCCTGTGCGCAGTTGCCCAAGGACTCCGTATTGTCCGTTGCACCGGAACAAGCACGGGGGGAACGGGTCGCAGGGATGCCGAAGCGCGCCTCATCTTGGCGCTGGCATGCGGCAGGTCTTCGAGCTCAACGAGCACGGGCTTTGAAAACCAGCGCCAAGACTACTGGGCCAGGCGAAGGCTGCCGGGACCTGACTCGGAAGGCGGGCTCGGCCCCGTGGGGCCATCCTCAGGAGCGGTGACGCGCTTGGCGCTGCCGCGGATACCGCGCAGACCAAGCAACAGTTCCTCGGGCCGATCGGAGGCTGCCAGGGCATCGTCCAGTTCAACAATGCGCTCGCGCACCAGGTGCAGCAAGCTGTGATTGAATGAGACCAGCCCACCGTCGCCGACGGTTTCGATCACCTTGGCAATTTCGCCCGTGCGCCCCTCATCGATCAACTCGCGCACGTGGGGCGAGGGCACCATCAACTCAAAGGCTGGTACCTGGCCCCCATCGCGGGCGGGAACCAGACGCTGCGAGAGAACCCCGGCCAGGTTGTCTGCCAGACGCTGACGCACCTGGTCGTGACGCTCCGTGTCGAAGAAACCGAGCATGCGGTCGATTGTCTGAGCAGCGTTGACCGTGTGCATGGTGCTCATCACCAGGTGGCCGGTCTCGGTGGCTTCCAAAGCCGCCACAACCGTAGTGGCATCACGCACTTCGCCAATCAGGATCACGTCAGGACTCTGGCGCAGGGCATGCCTAAGACCATGGCCGAAGGAAGTAGTGTCTGTTCCCACTTCCCGCTGGCTGATCACGCAGCGCTCTTCGCGGAAAAGCAGTTCGACCGGATCTTCCAGAGTGACGATGTGCCGCTCCTGGGTTTGGTTTATGTGCTGAATCATGCCCCCCAAGGTGGTGGACTTGCCCGAACCCGCCACACCCGTGACCAGGATCAGGCCACGCTGACGACCAGCCAGTTCCTGAAGTTCTTTAGAGGGCAGTCCCAGACTGTCAAGATCGGGAGCGCACTCGTTCACACGGCGAATCACCATGGCCGGCTCACCCATCTGGCGATAGGCGTTGATACGGAAACGGCCCAGGCCATCGAGCTGAATGGCGGAATCGGCCGAACCGTTCTCGTTCCACTCCTCCCAACGACGCGGGCCCAATATGCCCTCGAGCACCTCTTTCATGGGCCCCGGGCCTGGCACCCGTCCAGGCAGGAAGCGGATGCTGCCGTCCACTCGCAAGGAGGGTCGTCCTCCAGCGCGCAGAATGATGTCACTGGCGCCATCGCTGACCATGGCCGCCAGCCAGGCCTCAATCTGGTGACGGGGCGAGAATCCCGTCTGGTGCAGGGCAGCCGGTGGCGGGACGGGCTGTTCCTCTGCCTCTTGATCCTCGGCCCCTTGCTGCTCGGCTGTTTGATCCTCAGCAGACTGCTCCGGGCTAGATGAAGCAGTCACGAGTTCAAAGCGCCGGCGTGGTCCGCTCCGGGAGGCGGAATCCACCTCACGCTGCTCATTGCGGCCCTCCCCGGATTCCTGCTCGGAGTGCGACAACTCGGATTTTTCCTGGGGCTCAAGATCCTTGGCGCTTTCTGAGTCGCAGGGCGCCACATCGCGAAAGGAAAACTCGTCGTCGGGGATTTGAAGATCGGGGTTGGACACAGGCAGGTGGCAGGCGGAAACGGCTGGAAGTCGACCTTCATTCCATCGACAAGGCTGGCCCTGACCCTTGACCCGTCTCAGAGTGGGGCAAGCCAACCTGAAGCAGTTCAGACTGGAACCGAGTCCGAAGGGTGCACCAGCTTCCAGAGTTGCTCCAGCAAAGCCTGCACCCCCTCACCCAACACAGACGAGATGCCCACCACCGGGGCATGCCCTGCTGCCTGTACCGCTTGATCAAGCACTTCAAGCCGGACCGCAGATCCATCGTCCTCGAAGTGCTTGGTACCCACCACCAACCGGGGCCGGGAGTGGAGTTCCTGTGAGACTCGTTTCAGTTCGTTGTCCAGAACCCCGAAGGCCTCCACCGGATCATCCACCGCCTCGGGATTCACATCCACGAATTGCAGCAGCACGCTGCAACGCTCAAGGTGCTTGAGAAAGGTATGGCCCAGACCATGACCTTCACTGGCTCCCTCAATCAGACCCGGCAGGTCTGCCAGGAGCAGGCTGCGAAAGCCCGACAGACTGACCATGCCCACCTGAGGAGCAAGGGTCGTGAAGGGATAGCTGGCAATCTTCGGTTGAGCAGCGGATACCGTGGAGAGAAATGTACTCTTGCCCGCATTGGGCAGGCCCAACAACCCCACTTCGGCGATCACCTTGAGTTCCAGCCTGAGGCTGCGCTGTTCACCGGGGCTGCCCGGGTAGGCCTTGGTGGGGACCTGGCTGGTGGAGGTGGCAAAGTGCTGGTTGCCGAGCCCTCCCTTGCCACCCCGTGCGATCACCACCTCAGAAGCTTTCTGATCTAGATCAAAGAGCATGTTGCCGTGCTCCGCATCAAAAACCTGAGTACCCGGGGGGACCTCGATCCGCACATGGTCCGCAGAGCGTCCACTGCGCTGATTGGTGCCCCCCGGACGACCATTCTTGGCCACATAGCGATGCGCCCGAGCCACCCTCAACAGGGAATGTACGGACTCAGAGGCCACCAACACGATGTCTCCACCTCGGCCACCATCACCGCCATCGGGGCCGCCCTTCTGAACGTACTTCTCACGGTGAAAAGAGACCATGCCGTCCCCACCGTTCCCGGCGGCGGCTTCGATCAGTGCTTCATCGCGGAACATGTTTGAGGTTCTCCTGCGCGGAGCATCTGCGCAGCCTTGGGGGAGCCACGAGGAAATCCGACGACTGGACTACTCAACAGCCGGATCAACATGCACCCGGCGTCCAGTTTGGAAGCGCACGGTGCCATTGATCAGGGAAAAGAGCGTGTAGTCCTTGCCGATCCCCACGTTGATCCCACGCTTGAAGCGCGTGCCGCACTGGCGGACGAGAATTGTGCCGGGGGTGACGGTCTGACCGCCATAGCGCTTGACGCCACGGAACTGGGGATTTGAATCCCGTCCGTTGCGCGATGATCCTTGACCCTTCTTATGTGCCATTGAATGCTCCCTCGCGCCTCAGGCGCTGATGTCCGTAATGCGGACTTGAGTGTAATGCTGCCGGTGACCGGTCTTACGGCGGATGTTCTTGCGACGGCGGAAGCGAAAGACAACGATCTTCTTGCCCTTGGTCTCGCCGATCACTTCTCCTTTCACACTGGCGCCGTCAAGGGTCGGCTTGCCGATCTGGACGGTGCCCTCATTGCCGATGAGCAGGACATTTTCGAAGCTGATTGAGGAGCCGGGTTCGGCGTCACCCATCAGGTCACATGTAACCACGTCGCCAACGCGGACGGTGGTTTGCTGGTTTCTGTCTGAGATGATTGCGTACACAGTTTTCTCCGTGTTTTCCCGCGGTGAAATCCACCCGCGGGCGCCCTGGAAGGGCGATTGAGGCCGAGCAGATTAGCGGGGAGCCCGCCCCAACGCAAGGCTGGAAGGCGTTTCTGCAGCCTTTCGAGGAGTCCCGGGGGCACCTAACGCTTGCGACGGCCCCCAGGGCGTACTTCCCTGCCATCAGCACGCAAGTAACGCAGGACAGAATCTTCGGCCTGCTCGGGAACCTCCACGAAGGTCAAGGTCTTCTCCGAGCGGTGTTCCAGGGCCCGGGTCCAGTCGGTCAACTGATCTTCGAGGTACTGCACCACCGCCGGATGGGCACGCACCTCAACAGTGGTAAAGCCCTTGAGGGTCACTGCTGACCCCAGTCGACGCAGGATCGCCTGGGCCCTGGACTCGACCGTACGCAAACGGCCAGTTCCACGGCAACGATAGCAGGCACTGAAGACCTTCTTGTGAGCGCCAGGGCCCAATCGTTGTCGGGTCAATTCCAAGAGGCCGAATTGACCGATGCGCCCCATCTTGGAGCGCGCCCGGTCCCCGGCCATTTCAGTGCGCAGAGCCTTCTCTACCTGCCGATTGCTGGAAGAACGCATCATGTCGATGAAATCGATAACCAGAATGCCCCCCAGATCGCGCAAGCGGATCTGGCGCGCGATCTCGGGTACCGCTTCCAAGTTGGTCTTGAGGGCAACCTTCTCGAAGTCATGTCCCTTGGTACGCGTGCGGCCTGAGTTGATATCAATGGCCACCAGGGCTTCCGCCTGATCGAAGACCACCGAGCCACCCGAGGGCAGGTCCAACTTGCGTGAGAAGATGCGCTCGAAGTCCTGTTCGATGCCATAATGGTGAAAGATCGGCCGCTCACCATCAAATCGTTCAATGCGGTGCACCTGTTCTGGCATCAACTGCTCGGCAAAAGCCTGCATCTCCTCGTAGAGTTCCAGATCATCCACCATCACGGTCTTGGTGCGCTCATCAAACAGATCGCGCATGGTGCGTATCGCCAGGTCGGATTCCTGATAAAGGGCAGAGGGTCCGCGCCCGCGCTTGAGGCGCTTGCTGAAGGTCTCCCAGACTTCCATCAGATAATCCAGGTCACGCTGCAGATCGGTCTTACGCCTGCCTACGCCCGCGGTGCGCACGATTACACCCATGGCATCGGGACAGTTCATACCGGAAAGCACTCGCTTCAGTCGACGCCGCTCCTTCTCATCGGGAATCTTCTTGCTGACCCCTGTGCGCGCCAAGGAGGGCATCAGCACCAGATAGCGCCCGGGGATCGAAATGTATGTGGTCAGGGTTGGCCCCTTGTCCCCGATCGCGTCCTTTGTGATCTGAACCACAACCTGATCCCCCACCTTGAGCACATCGGTGATGGGCTCCTTGCGATGGGCGCGACGACGCACTTCACGCCGGGCGGGTTCCCTGCTGGCCTTGGGGGCGTTCTTCTCGGCCTTGCGCCGGGCACGGGCCTTGGCCCGTGCATCCATGGGGGCCTGATCACCTTCCGAATTGGAATCTGAAGCATCTTCGGTCTCGTCCCCCTCAGCTTCGTCCCCCTCAACGTCATCATCATGCTCCTCATCATCATGCTCCTCATCATCATGCTCCTCATCATCATGCTCCTCATGATCATGACCCACGTCATCGTGGTCCACGTCAACGTCAACGTCACCAGGATGCTCGTCCTGATCAATGTTGGCGGTCAACAGACTCTCAAGCTTGAAGCCCTTCTCCCCATATGTGGGCATCACATCGGAGATGTGCAGGAATCCGTTGCGGCCCTGACCAAAATCGATGAAAGCAGCACCAATGGCCGGCTCCAGGTTGACTACCCGTCCGCGGTAGATGTCATTGACCAGAGTCTTCTGACTGTCTGAGGTCATCAGCATATCGAGGACGCGATCATCCTCGCCCACCACGACCACGCGCTGCTCTTCAGGATCCGAGCCGTTGACCAAAATGCGCAACACACACTCTTTCTCAACGGCGGCGGCTTTTTCTGCTGCGGTCAAGGAAGGCTTCTTTGCTTTGGGTGCCTGCCTTTCACCAGCATCTCCGGCATCCGATTTCGAAGATCTGCTGCGGGTGCGGCGACGCTTCTTCTTGCTGGACTTGGCGTCGCCCTTGGCGTCCTTCTTCGGGGTGCCCGTCTGGCCGCCGCGCTTTGATTTCTTCTTTGAACTCCTGCTACCGGCCCGATCAGAATCCCCGCTATCATCTGCTGACTCAGCCTTGCTGGAACGAGCCTTGGTGGACTTCTTCTTTGCCCTTTTCTTGGACTTCTTCTTGGAAGCCGCACCCTCCGAGCGCTCTTGGCCCTCCTCGGCCTGAGCGGCATCGGAGGAAGACTCACCTTCTTCGGGGCTCTTGCGACGACGACCCCGGCCGCCTCGACGGCGGCGCTTGGGACGATCCGAACGGCTCTCATCGGTTCCCTCCTGGTCTGAGGGCGCCGAGTCTTGGACCTGCGTGGGCTTGGAGCGCGAGCGTCCCCCCCGGCTGCCTCGACGGCGGCGCGGGCGGTCCTCCTCAGCACCTTCCCCGTCCCCGCTGGAGCCGGATCGACGGCGCGAGGAACGCTTGGGAGGCGGAGCGGAAGGAGTGGCAGCTCCCAGACCTGCTCCGAAGGCAGATCCACCGCTGGCAGATCCATCGGATCTGGATGAAGAGTTACGGGAAGGGCGGTCGGATGAGTCCGACCCGCCGGAAGTGGGCTCCGGGAAACCTTGATCTGTCATGTTGTTAGGGGTGCCTGCGCAGGAGGCGGGCGCCATCCCCATGGGATCATCACACAGTGAAAATCAATAATGAGGCGTCGCACGTCGCCGTCGCCCAAAGAGTCGGGCCAGCGCGGCTGGTAGAGGTTCGACAGCCCCGTGGGGGGCGGCCGCAGAAAGCAGCAGCCTCGGAGAGGCTGCCGTGAAATTGTCAGGCGAACTCGCTGGAGAGAACCAGCGCCTGGCCCCATGGTGCCAAGCGGGTTGGGGAGAGAAAAGCCGCGGCCCAGGAGAATTCGCACAAGTGGGGCCGTCCCCCCTCCCACGGGGTCTGGGGGGGGTACTTCTTGTGGATTCTGGTGGCAGAAATCCCCCGGGTGTTGAGCCTTGGACGATTCCTGGCGAGCCTCCGGGGAGGCCCCGCCCAATCCGCCCATCAACCCCCGGCGATACCAAGAGCAGGGTCCAGGAGTGCCTCCACCTCGTCCTTCAGGCGGGTCCGGCGGCGCTGCAGCTCCTGCTGCAGCAGGAACTCGGTGTCCTCGGCGCTATTGACCAGTTGAGGCGTTACAAAGATGATCAGGCTGCGACGATCACGGGTTGCGCTACGGTGCTTGAAGAGTTCCCCCAACAAGGGGATCGAGCTCAGGAAGGGCACACGGGTCTCCACCTTGGTATCGATCTCGTTGGTCAAGCCTCCGATCACGGCGGTCTGGCCGCTCTCCAGGAGCATGTTGGTGATCAGAGTAGAAGAGCGTGTACGGGGAAGAGCAATCGAACCCTCCTGACCATCAGCGCCAATGGTAAACACGTCAAAGCCTGCGGGTGCCAGGGCGGTTCCGGGAGAAGAACCAGACAGGGTAGTCTCCTTGGGAATCACTTCCATCATCAGCTTGCGTGTGCCAGGGATCACATTGGGGCGCACCAGCAACTGGAAGCCCACCTCAACCGGAGATCCGTCCGCCTCCTCCACGGAAAGGGACAGGCCTCCGGCCTGGCCCTGCTCACTCTTGGCCTCGGCGTAGCGCACGGTCTCGCCCACGAAGATCGTGGCCTCATGCCCGTCCAGGGTGATGATCTTGGGTGCCTGGATCACTTCAGTACGCGTATCCCGCTGAAGCAACTTCAGGGTCGCCGCCACCTGGGTAAAGGAGAGCGCGCCGAAGACTGTGTCGGGAATCGCGACGCCGCCCACAGCCGTGGGATCGGCGCCCAGCGCACCCAGGTCCGGCAGGATACCGCTCTGCCAACCGTCATCGGTGATGCTGAAGGGCAATTGGATCGGGATCTGACCACCGGAAATTGAAATCCGAGGCCCCCCGTCGCCGTAGTCGACGCCCAGGTCCAACAGATCAATGTTGGCCGTGGAGACAAATTTCACGTCCACAAAAACCTGGGTGGGCTCCACATCCAACCGACGCAGAATCTCCTGGATGGTCTCATGCACCTGAGAGGTGTCCCGCACGATGATCACATTGGAGGTCTCTATGTAGTCCAACTCGCCTTGCTCGGAAAGAGCCTTGCGAAGGGCATCAAGGGCGGTGAAGTGTTCGGTGACCTCACCTGCGGGGGGCGCACTGTTGCCCTCGATGAACTCCGAGTTGATCTTGGCTGCCCGCGGGCCCCGGGGGCGTATGTAGCGCAATTGGTAGCTGCGCGTGACCTTTTGCTTTTCGAGGCTCAGGGGATCGACCACTCGCAGAATGCCGGGTCGCTCCTCCACCACGGTATACCCGCGAGTCTTGGCGATCTCTTCAAGAGCATCACGCCAGGGCACATCCTTGAGCCGTACGCGCAGGGTGCCGGTCACCTCGGGACTGACAATGATGTTGGCTCCGGCGACCTTGCCGATGGTGTGGATGATGTCCGCGATGCTGCGGTCCTCTTCAAAATCAAAATCCACACGAGGCGGGTTGGTGATCACCAGCACACCACTACGGTCCTCTGCCACGACGCAGCCAGACAAGCGGCAGGCGTACTCGAGAGCGTCGCGCCAGTGCACATCTTGAATGTCCAGATTGCGCACTAGGAGTTCTCCGCTGCGATCCAGGATCACTATGTTGGCGCTGGAGCGGTCGCGCAGGAACTGCACCACCTCGTTCAAGGGCTGCTCCACCACATTCAAGTTGACCCGTGCATCTGCGCTAGGAGCTTGAGCCCCCTGAGCAAGACCACAGAGGGAAGGTAACCCGCACAGCAGTGCGACAATCAAGAGTGTTTTGTTTTTCACGAATATCCACCCGGGATCCACCCCGGTTGCGGCACCTAGAAGTGACGCGTCAGTACAAAGCCGCGGAAGGCGAAGTCCACCTCACGCGGTCGAATTTCGAGCAC
Source organism: Planctomycetota bacterium (assembly GCA_014238415.1). Taxonomy (GTDB): domain Bacteria; phylum Planctomycetota; class UBA1135; order UBA1135. The sequence goes on along the minus strand of JABABA010000011.1, from coordinate 34,623 downwards.
CTCGATTCCCTTGGGCATCACATCCCCAGGGGTCCAACTGCGCCCGTTCAAGATCACAACAGAGGGTCGGCCCTCGATCAGAGCCGAACCTCCAAAGCCCATTTCAATGGCCTCGAAGTCCCGCAGGACCTCAGCTTCTTCCGCCAGGAGTTCCAACCGCGCAGCGAGCAGTTCACGAGGCGCGTCTCCACTTACGAGGGGCAAGCCCTCGGACACCTCTGCGAAGGTCGCGATGGCCAGCGCGTAGTTCCCCTTCGACAGGTGCTTGTGCATGCTGGCTGATACCTGCTCCAACTCTTCGATGGTTGGGCCTTCCACATAGCTGGTGGCGTCAATATCCAGGTGCAACGCCACCAAGGGCTCACGCACCTCCAGATCCAGACGCTTGACTGCAGGAATGAAGGTCACCAACCCAAGAGTGTCGATCTCAACCAGGCCATCACCGATCATGCCCAGGGAAGCCATCAAGTCCCGACGAAGCAGCATGCGGGTGAGCACATCGGGAGCATCTTGGACCTCTTCCCATTGGCCGTCGGCCCTGTCCAACAGAGTCACCAGAGCCTCGACCTTAGCGTTCTGCTCGGGCACGCTGAGACCGCTGGGATTGTCCTCAGCGGGAACTCGCGGATCAATCCATGGATCCCGTCGGCCCCTGGCACCCCGATAGTGGAAGGTCGAGAGGGTCAGGGCCTGACGACGGCGGTTGATCTCTGCGGTCAAGAGGTCGCGCTTGCGGTCGTAGGCGTCCACCTTGGTGCGCTGGCTCATGTCGTTAGACGAGCAGACATAGGTCTCCACATCCATCTGGATACGGTGACGGGCATAGCCCAACTCTTCCATCTCACGGCGTGAAGCAGCCTGAAGGGTGAATCTTGGCACGGCCATGAAACGCCTGTGGGTTTCGATCCGGTGCAGGAAGTCGAGGAACTGAAAGGTGTCCCCAGACAAACTGAGAGTGTAAGCCACCTTGGAGAAGTCGCTCTTGCTCTGGGCGCTGTTGGGTTCGGGCTTGGACTTGAAGCTCGTTGGCTCTACTCCCGCCTCACCGGAGTAGCGATAGAAAGTCTTGATGAGTTCGTTGACCTCAGAGCTGTCTGGCAGGATCTGGGCAAAGACGGGGCCGAGTTCGCGCAGAACGATAACCTGACGTTCTTTCTCGGGAGTTGATTCCACCAGCCGGCGGCCGGCAATAATCTCTGACTTGAGCTGAGCAACTCCCAACTCCGCCTGTTCGTTGGCTTCGTATTGCTGATGGATCGCCCAAGCAGCGCCCGCGACCATCAACACAAGACCCAGTCCCAGTGCGATTTGTTTGTGGCTGAGCTGTATCAACGGGACTCCTTGGGTTTGGAAGCTGCGGCGTCAGATTGCGCTGCCTTGGCTGCGGCTTCTGCACGAGCCTGCTCGCTGGCGAGGCGCGCCTCCCAGCGCGCCTGGGGACCCTTGAGTTCCAGAGAGAGAGGGAAGGACCAGTTCACAGCCGGGATCAATTCCTCGTCGGGCTCGTTGATGCTGGCCTCTGGACGGCCGGTAGAGTGAAATTCGCGCATGAAATCAGTCAGCCCGCGGTCCTCTATGTCCTCCAGAAAATTCGCAACCTGATCCCAGCGTTCGGAACCAGAGTGTCCTGCTGCGCTTAGGGATCCATAGGCGTTCGAACCACGCCGGGGAGTCTCCTGCCTGACGGTCAGATCATCGAGCCAGGTGAAGTGCTCCACCTCGTTGCCTGAGTTGACGATGTCAACCAACTGGTCAATCTTCTCGCTCCATAGGATGCGCTCCTTGTTGATGTCTGCCAGAGTTGCCTCCCTGGCGGCAGCGACTTTGATCTCGGCGTCCAGGGCCTGGTTGTACTTGAGCTGGGGCCTGAGGCCATCCATCTCCAGAGCCAGTTGCATGCGCCTGGATTCAATTTCGGCGGCCTCGCCAAATACCAGCCAGGCCCAGGTCGCCACCAGGACGCCTGCTGTTACCGTGCCGGCAGCCACCAGGGCCAGCACCTTGAGGGGCGGGCCACTGCGCTTGCGCATTTCCTGCGGCAGAAGGTTGATGGTGATCATCATGCACGCACCCTCGCTGCCAGGCCCATGGCCACCACCAAGGAGGGAGCCCAAGCTTCCAGCTCTTCCACATCGAGATTTTCGGCGTTCACCCGCAAGCCTTCCAGTGGATCCCAGACACGCGTAGAGCGCGAAGTGGCCTGCTCGATAGAACTGGCCATGCCGCTGACCAAGGAGCCCCCACCTGAGAGCAGCAGCTCGCTTACCTCAACACCCTCGTGGTGTTCCACATAATCAATCGAGAGCGCGATTTCGTTGGCAAGGTCTTCTAGCAATGGCGCGATGCTGGCACCCACTTCCACCTCGTACACATCACCTGCGCGCTTGATGACCTCCGCCTCAAAGAACTCGACACTCAAACGTCGAGCCACCGCATGAGTCATGTCCGAGCCGCCGATGGCAATTTCACGGCTGAAGCAGGTCTCTGACCCGCGCAGTACATTGATCGAGGTGCGGCTTGCGCCGATGTCGATCAGAGCTTGTGCGCGTTGGGGTACACCAGGCTCCAGGGCAATGCCCTCTTCCTGAAAACCGCATAGATCCCAGGCGTTGGCCAAAGCGAACAGATCCAGATCCACCGCGATGGGTACCAGCCCTGCCCCTTCGATCACCTGCACCTGCTCTTCAATCAGTTGGCGACGGCAAGCGGCCACGAGTACCGGGACCTTGCTGTCATCGACCTCTCCGTCAGCGCTGACGGGAGCGCTGAGCTGCTGGCAGTCGAGGACCACCTCGTCCTCATCGAAAGGCAAGAACTTGTCCGCCTCAAAGCGCACCGCCTGGAGCAACTCCTCGCGTGTCATGGGCAACATGGAGATGTAGCGCACCACCGTGGACTGTCCTCCAACTCCGCTGACACATCGCGTGGTACGCCCTCGCAGGGTCGCCAGAGCAGCGGAAACAGCCTCTGCCACAGAGCCGCCAGGAGGAATTTCTGCCCGACCAAAACCGGTCAGCACAGGCTCCGAGCCCAACAGTGAAAGTTCAACCGCTTTGACCACGGAACTTCCAAGGTCAAGACCGACGACGCTTTTTGCTCTTCTCAACAAGATCATCCAGGGACAGGCGCTCGTGCGACAAGCTCGAGATGGAGCATGCCAGCAAAGAAGCCCGAGCTCACATACGAGCTCTGGGCGCATGCCCCTGACTTCGACCCCTGGGGCCCCGTGGGTTTAGAAGCCCTCGCCGAATCCCGAAGACACCAATTCCGAGACGCGCGCGATCAACGCCTCCGCATCGGGTCCCTCGGCACGAAACTCCAGTTCGCCCCCGCAGACAACCCCCAGAGTCATCAACTCCAGGATGCTCTTGCCATTGACCTCACGGCCTCCGTGACTCACCCTGAGACCGCTCTCAAACTCCAGTGCTGCGCTGACCAGAGCATGACACGGCCTGGCGTGTAACCCCGCCTCGTTGCTGACGATCTCACAGGAGACACAGGTTTCAGTCATGAAAACAGAAGGCCACGAGGAAAGTGGACACGAACCTCAAACGTGAGCATGCTCTTTTAGCAGATCCACCAAAGTTGACTTCTTGTCCGCGCGTCGCGCAAAGGAACAGAAGTCGCCCTCTCGCGCCAGGCCTGCGACCCACTGCATCATCTTGATATGCTGACCGGGATCGAAGTCATCCGTGAAAGAATCCGGCCGCAAGATCGTGATTACGATGTCCACCGGTTCCCCGTCGACTGCGTCCCAGTCCAGCGGCTCACGCAGGACCACGATACTGCAAGCAACGGAGCTCAATCCCGCCAGCTTCACATGGGGTATTGCCACCCCCCTGCCAACTCCCGTAGTGGCCAGTTCTTCCCGGGCCAATAGGGCCTTGTTGGCACTCCCGCTTAGCTCGGGCCCCAAGGCCTTGGCTTTGGTCATGGTCTCAATTATGAGCTCCAGAGCGTGATCCTTGTTTTCCGCTTGGAGTTTGTGATTGCAAGCGCTGGGCTTGAAGTTTTTCCACCAGGTCATGGTTGTGAGGTCAGTTTGATGCAAGGGAAGGAATGCCGTACAGGATAATCAAACCCCCCCCGTGAGGGAACCCCCAGGAGTCGATCCTGTAACCTCAGTCCTTCAGCGCGAGAAGAGCGATCTACTAGGCGCAGCTAAGCCTTGCCATGACGGCGGTCCACCACCTTGTCGTGCAGTTTCCGCAGCTGGGTGCGCATGCGGTCCCCAGCCGTCGCCAGCGCGACCTCAATCGTAAGGCCGGTAGCGTCCGCCACCAGGGTCTGATGATGATTCGCCTCGGCCACTATCTCGACCCGATGCTCGTTTTTCTGCTGAATCAGGGTCGCAGTCAAGCTGTGCACTTCGCGGCCCACATCACCCAGGCTCTCGAGTTGGGCCAAACCTGCTTCGCGGACTCGTTCGGGGTACGTGTTGTGCGGAATAGCGATGGTGATCTTCAAGCAAAGCTCCTTGGGAAGGCCCCTGATCGGGACGTGGAAAAGTGGTCGGGAGGAGAATAGCGTGCAACTCCCCCTCCAAGATCGGCCATGGGAGCGTCAAGGTCAAGCTCTCCCCCATCAGGACCAACTGGGGGCACCTCGGGCAGAGACTGGCCCATTCACTCCCGAAAAGCCCCCGGCATCCCCTTGGGTCCAGGATCCGGCCCCTGGAAGATCGGCTCATCGTATAGCACTCGCAACAGATACAGCCCCGCAGCCGGCGCTGTGGGCCCTGCATCCCGACGCTCTCCACTCTTCAGAGCGCGCCCGGTGCTCCCAGCATCCATCTGCCCACGCCCCACCTCCAGCAGGGTCCCAGCAATGGTGCGCACCATGTTGTAGAGAAACCCATCGCCGGCAATGAACATCCCCAGGCCCTCGCGCTGGGCCAGGATACGAAGGCCTGTGATCGTGCGTACGGTGGAGCGCGTGGCCTTTTGCTCCTCTTTGCTGCGCCCGCGGTAGTCCACATATCGCCGAGTGTTGCCGAAAGCCCGAAAGTCATGCTTGCCCACCAACTGAGCCGCCGCCTCACGCATGGCCGCAAGGTCCAGCGGGGCTCTTAGCCAATGGGCATACCCCTCCCCGATCGGAGGCCGAAAGCGGGCAGTCTGCACCCGATAGAGGTAACGCTTGCCGCGAGCATCAAAACGGGCGTGGAAGTCTGGCCGACAGGTCTCGATGCGCCGGATTACAAGCCCTTCGCCCAGATGCGCGTTCCAGGCATGACGCAGGGTCACATCGTCCAGATCGGACTCCAGCTGGGTGTGGGCCACCTGCCGCAGGCCGTGAACTCCAGCATCCGTACGCCCTGCCCCCTGCACCACGATGCACTCATCCAGCAAAGCTGCCGCGCCCTCCTCCAAAGCCTGCTGCACGCTGATGAACCCATCCTGACGCTGCCAGCCGTGAAAACACAGGCCGTTATAGGAAACCAACAATCGCACGGTGCGCATGGAACGGACCCTAACCTGAAGACCGTGGGGAGGTGCGCAGCAGAGCGGACTTTTCAAGTGCTGCTGATCTCCAAGAGGGGGCAACACCATCCGCAGGTCGGAACACAGGTGTCATCCCCAAGATCAGCCCCCGCTTCGTCCAGGGCGCAGGCGCAACTCCCGTCGACCGTTTAGAGCGTCTTCCAAAATGCCCTTGTGCAGATACTCGATCGCGCCACCAGCCGGCAGTCCCCGGGCAAGTCGACTGACCCGCAGAGCGCCGTCTCCGAGGGCTTCGATGGCTTCAAGCACCAGTTGCGCCGTGGCTTCGCCCTCGGCGTCAGGATCAGTAGCCAGGATCACCTCCTCAACGATGCCCGACTTGAGGCGGCCCAGCAACGATTCCAATCCCAAGTGCGCAGCCTCGGTGCCATCGGCGGGATTGAGAGCACCCATGAGCACATGATAGCTGCCGCGGTAGACGCCGGCGTTCTCAAGAGCCTCCACATGACGCGGTTCCTCCACAACAGCCAGCAGACTCCGGTCCCGACTCTCATCCGAGCACAAGCGACAGGGATCCGCTTCACTCACATTGCCGCAGACGTGGCAGCGACGCGCTTCCTTCACTGCCCGGTCGATCGCGCGCGCCAGATCCCGGGCCCGACCATCACGCAGTACATGAAACGCGAGGCGCTCAGCGGTGACGGCACCGATGCCTGGGAAGAGGCGAAAGGCGTCGATCAAGGACTGGACGGCGGTGGGATAGGCCAAGGTTTTCGTGGGGGCTAGAACAAGCCGGGCAGATCCAAGCCACCTGTGACTTCCTTGAGACGCTCATCCCTCATGTGGGCTGCCTTGGCGTAGCCATCCGCAAGAGCTGCGGTGAGCAACTCCTGAAGGGTCTCCTTGCCCGCATGCCAGGCTTCGTCGGCGATGGTCACCTCAAGGGGAGCAAGTTCACCACTAAATGAGATGCTGACTACGCCGCCACCGGCAGTACCTTCCACCCGCTTCTCACGCAACTCGCGACGGGCGGCCTCCATGGCCTGGTGCATGCGTTGGGCTGCGGAAAGCAGATGGCCCATGTCGCCTGATGATCCACTCATTGTTTGTTCCTCAATAGTTGGGGGTCATTCCTCGATGCGACCGTTGAATTGGTCGCGTACCGAACTGGTGAATGCGTCCTCGCTCCCAGGTTGGGTGGCGGCGGTGTCCTGGAGTTGCACTTGCACGGGCCGACCTACGGCGGCCTCGAAGGCAGCCTCGATCTGACGGCCACTTCTGCGGTCCAGCACCTGGCCGCGCTCGTCCTCACGCAGACTACGAAATTCGACCACGGCCTGGGAGCCCTCAAACTTGAGCAGTCTGCCCTGACGTTCGAAGACCCGGCCCAGGGAGGAGGAAATCTTGCGGAGTTCTTCAACAAATCCCTGCCAGGCATCCTGGGCGCTGTTGCTTCGCATACGCAGCCGCTGACTGACGCCAGGTGCAGCGGCTGGCTTGCTTGCTTGCCGGCTGCTGGCGGGACCACCAACGGGTGAATCACTGCCGGTGGAATTGTCCAATGTCCCGGAAGACGGACTGTTGGCTTCTGACTGCGATACTGAACTATTCAGCTTCTCCGGGTTTCCCCCCGAAGAAACCGACTCTGAAGCAGAGGGGGACGACCTATGACCGTCTTGAACTCTCGGTGCCCTCTCCTGCGCCAGGGCCTGAGGCTTACCCTTTTTTTCAGACGCTCCCCCCAGGCGCGCTTCCAGAGCCTCCAAGCGTTGCACCAGGACCCCCAGATCCGCCGCTCCCCCATCGCGGCACATTTCCAAGAGCGCCGCCTCCAAGATCACGCGTCCCATGGCGGGCAGAAGTCGCAGGCGTTCCCTGGCGGTGAGCAAATCCGTGAGCCACAGTTCCGCCCGTGCCCCGCCGATTTTCTTGGCCAACTCCACCAGGGCCGTGCGCTCTTCGGGCAAAGGCGCGTGGACCTGCAAATGCGGGACATTGGGGCCGCACAAGCCCGCCAGCACAGCTGCGCGCAGGTGATCGAGCAATTCGCCCAGGACCTCTCCCTCTTGCCCCTCGTCCACGGGCAGGGCCTGCAGCACTCCGGGCCGGTCGCCCTCAGCAGCCAACTCCAGAATCTGGGCAGCCCGCGCCCGGCCGCCTCCATCCAGCGATGTCAAATCTTCCAGCGTCAGGGTCTCGGCGCCGCGGGACAAGACCTGATCCGCAAGGGAAAGGGCGTCGCGCATACCCCCCCGTGCCCGACGGGCCAGCTCCCGAGCAACACCCTCTCCTGCTTGCACCCCTTCAGCCTCAAAGACCTCGCCCAAGCGCTTGGCAATCAACTCCTCAGAAAGAGGCGTCAATTTGAGCACCTGACAGCGGGAGAGAATCGTGTCGATGACCCGATGGGGCTCGGTGGTAGCAAAAAGGAACTTCACATGGGGCGGTGGCTCCTCAAGGGTCTTCAAGAGAGCATTGAAGGCCGGTTTGGAGAGCATGTGCACTTCGTCGATCAGATAGATCTTGTAGCGCCCTTCGAGGGGTGCGTAAGCAGCCTGATCCCGCAGGGTGCGCACATTTTCCACCCCGTTGTTCGAGGCCCCGTCGATCTCGATCAAGTCTGCGAAGGATCCCCTGTCCGCACCCTCACAAGCGGGACATGCGTTGCATGGCTCGGGCCCCGGTCCTTTTTCGCAGTTGAGAGCCTTGGCCAGAATGCGCGCCACGGTGGTCTTGCCCGTGCCCCGGGGCCCGGCGAACAGATAGGCATGCCCGACCCGATCCCCTTCCAAGGCCCCCTGTAAGGTCGCCTTGACCGCCTCCTGCCCCACTAACTCCGCAAACGAGTGGGGGCGATATTTTCGCGCAAGGACTAAGTAGGCCATGGGCCTAGTGTAGTGCCAGCGACGCGCCATCGCGATGGAAGAGCGCTGATTCCTCTGGCCGGAGCTCGCGAGCGCCTGGTGGAGACCGGTCCTGAATGAAAATTCCCCGGGTTCGCTAGTCCTCGAGCGGAGGGATCAAGCCCTGATCGATGGCTGCAATGGCGTTCAGGCAGGTCTGCTCGAAACCAGCAAAGATGGAGTCCGGCATCAGGAGGAGCGAATCGGCCATGGCCTGGCTTTTGCCTGCCCGCCGGCGCACTTCCGGATTTCCATGCCGTCCCATTGCCTCCAAGAATTCGCTGTACCCCGGGCGATCGATCGTGGGGACAATCGCGAGGCGTCCGTCATAGGCCAGCACGGTGTTGTTCTCAGTGTCATAGTCATTGGGGCTCCACTGAAAAACCTGTGGACTGACTTCAGGAACCGGCCTTGTGTTCCCGTCGGCCACCGCCTGGAGAACAAAAGCCTCCCCATACACCCACAACGCGCGATTCCACGGCTTGTACCGCTCTCTCGCTTCTCGGAGCTCGCGAACCTCCGCAAGGCAATCCGCGATCCTCTTGCGACTGTGCTCAAGGCGAGTCAGGGGAGGGCGCACGACCACCACGATCGGAACCTGCGACTCGTAGGCTTCTGCGAGTGTTTGGTCCGGGGCCTGGTCGGGACCACTCAGTTCGGTTTCCGTGGAGGGCTGCCCCCCCGGGGATCCTTTACCGGAACTGGCGAGCGGTGGAGGAACCGCCTGCTTTGCCACAAGCCCCCAAATGGCGGCCACAAGCACGATGACGAGGACTCCGAGCGGCAGTCGTTTCATGGATTTATCTCACTGTGGAATGAAGTTGCAGAGTGAAGCGGAAGCTCCGCCCGTAAAGCTACGAACCTCCGCCCGTAGAGCTACGGGGTACAGGGGCAAGTCAGACGTACTTGAGTGCGGTAAATGGGGTTAGGGGCGGTCCCTTGGTGGACAATCAATTCCAAAAAATCGCCCGTTGGGGTGTTGCAAGTGCTGCGCAAAGTGTCCGGTATGATCACCGTAGCCGCACCGAAGTTGCGGCAGGTACCAGGCACGCATGCTTCGACTACAAGGCCCGAGGTGGAAGAAACTTGCAGAAAGCCCACCAAGCGCTGGGTGCAGGGTTGCCCCGGGCAAGTTCGGCAATTCTCATCCGCGAGCCCATTGGTTGGATTGAACGCAACAATGAACGCCGTCACCCCCGAAGGGGGAGTCGTCCCTGGAGTCGAAGTATGAATTGGCCCGGCGACGCAGGCCTGATCACAAGGGTCCGGCTCTTGGCTCTGAGATATATCCACAGGGCCAGTCGCGATCAGAATCACGGAACAGACGAGCAGAGCGCGCCGAAAGGGGGAAAGTCGAGAAGTACACAAGCAGTTGGTCATTGAGAGCATTTTAGGAGTCGAGTTAGGAGGTTAAGGGGCCAAGACCGCCAAAGCTTCATCCACGCGGCCTAGGCACTGCTCTTTCAGCTCGGCGAAGGGCAATGCGCTGGCCTGTGATCGCTTCTCGGACGGGGAGGACTCGGCGTGTACGAAGGCCCAGTAAACGGGAAAGTCCTCCTCATAGATTTCAAAGACACATCCACGGCTTGTGATGGAAAACGAAGCCCTATCACTCTTCTCTCGCGGGGTCTGGACGATTGGACCATCGATAGGAAGAGCTAATTCGAAGAGGCCGTTTGCATAGAGGATTCCTGTGACTGCTTCGGTGTAGGCGCCATAAATCAATCCACGTCCTTCAGCACCAGAAGGATCCGCTAGCGACAGCAAACCACGAAGTTGATGAAGCCGATCACTGAACCCTCGGTCCATCGGGGACGAACTTGCCACTGGGTCGGGCTCTTCTCGCAGGTCGGCGTGCTTCGTGGAAGACTCCGGATCACCCACGGTGTTGCGCGGCCTCTCTCCATCATCCTCTTGCGCCGAAAGGACTAGAACCTCGTCGAAAGACAGGTCTTTTCCTGCGGGAATTGATGGCAGGGCCCCCTCATCGCCTGCGGGGCCTCCCCCAAAGAGGAGCCAGATAAATGCTGCGATGGCAAATGCGGCTGCGAGCCAGATGCGTGCGTTCATGCAAGCAATGCTACCCCCCGCCACCCAGGCCATGTAAATAGGATTCTGAAAACGCCCTCCCCGCCCCCCCCGGGAGACGGCCCAGAAGGCCCCTTGGGCTCCAACAAAGAAGCCTGCCGCTCCCAGCCCCACCCCCGCACGCAAAAGCCAACGGACCCGCCGGAGGACCCGGGCACCCCGCACCTGAAACGCAGTCCTTAGGGCTGCTCCGTTCCCGGCCTGACCCGGTTCGAACGCGCTCCATTGCAGGGGACCGGGCCCACCGCCGGGCCCGTCGGGAGGCCTCGGGCGCTGACCAGAGGACCTCGTGCTGAATTGCCAACCCCCGAAGCGGTACCCGCGGGGGAGAGAAAACCCAGGAACTGAGTCCCGGGGTGAAATGGCGGAGAGGGAGGGATTCGAACCCTCGGTGCAGTTGCCCACACACGCGCTTTCCAAGCGCGCTCCTTCAGCCGCTCAGACACCTCTCCGTATTGTTCAAAAAAAGAGCGCGCGCGGCACAAGCCCAATAGGACCCACCGTGCGGCGGACGAACCGGCGAGGATGGCGGTGAGGGAGGGATTTGAACCCTCGGTGCCCGCTAGGACACGCTGGTTTTCGAAACCAGTCCGTTCAGCCGCTCCGGCACCTCACCCACGAAACCCCTCCCGAGCACCTAAGCCCAGGAGCGGAGTACGAAAGGGGATCCTCGCGTGGTTATTCGTCCCCCAAGGTGACTCGGGGGACGGCTCGTTTTGATCGAAAGAACGATTGGAGGAGGTCGCGAGCGGGTTCGGCCAGGGTTCCCTCGTGCCATTCCACCTGATGGTTGGACTCAGGATGGGTGAGCACTTGGCCAAGGGACGCGCAGCCCCCGAATTTGGGGTCGCGGACGGCCCAGACCACACGCTTGACCCTGGCATGGACCAGGGCGCCGGCACACATGAAGCAGGGCTCGACCGTGGTGTAGACCGTGGCACCCACCAGACGCATGAAGCCTAGGCGGCGGGCGGCCTGGGAAATGGCCAGCATCTCCGCATGGGCGGTGGGGTCGGCATGGGTACGGGTGAGGTTGTGGGCACGCCCCAGGACCACACCCTCGCACACGACAATCGCACCGATGGGTACTTCGTCCCGCCTGGCGGCCCGCCTGGCTTCCTCAAGAGCCAGCGCCATGTAGCGCCGGTCCGAAGGACCGTTTGGGTCGCTGGGGGTTGCCTGCGATTCCTCCAAGTTGTCAAAGGGATCGAGAGAGGACACGTTTCTTGGCTCCGACTGGGCCGGGGCCGCGGCTCTCCGACCGACTGGGGTGGACCGCCTGCACCCCCAATGGGGTCCCGTCACACGGCTCACTGAATGGTACACCCGACAGGATTCGAACCTGTAACCTCCTGATCCGTAGTCAGGTGCTCTATCCAGTTGAGCCACGGGTGCATGGGGCGAGGAGTTTTATCGGCCTCCCGGGCGGGTGTCAAGCCGAAAGAGCCGCCAGAGGTCCGGCCCCCTTGGATCTTTGGATTTTGATGGGTAAATGTGGGCTCAGGACTCGAATCCAGGCCCCCACCGAGGAACTCAAGGTGCCCACCGAATTGCAGACTTTGGACTCCTAGCTTCCAGGCCTCGGACGGTAACCTAGAACAGCATGAGTCAACGCTCCGCACCTCGGCACTTCCTGCGCCTATGCGATCTTGCGGACCGAGAGATCGACGACATCCTTGATCTGGGCGCGCGCCTGCGTCGGGGTGTGCGAGGAGCCGACCTGGCAAACAAGACCGTGGGACTGCTGTTCTTTCGGGGCTCACTGCGCACGCGCTCGTCCTTCGAAGTGGCTCTCAATCAACTCGGAGGCCACGCCCTCAACCTGAACGCCAAGACAGACTTCTGGCGCCTGGAGGAACGCGCGGGGACGGTCATGGATGGCGAAGCGCCGGAGCACATCCGCGATGCGGCTGCGGTACTCTCCTGCTATGCAGATGCCCTGGCGATTCGACCCGCACTGGCCGGCAAGTCCTGGGAGCGGGACCGGCAGGACACAGAACTCTCCGCCTGGGCCCAGCACTCTCAAGTGCCGGTAATCAACATGGAGAGTGCCCTCTGGCATCCACTGCAAGCGCTCGCCGATCTGATGACCCTGCGCGACGCCCTGGGCAAACTGCCCGGCAAGCGACTGGCAATCACATGGACGCGCTCGCCTAGCCCGGGTTCTCCGGCGGTAGTACACTCGATTCTGCTGGCCGCGCTGAGGGCAGGCATGAATGTATCCCTGGCACACCCCAAGGGCTTCAATCTTGAACCCAGCGTGATGGACGAAGCACGCAGCCAGGCAGAGACCCAGGGCGCGACTCTGGAACTCGGCCATGACATGGACGCGGCGGCCCGGGATGCGCATGTGGTCTACGCGCGCTCCTGGTGGCCCCTTGAAAGCTACGGCAATGCCACCCTGACCGCCAGCAGGCTGGCCCGGGAAACCGGTTGGTGCGTAGACGAGCGCACCCTGGCCCTGGGCCAGGACGCGCGCCTGATGCACCCCATGCCCGTACGCCGCAACCTCGAAGTCAGCGACGAGGTACTCGACGGTCCACGCAGCCTGGCTATCGATCAAGCGGCCAACCGATTGCACACCCAGAAGGGACTGTTGTCCCTCTTGTTCCGACCTTCCTGACCCCTCCGAGGAGCGCTCACCCCAGGCGCCCCGTGGACGGCCCCTCCCGCTGCGTCACCCCCGCGGCCTATTTCAAGAACTCCTCTTCTCCCCATGCCCAATCCGGACTTCGTCCACCTGCATGTGCATTCCGAGTACTCCCTGCTCGACGGTGCAAATCGCATCAGCAGTCTGGTCAAGGCCTGTCAGGCTGACGACCAGCGAGCTCTGGCCCTGACGGACCACGGCAACATGCACGGCGCGGTGGAACTCTACACCAACTGCAAGGCGGGCGGCATCAAGCCCTTGGTCGGCTGCGAGGTTTATGTGGCCCGGCGCTCCATGAGCGAGAAGCACAACAAGCGCGAAGGCAATGGCTATAGCCACCTGACTCTGATCGCGCGCAACGAAGAGGGCTACCGTAACCTGTCCCGATTGACTACGAGCGCTTTTATCGATGGCTTCTCCTTTCGACCGCGCATCGACATGGACCTGTTGGGTAAACACACCGCTGGCATCAGCTGCCTGTCCGGTTGCCTGGCCGGCGAGATCAATCAGTTGTTCGGTATGAACAAGGAAAAGGAGGCCGAGGATCTTGCGATCAAGCTGCGTGACCAGTTCGGGCCGGAGCACTTTTGGCTGGAACTCCAACGCAACGGCATCGAGATGCAGACCGAGGTCAACGAGTCCCTGGTACGATTGCACGAGCGCACAGCCATCCCCCTGGTGGCCACCAACGACATCCACTACCTACGCCATGAGGATTGCGCGGCCCAGGATGTGCTTCTGTGCATCAACACCGGCTCCAAGGTCGCAGACGAAAAACGCTTCCGCTTCGAAACAGATCAGCTCTTTTTCAAGACCCGCGCCGAGATGGCCCACATGTTCCGGGATCTACCGGACTCAGTCAAAGCCAGCATGGATGTGGCCGAACAGGTCAACTTTGATTTCAAGTTCGGCACCTATCATGTGCCCGAATTCGTGCCCCAGGACGGAGAAACCGCCAATGACCTCTTCGACCGCCTGCTGGAAGAAGCCCTGCCCAAGCGCTACCCCGGCAATCACAGCGCGGCTAGGGAGCGGCTCGAACACGAAAAAACAGTCATCCGGGAACTGGGCTTTGTGTCCTACTTCCTGATCGTCTGGGATCTGATCCGCTGGGCGCGTCAGCACGACATCCCCGTGGGGCCGGGGCGTGGTTCTGCGGCGGGTTCAATCGTAGCCTACCTGCTGGACATCACCCGACTGGACCCGCTGCACCACAAACTGCTGTTTGAACGCTTCTTGAACTCCTCGCGGGTTTCCATGCCCGACATCGACATCGACTTCTGCAAGGAAGGCCGCGAGCGCGTAATCCAGTACACCCGCGACCGCTATGGGGCGGACTGCGTAACCCAGATAGTGACCTTTGGTACCCTGGCCTCGCGCTCGGTAGTGCGCGATGTGGCCCGGGTCCTCGACTTGCCCCTGGGAGAGGTCAACACCCTGGCCAAGAAGATCCCCTCCGGACCGAACGCTCCCAACCTCAATGATGCGGTCGAAGCCGATTCGGAACTACGGGTAATCCGAGACCAGGGCCCGGTCTGGAAAGACCTGTTCCGGTACAGTCTGGCCCTGGAGGGCCTCTCACGACACGCCTCCACACACGCTGCGGGGGTGGTCATTACCCCCGGTCCAACTGTGGACTTCGTGCCCCTCTCGCGCACAGGGGATGACATCACGACCCAGTATCCGGCGCCTCAGCTAGAAGAGCTGGGCCTCTTGAAGATGGACTACCTGGGTCTGCGCACCCTGACGATCATCGACCGCTGTCTGCGCTGCCTCAAACATCTCGGATCCGAAGTACCCGATGTAGACAACCTGCCCGAAGGGGATCCCGCCACCTACAAGATGCTGATGGCTGGGGACACCTTGGGGGTCTTCCAGCTGGAATCAGAGGGCATGCGCAAACTGCTCGGACGCCTCAAGCCTGATTGCTTCGAGGACATCGTCGCAGTGCTGGCCCTCTACCGCCCGGGGCCCCTGGAGTCAGGCATGGCGGATCTGTTCGTGGACCGCAAGCACGGGCGCATCCCGATTCTGTACCCCCACGAGAGCCTTGAACCGATCCTGCAGGACACCTACGGCTGCATCGTCTACCAAGAGCAGGTCATGCTGGCAGCGGTGGAACTCGGCGGGTTTTCACTCAACGACTCGGACAACCTGCGCAAGGCAATGGGCAAGAAGAAGCCCGAGATCATGGAAAGGTTCTCGGCGCAGTTCATTGAAGGCGCCGTGGCCAATGGATGTCCCCAGAAGACAGCCCAGGAGACCTGGGACAACATCGTCAAGTTCGGGGGCTATGGCTTCAACAAGTCCCATTCGGCGGCCTACGCCCTGATCACCTACCAGACTGCGTACCTCAAGGCGAACCACCTGACCGCATTCCTGGCGGCCAACTTCTCCTGCGAGATGGGCGACTCGGACAAGATCAAGGCCCTGCTTGACGAGTGCCGCAAGCGCAAGCTTGAGATCCTGCCCCCCTCCATCACCCACTCACAATGGGAGTTCATTCCCGAGGGACCCAAGGCGATTCGCTTCGGATTTGGTGCAATCAAAGGCACAGGGAAGAAGGCGATTGGTGAACTCATCAAGGGCCGCGCAAAATTGCAGGAAGAGGGCATGCCCCTGGACCTGCACACCATGGCCGAGGCCCTCGATCCGCAACTGGTGGGGAAACTCTGCTGGGAGGCCCTGATCAAAGCCGGCTCCTTTGACGAGAGCGGCCACAACCGGGGCGCTGTGCTGGCGACCATGGAAGGTGCTCTCAGGGACGGTGCCGCCAGCGCCGCGGACCGTCGCTCGGGCCAGGCCTCCCTCTTTGGTGCCCCCGAGCCCAAGGAGAAGGACGCAGAAGCAAGCGATGGCATCGACGACAGCCGCGCGGTGTCCCCACAAGAGGCTCTGGCCATGGAATACGAGGTGCTGGGTTATTACTTGACCGGCCATCCCCTTGAAGAGCGCGCGGGAATCTGCGCACTGCTCTCTTCCAGCCCGATCCCGGCCCTGGCGGACCTGGACGGCGGCGCCGAAATCACAATCGCCGGCCTGGTGCTGCAACTGACCGAGAACACAGTACGCCGAGGGCGTTCAGCGGGCATGAAGATGGCCCGCTTCCTATTGGAGGACCTCCACGGCTCGATTCCGGTGACCGTCTTTCCCCGCACCTGGGCCGAAATAAGAGACAGTGTCCACGACGGGGATGTACTCGTCCTGCGGGCCAAGATCGATGATTCGCGAGAAGAGCCCGGCCTGCTCCTGGAAGAGGCCTGGACCCTGGGTGCGGCCCTGGCCCACTTCCGAGGGGGCCTGGCCCTTGACCTCAACCCCCAGGACATGGGGACCCTGCCGAAACTGTCCGAGCTCCTGGGCCGCTACAAGGGCAAGAGCCCCGTCTACCTCAGGGTCCAAGGCGACGATGGAGTGCTGCGCCGGGTACGCACGGGCCGCGAGTGGTCCGTACACCTCTCAGAGGACCTCGCCCGGGAATTGCTCGAACTCCTTGGTGCGGGACGTGTGGGCCTGGCGCGCTCCTAGCCATGATCCGGGAAAGCTGCGCCTGGATTCAGGATTCAGGAGTGAACCCCAATCCTGCACAGGTGTCTCAGAACTAGTCGATCTAGTGAGCCCCAATCCTGCACCGGTGTCTCAGTACTAGTCGATCTAGTGTCTCAGTACTAGTCGATCTGGCTCAATATGATTCTTTGGGAGTGTCACAATTTGAGAACCGCGCGAGTCATGAGTCTCAAATGGAGACACCCCCCGCGCCATACCAATCGTTCACGAGTGGGAACGGGTTCGGAGCTGCATCAGACTGAGACACGCCCTCGATTGATCCACCAAGAAGAGTCTCAAAGTGATTTCTTGGTCCTGGGCCAAGTCCCTTCAGAGAAACGCAAGCTCACGAATTCGTGGGCTCATCTGAACCAAATGGCCTGGATGGACCTCTCACCTCTGCCATCCTGAATCATGTCTTACTGCAAACAGGTTACTCATAATGGTCCCTTCCCCTTCTTCTCCCGTATCAAAGAAACAGGTCTCGCTCCGCACAATCCAAGCTGGTCTGCTACTGACGGCCAGCGTTAGCTTCGCCTACGGCTTCCTCTATGACGGCCCGCCCCCGTACGATCCATCCGCTTGGACGGATCTGGTGATCGGCAGCGACCCCCACGTCGGGCCCAGCCACATGAACCATGGCGCCTTCGAGGGCGGTGCAACCGGCACGGTTGCCGATGTCATCGTCAACAATGTCCGCGATGGCACAACCGGCGGAGGAGGAGGCTTCAATGTTCCGACTGGAGCTCCCCCGAGCCCGGATTTTGGAGCCGAGAAGTACTCCATGAGAATGCTGCGCTTTGAGGAGTTCGGACTCAGGCCCATGGAGACCGAGTATGTGGCAGGGGACCCCCTTCCCCCTCCGTTCAACTCAGATGCCGGATGCTGCCCCGAGGGGCAGGCTCTGGACGACTTCATGAGCCAACCGATCTACCCGGAACCCACCTGCTACTCCAACTGCACCGACCAGAACCCCTGGAAGGCAGAGATTGAGGCCTACCTGGGGCACACTCTGGCAAATGCCCCCTGCGAAGGCCGGCCCGAGGGAGAGGGCTGGTCCCACCAGCGTTGGGATGAATTCCCCCCGCTGGAGTACTTCGTCACCGCTCAGAACGGCGCACGCGACAACACCGGCTTTCGCGATGCCTACCAGATGCACGGCTACAGTCACGGTGCGGGCTTCAGCGAATTCGGACCCGGCGGTCTGTACCACAACACTGCCGGCGTACCCGCCACGGAGGGCACGACTGCGGGCATCCCGGTCAAATACCACCCCGCCATGCCCCTCCAGGTTGAATCGGCCGTTTGGACTTGGGACGGCACCTTCCCCCCCAAGCTGCTCAATGCCTGCTATGGCAGGTCCTTGGTGATGCGGCACTACAACACCCTGCCCATCGACGTCTCCGCCAACCGGGGCTTTGGTGCGCACACAATTACGACCCACGAACACAACGGGCACAACCCGGCTGAGAGCGATGGGTACGCCAACGCTTTCTTCTTCCCGGGTCAGTTCTATGACTATCGCTGGCCGATGCTGCTGGCGGGGAATGACTCGATCAACACGGACGCTTCGGATCCCCGCGCGGGCTGCCCGGACGGCAACGGTGGCATCACCAATGTCCCCGGCGACTTCCGCGAGACCATGAGCACCCACTGGTTCCACGACCACATGCTCGATTTCACCGCCCAAAACGTCTACAAGGGCAACGCGGCAATGATGAACTACTACTCGTCCATTGACCGAGGCAACGAGGCCCTGAACGATGGTGTCAACCTGCGCCTTCCCAGTGGCAGCAGCTTGGACTGGGGCAATCGGGATTATGATGTGAACCTTTCTCTAGCCGGTAAGGCCTGGGACGAGGAGGGCCAGCTGTGGTACAACCCATTCCAAACTGATGGCATGATTGGCGACATGATGTTGACCAACTGGTGCTACCACCCTTACATGGATGTGCGTGCGCGCAAATATCGCTTCCGCATCCTGAATGCTTCGGTGGCGCGCTACATCAAATTGGCATTGGTCCAAGAGGTGCAAGGTGCGGGCGGCCAGATGCAAGGCCCAGCCGGTTCAGGAGTCTCCTACAACCGAATCCCTTTCCACCTGATCGCCAACTGCGGCAACCTCATGGCCCACGCGATCCCCATGGATGGCACCAGCGGCCTGAACTCCGGCGAACTGCCGGTGCAGGGTATTGCTGAACGCTTTGACATCATCGTGGACTTCAGTCAGTGCGCCCCGGGCGAGAAGGTCTATATGGTCAACCTACTGGAGCACAAGGGCGGCCGCCGTCCTGAAGATCCGATCAACCTTGCCGATGTACTGTCTGAAACCTACAACCCTGTCAGAGTTGACGATGACGGCGACGGAGTCGCGGATAGATGGGACGGGGGCGACCCCGTCGTGGGACGCTTCTTGGAGTTCCGTGTGCAGGCCATGGAACCTGGTCAAGTGGATCTCTCCATAAACCCCGAGGACTACGAGCCCGGCGGACTGGTGATGTTGGAGCAGCCGATCTTCACCGATGAGGAACTCCAGAACGCCCGGCGCCGTGAATTCTCATTCGGGCGCTCTGCAGGCACCGACGAACTCCCCTGGACCATCAAGACTGCAGACGGAGCCTTCAATATGGACCCGCGTCGGTTGTCCGCCGCCCCGAACATCGGGGATGTGGAAATCTGGACGATCAGGAACAACTCCGGTGGCTGGAGCCACCCGGTTCATGTTCACTTCGAAGAGGGCAAGATCCTGAAAAGAGATGGGGAAACGCCTCCCATGTGGGAACGCTATGGCCGCAAGGACGTCTACCGCGTAGGCCCAGAAGAGCACGGCGGGAAAACCGTCGAGTTTGCGATCCGCTTTCGGGAGTTCAATGGCACCTACATGGAGCACTGCCACAACACCACCCACGAGGACACGGCCATGCTCTTGCGCTGGGACATTGAATATCCCGGCCAGATCAAGCTGATGCCATCTCCGCTGCCCACCTGGGGTGGCACAGAGTATGTGGATTCCTTCATGCTGGAACATGGTCGCGTTGGAGATCCCGATTTCCGCGACCGGACCGGAGGAGGCGGAGGCCCCAGTGATAACTCAGGACCCGGCGGCGGCGGTGGCGGTGGCGGCGGCGGCGGTGGCGGCGGCGGCGGCGGCGGCGGCGGAGGGAACTCGGCTCCCACCGCAAATGATGACAGCGCCAGCGTCAGCTCTGGAGTTGAGTTCGACATCGACATCGTCGATAACGACACCGACCCGGACGACGACCTGGACGAAGACAGCGTGACCATCACCCAGTACCCGGCCCATGGCACACTTGAGGTGCAGGGAAACGGGAAGGTGCGCTACATGACTGTCATGACCGGACAGGGGCAAGATTCCTTCCTCTACACGGTGGCAGACGACAACGGAAACGTCTCAAATGAGGCGACAGTGAGCATCTCGATCAACTGAATCGAGGTACACATAAGGGAGGGAGGCACATCCGGCGGACATGCGTCGGGTGTGCCTTTCTATAGTAGTTTGAAGGCCCGCATCGATCGAAGAAATCGATGCGGGTCCTTCCTCAACACAGCCTGGCTGCACCCTGTACACGAAGCCGAACCTGGTGCAGATGACCCATTTGGAGACGGCCCGGGAAGCCGATTCCCATTACGAATCGAATGGTCCCGGATTGATGCGTGTTCTGGCCCGGAGTGTCCTCCCTTGGGGCAGACACAGGGGAATGGACTGGTTGAAACTTGTGGATGGAGTTCAACTGGAATGTGGAAGAGCCCATCCGGGCCCCCCATCTCTCCTCAATCCTTCTACCCCTCGTTTGATGTCTCCTCAATCCGTGAACCCGTCCAGCAACAACAAACTGCGGAACCTGACTCGAATCCAACTGGGCCTAGGCGCTCTTGCCGGCCTTTGCTTTGCAGCCCCTTTTGTGTATGACGGCCCACCCCTGGGCGATCCTTCGGCCTGGACTGATCTGGTGATCGGCACCGATCCACACGACGGGCCCGTGCACATGAACCAGGGAGCCTACGAAGGCGGTCTGACCGGCACGGCGGCAGATACCACGACAAACAACAGCCGCGATGGTTCAAATCGCCTGCAAGGCGGCTTCGACATTCCCTCAGGAGGCACTCCCAGCCCCCTCTATGGAGCCCAGTCGTTCGACATACAGATGCTGCGCTTTGAGGAATTCGGACTCAAGCCCATGGAGACCCAGTATGTGGAAGGCGACCCCTGTCCCCCCCCGTTGAACGGAGATCCCTCGAATTGCCCCGACGGACAGGCCCTGGACGACTTCATGAGCCAACCGATCTTCCCGGAGCCGACCTGTTTTGCCAACTGCACCGACCAGAACCCCTGGAAGACAGAGATTGAGGCCTACCTGGGGCACACTCTGGCAAATGCCCCCTGCGAGGGCCGGCCCGAGGGAGAGGGCTGGTCCCACCAGCGCTGGGATGAATTCCCCCCGCTGGAGTACCTCGTCACCGCTACGCATGGCGCACGCGACAACACCGGCATGCGAGATAACCAGCAGATGCATGGCTACAGTCACGGTGCGGGCTTCAGCGAATTCGGACCCGGCGGCCTGTACCACAACACTGCTGGCGTACCCGGCACCGAGGGCACCACGGCAGGCATCCCGGTCAAGTTCCACCCCGCCATGCCCCTCCAGGATGAAGAGGCCCTTTGGACTTGGGACGGCACCTTTCCCCCCAAGCTGCTCAATGCCTGCTATGGCAAATCATTGGTGATGCGGCACTACAACTGCCTGCCCATCGACGTCTCCGCCAACAGAGGCTTTGGTGTGCACACACTTACGACCCACGAACACAACGGGCACAACCCAGCAGAGAGCGATGGATATGCCAACGCCTTCTTCTTCCCGGGTCAGTTCTTTGACTATCGCTGGCCGATGCTGCTGGCGGGGAACGACTCGATCAACACGGACGCTTCGGATCCCCGCGCGGGCTGCCCGGACGGCATCGGTGGCATCATCAATGTCCCCGGCGACTTCCGCGAGACCATGAGCACCCACTGGTTCCACGACCACATGCTCGATTTCACCGCCCAGAACGTCTACAAGGGCAGCGCGGCAATGATGAACTACTACTCGTCCTTGGACCGTGGCAACGAGGCCCTGAACGATGGGGTCAACCTGCGCCTTCCCAGTGGCAGCAGCTTGGACTGGGGCAACCGGGATTATGATGTGAATCTGCTGATCGCCTGTAAGGCCTGGGACGATGATGGCCAGCTGTGGTACAACCCCTTCCAGAACGACGGCTTCTTGGGCGATATCATCCTGACCAACTGGTGCTACCACCCTTACATGGATGTGCGCGCGCGCAAGTACCGCCTCCGCCTGCTGAACGGCTCGGTGGCACGCTACTTCAAGTTCGCCCTCGTGCAGCAGGTGCAGGGAGCCGCTGGCCAGATGCCAGGCCCGGCCGGTTCGGGAGTCTCCTACAACAGGGTGCCCTTCCACCTGATCGCCAACGACGGCAACATCATGGCCCACGCGATCCATATGGATGGTACGGCTGGTCTGCACTCTGGCGAGCTTCCTGTGCAGGCAATTGCCGAGCGCTTTGACATCATCGTCGACTTCAGCCAGTTCGCGGAGGGCGCCAAGCTCTACATGGTGAACCTCCTGGAGCACGAAGGCGGCCGCGGGCCAGAGGATCCGATCCAACTGGAGCAGGTCCTCTCCGAGGCCTACAAGGGCGTCCCTGTGGACATGGACGGGGACGGCAAAGCAGACCGCTATGAAGGCGGCGACCCCACTGTGGGACGCTTTATGGAATTCCGCGTGAATGCCATGGAACCAGGCCAGGTGGATCTCTCCTTGAACCCCGAGGACTACGAGCCCGGCGGGTTGGTGATGTTGGAGCAGCCGATCTTCACCGATCAGGAACTCCAGAGCGCCCGCCGCCGAGAGTTTGAGTTCGGACGCTCTTCCGGTTCGGACGACAAGCCCTGGACCATCAAGAACATCGACGGAGCCTTCAATATGGACCCGCGTCGGTTGACCGCCGCCCCGAACATCGGGGATGTGGAAATCTGGACAATCAAGAACAACTCCGGTGGCTGGAGCCACCCGGTTCATATTCACTTCGAAGAGGGCAAGATCCTTCAACGCGATGAAAGGACTCCGCCTCTATGGGAACGCTATGGCCGCAAGGACGTCTTCCGCGTAGGCCCCGAAGAGTTCGGTGGTCAGACCGTCGAGGTGGCGATCCGCTTTCGGGAATTCGCTGGCACCTACATGGAGCACTGCCACAACACCACCCACGAGGACACGGCGATGCTCATGCGCTGGGACATTGAATATCCCGGCCAGGTCAAGCTGATGCCAGCTCCCCTGCCCACCTGGGGTGGTATGGAGTACGTTGACTCTTTCATGCTGGAGCACGGTCGCGTAGGCGACAACAACGTGGGGCCTGGTGACCCCGGCGGCGGCGGCGGCGGCGGCGGACACGCAGATCCCGTAGCGATTGCTGACAGCGGCCAGGTCTTTGCAGGCCAGTCCACAATAATCAGCCTGTTGGCCAATGACGTATCATTCGGTGGCACGACCCTTGACCCCATCAGCATCGCCCTTGTGCAGGCACCGGGTTCCGGTAGCCTGAGCATCGACGGCGCGGGCCAGGCCCACTTCATGGCGGCACCCTCTCCCGACTCCAGCCTGGAGACCTTCAGCTACACGGTTGAGGACTCGGACGGTCAGGTCTCCAATGAGGCCACGGTCTTCATCCAGATCACCGGCAACGTTGGCGGCGGCGGAGGCGGAGGCGGCCAACAGCCCCCGATCGCCAACCCTGACTCCGCAACAGTGGACTCTGGCCAGAATGTACAGATCTTGGTCCTGAACAACGACCAGGCAGCGGGAGGAGCAACTCTGGACCCAGGTTCGGTTACCTTCGTGACCCTGCCCGAGATCGGTTCAGCCCAAGTCAACGGCCAGGGCCTTGTGACCTACATCGCTCCTGCGGTCAGCGAAGACACGCCTGCGAGCTTCAGCTACACCGTGACCGACTCCAATGGTCTGGTCTCGAACATAGCGGCGATCACCGTGCAGGTCGAAGTGCCTGGCGCTGGCGGCGGCGGTGGTGGCGGTGGCGGTGGTCACGGCACCGGCGAAGCACCCCGTGCGGTCTTCGACGAGGCCAGCGTGACAACCGGCTCCTCTGTGGACATCGATCTGGTAGCCAATGACTCTGACCAGGATGGGGACCTTGATCCCGACAGCATCCTGATCAGCCAGTTGCCCGGCCAGGGTACGGTCCTGATCCTGGGCAACGGTTGGGTGCGCTACACCCCTAGCGTGACCTCCCAGTCCTCGGATGCCTTCTCCTACACCGTGGCGGATGACGAGGGTCTGCGTTCGAACGCAGCCACCGTGGGCGTGACGATCACGGACGATGGCGCGGGCGGCGGCTCGGGCGGCGGCTCGGGCGGCGGTACAGCTCCCACGGCAAACTATGACTCGGCAACTGCCACCTCAGGCACCTCGCTGGTCATCGATCTGACCGCAAACGACACGGACCCGGACGGGGATCTCGATGCGGACAGCATCGCCATCACCCAGTGGCCAGCCCACGGCGTCCTGGAGATCCTCTCCAACGGTTTCGTGCGCTATACCACCAACCTGGGACACGCCAGCTCTGATACCTTCAACTACACGGTTTCGGACAATGCCGGCAATGTCTCAAACATTGCAACGGTGGGCATTTCGATCCAGTAATTGCAGACAGACACTAAGAGCGGCGCGTCCGGAGGATCTTCCTCCGGGCGCGCCGCTCCAGTTCCACGCAAGCCCCGCGGCAAGAGGTTCCTGAAACGGCCTCTGCCCTGCCTCCATCCAGGTGCAAGTGGATCACTACACGAGGGTGAACAGGTCCCTGTGGAGTACTGCGCAGGGAGCCGCCTGGAAATGAATCGGACATGATCACCGGGGAGTGCCCTCCGCACATGCGACACCAAGAGAACGATCGTTCGCTCACAATGGACTGCTGCTTCCTCGCATGATAAGGAAGCCAAGCGGCCGAATGTCGACAGCGGCCGGTCCGGGTTGAGAATTAGAGTGAAACACCGTGCTTGTCGGTACGGCTTGTTTTTCTCCTCTTCGACCTTCCTCCCATGTCAGCTTTCAGGCCCACAAAATTCGGGTTGCTCACCCGTCGCTTCACGACTCGTTTCTCCCATGCCACCCTGCAGGTCCCCTTGCTGTGTGCCGCTGGAATCTGTTTTGTCGCGTCCTTTGGCTACGATGGGCCGCCCCCGGGAGATCCCTCCGCCTGGACCGACCTGGTGATCGGAGAAGACCCCCATGACGGTCCGGAACACATGTACGAAGGCACCTTCGAGGGCGGCCTGACCGGAACCGATGCTGACGCCTCAGCCAACAACTCCCGGGATGATCTCGACGCCGGAGGAGGCTCCTTCAACATTCCCAGCGGCGGCCCCCCGAGTCATCTGTATGGGGTACAGAGTTTTTCTCAGCAACTGCTGCGCTTTGAGGAACTGGGCACCCAGCCCATGGAGACCTCCTACGGGCCGCAACCCCCCTTCCCCAGCCCGCCCACGGCCCAGACAATGCCGGACGGAGACTCCTTGGACACCTTCTTGGACCAGCCCATGGCCCCCGAGCCCACCTGGCACGCCAACACCGACGATCAAAACCCCTGGATGCCCGAAATCGAGGCCTACCTGGGATACACCTTGGGCACAGCCCCTGCCGAGGGCCGCCCTCCGGGAGAAGGCTGGGCTCACCAGCGTTCAGATGAGTTCGCGGCCGTGCGCTACTTTCAATCGGTCACAACCGGTGCCCGGGCCAACAGAGGCCTGCGCGATAATGCTCAGGCCCACGGCTACAACCTTGGCGAGTTCGGTCCCACGGGGCTCTACCACAACACCGCTGGAGTGCCCATCACCGCGGGCACGACAACGGGCATCAACATCGCCTTCCATCCAGCCATGCCGATACAGGATCCCCAGGCCCTGTGGACCTTTGATGGCACCCTGCCCCCCAAGCTCTTGATGGCTCGCATCGGCGAGCCCCTGCTCTTTCGCCACTACAACGGCCTGCCCATCGACATCGCAGCCAACCGCGGCTTTGGCGCCCATACGATTACGACCCACGAGCACAACGGGCACAACCCTGCGGAGAGTGACGGGTACTTCAATGCCTTCTTCTTCCCAGGCCAATTCTATGACTATCGCTGGCCTATGGTCCTGGCTGGTCATGACTCATGCAACACCGATGCGTCGGACCCGAGGGCCGGATACCCGGACGGCAATGGCGGCATAACCAACATTCGTGGAGACTTCCGCGAGGTGATGAGCACACACTGGTTCCACGACCACATGCAGGATTACACCGCCCAAAATGTCTACAAGGGCAACGTCGCGATGATGAACTACTACTCGTCCATTGACCGAGGCAACGAGGAAATCAACGATGGAATCAACCTGCGCTTTCCAAGCGGCGCGGCACAAGATTGGGGCAACCGGGATTATGACGTCAACCTGGTGATTGCCGACAAGGCATGGGACGAGGAAGGACAACTCTGGTACAACCCCTTCCAGAACGACGGCTTCCTGGGGGATCATGTGCTGACCAACTGGCTCTATCACCCATACATGGAAGTGCGCGCGCGCAAATACCGCCTGCGGCTCTTGAATGGCTGCGTGGCCCGATACTTCAAGTTCGCCCTGGTGCAAGAGGTACAAGGATCCGGAGGGCAAATGCCAGGACCCGAGGGTTCCGGCGTGTCCTACAACCCTGTCTCTTCGCACATGATTGCCAACGACGGCAACATCATGGCGCACTCGATCCCCATGGACGGGACCACGGGGCTGCTCGAAGGCGAGCTGCCCATACAAGGGATCGGCGAGCGCTTCGACATCATCGTGGACTTCAGCGCATTTGCACCGGGGGACAAGGTGTACCTCGTCAACCTGCTTGAGCACAAGAGCGGGCGGCGCCCGGAGGATTCGATCGATCTGGAGGAAGTTCTGAGCGAGGAATACAAGGGATGGGCCGAGGACACGGACGGTGATGGCGTGCTCGACCGTTATAAAGACGGCGACCCCTGTGTAGGACGGTTCTTGGAGTTGCAGGTGCGTGCCATGGAGCCCGGACAGGTGGACCTGTCCATGGATCCCGCGGCCTACGAGCCCGGCGGTCTAGTGATGGTGGAGTTGCCGATCGTGACCCCGGGGGAGATCCAGAACGCCCGAAGGCGCGAGTTCAGGTTGGGTCGCTCCCAGGGCTCGGACGACAAGCCTTGGACCATCCGCAACATCGACGGCAGCTTCAATGCGGACAGCCGTCGCATCACCGCGGCCCCGGTTATCGGGGATTTGGAGATCTGGACGTTCCGAAACACCTCGGGCGGCTGGAGCCACCCCATACACATTCACTTTGAAGAGAGCAGGGTCCTGAGCCACGATGGTCAAGCGCCTCCGCTCTGGGAAATCTATGCCCGCAAGGACATTTTCCGCATCGGTCCCGAAGAGCATAGCGGAGACGAAATCGAGGTTATGGTGCGCTTCCGCGAATTCAATGGCACCTTTGTTGAACACTGCCACAACACCACCCACGAGGACACGGCCATGCTCAAGCGCTGGGACCTTGAGTTCCCGGGCCAGGTCAAGCTCATGCCCGCTCCCCTCCCCACTTGGAGCGGGGTGGAGTATGTGGACTCCTTTGCCCTGGAACATGCTCGGGTCGGAGACGGCGGGAGCTTTGGCCGGGGACCCCGCGGCGCCATCCTGGCGGGCAATCAGGCTCCGGTGGCGGTTGCAGACTCGGGTCGAACAACCATCGGCCAGCCCTTGGTGATTGAAGTGCTGGC
Source organism: Planctomycetota bacterium (assembly GCA_014238415.1). GTDB lineage: Bacteria > Planctomycetota > UBA1135 > UBA1135. The sequence goes on along the minus strand of JABABA010000011.1, from coordinate 7,141 downwards.
CAACGACACCGACGCGGATGGGGACCTGGATCCCGGTGGGGTGGTCATCACCCAGGCGGCAGCCAATGGCAGTCTGGAGGTGCTGACCTCGGGCAGCGTACGCTACATCACCAGCCTGACCAGCAACGGTCTGGACCACTTCCGCTACACGGTCTCTGATGCCGCCGGCCATGTTTCCAACCCAGTCACGGTCAGCATCTCGATCCAGTGAAGAGTTCCATGCGGTTGGTGTCTCAAATTGAGAGCAAGCCAAACCGGGAATCCAAGGAAGTGCTACTCTTGGCTATGCAGACACTTTTCCTAATCGCAGGCCTGCTGGTCGGTGGCACAGATCTGGGGCAAGACCCCGCCTCCTCCACCAAGACCGAAGCAGAGTCTCCCTCCAAGGCGACAACTGGCACCCCCTGGAACGGCTCGTACTTTCCAAATGTGGAGCTAACCAACCACCGGGGCGAAAAAGTGCGCTTCTTCGATGATCTGATCGAAGGCAAGAAGGTGATGATCAACTTCATCTACACGACTTGCCCCGATACCTGCCCCTTGGAGACCGCACGCTTGACGGAGGTGGCTGAGATCCTGGGAGATCGCATCGGCGACGACATCTTCTTCTACTCAATCACCATCGATCCCGATCGCGATACGCCCCAAGTTCTGGCAGAGTATCGCGAGCGCTTTGGCGTGGGCCCCGGCTGGGACTTCTTGACCGGCGACCAGGAAGACATCTTGTTGCTGCGTAAGAAGCTGGGCCTCTATATTGCTGAAGAGGACAAGGTCGACACGGACCACAATGTGAACCTGCTACTTGGCAACCAGACCACTGGCCAATGGATGCGGCGCACGCCCTTCGACAACCCCTATGCCCTGGCCGCTCAAATCGGCAGCCGCCTCGGAGATTACCGCCATGCGCGCGTCGGAACCGCAGACTTCAAGGATGCCCCAATCTCCCTGCCCTCCCTGAGCAGGGCCGAAAACCTGTTCGCCTCGCGCTGCGCCGTATGCCACCGTATCGGTGTGGGCGACGGCCGGGTCCGCATCGGACCCAACCTATTGGATGTCACCAACCGCCGCGAGAAGGCCTGGATCACGCGCTGGCTGCTGGAGCCCGATGTGATGCTTGAAGAGGGGGATCCCATCGCCATAGGCCTGCGCAAGGCGTACAACGATGTGCCCATGCCCAACCTGGGCCTGAGCAAGAACGAGGCGGCCATGCTGGTGGACTTCCTGGAAACCGAAGGCCGCCGTGTGGCCAAGGTCGAGGGCAACAAGGTTCTGAACGAACTCAAGGACAAGCCCGCCGTGGAATGCTGCGAGAAGGACGAACTGGGCACCATTGACGAAAGCGGCAAGGACTCGACTGACGAGAATGAAGACCCCACTTCAACTGCAGAGGACACAGGCGCCGATCAGACTCCCACAGATACCAAGAATAGCTCCTTCAATTTCTGGCTGGGAAGCGCCTTGGCTGCAGCGGCGATGCTCTTGCAACTGAAAAAGAAGAAGATCTAGGCGCAAGTGCCAAGACCGGCGCCAACTCACTCAGCCTCGGCAACCGGAGCCTCGGCAACCGGAGCCTCGGCAACCGGAGCCTCGGCCTCGCTGGGTGTGCGCTCTACGAACTCGATGATCGCTCGCTCACCTGCGTCACCCAGGCGACGCCTGGCCAGTTTGATAATGCGGCAGTAGCCGCCTCCGCGCTCGGCAAAGCGCGGGCCCAGGACGTTGAACAGCTTCTCGACAGCTTCGGCGCTGCGCAGTTGAGAAAAGGCACGGCGACGGTGGTGCTGGGTGTCGATCCTGGCCAGAGTGACGAGCTTCTCGATCACGGGCCTGATGGCCTTGGCTTTCACCTGAGTCGTGATGATCCGCTCGTGCGCAATGATCGACACAGCCATGTTCTTGTACATGGCTTTGCGGTGGCTCGCAGTGCGGCCAAGTTTGAATCCTGCTACGCGGTGTCGCATGGTATTTCTCGTTTCAAAGGGCTCAATGCCTGGGTGCGTGGGCTGAAGGCCCTGATTCTCAGTCGATGGTCATGCCGAGGGAAAGACCATGCTCGGCAAGCTTGGCCTTGATCTCTGTCAGGCTGGTTTTTCCGAGGTTCTTGAGATTCATGATCTCGCTCTCGGACATGTTCACGATGTCGCGCATGGTTCGCATGTCAGCCCCATCAAGACAGTTCCGAGCGCGCACGGACAGTTCCAGTTCGGAGACCGGAATCGAAAGCAGACGCTGCAATTCTGTTGTCTCGGGGCTCTCCTCTTCCAAAACACTGCGCTCGGCAACATCAAGCACCGGGTGCTGGTCAGAGAAGTCACGGTCGATCAGGAAAGGGTTCAGGTGCTTTCTGTAGATCTTGGCAGCCTCTTTGAGGGCCATCTCAGGAGCAACCGTACCATCGGTCCAGATCTCAAGGATCAGACGATCGTAATTGGTCAGCTTGCCAACACGAGTGGCCTCAATGGAGTAGCGTACGCGCTTCACCGGCGAGTAGATCGCGTCCATGGGGATGGTTCCAAGAGCCTGCTCGTCGTCACGGTTGTCCGCGGCGGGAACATAGCCCCGGCCTCTGCAAACCTCGAACTCGATCTCCAAGTCGCGATCCATGGTCAAGTTGCAGAGCACCAGGTCCTGATTGACTACGGCCACGGACATGGGGCACTGCACATCGGCTCCTGTCACGGGACCCTCTGTGGTCTTTGAAATGCGGCAAGTCACGGGCTCGTCAGTCTCGGACTTGAGGCACAATTGCTTCAGGTTCAGGACCAGATCGGCAACGTCCTCGAAGACGCCGTCCAGGCTGTCAAACTCATGGTTGACGCCCTCTATGCGGATCGACTTGACTGCACAGCCCTCGATAGAGGAAAGCAGCACACGGCGAAGGCCGTTGCCAATAGTGTGACCGAAGCCAGCCTCAAAGGGCTCGACAACGAAACGGCCAAAGTTGGCCGAATGGTCAGCCTCGTCCTGGTGGACGCGGCTGGGAAGTTCAAAGTTACGCCAGCGGATTCTCATACGGTTGCTCCAGGTGTTCAGCGCGGTGCTGAGATAAACGGATGGGGAGGAACGTTCCTTGGATGATCGGGGTTAGATGCTGGGGCACGAAGCCCCGGCGGAATAGTGACTGATGGGATGTTTACTTGGAGCAGAGCTCGACAATGAGCTGCTCTTGAATCGGGAACTGAAAGTCCTCCCGGCTAGGACTGCTATTGACTGTGACGGTCAGGGTGTCGCCGCTGACAGAAATCCAAGCGGGAGTCGCAGCGCCCTTGCTGATTTCCAGGTTGTCGGCAACGATCTTCTTGGTGTTTTCCTTGGCGCGGGGGGTGATCACATCACCAGGGCATACCTGATAGGAGGGGATCCCCATGCGCTTGCCGTTCACGAGGAAGTGGCCGTGGTTAACCAGTTGCCGAGCTTGGGCCAGGGTAGTGGCCATACCGGCAGTCAACACCAGATTGTCCAGGCGCCTGCTCAAGAGCATCAAAATGTTGGCCCCGGTATTGCCCTTGAGACGTTCGGCCTCCTTGAAGTAGAGCATGAACTGACGCTCATAAACCCCAAAGACGCGCTTGAGCTTCTGCTTCTCGCGCAGACGCACACCGTACTCAGTGACCTTGCGGCGTGTTTGAGCGTGAACTCCGGGCGGGTAGTCCCGGCGTTGCAGAACGGCGACTTTACCGCTGGATGTGTTCGCCCCAAGGAAGAACAGGTTCATTCCTTCGCGGCGGCATTGCTTGATCTTGGGTCCGGTATAGCGGGCCATGGTATTGCTCTTGAGATTGGGGAACGTGCAGGGAAGGTTTGCAGAAAGAAGCTCAGACTCGGCGCCGCTTGCGAGCGCGACAACCGTTGTGGGGAAGGGGTGTGATGTCCTCGATGGAGAGGATGCGCAAGCCAGCATTGGAGAGCGCACGCACGGCAGACTCGCGGCCCGACCCTGCACCCTTGACTCGCACGATGATCTCCTTGAGCCCATGACGCATGGCAGCGCTGGCTGCTGTCTCGGCGGCTCGCTGGGCAGCGAAGGGAGTACTCTTACGGGTGCCCTTGAAGCCCACGATTCCCGCCGTGCCCCAGGAGAGGGTGTCTCCCGTGGGAGAGGTGATGGTGATATGGGTGTTGTTGAAGGTCGCCTTGATGTGGGCAATGCCCCGATGGACGTTCTTCTTTACCTTGCGTTTTGTGGTCTTGGCCATGGTTCTGTGTTGGATTGGTCGTTGGTCCTTTGACTTACTTCATGCCCTTGACGGACTTCTTGCCCGCAACAGTTTTCCTGGCACCCTTGCGGCAGCGAGCATTTGTGCGGGTGCGCTGCCCGCGCACAGGCAGTCCACGACGGTGTCGCAGGCCGCGATAACACCCGATATCCCGCAGGCGGGTAATGTCCTGGGCCAGTTGTCGGCGCAAGTCACCTTCGACCGTGTAGGTCTTGGTGAGGTGGGCCGCCAGTTCAGCGGTCTGACCCTCGGTCAAGTCGCGGGGCTTCATGCCCGGGTCGAGGCCGAGTGTTTTGCAGACCTCCCGAGAGGTCTGACGGCCCACGCCGTAGACCTGGGTCAATGCGATCTCAAGTCGCTTGTTGGTGGGGATGTCGACCCCGACGATACGTGCCATGTAAAGGTGTTGGTTGTTGCTGTGAGTAATGCCTGAATCAGGGCGTTGGGGCTACCTGCCTTGACGCTGTTTGTGACGGGGATCCGCCTTGCAAATGACGCGGACAACGCCACGCCGCTTTACGATTTTACACTGGGCGCACATACGCCGAACGCTACTACGTACTTTCATCGTCTTCTCCTTCGTCTCGTGCGGTTCGAACGACGACGTTCACCGCGGCAGACAATGCGTCCCTTACTGAAATCGTAAGGTGACATTTCTACTGTGATCTTGTCACCGGGCAGGATGCGGATGTAATGCATGCGCATCTTCCCACTAACATGGGCAAGAATTTCGTGACCCGACTCCAACTTCGCCTTGAAACGCGCGTTGGGCAGGGCCTCAGTAACAACCGCCTCCACGGTGATGGGCTCTTCCTTGGCCATCATGCAGCTGCCTCCGTGACGCACTCCTGACAGGCTTTGAAGACCTCATCGGGGAGTTTGGTTCCGTCCACCACACAGACACCGCAGCTCTGGCGGTAGAAGTCGGCGACCGGAGCGGTTTGTTCGTAATAGGCAGCGAGGCGCGTCTGGACCACTTCCGCGGTGTCATCCGCGCGCTGGCTAAGGGCCGCATGGCAGCTATCGCAAACCCCCTCCTTGACGGGAGGATTGAAACTGGTGTGGAAAATTGCGCCACATTCAGGACAGGATTGACGGCCGACGATGCGCTCGACAATCAAGTGATCCGGTACCTGGATGTCAATCACCACCAAAGCCTCTCCTCCACCGAGACGCTGCTGAAGAGCCTCGGCCTGGGCCACCGTGCGAGGAAAACCATCCAGCAGATAGCCACCGGAGCAGTCATCCTGACTGACCCGGTCAAAGAGCATGTCGATCACAAGGGAATCCGGAACCAGGCGACCCTGGTCCATGAAGTTGCTCGCCTGCTTGCCCAGTTCAGTTCCCTGGGTGAGATTGAGGCGGAACAGGTCCCCAGTCGAGACATGCGGGAGACGGCGGGAATCCGCGAGCCGCGTGGCTTGCGTTCCCTTGCCGGCACCCGGAGCCCCGAGCAGAATGAGGACCGTTTGACTCATCAGCTAGTTTTCCCCCGGGCCTTGGTCCAGCCGGCACCTGCCCCTTGACCCTGCTCCTGGGGATCTCCGTCATAGGCCTTCATGACCAATTGGGCATTGAGTTTGTCCACCAGCTCCAGGGCAACACCGACCACAATCAGCACCGAGGTTCCTGTCACGAAGTACTGCATCTGCATGGTCATGCCCGAGTCCTTTGTGATAAAGGCCGGCAACACGGCGACAACAGCCAGAAAGGCCGCCCCCACCATGGTGATGCGTGTCAGCACATTGCTCAAGTAATCGGCGGTCTTCTGACCCGGGCGGATGCCTGGGATAAAGGAACCGTGCTCACGCAGATTGTTGGCGATCTCCTCTGGCTGGAACATCAGGCGGTTCCAGAAGAAGCAGAAGGAGAAAATCAGTACCAGATAGACCGTCACATAGATGAAACCCGTCTGGTCCTGGAAGGCGTTCTGCAAGGTGGACCAACCCAGCCACTGGAAGAGCACCCCGGGAATCACGAACAACACCGAGGCAAAGATGATGGGCATCACGCCCGCCATGTTGACCTTGATCGGCAGGTAATGGCGCTGGCCTCCGTAAACCCTGCGGCCGCGGGTCAACCGAGCGTACTGGATCGGAATGCGGCGGGCGCCCTTGTGCATGAAGACCACCGCGAAAATCGTGATCATCCAGACAGCGGACAGGAAAAGAATCACCTGCCAGAAGTCGGGGCTGTCCTTGATGGACCAAAGACTCGAAGGCAGGCTGGCGATGATTCCCGCCATGATGATCAGGGAGGCACCGTTACCCACGCCGTACTCGGTGATCAACTCACCAATCCACATGACCAGCATGGCGCCCGCCAGGAGCGCCATGGTGACGATGAAGAACAAGGCCACGGGGTTGCCTGACATGCTGGGATCCACCATGGTGGCCCGAGCGGGCAGGAAGACACCTGTGTAAATGAAGATCGCCTGGACCAGTGCGATGGGCACCGTCGCCAGACGAGTCCACTGATTGATTTTCTTTTGGCCAGCGGCGCCCTCCTTGGCCACCGCTTCAAGGGCCGGAGACACCTTGGTCAGCATGGAGAAGATGATGCTGGCCGAGATGAAAGGCATGATGCCCAGGGCGAAAATGGTGGTTTGGCCGATCGCGCCGCCGGAGAGGGCGGACAAGAGGCCGAAGATGCCCTGGTCGCCGGTCTGCTCCAAAAACTTCGGACTCATGCCGGGGATCGGGATCTGGAACCCTAGCCGGTAGCAGATCAGGAGCCCGAGGGTCCTGAAGATGCGCTGGCGTGTTTCCGGAATCCGGAAGAGTTGAAGAAAGCCTTTTTCCACGGTGGATGCTGGGGGTTAGGAGTCGGACTCGTCGGGCGTAGGCTGGTCGGAACCAGAATCGTCGGAACTTGTGGGCTCATCGGCCTTGGGCTCATCGGCCTTGGGCTCATCGGCCTTGGGC
>JABABA010000010.1 GCA_014238415.1 Planctomycetota bacterium | reverse complement strand
TGGTCAGCATCCACCCCTCCGGAACGCATGCCGCAAGCCCGGTGAGTGGCAGAGCTATGACATTGTCTTCCGAGGCGCGCGCTTTGATGAAAACGCAAACAAGACCGGCGAGGCAACGCTGACCGTATTTCACAATGGGGTTCTAATCCAAGACCACGCGACGGTCAGCGGGACCACAACCGCTGCCATGCAAGCTGAAGGCCCGACCCGGGGACCTCTCTATCTTCAAGACCACGGAAATCCGGTGCGCTACAGGAACATCTGGATACGGGAACTGTAGGAGACAGGGCCGAATCCAGCCGCGATGCGTCAACCAATCCACTCCCTGGCACTGCTTCTTGCGGTTCTGTTGCTTCTGAATGGCGGTTCCTGGGCGGCACAAGACCTTGAATCACAACTAACAGGAGTCTCTCCAACAGACCTGGCAGAAGAGGCGAGACGCTTCGGTGACGCAGAACGGGGAGCGGTAGTCTTCTACCAGCGAGAGCTTGCGTGTACCCGCTGCCACATCCCTGACGAGACCGCAAACCGACTCGGTCCGGACCTGACCGCTCTTGCCGGTGAAGCAACCGACGAACAGCTGATTGAATCCATCCTCAATCCCTCGCAGGTCATTCGAAAGGGATACGAGGTCGTCCTGCTCGAGTCGGATGGAGAATTGGTCACGGGCCTGCTCGTATCTGAAGATACCGAGTCAGTGCTGATCCGTGACTCCTCGCGCAACTACAAGGAGGTACGCTTCCAACGCGATGAGTTGGATGCTTACCGCCAGAGCTCTCTCTCCCTGATGCCATCTGGGCTCGTCAATGTTCTCGCGAGCAAGCAGCAGTTCTTGGACCTGGTTCGATACCTGATCGAATTGCGCGACGGAGGAAGCGCCCGCGCACGGGAGCTGGAGCCCAACCCATCCCTCTATGCACAGCGGGCGCTCCCCGATTATGAGAGCGACATCGACCACGCTGGCTTCATTGAAGACTTTGATGAGGGGGCATTTCAGCGCGGCGAAGAAATCTACAACAGCTCCTGCGTCAATTGCCACGGTACCCGAGATCTCGAGGGATCTCTCCCGACCTCGCTCAAGTTTGCCTCCCAGCCCTTCAAGAACGGCTCTGACCCTTTCACCATGTACCGCACCCTGACCGAGGGCTTTGGGATGATGGTCGCCCAAACCCAGCTGGTGCCTTCAGAGAAGTACGACGTCATTCACTACATCCGCCAAGAGTACCTGCGGGAACACAACCCCTCCCAGTACTTCAAGGTGGAGCCGGCCTACCTCTCCCTCCTTCCCGAAGGCTCGTCCCGGGGTCCTCATCCGCCAGATCGATCTGAGTGGCTACAGATGGACTACGGACCGAACCAGGTCATGACCATGGAGATCGGTGATGAGGGCGAGAACTTCGCCTACAAGGGCAATGCGATCCGCCTCGATGCAGGCCCGGGGGGCGTTGCCCAGGGGCGCTATTGGATGGTTTTCGATTTCGACACCCTGCGCGTAGCTGCGGCCTGGAGCGGCGATGAGTTCATCGATTGGAACAGCATCCACTTCAACGGCAAGCATGCCATCCACCCCCGGCTCGCCGGCGACCTGCATCTCATCAATCCGACCGGTCCTGGTTGGGGCCGCCCCACCGATGGCAGCTTCGAAGACATACGACTGGTCGGACGAGATGGCCAACCTTACGGCCCGCTGGCCCGGGACTGGGCCCAGTATCGAGGTATGTACTACCACGGCCCAGATACGGTCATCGAGTACACCGTCGGTAGGACACGGATCCTGGAGTTGCCAGGAGTCCTCACCAGCGGCCGTGAGCCAGTCTTCACGCGCACCTTCAATGTGGGCCCGCGCGACCAGCCCCTCATCCTCCAGGTCGCCCACAAAAATGACCCCCTCGCCAGTCTGGACACAAGAGGACTCACGGCCTGGTTCGGCCAGCTCACTCTGAATCCGGTGATTCCGGATGGAAGCGAGGCTCCAACAGAAACTCTTCGCTTCGAAGGGGCGAACTACCTGGAACTCGAAGACTCCACCGGCCTGAATGTCGGAAAAGGCGACTTCACCATGATGGCGCGCATCAAGACCGGTCAAGACGGCACGATCATGGCACAGACCGCCGACCAGTCCGAGTGGGTTTCTGACGGTCTGACCTGGTTCGTGCGAGGAGGGCGGCTGACGCTGGACATCGGCTGGGTCGGAGCCTTTCAGGGAAGCCAAACTGTCGCTGATGAACAGTGGCACGATGTTGCTATCAGGTACCGCGAGGAATCAGGAGAAATTCAGTTCTTCGTGGACGGAAAACCGGACCCGCTTCTCGGGCACCTGCAGCGCAAGGCGGATCTGGATGACCCAGTGCTGCGTATCGGCTACACGGCAACCAATTTTCCGGACCCTACCTTCTTCGAGGGCAGGATTTCCGAAGCCCGCTTTTTCAATTCCGCCCTCGAAAGCAAAGAAGTCCAAGACTGGGCAATCGGCAACTCTGCAACTGGCACCGAACCCAGTGGACACTGGAAGCTGAACCTGGCCATCGATGGAAGAATCCAGGACGAGACGAAAGACGGGCGTCATCTCTCGGTCCTGGAGGGATCCAGTACAAGCAGCTCTGCCGACGAACCAGGAATAACGGTCGCAGGTGTCGAAGGACAAGTGAGCGGAATGCATTGGGATTCCAGTAACGGCGATCTGCGTCTGCACATCCCTGCGGGCAAGAACGATCGGATGTTTACGCTCTGGTTTGCCAGCAGCCAGGATCTGGACAACGCAAGAACCATCGCCGATGAGGTGGTGATCGACATTCCCGCGCGCGACCTCACGCCCAAGACAATGGGTGGACCCTCGCGCTGGGCGCAGGTCTTGACGGCTGAAGCCATTATCGACTCAAGCGATGGCCCGTTCGCCATCGACGTCCTCAAGCGTCCAACAGACAATCCTTGGTCCTGTCGTCTACGGCTCACGGGCTTTGATTTCACAGACGGAGGCGACACCGCCATCGTCAGCACCTGGGATGGAAGCATTTGGAAGGTGTCCGGCCTCAATTCGCTTCCCGAAGAAACGAGCGGGGACGGGCCACAAACCATTGCAGTCACCTGGCACCGAATTGCCTCTGGCCTGTTTCAGCCCTTGGGAGTGAAGCTCCTGCGGGGAAGAATCCATGTGACCTGCAGGGACCAGATCGTGATCCTGCACGATCTGAATGGTGACGAGGAAATCGATTGGTACGAGTGCTTCAACAATGACCACCAGGTCACGGACCACTTCCATGAATTCGCGATGGGCCTGCAAAGCGATGCGGACGGCAACCTCTTGTACGCGAAGTCAGCACGCCACGCACTTCCCGCGCTCGTACCTCAGCACGGCACTTTGTTACGGGTGAGCAAGGACGGGCAGCGCACAGAAATAGTTGCCAATGGATTCCGCGCTGCAAATGGTGTCTGCATCAATCCAGACGGCACTTTCATAGTCACAGACCAGGAAGGGCACTGGAACCCGAAGAATCGCATCAACTATGTCAAGCCGGGAGGGTTCTATGGAAACATGTACGGCTACCACGACGTGACCGATGAATCTGACGCCGCAATGGACCAGCCCCTGGTCTGGATCACCAATAGCTTTGATCGTTCACCGGGTGAACTCCTTTGGGTGGACAGTCCCAAGTGGGGTGCACTTCAGGGCCGACTGCTCAATGTCTCCTATGGCGCCGGCAAAGTATTCGTCGTACCACACGAAGAGGTAGGCGGTCAGATGCAGGGAGGCATGTGCGCCCTTCCTATCGCTGACTTTCCGACCGGCATCATGCGTGGTCGATTCCATCCAGGGGATGGCCAACTCTATCTAGCCGGCATGTTCGCCTGGGCGGGGAACAAACAACAACCCGGCGGACTCTACCGCCTGCGCTACACGGGTGCCCCCGTGCACTTGCCCGTTGAGCTCAGCGCGACCAAAACGGGTCTCACCCTCAGCTTCAGCGGCACGCTTGATCCTGCCGCCGCCAGCTTGACCACGAACTACCAGCTGAAGGTCTGGGATCTGAAGCGAACAAAGAACTACGGCTCACCACACCTGAACGAACGGGATCTGCAGGTCTCGTCCGCCAAGCTGTCGTCCGATGGCCAGGGCATCCAGCTCGAAGTTCCCGGCATCGAGCCCACCTGGTGCATGGAAATCCGCTACGAGCTCTTGACCGCAGATGGAAAGCGGATTCAAGGAACAATCCACAACACGATTCATCAGCTGAAGTAGAGACGCACGAGAAGAAAACCACTTTTGGCTCGGGCTGCCGATTTACAGCTCCGCCGAGCCGATGGCGCAGGGCGTGACCCTTGCTGTACGCTCTGCAAATTGCCGGATCAAGACCTCCCGCCCCCGCCGAGACTCACCATGCATGACCTCTTCCTCACCTTGACCCTTCTTTGCGCGTGCGCGAGCAACGCATCTGCCCAAGAGGACAACAAGACCCTGCGAGTCTTCATCTTTGCCGGCCAGTCCAACATGGTGGGCTCCGACTCGAAGGCGGCGGATGTCCACAAGTTCCCGCCATTCGATGGGCTGGAACAGCCCCAGGACGATGTGCGGTTCTCCTACTGCATCGGCCGAGAGGACAAGCACCGCTCCGACGGCTGGGTTTCACTCGCCCCCGTCAGTGACGTGATCGGTCCAGAACTGAGCTTCGCCCGAACGCTCGGCGAGAACATCAAGGCTCCCATAGCAATCATCAAGATCGCGGCCGGAGGCACGCACCTGGGCGGCGACTGGAATCCGGACGATCCCATCGGCTTCAAGATGTACCCCCTCGCCCTGGATTGGATCCGCTCCTCCCTTGCCGCGCTGGACAAGAAAAAAGTCCCCTACCGGATCGAGGGATTCATGTGGCACCAGGGCGAGAACGACATGTTTGAAAAGGGGTACATGCCCGCCTATGGCCAGAACCTGAAAAACTTCCTGGCGTGCTGGCGGCGCGATCTCAACGTGCCCGACCTGCCTTTCTTCATCGGCGAGCTCTGCACCAAGACCATCTGGGGCATGGACCTGCGCCCCCGCATGCATGCGATCAGCATCGGCCAGAGATCTGTCACCGAGTCCGACCCGCTTGCGGACTATGTCCCCACATCCCATGTGGGCGTGGAGATAGGCGGAGGAGTGGGCCTGCACTATCACTACGGCACCCTGGGTCAACTCGAACACGGGGTCAACTACGCCGATGCCTACCTGAAGAAGATCGGCAAGCCACGCAGCGCGGATCGTCCGCTCAAGTCCTGGCCCTATGCAAAAGGCAGCAAGGTGAAGCTCTTTGTGCTCGCCGGACACCGCAACATGGAAGGCGAGCGAGCCTTTGTTCAGGAGCTCAAGAAGCTGAGGGGAAAATCCTCGCTGCTCAAGGACAACCACCGGATCGCCTACCGCTACAGCATCGGCGGAGGCTACAAGAAGTCCGACGGATGGGAGCCCCTGGGGCCCGCAGGCTTCTACGACACCTTTGGTCCCGAGCTGAGCTTCGGCGCTGCACTCACAAGAAAAGTCAAGGGCCCCATCGCCATCGCAAAGTTCACCCATAGCGGCTCGCAGATCATCGACTGGACCCCTGAAGGCAGCGAAGCAGAAACCCGCAACCTGTACCCGGACTTCCTGAAGTTCATCCAGGATTCCATGCAACAGATCGCAGAGCGGGGTCGGGAGGTCGAACTGGCCGGGATCTTCTATCACCTGGGCGAAAACGACATGTCATGGAGTCCATTCAGGAGAGGTGCCTCCAAGAGGCTGCAGTCACTCGTGAATCAGAGCCGGGAGGACCTGGGTCTCCCGGAGCTGCGCTGGTTTGTCAGCCAGCAGCCGCCGACGGACGACAAGCAGGTCAACGAGATCGACGTCACCGCACAGGTCGCCGAGGTCGCGGCCGCCGACCCCTATCTGATCCACATCAAAGCCTTCGATCTCCCCCCCCAGGAAAAGAAGCTGGTTCTGGACACCAAGGGTGTCATCGCACTGGGAGAAGAACTCGCCAAGAGCTGGCTGGAGCAGAAGTGAGATGAACTAGAACACGCAGGGTGCAAAGTGTTCCAAGTCCGGCTGCGCGCCAGACCTGACCCCCTCATTACACAGATCAGCGAATCAGCTCCATTGAGGACGCTGCTCCCATAAGATCCTGGACACCCCGATCCCAACACCTCAGCACACCCTCCCCATGCTACGTACACCCACAGCCGCCACCCCCCTGCTCGCAGTTCAATTGCTCTTGCTGCTCAGCGCCCCTGCCCTCGCCGCACAAGTACCAGCCCAACTACCAGACCCCGATGGCAAGTCGGCGAGCCAAGAGAAACCCGTCAAGGTGTACATCCTCTTGGGCCAGTCCAACATGCTCGGCCGTGGCCAGGTGCAACCTCTGGAAACCAAGGGCACCCTGGAATACCTGACCCAGAAGGAGGGCAAATACCCGCACCTGCTCGACCAGGAAGGCAACTGGACCGTGCGCCGTGATGTGCGATATGTGCAGACAACCGTTGAGAACCGACAGCACCCGCATACGGTCCAGGGCCGCTTCATCGGCGTCGAACTGCAATTCGGTCACATCATGGGGCATATCCATGAAGAGCCCGTCCTCATCCTCAAGGCCTGTATCGGCAACCGCAGCCTGGGCTGGGATCTGTTGCCCCCCGGCAGCAAGCAGTACGAATTTGATGGAAAGATCTACGCTGGCTACAAGGAATCCCCCCTCTCATGGGACAAAGGCACAGAACCGGAACCAATCAACTGGTACGCCGGCAAGCAGTACGACACGGATACTGGAAACGCCAAAGAGGTCTTGGCAAACCTCTCGAAGCATTACCCGGAATACAAGGGCCAGGGTTACGAGGTGGCCGGATTCGTCTTCTGGCAAGGGCACAAGGACCAGAACGCAGCCCACGCGAGTCGCTACGAGCAGAACCTGGTGCACTTCATCAAGACCCTGCGCAAGGACTTCGAGGCACCCGAGGCGAACTTCGTGCTGGCGACCATCGCTTTCGGTGGAGAGAACCTCAAGAGCCACGGCCTGACCGTGGCCGAGGCCCAGCTCGCAGTCGATGGCGAGAAGGGAAAGTACAAGGAGTTCAAGGGCAATGTGAGGACGATCGAGGCGCGGCCCTTGTGGCGTGAGAGTGATGTCTCTCCAAACAACAGGGGCTACCACTACAACCACAACGCCGAGACCTACATGGAAGTCGGCGACGCCCTGGGACGGGCGATGGCAGAACTCATCGCGGGCAAGGCCCAGAAGTCCAAGTGAAGACGCTGAACACCTGGATCGCGAGCAGGAGCGGATAGTAGTTGAGGGTGGGCGTACTCGCCGATGTCGATGCCTTGCAACGGAAGAGGCCTCTCCTACCGGCAGAAACATGCCACATGTCCCAGCCTTGACCACCTACAACATCCTTTCAAGGAAAGCAGAAGTTGCAACCCATTCTCAGGCAAATGAACTGGACACTAAGGCGTCTTGGTGAACAATGAATATCGCATGACGCGTACCCGAGGATTCAGGAAGAAGTGGGCCATTGCAACCATCGCATCAGGTGCATTGTGTCTAGGGGGCTTGCTGTACCCGAACCTGGACAACCACTGGTTCATCGACGAAGACTATCTCTTCGAACACGGAAGCTCGCTGAGCGCGACCTATTTGAAAGAGCACGCGCCAAAATTCGCAGATCGACTTGAAGAACTGCAGCAGTGGGTGGTGCGAATCGAGGTCCAGCACTCGGCAAGCGAAGAATCCTACAGTTCGAATCATGGCACAGGGATCCTGCTGGGAGGCAGCCAGGTCCTGACCGCCAAGCATGTACTGCACGAGAACATCACGGGCGATATATCGAAGATCCTCCTGACGCAACCAGATGGACGCGTGCTGCGCGCCGAGGTGGATCGACAGGGAACGGAGGACTGGGCGCTTCTACGCATCCTGCTGGCCAAAAATGCTCCAACGCTCAAGAACTCCCCTATCGAGCTGGCAAACGCAACCGAGGGAGAGACCGCCGTCTTCTTCGGTTATCCCGCCATGGTGGGTCTGGATGAAGAGGGCGAGGTGCTGCCCTTTCGCAAGGGTGATGCCCAGACGGAATCGGCGGGGAGCGCCCTATCTCCCATGCTGGTCGTGGGATCCGTAGTGGATGCAAAAGCCATGACACTCGCTCCCCTTGCAGGTTTTCCTCCAGTGGGAGGCATGAGCGGAGGTCCCATACTCAACTCCAAGGGGCAGGTCATCGGTGTACAGGTGTCCGTATCCAAGACCATCGACAACCAAACAGGGCGCACGCTCCACTACCGCATCAATGCCGTGCCCGCCGGCGCCGTACCTGCAAACGCAATTGAGCGCTGAGCTTCAAACACTGGCGAGCGGAAGCCAAATCACCCGCTGCCCAGGGGCTTCAGTTTTCCAAGGGTCTCCCAGTCGAGTAGGCTTCGGACATGAACCCCCAGGAGATCACGAACTTTGTGGACCGCGTATGGGATGAAGAAATCATTCCCAGCCTGATCGAATACATCCGCATCCCCAACAAGTCACCGGACTTCGACGCGGATTGGAAGGCCAACGGCCACATGGACCGTGCCGCCCAGTGGGTAGGCGATTGGTGCCGCGGGCGATCGATTCGTGGCCTGGAGGTAGAGCTGATTGAACTCGAAGGGCGCACACCCTTGATCTTCATGGAGATCCCCGGCGATCCCGACTCCACCCTCTTGATGTACGGCCATCTCGACAAGCAACCTGAAATGGAGGGCTGGCGGGAAGGCCACGGTCCCTGGGAGCCCTCGCTTGAAGGGGACAAGCTCTACGGCCGAGGCGGCGCGGATGATGGCTACTCGGCCTACGCCTCCCTGACGGCGATCGAGGCTCTGCAGGCCCAGGGGATTCCTCATCCACGCATCGTGATCCTGATCGAGGGCTGCGAGGAGAGCGGGAGCTACGACCTGCCCCACTACATAGATCATCTCGGAGAGCGAATCGGTGAGCCGGACCTCGTGGTCTGTTTGGACAGCGGCGCCGGGGACTATGAGCGGCTCTGGCTGACCACATCCCTGCGCGGGTATGCCATGGGAGTCCTCAGCGTCGAGACCCTGACCGAAGGAGTGCACTCAGGAAACGCCGGTGGCATCGTGCCAGAGACCTTCCGCATTGTCCGCAATCTTATCGAACGGCTGGAGGACTCCGCTACGGGTCAGGTGCGGGTGGATGCTCTGCATGTGGAAATCCCAGCAGAGCGGGCCGCACAGGCACAGCTCGTGGCAGAGGCTCTAGGCAACGATGTGCATGAGTGTTTTCCCCTCATGGCGGGAACGAGCCCCATGGGGACCGACCTGGCCGAGCTGGTCTTGAACCGCACCTGGCGACCCGTACTCGCGGTCACAGGCGCTGATGGCCTGCCTCCGCTTCCTCTGGCGGGAAACGTCCTCCGCCCCCGCACCCGGGTGAAGATCTCTCTGCGCATCCCTCCCACCTGCAACCCTGAAGCTGCGGTTGCCGCCGTAAAAGAGACTCTGGAAAAAGATCCTCCCCACGGTGCAAAGGTGAGTTTTGGAGATGCGGGTTGCGCAGCTGGCTGGAATGCGCCCGAACTGGCGGATTGGTTGGCCGAGGCCGTGGACGAATCGTCCCGGACCTTCTTTGACCGAGGTGCGGTCCTGATGGGTGAAGGGGGAACGATCCCTTTCATGGGCCTGCTTGGCGAGAAATTCCCCCGCGCCCAGTTCGTGATCACCGGCGTCCTGGGCCCCGCCAGCAACGCGCACGGCCCCAATGAGTTCCTGCACATTCCCATGGGCAAGAAGATCACGGCCTGCGTGGCCCAGATCACCGCGCGCCTCTGTGAATGGGGCAAGGCCAGGGCCAGCGATAGAGACTGACCTCAGCGGCTCTCGATCAGGGCCGGTCCGGAGCACTGGTCTGTCCGATACCAGCAAATGAATCCTTCTGGATCGCCGGGCTCATCCCCTTTTGCATCGGGACTTTGCTAACCCTGGCAGCGGACTACCACTGGTTTGTCAGACAGGTGGGTTACTTGAGTGGCGCGGCTGGCTTTGCCTATGTGATCCCCCGTACCTATTTTGGCATCAAGTCTTTCGAGCGTAACGATGTTGCGCTAGATGGTTCAGCTCCGGTCAGTTGACGCAACCGGTCCATGGTGCTGCGCCAATCCCAAGCGAACGGGAAGCTGTTGGTTATCTGGAGCGAAAGGACCGGGCGCGGGGCTCATTCTCCTAGGGCCCCCAGAAAACGACTCAATACCATAGACTCCCCCTCCATGCAGAACATTCTTTCCCTCAGCCTCATCACCCTCTCGGGCTTGGCTCTCACCAGCGTCACGCCCTCTCGCCAAATCCAGGACACCGAGGCGCAAGAGCAAGTGAGCCCTTGGGTTTCTCTCTTCGACGGAAAAACGCTCGACGGCTGGACCCAACGCAACGGCACTGCGACGTACACCGCCGAGAATGGCACGATCCAAGGCCAAACCACCAACGGCAGCCCCAACTCATTCCTCTGCACCAATCGTGGCTATTCAGATTTCGAGCTCACCTTCGAAGTCCAAGTGGATAACGCCCTGAATTCCGGGGTTCAAATCCGCTCCCAAACACGAAATGGCTTCCTTGGCCGCGTCAACGGTCCGCAGGTTGAGATCGAGGCTTCAGGATCCGGCGGTGGAGAAGCCGGCTACCTCTATGCCGAGGCCGCGGGTGGCTGGATGACCCCCGGCGAATCCCGCACGCCCCACAAGCACTTCTTGGATGGCAAGTGGAACTCCTACCGGGTCTTGGCCGTGGGCCCGCGCATCCAAGTCTGGGTCAATGGCACCCAAACCTCGAATCTCGTCCACGAGGGAATCTACGGCTCCCATCCCCGGGGTTTCATCGGCCTCCAGGTCCACTCAGTCGGCCACCAGGACACACCCCTCAAGGTCAGCTGGCGCAACATCCGGCTGCGCGAGATCCGCGATCCCAAGGCGGGGTGGGTCCAACTCTACAACGGCAAAGATCTCACCCATTGGACCACCAGCGGCAACTGGCTCCCGCAACCTAACGGCGAACTTCTACTCCAGCCACGCCCGGGAGAAAAAGGCTGGGAGCGCTTCAGCGACTACCTCTGGAGTAACAAGCAATACGCCAACTTCATTCTCGACATCGAATACGCTTATCCCGCCAAGGGCAACAGCGGCATCTACTTCCGCGTAGGCGACACAAACGACCCCGTCGCCCAAGGTATTGAAGCCCAAATCCTCGACAGCACAAGTCACAAGGGTGACCTCACCCACCACGACCACGGCGGCATCATCATGACCAGCCCCCCGAGCAAGAACATGTCCCTCCCCCCCGGCAAGTGGAACCGCATGATTGTGACCGCCCGCAGCCAGCACCTCGAAGTGGACCTCAATGGCGAGCGGATCATTGATCTACAACTCAACAAGACCGGCCTCAAGAACCGCCCCATGAAGGGCTACCTAGGACTACAGGATCACGGAGAACCCCACGCCATGCGGTTCCGGAATATCTGGGTGCGAGAGCTCTAGGGGAGCAGTCACCCCACTAATGGGACTATTCTCCGACCCTGCCCCTCCCATGACGCTCGAAACCTACCGCGAGGGCATGATCTGGCTCATCAAACTCCCGGTCCCCTGACGGAACATCACCGTCACGCCATTGCAGGTGTTGGAAGTCGCGCCAGGGTTCACAGACCAGAAGGCGAGTGCGCCCACTCTCCCACACCCTCAAAACCGCTCGAGCGCGGCCTTCAGCTGAGCGTCGCCGCCGGCACGCAAGAAGTCCCCGGGGGCAGGGAGTATTTCAATGTCGACCTCGATGCCGCGACCGTCGTAGAGTCGGCCGTCCGGGCGGAAGGACGCCATTGAGGCACAGCGAACCTCCATGCCTGTATTGGGCAGTCGAAAGGACTGTGAACGCGCGCTGCCTCCCGAGCTCGCGGCGCCCACCAACGTCACGCGAGGCAGAAGCTCGAGCGCGCCGAGAAAAATGTCCGTCGCGCTGAAGCAGCCCGAGTCAGAGAGCACCACGACAGGCCGGTCGTAGAAGTACTCGGCCGCATGCCCGCTGCGATCGAGAACCAGGTAGTGCCAGGCGCTGAATGCGCCCACCGGCTGCCACTCCGGTTTGAATGCGGCGGCCGCAGCTTCGATCGCCTTGCGCTGTCGATCGTTCCACCCATCCCAACCGACCCGATGCATGTAGCGGGCCTCCAGATGATCCTCGTCGAAACGCCGCGAGAGGCGGTACTGCGCGATGTTGCCCACGACTGCGGGCTCCTTGGGACCGATCAAGTACCCACCGAGCGCGAGCAGGAGCTCGCGCGTCCCACCGCCGTTGCCGCGCACGTCGACGATGAGCCCCTTGGTATCGACGAACTCCTCCATCGCCTTGCGCAGCTCGTCGACATCGCCGTCCATCTGGACGATGCGCAGATAACCGATGTCCCCGTCGAGGATTGTGCTCCGGGAGCGCGGCCAGGGACCGTATGTGGGTCGGCGCGATGAGAGCTCGAGCTCTCGCTCAACCGTCTCGCTCCCGTCCACCGAGGAAAACGTCACCTTCAGCGGAGCGCCGGTTTCTGCCCCGAGGACGCGGCGCAGCCAATCGATCCTGCGCATATCGCCGAGAGCGCGTCGGCGCACAAGCTGCGGGCTGCCGTTCGCGACATAGGGTCGCGCCAGCTCTACCCACTCGTCCATCGTCTTGCCATCGATCGCTCGCACGACCGGTGCGTCCGGCTCGACCAGGGCGGAGCGGTCCGGAAGCACTGCGACCACGCCTGCAGAAGACTCGATCAGCAAGAAGGGCATGTACTTGTCGCCGGGCTGACCGAGGGGGAGGTTCGAGCGGATCTGGGCGTGCCCGTCTCCAAAGCGCATGAGGAGTCGATGCAGCTCGAGACGCAACTCCAAGATGTCGGCCTGGTCTCCGGTCAGGCCGTCACGTATCTGGGCCAACTCACGGTCCAGATCGACCTCACCGAGACCCAGGTAGGCGAACTGATCCTTCAATCCCGCGCCGAAGGCCTCGATGTCTGCGCGGGCTGCCTTTACGGAGATCCGCGCAGGAGGTGTGGGTTGACGAACCCCGCTGGACTCACTGGCATTTCTCGAAGCCCACAAGGCTTGACGCTTCGCCCTCGTCATCTCCACCCCCTCAAGCCGAACAGCCGAGCCATCCTTGAGGGAGCGGAGGTCGAGGTCGACCTTCTCGTCACCCTTCCACTTGAGCCTCACAAGGATCGGTACGAGGTCCTCAGCAAATCGCTTCTCGCGTCCAGGGGACCACGTGTCAGCGATGGCAAGGATCTCATCGACGCCAATCCCGTCGATCGCGACAGGCTTGTACCAGGTCCCAGCCACCTGGACCTCGGGCTGATCCCCCGACCAGCGCAAGCCATCGAAGGGGCTGGACTTCTCGTCAACATCTTGGGAAACAAGAGAAGCAAGGTTCCGGACCGCGACGGGCGGATGTGGCCAGAGAGGGAGCGAGGCCAGCAGAGCTAGAGGCAAGAAAGTAGAGGGACCCATTCGAGTTACTTTATCGGAGTTGCTTTCGAGTTGACGACAGGATCGAGCAGTGGCGCAAGCTGCCCCTGCGCCTCTGGTTTGATCCTAATTCTCGCAGGACCCCGGACACAAGGGACGCATGCTTGAGACCTCCTCAAGGAAGGAGGGGCGCACTCATCTTACAGGCTCCTCTTCGAATATTGCGGCGGAGGCGTGATGGTCAGAGTTGGGAGGGATCCGAGCTGTTGATCATGGTATAAATTGCAGGATGCTCCGGTTCGACACACCGACCGCACGACTGAGGTCTGTCGCGGCCATCGAAGGACTCTCCTACCTCGCGCTGCTCTTCGTAGCGATGCCGCTCAAATACATGGCCGGCTTCCCCCTCGCAGTACGGATCGTCGGGTCCGTCCACGGCGCGCTCTTCGTCTGGGGCGGCCTGCTCGCCCTCGAAGGAATCCGGCGGAGAGGCAAACCCTGGAGTTGGGGCTGGAAGATCCTCATCGCGGCCCTGCTGCCCTTCGGCACCTTCTTCCTCGACCGCGGCCTGAGAGAGGACGACGAGTCGTTCCGCCAGGCCATGGACGACAACCGCAGAGGATCGCAAGCACGAACCGACTCCTGAGTGAATTCGCATTGGCCGCTGCCTTCGAGGAACTCTGGCGTGAGCGAGGCAAAGAGGCCCAGGTGTCATCCGTGCCGAGGGCCTGACTCCCCTCACCGAAGCGCTCGCGAATCGGAGCACCAGGAGCAATCCGCTCACATCCCCAAACGCAGGAGAGGCCGCAACTTGCGGCCTCTCCTGGTGTTAGATGGTAGCGGGGACAGGATTCGAACCTGCGACCTCCGGGTTATGAGCCCGACGAGCTACCAGACTGCTCCACCCCGCGACGCTTGTGGGGCGGATGGTAGCGCCCTGGGGGGGGGATGCAAGCGGGAAAGGAGAAGAGTTAGCTGCCTCCCCCGTCTTCTGGAGGGGGGCCTCCATCCTCGGGAGGATCGGTCGCACCTGAAGAGCCCGAGCCCGCATCCACGGTTCCCCCATCGGGCTCAGGATCGACAGCAGAACCAAGCGCCAAGCTTCTGGCCAGAACCATCAGACGCTCATGGTCCTCGCGGGTTTCCATCAAGGCAGCCAGGGAATGGGAGCTGAGGGCCAAGGGCAGGTCAGCAATGTAGGCCTCGGGAGCGAGGAGTTCTGGTACCTCTCCCACCAATGATCGAGGCTCGACCAGCAACTCCTCATCCCCTGCGGCCAACACATCTGCCACCCAGTTCTCCAAGTCCTCCAAACGCCTCGGCGCAGTGGTCAGCGCCCAGGCCTCCCCGTGAATCACAAGGCCCATCAAGGTGCTGGCGAGGCGTGGACCTCGGGCCGCATCCTCGCCGGTCAAGTGAGCCCGCAGCAGGACCGCTCCCCTACGAAGATCCTCCGACGACAGAGCACGGTGAGTCGCACCGGGCTGTTCGCAGAGGCTCGCCATCAACTGGGCGGCGGCGGCTGGGCGACCGAGACGATCCAGGAGCAGGAAACGATCGCGCATGATCTCTGACACGAGAGCCTCTTGCTCGGGATTCGACTGGGCACTCGACTCAGCCAAAGCACGAGCCTCGTTCAGGGCCGAGAGTGCACTTTCTGCCACCACAGCAATCTCTTCGGCAGAGTCTTCCATGGCAGTGGCTGAATCCCCCAGCAGCAGTCCATTGAGGTGCAAGCCTGCCAATGAACTCTGCCAGGTCTCTCCTGCCCCCAGCGAGTGCACTTGCAACAGTCGTTCCCGGGCCGCCGCATCCAAGGCCTGAGGTCCACGAGAGCGACGCAGAGAGTAGGCCATGGCCATCACCTCCCCATGTTGAGCAACAGAGAGTTGCACCACGGAATCCTGGGACAAGGCGGTCACCAGGCGTAGGGCAGCGGGCAGGTCCTGCCCCGCAGCCAACCAATGAGCCGCCTGCAACATGGCGCCCGCATCGGAGCCCGCCAGGGCCGCCAGGGCGCTGGTCAAGTCAGCAGAAACCACAAGGGCCGGGTCCCTCAAGCGCAAATAAGCTGGGCCGGCGGTCAAGCGAGCCAAATGCTCGGACGATGCGATCTGGCCCACGAGCAAGAGCAGATCCGCCAGGGCCTCTGCGTCAGTCTCAACCGCAAGGCGCTCCAGGCCGCGATCCAAGACCGCTGCAGGATCCCGCTCAAAGCGCCGTATCAAGGGCCGACATTCGGGGGCCAGAAGAGCCTGCAAGGCCGCACGCCGTACAAGGACCTCAGGGTGGGCGGCCAGATCCTGCAGGACACGAAGGGAAGCCAGGGCTTGCGCACCTCCCGCATCAGCGGCGGCGATGGCGGGGCGCACGGCCACACACAATTCCACCAACAGAGCCGGGGGCGCGCCGCGGGACCGGAGCATGGCAACGAATTCTCCCAAAGCAGCACTGCGCAAGAGCAAGGGCGCACCGGCAGCAGCGGCGGTGGCGAGACCCGGCTCTGTACTTGCATTGTCCAAGAGAGGCGCAAGCAATGGCATCAGAAAACCCGCCTGGGTGTCGGGAACTCCTTCCGTCGCCCGCTCCGCCAATGCACGCCAATCCTGCAGGGCACGCTCGGCGAGATCCTGATCCAGAAGAGGAGTCTGACGCAGAATGCCTGCCAGAAGATGACTGCCCAGGTCGAGTTCGCCAGCACTCAGAGGTTGCTGGGGCAGGGCCGACAGGATTGCGGGATAGAGGTGCTCCCGTCGATGATCACGAACTACCTCAAAGAGCTCAATCAGCGTGAGCGGGGATGCCTGGTCGTCTTCGGCGGCTGAACTCAAAAGCAGCGCCACATCGAGCAGGGCCGAAAAGGTCTCCCCGTCAAGTTCGCGCTCCAAACTCGCGGCCAACACGGCCCAGGCCTCGTCGAGTTTCAGATCCGCTGCGGTCACCGCAGAGGTCAAGCGCTGAGCAGCGGAACGACGTAGCAAGGGATCGGGCTCGGCATCGGCCAGGAGAGCCACGGCCCGCTGGGGCTCGTGAGCCAGCAGAGCCTCGGTCAATGCTCGACGCTCCAAGCTGGCAGCGCGTAACTCACTGAGAATCGAAGGACCCAAAGCCGGGGGCGCAGCCGCCAGGAACACGCGCCACTCCTCAGCGCTTTGATGCCAGCGACCGTAGAGCTCCGAGAGCGCCTGGGTGGCGGCGTGGCGTACGCGCTCATGATCATCGGCAAGCCCCAGCTCCAGCAGCCAGGTCGAATCGTGCAACTCAAGGACACCGCAGACCCGCAGGGCAGCGCAGCGCAAATTGACACCGCTGCCCACACCGCTGACCAGATCGAGCAAGCGATCGGTGATCAGCGCACTACGGACAGAACCGGCTCCTAGTTCCCCCGCCAGGAGGTCAAGTGCCTCCTGTTTCTGAGCCTCGCGCCCTTGGGAGCGGGCAACCGGCAAACCTGGAGGAACCGGGCTGCCAGCGCGCAGGACGAGCAGGTCGATCATGGCCTCGGGGTCGGACGCAAGAGCGAGTCCAACTTGCTCTTGCAGGCCTTCGCCGCTGAGTTGTGAGAGGCGTAGCTGCAGGGCAGCCAGGCTCTCTTTTGAACTCCGGACGGACCCGAGGGAGGTTCCCTGGGTCAGGGTTTCTGGGAGTGGAGCCGCAGGTGCAAGGGACGCAAGGACCAGAACCTGCAGGGAAAAGGCAAGCCCTGCCACGGGCGCCCTGGCCGACCGCGAGCGCAACATGAAAGCCAACATCAAGAGCGTCCCTCGGGGAGAGTTGGCTGAACGATGAAATCTCCTTTGCGGTTGCACTCCACCGATCCTAGCGCGATGAATGGGTCCTATTGTCCTCCAAAGTGCTCAAATCGTTCCCGCACGCGAGCCCAAAGAAGATCAAGTGCTCCGTCCGGTTCAAGGCCACCAAGTTCCACCGCAGGCCCCGCAACCTGTTCGTACCAAGGGGCGCGGCGCTTGTGCAGTTGCTCAAACTCCTGGACAGTTCCCTGGTCTGTAAGGCTTGGGCGCAGGACCGAGTCCTGCTCCGCACGCGCGACCAAGATGTTCACAGGGGTGTCGAGCCAAACGCAAGGCAGAGACTCAAGCTGCGCGCGATTTTCCTCGCGTTCCACCACCCCACCGCCGGTCGCCAGGATGCGCGGCAGCGAGCCCTCTTTCAGTACATCCCGAAGGACTTCCTGTTCCTGGTCCCGAAACCCCTCCAACCCCACTTGCGCCAGCAAGGCTCCGGCAGAACTGAATCCAGTACGCCTGGCGAGTTCCGCGTCCAGGTCCAAGAACTCCCAGCCCAATCGGTTGGCGAGAGCATGGCCAAGAGTGGTCTTGCCCACGCAACGCAAGCCAACCAACACCAGGACTGGCGTACTCATCCCTTGCCCTGGACCAGAGCGCCTTCAAAAGCGGCCCGCAACAGAGCGTCATCCGCCTCGTGGCTGGTGAACAGCTCGAACTGGGCAGCGGCCTGGCGTACAAACCATTCGGCCCCGGGAATGCACGTGCAGCCCCGCTCCTGGGCGGCGATGAGCAAAGGCGTACGCAAGGGACGGTAGACCGCATCGAAGACCAAAGAACCCGGACGCAGGAGTTCGGCGGGGATGACCATGGAGCCCGCTGCTTGAGGATTGGATTCTCCAGAGCCGGCGCCCTCCGAGCCCACAGGAGTGCAGTGAATCAGAATGTCATAGGACAATGAGGCAATCTCCTCCCAGAGCACCGCCTCGACACCCAACTCATGGGCCAGAATCCCCGTCCGATCCGCATCCCGGCCCGCCACCCAAACGCTCGCCCCAGTGTCCTTGGCAGCCCCGATCGCGGCCCGCGCAGCGCCACCGGTCCCAAGTACCAGCACCTGGGCCAGCGCCATCCCCACCGGCCGTCCCGGCTCACTCGACCAGACTCCAAAGGCACGCTCCAGGCAAGTCCTTACCGCACTCAAATCCGTATTTGCACCGGTCCAGGAACCATCATTGCGCCGCACCAAAGTGTTCACCGCTCCCAGGGACTGGGCGCGATCTTCCACTCGCCTGGCCCGCGCCGCCGCTCGCGCCTTGAAAGGTGCAGTGACCGACAACCCTCTGAAAACCGGGTCATCTGCCAGGTCCAGGAAGGAATCAAAGTCGTCGGGCTCGAAGGCCACATAGACCGCGTCGAGGCCCACATGCTTGAGAGCCATGCCGTGCACAAATGGAGATGCAGAGTGCTTCACGGGGTTGCCCACCACCCCAAGGACCGCAGTCTCGTGGGAGAGTCCCCCCGGGGGCAGAATCCCCAGCAATTCCCCCAAACGCAACTGCCCTGGTGCGCTGGGCTCAAGAGCCACTTCCTCGGGCATGATGGCCGGAGCCGCGTAGGTAAAGGGCGAACCAAATATTGGTGCCAGCACACGAGTAAAAGTGCCCGCTGACCCCGAGCAGAAAGCAATCGTGCCTCCACGAGTGCGGCGCAAGTGACGCAGCATACGTAGACCGTCTTCAGTGCAAGTAGCGTGGGTCACCAACTTGATCGCATCCCCCTCATAGAGCACCGCGCGCATCTCTTCGTCCATAGCCATCAGGTCCTCGGGAGTACCCTCAAGTTCATGGCGACTGACGATGCGGTGGCATGGAGCTTCCACTTCCCCCAACTCGAGACTCAGGCTCCAATCAATGTCGACAAAGCGCGCGCCAGCCACGGCAGCATCCCGCAACAGCTCAAAGCGCTCCTCCTGGCTGCCCGCAAAGGTCCCAAAGGCCTCAGGCCCACCGATAGTCACGATCACCGGCTTGGGGCAGGACTTGAAGAAGGTGCGCAGAGCTTCGCCCCCGGGGTGCGGAATCTCATCGAGGCGTATCTCCACTAGATCCGCCAGATGTGCCTGGCGCAGAACCCGTTGGGTCAAGGTCGCCCAGTCCGGCGCCAAAAAAGAAGTCACAACGGCCATTGCTATACAGTGACAGACAAACGAGTGGGCTTCAACCCTGCTCGGAATCGGAAGCCATCTCCTGCATGTGCGCGATCAATTGCCTGTAGAGTTTCCGCGTCCCGGGATCCATCACTTCCAGCTGGCCCTCCAGCACGGATGTATCACCCCGAGCAGCGGGCCCGGTCAAAGCCTCCCGCGGCCCTTCCTTAGCTGCCTGTTCGGTCATACTGATAACCAACTGGGCCAGGCCATCACGCAGCAGGCCGGGTTCAGGCAGATCCTGGGCTACCAGTTGCTCCGCGAGATCGAATAGAACTGCGCTGCCCCCGGCAAGCAAGGACGCGGCGGCGTGATAGCGCGCCTTGGCCCCAGGCCGGTCGGCCAGCAGGAACGGCTTGCCATCAAGTTCTTGCGCCAGGACCTTTGCCTCGCTCACCGCTTCCGGATCGCCCCCCACACACCAGGACAAGCCCATCATCCAATCTGGCTCGGCCTGTCCCGAAAACGACCCCAAGGGATGGGCCCAACCCACCGACGTTCCCTGGCTGGCAATGGCGGCGAGCACGCTGGAGTCATGAAAACCGCTGAAATGCAAGGCGATTGTGCCGGGTTGCAGGCGTGGAGCGAGGGCGGCCGCCACCTCTGCAATAGCATCGTCCTGCACGAGGATCAGGAGCACTTCGCTCTCGGGAGGAGCACCTGGCTCAAGCAGATGAGCACCGCTCGCAGCGGCAACCGCCCCCGCCGCAACCTGATTGCGACCACCCACGCTGACCCGATTTCCCACTGCGACCAGCCTGAGGGCAAGTGCCCGAGCCACGCGACCGGTTCCTTCAATATGGATGGTTCTCATGAAGTGCTGGCCTCAGCATTCCAGTCTAGGACAAAGGCAGGGCCTTCAGAATTCGAGGCCCCAATCCCGCAGCATCGCAAGCGGTCTGGACCGTTTGCAGCATGGTCTGGGCTTCATCCTGATCTTCGCAAAGGGCATAGAAGCTCGACCCACTGCCCGAGAGCAAGAATGCTCCCTGCAAGAGGTCGCGCCAGGCCTGCAGTTCTGGAATCGCGAGCAGGGCCGGAGCTTGAAGATCATTGTGCTGCCTGGCGCGTGCTTCCCGAGCGGTCAAGCGCGACCAGGGAGGGGTCCCAGGGGCCTCCCTCATCTCGTCGGTTGCTGAGACATCCAACGCCCCAAATACCATTTTTGTGGAAGCAAACACATCCGGGGTAAGCAACACGATCCACCAGGACGCAGGCGCAGACAGGACCTCGACCAGTTCGCCCCGGCCCGTACAGCGGCCAAGCCCAGTTGAGCGCGCGGCCTGAAAAAACACACAATCGGAGCCAAGGTCGGCCAGGATCCCTGCACAGATTTCTGGATCCAGTTGGGTCCCCAGCAACTCCTGCAGACCAATCAAGGCCGCCGCTGCATCGCTGGATCCCCCCCCGAGACCCGCACCCGAAGGAATCCTCTTGGTCAGTTTCAGCTCAACGCCAGGGACTGAAACGCCCCCCTTCTCCAGAGCAGCCAGACCTTGCTCAAGCGCGGCCACTGCCAGGTTGGAAGAGCCCCCGGGCATGTCATCCCCAAGAGCGGGCCCATCCAATTCAAGGCGTACCCCAGCGCCTCCCGCTACGCGCAAGACCAACTCGTCCTGCAAGCCCACCAACATCATGGTGGTACTGAGTTCATGAAATCCATCCCCGCGCTTGCCCAACACGAACAGGTCGAGATTGACTTTGGCTGGCGCAGCGATGGAGACTTCATTCATACGCTGTCGACGCCCCCGTCCATGTGCAGCAAGAGGTTGTCGATCAAACGCACCTCCCCCGCCTTGGCAGCCACCAAACCAACTGCCTGCACCAACGAACCTTCGGGCTCGTCTCTGGTCCAGTTCAGGGAATCGCGCACGGCGGCATACTCCACCTCCAGGGCAGAGTCTGCCAGACCTTCAACGAGACAGGCCCTGAGGATCGAGGCCTCGCGCTGCCCCTGCTGCCACAAAGCGCGGGTTGCGCGCAGGGCCTGCTGAATTCGGGGAGCCTCTGCCCGCCACTCATCCGACAGGAGCAGATTGCGCGAGGAAAGCGCCAGTCCATCCTGTTCGCGAACCGTTGGACACAGCACAACTTCAGGCTTGCCCTGTGCAAACGCCAGATCACGCACCACCAGACACTGTTGAAAGTCCTTGAGACCGAAATAGGCACGTGTGGGCTGGGTCACCTCAAAGAGGCGCTTGACGATGGTCGCAACCCCGGCAAAGTGACCTGGGCGAAACTCCCCTTCCAAGCCCTCGGCGCCGGATCCGGGATCTACCATGGCCGAGGCTTCAAGGCCTCCATCCTGGGCCAGCTTGCCGGGAAAGAACTCCTCCAGGCTGCCGGTGAAGAGCATCGAACCCCCGGCTCCTGCCACTAGTGCGCAGTCTCCCTCCAACTGCCGGGGATAACTGTCCAGATCGCCCGGATCGTTGAATTGAAGAGGGTTGACGAACACGCTGACCGCCACCAGGTCATTCTCCGCAGCAGCGCGCCGCACCAAAGACATATGTCCCGAATGCAGTGCGCCCATGGTGGCCACAAAACCAAGGCTGCGACCTTGCTCTCGTTGCAGAACGCACCATTCACTGGCCGCTGATGGGTTGTCCAGATGCAGCATATCCATCAGGACAGAGCTGCGGCTTCCAGCTGTTCCAGGCGTTCACGCACGCTACGCCCGCAACCGGGCAGAATGTGCTCGGGGAGAATTTCTGCCAAGGGCGCCAACACGAATCGGCGCTCCTCCAGACCATGATGAGGCAGCGTCAAGTCAGGCCTTGCGGAAGATGTCGTTCCATGCCAAAGGAGATCCAAGTCCATGGTGCGTGGGCCATGGTGCAGTTCATTAGCCCGCTCACGTCCGAGTTTGATTTCGATGCGATGCAGTTCTTCCAAGAGGGCCGCCGCCGCGAGGGTTGTCTCCACAAGGAAGACGCCATTCAAAAAGGGACCTTGATCGGAAGGACCCCCCACGGGTTCGGTCTCATGCCAACTGCTGCGCCGCAGAAGAACTACGCCAGAAGTCTTCTCCAACAAGGACTGAGCACGCTTCAGGTTGCGTTCCCGATCGCCCAGATTCGACCCCACTGCGATTGCGGCTGTCACACGCTCGCTCATGCCGTCTCATTCCGTTCAAGCGTCCCATTCCGCCATTGACGGAGGAACGGGAGCAGCCCAGTGAGCAGGTAGACCCAGCCCAAAATGAAAAGGGTCAGCACCGGCGCAAGAGCAAGGAACAAGAGCAACAGCACCAGGCGCACCATGGCCCAACGGCCCCGTGCGCTCATCAACCTGGAGAAGGCGTGGGTGTATTTCACTTTCGAGACCATCAACAGGGCCAGGGCCGGCAGCAGCAAGAAGGTCAAGTACTGCAACCCAGTGCCCATGCTCATGCGCAAGGTCTCGGGAATCAGAGCCAGGACGTGTTCCATGGGGGTGGTCCTCTCGGCGCCCTCTCCAGAACCTCCAGCCAGGGCCTGGGACATCATCATTGTGGCCACCAGAGTGCCGGCCGCAGCGGGCGAGGGCAGACCGCGGAAAGAACGATGGCTTTCCTCGTCGTGATCACTCGCCACGTTGAAGCGCGCCAGGCGCATGATCGCCATCAGGGAGTAGAGAGCAGCCACAAAGAAGTTCAGGCGTGGGTGCAGAATTCCATGATGCTCAAGCATGACCTTGGCCAGCAGCGCTGGAGCCACGCCAAAGGTGACCGCATCGGCAAAGGAGTCGAGCTGGGCCCCCAGATCACTGAAAGAATCAGTCATGCGAGCCACACGACCATCCAGACCGTCGAGCAGCATGGCCCCTAATATGAACCAGCAGGCGGTCTCGAATAGAGCAGCAAAGCCCGCATCGGTGCCCAGCACCAGGGCATCGATGGCCTTGGATATCGCCAGCAAGCCAAGGAAGGCATTGCCGAGGGTCAACAGGTTGGGCAGGGACTTGGCGCGTCGCAAGGAGGAAGGAGCAGTCGTTTAGGGGAATGAAGTGGGACCCGGACTGAATCCTCGCAAGATCGAGGTCCCTCCGGCCGAGGGTTCATGATAGCGCGGCCCCCCAGCCACCCCCGGGGGAGGACTGCCCCAAAACCTGCCCGGAACGACCTCAAGGGGTAGAACCCACGCCCTCCGAAGCACTAGCATCGCCCCCACAATGAGTGAAATCGTCCATATCCAAGGCCGCGAGATTCTGGATTCCCGGGGCAACCCCACTATCGAAGTCGAAGTTGAACTCCTTTCCGGTGCGTTTGGACGCGCAGCAGTGCCCTCGGGGGCGTCCACGGGTATCTACGAAGCCTGCGAATTGCGTGACGAGGAGGGTCGCTACGATGGCAAGGGCGTGCTCAAGGCGGTAGAGAACGTCAATACAGAAATCGCAGAGTCCCTGCAGGGGCATTCGGGGCTCGACCAGGGTGGAGTCGACCGCATCCTGATCAACCTCGATGGTACTCCCAACAAATCACGCCTGGGAGCCAACGCGATACTCGGCGCCTCCCTGGCCACAGCCCACGCGGCCGCGGCAGATACAGGGTTGCCCCTCTACCGCTACCTGGGGGGATCCCAGGCCCATGTGTTGCCCGTGCCCATGATGAACATCATCAACGGGGGCGAACACGCGGACAACAACGTGGACATTCAAGAGTTCATGGTCATGCCTATGGGCGCCACAACCTTCGCCGATGGCCTGCGCATGGGCACGGAGGTGTTTCATGCCCTCAAGGGAGTCTGCAAGCAGCGCGGACTGAACACCGCAGTTGGCGATGAGGGAGGCTTTGCTCCCAACCTTGAGTCCAACGAAGCGGCACTGCAATTGATTCTGGAAGCTATCGAAAAAACCGGCATGCAACCGGGCAAGGACATCGTGCTCGCACTCGACGCCGCATCGAGTGAGTTCTACTCAGATGGTTTCTATCGCATCGACGGAAAAAAACTCGATGCTGCGGGCCTCTGCGACTGGTACACCAACCTGGCTGAGAGATACCCGATCTTCTCCATCGAAGACCCCTTCGATCAAGACGACTGGGATGGCACTGTCCAACTCACCCGCAGCATCGGCGACAAGGTGCAAATCGTGGGTGACGATTTGTTCGTGACCAATGTGGAGCGCCTGCGCGAGGGAATCCAGAAGGGCGCTGCTAATGCAGTACTGATCAAGGTCAATCAGATCGGCACCCTGACCGAGACCCTGGAGACAATCGCCCTGGCCCACCGCAAGGATTATCGCTCGGTGATCAGTCACCGCTCAGGGGAAACCGAAGACACCACCATCGCCGATCTGGCTGTGGCCACGGGCGCAGGCCAGATCAAAACCGGCGCCCCCTGCCGCAGCGAACGGGTGGCCAAGTACAACCGCCTGCTGCGTATTGCGGAGGAACTCGGCGACAGCGGGCGCTTCGGACCCCGTGACCTGACCTCGATCTGATTCCCCGGCACCACACAGAACCAGCCCCAAGTCAACACCTTGCAGAACAACGGCTCAAGAGAATCCGGACAAGAGCCTCCCTCCGGGGGGACCTTGAGGTCATTCGCTCGACCTCCCCGCAAGCTGCTGGACTTCCTGCTGCACTGGGCTCCCCTCTGGGTACCCGTCGTTCTGCTGCTGCAGATCCTGCTTCTGGGGCTCAAACCAGCCCTGGAGGAGCGCAGTCGTCTGAAGGCCCAGCGCCCCGCCGTAGAAGAGCGCCACAAGAGCAGCCGCAAGCTCTACGACAAGGCCCTAAGGGTGAATGATGCCTGGCAGGATCCGAAGTTCCCAGAGCGCAAGAAACGCATCTGGTATGCAGAGGCAGAGGCCCGTCGACAGGAACTCAAGGCTCTGACCGGCGACCAGCCCCAAGCGGACGACTCCCGGTGATCCAGGTGCAACCGGTGATCGCCTTCCTGGCAGGTTGTCTGCTGGGAGCCTTCCCCCAAGAGGGTCCCCTGGGCAGCGCCGCCTTCCAGCACACAGACAAGGCTGCGCAAACCGCCATGGCCGAAGGGGATGCCCTGATGGCGAGGGTCAGGGAAGATGACGGGTTGAACCGCGCCTTTGACGCCTGGCATCGAGCCCTCTTGGTCAGCTCCAAAGGCGCAGCGGTGAGTGCACAGGGTTCGGGTCTGAGCGAAGAACAAATCACCCGCACAACCTTCGGTGTAGAAGAAGCTGTGCTGCGCAGGATCGGTGCCCTGCCCCCCACCCAACGATTGCTCTGGACTGAGCGCTTTGAAACCCTGGCTGCAGAAGCCCTGACCAGTCTGCCGAGCAGTCAACCAAGCGAAGTTCTTGAGAGGATCGAGCGCACCCATCCTGGTACCCAGGCAGCAGCACGCGGGGCGCTTATTCTGGGGGACCGAGCAGCTGAAGAGGGTGCCCTCGCCACGGCGCGACTCTGGTGGAAGCGGGCCGGACGCCATTCGCGCCTCTCCACCCCTCACGGGGCACAGAACAAACTGCAATCCGCGGTGCAGCGTCGCCACGGGAGTCTGGCTGACCAGGATCCAGGTAGACAACAGACTCTGCTGGGTGCCAGGAAATTGAAGGCGGTGCGCCAGGATCGTCTGGAGAACTTCGCCGTAGCAGCCCACTCCCTCAACCGGGTCCCTCTCGGCCGTGGTCTGCGCCTGGGTGCGGTGGAACTGAGCGACGGATCGGCCCTGGTTCAGGGTCCACGCGTCGCCTTGTTCTATGGGCCAAAGAGCCTCGATGGAATAGGGCGGCCGGAACGCATTATGCTCAAGGACTGGAGCCTGCCCGGTTCCGCAGAGCTGCGCCCGGTTGCCGCTCCCACCGCCGGGGGCTGGAGCCTGCTGCCCGCCAGCGATGGCGAGCGGGTGGTGCTGGTGATCGATCGAGGAGAGCCCGGACGCACAATTCGCGGACTGGCGCGACCCGCACGAGGCAATGCACTGGCAATGGTCAGACGCAAGCCCTCGAACCGCCCGAGCCTGGTATGGGCTCGACGGGGACTCAAGTGGGAAGGGCCCGGCGCAACCGATGACGGCCCGAACCTGGGAGCAGTCCTTGAGTATCAACCTGGCCCCCTGATCGTGGGCAGCCAGCTTTTTGTGCTGGCGCGCAGCATGGGTTCGGCGGCGAACGGCGATTTCCAGGACGGGGACCTCTCCCTGATCAGCTTCAATCTGGCCAGCGGTAGACTCCTTCGCTCTCTACTGATCACCCAATCCAGCGACCTGACCCGGGAATCCAGCCTGCTGGGTTACTCACCGGAACTGCGCACGGTCTCGATGCCACTGGCCCTGGTCGGGGAGACCATCTTGTGCGGCACCAATGCTGGATTGGTAGCGGCAGTAGAATTGGATGG
Organism: Planctomycetota bacterium; assembly: GCA_014238415.1. Lineage (GTDB taxonomy): Bacteria > Planctomycetota > UBA1135 > UBA1135. Next base: position 83,040 of record JABABA010000010.1, on the reverse strand, counting down.
ACGTCTGCTCTGGACCCTGCGCACCCGCAGACGGCACCCAGATGCCCCCGGCTGGCCCGGTTCGCGTCCTCCCTTGAGCACCCCAACTGGGGTCTGGGTCGCCCCGGGGGACTCAGATCGCCTGTACCGACTGAATCCACAGCCCGGGACCACCCCCCTTCTGGCTCCGATCCTGCACCTTGGAGAAGCCCTCGACCTGGCCGGCACCAGCCAGTCGGGCCTGCTCCTGATGGGCCGCAGCGGGGCCCGCGAAGCCCTGCTCGAGGTCGGTCTGGACCGTGGGAGCAGTGAATCCGATGGCATGCTCGAACCCCTCCTGCACCTGGGCCCAGCCGAGCGCTTCACCGGCACCCCCCTTCACAGCACGGACCGCACCCTTTTGGCCACCAATCACCGGCTCTATCTGTTCGACTGCAGCCGGGAGATGCTCCTGCTGGATGCGCCCGCTCTGCTGGGCCAGGATCTGGGGGGCGATCTGGTGGGCCTGCGGGAGCACATTCTGCTGCTGGGTGCAAACACGGTGCGGGTGCTGCGAGTTCTGCCCTGACATTGGGGTGACGAAGGGGCCCGGCGGGACTATTGCTGAGCCCAAATTCCTTTCACCGCCACACCACATTCTGCGTAAGAACAGAGTCGCCCCTGGGGCAGCTGGGTAGGGGTCGTTAGAGTAGCGCTCCCCCCTGCAACCCCTCGGTTCCAGCAGGCAAGGCCCACAACCATTCAGCCCCCCATGCTTGACCAGTCACTCCAGCGTTTGCGCGAAATTCATGGCCGCCTCGTCCAAGAACTCGGAAAGGTCATTGTTGGCCAGGACGAGGTCGTGGAACAACTCCTGATGGCCATCCTGACCCGCGGACACTGCCTGCTGGTAGGTGTCCCTGGACTCGCCAAGACCCTGTTGATCTCAAGCCTGGCGCGCACCCTCGAACTGACCTTCAATCGCGTTCAGTTCACCCCCGACCTGATGCCCTCGGACATCACTGGCACCGAGCTCCTGCACATCGATCCGGAGACCAGCGCGCGCTCGTTCCGCTTCGCCCCGGGGCCACTCTTCTGCAATGTGCTGCTGGCGGACGAGATCAATCGCACACCCCCCAAGACCCAGGCGGCTCTGCTTGAGGCCATGGTGGAGGGACAAGTCTCCAGCGGTGGAGAAACCCACCACCTCCCCACACCCTTCTTCGTGCTGGCCACCCAGAACCCCATCGAGCAGGAGGGCACATACCCCCTGCCAGAAGCCCAGCTCGACCGCTTCATGTTCAAAGTTCAGGTGGACTATCCCAGCCTGGAAGAAGAGCGCGAGATCCTGCGGCGCACAACCGCCAACGAAAGCAACGAAATCGACCACGTACTCGATGCAGAAGAACTGATCGGTCTGCAGAGAGCGATCCGTGAAATGCCCGTGGCGGATGAGGTCTTCGACTTTGTCCTGGCCCTGGCCCGAGGAACACGGGTGAGGTCCGGCGAACCCCTGCCATTTGTCGAGCAGTACGTCACCTGGGGCGCAGGACCACGGGCAGGCCAGAACCTGATCCTGGGAGCCAAGGCACACGCAGCGATTCACGGTCGCAATCACGTGGCCAGCGAAGATGTGCGAGCGATAGCTCACCCTGTCCTGCGGCACCGCATCGTGACAAGTTTCGCGGCCCAGGCGGAAGGCATCACATCGGACATGGTTATCGACCGTCTGCTGGAAGAGGTCCAGCTTGGGGCGGGAGTTGGTGCCGGGCTGCCCGGCCTCAAGGCCGACAACTAGGCGCTGCTGATGGCCCATTCCCTGGGAGTGATCGACCCGACGGTGTTGGACCGCCTGTCCAACCTTGAATTCGTGGCCCGCAAGGCCGTGGAAGGATTCATGGCTGGACATCACCGCACCCCCCATCGGGGGAGTTCGGTGGATTTCGCTCAACACCGGCCCTATGCCGCCGGCGATGAACTTCGCAAGATCGATTGGAAGGTGTTCGCCCGCTCAGATCGTCTGGTAGTAAAGGAGTATGTGGAAGAGACCAACCTCTCCCTCAACCTGCTGCTCGACGCATCGGAATCCATGGGCTATGGATCCCTGGACTGGAACAAGCTCGACTACGCGCGCTGGTGCGCCGCCAGTTTGGCGCACCTTGTTCTAGGACAGCGGGACACAGTGGGGCTGGTGGTCTTCGACGAAGACTGGCGCGCCAAGGTGCCGCCTGGAAACGGCGCCCGCCAGGAGGTGGCGGTCTTTGGAGTGCTTGCGGATGCCCAGCCCATAGGCAAGACCTCCGTTGGTGGTGCCCTCAATCGACTGGGACCGCGTCTCAAACAACGGGGTATCACCGCGATCTTCAGCGACTTCTTTGAAGACCTGGACACAATCATCGATGGGATCAAGCGCCTCCTGCACGAAGGCCACGAACCAATCCTCTTCCAAATCCTCGACCCCGAGGAGTTGGAGTTCAATTTCGACCATCTGGTCAAACTCGAAGGCCTGGAAGACGCGGGCAAGCGCAAAATCGATCCGCGTGCGATTCGCGAGGCTTACATCGAGGAGATCACACGACACAACCGAGAACTTGCGAGGGCTACCGCCGCCTTGAATGTGGACTGCATTCTTGCACGCACGGATGAGCCCCTGGATGCGGTCATCAGCACGTACTTGACCCACCGCGCCGCCCGCGCCCGGGGGGGAGGACAGGGGACATGATCGAGGGTTTCCTCAACCCGGCCCTGGCCCTCGGAGCTGCTCTCGCGGCGGTGCCCCTGATCATTCACCTGCTCAATCGCCAGCGCTTCAGACCCGCACCCTGGGGTGCCATGCGCTTCGTGCTGGCGGCTCACCGACGCACCCGCCGACGGGTGCAATTGGAAAACCTGTTGCTGCTACTGTTGCGTATGGGAGCAGTGGCTCTCCTGGCTTTCGCCATAGCACGGCCTTTTGTTCGCGGAGCCAGCGGCCTGGGGCAGTTGACCGAGCACACCAGGGATGTGGTCCTGATCCTGGACGGTTCTGCCTCCACTGGTTTGCGCCAGGGTGCGGGCAATACCTTCGACCTCTTGCGCGAAGGCGCCCTGGCTCTTGCCTCCGAATTGGACGGCAACGACGGAGACCGACTGTATGTGATCCTGGCCGGTTCAGAGCCGCGCCTGGTCTCATGGCCCAGCCCTGAAAAAGCTCTGCTTGTCCTGCCCACACTGGGCCAATCCAACGGCCTGCAGACCACACCCACCGACGAACGCGCGAATCTGTCAGGTGCCCTGGACGAAGCACTTCGGTTGGTCAGGGAGAACGCGGGCGATAGCGGTATCAGCACCATGGAAGTGCACCTCTACAGTGACAGCCAGCGAGACCTCTTCCTTCGCCCGGATTCTGACAGCCTGAGGCCGGCCCTGGCAGAAACCCTGAGCGCCTTGGAAAAGCTCGGCGTCTCGGTGCTGGTACAGGACATGACCGATGGGAACCTGCAACCGGACAACTGCACGGTTGAAGGTATCTCTCTGCTGGGCGATCAGGCGCAAACCAATACGGCCACCGAGATCATCGTGCACCTGCGCAGCTACTCCAGCAAGCCCCGGGCCCTGCTGCGGGTGGCCCTCAGCGTGGACGGCAACCGCCTGCCCTCGCAGCGGATCAACCTGCCAGCGGGAGGCCACTTCGAAGCTCGCTTCCCATTCACCTTTACCGAAGGCGGAGCCCACACCCTGGTAGCGGAACTCGACGGAGACCAATTCGCCTTGGACGATCTACGCCACAGCGTGATCATCCTGCCACCCCCCACGCGGGTCTTGGTGATCAACGGTTCACCCAGCGATGACCTGCTGGAAGACGAGGCGGGTTTCTTGATACTGGCCCTGGAAGCGCCACGGGGAGACGGCCGTCCGAGTCCTTTCGAAGTGGATGAAGTCAGCGCCAGCGCCTTCGCCGGGGGCGATACCAATCTGGCCGACTTTGATGTGATCTGGCTGGCAGATGTGGACACGATTTCAAGCGCCGCGGTCAGCGCCCTGGAAAAGCGCGTGGGCGAGGGCGCCAGCCTGGTGATCAGTTGTGGCGAGCGGATGGCAGACTTGGAGAGCCTGCGCCAGCGAATGTTCCGCTCGGACGGCAGTGGGCTCTTGCCGGCAGAACCGATCCGCCGGATTTCCAGCCCACGCCGAGAGAGCTACTACCGGGTCAAGGAGTTCGACACCTCGAGTCCAATCCTGGAGTTCTTCGCCAGCGAGCGTCACCAACGCCTTCTAACGGAGATTCCCATCGATGACTTTCTCGGTGTGCGCCCCCTCGGAGATGCACGGGTACTGGCCAGTCTTGATGATGATGCCAACAGCCCCCTGCTGATCGAGCGTCCCTGGGCTGCGGGACGCACTTTTCTTTGGACCACCACCATCGGTCGCGCCTGGACTCCACTGCCCCAGCTGGCTCCAGCAATGGTGCCCCTGGTTGTGGAATGGGTGCGCTATGCAGGACGACGGGACGCGACGGAACTCTCCGCATTGCCAGGAGAATCGCCAGTCCTGAAGACCAAAGAGTTCCCGCGCCAGCCCATTCTCATGCGCCCGGATGGCACAACCCGCACCCTGGCAGGAGAACCCACTCCAACTCCAGCCGGCCAATTCATCCTGCCACGACCCGCTGGCAACGACACGCAACGGGTGGGTCTCTACACCGTGAGGACTGCAGACAGTCCACCAATTCCCTTCGCTGTCACCGTTGACCCCGCCGAATCAGATCTTACGCGACTCAGTGGCCAACGGCTTGGAAGTCTGCACCCGAATCTGGCCATCGCCTCGCCCCGCATTGATTCCACCGACACGGGTACGACCAGCGAGGACAGGGAAGGCGAGCTCTGGCGTCTGGTGGCATGGTTGTGCCTGCTGTTCCTGGTATGCGAGTCCCTTTGGGGAGCGCGCCTTGGTCGCCGCCGAGGAGGACGAGCATGATGGCCCTCTTGACAGCGCCTCAAGACAGCGAATCCCTGGACACCACTTGGCGTCTCTTGGAACTGCCGGCCGGCTGGGTTGTGGCCCTGATCATCCTGCCCATCTCCCTGGGAATTGCGCTTGCCGCATACCGCTCCGAACGTCTGGAGACCGGGATGCGTGCGCTCCTGGTGGGCTTGCGTTGGCTGGCTCTCCTGGGACTTTTGACAATCTTGGCGCGACCTGTGGAGGTTCGCTCCCAGGAACGGGTTTCCCAGGCCGAAATCCTGATTCTGGCGGACGACTCTGCCAGCATGAGTCGCCGTGACGCCTATTCGGGTGATGCCCAGGCCAGCGCGGCTTTGATAGATATCCTGGGGGCCGACCCGGGAGAATTCACGAGGGCGGAGATCACCAGCAACCTGCTGCAGGGACAACTCACCGAACACCTTGAGCAACGGGGCTACGACACGCGCCTGATGCGCTTCGCCCAACGAGCCGAGCCCCTGGCGGACAGCACCCACCTCACGGGCCGTGGATCCGCGACCCACCTGGGGGACGCCCTGACCAGCGCCCTGGCCAGGGCCCGGGGTCGACATGTAACCGGCATGATTGTGCTCAGCGATGGACGCTCAAACGGCGGCCTTGCGACCCTCGACGCGGCTCAAGAAGCTCGTCTGGCTGGCATCCCCGTACACACCATCGTGATCGGGGACACACGCCCCGAACGCAACCTGCTCCTTGAACTTGTGGAGGTGCCGAGTTCTGTGCTGGAAGAAGACGAGATCGCCATCACAGTTCGCGTACGCGGTCGAGGCGTGATGGGAACCGAGTCGGTCGAAGTGGTACTCGAAGAAGTAAACGCTTCGGGCACGGGACGCACCCTCGATCAGGCGCGCATTCAAGTCAACAGCGAGGGCCAGCGAGTCACCCTGATCGCAGAGGGTCAGCGCACTGGTTCGGGCAACAACGAACGACGCTTCCGCATCAGCGTCCCGCCCCTGGCCGAGGAGCGCATGGTGGACGACAATCAGCTCAGCGCCACCGTGCGCATCAATCCAGAGCGCATCCGGGTGTTGTATGTGGATGGCTACCCGCGCTGGGAGTACCGCCAATTGAAAGACATGCTCCTGCGTGCGGATGAGCGCATCGAGGCCCAGTTGTTCTTGCTCTCGGCCACGCCGGATTTCCCCCAGGAGGCAACGCGCGGCCTGGATCGCCTGACCCGGGTCCCCACCGAGCGTCAGGCCCTGCTCGATGCCTACGACGTGATCATCCTTGGAGACCTGAACCCCTGGGCGATTTCCAGCAACCCGGCCCTGGGCCAGGAGTTCGTAGCCAGCCTGACCGACTTCGTGGAAGAGGGGGGAGGCCTGTGCGTGATCGCCGGTGAGTACGACATGCCCAAGGCTGTGGCGGGCACGGAGTTTGCTCAGCTTCTGCCCGTGGTGCTCGACCCCACCGGTTCCCTGGCTTTCGAAGTGGACGCCAGCGTGGAAAAGTGGCCGACCCTGGAGCAGCCCGCCAATCCACACCAAATCGTGCGCCTGCATCAGGACCCACAAGTCAATCAACAACTCTGGGAAGGACCCGATGGCCTGCGCGGATTCTACTGGCACTTCCCGGTGCGCGGTCCCAAGCCCGGAGCCCAGGTTCTCTTGCGACACCCCAGCGCCTCCCTTTCCGGCAGCGGTGAACGGGACCCCTTGCTGGTGGCGGGTTATCACCCGGCGGGACGCTCCCTCTTTTTGGGACTGGATTCAACCCACCGCTGGCAGTTCCGCTACGAGCACCGTTACCACGAACGCTTTTGGCGCAATGTGATTCGCTGGTTGGCCATTGGTCGCCTGAAGGGTGGCGATCGACGTTTTCAATTGGACTCCTTGGAACCCGAATACGGTCTCGATGAACGCGTGACCTTGGAAGCGAGAATTCAGGATGAAGACTTCCGTCCACTCGAAGCGGAAAGCCAGGAGGTCCACTTGGAGGATCCCGATGGTCGCCGTAGCACGATTCTGCTCAAGGCTGATCCGACCCGACCAGGTGTCTTCCGCGCCAGCCAGGACGCGGGCCGCGCAGGCAACTGGCGCGCCTGGATCGAACAGCAGGGCAAACATCTCGCCAGCACCCAATATGATGTGGTCCTGCCGAGCCGCGAGAACAGCAATCCCACCCCCGACGCCCCCAGCATGCTGGCCCTGGCCCAGCGCACTGAAGGAGTGGCGGTCACCCCAGGAAACCTGAGCCCCCTGCTAGCCGCCCTGCCTGGCGGCCAGGAACGCCGGGAGCCTATCTCCAAGGAATTGAACGATGCCTGGGACCGCTGGAGCACCCTGCTGGGGGTCCTGGCCCTCTTGACCCTTGAGTGGATCCTGCGCAAGCGCCATGAGTTGATCTGAAGCGACGCCCAACTGAACACAGGTGTCGCAGCGCGGCTCCTGCCCAACAACACGAATAGCCATGCTTCCACGCCAAAGCATCCGTCCCAGGTCACACCTTGGGATCGCAGCCTTGCTGCTCTTGCTGCCCACGGCCCTTTCCCAGGGCTTGGGGGAGAAGGACATGGACAACGCGTATCACCTGTACGACACGCAGATGGCCAGAGCCCTGGCGGAAAAAGTGGAAGAACACTTTGCCGCCACACGCTACAGCGAGGGACTGGCGGAAATGCAACGCCTGAGGGAGGAGCACCCCAAAGCGATCCTCAAGTACAAGGGGCCTCCTCCCGGCCGCACAAGCAAGACGAACACAGAGGGCATGCTGCGTTATGTGGGAGTCGATCGCTGGGCCCTCCAGATGCTGAGCACCGCACCCCCCGAAGCGGTAGACCTCTACCGCCAACGCCATCAGGCCGCGGCCCAGGGCGCTCTGATACGAGCCCTGGAATTGGCGACCCGGGGAGACCACGAAGATCTGGTGCACCTGGCCCGCCGATGGCCCCTGACCCAGGCCGCCGCCCGGGCCTGGTTGGCAGTGGGCGACGTGGAGTACGAGGCCGGGCGCCCCGGACTGGCGCTAGCCGCATGGAACCGGACTGCGCGCTCCCTCGACCCCAGTCAATCATCAACTGACCTGCCGACTGAGGTCAAACAACGGACTGGAGAGGATCCCATCTGGGCAGCCCTCGACCGCCGACTGAGCCGCTGGAATCCCGACTCGACCGTACCAACCCAGCGCGGGCTCTCGGCCATAAACGGAGAGCCCTTCCTAGGCCGCGCCTTTGGCAATGAGCCCGAAGGCTGGCCCAATCGACTGAGCTTGCCCCCCAATCCATTCCATACCAGCCGAGAAGGACGCCTGAGGTTCTTCCCCATACGCGTTGAAAACCGTCTCCTGGTCAGCACCAGTCGCGAACTGTTCTGCCTGCATGCGGAGACCGGCGATCTTGAGTGGCGCAGCGGCCGCGACCCCCTGGTGGAACAATTGCCCGGTTGGAATGAGATCGAATCCAGCAGCTATTCCAACCGGCGCTTCAGTGAGGCTGTGGACCACCGCGAACGCCTCGTCTCCCCCGCCGCCAGCCAGACCACCGTAGTCAGTACCTTCCAGTTGCCCTTCGAAGTAGAACCGGAACATGACTACAACGATCTTGAGATCATCCAGGTGCTGCCCGAACGACGGCTGGCAGCTTTTGATCTGGAGACCGGCGAGCGCATTTGGGATCACTTCCCTCACGGAAACTGGGATGGGGATTCTGGCAGCTATGCAGAACGCTTCACTATCGCCAGCCCGCCCCTGGTTGTGGGTTCCCATGTGATCGTGCAATGCGCACGGACCCGCGGTCGCATTGAACTCAACGTGGCCTGCTACGACCTTGAAGATGGGCATCTGGTCTGGAAAACGCCACTGATCACAGGGCAGCGCGAACTGAACATGTTCGGCCGCGCTCTCAAGGAATTCGTCGCGCCACCACTGGTGCACGCGAATGGTCGCCTGTATGTGCAGACCCAGTTGGGAGTCCTCGCGGCCCTGGACCTTTTCAGCGGTACGCCCCTCTGGGTAACCTCCTATGACCAGGTGGAAATGACTTCTGGCCGCTGGCAACAGGGAGGCCGCATGAGCACCGTCTGGCGCAATGTGCCTCCGGTCCTGAGCGAGGGCCTGCTGCTTGCAACTCCCCTCGACAGTCCCGATCTGATCTGCCTGGACTTGAAGAACGGAGAGCCGAAATGGACGGTCTCCAACGCCATCCTGTGCCTGGGGGTCGACTCCCTCAGGGGCAAGGGTGTACTCGATCATCTGGTGGGGGTCAGCAACCGGCGGGTGATCCTTGGGGGGCGTCGGGTGGCGGCCTTTGAGCCTCCCGCAGGAGGCTTGGGAATGCGCGCCCCCCGGCGGCTTGCCTGGGCGTTTCCTGCTGGCACCTCCCAGCCCCTGGGTGCGGTGGTTGCACAGCCCTTGATCACAGGCTCGACAATTCTGATTCCGGATACCCGGGAACTGGTGGAACTCGACGCTCGCACGGGCCGCCGCACCGGCATCTTGCAATGGCCGGACGATGGCAATCTGCTGGTAGAGGAAGGGGTGTTCTTCATCACCCACGCCCGAGGTGTGCGCGGGTACTTCGAATGGAACGACCTTCTCAGCCGCGCACGCAAGGCGGTCAATGATGAGATCGAACGAGTTCTGCCGCGCATCCGCCTGGGTCAGTTGCTGGTGGGCCGCGCGGAATCCATCATCAGCGGTCGTCAGGACGCGCGGGACTTGATTGAAGCGGATCGCTGTCTGAACGAAGCAGAAGAAAGTTTTAGCACCATTGAATTGACAGGCACCCAAAACAGGGAGGTGCAGGAGGTGCTATTCAACCTCTACCACACCCGCGCCCATCTGGCCCGGGCAGCCATGGACATGAGCAGAGCGCAGCTGGCTTTACGCCAGGCCCTGGAGATTGCGCCAGACGCGGAACGCGCAGCCTTGACACGCCTGCACCTGCAGGAAATCCTGCGAGATCGCGACGAGGACCTGCGTGCAACGATCCTGACCGAGATGCTGGAAGCCAACCCGGAAGAACAAATGCTCTGCGCGGTGCTCAATGAACGACCCGCTGATCCCCTCTGGACCCAGCGCCTGCAGCCCCTGCAGACCATGCCCGCCGATCAGACCAGCAGGGAACGGGCCATGGTTTCAGTGGCCATGTTTGTGCACTCAGAGCGGGTGCGCGTACTGCTCAGGCAAGCCAACCCCAAGAACCAGAGTCGGGCCCAGGCGGAACTCTATGCTGTGCTCCAGGAGCGGGTCGACGAGCCTTTTTCCATAGGGCTTGAAGAACGCCCCGGACCGCGCATCACGCACGCCTGGCAATGGGCCCGCACCCTGCTTCAAGAGGGGTTGAAGCACCATAACTGGATATTGGACCCGGCAATTGAAGACGAAGCCCAAGCTGAGTTGGCGACAGCACTACTCAACCCCGACTTCAACCAACTGGACAGCATCCCCCAGCGCTGGCCCTACACCAAAGCGGCCAGCACCGCCCGTGACCTGCACTTTGAGTACGCAATCAACAACGGCAATCTGGCCATGGCAGCCAGCTTCTGCCTGACGCCCCTACCCGATGGCTGGCGAGTGCCAGATCTCAGCGACGAGATGCTGTCCCAGATTCTGCGTCTCAGCAAACTGGTGGCAGAGCTTGGGAACACAGAGTTCCCGGCTGGACTCATGGCTCGACTTGCCAAGGAGAGTCCACAGCGTGAGCTGCTCGACCTGGAGGGCCAGCCCAGCACGATCGAAAAGATCGCCAGGGCCTTGGCGTCAAAGCGCAAGCCCCGAGTCATCCCGCCCGCACCCCAGCTGAAATCGTCAATGACCATGCGTGCGACAACCAAGGACAACGCCGTCGAGATTGCCCGGGTGCAAGGCTCCAGCGAAACCAAGGCCACACTGGTACTGGCCCGATCAACTCAAGTCACAGGCTACCGAGACGGACCCGCCCCCCTTTGGACCCGGGAGATTCAAGGGCGCTCGCGCATTTCCCGTGAGCCAAAGCGCAGCGTGGCGAACGGAGACTTGTTGCACCTGGCTCTGCCTCGGTGGATCGAGACCATAAACGTACACACAGGCGAGGTCCTCTGGACCACGCCGCCAAGCATGGACACCTACTCGTCCGTGCAGACGTCGAGCGGGCTGGTGATCGCCAGCGCCGACAGGGGCTTCACCCAAAACGTCTTCGCTCTCGAAGCGCAAACCGGAGTAGAACTCTGGCGCTGGCGCAAACAGCGCATGTCACGCACCCCCCCCACCGTCAGCGATGACCATGTGATCATCTGGCCCGAGGGCCGCGGTCGGGCGTTGGTCCTTGATCTCTTCAGCGGCCGCGAATGCGCTTCCTTCCTGGTGCCCCGCGCGCACGCGGCCGAATTAGAGGCTGCATTCATTCGAGATGGGACTCTGATCATGGTACCCCTCTCGCGCCTGGGCACCCCCCGAGACAACCACCTCATGGCAATCGACCTGTCAAGCGGCAAGCAGATCTGGCAGATCAACCTTTCCACTCCGGACAACGAGTCCGAAGCGGTCAACGTACTGCACTCCAAGGGGCGCACCTGGTTGGTCCTGGTCCAGCGCAAGAACGGCAACAGCCAAAGCAGGATCTGCGAGCTCTTTTGGGACCGGGGCCTGCTCGATCGCACCCCAGTAGCACGCATCCCCGCCCGAGGAGAACTGGTGGGAATCCAACGCCAGGACACCCTGCAACTTGAGCAACCCTTGGTGCTCGTGTCCGACACCACCCTGCGCCGAATCATCGCCATCGACCTGGAAGTTGGTCGACAGTGGAGTTTCCAGCTCCCCAAAGAATTATTGACGATTCGCGGCACAAGGACCATGCCCCCAATCTGGGGCCAGAGCAGAGTGGCATTGGTGCTGTCGCGCATGAGCCAAGATCCCCGCAGTGGACCCCAGCCAGTACTTGTGCAACTGGATCGCAGCACAGGCCGTATGCTTGACCGTCAGGACATGAATCGGCAACCCCAGGGCTCCCAAGCCCGCGCTTCAGCATTACCCTTTGATGGTGGGCTGTGGTTTTGTCTGGACCAACACTCGGAGTACTACCGATGAAAGCAGCTCCTATTTACGGTCTGACCCTTCTGATCAGCCTGACACTTGGAACACTCTCTGTTTCAGCAGCCCAGGACCATCCCCTGAGGCCCACATCAAAGCGGCCTCTGGTGGAGATCACCCCAGAGCAGGAGGCCGCCGTAGAGCGTGGTCTCGCCTGGTTGGCCGCACGCCAAGCCAGCGACGGTTCCTGGAGCGCCGAGGTAGGCTACAAACTCAACTCCGGATACCGCACCACGGCTGTGGGCCGCGGACACGTGGGAGTCACTTCCCTGGCGGGCATGGCCTTCCTGGCGGGAGGGCACATCCCCGGCCGAGGCGAACATGGTCAGGTGATCGAGCGCTGCCTGAACTTTGTGCTCACCTGTGTGCAAGAGGACGGCTATGTAACACACGCGGGCACGCGTATGTACAGCCACGCCTTTGCTGCCTTGTTCCTGGCGGAAATCTACGGCATGACCCATCGCCAGGACGTACGTGCCAAGCTGCAGACGGCAGTGGACTTCATCGTGCGCAGTCAGAACGGTCAAGGGGGCTGGCGCTATGTTCCCCTGGCAAGAGAATCAGACATGTCCATCGTGGTCTGTCAGGTACTGGCCCTGCGCGCTGCTCGCAACATTGGCATCCGGGTTCCACGCAATACAATCGACCGCGCTTTGGCTTATGTGGTGGAATCCGCGGTAACTGACCAACGGACCAGTTCCCGCAGTCGGGCTGACCTGGGCACTTTTCATTACCAGGTGGAAAGCCACAGCCGCTCGAGCTTTCCCCTCACCGCCGCCGGAGTCACTGCCCTGCACGGCCTCGGAATCTACTCCGACGACCTGATTCTGCGGGGCATCGAATTCCTGGAAGCGGAAGAGGACATGTTCAACGCGCGCTATGGATCCCGTGGCCACTATTTCTATTGGTACGGTCACTACTATGGAGTGCAAGCCATGTACACCGTGGGTGGCGACCGCTGGCAACGCTACTTCACAAAGCTAAGAGCGCATCTGCTGCGCATGCAGACACCGGACGGGTCCTGGCCCAACGAGGTCGGCCCCGGCTCGGTTTTTGGAACCGCCATGGGTTGCCTGATTCTCGAAATCCCCTACTCCTTCTTGCCGATTTTCCAGCGCTGATCCAATGCCCACGACCCAATCGGATGCAGGCCAGACCAAGGGCCAACTGGCCACGCCCAGGCTCGATCAGGCCCTGGATCGCCTGCGGATTGGCCTGCGTGGACTGCTCCTGCAGCAAGGTCTGGGAACTGTATTGTTGGCCGCCGGGTTCTGGCTGGCATTCGCATACCTAACCGACCGCAGCCTGCACCTGCCTGTGGCTCTGCGTGTATTGAATGGAGTGCTGCTACTTGCACTGCCGCTGGTTGTCTTGCGACGCGAAGTTCTCTTGCGCCTGAAGCAAATGCCCGATGGCGCCGGTCTGGCGGTACTGCTGGAGCGCGGTCTTGAAGGCGCCGAGGATCGCCTGGTGAGCGCACTCGGGCTGCGCACGATTCCCCTCAAGGACCCCGCTCGGCCCTTGGTGGAAGCCCTGGTACTTGAAGCGGAAGAACTGGCCACGACCCTCGATAGTAAGCGCGTTCTGGATGCAAGAGGTCCGCGCAAACGGCTGGGTCTGGGTTTGCTCAGCGCAGCTCTGGCCAGTGCCCTGCTCCTGAGCAACCCGGCCCTGGGAGCGATCTTTGTTCGTCGAGCCATGGGACAGGACGTGTCCTGGCCCCGGCAAACCAACCTCAGTGTACAGCTCTCTTTACCCGTGGGAGTCGAGGCCACGGAAACCAGTCCAGGCCATCTGCATGCGCGCATCGCACGTGGAAGTGATGTGACTTTGATGGTCAACATCAAGGGTGAGATCCCCGACGAGATCGTGCTGCATTTCGGCGATGGCAGTCGTAGCGTAGTCCACACAGCTGGGGCCAACAACGTACGCCCCAGTCTGCGCAATGTGCAGGCGTCACAGGAGGTCTGGGTCATCGGCGGCGACGACGACCGAGGCCAGCCGCGAATTCAACTCGAAGTCCTGGAACCCCCTGACATAAGCGAGTTGGCCTTCATCGTCACGCCTCCAGGTTATACCGGCCTCCAGCGCGCAGTTGTGCGTGGCACAGAAGTGCGAGCCCTCGTAGGCAGTCGAGTCGACGTGTTGATCCGCCCTGATCCCCCGGAAGCCACGGGCATCCTCAGGGTACTGGGAGAGGAAGGCACGATCGAACTCGTACCACGCCCGTGGAGCCTGCCCGGCGGCCCCCAAGAGGACACGGCCCTGGGTTGCAGCCTGGATGTGGATGTGGAACGCTATTTCCAAGTGGAGCTTGTGGACCAGCAGGGCTTGAGCAATCCCGACCCCGGGACCTATGCCCTGCAAGTGATCGCTGACCGAGAGCCGGAGGTGATCCTGCTGGCCCCTGCAAGCAACGAGTGGGCCGTTGTAAAGGGAGGCGCAATCCCCCTGCGTGTGCGTGCCGAGGATGACTTTCGCATCGACCACCTGACCTTCGATGTGCGCAACTCCCAGGATCTGGAAACAGCTCTGCTCGAAGCAGAGCTGGCGTTTGAAGAAACCGCACCTCTGGGGGACGATTTCATGGGCAACGGACATCTGGTTCTTGCGCACGAGTTGATTGAGCTCAATCAGATCGCCGGAGCTGACGTGGAACCCGGTTGGAGTGCGATCTTGCAGGTGGTTGCTCGGGACTCACACCCCTCCCCCGACCACCAGGCAATGAGTCCACCCGTACGCCTGCGCTGCGTCAGCGGCGATGAATTTCTGCGCAAGGTCAAGGATGGCCTCGCTCGGGCTGGAGAAGATGCCGGACGCCTTCTGCAGGAAACCCAGGACCTGCGCACGCGCGCATCCCAATTGAGGAGCGCCCTGGAAACCGGTGAGGTAGCCACGGATCGCGAACTGGGCAGCCTGCTGCACTCAACCCGTCGCCTGCAGGGAGACACCCGAAGCTTGGGGCGAGATCTCTCGGGCCTGGCTGAAGGCCTGACCTACAACCGCCTGGACGAGCGAGCAGGCCCGCTGCTGGACGCGCTGCACCGGGCCCTGGGAACCCACGCAGCACGCACCTTTGCCCCCGCCCCATGGCGCGAAGTAGCGGCCCAACTCAGCGCAGGTCGCTTGGGCACCCCGGAACTCGCGGGAGAGATGATCGCCCTGGTGGACCTCGCCCTCTCGGTCAGTGAGGGCTCGGGCAAAGATGCATCCCAAGCCCTGACCGGTGCCCGCACCGCCGACAGCGCGGCCAGCGCCGGCCCCCACCTGCTGAACGCCGTGGCTGCCCTGGACCTCTCTCTGGCAGCCCTCGACGCCCTGAGCACACGTTTGGGAGAATGGGACAACTTTCAGAGCGTACTTACGTTGACCAAAGACCTGCTCAACCGACAAAAGAACCTGACCGAGCGTACGAAGAAGTTTGCCGAGGGAAACAAATGAGGAACCTGAGAATCCAGCTGCGATCCATACCGCGCACCCTGGCACAACTGACCCCGATTCTAGGTGCCCTCCTGCTGATCAGTCCAGGGCTTTCGAGATCACTCCAAGAGGAAACTTCCCAAGACGGTGGCATCTCCCGTGAGCAAGCGGCCCTTGCAGAAGAACAAGCCCTCATCCGCCGTCAACTACGTCGCCTGCGGGAAACCATGAGCGCCCTGGCAGGCCGCTTGGAATCCGAAGGTCGGGTGCATGCGGCGGGCCTGCTGCGGGACGCCCTCAAAGATCTGGATCAACGATCCGAAGAGAGCAACGGACGCACCTTGGAGGAGTTGATCGATTCTTCTCGGGATGATCTCAGCGGTGGCCGCACCATGAGCGCCCTGGAACGGCAGCGTGCTGTAGAAGCGCGTTTGATGCGCCTGCTGGAAATCCTTCTGGACCGACGCTCCCTCGATACTCTTGAAGAAGAACTGGCCCGCCTGAAAGAAATCAAGGAGGCCCTCCGAGAATTGAGTGGCCAGGAAGCAGGCCTGCAGGAAAAGACAGCAGCCCTGATTCAGGCATCCAAGACCCGCGAACACCTGTCTTTGGAAACAGCCCTTGAACGGATCAACCAGGAGCAGCGAGATCTCTTGCATCGTTCGGAGGAACTTGCCCACTCATCGGGGACCTTTGACCTGGAGCAGCTACGCACACGCCTGGCAGAGATGCTCAGCGATCAGGAACTGGCCGTGGGAGCTCTGTCCACCTGGTCCCCCGCTGATGCCCAACGCCTGGAAGCCCTGCGGCCCGCTCTGGAAGCGGCCCGCTCTGCGGAAGAGCAGGCCATGAGCCTGCAGGAGAGCGCCGATTCCCTGGCAGCCAGCGCCCAGGCCGATGATCTGGAAGCCAGCTCCGCTGCCCTGGCAGAAGAATCCGCCCGCAAGGGACGCCAGGCCCAAGCCTCCGGTGACGAGTTGTTGCAGGAGGCCGCCAAGGCCCTCGCCGAGATAGCTGAACAGATGCGCAGCGCCAACACCGAAGCGCAGAAGGCCGCGGCCAAGGCAGCCGCCCAGAGCCAGGCACAACAACTCGCCGAGGCCGCAACCGAAGCGCGCAACGCAGCCCGCAAGGCACGCTCGGAAACTCTGCCCGCCGCAGAACAGATCGCCACCGAGCAGACCACAACCGGGGCCGCCGCCAAGCGCATTGCTGAAGCCCTGCGCGAGGCACAGACCTCCACCAGTCCCGAGCGCAGCGCTGCGGAAACCGATCGCGCCGCCCGCGGGGTGGACGAAGGCCTGCATGCTCAGTCGCGCATGGGCGATGCGATCAAGGCCAGCCAGGAAGAGGGCCAAGAACGCTCGGAGCGCCTGGCCAAGGACCTGGAACACACTGCCGCCAGCCCCACCCAACCTCAGATAAGCAAGGCCAGTGCCAGCCAAGCCGCCCAGGCCCTGCAACGCGGCGCAAAGGCACAGCAGCAGGCCGCCCAGGCTGCGGGCTCCCAGTCACAGGAGGCAGCCAAGCAGGCAGCCCAGCAGGCAGAATCTGAACTGCGACAAGCCCTTGAGGCCCTCGATGAAGCCATAGCCCAGGCAGCAGAGAAAGACGGACGGCAGGACCAGCGCAAAGCACTCGCAGATGAACAGGCCTCACTGGAAGAGGACCTGGCCGAAGCGGCCAAGAACACGGACAGCGCCAGCCTGGGAAAGAGTGCACAAGAGGCAGTCCAAAGAGCAATCGAACAGGCCCGTAGCGCCATGAAGCAAGCAGCCAGTTCCCTGTCAAAACCTGGACAGGGCAAAGCGGCCGCGGAACAACAACGCGAAGCCATCGATGCCTTGAACAAGGCCCAGAAGAGCGCGGGAGAAGGCACCCAACCTTCGAGCCCGGAGGGCCGACAGACCGCCGCCGACCTCGCAGCCGAACAGGAGCGCCTGCGCCAGGAGATGCTCAACCTCGCCCGTCGCAACCAGGAGCGCAATGAAGCGGCCTCCAACGAAGCTCTCGACAGCGCCGCCGAGAACGCCCAAGAGGCAAGCCAGTCCTTGAGTCAGGCGTCCGGTTCCCAGAGCCAGGGTTCCCCATCCGGAGGCCAGGAGGAACAGAACCAACCCGAAGAATCTGGTGGCCTTGAACAGGCCGAAGAACAGGAAGCGCGCACCCAGCAGGACCTGCAACAGGCCATGCGCGAACTTGAAGAGGAGGAGGAGCAGTACCAACGCCTCCGCCAGGAGGAGCTGCTCTTCCAGATCAAATCGGAAGTGGAAGCCATGCGGGCCTCCCACTTGGAACAGATAAAGGCCACCCTCTCTGCGGACGAAGCCCGAGCCGGCTCACGCAATGTCTCCCGTCGCACGCGCATCACCCTACGTTCGATTGCCCGAGAAGAAGACGCGGTTGGGGCACGAGCCAAGAAGGTAGCGGACGCCCTCGAAGAAGAAGGGGTGCTGGTCTTCCACGAGATCATGCGAAACATCGAAAGCGATCTGACGCGTATCGTGCGCGACATGGGCGAGGGAGGCGGCTACCAATCTGGTGCTCACCTACAGGCCTTGCAGAATGATGTGCTCAAGTCCCTGGACTGGTTGGCAGGCGCCCTGAAGGACGAAATGGAGCGCCGCGAGCAGGAGCAACAGGAACAGCAGGAGCAGGAACCAAACGATGACGAGCCTCCCCTGGTGCCAGATGCGGCCGAATTACGTCTGCTGAAGAAGCTTGAGGAAGATGTTCTCGAGCGTCTCGCCCAATTGCAGGTATTGCACCCTGAGCTCAAAGACCCCGATGCAGAACTCAATCCCCTGCTACTTGAAGAATTGACCCGTTTGGCCTACCAACACAGACGGGTTGGGGAACTTTTTGAGTACTTCCGGCGCCGTCTGGGCGTCCCGGATCCGGATTAAGACACGAATAGCCGGGCGTGCTATGCTGGATATGTCTGGCACGCCGATAAGATTGAGAGAATGGATCACTTGGAGATCAAGACAATGAAGCACACTCCCCAGTTCCTTACGCACCGCAAACTTCTCTGCATGATGCCCTGCATCGCCGTCGGTCTACTGATCCTCCCGGTCCAGGCCCAGGAAGGCGAACAGGCTCCCAAAGCGGACGACAAGCCGGTGGTAATCAACCCCTTCGCCGAACAGCCGGAGTCCGATGCAGAGCGCATGATCCGCCTCTTCCAAGAGGTCGAGCAACGCATGAACCGCAGCACTCAGTTGCTTTTCGATGCCAGCAAAGGTGACGTGAGTGCGTTGGATCAAGTCCAGGCCTCCAACCTGGAGGATCTTGGCCAAACTGCGAACGCCAACCCCCGCGCCGCTGTCTCAAGTCTGCTCACCGCCTCCCAAGAAGAAGGCGCCCAGATCATTTCAGCCATCGATGAGATCCTGGAAATCGCCGCCAGAAACGGCGGCACATGAAGCGGTTCAATGAGCGGTGAGGGCAGTTCGTCCTCCGATACTCCCGGCAGCACTCAGGCCCAATCCCAAGAGGAAAGCGGCCAGAAGAAAGATGGTGCGGAAGAGCCCCGAGAAGGCGAAGAACAGGGCGAGCCTTCTGAAGAACAGTCCGACGATGGCCAGCCCAAGGGCAACCAGCCCGACCAACCCGGCGGCCGCAAGGATCGCGGCAAAGTTGCAGCAGAAGGCGAAAAGGAAGCAGCCCGCCGTCCTGGCAACGACGTGGAAATCTGGGGCAACTTGCCGATTCACCTACGCGACATCTTTCGCGCCGAAGGACAAGGAGACATGCCCGCTCGTTACCGCGACTGGATCGACTCCTACTACCGCCGGCTGAACGAACGCGGAGATCACTAGGGCCCGGATTGGATGCCGGGCGACTTGAACGGCCCCTGCGAAGAATTCCCCAAGCCTGCCACCTGGACCCTCTTGTGCAGATTCGCCTGGAGAAAGAACGGGACCGGCGCGCTGTGCATGCAGTCAACTGTTCGGCCTTTGAAACAGGGGCCGAAGCAGACCTGGTCGACCTCCTACGGGAGCAGGCTGCGCCGCACATCTCGCTGGTTGCCGAGGACAAGGGATCGATCATTGGTCACATCATGTTCTCGCCCGTTTCTCTCAGTGGCCATCCGAAGACCAGGGCCCTGGGGCTCGCCCCAATGGCGGTGACACCCAGGCGCCAACGCCAGGGAATCGGCACAGCCCTCGTTGAGGCCGGTTTGGAGCACTGCAAACGAGGGAAATTCGCGCTTGCGGTGGTCCTTGGCCACCCAGGTTTCTATCCACGCTTTGGCTTCCGCCCAGCAGGTGAGCTTGGCATCGACAGCGAATACGATGTTCCTGCCGAGCTATTCATGGCCCTCGAGCTGGAACCGGGAGCCCTCAAGGAGAAATCTGGGAAAGTGCGCTACCATGCAGCCTTCAGCAATCTGTCCTAGTCCCATGTGCAACAAGAACACAGCGAGTCCTGGTGAGTACCTCGCACGCTGCATGAGTGGGCTCGGATTACTGCTGCTGTTGCCCTGCCTGGGTTGGAGTCAACCTATAGAGAAGATTCTGGAAGAGCGGGGTACCGCCTTCCTCCCCCCCACTTGGGAAGTAAAGCCCCTCGCGCACTATTCCCAGGACCCACCAGCGAAAGGAGAACAAAAGACTCTTGCTGAAATCCGCGCATCCATCACACGGGGTCTGGACTTTCTTGCAGCGCGACAGGCTCTCGTACGCGATGGCTCCCTACCTGTACCACACGGAGAACAAGAGTCCCCCATCGGGGTCACGGCCCTGGGCGCCCTGGCCTACATGGCTGGCGGATCGACACCCACAAGGGGTCCCCATGCAGCGGAGTTGGTGCGCGCTCTTGAGTACCTCCTGACCCACCAGGCTCCGATCACGGAATCCAATCCTGGCTGGATAAGCGCCGCCGAAGACCGTCAGTCAAGAGCCCATGGCCACGGACTGGCGACCCTGGCCCTTTCCCAGGCGCACTCCCTGTCTCCGCGCAGTCCGCTTGGCAAGCGAATCGACCAGGCCCTCTCCGCAGCCGTGCGACACATCGAGATCATGCAGGGTCCGGACGGAGGCTGGTACTACGGTCCCGGCCGCACGGCAGAACAGGAGGGTTCGGTGACGGTGTGCCTGGTGCAGGCCCTGCGCGGAGCGCGCAACGCGGGACTGCGCATCAAACCCAAAGTGGTTGGCCACGCAATCGAGTACGTCAAGAGTCTGCAGGATGAGACCGGCGGCTTTCGCTACTCCAAGACCCATCCACAAACCTCGGTGGCGTTGACCGCTGCTTGCCTCGCGACCCTGCATGCCACAGGCGTTTATGAAGGACAGGCCATCGACCGGGGCTACGACTCGATCTGGCGTGAACTGGAAGCGCGCAAACTGGTGGACCCCACTCAATCAGCTCGCAAGAGTCCGGCTTTCCCCTTCTATGAGAGGCTCTATCTGGCCCAAGCCCTTTGGCAGCACCCCGACCCAAAGCACTTCAGACGATGGGCCAGATCCGAGGTCCGCAAGGTCCTCGCTGACCAACGCTCGGACGGAGGATGGCAGGATGTACGCGAAGATGGGCGTGGAGAAAAGGTCACTGGCCGTTATGGAATCACCTACGCCACCGCCGTGAACTGCCTTTTCCTGTCTGTGCCCGAAGGAATGCTGCCGATCTTTCGGCGTTGAACCAGTCCAACGTTGGACTCAAGAGTCGAGGGCCGCGCGCAACTCCACATTGGCTTCGAAAATCGCAGACAAGAGCGCTCGCTTGTTCTCATCGGGAGGCTCCGTAGTCGGCAGGACCTGCATCCCACGCGGCAAGAAGGAAGGTTCCAGTTCCGCGGAGGGTCTCTCCAGGGCCAGTTCCAGTTCCTCACGAGTCACCTCCAATGTGCGCGAGAGCTTGCGTACCCGCTGCTCAAGCCGATCAACAACGCGATGGTTCTCGTCCAGCAATGCCTGCTGACCGCGCTGGCGTTCCCGCTGCAGAGCCGCAACGCCCACGCGAACGACTTCAGCCTCCAAAGGCGATAGCCTGTCCGGATTACCACCCCAGGCCTTGAAGAGACGGGTCAAGCTGACCTGCAACTCCCGGTCACCGGGGCCCTCCTGGCCCACTTCATTGGTCAGGCGCTCCTGCTCCTCGACCAGCACTCTGCGGCGCTCGCGCAGATCCTGCTTGAGCCGTGCGAGAGCAGGCCCCGCCGCATCATCCATGGACCCGCTTGTGAGCTTGCTGATGTCATCTTCAGCCTGTTCAACACAACTGCCTACCCCTTGCTCCTGCACCAACTCAACAAAGGCATCCCGTGCGGAACGAGAAAAAGCGTCCCCCAAATCAGAGGGATCCCCCAGAGTGCGTTCCAACAAGGCACGGTTGACCGCCTTTTCAATCAGGCTGGCCACGCGGCTCATGCTCACCGTGCGCAAATTCTCCACGCCGCGCTCCCTGAGTTCCTCCAGAGTCGTATTGCGCGACCACCGGCGAACGACCTCTGTTACCTCCTTGCTGGGGGAAAGCTCCATCTACCCTCAACGCTAGAAAACCAAAGAGGTCGATTCACGCTTCTCCTGAATCTTCTTGGTGGACGGCCCTGAACCCTTGTGGGGCCCCTCTCCAAAGGCACAATAGGATCCGTGATTCCGTCCCCCGTCTTGTTCAGCCACGCCCGACCTTGGCTACAACCCCTGGTCGGCGTCTTCTTGACCCTCCCGGTCCTGGCTCAGACGGGAGAGGCGACCCATCTGGGTGCCTGGCTGCACACGATTTCCAATCTAGAGGGGCCGGTGGCCTTGGATTTCACACCCAGTGGTTCCCTTTGGGTGGTGGAAGCCGACAGCGGTCGCCTCTCCCTCTTTTCGAGCAGCGGCACCCCCGGCACGCGACTGGAATCCAAAACCCCTTGGCTGGCTCCCATGGGAGTGGCTGCAGACACGCGACTGTATGTCAGCGACCCGGCCCAACGCCGGGTGATGGCGATCGGCGTGGATACCTGGCGTGATGCGGATACGATTTTGCAGGGGCCTGAGGGCTTCTGCCAGCCCGGCGCACTGGACGCGCGCGAAGGACGATTGGTGGTGACTGACCCGCTTGGCGGGCGTGTCATTGTCTTGCACGGCAGCAAGCGATTGGAGTTGGGCGCGGACCTCTTGGGCGAACCCACCGGGGCCTGCTTGGATGACGAGGGAGGAATCTGGATCAGCGATGCCGCCCGTGCCCGTGTAGAGCACTTTGATCCGGATGGCAACTATGCAGGAGGGTTTGGGGACTACGGCGCCTTTCGCGGCCTCCTGGCTGCGCCATCAGGCATCGCCTGGTGGAACCACAGGATCTTTGTTGCCGACCGGGACAACCATCGCATCAGCGTGCACACCGAAGGGGGCGACCTGCTTTACACGGTGGGCATGCACGCGATCTGGCCCCGTGAGGGAGAGGGACTCTTGCACTACCCCAGCGCTCTGGCGGTCTCCCATGATGGCACGCGCATGGCAGTGGCGGAGCCCTTGGATGGCCGGGTGCAGGTCTTTAGCCGCGCCATGGGTGCCGAGCCCCCCATCGATAACCTGCGCCGTACCACTCCCCAGGCCGCAGCCCACTACGGCCCAGCGATTCGCGCCGCTGGCAATTGGATGTTGCTTGTGGAACCAGAAACCCAATCGGTGTTGCTGCACGACAGGCGCCGTGAAGAAGCACCTATCGAACTGACCAGCTTTGGTCGCCGGGGGCACGTTCTCGGACGTTGGGCTCACCCCTCTGGAATCTGGCTCGACATGGAAACGCGAATGGCCTGGATCACGGACCCCAGTGCGGGGATCATGGATCAGGTTCTCCTACGCATCGACCCCACAGCGCCCCTGAACCAGCACCTGGGAGCAGCCGCCTGGATTCGCCGCGTGGATCTAAGGGCCTTGGATCGCGAATTAGGGAGCATCTCGGTCTTCCACGACCCGCGCCCAACGGCGATCTGTCGGCGAGAGGACAAGACCTATGTGATCGACGAAGCCAATCGCTGCATACTTGTGATCGATCCGGCCGGAAACTGCGTCCAGGTGCTGGGCGCGGGCGTGTTGCTGAAACCCATGGACCTGTGCTTTGACCCTGCGGGAACCCTCTGGGTCAGCGATGCCTGGCAGGGCCGCATTGTGGGACTCGATCCGATCAATGGCAAGAGTCGCGGCAATCGAGGACTGGGTGCCCTTCGGCGGCCCGATGGCATTTGCTCTGATGCCCAGGGACGCATTTTTGTCAGCGACCGGGCAGCTAATCGGGTACTGCGTTTTGATTCCTACGGGACCCTTGACCTCTCCATTGGCACGGAGGGTCTTGGCCCTGAAGGGCTGCTGGGACCACGCGGGGTATCCATCGGCCAGAACGGCAACCTGACCGTGGTGGACCACAGCAACCACCGTTGCATGGTGTTCACGCCGGACGGAGAATTCGTACGGGCCTATGGATCCAAGCTGCACGTGCGACCCGCCATGAAGCCTGAGCTCTACGACGAACAGGGAAGGAAACGATGAGGCACAGCACACGCATCTTGAGTGCATGCCTGGTGCTCAATTGTCTTTGGTTTGGGGCTTGCAATGACAAGGAGCAGGACCCCAAGGGACAAAGCCCCGCCGGACAGACTCCTACGGACGAGGCCCAGCGATCCTCCACCCTGAAAGCCAACGCCAATGCACAGGGATTCCAACTGGAACTGATCACCAGCCCCCACCCGATCCCACTCAACAAGGACTTCTCCCTACGATTCCGCCTGCTCGACGCAAGCGGCCAGCCCTTGGATGATTCCCTCGAACACATCACCTTGGACGCTGACATGCCTGAACACGGTCACGGTATGAAGGTGGCCCCTGTGCTCAGTCAAGACGAGGGCTGGATCGAAGCTACGCCGCTCTTGTTTCATATGCCGGGAATCTGGGAGATCTATGTGGACCACACCCAAGGCCATGTGACCGAGCGCGCGCAACTTTCTTTCAGGGTTTTCTAGATCCCATGAGCATCGCTCTTCGTTGCTGGCTCTCCCTCGCCCTTGGATTGGGCATAGGATTCTCATTGATCTCCTGCGGGCCTGGCAATGAACCGAAGGAGGACCAAGCCTGGCCACTGGAACTGTTGCGCCGCCTTGGTCCGCTACCCCCGCTTCCGCCCGACCCCACCAACCGGGTCGCGGATGATCCCGCCGCGGCCCATTACGGTCAGTGGTTGTTCTTCGACAAGCGCCTTTCAGGAGACGGCAAGGTCTCCTGCGCCACCTGCCACGACCCGGACCACGGATTCTCGGACCCGCGCTCCATCGCCCTGGGCCGTGGCCTTGGAGAACGCCACGCACCTACGGTGATCGGAGCGGCCTACCAGCGCTGGCTCGGCTGGGGCGGACGGGCAGACAGCCTCTGGATGCAGGCCCTGGGTCCCATGGAAAACGTGGTGGAGATGGCCGGAGACAGAGACTCCATCGCAGCCCTGGTTCGTCAGGACCCGGACCTCCGACGGGCTCATCAGGATGCCTTCGGCGAATTGCCCGAAGATGTGGACGCCCTCTTCGTTCAGCTGGGCAAGGCCATTGCCGCATACGAACGTCTCTTGATACGAAATGAATCGCCTTTCGACCGTTGGGTCCGCGCAACGCTCGATCTGCCCGAGGGCGACGCTGAGGCCATGAATGATGAGCAAATGAGCGGGCTACGCATTTTCCTGGGCCCTGGACGCTGCACCCTCTGCCACCTGGGTCCCACCTTCAGCGATCTGGAATTTCACAACAACCAGCTCCCCGCTCATGCGGACGGACCCCGGGATGATCCAGGCCGCTACCGCGGCGCAGAACTGGTACAAGCGAGCCCCTTCAACGCAGCAGGTCCCCACAGCGATGATCCCAATGGCGAAGCAGCCCAGCGGGTCCGCGCCCTGATACAGACCTCCGAATCCTATGGCGAGTTTCGCACCCCAACCCTGCGCAATTTAGCGCGCCGCGCTCCCTACGGGCACCAAGGCCAGTTTCCCGACCTGCCGAGCGTTTTGAAGTTCTACAACACCCTCGAAGACCAGGATCTACGAAGCCATCATCAGGAACAATTGCTAAGGCCCCTGCGTCTAGATCAAGCGTCCCTGGAGGCCTTGGAGGCCTTTCTCTTGGCCCTTGAGGGCGACGACCTGCCAGTGGAGCTGACCCAGGCCCCCACTGCACCGTTCCGAGATCAAGACCGCTGAACTTCCCATGGGCCCGCTGACCGTGGCGGCCGTGCCCCAAGGATACTCCCCGGACATGATCTAGACCACTTGCCTGCATCCAGGGGGATAGACTTGAATCTGACGATTCCCCCCAAACCCTGCCCTTCCCCATGAAAAGCCTGCTCCTGACCTCTTGCGCCCTTCTGCTTTCCACCGGCGCGATTGCACTGCACGATGATGATCCCAAGATCCTGAGTCGCAAAGTTCCGGTGCAGGGCCCCATCTGGCGCAACAGCCCCAGCCTTGCCCCGAGTGGAGGCAACACGACTGCTAACATGCCCGGCGCAGGCTTTGATTCCCAAGGGGTGACCTTGCAAGCCTGGTTTCCCCTGAACCAAATCGACAACGCAAACTCAGGCAACGACTGCTGGGGCTACACCAGTCCCAGCGGCCGCGAGTACGGGATCATGGGCACCTCAAGCGGCACGGCCTTCTTCGAGGTCACCAACCCCACCGCCACCCAACTGATCGACTGGATCGACGGCAACGACAGTCTCTGGCGCGACATCAAGGTCTACGGCAACATGGCCTACTCGGTCACCGAGGGCGCCGGAGGCATCCAGGTGATCAGCATGGCGAACATCGACAACGGCACAGTCAGCCTGGTCAACACCATCGATGATGTGAGCACCGCCAACAGCCACAATGTGGCCATTGACGAGGATTCGGGTTACCTCTACCGCTGCGGCGGCGGCAGCAATGGCCTGCGCATGTACAGCCTGGCCAACCCAAGCAACCCCCAGTTTGTGGGCAGTTGGAGTACGCGCTATGTGCACGACGCCCAGATCGTGACCTACACCACAGGGCCCAATGCCGGACGCCAGATCGCCTATTGCTGCGCCGGCTTGAGTGGGGGCTCAGGAGACACGGGACTGACCATCGTGGATGTGACCAACAAGTCCAACCCCATTGTCATCAGTCAGGTCTACTGGCCAAACAGCGCCTACAGCCACCAGGGCTGGCTGAGCGAGGACCGCCAGTTCTTCTACATGGGCGACGAACTCGATGAGAACGGCGTACTGCCCTCGACCATCTATGTGATCAACGTGGCCAACCCGGACAGTGCTTTCTATGTGACCTCGTTCAACAACGGGAATCTGGCGATCACCCACAACTGCTACACGAAGGGTGGCCTGTTGTACGCAGCCAACTACACCAGTGGCATGCGCATTTTTGACCTGAACCAAAGCGCCACCAACCCGCCGGAGGTTGGTTACTTCGACACGTATCAAAGCGGCGATCCCACGTCTTTCAACGGCCTCTGGAGCCTCTTCCCCTATTTCGCCAGCGGCACGGTGATCGGCAGCGATCTGGAAGGAGGCTTCTTCGTCTGGGATGTGGGAGATCCGGATCTGGTCCTTGCCATCCCAGGCGGCGCGCCCGAGATATTGGCCCCATCTGGTGCCACCATCGATGTAGACATCACCGAGAATGTACCCGGTGCCTTGGATCCAACAAGCCCCAGGCTGTTCTTCGACATGGGCATGGGCATGCAAAGCGTGAACCTGCAGGCCGTGGGCGGCACGACCTGGCGCGGCGCCATGCCCACGGGCATCTGCGGTACAAGCGTGGACTGGTACTTTGCGGCGGACTCTACTTCTGGACAAACCTACACGACACCCAGCACGGCACCCACCACGGTCTACACCTCAGTCTTTGGATACGGCCAGAACCAGATCGTCAACCTGGACATGGAAACCAATGCCGGTTGGGTTGGCGGTGTGGCCGGAGACACGGCCTCCACCGGCATCTGGGAGCGCGGCGACCCCAACGGGACCGCCGCCCAACCGGAAGACGACCACAGCGAGCCCGGCGTAAGCTGCTGGTTCACGGGCCAAGCCAACCCCGGAAGCAGCGTCGGTAGCAACGATGTGGATGGCGGCTTCACCACTCTGCGCTCATCTAACTTCAATGTCTCGAGTCTGAGCGATCCTGAGGTCTCTTTCTGGCTGTGGTACTCCAACACCGCTGGTGCCTCTCCTGGTGCGGACACCTTCCGGGTGGCCCTTTCCAACAACAACGGCAGCAGTTGGACCTTGGCCCTGACCGTGGGACCCACGGGCGCTGGCACATCCGGCGGTTGGGAGAAATACACCCTGCGTATGGGAGATCATGTGGCCATCACCAACAACCTTCGCGTGCAGTTCATTGCCGAAGACGCTGGTTCTGGCTCGATTGTGGAAGCAGCCATCGACGACTTCACCGTGGGTGAATTGGACTGCACAGTACCGGGGCTGGGAACCCGCTACTGCACACCGAATGTATCGAACTCCACTGGTGGGCCAGCGATAATCAACGCCACGGGCAGCGATCTGGCCTCAGCCAACAACGTCACGCTGGCGGCGACCGACCTGCCCGCCAACCAGTTCAGCTACTTCCTCTGCAGCGCCACTCAGGGATTGATCGTGGGCCCCGGCGGCGCCATGGGCAACCTCTGCCTGGGTGCCCCTACCGGACGATTCAGCAACAATGTGCTCAACTCCGGCCCTTTCGGAGCCATCAATGTGACCATCAACCTGACCTCCCTGCCAGTGCCCCCGACATTCAGCCACGCGGTGCAGGCAGGAGAAACCTGGAACTTCCAAGCCTGGTATCGTGATGTGGTGAACTGGATGCCCACCTCCAATTTCACCGACGGGATTTCAATTCAGTTCCAGTAACCCTCGAAGCTGGTAACCCGTAGCAACTCAAGCGAGCATCACACGGTAGCGCTCCTTGAGAGTCTGAACGGGGGCACGAACTACCCGGTCCACAACACCGGCGACCCTAGAACGTTGCCACTACCACAGCTTCCACCGTGTGGGGTACGAAGGGTGGAGTTTCCATCAAGAGATTCTGATCATAGGCCCAATCACGGTAAGGGGCCTTGTAGCGGTTGCCCCCGTAGGCCCAAGCTCCTGTGGCCAGGCGGTTCTCCCAGGCTTGAATGAAAGAGCCGTTGATGTAGCAGTGCACGCCGCTCCATTTTTCGTGGAAGCGGGGCAGGTTTTCGAAGCCACCGTTGTAGGAAGATCCCACTGTGGGCAGATTTCCAGTGAAGAGGGAAACGTTGTAGGTAGTTTCTGATGCAACTGGCAAACCGCCGGCCAGGGACTTGGATCCGTCCCAGTTGTTCGAGAGCAGGTTGACCGCGTCGGCAATGACCGCCGAGACGATCGGATCCGAACCGGTGCCGCCATTCAGGTTGTAGTCCCCATGAATATAGAGGGAACCTTCGGTGACAACGGAAAGATCATCGAGCAGAGTCGCGCCGTTGGTCAATAGCACACCCTTGGCAGCGGACCCGGTGCCTATGGCCGCATGCCCCACATACAACAGGCCATTGGCAGGAAAGATTCCCAAGCTGGCACCCCCGTTGCTGGCCTGGTAGGCGAGTTCCAAGGTGCGCAGTTGTTCCAAGTCCACTTCGACCACACCCACTTCATTGCTGGTGGATTGACGCGTGTCGGGGACCGTACTCAAGGAAATCGCCCCAGCCACCTCAGCGGTCACATCGCCCCAGCCGGCCATTTCGAGGGGATTCATGGGATCAGGGGTCACCAGCGGACTGTAGGCCCGCCAAGAAGTCCCATCTTCATCCACGATGATCTTCAGCCCCGCCTTGTTGTTGTAGTACCCAGGATCGAAGAATGGTCCCGTATCCGCACCGGTCGCCGGGCGATAGGTTTCGGTACCCCCATCAAGCACCCAGGCTCCGCTCTCACCTGGTTCAGCCTCAATGAACGCCTGGATTGATTCGATGTCCGCGAGTTGCACTTGCCCCACCTGCTCGGGATGGGCGGACCCGGTGCCAACCGTGTAGGGGAATTCTTCCTCAGATGGAATCGCGTAACCATCAGGAGCATCCCAGTACTCCAATGCTCCGGCGTGAAATGGCAACCAATCACCGCTGTCAAGGAAATCCCCGTCCCCGTTGGAGTCATACCCCACGGTGAAAGCTGAGTCATACCCACTGATATTGCTTGGGATCGAACCAAGTTGGGATTGGCTTTCCATGCGAAAGTAATCCGCTGGCTCGGTCGGATCAAAGGGGTTGGCAACCCATTTGCGCACCATGACCGTTCCATTGGAAGAGGTGTTGTCCTTTCGGCGCCTATACATGTTGCCCAATGCACGGATGTGATTGGTGTCCATGGTCAAGGTGTTGTTGCAGCCGAGATACAGATCCCCGTTGCTGTGGACACGCCCAGAAATCGTCATGCTCGGACCAGGATTGATTTCCAGGTCGTCCTCGTAGAAGATTGTGTACTGAGTAGCGGGAGTGCGGGTTACTCGAAACAAACGCGTGACCGTGGCCCGTTGACTGGCTTTGCGGTCGTCACCCGAGCCGACAAGCATGTCCCCCCACAGATCTCGTCCGTCCACCTCAAATCCCTCAAACAGGGCGCGGGCCACCACGCTCATTTGATCCAGACTGGCAGTCAACTCAATGTCCGCGGTGCTTGGATCGTCCGTGCTGCCCACCAATTGCCAGCTCTCCTGGCCGGAAACCACCACCCTTAGTTCGAACAGGCGACTGGTCCGACGCAGAAACGCACCGCCCAAACTCGCCTGGGTATAGGGGTCCCCAAGGCCTTGAATCTTCCAGCCGATCTTGTGATAGGACTTCCCAACCGCGCCTGAATACCCTGTAGGCACCATGGTCACACCCTTCATGAAGAAATCCTCATGTCCGCTCGGTGCGTCCAAGACCCAACGCTCGCGGGCGCTCTCGACCACCGTCTCCGCGGAGGGTGCGGCCTGCTGCCAGTCGTCCTCTCGGTACCAATTCGCCAGACGCTCTTCCAGATGTACCGAAGCGGAGGCAAGCACCGCCTCGGCAAGATACTGCTGATCCACCTCGATCTCGCGCACGGACACGGACTGAGCGTCAAGACTGGAGTTGGCCATCAGGAGAGCCAACATGGCGGCAGACACGGAAGCCCCAAAGAGGGCATAGACCATGGCGATGCCCTGCTGCTGGCGAAACCGGCCTTTGCGAGATGATTGATTGATGATCAGCATGTTGATTCTTGCTTCCGGCCCTCACTCTTCGGGAAAACGCGCATCCCCAAACGGTAGGCGTAAAATTGATTCCGCGCGATAGTGATGCGCACGACCCTGACTGTCCACTCCTCGCATCCACATGGTGACCACCAGGGCATTGGCAGCGACCACGACACCCAGACCTCCGTCAGCTGGGTCAAAGTCTTCCTGGCGCTCCCAATACTGCAGGTCCTCCGCGTACTTGATGTCAAGCCAATCGACTCCCTCAGCAATCACTTCCCGGCGGAAGGGATAGTCTGGATCACCCACGGGCACACGTGGATCGCGAATGCGTCGGATCAGGTTGTTACGACCATTGGAGCCCGGCTCCACGATCCAGGCGATGTCGTTCAAGCTCCAGGCGATCCGGGTTTCCTCGTCCACTTCCAGACGGGCACCATCGAGGCCCACGTAGAGATCTGGATGCACAAGATCAGAGATCTCCTGACTCAGGACCCCGTCTCCATTGCAGTCGAGTTCAGGGATTCCATCCCCGACCCACTCTCCGTAGGCGCCACTGATCGAATAACCGAGCACATCGTGATCGGGACGGCCATTGGCGTCCTGATCTGCGGGCAGGGCCAAAATGAGAGACGACTGGATCAGGGGATCGTTGCGGTCCAGACCAAGGCGGTCCACATAGGCAATCATGCCTTGGATCGGAGCCGGGACATGGCTGTGCCCACGGCTGATGAATTCGGACGCATCCAACGCCTGGCGAGAGCCCGACATGCGGGCCGTTCCTGGCACGCCGTTGTAGTACAGGTGCGGATAGTGAAGCCCGTCAACGATGCGAATACCGGTCATACCCAGGTCTTCACGCATGCGCGCCATGGCTTTGCGCGCATCGCGAACCAACTGCACATCCAGCGCGTTGGCTTCGGTCATGTCGCTCATGTCCTGGGTAGCACCCACCACCCAAGTGGAAAGAGTACCCAGAATCCCGGCCACGATCAGAATCTCAAGCAGAGAGGTGCCGCTTTTGCGGTGGAGGATTTTTCCCATCATCTCAGCGCCCCATTTGGTAGGTAACGATCTGATGACTGTGCACATCGCCGCCAGTCAGTTCGAAGGGATCCGAAGGCGAACCATCAGGGTGAAAGGCCGCGGTTGGATAACCGCTCTCATCCCACTGGCTTCCAACCCGGGTACTACGAGCATCCACCCATTCCACCATCAGTATCATGCTCAAGCCATCCGGGGCTTCGAAGGCCGGGTCGGGACCAGCAGTTGCGGGAATACTGGACAGGTCCAGGCCAGGGTAGGTGAAGAACAAGCGCTGCTCACGCAGAGTTGCCAATCGGCTCTTGAAGATCTCTTGACGGTCCTCACCGGGCTCAGGTGGAGGCGGTTGCACCTGTCGGGCTCGCAGGCCCTCGGAGTAGGCGGGCACCAACCAGCGCGGACCATACTCCGCAGCACCTGCCCAATTCGTGTCTGCAAGGGCCGAGTCCGGGTAGAAACGTGTGCTGGGATAACCCACCAACTTGGACTCGATGTCCTGGGCCAAGATGTCTTCCATGGCGGAGGACAATTCAGAGAGGGCCAGGTTCTTTTCTGCCGAGCCCGTGCTCGACCGATTGATCACCATCTGACCACTGAAATGCGCCCCGAGCGAAACCCCCAGAACACCAAGAGCCATGACGACCTCGACAATCGAAAGCCCCCGCCTGGCCCTACGGCCTGTTCGTGAATTCCATCCCCCTACAATCATCATGCCCCTTTCCTGATTTCTGAACGGACCGCGCGTTTCCCCCACGGTTCTCTTCCATACCCTGTTTCGGCTCTCCCCAACCCCCACCCCAAACCGAACGGGGAGGGTCCTAGAATGGCGCTTTGAGTGCCTCAGTGTTGGTCAGTAGAACCAGCCTGAAGTGCAACATTGGCACTCAGACGCTCAAAGGGAGACAGATAGCGAGCGAGTTCATGGGTTTCGAAACCCGCTGAGGCCAAGGCCCCGCCAAGGGCTCCTGGTTCTCGTTCCGCCTGAACCAGGTCCTCGGCCCCTAGTTCCACCCGCGCATGAGACCCCTGATGACGCACGCGCAGGACGCTCAGACCCAGATCCATGAGAGCGTTCTCTGCAGCTTCCACTTGGGCCAGGGCCTCGACAGAGACCGCCGTACCCACCGGTATACGCGATGCGAGACACGCGCTGGCAGGCTTGTCCGCCACATTCAGGCCCACTTCCGCCGCGTAACGGCGCACGTCTTGTTTGCTGAAGCCCGCCTGGGCCAGAGGTGCCTGCACCCCATGCTCCCGGGCAGCACGCTGACCCGGACGATCATCAAACGCATCGTCTGCAATCTCTCCAAGAGCAACAAAGGGGATCGCGCGCTCTTGACGCCACTCGTCCAGGGCCCGAAAAAGGGCCGCCTTGCAGAAGTAGCAGCGATCACCCTGGTTGGCTTGATAGGCCGGATCCAATTGTTCGTCTGTGCGAAGCTCGACCAACTCGATACCGATCTCAATAGCTGTTTCCCGCGCGGCAAGGAGTTCCCGCCTTGGAAGGGACGCGGAATCAGCAATCACCGCGCAAGCCTTGTCCCCTAGCACGGCCCGAGCTGCGTGACACAAAACGCTTGAATCCACACCCCCTGAGAAGGCGATGGCCAAGGGCGAGAGTTCCGCCAGGCTCTTGAGCAGAGCTGCCTTGCGATCCAGATAGGGGTCGCAAATAGCCATCAGCGAGCCGCCTCTCCTTTCCCCAGGTACAAACGAATGTTGTCCACATAACCCTGAGCAGAGCGCCTGAAATCTACCACCTCCTCGTCGCTGATCTGGCGCACGATTCGCCCGGGAACACCGGCCAGCAGGGATCGCGGGGGGACCTGCATGCCCTCCTTGACCACCGTACCAGCGGCGATCAAGCACTCCTCTCCGATTGAGGACCCGGCCAGGAGAAGCGCGCCCATTCCGATCAAGGAACGGTCCCCCACACGAACACCGTGCAACACGCACCCATGCCCCACGGTGACCTCTTCCCCGATCACATTTGGCAGCCCCGGATCCGCATGAACCATGGTCAGATCCTGGATATTGGTGCGCGCGCCAATCACCAGGGGCGCATCGTCGCCACGGAGGACACATCCAAACCAGATCGAGGTATCTACCCCCAAGGTGATGTCTCCAGTCAACACCGCGCCCTCCGCGGCAAAAGCGCCCCCGGACAGGGGCTTCATCAAGTCGTTGCTGGGGTACAGGGTCATAGCTCGCCGGCAAAGGACAACAGAACCAGCTGCACTCCATTATTCATGGCGTGCAGGGCAAAAGGAACGAAGAGGTTTCCACTCAGTACCATGGCAGCCCCCATGGCCAGGGCCAGGACAAAAATCGGTCCCGAGGCAGCCATTCCGTGCAGCACTGCAAAAACCAGGGAACTCAAGCCGATTGCCCACGCTGCGCCCAGACGAGGACGCAGGCTGTTGAGAAGGATCCCACGAAAGACCAATTCCTCCAGGAACGGAATCAAGAGCACCGCCAACAGGAACACGAGGGCGGAGCCCTCCTGGCCGCCTGAGATCAGGTCCTTCACATCTTGCACAGGCAACTCGCCTGTAAAGAACACCCAGACCTGAACCCAGAACAGGTTGAACCCGAAGAACAGGGGCATCAGCAGGAACCAGGCCATGATTCCCGTGCGCAGGCCGCGCCCGGTCCCGCGACTGACCCAACCGAGGGCATCAAGGCGATTTGCAGCCAGACTGCTGCGCAGGGCAGGGTAGCTGGCGAGAGCCATCAGAGCAGCGGAAAGAGCCAAGAGCCGCCCTGCATCGAGTTCCATATCCACGGCCACAATCAGCCCGCCGACGGCCAGATTTGCAATGGTGAACAACAAGAGCCCCCACACCAGTTCCCGACGACCGACTGCGGGCGGGATTGGAGGCCCCGAGCGAGGATGCCTGCCCTTGATCATCTGAACCGCAAAGACTCCCATTCCTGCCCCAAACAGCATCAAGCCCAGGGACAAGAACAGAAAAAGCGGGCTCTGGATTTCGCTGGGGTCGACCGGCATCAGAAAGAAAGCGCCTCGCCCAGCAAGCCCGTTGCGGGAGAAGAAGCCTGGGCATGCAGACGTGAGGGCATGCGTCCGGCCAGATAGGCGTCCCGGCCCGCGCGGCAGGCGGATTTCATGGCCCTTGCCATGAGGACCGGATCCTCTGCACCAGCCACGGCAGAATTCAACAGCACCCCATCCGCCCCCAGTTCCATGGCCAGAGCAACATCGCTGGCGGTACCCAGCCCCGCATCCACGATCAAGGGCAATTCAACGAGACTGCGCGCGATCTCTATGTTGCCCGGGTTGGCCACGCCGCGACCGGAACCGATTGGCGACCCCGCCGGCATCACTGCCGCAGCCCCAGCCTGCTCAAGAGTCGCGACCAGACGGGGATCGTCCGAACAATAGGCCATTACGACAAAACCCTCGTCGACCAGAATCCTGGTTGCCTCAACAGTGCCAAGAGGATCCGGCAAGAGCGTGTGCGGATCACCAATGACTTCCAACTTGACCAGGGGCGTGTCGAGCAACTCACGGGCCAGGCGCGCGGTTCGCAAAGCATCGCCCACCTCATAGCAGCCGGCAGTATTTGGCAGAATCTGAAAACGCTCGCGGTCTATGTGATCAAGCAAGCTCGTCCCTGCGCGCTGATCCAAATTGACCCGCCGCACCGCCACGGTGATCAACTCAGAGCCCGATGCTTCCAGGCAAGCAACCATCTCCTGGTGCGATGCATAACGCCCCGAACCCATCAAGAGGCGCGAAGCCAACTGCAAGGGGCCGATCTCAAGAGGCTTGTCCATAGGCGATCCCATTGCTCAACCTCCCCCCACCAAAGTCACCACTTCGATGCGGTCACCAGCGCTCAGCTCACGCACGGGCCAGTTCCTCTTGGGAATCAGTTCGCCGTTGATCTCCAGAGCCACCTGTGCATCCGCAAGGCCCAGGGTCTTGAGCAAATCCGGCAGCAGGCTGCCGGTGGGCACCTCCTGGGACTTGCCATTCACCGCAAGGGTCAGACTCATGCGCTGCATCATAGCCAAGACCTCAGGTCACGCGCAGGAAGGCGCACTTGAGGTAGTCGCTTTCTGGCAAGCCGAGACGCACCGGATGATCAGGAGAGGCCCCGGTGAAAGCCTCCAGCATGGTGTCTCGACCGCTGACTCTGGCTGCAGAAGCCAGATGCCCCAAGAATTCCGAGGCATAGATCGCATGAGAACAGGAAGCACTGACCAGATGCCCACCGCTGGCGGCCAAGAGCATGGCCCTCCGGTTGAGTTCCACATAGCCACGCTCGGCTCCGCGCTTTTCACGCTTGTTGCGAGCGAAAGCCGGGGGATCGACGATTATCGTATCCCAGATTTCCTTGGCCTCGGCACGGGAGCGCAGGTCCTTCATGCAATCCACTCGCTCAACCTTGACGCGCTCGGCCACACCAGAGAGTTCCGAGTTGACCCGAATCCGCTCACAGGCGGCGGCGTTTTGTTCCAGACAAAGGACCTCTTCCGCTCCGGCCAGAGCCGCGCGAATTCCAAACAACCCGTCATAGGCAAAAGTATCCAGCACCCGGCCTCCTGGGCGCAGTGCGGCAGCCCGCACCCGATTCTCACTCATGTCCAGATAGGCGCCGGTCTTGTGTCCCTCGCGCACATCCACCTGATAGATCAGGCCACCACTCTCCTGTACTTGAATCGGTCCATCTATGGCACCGCTCAAGAGTTCCACTCGGGGCTCGAGTCCCTCCAATCGACGTACCGAGAGGTCGGAACGCTCCAGCACGGCGGCTGCTTCAAAAGGCAGTACTTCATGCAACACCTCCACAAAGAAATCACGCATGCGCTCCGCCGCCTGGGTGCCTATCTGCAACACCAGCGTTGCGCCGTAACGGTCAACGATCAATCCCGGAACCCCCTCCGCATCCCCACTGATCAAGCGGCAAGCACCCTCGGGCTCCAGCATTCCCAGGTTGATTCGAGCTTGAATTGCCCGCTGCATGCGACCAAGCCAGAATTCCCGATTTGGCTGCTGCTCCTCCCGGGTAACCATGCGCAGGGCAATCTTTGATTCCGCGCTGAAGAGCGCCCAGCCCAGGAGTTCCCCCTGGGGAGCGTGCACCGGCACCAATTCCCCAGGAGTGCCCTCGCCGTCGGCCACATCATCGGCGTATATCCAAGGATGGCCGTTCAGCAGCCACCGACGGCCCTTGCCGCTCAAAATCATCTTACCCATGGAGTTCAATCCTCTTTGTCGAGCCGCGTAGCTTACCCGACAGCGGACTGGGTTGGGGAATGAACCTGGGCCAGCTACTGAACCAGGGCCACGAAGCGCGGATCGTCTCGCAGACTGGCCAGATCCGGATCACGTGCTGCCCAATCCTTCTCCCGGCGCAGTTCTCCTGGACTGGTTCCCGCCTGATCCAAGGACCGTCTCAACCAATCCAAGGCCGCCTCACGATTCCCCAAGAGGGCGTGGGTGCAAGCCAGGTTGTACTCCATTCCGGGTTCAGGACTGACCCGGCGCAGGAGGTTCCGGGCCTCGTCCAAGCGGCCCGCCCGCGCACGATAGCAGGCCAGGAGCACCCTGGATGCCGCGTTGGCGCTGAGCTCATGGGCCCGCTCCACCCAGACCACCGCCCGTTCCGGCTGACCGAGTTTGACGTTGGCATTCACAGCCAAGGAAGACAGGAGTCTCGCCAGCTGCTCCTCAGCCTGGGCCACAATCCTCGCCGCCATTCCGCGGGTCTTGAGGGTCGCGATCAGGCTCTCAATGCGTTCGACTCCACCTAAGAGGGACTCCTCTGCTCGCAAAGGTTCATCCAAGTCGGTGTAAGAGCTGCCCTCCTGCATCTCAGCTTTGGCCTGTTGGATCTGGGACAAGAGAAACCAACTTGATGTGTCGCTGGCCAGGGCCATGTCCCGGCCATAGCGTGCAGCCAGGGCAAGAGCCTCCTGGGGCCTTCCCTCCCGACGCAGGTCCGCCGCCAGCACCAGGGCCAAGTCACTGGGCCAGCGCAAGTTGCTGTAAGCATCCCAATCCAATGGGGCCTGTACCAGATTCTGTGCGAATCGCACCTGAGCTGCCTTCTCCTGTTCCGCGCGAAACGACTCCACATCGATCAGAAAGGGCACCTGCAAGGCCTCAACTTCCTCGCGCCGTGCCTGGGCCAATTGCTGACTGGCGTACAACATCCTCCTGCGGGTGACATCGATCCAATAAACCCGCTCGGGATCCTTGAGCGGATTGGTAACAGCCTCATCATCCCAGGCAAAAGGCTCGAAACCGGGCATTTCACGCCCAGAAACCGTGGCCAGAATGCGCCCCATGGTCAAACGGGCCGCCAGGACTTCATCCGGGGAGAGACCCGGCATGTGGCGCTGATCGATCAGCAACAGCGCCATCGACAGGTCTGCCCGCAGGACCGCATCCCAAGTGTTGGAATTGCGCATACCGAAACGGGCCTCGGCCGCATCGAGCTCAAGACACGCCATATGCAGTTCTCGCGCGGCAGACAAGGAGTCCCCAAGAGCCTGATCCTCTTGCAGGCCAGGATCCTGAAGCAGTTCCCCATAGAGATCTGCCAGAAACAGCAGCACACGCACCTGCATGGCACCCACATGAAACGCCTGTCTGGCGCGCACCCTGGTACGGTCGCCTCGGGCGGTAATGATCGGAGTCAGGTAGGTGTGAGCCCGAGCCAGGTTTTCTTGACTGGCCGCCCAATCCCCGCCCCCTGTGGCCACTATGGCTGCCAGAAGGTGAATCCGACTGGCTGTCAACTGCGCTTCGAACGAACCCCGCTGGTCCAGCAGGATTCCTGGCACCTGTCGCAGAAGTGCCTCGGACCAACGCCGCGCCAGATCCCAATCCCCGCCGCCCATCAAGGTCGCCCGCACCAGATCCATCAGCAGTCCGGGCTTGTGAGGATCCACGCGCAGAATCGCCTCGCCCCTCAGGGCCATCAGCTCGGAATCTCCAAGGAAAGCCAGGCGGGCCACCAGGGTCTGCAGCCCCAGAGTCCCGGCCGCGCGCAACCTGGGATCCACCCCCCGGGACAGGAAGACCAATTCCCCGGGGCTCTCAGGGGGAGCGGAAGGGTCAACCAGCAGCGGCGCCAACTTGGCAATGGCGGCAACGGTCAAGGAAGGGTGCAGCCCAAGACCCTCCCCCCCTGGGCCCAGAAGCGCCAGCAGAGGCCCCAGGCTACGAGAACTATCCGGAAGAAAACCCAATGCCAGAGCCCCCTGGGCAGGCTCAAGGGCCTTGGCCACCTCCACCAGGACCTGGCACCCTGCCCGTGCATCGAAGGCACCCAGGATCTCCATGGCCAACAGCCCCAGCTCTGATTCAGTGCCCTGTCCCGCGATGCTGGCCAGAATCTCCAAGAGGGCCGGAGAGCCCCTTCCGGGATCCAAGCGCAAAGCGAGCAAGGTTTCACGACGCCGCTCAAGAGGCGATTCAGGAGCCAGGCGGCTCACCCAGACCTCAGCCTGCTGGCCTGGGTTCTTCTGCTCCAACAAGCCCTCCCCCTGACGGGCCAGGGCTGGACTGCAAGCGACCACCAGCGCCAGCGCGTGGCAGCAGGTACCGCTTCTCATGCCTCCCGATCCTCCTCCTCTTCCTCTTCCTGTCCCGCCTGGCGCTGTTCCCCGCGGCGCAGACGATAGGCGAAAGTTCGCCGGGAAAGGCCCAGCCGACGGGCAGCAGCAGAGGCGTTGCCGCGAGTCGCTCGCATGGCCGCGAGCAGGAGAGCATCGGTCAGTTCCTCTAGGGAAATGCCTGCCGCCAGCACCGACTCCGCGATTTGATCCGCCGCGCCATGGACATCCTCAAGCAGGTATTCGAGCGCCTCCCGCTGAACTTCAGAATCACTCCCAGCTAGTGCCAGAGCCCTTTCCAGGGCATTTTCCAATTCCGCCAGGTTCCCGGGCCAGGAGTGTTTTGCAAGGAGGTCGAAGGCCTCCGCACTCACCGGTCGCGGCTTGAGTCCAGCTCTGGAGGCCGCATCTTTGATCAGAGCTGGCACCAGCTCTCGCAAGTCCTCGATGCGATCCCGCAGGGGCGGCACCACCAACTCCACCACCGCCAGACGATAGAACAGATCCTCCCGAAAACGCCCGGCCTCGACCTCCTCCTGCAAAGGCCGCCGGCTGGTAGCAACAATTCGCACATCGATCGGCAACGGTGTATCCGTGCCCAAGGGTTCAACCACTTTCTCTTGCAACACACGTAGCAACTTGGTCTGCAGTGAAGCTGGCAGGTCCTCCACTCCGTCGAGCACCAGGGTGCCTCCCTGCGCGAGTCGAAATCGCCCAAGGCGCGCTTCCCCTGCGCCGGTGAAAGCACCCGCCTCATGGCCGAACAACTCTGCCTCCAACAGGGCCGGCGACAGGGCTGCTGGCTGTACCACCACAAGCGGTCCTCTGGCGCACTGACTGGCGAGGTGCAGGGCCCTCGCGGCCCTTGATTTACCGCTGCCCGGCTCACCTACAATCAGCACCGTAGTGCGGGTCTTGGCCAGCTTCTCCAATCGCTCCCGAAAGGCCTTGATAACTGCCGACTGGCCATCGAGGGCGCAGGAATCCGCCAGGGCCTGGGAGGACGACTGGGAATTCCCCCCAGAAGAGCCGGCATCAGGGCCTCCATTGGTTGACGCAGCCCCCTGGGGTACTTCAAACTGATCTGTCACAGTTCCTTTGGTCTTGGTCTGGTGAACACCTCCGGGTGCGCACCAGAGCGCATGCCGGAAGTGGGGGCCTACCCCGCTTCCTTGTCATATTAGGCTAGGAACCCCTGCCGACGCCACAGAACCCTTTTACCAAGCCCTCAAGGGCAACCGACCATGAACCCCGAAGAGCTCCTGCGCCTGATCGACGTCCTTCAAATCCAGAAGGATGTCTCCAAGGAAGCGATCTTCCTGGCCCTTGAGGACGCCCTGGCCCAGGGAGTTCGCAAGCGCCTTGGCATGGATGAAGATCTGACGGTGCAGTTGGACCGCAAGACTGCTGAAATCACCGTCGAAGACGAGGAGGGCGAGTATGAAATCGAGCTGACCGAACTCGGGCGTATCGCCGCTCAAGCGGTTAAGCAAGGCTTCTTCCAACGGCTGCGCGAGGCCGAACGCGATGTGCTCTATGAGGAATACGAGAATCGCGTGGGCACTCTGATCAACGGCCAGGTGCAGCGCTACGAAGGTCAGGATCTGGTAGTCAACCTGGGGCGGGCGGAAGCCTACCTTTCCCGCGAAGATCGAGTGCGAGGCGAAACTTTCGCCCCTGGCGACCGCATCCGCGGCATCGTGGTCGAGGTGCGCAAGGATGGTAGCCGCGTCCGAATCCAAATCTCCCGTACTCACCCTGATCTGGTGCGCCGCCTGTTCGAGTTGGAAGTACCGGAAGTCGCGGACGAAATCATTCAGATCAAGCGGGTTGTTCGCGAACCCGGCTATCGCACCAAGATGGCCGTGATCTCCAGCGACCCGAAGATCGACAGCATTGGCGCCTGCGTGGGAGTCCGGGGTTCGCGCATCAAAGCGGTGATCGATGAATTGCGCGGTGAACGCATCGACATCATTCGTTGGAGCGACTCCCTCGAGACCCTGATCATGAACGGGCTCAAGCCCGCCTCCATCCACCTGGACAACATCTACCCGGATGAAGGGCGACATGCGGCAATCGTACTGGTGGAAGAAGACCAGCAGTCTTTGGCCATCGGCAAACGCGGCCAGAATGTCCGCCTGGCGAGCAAACTCTGTGGTTGGGAAATCGACATCAAAACACGCGAGCAGTACTTTGCCACCGAGGAAGGCTCGGACCCCGACGCTGAGACACACGTAGACCTGGGAGAATCCACAGGCGAATCAGATGAAACCCCAGAGCAAGAAGCCTCTGCTGTGGAGGCCCCCTCTGACACTGCAGCGACCACGGAAGTAGCCACCCCGCCCAGTGAAGACCAAGCCTGAAACCTGCCCACCTTGTGCAGAAGCAAAACCCAGCCCCCCCCTCCAGTTGAGCGACAAGACACGCATTCACGAACTCGCAAAGTCCTACGGCATGCCCGGAAAGGACTTGGCAAACAAACTGCGCGAGAATGGCTTCACCCAAGCCAAGTCGCACATGTCTGCCCTCGATTCGATCGAGCTGCTGCAAGCCAAGGGTCTGCTGGCAGCCATTGGCATCACTGAGATCCATACGGATACGGCGCCGGTCAAGGCAAAGGTGGCGGAAAATGCCACGCCCCTGCTCAGGCGCAAGAAAAAGAAAGCCAGCCACAAGGCCACCGAGGACGAAGCCTCTGCCGCGCCCCCTGCTGAGCCAGAAGTGCAGGCTCTCCCCGAGCCAGTTCAAGCGGAGGGAACCACCAGCCCAGCTCGGGAATCCGAGACGGAGGTCAGCGCACCCCCAGAACCCGAAGCAAGACCTGAGGAACCTGCGCCTGAGCAGGAACCGGAGTCCACGCCCGTGGCTACGGCAGAAGAACCCGCGACTGAATCCGCCGACCCTGAATCAGCCGATGATTCTCCACAAACACCCGCACCTGCTGAGGTACCGGCTGCCAAGAGCCCAGGGTCGCAACCCCGAGGCAAGATTGTCGGTCGCATCGACCCGGCCACCCTGGCAGCCCAAGCAGAGCCCCAGCGCAAGCGCGAGAGCCGCCGCCTAGTCAATCAGGACGATGCAACTCCTGACGTTCACCCCACCTTTGGGCGCGGCAAGGGAAACCCAGGCCAAACCACCGGTCCCCGAGGAGGCATGACCGCCACCCAGTTGCGCGAGCGCGAACAGGGCCGCTTCCTGCGTCGCAACCGCCAATCCGGTGTCCAGGGGCAACGCCGCACAGGAGGCCGTGGGCGCCCTGTTCTGGTAACCGAGTCCCCCTTGACGGGCGAGTCGGTTTCGATCGAGATGCCGATCACCATGAGCAAGCTGGCAGAGACCCTCAAGCTCAAGGCAGCAGTAGTTCAGAAGATGGCCATGCAGAAGCAGTACGGCATGTTCACCCTGAACTCCGCCATCGACGAGGACACAGCGGTGCTGTTGGCCACAGAATACGAGGTGGAACTCCGCGTACAGCACGAAGTTTCAGCGGAACAGATGCACCTGGAAGACATCAAGGCCAAGCGTTCTGAACTTGAAGAAGACGACTTGGTGAACCGCCCCCCCACCCTGGCCTTCCTGGGCCATGTGGACCACGGCAAGACCACTCTGGTGGACAAGATCCGCACAACCAAGGTGGCAGACGGGGAAGCCGGCGGCATCACCCAGCATATCGGCGCATACCAGGTCACAACTTCCAAAAAGAATTCTGTGACCATCGTCGACACCCCTGGGCACCAGGCCTTTAGCTCCATGCGCGCTCGCGGTGCTCAGGCTGTAGACGTGGTGGTGCTGGTGGTCGCCGGCGATGATGGAGTCAAACCCAGTACCGAAGAAGCCGTGGCCCACGCTCGTGCGGCCGGAACGCCGATCATTGTGGCGGTCAACAAGCTGGACAAGCCCGAGTACGACTTCAACCGCACCGTGCAGCAGTTGATGAAATTCGACCTGACTCCGGAAGACTACGGCGGACAGACCGCCTACTTCCAAACCAGCGGCATCACCGGCGAGGGCATCGAGGAAATGCTTGACCACGCATTCCTGATGGCCGAGGCCGAACTGGGTCTCAAGGCACACAAGAGCGGACCCGCCAGTGGTGTGGTATTAGAAGCCGAAGTCCAACAGGGCCGCGGCATCGTAGCTCACCTCTTGGTTCAGGACGGAACCCTGAATCAGGGCGACGTGATCCTGGCAGGCGAAGGCTACGGCAAGGTCAAGGCCATCTCGGACGACCAAAGCAAGCAAATCAAAGCCGCCGGACCCAGTACTCCAGTGGCGGTCATGGGCCTTGATGCCCTGCCCGGAGTTGGCGACAGGTTCCACGTGATCGAAGCCCTTTCGAAAGCCAAGGAAATCGCGCAAGAGCGCGAGCGCCGCAACCGCGCCTCTTTCCTGGCAGCCAGCACGGGCCCCAATCCAGAGCTGGAGGCGATCCTGGGCAAGGAACCCCTGCTTGAGAAGACCAACATCAACCTGATCGTACGCGCTGATGTGCAAGGATCAGTGGAAGTCATTCGCCATGAAATAGCGAAACTCGACCACGAAGAGGTTGCGGTCAAACTGGTCCATGCAGGCGTGGGCCAAATCACGGAGAGCGATGTGGAACTGGCGGAAGCCTCCGGCGCCACCTTGGTTGCCTTCCACACAGGCATCCCTGGCACTATCCGCAAGGAAGCCGAACGCCGCAAGATCACAGTACGCCGCTACGACGTGATCTACGAGTTGCTCGACCAACTGCGCGACCTGATGGAAGGCACTCTCTCGCCGGAGATGCAAGAGGAAATCATCGCACATGCAGAGGTCAAGGCACTGTTCAAGTCCTCCAAGATCGGCGTCATCGCCGGATGCGGCATCACCGATGGAACCCTCAAGCGCAACCACAGGGTTCGCGTCCT
The DNA here is from genome assembly GCA_014238415.1 of Planctomycetota bacterium. GTDB lineage: Bacteria > Planctomycetota > UBA1135 > UBA1135. The sequence continues at coordinate 38,971 of JABABA010000010.1, read as the reverse complement.
GCGCGACGGAGCTGTGGTGCACACTGGCGGCATCGAGTCTCTTCGTCGCGAGAAAGACGACGCCCGAGAGGTCCGCGAAGGATTCGAGTGCGGCATCGTACTCGCGAATTTCCGAGATCTACGCGAAGGCGATGTGATAGAAGCGTTCGTAGTCAACGAGATCAAGCGTACCCTCGCTTGATTCCAATAGCGGCCCAGTAAACCATGGCCAACCAGAGGACCATTGCGCGTATCGAGGGCGCCATCAAGAGGCGCGTGGCCCATTGCCTGCAATTTGAGGTTGCAGACCCGCGGGCTGGCTTTGTGACCATCATCGCTGCAGAACTGACCCCGGACCTTGCCAAGGTCACAGTACGCTGGAGCGTGCTCGATCCCGAGGAAGAGCGGGTGCGCGTAGAGAAGATGCTTGAGCACGCCCGCGGCTTCGTACAGCGTAAGATGGGTCGCGTCCTCTCCCTCAGACGCATGCCACGCCTGGAGTGGAAATACGATGACACCGGCGTCGAAGCAGCGCGCCTGGACATGCTGATCAAAGATGCCATGACGAAGGACGCAAGCGTTCGTGGCGACGCACCGGGAGCAGACGCAACAGAAGAAAGCCTACGCAATGACACGCCGACCTCGGACGCCGCAGGCGGCAGTCCCGCCGAGGCCCCCCCTCCCCACAACGCGCCTACAGACGACACAACCGGCTCCCCCCCCCGGGGGACCCAGAAGGACTAGACCATGCAAGAGCCGGCATTGATCCAGATCGGCTCCCTTGGAAGAGGCACCAGCGGCCAGGTCTTGCACGCCAAGCTGCTCGCGCCCCTGGGAGACTACGAAGCGGGAACAGAGGTGGCCCAGAAGAGACCGCTTACCGCTGCAGGCGAACGGAGTATCCAACGTGAGCAACTCGTCCTGAGTGAAGTACAAGCTTCCAACCTGCAAGTCAGCTTGGGTCTGTTCGAAGACCAGGAGGGGCCCTTCCTGTTGACCCGCTTCATCAATGGCCCAACCATAGGGGACCTGATTGCACAAGGGCCCATGGAAGACGGACCCATCCGGCGGGTGGGAAAAGACCTGGCCCAAGCTCTCGCCGCCCTGCACTCTGCCGGTTGGCTGCATGGTGATCTGGCCCCGGCCAACGGACGCCAGGATCCAGGAGCCCGCACGATCTTGCTCGACCTGGGCTTCAGCGAACGCACGGATGCCAAAGCCTCACCCCGCGGGACCCCCGCCTACCTTTCTCCGGAGGAAGCTCGTGCTGCTCCCAAGACCTGCGCCTCGGAAGTCTACTCCCTCGGTTTGATCCTCTGGGAACTCGCGACCTCAAGTCATCCCCTCTCCCCGGACGGCCGTGCCTCGAATGTACCGGCGGAAGCTCTGACCGAGGCGGTTCACCTGCTGCCCAGCGCCCGCAATGCGCGCCTGGCCCCGGACCTGGATGAGTTGCTCGGACAGATGCTCGACGAGGAACCGAGCGCGCGCCCTACCGCACAAGAGGTTGCCCGTTGGCTCGGCAACCCTCCCCCCCCGAACACCTGGGGTGAAGATCCCTGGGCCGCCCGGGACTGTCTGCCATTTGTTGGGCATAGGGAGGAACGGGCGCAGTTGCATCAGGCCTGGGAATCCGCCAGCGCAGGGCAAGGAGCACTGGTCTGGCTCGAAGCCGAAAGGGGCCTGGGAAAGACGCGCCTGATGGAAGAGTTCGTGCGGTCCCTGCGACGCGGTTCAAGTCCTGCAACCTACCTCGCAGTGCGCTGCGCAGCAGCCCTCGAAGGCCGTCCCACACACCCGATCCGAACCCTGCTGCGACGCTGGCTGGCCCTGGGACGCCACACTCCTGCCAGTGCACGTGAGAACAGACTGCTTGCATCCAGAACAACACCCCAAGTGGCAGCTGCTCTTGCCCAGACCCTCGATCCCGGGGCCGACGCGCTGCCCCAGGTGGAAATCACCCTCCTGTCCCATTGGCTCATCCGCACCGCAGGCAGCAGCCCCATGGTCATCCTGGTGGACGAACTGCAACATGCTGGAGAGGCAACCCTGGCGGTGCTCTCCCGCCTGATCGATGTCCTGCCAGGACTGCCCCTATTACTGGTCCTGGGGACCCGCGCTCCAGAAGGCTCCCCAAACAAATCCATCGACGCCCTGGCGGCACGTGCAAGAGGATCGCTCACCCATCTTCGAATGCGCCTGTCGCCCCTGGACATTCAAAGCATCAAGGAACTGATAAACCTTACATTCGCGGGCAGCGTCCCAGCCGATCGTCTCGCGCAGGCGCTACAGAAACGAACCGAAGGCAGACCCACTCGCATCGACGCCCTGATCAAGCAAGCCCTTCTCATCGGACTGGTGCGTGTTCGTGCGGAAGGTGGTTTGGAACTGATGGGAGACATCGAAGACCTTCCCCACATGCAGGGACGCATTCCCGACCTGCAAGCCCGCTTGACCAGCATGGACCCCGAGGCGCGAAACTGGATTGAACGCATCGCAGTTGATGGCTCCGTCGCCCGGACTGAGCGGCTTACCCAAGGTGCAACCCGCAATGAAGTGCGCACTGCCATCGCCCTGTTGTTGCGTGAAAATTGGCTGGAGCAGGGGCCTGAGGGTCCAGCCTTCGCGAGCAGCACGATTCGTGACGGAGTGCTGGCTGCCATTCCCCATGCCAGGCGCAGGGAGCTTCACAGTCAAGCGGCAGATGCTCTGGCCCATGAGTCCGGATCTGGCCGTGCCTTCGAGCGAGCCTTCCACCTCAAAGCCGCAGACCGGAAAGAAGAGCTGTTGCAACTGGTCTTGGAGTTGCTGCCCAAAGCGCAGGCCCTTGGTCACCCAGCACGGGTGCTTGTGCTGGTGGAGTGGGCACTTGAAGGCACCCCCCCTCCCCACCAGGAAGCCCCGCAAATCTCAGCCCATCAGGCCCTGGAACTGCACGCCGCCGCCGCAGAAGCAGCTGGGGGCCTGGGTCGCAGGCAGCAGGAGAGCCAACACCTGGACGCCCTGGTGGGGCTTCCCTTTGACAGCAGACGAAATCCCGCCGAAGTTGCCCGGGTCTACCTGCTTCATGGACACGCAGCCGCAGACACGGGGCGCGTAGGCCTTGCCCGCGGCTATCTGCGTAACGCAGCGCGCCTTGGACTGCCTGGCAAACAGGCGGATCTGACTGCGGAAGCACTCAGGCGGCTGGCGGAGATCGAATTGGCCACGGGGAATCAGGAAAAGGCCCTGAAGCTGGCGCGCCGCGCCCGCTCCCGAGCCCACTCTCCCCTGGTGGGCTTGAAAGCCCTCCTGATCAAGGGTCTGATCGCTCTGTTGCAAGATCGGCCCACACGTGCGCGGGCCCACGCCCTGGCGATTCTCAAACGCTGCAAAAAGACCCCGGACACCCCTGGTCGAGCTGAAGTCGAAGCCCGTGCTTTGATTCTCAAGGCGCGCTGTCATTCCGCCATGGGAGACCCGGAAACGGCCTTGCCCCTCCTGCAGTCTGCCCTGCAAGCCGCGGAACAAGCGGGTCAACGGGCTCTGGAGGCCGAAGCAAACGCGCGTCTGGGTCGCGTGCTGATCGACCTGGACCAAGATCAAGCTGCAGAACAATCACTGCGCGAGGGGCAGCTGATCGCCCAGGAGATTCGCATGGGCCAGGGCGAAGTTCTTGCGCGCCTTTTCCTTGGAACCCTCTTGATGGAGCAGGACCGAGGCCTCGGCGCACAACTGGTGAAGCAAGCTCTTGAGCGCGCCTGTGCCTTGGGATTGGTACGCGCCGAGTCCCTGGCCCAGGCAATCTGGGCTAGGGTGCTGCGTGCAGGCGACCAGCACAAGGAAGCCGCCGAAGCTGCGCAGGCCGCGCTGAATTCCCTCCAGCGGGTTGGCGCTGAACTCTGTGACCGCATTGTGATCGTGGGCACACACCAGTTGATCATCGATCCAGAAGGAACCGGAGCCGAGGGCAGGAAGAGGTCGAAGGACTTGGAGCAGCGTATCGCCAGGGTCAGCCGAGCCGCCAGTCGTGGGACGGGCCGTGCTCGCATGAAAACCAGCCTTGAATCCCTGAAGCGAGCTGTGGAGAACCCAGAAGGCCCCCTTTATCCCCGACGCGGGAGAAAGACCGAAGACTAGGGCCAAAGCCCCATCCGCCAGCCCCCCTGGGGCCAGGGAAGGGCTGTTTCGACACCCAGCAGGACCGGCAGAAGCAGGTGCGAGGCCGCTCTCGACGGCCCAGGACTGGAGAGACCCAAGGTCTGACGCAACGAGAACCTGCTCCTTTCGCGGATTCAGTATTGCTAATGAGACGCATTCGCAATAAGATCCTGCGCCCATGGACCGCAAGACCCACAAGCCTGCAAGCCTCAGAACCGCAAGAGACCAGTCATATCTGGCCATAGCGGGGCTTGCCCTGACGGCTCAATCGCCCATGAAAATCAATCGAGCCGCGACTCAGGCAGTCCGCTTGTTCGTAACTGGCTGGGTTCTGGCTGGCCTTGCCTCGGGCAGTGCCCCAGCCCGCGCAAGCCTCGCTACCCAAGGACAGACCGTTTCCCGTTCCTCCGGTGCCTGCGTAGAACGCCAACTGGGTGTGATGGGAACCGGCCTGGAAATCGTGGTCTGGGCCCCGCAGCGCAGCACCTGCTTGACCGCCAGCGAAGCGGGGGTGCGGGCGTTGGAAGAAACCGAAGAGCGGCTCTCCACCTGGCAAAGGGAAAGCGAGTTCTCTTCCCTCAACCGCGCCACGCTGGGCAGTTGGCAAACCCTCTCCCCCACCACCAGCGAGGACCTCAAACGTGCCCTTGACCTGGCGCGCGCAACCAACGGGTTGTTCGACCCAACCCTGGGACACCTGATGCAGGCCTGGGATTTGCGTGGTGAGGGACGCCTGCCTTCGGCAGTGGAACTCGAAACGGCCCGGTCGAAGTGCGGCTACCAGGGCATCGAATTCGATCACACCAGGTTCCGGCGAACCCAAGATGTGCTCCTCGAAGAGGGAGCCTTCGGCAAGGGAGCGGGTCTCGATCGAGCGGCTAGCGCCCTTGTGTCAGCCGGAGCACAAGCAGCCAGTTTCAATCTAGGGGGTCAGTGGCTCTTCGTAGGCCCCGGAGACTGGTCCGTGCAACTTGCCCACCCCGTTCATCGCACGGAAGCGGTGCTCGGCCTGCGCCTGCCCCAGGGCTCAATGGCCACCTCTGCCAACTCCGAGCGCATGCTCAAGCTCTGCGACCGTGAACTGGGCCATCTGCTCGACCCGCGCACGGGCATTCCAAGCAGCAAGACCCATTCGGTCAGCGTTTGGGCCAAGAGCGCCCTGGTAGCGGACGCCCTCTCCACCGCCCTCTTCATCGACCCCTCAAGAGCTGCGGAGTTCGCCCAGCGGTTTGATGCGGAAGTCATTCTGCTCAGAGCCACCGGGACAGGTCTCACAGCAAGCATCACACCGGGTCTGGTCAAAGGCTCTGATCCTCTGGCCCCAAACCTGCAGATCATTCCTCTCGTTTATCAGCAAGGTCACTGAGTAACCACTCAAGAACGAATGTCTCTGCTCCTGCTCCCTCTTATTCTTCCGCTGCCCCAGGATCAGGTCAGCGATCGCCTCGATGCCCTGGCCCGAGAAAACCAAGTCCTCAACGCCAAGATCGAAGCCCTGGCCGACGAGCTTGAACGCCGGGACCTGGGCGAGTTGGCCCCCTCTGAACTGACCCGTGTGGCCGGCATGGGGCACTCCGCTTCCCGGGTTTATTCCAATGACCATGGCACCAGCGTAGGAGGCTATGGAGAGTTCCTCTACAACCTGCCCGCCGGCGCTGGTAACACATTTGACGCCTTGCGGGGAGTGCTCTATGTGGGGCACCGCTTCACTGAGAACTGGTTGGTCAACACCGAAATCGAATTCGAGCACGGCAGCACCTCCAAGTCTGGCAGTGCTTCATTGGAATTCGGCTACCTGGAGTATCTTGCAAGCGAGTCATTCGCCCTGCGCGCGGGTCTCCTGCTGGTGCCAATGGGACTGGTCAATGAAAACCATGAACCCACCGCCTACCTGCCGGTCAGTCGCCCCAAAGTCGAGCAGCGACTCATGCCGTCCACCTGGCGCGAGATGGGCCTGGGTGCCTGGGGCCGCAAGGACAACCTTGAGTGGCGCACCTATGTGGTCAACGGCCTGCGCGGAGCAGACTTTGACGACTCGGGTCTACGCGGCGGTCGCCAGAAGGGCAGCAAGGCGGACGCAGAGGATCTGGCTCTTGTACAGCGAGTGGACTGGCACGCCTCCCCCGGCCTGACCGTGGGCGGGTCGTTCTATGTGGGAAACTCTGCGGGCAACAACGAGGACCTGGGAGGCTCCCTGGGTACGCGGATCGTGGAATTACACGCCACCTGGCAAGAGGGACCGTGGCGCCTGCAGGCCCTGGCTGCCCAGGCGGAAATAGACGGGGCCCAGGCCTTCAACCAGAGCTTCATTGACGATCCCGAACTGGACAACCCGAGCCTGGCCAATACCCTGCGCGGCGCCTACCTGCAATTGGGCTACAACGTCTTGGCCAGCAGCGAGAGTTCCATGGCCCTCTCCCCTTATGTCCGCTTCGAGACCCTGGACACCCAGGCGGATCTGCCCTCGAACGCGGTGGCTGATCCCCGTTTCGATGAGGACATCGTGACCGTGGGTCTCGCCCTTGAGCCCACCGACGGTGTGATCATCAAGCTGGACTATGCCCGCAGCGACGAAAACTCTGACCGGACGGCTCTGTTGATTGGGTACTCATTCTGATGGGAAACATTTCTGCGATCATCTGCCTGTTGCTCAGCTTCAACGGCAGCGGTGGAACACCCTCCATGGGTCATCCAACTCCAGCACGCGTACAGCGGCCTGGGCCAAGCGCGCTGTTGACCTCCCATGAGAAGCGCCAGCCAACCAAGCTGCTTACCGTGGACGAGGCCTTGGCTCTTTGCTTCCCAAAATGCAAGACCACGCGCCGTACTGAGTTCCTTTCCCCAACAGAGGTCAAGCAAGTCGCCGGGCTCTCAGGATCAAAGGACATCTCACGCATCGCCCATCCCTATCAAGCCCATGATTCACAGGGTGTACTGGTCGGCACCGCCTTCTTTGACACCCACCGGGTGCGCAGCAAGCGCGAGACTCTGATGATTGCCATCGATCCTTTGGGCAAGATTATTCGCATTGAAGTGCTGGCCTTCGCAGAACCGCGTCAATACCGGCCTCCCGCCAGATGGTACGGCCAATTCAAGGGAGAAAGCCTCTCTCCCAAACTCACCCCCACGGGCAACATCAAGACGATGGCAGGGGCGACCCTGACCACACGCGCAACAGTTCAGGCCGCTCGTCGTGCCCTGGCCCTTCAGCAGGTGCTGAGCGCGCGCAACTCCAAGCCCAGCCCAGTTGGGACCACAAAGTGAGCCGCACGACCGCCTGGTTGATCCACCTCTCCGCCCTGGGTCTGGGAGCCACGGGGATAGTTTATGGCTGGTTGCGCTACTTCACCGATCCCGTGGATGAGTTTGCGGTCTACAACCACCCCTCGGAACCGGACCTGCGGGATGTGCATCTGTTGCTGGCACCCTTATGCCTGTTCCTCTGGGGAGTCGTCTGGCGCAGTCATGTGTGGGCACGCTTTCGCGGGGGCATGCAGAAGCGCCGACGCACGGGTATAGCATTGATGGCCTTGGTGCTACCTATGGTGCTATCCGGCTACATGTTGCAAGTAGCAGTGGATGAGTCCCTGCGCCAGCTTTGGATCTGGACCCATGGGATCACTGGAAGCGGCTGGATCCTGCTTTACGCGCTGCACCAACTTGGGCCCCGCAGTCAGGAAGCACGCTAACCCTCGCGGGTCAGGCCCAGAAAACGCTCGATCGCCCGGCCGGTACGATGCCAGGGACCTTCCCGCTCAAGGATCTGGACTACCGCGCGCATCAACACCTTCCGTCGCTGTGAATCCGCCTCATAAGCAGCCATGAAGCGCATGAGATCCGAGGCAGAGAGGAGACTTCCTGCGGGGTAACGACCCAGAATCCAGCGCATCAAACGGGCCAGATTCTTCTTCGCCACCTGGTCCATGCCCCTGTCAAGCAAACGGCAACGATCAAGATCGATGATCCAAATCCGTGTGGGTTCTGGGCCCTTGAGATCTAGCGGCTCAACCAAGAGATTCGCGGGCTGCAGATCCACATGGTCAAGTCCCAAGCGGTGGGCTTCCCCCAGTGCCTGACCTGTGCTGGTCAACAAATTACGCCAGGCGCTCCTCTCCAGTTCACCCCGCAAACGCTCTGCCAGCATTGCGCGCAGGTCGCGGGTACCCCTCACCAGACGCATGCCCACCTCCAATTGCCAGGACCTGGGTCCTTGATGGAGTGCGCGCAGGGAAACCAACTCGGGCACAGCAACCCCACGCCTGGCGAGTTCCAAAGTCAGGCTGACCTCATCCAGCAAGCGGCCTGGATCTTTGAAACGCTCACCAGTGATCGCGCGCAGGAGACCCCCGTGCACATAGCGGCGAACGAGCACCAGCCCACACTCATGATCCAAGGTCGCCGGGGGCCGCCGACCAGGGCTGTCGTATTGGCCCCGGGGGCCGTCGCCTTCAAGGCCATAGCCCAAGTCCGAGAAGCCCGCGGCCCAATCCGGAGCGCAACCAAAAAAACTCTCCCCTTGACGGACCAAAGTCCAGTCAGGGGGCGAGTTGATCTCGCGGCCGTTGGAGGTTGCTCCGTGGATCACGGGCAAAGAAAGGGCTTGGGTTGCAGAGACCCGAGCAGAAACTACTCGAGGCCAGCTCCAAAGCTGGCCGGAGGTGAAGCGGACGCTTCTGTTTCCTCTTCGGGGGCAGGCTCGGGGGCGGACTTTGCTTTCGGCGCGCGCTCTTCTGCGGGTGCCTCGGCTGAATTGTTGTGAGGACTATCTTGGGATTCCAAAGCGGGATCCGCGGAGACTTCGCCAGGAGAATCGCCGGAGGAATCGTCCACGCCCCGGCCAAAACCACCGACAGGCTCACGCTTGGCAGCGGGCTTGCGGTCTTTGGGCTCGTCACGCCCCTCGTCACGCCCCTCGTCACGCCCCTCGTCACGCCCCTCGTCACGATCTTCGTCACGATCTTCCACGCGGTCCTCTCGGTGCCGGCCTCGACCTCGGTCATCATCTCGATCTCGATCTCGATCTCGACCACGACCACGGCCTTGACCCCTACGCCCACGACCATGCCCGCGACCTCGCCCACCGAATCCTTCCCGCTCAACCCCATCGTCGTACTCATCAATGTCGTCGATGAACTCTGTAGGGATCTCTTCGGAAAGAAAAATCGCGCCGCGGTCATAGAAATCGATACCGTCTTCCCAGGCGTCGCCCGCCAAGACACGGATCACCGCATAGCGACGGTCCAGACGGCGACCAACCTCACGGCCCTCCTCCTCGGTGAGGGACAGATGAATGTGCGAACGACGCACACTCTTGAGGCCGTCACGCTCAACGTTGGGCACATCTCGGCCACGCACAGTGGCAAACAACTCGTCCGGCGGTTCGTCCGGTTCCCCGGGATCCACCTCAATCGAGTGGCCATATAGGGCGCGAATGCGGCCGTCCTTGATCTCGTATCGTGCACGGTCGGCCCCAGCCAGGGCCTCGTTCACATCTTCCTCTTCAACCGACTCACCGAGCCGCTCATTGAGGGCCCGAACAACATCGGCCAGGTCACCCCAGCCGAACTTGTCGAGTTCCAGATCGAATTCTTCCGGCTGGTGCCGGAGCATGTATGCCAGCGAACGGGTCAGACGCTCGTGGAGAGAAAATTCAGTTTCCATCACGGGGGATTATATGCAACTGGCGGCCCATCCGCACGGATCCAGGCACCCACATCAGGCACCCACGACGGGCTCGAGGGGCCCTTCCTCGCCCTCACTGCGGGAGACAACAGCCGCCGCACAGGTGTCCGACCATACATTGACCACCGTACGCAGCATGTCCAACGGCCGATCCACCGCCAGCAGCAGGGCCGCGCCCTCAACCGGCAGGCGCAGGGCAGCAAGGATGGTCAGCATCATTACCAGCCCAGCAGAGGGAATGCCCGCCGCCCCGACGCTTGCCAGAAGGGCCAGAATCACCACAAAAGCCTGCTGTCCAAGGCCCAGGGGATTACCTCCCACCGAGGCGTAATACTGCGCCAGGAAGATCACCCCAATGCATTCATACAGGGCGGTGCCATCCATGTTGACAGTGGCGCCCAGGGGCAGGGTGAATGAGGTCACCTTGTTGCTGACCCGCCCCCGGTGCTCCACGGTATCCATGGTGACCGGCAAAGTCATGCTGGACGAACTGGTAGAGAAGGCGGTGAAGAGAGCCGGCGCCATTGCCTTGGCCCACTTGATGGGAGACACCTTCGCCACAAAGCTCAGCAGAAGGGGCAGAGTCACAAAGGCGTGCACCAGAAGCGCAAGGGTTACCACGAACATGTACAGCAGCAAGGCCTTGAAAGGCGCCAGACCTGTAGTCGCGACCACCTTGACCATCAGCGCAAAGACGCCATAGGGCAGCAAGGCCAGGACGCCCTTGGCCATGCTCATCATGACCTCCAGAAACGATGCAAAGACCTCGCGGATTCGTTTGCCGTGGGGATCAGGAGTGCGGGTGATCGAATATCCAAGGACCAGAGCGAAGAAGATGATCGAGAGCATGGCCCCGTTGTCCTGCAAGGAACTGAAGATATTTGGAGGCACCATGCGCTTGACCACCTCGATGAACTCACGTAGGCCGCCCCCCTCGGGTACCACATCGGGCATCACCAATCCCAGGCGCGCTCCCTCACCAGGAACAAAGACATTGACAAGAACCTGACCCACCATGATCGCAAGCAGGCTCGTCAGCATGTAGTAGTAGAAGGTCTTCTTGCCCAAGCGGCGCAGATCTTTCATGCCCCCCACACCGGCCACACCGGAGACGATGGAGGCCAGCACCAGGGGCACGATCAGCATCTTCAACAGAGCAATAAATACATCCGCCACCAGAGCAAAAGGGTAGATCCAGTTGTCCCGGGGAGAATCCGGTTCAATGGCTACGGCTATGGGGCGGGCCCCTGCCTCCTCCTTGGACCAGGTCCCCGACTGCTCCTGCCCCTCGCGAGAGGGGAAGAACCAGATCACTTCCCCATTTGAAGTCCTCTCTAGTGCCTGCTGCACATCCTGGGGAGTCACAAGCGCCACATCATCATCTGCACCGCGCTCTTCCGCACCCCGATTCAAGACGGCCAGCCGCCAGGTGCTGCCTTCTGAAAGTCCCGCCTTGGCAGCGGGGCTGCCGGCCCTGATGGAGACCGCACGCACGCCGCCACCAGAAACGCTCTCGAAGCTCGCTCCGATCCAAGCGGGGGCGGCCAAGGTGGCCTGCATCACGAGGCCCACGGCGGCTCCAAGAGCCATGCCGATCAGGACCTTCCAGTGGAGGGCGGACTTTTTGGGACTGGAATCGGGGTTCATACGCCAAGGGTACAGGCCCTCTAGGTGGCATACACCGTCGAGCTGGGCCAACTTGCCCCCGAGGGGTCGACCGATCCCCTGCACCGATCGTATTTGGAGGCGCGGAGGCCCCTGGGAGTGAAATTCGAATTCTTGCACCCCCCACAGGTTCGGGCGCAGAATCCAAGGAAATGCGGCCGGACATTGCCTTGGCTCTGGAGCCCCACTCCTCAGGCCGATCGAGCCTCCATTGGACAAGAGTCCGCGGCCAGAAGCCTCCCCGCAAGTCGCACCTTCCCCTGGGAATCTGACGCTCAAATACGCCAGACCCCCCCAGCTCCATCAGCACGTCCAGGAATAAGCAGAGCGGGTCAGGCCCAGGGCCCCCCCACACTCGAGCCTGATGGTTACCGCGTCAGAGGATCCAGATCAAACTCAGCGGGCACGGGAACCCCAAGAACATCCAACACCGTTGGTGCTATGTGCAAGACACTGACACCGTCTTCTGGCACGCTGACCTTCTGGTTGCAAAAGAATATCCCAGTCACCAGGTTCGGAGAGTTGCCAGCGTGATCCCCAGACCAGGGGTTGGTGTTGTCCCGGTAGATCGGCCCAGGACCGATCTCACCATCGCGCTCTATCAGTCGCACGCCGCCGGTAACCGTGTTCCAGCCAGCGCGGTAGAACTCGTCAAAACCCAGCATGAGGTCTGAACAGGGATAGTCTCTGCTCTGCCATTCACCAGGATACTTGTCCCAGACGATTTCCGCGTCGCGCACAACGCTGTTGCCTCCATCCGTGGCGACCACGGCCCGGGCCGCGATATCCTCCAGTACTGCACGGGCATCCGCTTGGGGCACAATACCCAGGGGCTCGCGCCCCTCCAGATTCAGGTAGATCATGCCCAGACCCAAGGAGTAGGCCTTGGTGCGAGTCCAATCCACGTAGCCGAAACCACCTGACCCATCACGTGTACTGACGCCGTCCTTGAGGGTCAAAAACCCTTCCTGGATCAACCAACCGTTGACGTCCATTTGACGGCGGAAGGAGGTGAAACCGTGATCTGCGCATAGAATCAAGGTGTCATCGGGCTCAAGGCGTTGCATGACTTCGCCCACCCGGGCGTCCATCTGTCGATAGACCTCTTCAATACACTCGGAGAGGGGCATGTCTTGGCCAAAAAACCGCACGATGCGCTGGGCCTCTTGTGGATCGTGCATGGGGTGCCCGGGATCCGCATGCGCATAGAGAATGTGCTGCACCCGATCGGTGATGCTGAAGACGCTAAAGAGCAGGCGCCAATCATCCTGATCTATGGCACGCTTGAGCAACCTGCGTCGCCATTCCATGGTGAATTCGATGTCCTCCAGAAAAGTCTGCACATCGATGCGCTCGTCCTTCATCTGATTGGTCATGCAAGCCCAGCCGAGGGTCTCAAAAGGATTGCCCAGCCAACCCTCAAGTTCCCGAGAAAAACCCCTTGGCTGACTGATCGGCTGCCAAAAGGGAGGCTCACTGGGATCGATAGCCAAAGAGTCCACATAGAGAGTCAATGGATCTTCAGCCTGTTCAAGCTTCACCCTGGTAAGGGCATTGACTGTAAACAGTGGCCCCATTTCGAAAGTCAGGCGATACCAATCGGACCAGTTACCCTGCTGCACGTCCTGCGCCTGATTCCCAATAGTGATGCGTGCGCCACCCTCCAGGGGCTCAACCATCAAGGGCAAGCGAGTACGGCTGTCCCAGGGTTTCTTCGCCATGCCGTCCAACAGGTCACTGGCGGCCCGTTTCTCATCCTGCAGTTTCTGACTGTCCTTCCAGGAGAGACCCTTCTCCGTCAGGCCTTCTTCAGCAGTCTGAAGGGAGCGCATGGCCAGGGAGCGCCTGTGCAGATCCGTGGGTCCCCAGACAAAGGACTTGTAGACACCGTCCCCATCAGCCGCAAGTTGAAAGATCGTACCTGAACCCGTGGAGCCTGCGCGTTCGCCCTTGGGGCCTGGGTCGAACCAAATGTCATCGCTGGAATAGATGAACCACTCTCCACTGATTCCACCTCGGACATCGGGCAAACCCAGACCACCGAGCACCCGTGTGTTTTTTGCGTGGGGCCGATCGAAGGCCAGAGCGGCGTCCAAGACCAAAGCAGACGCGCCCGCCTCACCCGCGTAATCCCAAAACCCGGGTACGCGCACGTTGTTTCGGTAGATCAGAGGCACGTCAAGGGGAACATTGTCCTTGGCGGACATGGCCGCATAGCCTCCGAAGAGCCCGATTACCAGAGCCAGAACCGCGCTCAGGCCACGACCGACCCGCAGTACCAATCCCAACAGGACAAAAACTACCAGGACCACAGAGAGGCCAGCGAAGAGGGCCAGTTCAGTTGCCGACTTGCCGAGCACAAAGCCAAGCACGCCGCCAATTCTGTCGCCACGCTCCTCAAGCCTCTCCATCAACTTCTCTACCGGAACGTTTCGTTCCTGAGTGATGTGCGCCACTCCAGGAATCGGTGAATTGCCGCTGATCTTGCGATTTATGAAACTCGCAACGCCGTTCTTGGTCGGGTTCTGACCCGTGTTGATCGCAGCCCAGCCCGCGGCGGACTCTGCAGGGTTGGTGGAGTGCAGTGGCGCAAACGTCCCGTTGGTGTCCAGAGTCTTGAGATTTGGCAGCTGGCCATCGTCAATCAAGCGCCGGGTGGTTCGGTAGTCCGCACCATCGAAGCCCAACACGAGAACGCGGCCCTCCTGAGACATGGCCGGTTGGCTCACACAGGCAGCCATCGAATCCAACCCAACCGGAGTGAAATCCGAAGGTTCAAAAGTAAGCTCCGTGGGCGGGAGCAGCGCAAGAATGAGAAGAAGTGGCTGGATCATGAAGTCTAGGGGCTTGCCGTCCCCCGCTGCCGCTAGGATGCAAGCAGCGGGCCTGGCCCGGGTATCTCTCCCTACCGAAGGGGAGCGGGCCCTGATTGAGCCGATGAGAGTAGGACCAAGACAAGCGTGAAGTCAATCCAGAGGCAATCCAATACCAGCCGCAGCTACCTGCGCGGCAAAGACGGCATGGGCAGCGCTGGAGCAATCGCTGGCCTGGGGGCAGCGCTCGTGCTGATCCTGCTGGGGTGGAATACCTGGTCCGAATTACGCGGAGCCCAGCCCCTTGATCCCCTGGAAGGGCCGGCTGGAGATACCTCCCCCGGCGACCAACAAATCGGGAGCCCAGACCCCAACGCCCTTCGCATTCAGGGGGGAATCGAGTCCGGAATCGACCTCCCCTTCAAACGCATGGAGAAGAGTTTCGCCGGCAACGGAACCCTGACCGGTGCGGTCTCCTTTGCCCCAGGAATGGCCGTGCCCGCAGAATGGACCCTGAACATCCGGCCCTCTCTCTTCGCCCTGGGCCGTGATTCGGCCCAAGAACGCACACGAACTCTACCGGGAAACATCACCACCTTCGAGGAGTTTGACCTGCCCATGGGCGGCTATACGATCCAGGCCCTCGCGCCAGGGATGTCCTCTACGGCCCAGGAAGTGATGCTCTACAAGTTGGCCGAGCGCGAAGATCTGCCCGGTGTGAACCGGGTGCACATGACGCTGCAGATGGTGCCCAAGGCGAAGGTGGAGGGCGTGGTTTATGGCCACACAGGCCAAGGAGCCGGGGACCTCAAAGTCACCCTGCAAATGCACGGTCGCCCGACTCGGCGAACAGCTCGCACGAACTACGCCGGGCTCTGGAATCTGGAAGACCTCGACGAGGGGACCTATGTGTTGCGCCTGGGTCCCTACGAGCGTCCGTTGATTCCCGAGCATGAGATCCAGGTGCGGCGGCCTATCACGCGCACCGAAGACATCACCCTTCCGCCACTTTGCGCCGTCCGGCTACGTGCTGTAGATGAAACCGATCGGCCCATTGAGGGAGCCAACGTGCGCGGCATGGGCCCCACACCCATCATTTGTGTGACGGGCTTTGATGGACAAGTCAAAGTTCAGCACCTTGCCCCTGGCGACTATCAAGTGCGCCTTGAACATAAGACCAGCGGGCGCAAGGGGCGCGGAGAGTTCACCCTCAAGGCCCAGCCTGAAGGGCATGCCACCGAATTGATTTTGGTCCGCTGCCTGAAGGGGAAATAGGCTCGCATGGCCAGCCAGAAGAGACCAACGGGGATCGACCCCAGGCCCACTACTGGAGATGTGCCTAGCCTGCTGCGCTTTGCCTGGCCTTCAGTGCTCTCCTTTGTGGCGGGCAGTCTCTTCCGGGTCAACGACCAATTCTGGATCCAGCACCTGGGGCCTTCCGCTCAGGAAGCCCTGGGAGCAGTCACTTTCCTGCTGATCTTCGACTTCGCAGCATATTTTGTTGCCATCGCCGGCTCCATGTCCCTGATCGCCCGGGCCAGCGGGGCAGGAAAGGAGGGCGCGCGGGATTCCGCCATTCGGCAAGCCCTTTTCACCAGTGCCATGATCGGCGCGGTGATTGGTGTCTTGGGCTATAGCCTGGCGGTGCCCCTGGCAGACCTGCTCAATCTGGCAGAGGCTCAACGTGCGCCCTTCATCGACTATGTGCGCACAATCCACCTCTGGTCAGGAGCCCTCAGTCTGGCACCTCTGGTGAGCAACATATTCATCAGCATGGGCGACTCCTCAACGCCGTTCAAGCTGCAGATTGGTTCGGTCTTGGCAAACTTCGTGCTCAACCCCCTGCTTATCTACGAGTTGGATTGGGGTGCGGAGAACATGATCGCTGGACCGGGCATGGGCATGGCCGGCGCGGCTCACGCATCGGGCATTTCTCGGGCCCTGAGCCTGAGCGTAGGCCTGATGATTCTGGTCTTGCGCGAACGCATCCACCTGTGGAATCCCAAGGACTTCGCGCTGAAACGTGTGATGCCGGTTCTACGCATCGGCATTCCATCCGCAGCTTCAATCGGTATCTACTCTGTGGTCTACGCAGCCATCGTGAAACTGATCATGTCACGGCTTCCGGAAGCCTCTTTGGGCGGCCTTTCGATTGGCTTCAATGCCTTTGAGGGTGTGGCATTCCCCTTCTACCTGGGCATCAGTGTGGCAGGCGCCTCCCTTGTTGGACGCACCCTGGGCGCTGGTAACAGACTGGAGGCACGGCGCGCAATTCGAAGCATACGGCTGGTCAACCTTGGTCTTGGACTCTTCTTTGCAGCAGTGTTCTTCTTCGGGGGCCCCTTTCTTGTACCACTCTTCACAAACGATCCAGATGTGCTGATCGAGGCAAGTTTGTATGTGACGGTTCTGGCGGCCAGCCAGGTCTTTGTCGCCCTCGAAGCAGCTGAAGAAAAAGTTCTATTGGGCATGGGGCACACCCGGCCAATTTTTGCGATTAGCGTACCGGGCAATTTGATCCGCCTGCCCCTGGCCTGGTTCCTGGCAATCTACCTGGACTGGGGAGCCATGGGAGTCTGGTGGACAATCAACATCTCGACCACTCTCAAGGCCCTGGCTTTCCACCTGGCCGTTCGACAACTGGACGAGCTCAAGACCGACTAGCCGGGAATAGCCCATTCCCCATCCAGATCGGGGCCTGCAATCGTACACTCGCGCCTCACCATGACCGCCCCCCTGCTTGAAGACCCACTCTCCCTGGCCCGAGTCACCCCTGTGGCCAGCGGTTCTGATCTCGACAAGGTGCTGCCCCAGGTCAATCGCTTTCGCATGGCCGAGGGCATCTTGCTGTCGGACCCGAGCAAAGGAGTCACAGTAGGCTACCGGGACATTCGCGCAGACGACTGGTGGGCAGACGACCATGTCCCTGGACGACCCCTCTTCCCAGGAGTGCTGCAATGTGAGCTGGCAGCCCAGATCGCAACCTATGACATGTTGACCAATCGCTTCGACCCGCAGGCTGACAGCGACCTCTTCGTAGGGTTGGGCGGACTCGAATCCGTACGATTCCGAGCCCCGGTGGTACCGGAATGCCGCCTCGTGATGGCAGTATTTCTCAAACGCGCCAGGCACAACCTCTGCCGCTACATCTGCCAAGGATATGTGGGTGAAAAAATGGTCTTCGAGGGCTTGATCCTCGGTGTCAGTTTTTAGGACCCGCAACCCCGTTCAGGAGGAAGCCTGATCCAGGCCTTTGCCAAATGCGGCAGGTGCCTCCCAACCAGGATCCACCGCCATCTCGCCGCCTTCCGCTTCGAGAATATCGAGTACATCAAGCTCGACACAGCCACAAGTGACGCCTTTCAGCAAGCCGCCCAGGCAAGGATCGGTCCGACCGTCTTCGCCACTGATGAATTCCTTGACGTAGGTGCCATGTTCGGTCATGAGTTGCACACGCAGAGCCGAATCACCCAGCATCTCTATGGACTCCAGTTCGATCCAACGCTCCCTCACCTTGTCCGCCCGACGATGGGCCACCCTGCTGGGAGTACGCTGGGCCAGAACAATTCGCTGACCCACAAGAGCATCCTTCGCCAGGGCGTCAATCTCTCCCTCGATCGACACGTGAACCCCATACCGCTTGGCGTGCTTGCCCTCTTTGATTTCCCGCACCCTCGCCTTCTCGGTCCAATGCAAGCCACTGATTTCCAGACGACCCTCGTTGCGGCTATTGACCAAAGCCTCGAGCTCAGCTAGATCCGCGTCCGGATTCGATGGATTGATCAGTTCCAGGATGAACGGCCGACCGCGCCCGAGCATGCGCACATCCACATCCTCCCGTCCAGCCCCATGGAACTTGTGCTTGCGAGTGCCGAAGCCCTTGCCCAGCACCCACCCCACCAACTCCTGGACGGAATCCCTAGTGAGCTTGCCGAATCCCTCGCATTTCTCACAGTTGCGTCGCCGCCGCGGATGACCCTTGCACTCAGGGCAAAAGAACACCGTCTGCGGGAGATCGCGAGTGAGCTTGCGGTAGCGTCCCTCGACAAAGATCTTGACCTGAGGCTGGTTCGGCATACTGAGTTTCCTGGAGATCCAACGGAGAAGACCCGGCAGGATAGCCGCCGGTCCCCCCACCAGTCACCAGAGAACAGATTCCCGAGCAATACTTCCCCTGCAGACTGCTAGGATCCCCGGGGCATGCATCCGATTCTCCTCGAAATCCCTGGACTGGGCCTGCCTATTCGCTCCTTCGGGGTGATGGTGGTACTGGGCTTTCTGCTGGCCTCCCACCTGTTCACGCGCTGGTACTTCCAGCGAGCCACGAATGGCGACGAGGACGCCCAGGGCATCGGCGCCCTGCCCCTCTGGGTCATGGTCGGCGTAGTTGGCGGCGCACGCGCGGCCTATGTGCTGGTGGAATCCCTGCAGGGAAGCGAAACCGGTCAGCGCTATCTCAGCGATCCCCTCTCGATGCTGTATGTCTGGGAAGGAGGACTGGTGATGTACGGGGGCTGCTTCGGAGCGATTTTTGGGGGCTGGTTGTGCGTCAGGAAATATGCCCTGCCCTTCACTCAGATCCTTGACCTGACGTTTGTGGGCGCGTTCTTCGGTCTCAGCATCGGGCGCATCGGCTGCCTCCTGGTAGGCGACGACCACGGCAGCATCGTGCCGGACAAATGGAGCCACTTGCCGTTTCCGATCACCGTGGATGTGCCCAGCCTTGAGTGGCTTGAGGCGAACCCGGACAGCCTATTCCCCCGTGAGCTGGCGGGCCAGACCATCTGGGCCACGCAGCCCTGGATGACCATCAACGCTCTTGCGTTGGGAGTCATCGGCCTTTGGTTCCTACGCCACCGGGCATACCGGGGACAGGTGGTGCTGCGCCTGCTGGCGCTCTACTCCATCGGCCGTTATTGCATCGAGATCTTCCGCGGGGACTCGATCCGGGGACTCTGGTTCAACGACACGATCTCCACCTCCCAACTGGTCTCGATCCTGCTTTTCACCTTTTGCGTGAGCATGCTGATCAAGAACCGCCGTCGTCAAGAACCGGAGCCTCTGCCCCAAGCTGACCCGGTCGCCAACGACTAGATCCCCATGCGCCCGACCCAAGATGGCCCCAGGATTCATGCTGGCATAGATGAAGCTGGCCTGGGCCCCATGCTCGGCCCCCTTTGCATCGGCTGGTGCGTGACCAGTTCGCCCTCACAGGCGAAGGACCTCAACCACTGGGATCTCTGGCCCAGTGCGGTCAGTCAGGAACACCCCCGCAAGAGCGGACTACTGTACGTGGCAGACTCCAAGCGCGTGTTTGATGGCAGCCCCAGTAGCCGGGCAAGGCTGACGGCCACAGCCCTCAGCTTCCTGCGCGCGGCGGGCAACCCGGCAGTCAGCGGCAGGGACCTCTTTCATAGCCCAGCTCCCCCATTGCGCCCCCGCGAAGAGGCCCCTGCCCCCTGGTTCAGCTCCTGGTTGCAGACCCTGCCCAACGAGGTTCCAGAACAGCAGCTCAAGCTGCATGCCGCAGCCCTGGAAGCGGCAATGGAATCCTCCGCCTGCCGCGTGCTTGAGGCGGCAGTGCGCATTGCCCCAGCGGGAGAACTCAACGCCTCTTTCGAGCGCACCCAGAACAAGGCGGTCTCCACCTGGGCGCTGGTGGCGCCAATTTTGACCCACCTGTGGCAGACCTATGGGCAACAACAGGTGGCCGTCGTGCTAGATCGTCAAGGGGGGCGACGGCACTACGGTGGCCTGCTGGCCCAAGAATTCCCCTTCTGTGAAATCACAACCCTGATCGAATCCAGGGACCTCGCCCAGTACCGAATCTGCGGGGACAAGCGCCGCATGCTGCTCACGGTGCGGCCCAAAGCAGAAGATTCAAGTCTGCCCGTGGCGGTAGGCTCCTGCCTTGCCAAGTACGCTCGAGAGAGCGTCATGGGTGCTTTCAACCGCTGGTTCGCTGACCTTCAAGAAGAACTCAAGCCAACTGCCGGCTATGTGACCGATGCACGTCGTTGGCTGCTGGATGCCAGGCCAGCCCTGGCCAAGGCCAAGGTACCCACTGAGTTGCTGATTCGAACCCGCTAGGCCCTGGAGTGTCTTGGACCCCGGAGCCCCTGGACCGTAGGATGCCCATGGCTCCTGCCACTCCCCCGGAAGACCACCCAAAAGCCTGCACCCAGAGAGCACACCGTGAAGACCGCCATCCTAGGAGCCGGAGTTTCCGGTCTTGCCCTCGCGCGGGCGCTGGTGGAAGGTGGTCTGGACGCGGCGGACATCACGCTCTTCGAGGCCGCGCCGGTGGCTGGCGGTCTCTGCCGCTCGAAGGTCATCGATGGGTTCACCTATGATTTGGCCGGAGGCCATATCCTGTTCTCGAAGCAGCAGAAAATCCTCGATTGGATGCTGACCGCAGGAGGTGGACCAGAGGCTTTTGAAAAACGCCAACGCAACACAGCAATTCGCTTCGAGGATCGCTGGGTGCGCTACCCCTTCGAGAATGGCATCGGGGACCTGCCGGAACAGGCGAACTATGAGTGCCTTGTGGGCTATGTACACGCCTGGCACCAGCGCAAGCTGACAGGTTCTGAAGCCCCGCCGGACTTTGCAGCTTGGATCAAGTGGCGCTTTGGCGAAGGCATCGCCAAACACTTCATGGATCCCTACAACGAAAAGATCTGGAAGCGCCCCCTGGAACAGATCACAAGCGAATGGGTCGCCGGTCGTGTGCCCGACGCTCCCATCGAAGATGTGCTACGAGCAGCCGTGGGCATTCGCACGGAGGGCTATGTACACCAGTCGGTGTTCCGGTACCCCAAACAAGGCGGATTTCAGGCGATTACGGATGGCATGGCAGCGGACTTGAAAGCGCGCATCCGCCTCTCGACTCCCGTGGACAAAGTTACGCGCAAAGGAGAGGGCTGGTCGGTACACGGGGAAGAGTACGACCAGGTAGTGCTGACGACTCCCTTGGATCTCGCAGCCGAACTGGTTGAAGGAGTTCCCCCCGATGTGAAAGCCGCCATGGAAGGCTTGGAATTCAACGGACTGGTTAGTTTCCTGGTGGCCTTGGACACCCCAGAACAACCAGATCTCTCCTGGTGCTACCTGCCACACCCCAACCAAGGACCCGCCAACCGAGTTACTTGGATGTCAAACTACTCCCAAAATGGCGCTCCAGAGGGTAGGAGTTCGCTTTTGGTAGAAATCACCTGTTCAGGTCGAGAAGTCCAGCCGGGGCGGAAATTGGAAGAAACAACGCTCCTCGGCTTGGAAAATGCGGGCCTCCTGAGGCGCGATCAGGTGCTATTCACGGACCGCAGCGATGTAAAGAGGGCCTATGTGGTCTATGTCCACGGCCACGAAACCCGTCGCAGGAAGGCCCTGGAGTGGCTTGAGGACCAGGGCCTGTTCCCCCTGGGGCGTTTCGGACGATTCGAGTACGACAACTCGGACCAATGTGTGGAGAAAGCCCAATGTCTTGCGAAGAGACTGCTTAGGGCCGACAATCTCCCAGCGTGACACGCCCTGCGTCAGTTTGAGACCTAAGTGCATCACTGCGGGTTTCTGCTCCGCATTGTGCATCAGCTTGGAGCAAATCTTGCGTCTCAGAGCGGAACCGGATCGTTTCACCTTCTTCATTCCTATTATCGATCCTGGTTGGAAGATGCTCCGCGGCCTCTCCCTGCCTAAATCCACACTCCCTATTTTTCACCGCGGGTCGGGTTTACCAAACCCAACTTCCCTAGGCGCGTCTGAGGTGCTCCTTGTCGTATCCAATCACTGTCCCAACAACTCCCGCTTATCCACGAACAATGCTCCTGGCGTCCGCAGGCTTGTTCTTGCTCGCCGCTTGTGGCGGGAGCAGCGGCCCCAATGCCGGATCCGGAGGCGGCGGCCCGGGAGGGGGCTCCGGGGACGACTCCAACGTGCCCCACTCACTTGTGTTTGAAAGGCCGATTTCGGCCTACATCGCCCAAGTTACCGGGCAAGACAACACGCCGACCTGGACCGGAATCATCGACAACTTCACTGTCCTGCCCGAATTACCAGCAGGTCTCGAGATCGATCCTCTGACGGGGGTGATCAGCGGCACTCCACTGATCCAGACCGAAGTCTCCCTCTACACCGTCACCGGCGCAAGCGAACATGGTTCCACAAATGTGGCCTTGGAGATCCGCGTAACCGACACCCCGGTTCTGGCCCTCGGCAGTTATGGGGACGGCACCCTCATGATGCACCGCATCGACCCGTTCAGCGGCGCGCTCAGCCCCCTGGGTCTGGAGTACGCCCCCAGTGCAGCAGGTGCGCTGGGCGATGTGGTCGTACACCCCGATGGACATCTGGCCTGGACCGCGAACAATGGTGAATTGGGTAGCGAAGAAGATGTCTCGGTCTTCAAGATCGATCCCAACACGGGCCTGCCGCGCTATTCATCCTCACGCTCGTTCCTTGAAGGAGCTCACACCATGGGCCTGAGCAGTGATGGCGCCCTGGCCTTCATTGCCTCAAGAGCCAACCACCGCATCCAAACACACTCGGTGGATCAGATCAGCGGAGAATTGACCCCCATCGGCATCGCAGCGATAACCGGGACCAGCCCTGACCGCATCATTGTCGATCCTCTTGGTCGCTTCGTTTTCTGTCAGAACTACCATTCACGCAACCTCAACCTGTTCCTGATCGACCCCGCGACAGGCGAGCTCACCTTCGACGGAGACCTGTCCTTCTTCACTCGACGCCCGACGGATATGGTGCTGGATGACACGGGTGAGCATCTCTATGTAAGCTTCGAAGAAACCTCGGAGATCCAACTGTTCCATATCGGCTGGGACGAGACTCTTGGACCGCAGGTGACCTGGGGCACGCGCACCGCCACAGGGGCATTGCCCACATCCCTGGCAATTGGGCCAGCGGGTACTTTCCTTGCGACAACCTGTGCTGGAAGCAGCGAGTTGCGTGTTTACGAGGTAAACAGGGAAACTGGCGAGTTGGGCTTGGCCTCAATCCAAGACTTGTCCTTCGAGCCCCGGAATGTGACCATGGACCGCTCTGGGACCTACGTCTATGTCTCGTACTCTGGCGAGCATGAGATCAGCAGCCTGCAAATCGATCCCGACAACGGAGCCGTCACCCGAGTCAGCGAAATCAGAACCCGTCCTGGCCTTTTCCGCTTGACCATTCTGAACGCAACAGAGCCCCTGGCGGCAGTTGCACTCAACCTCTACTCGATCAACGAGCAATCGGAAGACCTCTCGGCCTTCGATGTAGACCCCGCCACTGGTGCACTTACCAGCAGCGGCCCGGACCAAGACCTGGGTATCCGCCCTGATCACCTGGCACTGGATCCGCGTGGCGCCGCTGCATGGATAGCAAACGAAGCAAGCCAGAACCTGACCGTGGTGCTACTCGACGACGACGGCATGGTATCGAACATGCCTGGAACGCCGATTGCTCTTCCAGGGACTCCCAAGGGCATCGCAGTAGATCCTTCTGGGCGCTACCTCTTCGTCACGTTGGAAATACCTGGTCGAGTGCTGATGTTCACAATCGGGGAAAACCCCGATGATCTTGCCCTCAGCCAGACTATCGCATTATCGAACGACCCTGAAGAAATCTCCTGCGACCGAACCGGACGGTTCGTGCATGTGAGCGGCTCGGCCAGTATCGCAAGCTTCCTCTTCGAACATGGCGAATTGGACCATGAGGCGGCATTCGCCGTAGCCACGGGCAACCCAGGTCATCTGCGCTTTGCCCCCTCAGGACGCCACGCCTATGCCTGCCTGGCCACAACCCATCTGGTGATGCCCTATGCGGTGCATCAGACGAGTGGCCAGCTCTCACCTTTGGTGGGAGCAGCCTTGGAAGTACCCGGTGCCCCAGTCGCCTTCGAGCATGGCATTCCACTGGCCCCGAACATGGTCCCCGATACGGGCACGGCGGTTGGTACAGATCCAGGCCCGCCAGCGGGCTATGTGATCCTGAACCAAGATGCGGGCAACCTTCCATCTCTGCTGACTGTGACCATCGACCCTGACACTCAGGTTATGGCACTGGTGGAGAACACCCCTCTGCTTTTCAGTCCCATGGACCTGCGCGTGAACCCCCGTGGAACCAAGCTCTATGTGCTGGACGGAGATGGCGATCGGATTGTTGTGCACTCAATCGGCGCGGATCCTACCACGCTCAGCGAGGACGGTACTGTGCCCACAGGCACAGCACCCACAGCTCTGGTGATTCGCAAGGGTTTGGATTAGTGCTCACGACGGGGTGACGTGGCGTAGACTGGACGCCCATGTCCCTGACCCTGCTCATCACTGCCCTAGCCCTGACTCCCCAAGTGGATCGAATCACAGGCCAACCCTTCGCCACCCGCTCCCAGGTCCTCAGCCAACACGGTATGGTGGCCACCAGTCATCCCCTTGCCACAGTGGCCGCGCTGGACATTCTCAAGGCAGGAGGCTCTGCCATGGATGCAGCCATCACAGCCAACTCGGTGCTGTGTTTCGCAGAACCCACGGGTTGCGGATTAGGGGGAGACCTCTTCGCCATTGTCTATGAAGCCAAGACCGATGAGGTGCACGGCTACAATGGCAGTGGCAGGTCTCCCATGAGCCTGACCCTGAAGGAATTGCGCTCGCGCGGGTTGGAGAAAATCCCCAGCCATGGACCTCTGCCTGTCAGCGTGCCCGGCTGCGTGGAAGCCTGGGACCAGTTGCACGGACGCTTCGGCGAATTGCCCCTTGAGCAGGTCCTGCAGCCCGCGATCCAACTAGCCACGGAAGGCGCACCAGTCCCCCAGACAATCGCCTACTACTGGGGACTCAACTCAAGACGCTTGAAGAAGTACCCGCACTTTGCCGAGACCTTCATGCCCAAGGGTGCTGCACCAAAAGAAGGGGATGTCTTCGCCAACCCAGGGCTTGCCAAGACCCTCGAAGCAATTGCCAAAGGAGGCGCAAAGGCCTTCTACCAGGGCGCTATTGCCAAGGCCATCGCCAAGGAGGTACAGGACCAAGGTGGCTTCCTGACCAGCGAAGACCTGGCCCGTCACAAAGGGGAGTGGACACCCCCGGTCTCCACCACCTATCGCGGCTATGAGGTCTTCGAACTGCCCCCCAACGGCCAGGGCATCGCCGCCCTACAGATGCTCAACATCATCGAACCCTATGACCTCAAGGCAATGGGGTTTGGCAGCGTAGAGCATCTGCACATCTTCATCGAAGCCAAGAAACTGGCCTTTGAGGACCGAGCACGTTTCTACGCGGATCCCTCCATGGCGGAGGTGCCTGTGGAGAGATTGATCTCGAAAGAGTACGCAGAGACCCGACGGGCCCTGATCGACCTGGAGCGCGCAGCACAGTCCTTTCCGGCCGGCAACCCGGCCTTGGAAGAAGGAGACACGATCTATCTTTCCGTCGCCGATGCAGCAGGCAACATGGTCAGCCTGATCCAGAGCAACTATAGGGGCATGGGCTCAGGGATCACGCCAGAAGGCCTGGGCTTTGTACTTCAAGACCGGGGTGAACTCTTCGATTTGACCCCTGGCCGTGCAAATACCTACGCCCCGGGCAAACGCCCCTTCCACACGATCATCCCAGCATTCGTCAAACACAAGGGCCAGCCCTTCCTGGCCTTTGGAGTAATGGGCGGTGCGACGCAACCCCAAGCCCACACCTGGGTGCTGTGCAACATCATCGACTTTGGCATGAATCTGCAGGAAGCAGGCGACGCCTCCAGAGTGATTCACCTGGACTCCTCCCAACCGACAGGAGAACGAATGGAGAACGGGGGGCGGGTAACCCTTGAGGGCGGCTTTGATCCCAAGGTGTTGAAAGCCCTGCAGGCCATGGGCCATCAGCTTGTGGACCGGCCCGGGGTTTTTGGAGGCTACCAGGCAGTGGGACGCCACCCTGAGAGCGGCTGCTGGGTTGGCGCCAGCGAAAGCCGTAAGGACGGCATGGCTGCCGGCTATTGAGGCCAGAAGAGCAGGACCCCCACCGAGGGGCAGCTTCAGGTATTGGCCCTGCGCGGGCCAGAAAACAGCCTTGGGATGGTCGCAGAGGGGGGCAGGAAAAGGCTTCCTGCCACAAAATGAGACTTACTCGGACATGGCCTAGAATAGAGGGGTAGCGTTCCCTGCATGGCACGGGGGCCGCACCTCTCCCCGGCTGTGCCCACCATGAACCGCCTCATAGCTATCAGCCTTCTTATTGGACTTTCTGCTTGTTCAAACTCCTCGAACAGCAACTCTTCTGGTATCGCTGCACCAAGTGATCTGACCTACTGGGATGCAACGCTCTCGCTGATGATCGGTGTGCCGATTGCTCCCCTGACCCCGAGTGTCGAAGGGGAAGTAAGTGCCTGGAGCACACAGCCCCAACTGCCCGTAGGGCTGTCCATTGATCAGGGGACAGGAACCATTTCAGGAACTCCCGCGGGAGCGACTGAATTTCAGGAGTACACAATCACAGCTTCCAACTCGGGAGGCGCCACAACGGCAGTACTGCCCTTGGGAGTTGCCCCTCCATTGCGACACCTGATTGCTGGAGGCGATGCCATGGCCTCGGTGGAGATGTTCCGGGTAGATGCCCGCACGGGAATCGCGGCCCATGATGGATGGTTCGACACCGAAGCAGGGCTCAAGGATCTGATCAGCCACCCCTCAGTAAGTGTTGCCTATGCAGTGGTGAACAGCAATCCGCCTGAACTCTATGTCTATCATGTTCGCGCAGATGTAATTGCGCCAGTGCGCGTCCAGTCCTGGGATGTAGGCAACAGCGATTCCTATGGTCTGGCAGTTGATACCAACGGGCGCTCCCTGGTTGTTACTGCCGAAGACGCGGACGAGCTGTGGATCTATCCACTGGCCTCGGATGGTCGCGTGCTGGCTGAGCCCACAATCCTGACCACCGAAGATGCTCCCCGGCTGCCGGTCTTTGCACACGATGCCGGGCACCTGGTCCTGGCCGACGGTGGAGACTCCGCATCCTACGGGCTCTCGAACTACACACTTGATTCGAGCGGCATTCCCACAGGGGACCCTCAGCACACGATGCTCAACGAATTTGAGCCCAGAGCGCTGGCTGCAATCGGGAATCGCCTCTTCCTTGGCATCAGCGGATTCAACGTGAACCGCATCCTGCCACTGGACCTGATTGACGGCAATCTGGTGCCAGATGGTTCGGGTGTGAAAGACCTGGGTGATGGACAACCGATTGCCATCGCAATTCAACCCACCGGCCGCTCCCTGGTGACCTTGCTAGGAGGCGAACAGCCCGCGGTGCAGCGCTTTGTCCTGCTCAAGGACAGTCTTGATCTTGGCGCCTCTGGAGACCCCTTCTCTCTTGGGTCCGCCCCATCGGCATTGACCTATGATTCCACGGGGCGCTTCCTGTTCATCTCAGCAGCGGGGCTCGATGGCCTGCTGGCCTTTGAAACCGACCCCAGTGATGGGTCCCTCTTCAGCAGGGGTGCGTTCCGCACTCGCAGTGGGGCGGATCATCTGGCTGTGGTTGTCGGCCCGAACCCAGTAGAAGCCACCGTGCGCGGAGTCTTCGTCTCGGACAAGGGGCGCATGCTAAGTGTGGGAGGACCAGGCATCTCGGATGGCATGATCCACCAGTTCGGAATGGACCCGACCAGTGGACAGTTGGCCACATCGGCCCTGCCAATCCCAGTCGGCAACGATCCCTCTGAAGCACTCGTACACCCCCGCGGCTCTCTGTTCTTCATCCTTGACATTCCAGCCCAGTCCCTCTGGTCAATGGAGGTGGGAGAAGATGGACTCCTCGATACAGCCCAGGCATCGGTGCTGAGCACACCTATCGATCCGCGCACCATGGCACTCAATCCTCTGGGGACCGTGCTCTATCTGGCCACTGGCGGAGCTCAGGGTTCAGCCGCGGTTCACGCCTATAGCATCAACCAAGACCATGGCCTGTTGTCACTGCTTGGCTCCAAGGACCTTGACTTGACACCCTCGTCCATGCTCTCAGACCCCACCGGGCACTGGCTGGTTGCAGCAGATGCAAGCAGCGGACTGCTGGCGAGCATTCCTTTGAATCTCGATGGGTCACTGGACGCTTCGACAGGCGTTCCCCAATTGACAGTCACAGGCGGCCCCTCCGGCATGGCCTTCTCGCGCAATGGTCAGGATTTCTTTGTCGCTTTCAAGAGCGCACACCTGATCCGTGGCTACAGACTGCAAGCAAGCACCGGCATACTTTCACTCAAGTCTGGCAGCGATGGAAGCGGCTATGAGATTGAAACAGGCATACTGAGTGAGCCCTACGACATCGTGCACCACCCCTTCGAAACTTGGATCTTTGCCACCTTGGGTGGCACAGGGGATGTGATTCAGTCTGATTACGCCAAAGGAACCAGCGGTGCAACTGCGGCCGGCATATCCCTGGGCGACCTGGAAATCTCACCCCTCGGACGCTTCCTCTTCGTGGTTGACAATGACGACCGCAGCGTCTGCGGCTTGCGCATCGGGGTCAATGGCCTACCTGTGCTGCAGACCTCAGCTCCCCATGTGCTGGACAACCCTGTAGTGGTCCGCGCCAGCGTCAGCTGGGAGTGATTCCCAGTCATTACAGAACCAAAGAGCCGCCCCTCAACGATTCGCGAGAAGCGGTTCACGGAGCGGAAACCGGAAGTTGCCGAAGCGCGAGAACTGTTGGGCTTATCCCATTCATGGGCCGGCCTTCTCGGATGAACCCCGCGCCAAGGCTCCCGAGGCGAGATACCTCAAAAACCAGCTGCTGACCGGTCCTATCAGTCCCTGGACTTCTTCATGTCAGACAGAAGCTGCTTGATTTTTGGGTCCATTGCACTTGATGAATGTCCACTGGCCACAATTATGCCCTTGGCGTCAATCAGGAAGTAGGTCGGGTATCCACTCACCCTGTACAGATCAGCGATCGGGGAATCCTCCCCTTGATAGGCGCTGATCCATGAGACGCCGTGTTTTTCAACGCCCTTGCGGAAGGTCTCGGGGTCGTCACCGGTGTTGACGCCGATCAGTGCAAAAGGGCTGTCTTGATGGAGCTTCACGAGCTCCTGCAGGTGCGGCATGGCCGACCTGCAGGGGCCTCACCAGAATCCATAGAAGTCGATCAGGACCACCTTGCCGCGATAATCTGACAGCTTGAAGTCGTGACCATCGATCGTTCGGCCTAGAAACTCAGGAGCTTCTTTACCGGGCTCGAGGTCCTCGGGCCGGGTACGCTCAGCGCGCATCCTGAAGCCGTACTCTGTGTCTGCGTAGTGATCGAGCAGTTCAGCCATCAGGACATCAGCCTCATCAAGGGCCGCCTTGCCCTCGATTTTGCGCAGTAGGCCTACCAGTTCATACTTGCACTGTGCCTGAATATTGTGGTCCTTATTGACGTTCGCAACTCTGCGCAGTGCATCCATCACCCACTCTTGACCCAGGTGTTTGCGATCGCGCACAAAACTGTCGACGCCATCACCAAACCAGCTCGCCATGGAATAGTCTTTGAGAAGCAATTTCGCGATGCGCACTTTCTCAGGCGCTATCGCCGAGAGACGTAGCCCCTTGTTGCGCAGGGAGCGCGTCATCCAGATCAAGGCGCGGCCCTCGCCTCCGTCAGCCAGACCCTGAAACCGATCCCAGTAGAGCCGGACCGGATGCTTCTCGCGCAAAGCGCGCTTGGCCTTGATTCCTTTGGCCTTGCGCAGTTCCGCGCGCCAGCCGTCGTATGCCTCGGTGAATTCAGCTTCCAGATCACTGAAGGCATCTTCAACGATGGACTCCATCAGGACCTGACTCGGAGTCACATGGTCCTCCTGTAGTGCAACGCCCGCGAAGAGGGGCACAAGAATGAGGGGTAAAGAAATCATGGTGTTTACTGTTCAGGCGGCGACATCACCGCAGATCAGAAGATTCTAGCTCGAATAAAGTCTGGAAGGGGTTAGAGTTGCGTCAACAAGCAGCCCTGGCCAAATTGGCCTGAACTACTCAAGAGTTGCAAGGGGCTGAGGACGCTCCCAGGACGCGCTGCGGGCCTGAATGACCTGCACCAACTCGTCAAGGGTGACCTTTTCCTGCTCCATGGAATCCCGATGCCGCAAGGTGACTGTGCCATCGGAAAGCGTGTCACCGTCGATGGTCACACAGTAGGGCGTACCGATCTCGTCCTGGCGCCGGTAGCGGCGCCCGATGGCGCCCTTCTCGTCATAAAAACTCGCAAGATGGGCGCGGCGCAAAAGAGCCTCCACCTCGGCTGCTTTCTCAGGCATGCCGTCCTTCTTGACCAGGGGAAAAACTCCCACCGTGATGGGCGCAAGGCGCGGAGAGAAATGCAACACCGTGCGCATGTCCTTGCCCACCTGCTGCTCCTCGTAGGCGTCAATCAAGAAGGTCAAGGCCATTCGGTTGACTCCACCCGCTGGCTCAATCACATAGGGAGTGTAGCGTTCCTTGGCCTGTGGATCGAAATAGACCAGGTCCGTACCGCTGGCTTCACTATGACGCTTGAGGTCGAAGTCCGTTCGACAAGCGATTCCTTCCAACTCGCCCCAACCGAAAGGATAGAGATACTCGATGTCTGCTGTAGCCGTGGAGTAATGGGCCAATTCGTCTGCTTCATGCTCGCGCATACGCAGCTTGTCCGGGTTGAGCCCCAGATTCAGGTACCACTCAAAACGCGCCTTGCGCCAGTAGTCATACCACTGATCATTTTCCTCAGGAGGCACAAAGAACTCCATCTCGGCCTGCTCGAACTCACGGGTGCGGAACACAAAGTTGCCCGGTGTGATCTCGTTGCGGAAGCTCTTGCCAATCTGAGCGATGCCAAAGGGCGGCTTGATGCGTCCAGCCTCCATCACATTCTTGAAGTTCAAGAAAATCCCCTGGGCGGTCTCAGGCCGCAGGTAGGCCACGGAAGCAGACTCTTCCACCGCCCCTATGTGAGTCTTGAACATCAGATTGAAAGCCCGTGGCTCGGTCAGTTCTCCCTGGCACTCGGTGGGATTCTTGCTGGGCTTCTTGGGGCAACGGGCATCCTCAAGCATGTCCGCCCGAAAGCGTGCCTTGCAGAGCTTGCAATCCACCATGGGATCACTGAACCCCCCCACATGCCCGCTGGTCTCCCAAACCTTGGGGTTTTGAATAATCGCCGAATCCAGCCCCACCACGTTGGAGCGCTCGACCACCACGTCATCCCACCAGGCGTCCTTGATTCGTCGCAGGAGCTCAACCCCCAGGGGACCATAGTCGTAGGTGTTCCCAATGCCTCCGTAGATCTCGGAGGCCTGGAATATAAAACCCCTGCGCTTGCAGAGGGAGACGATGGCATCCATGACGCCGGTTGCTTGTTTGGCCATTTGAGTTCAGGAGGGGCGCGGGGAGCGGCTCCCGGTCGCAGAGTCTAGCAGGCCACCCGGCGCTCTCCAGGGATCAGGGGCAAGAAACAAGGTGACCGACCAAGCCGCTGAGCAACTCCAGCACGTGGCGCACTCAAGAGCCCCAAAGACACGGGGTCGGGCTGCCGCTAGAATGGTCGCCCATGATCGCACCCAGTGAGCCCCGACGCCCGCACGGCTGGCAGGCCCCCCGCGCCTCCCAGGGTCGCCGAAAGCACTCCGCCGCCCTGGAACAGCTGGAAGACCGTGTCCTGGCTGGCGAGCGCATACTGGAACAAGAGGCCTTCTTTCTGCATGAGCACGCGGATCTTCTGACCCTCGGCCGCATGGCAGATGGTGTGCGCCAGCGCCTGCACCCTGGGAACCGCGTGACCTACATCGTGGATAGGAACATCAACCCCACCAATGTCTGCGTCACCGACTGCGGCTTCTGCGCCTTCTACCGTTCGCCGGGACATAAAGAAGCGTATGTACTCTCGCGGGACGAGATCTATCGCAAGGTCCAGGAAACCGTGGACCTGGGCGGCCAGCAGTTGTTGATGCAAGGCGGCCACCACCCGCAGCTCCTGAGCGACTGGTGGTGCGAGTTGATCAGCGATCTCAAGCAGCGTTTCAATATCAACTGCCATGCCCTTTCAGCTCCTGAACTCGACCACTTCAGCGTGATGGAAAAGCGCCCACTGGAAGAGATCATTGCCGACTTGATCGAAGCGGGCATGGGCAGCCTGCCCGGAGCCGGAGCTGAGATCCTGGTCGAGCGAGTACGCAAGCTGATCGCCCCCAAGAAGACCAGCACAAACCGCTGGCTGGAAGTGCACCAGCGGACGCACGAGGCGGGCCTGCGCTCATCAGCAACAATGATGTATGGCAACCTGGAAACCCCCGCTGAACGGATCAAGCACCTGATCCGACTGCGCGACCTGCAGGACACGACCGGCGGCTTCACCGCCTTCGCCACCTGGAACACCCAGCCCCATGGGGTCCCAGAAGAGCACCTCTACCCCGAAAAAACCACGCCAGCGGTCTACCTGCGCGTACAAGCACTGGCGCGAATCGTGCTCGACAACTTCGAGAACATCCAGACCAGCTATGTGACCCAAGGCACCAAGCTGGCCCAGGTCAGCCTGCACTACGGGGCCAACGACTTCGGAGGAACGATGATCGAAGAGAATGTGGTCTCCGCCGCCGACTGCTTCAATCTGGAGTCAATCCAACGCCTGGAAGCTCAGATCCATGGTGCAGGCTTCAGCCCCCGTCAACGCAACTCCTGGTACGGTTTGGTCGACCCCCAGGAAGGCGAGCCCAGCGGTCCCGCATGCCGCGAAGAGGCCGCCAATCACCGCGCCGCGCCCACTGAATGGGCCAACACCAGCAACTCCCTCTGATGCTTCCCCTCAGCGACCCCAAAGACATTGCGCGTCTACAGCGGCGAGCAGAGCAAGCTGGCCTGGGCTCCATCTGCGCGAAGGTGCTGGAGGGAGAACGCCTCTCAAGCGACGACGGGTTGGCACTCTACGCAACCCCGGACTACCTGACCCTTGGCATGCTGGCCAACCATGTGCGCGAGCGCATACACGGGGATCTGACCTATTTCAATATCAACCAGCACATCAACTACACAAACGTCTGCAACAAGCTCTGTCGCTTCTGCGCGTTTCAACGCCTGCCCAACCAGGAGGGTGCCTATGTTTTCACCCCCGAACAGGTAGCCCAGAAGATCACCGAACAACTGGACCAACCGGTGACCGAGGTACACATGGTGGCTGGTATCTACCCCAAGCTACCCTACGAGTACTACCTGGACATTCTGCGGGCAGTCAAGAGCGCCCGGCCTGAGATCCACATCAAGGCCTTCACCATGATCGAGCTGATGCAGATCGCCAAGCGGGCCAAGAAGCCCTTGGAAGAAGTGCTGCCCGAGTTGATCGAAGCGGGCCTCGGCTCCTGCCCCGGAGGCGGCGCGGAGATCTTTGCCGATCGGGTTCAACGAGAGGGCTATCACCTCAAGAATACAGGCCAGCAGTGGCTCGACACCACACGCACGGTGCACGCCGCCGGCCTGCACAGCAACTGCACCATGTTGCATGGGCACATCGAGACCGTGGCGGAGCGCGTAGATCATCTGGTGCAGCTGCGTGAGCTGCAGGACGAAACCGGTGGACTGCAGTGCTACATCCCGCTCTCCTTCCATCCGGAGAACACCGAATGGAGTCACCTTCCGGGCCCCACTGCCCTGGACGAACTGCGCGAAATCGCCATCGGCCGTTTGATGCTGGACAATATTCCGCACATCAAGGCCTACTGGATCCTGCTCACAGTCCCCATTGCCCAGCTGGCACTGTCCTTTGGGGCTGACGATGTGGATGGAACTGTAGTGGAGGAAAAAATCTACCACGATGCGGGAGCCACAACCCCCCAGAGCGTGGAGCGCAGGGAATTGGAGACCTGGATCAGGGAGGCCGGGCGAATCCCAGTGGAACGCGACACCCTCTACTCGGTGGTCTGGAGCGGCGACGAAGAGTTGGCCCCGGTGGGTTCCGCCGCATCAGGCCTGGGCTGAGGCTCAGCCCGGCAACTTGTCTGCGTACTTAGCCGGATCTGCGTCGAAACTCGCCTTACATTTGCCGCAACAAAAGGCGACGAGCTTGCCCTTATGGTCACTGGTCACGGCCGGATCCACATCTGCACCAGAGACCGGGCAGGACTTGTTGATCGCGGTAAGCTTCGCCTTGGGCAACTTGTCCGCGTACTTAGCCGGGTCTGCGTCGAAACTCGCCTTGCACTTGCCGCAACAAAAGGCGACGAGCTTGCCCTCATGGTCACTGGTCACGGACGGATCCACATCTGCACCAGAGACAGGGCAGGACTTGTTGATCGCGGTGAGCTTCGCCTTGGGCAACTTGTCCGCGTACTTGGCCGGGTCTGCGTCGAAACTCGCCTTGCACTTGCCGCAACAAAAGGCGACGAGCTTGCCCTCATGGTCACTGGTCACGGACGGATCCACATCTACACCAGAGACAGGGCAGGACTTGTTGATCGCGACTGGCTTAGCTTTGGGCGCATCGCCCTTGGTCACCTTGTCCGCGTACTTGGCCGGGTCCGCATCAAAGGCGGTCTTGCACTTGGCGCAACAGAAAGCCACAGGACGACCATCAAAGACCGATACCACCTTGGGATCCACCTTGGTTCCGAGCACGGGACAGAGCTCGTTCTTCGCTCCGCCAGTGGGTGGAGCCACCACATCCCCGGGCTCAAGACCACGATCGATCATGAGTTCCGGTCGCAGTACAGCCAATCGGCTGCAACCCTCGGAGGAAAATGTCGAGTCCCACAGATAGAGCCGCTTCAAAGCAGGCAGCGCCGCAATCGCTTCAACGGCTGCATCTCCAACGGTAGATCCATAGAGATTGAGCACCACCAGCTCCTTCAGGCCAGCCAAGTGAGCTAGACCCTTGGCACTGATTTGAGTGCGCGCAAGGTTCAGGCGCCGCAACTGAGTGAACCTGGACAACTTGACGAGCCCCACGTCGGTAACGCCTGTGCCCGAAAGATTGAGCCAGACCAAACTGGGCTCCAAGCCCCCAAGGTCATCGAGCTGCACATCCCCGGCTGCAGGCTTGCCCAGGGAGAGATTCACATCCACCGCATGCAATCCATCAGCCACCGCCAATGCTGCCCAACCACCTGCCTTGAGTCGTACCAAGGCCGCTGACCGCGCAGCCTCCTGGTCCTCGGTCAAGGGCGCCAGCACCAGTCGCGGCGTTGAGGGCAGGCCCGCCTCGACCTTTTCCCAAGGAGCTCCCTGGGTGATCCACGCGCGCAACAAGGCAAGCTGCTCAGCACTCAAGGGATCCCCGTCTTCGGGCATCCTGTCTGGATCATCCGCCGGCAACTCGCATAGCTCAATCAAGAGGCTCATGTCCGGATCGCCGGGGATCACGGGCAAGGCATCGGGATCTCCCGTGAAGAGCCCCTCGCGCGTATCCAAGCGCAGCTCTCCCTTTTGAGTGCGCGGACCATGACACTCAAAGCAGCTCCCCGCCAAGATGGGATAGATGTCGCGCTTGTAGTCCACCTCCTCCTTACCTTGATCAGGCTCCTGGGCCAAGACGCCAGAAGCCGGCCCAGTCAAAGTGAATCCTATCGGTGCGAGAGCGGTCAGGGTGAGGGGCAGTATCCACATGCACCCCAGTCTAGCAGCCCCTCGCCCTGGGTGGGCAGCCTCCCTGATGGACCGAGGTCAGGAATCACCGGGAAGCACAAATGCCAAACCCACCGCCACACCACTCCAAGCGGGAAGCCCCATGGATATCGCGTCTGGCCAACCTCCGTACAACACGAAGGCGGGCAAGCTCCCCAGGAAAACCGAGAGCGCCACCAGAACCCGCGACCTCGTACCACGCTGGGCCGCCAACCACCAGCAGATCGGCAGGGCACTCAAGTGGTGGGGCCAGCAAGGTCCAGGAAAAAAGGGCAAGCAGGCCAGTAGCAATCCAGCCCCCATGGCCCAGCCTTCCTTCATGGCCAAGGTACGGCCATGCCAAAGAACTGCAGCAAGCAGAGCAAGGGAGAATCCTCGCTCCAGAATTCCAGCCTCGGGAAAGCCCAGCAGGCGCCCCACGACCAGAGGAAAACCCTGACGGTTGACCGACCCTGCCCAATCTCCTCCAGCCCTCACCGCAACATCCAGGCGATCGAGAACCTGCTGACCAAATGCAATCGCATCGGTGCCAAAGGCCGCCAGAGGCAAGCCTACCAACACCACCAAGGCCGCGATCCAATCCACACGACGCACACCCTCCACAAGAAACCGCGGCAACCAGAGGATTGCCGGGTAGAGCTTGATGCCCGCAGCCACTGCCAGGACCCAGGCAGCGGGACCAGGTCGCTCCTTCTGCCAAAGGAACAGACTCAACGCGCAGAGAGCTGCCAGGGGTGCACCCATCTGCCCCCAGTGGAGGGAGTGCAGCAGGGGATAGCAACTGCCCGTAGCAAGGCCCAGAAGCAGCAGATCCAGCCGACTTTCCGAGGGTCTTCCCAGGCGCACGACCAGCAAGACCAGCACCACAAAAGACAACAGCTGAAGGCCCAGCCCGACCCAGGCCAGCAGCGCCGGACCAATCCAGGCCAGGGGAGCAAGCAGAACTGCCGCCGAGGGTGGGTAGATGAAACCATCCACGGGCTGGGCTGTGCCCTCCATGACCGAGAGAGCCTGCTGATAGAAGGGCCCCATCCAATCTTCCAGAGGCGCACCATTGAAGTCCATGCCCGCGCTGAATCCCGTCGGTCCGCCCATGAGCGCCAGGGATCCGAGCAACCCGAGAGTCAACCCGACAAGCGCGAAGCCATCCCAACGATTCACGCCTTGGCCTCCACCAGAGAACCGCCGGAGTGAACCCTGACCCCTGTGGCGACTTTCCACCAGGCACCCGAAGGAGGCCGACACTCCAAGCGAAGCCATTCTTCGCGGGTCGGATGAGGAGTGCAGAATCGCAAGCTGTGCAAGGCGACACTTCGATCCGGGAGTGCTGACTGAGCTCCGTACTTCAAGTCCCCCAATAAAGGTACACCCAAGGTCGCGCAAGCCAGCCGCAATTGATGCGATCGCCCCGTGAGGGGCTCCAACTCAATCAGAGAGGTCCTCCCTTCGCTACGCAGCACACGCCAACGGGTACTGGCCAGACGCGCTCCTTCGGTTCCGTGCTCCACGACCTTCACCCGATTGGCTGCTTGATCTTTGAGCAGGGTCTGCTCCAGCAGTCCTTCCCCGCTCAACTCCCCTTCTACCACACCCAGATAGGTCTTCTGCACCTGTCGCTCCCGCAGGCTCTCGGTCAGGCGCGCAGCGCCCTTACTGGTGCGCCCAAAACACAACACACCCGAAACCGGTCGATCCAAACGGTGCACGACTCCCAGGAAAACATCCCCAGGCTTCCTGTATTCCTGTTTGACCCAGACCCGAGCAAGGTCGAGGGCGCTCTCGTCACCGCTTTCATCGGGCACGCTGGGAAGTCCCGCGGGTTTCTCGATGGCCAACACATGGTTGTCACACCAGAGCACTGCCAACGAACTCACGCCTCCCGTTCCCGGCGCAAGCGCACGCCGAAGCCCGCGGGCAGAAGACGCGAGTTCAAGCCCTCCCGCTGTTCTTCCTCCAATGCCAGTTCCGCCGCAGCAAAGTCATCCCCCGGATGCGCGTGAGCCCGGAACAACTCCTGCAGGGTCAAGGGCGAGTGCCCAACCGCATAGGTTGAGAGCACCAGCCGCCCCCCAGGTGCGAGTAGTTGCAGGGCACACTGAACCAGAGCATCCAGACCCATCTCAAGCTGCCACAGTTCCCCCTTGGGACCTCGGCCGTAGTGGGGCGGATCCAGCATGATCGCATCATACTGCTTGCCCCGCCGAACCTCTCGACGCGCAAAGGCCAGGGCATCGTCACAAATCACCCGCATGGAGTCCTGGGCAAGCCCACTGGCGACGAGGTTCTCGATGGCCCAGGACAAGGACTGACGAGAAGCATCCACATGAGTCACATGAAAGCCCCCGGCCACAGCAATCACACTGGCCGCTCCGGTGTAGCCGAAGAGGTTCAGCATGCTCTGGCCCGCAGGCTGGTCGGGCCCCGCAAGCCACTCCCAGTTGCCCGCCTGTTCGGGAAAGAGCCCCACATGCTTGAAAGATGTTGGGCGCAACACAAACGAGACTCCCCTATGGGCAACAGTCCAACTGAAGCCCTCCTTAGCAACTCCCTTGGGAGCCGTCGGCCCGGCCGCCCAGCGACCACCCCGATCAGACTCTCGTTGAAAGTGCAAGTCAGCCGCGTCCCACTCAGCCTGATCAAGACGCCGGCACCACAGAGCTTGGGGATCGGGCCGCGCAAGCACCAGGTCCCCGAAACGCTCGAGCTTTTCTCCTGCCCCACTATCCAAGAGGCAGTAGTCCGTCAGGGACTCAAAGGGAAATACGGCCACGCTCAACACAGCGCTCATCCTAGTGGCAGTTCCCCAGGTCCGACAACAGAAACAGGGCCGGCCCTCACGAAGAGGACCGGCCCTGGCGTTTGGTATCAGGGGGTAAAATCAGCCCTTGGTGCCAGCAACCTTCCCTAAGGCCTTCGTCTTACTGCTCTCGCAGGGGGAACCACAATCTGCTTTCTTGGCTGTGGAGGCTTTCTTGGCCTTGGCGCCTTCAGCACTGCACTCGCTCTTCTTGGTGGCAGAAGCTTTCTTGGCCTTGGCACCCTCAGCACTGCACTCGCTCTTCTTGGCGGCAGAGGCTTTCTTGGCCTTGGCACCCTC